>CAWJTZ010000001.1:0-10602 GCA_963845935.1 uncultured Gaiellaceae bacterium
CCGCGAGCATCGCGCGGACGACCTCGACGTCGCCCTCGATCGAGACGCCGTCGAGCTCGCGGTCGACCAGGAGCCGGTAGAAGCCCGGCGCATCGCCGACGATCACCGCGTCGGGATCCTCGATCCCGCCCTCGACGACCTCGTCGCCCGCGAGCGACGCGTGCTCCTCACCGATGCGGAACTCGAGGCGCGCACCACCGCAGTTGGACGGGAGCGCGATGCGCAACGCTCCGTGGAGCCAGCCGGCTTCCAGGTCGTCGCGCGACACCGGTGGCCCGAGCGAGCGCGCACCCCAGTGCGCGAGCACGTGCAGGACGTCCCGGAGCCCCTCGCCGTACTCGGTCAGCTCGTAGACCCACGACGCCGCCGGTGGCTCGAGCTGTCTCCGGCGGACGACGCCGCCCTGCTCGAGCGTCTTCAGGCGCGCCGCGAGGATGTTCGTTCCGCAGCCCGTCAGCCGCGCGTGGAGGTCCGAGTAGCGAAGCGGACCCTCGTGGAGCAGCTCGCGGACGACGAGCAGCGACCAGCGCTCGCCGACGAGGTCGAGGGCGTGCGCGACCGGGCAGTACTGGTCGTAACACTTGGCCACGAGCGGAGTGTAGCGGCTTAACTTGCGAAATGGAAGGTTTTACTTGCGAAACGCAAGTCGATTTCTGTAGTGTCCCGTTCGTCTACGAGACGAAACTCGAAACGGGGGGTACCCCAGTGGTCACAGGTGACAACAAGAAGTGGTTTGCACTCGGGCTCATCCTCGCAGTGCAGTTCATGACCATCCTCGACATCGCGATCGTCAACGTCGCGCTGTCGTCCATCCAGAGCGACCTCGGGTTCTCCCAGGAGAACCTGCAGTGGGTCATCAGCGCGTACGCGCTCGTCTTCGGCGGATTCCTGTTGCTCGGCGGACGCTCCGCCGACCTCCTCGGGCGCCGGCGCGTCTTCATCTTCGGGACGCTCGTCTTCACGCTCGGCTCGCTCCTCTGCGGATTCGCCTGGAGCGAGGAGTCTCTGATCGCCTTCCGCGCGTTCCAGGGACTCGGGGCCGCAACCATCACGCCCGCAGCGCTCTCCATCCTCGTCGCGACCTTCAAGGAAGGCCGTGAGCGCAACATCGCGCTGGGTGGCTGGGGCGCGGTCGGCGGGGTCGGCGCCGCCTTCGGCGTGCTCTTCGGAGGCATCCTCGTCGACTTCCTGTCGTGGCCGTGGATCTTCTTCGTCAACGTCCCGGTCGGAATCGCCGCGCTGATCCTGACCCCGTTCCTCCTCTCCGAGAGCCTCGACAAGCACGGCCAGGGGTTCGACATCCCCGGCGCGGTGCTCGTGACGTCGGGTCTCTCGATCTTCGTCCTCGGCATCACGCAGGGCCACGGCTGGGGCTGGGGGTCGGGGAAGACGATCGGCGCGTTCGTGCTCGCCGCGGTACTGCTCCTCGGCTTCATCGCCTGGGAGAGCCGCGTGGAGCACCCGCTCGTGCCGTTTTCGATCTTCAGGCTTCAGACGCTGACGGCGGCGAACATCGTCATGTTCATCCTGGGGACTGCGCTCTTCTCGATGTTCCTGATGCTCTCGCTCTACATGCAACAGGTCCTCGACCTCTCGCCACTGCAGACCGGCGTCGGCTACCTGGCCGTTGCGGGAACGGCGATCATCTGGGCGAACGTCGCCGCCGCCGCGGTCACGCGGGTCGGCGTCAAGCCTACGCTCGTGTTCGGCATGGCGCTGTTCACGGTCGGGCTCCTCTACTTCACGCAGGTGTCGCCGGAGGGCTCGTACTGGAGCGACCTCTTTCCCGGGTTCCTGATCATCGGCCTCGGGATGCCGTTCGCTTACGTGGCGGTCACGATCGCTGCCGTCGCGGGCACGAAGCCGCACGAGGCGGGTCTCGCCTCGGGTCTCATCAACACGTCGCAGCAGATCGGCGGCGCCGTGGGAATCGCGATCCTCACGACGATCGCCGTGTCGCACACGGATCACGCGTTCGCGACGGGAGCGCAGACGCCGGTCGCCCTGACCGACGGGTTCGCGGCGGCGTTCTGGGCGGGGGCGGCCATCTCGTTCGCCGGCCTGCTCGTGTCGATCTTCCTCGTCCGCGGTCGCGACCTGCAGCACCAGGAGGCGCCTGGGGTCGAGCCGGCGCTCGAGGCGGCGGCCTAGACAACTCGTGTCACTCGCATCCGGAGCCCGCCGTCCAGGCGGGTTCCGGATGCGGCTTGCGTGGGTACGTTCCGCGCATGCGATTCCGCAAGGACGCGAAGCTCGACACCTCGCAGGTCGAGGACTACCGCGGTCAGCGGACGGGCGGGCTGCCCGGCGGGCTGCCCGTCACGCTCGGCGGCGGCGGCGGGGTCATCGGCATCATCGTGCTGCTCGCGTTCATCTTCCTGAGCGGTGGCGGCGGGCTCGGGGATCTCGGCTCGCTGGCCGGCCAGACCGTCGGCCCGACCGGCCAGCCGTCCGGCGAGATCGCACAGGACTGTCAGACGGGGGCGGACGCGAACGAGCGCGAGGACTGCCGGACGGTCGCCGTGATCAACAGCGTCCAGACCTACTGGGACCGCACCCTCCGCAACTACGAGCCGGCGCGAACACGCTTCTTCGACGACGGGATCCAGACCGGCTGCGGCCCGGCGTCGTCGGCCACCGGGCCCGTTCTACTGCCCGCAGGATCGCTACGTGTACATCGACCTCGGGTTCTTCGACCAGCTCCAGTCGCAACTCGGCGCCCGCGGCGGGCCGCTCGCGGAGGCCTACGTCCTCGCGCACGAGTACGGCCACCACGTCCAGGACCTCACCGGTGTCCTCCAGAGCGCCGACCGGGACACGGGGCCGCAGGGCGGGCAGGTGCGCGTGGAGCTGCAGGCCGACTGCTACGCCGGGCTCTGGGTCGGGCATGCGCTCGACACGGGCTTCGTCGAGGACATCACGCGCCAGGACGTCGCCGATGCGCTCGACGCGGCCGCGGCCGTCGGAGACGACCGCATCCAGGAGCGCACGCAGGGCCGCGTCGTCCCGGAGTCGTTCACGCACGGAACGTCGGAGCAACGCCAGAGCTGGTTCGTCCGAGGCATCGAGGGCACCGGCCCGCAGAGCTGCGACACGTCCAAGGGCCGCGTCTAGTCCGGCGCGGGCGGCTGCTCGACGGGCGCAGCCGTGGCGTCCTCGAGCTCCTTGCGCGCACGGCGCGCATGTGAGTGCGCTCGATCGCGCGAGATCATGAGCCAGCCGACGAAGACGAGCAGGAGCCCCGCGACGATCGCGCCGACGAGCGACGCGCCGCGGAACGCCGGCGCATCGACGTCGAGCGTGCGGTCTCCGGCATGCGCCGCGTTCCCGCGCCCGACGACGATGCTCAGCGTCATCAGGTTCGGAAGCGCGAGCAGGACGCCGATGAGGATCGCCGCGACGATCGTCTTCCACGTCCGTCGCCAGCGGAGGATGAGGACGATGGCGACGATCGGCAGGAGCGTGAACACGAACCCGTAGACGAGCCCGAGCGTCGTCCCCTGCGTGATGCTGCCGTCCACCTGGTCGCCGACGCGGTGCGCCCACCAGCGCGGCACCGTCGCCGAGGCGACGAGCACCGCGAGAACCAGCACGACCAGCAGGCCGCCGATCCACAGGAACCGCCGACCCCAATCGGTGCCCGACTCCGGTTGCGGCGTGTCCGTCATCGCCTCCTCGCTCGAGCGGTGCGCCCACGACCCTCCAGCGCGCGGCGATATGTTCCCACACGATGGGTGACGCACTCGTGACGACCGTGGTCGGGAGCTATCCGCAGCCCGACTGGCTGATCGATCGGGAGCGGCTCGGATCGCGGCTGCCCCCGAGAGTGCGCGCCCGCGAGCTGTGGCGGATCGCCGAAGAGCACCTCGAGGAGGCGCAGGACGATGCGACCCGGATCGCCGTCGCGGAGATGGAGCGAGCCGGGGTCGACATCGTCACCGACGGGGAGATGCGGCGCGAGAGCTATTCGAACCGGTTCGCGACGGCGCTCGACGGGCGTCGATCTCGACACCCCGGGCGTCGCCCTCGATCGGACCGGGCATCCGAACCCCGTTCCCCGCGTCGTCGGCCCGATTCATCGGACCAGGCCGGTCGAGGTGCGGGACGTCGAGTTCCTGCGGTCGATCACGGACCGGCGGATCAAGATCACGGTGCCGGGGCCGTTCACGATGACGCAGCAGGCGCAGAACGATCACTACGCCGATGCGCGCACGCTGGCGCTCGGCTACGCGGAGGCGGTGAACGAGGAGCTCCGCGACCTCAAGGCGGCGGGGGCCGACGTCGTCCAGATCGACGAGCCGTATCTCCAGGCGCGACCGGAGCCGGCCCGCGAGTACGCCCTCGAGGCGATCAATCGCGCGCTCGACGGGGTCACGGCGACACCGTGCTGCACACCTGCTTCGGCTACGCGCACATCGTCCACGACCGCCTCCCCGGCTATCCGTTCCTGCACGAGCTCCAGGGCTGCGTCGCGACGCACCTGTCGCTCGAGGCGGCGCAACCGGACCTCGACCCCGAGGTGCTCCGCGACGTTCCAGACAAGGTCATCGTGCTCGGCGTCCTGGACCTCGGCGACCCGGAAGCGGAGACCCCGGAGGTCGTCGCCGGGCGGATCCGCCGAGCCCTCACGGTCCTGCCTCCCGAGCGGCTCGTCGTCGCCCCGGACTGCGGGATGAAGTACCTGCCGCGCGACCTCGCCTACCGCAAGCTCGAGGCGATGGTCGCGGGCGCGCGGCTCGTCCGCGAGGAACTCGGCTTGTGACGATCGGCAGGGCGGGCCGCCCGGTGAGCGGGATCGCGCAGGCCTATCCCGACCGCGTCGAGGTTCGCGGACGGGACCTGACGGGCGACCTCATGGGGCGCCTCACGTTCACCGACTACGTCCACCTTCTGCTGACGGGCGAGGAGCCGACGGACGAGCAGCGCTTCTTCCTCGACCTGCTGCTCGTCTCGATCGCCGAGCACGGGATGATGCCGACGAACGTCGCGGCGCGGATGACGCTCGCCGCGGACCCGACCGCTCTGCAGGGCGCCGTCGCCGCGGGGATCCTCGGGGCCGGCCCTGTCGTGCTCGGCACGTCCGAGGAGTGCGCGCGACTGCTCGAGGACGCGAGCCGGCGTGTCGCAGCCGGGGCGCGTGCGGAGGACGTGGTCGCGGAGCTCGCTCGAACGACGCGGGAGTCGGGCGCCAAGGTCCCCGGCTTCGGCCACCCGGTGCACCGACCCGTCGACCCGCGAGCCGAGCGGATCCTCGAGCTCGCCGACGAGCGCGGCGTCAGCGGCGAGCACGTCCACCTCGCGCGGCTGCTCCGCGATGCCGTCGCCGGGGAGTGGGGGAAGCCGCTGCCGATGAACGTCTCGCTCCCCATCGCCGCCGTCATGCTCGACCTCGGCTACTCCGTGTCGACCGTCAAGGCCGTCCCGATCCTCGCGCGGACGGCCGGCCTGCTCGCGCACCTCGCCGAGGAACAGGAGAACCCGCTCGGGTTCTATCTCGCGGGGAAGGCCGAGGAGGCCGTCTCCTACGAGGCTCCGCGCGCCGAGTGATGCTCGACCCGCAGGTCGAGACGCGCTCCTGGGACGAGCAGCTCGCGCTCGACGACGAGGCCTATCGGGCGCAGCTCGCGTATCTGCTCGATCGCTCGGCCTTCTACCGGGAGAAGCTCGCGCTCGCCTCCGCGGACGACGCAGGCGGCCTCGCCGACATCGCCGAGCTTCCCCTGACCGAGAAGCCCGAGCTGAAGGCGACCGCGACGGAGGAGAACCCGGTCGGCGCGCACCTGTGCGTCGACCGCTCGGACATCGTCCGGATCTACTCGACGAGCGGCACCACGGGGACCCCGAGCTACATCCCCCTGACCGCGCGCGACCTCGACGACTGGGTCACCGGCTCGGCGCGCAGCTACGCGGCGTCCGGTATCTCGAACGGGCCAGCGCATCGTGTCGACGTACAACGCGGGGCCGTTCGTCGCCGGCGCCGCGCTTGCGTCGTTCGACCGGATCGGGCTCTGCCACATCCCGGTCGGCACGGGGAACACCGAGCGGCTCGTCCGGGCGATCGAGCTCCTTCGTCCCGAAGCGGCCGTGCTGACGCCGTCGTACGCCGGGCATCTGCTGGAGTGGACGGCCTCGCGTGGCCTCGACCTGCGGGGATCGAGCGTCGAACGGGTTCTCGTCGCCGGCGAGCCCGGCGGAGGCGAGCCCGCCCTGCGAGCGCGGCTCGAGGAGGGCTGGGGCGCGCGCGTCACCGAGGCGATGGGCATCGGCGACATCGGAGTCTCGCTCTGGGGCGAGTGCGAGGAGCAGGACGGCATGCATCTCGGCGCCCGAGGGTTCGTCTTCCCCGAGCTGATCGACCCGGCGACCGGCGAGAGCATCTCCATGGAGGACGGCGCCTCGGGCGAGCTCGTGCTCACGCATCTCCGGCACCAGGCGGCGCCGCTCCTGCGATTCCGCACGCGCGATCACGTCCACGTGCGAACGAGCCCGTGCGCATGCGGGCGCACGGGCCCGCGCGTGCGCTGCGTGGGACGGACGGACGACATGTTGATCGTGCGCGGGGTGAACGTCTTCCCGTCCGCGGTCCGCGACGTCGTCGGCGCGTTCGCTCCGCGGGTCAGCGGCCACATTCGCGTCCGTCCTGCCGCGGAGGGCGTCAAGCAGGACCCACCGCTGCCGGTGGCGGTCGAGCTCGCCGAGGGCGTCGCGGCCGATCCGGACCTCGCCGAGACGATCCGTGAGAGAATCCGCGCCGTGCTCGTCGTCTCCACACGCGTCGAGCTCGTTCCCTGGGGCAGCCTGGCCCGAAGCGAGTACAAGGGCGAGCTGGTGGAGCGCGGCTGATGCGGAAGCTGCAGACGCAGGGCGTCCACCACATCACGATCAACGGCGCGAACCGCCAGACGTCGATCGACTTCTGGGAGGGCGTGCTCGGCATGCCGTTCGTCTTCGAGCAGCCGAACCTCGACAACGCCGGCGAGAGTCACCTCTACTTCGATCCCGGTGACGGCCGGCTCATCACGGTCTTCACGAACGAGGCGCGCGCCCCCGAGCAGAAGTCGGCACCGAGGGAGCCCGGCATCGTGCACCACCTCGCGTTCGCGCTCTCGCAGGCGACCTTCGCGCAGACGGTGGAGCGGCTCGACGAGCGCGGCATCGAGCACTCCGGCGTGAAGGACCGTGGGTTCATGGACTCGATCTACTTCGAGGACCCGCTCGGGCTGCTCGTCGAGCTCGCGTCGTATCGCTTCGAGCCGCCGCCACGGGCACACGCACACCGATGTCCTGCTCGAGGCGCACAAGCTGCGCGTCGAGCGGGGCGATCCCAACATCGACCGCATCCACCTCGCCGACGCGATCGAGCGCCTCGTCACGCGCTCGCAGGCGAGCCTCTCGGACGACCGCTCACCGAAAAATCCGTACTGAAGGAGGAGTGATGGCAACGCACACCCTGAGCATCCTGAAGCCGAGCGTGAACAACCTGACCGTTCGCATCTTCGTGCGCGCGGCAGGCCTCGACTTCGAGGAGATCGACGTCTGGGGGAAGAAGTCGACCCCGGACTTCCTGGCGAAGGACCCGGCAGACCTCACGCCGCTGCTCGAGGAGGAGGGACTGCCCAAGGGCTCGCTCTGGGAGAGCTGCGCGATCATGCAGTACCTCTGCAACAAGCACGGCCTCGATCGCTTCTACTCGACGGATCCCGGCGAGCGGGCGATGGTCGACAGCGCGATGTTCTACTTGATCGGCACCTTCTATCCGTTGCTGGCGCGCGCGACCTACCCGGCGCTCCGCTTCGGTCAGTACCCGGGCGAGGTCGCCACGGCCGAGGTCTCCGACGAGCTCAAGGAGCAGGCGCGCACGGACGCGGAGACGGCGCTCGCAGGGCCGCTCGAGACCTTCAACGCGTTCTTCCTCGCCGGGAGGTCGTTCGTCGGAGGCGACGAGCCGTCCATCGCCGACATCCGCTGGGCGGCGACGCTCGAGTTCCTGCGTGCGATCGACTACGACTTCCCGGCCTGGGCCGACGAGTTCCTCGCGCGCATGGAGGAGGCGCTCGGAGAGGCCTACTCGGAGCCCGTGGCCGACGTCCGGGGCTACATCGAGTACGTCAAGTCGGAGGCGGCCGCGAGCTAGGCGCAGAGCTGGCGTCACGTTGGTCGTCCATGCGTCGTCGGCCGCGCCGCTGACGCCGATCTGCGGCTTGCCGCCGACGTCGATCGCCGAAGCGCGTACCGTGCGGCTCCGTGAGGTCGAGCCCTCCCACCGCGATCGCCGACGCCGACGTCCGTGGCCACGCAGCCCGGCTCCTGGGGGCGCCCGTGGAGCTGTCGGCGCTCGCACTCGCCTTCGAGGAGACGACCGCGACCTCCGCGAGCGTCCACGTCGAGGGGCGGAACTTCTACCCGCCCATGCTCCACGACATCGCGTCGGCGACGAGCTCGATCCACATCAACCAGTTCGGCTTCCGGCCCGGCGAGATCGGTGAGGCGTTCGCGTCGACGCTGCTCGCGAAGGCCGCCGAAGGCGTCCGCGTGCGCATGGTGGTCGACCGGCAGGGGTCGGACCCCGACCGTTCGAGCCGCGCGTTCTACGACCGCCTGCTCGACGGCGGAATCGAGGTCTGCGTCGTGCGCGCGGCACAGCCGCGCGCCGTCCGCGGGCCCTCTCGGCGCAGAAGGAGAGAAGCGCTGGAACCTGGACCAGCTCGGGCACATCGACCACCGCAAGGTCGTCGTCGTCGACGGCCTGACCGGCTGGGTCGGCGGGGCGGGCGTCGAGGACCACTTCCAGGACGGCCGGTTCCACGACATGTTCCTGCGGCTCACGGGCCCCGTCGTCTCGCAGCTCCAGCTCGTCTTCCTCGCCACCCTCCGCTGGCTCGGCAGCGATATGGACCCGTCCGAGCTCGCCGGGCTCTTCCCCGAGCACCCTGGAACGGAGGCGGCCGTGCCCGCGGTCGTCCTGCACAACGCCCCCGGGAGGTACCGGCCGATCACGGATGCCATCGCGACACGCGATGGACGGCGCAGCCGGACGCTCGACGTCGTGAACCCGTACGTCACCGACCGCTCGATGATCCGACGGATGACGGACGCGGCGCGGCGCGGTGTGCGGGTGCGGCTCTTCGTCCCCGCGAGCGCGAACAACTGGGCGTGCGCGGCGGCGCAGCAGTACCACCACCGAGCGCTCCTCGAGTCGGGGGTCGAGATCCTCGGGTACCCGGCGATGCTGCACGCGAAGGCCTTCGTCCGCGACGAGCGAGGACGTCCTCCTCGGGACGTGCAACCTCGAGGCGTGGAGCCTCCGGCGCTTCTTCGAGATCGACGTCCTCGTCCGGTCGGCCGAGCTCGCGGAGCAGTTCGAGGAGCGCTTCACGACGCCTGCGATCGCGGTGTCGTCTCCCGGGCGGGCTGTCAGCGGAGCGCGGGAGCGTCTCCGAACGGGCTTCTTCGCCGCGATCTCGCCGCTGCTCTAGTACGCAGATGGCCCTCGTTCGAGGGATGGCCGCAACCCCTTTCGGGGGATACCGTGCGATGCGTGTCGCGAGAAGCAGACGAATACGACTTCGCTGATCGCCGCCTGGAGCATGGACGGTGCTCACGGCGACCTCGACGGCTTCCAGTCCGTGCTCGACATCAACGCGCTGGTCGCGGAGCGGAGCGCCGCCCCTGACGAGGCGCCCGCGCCTCCTTCCGAGCGGCCGCCGCTGCTGATGAAGCCCGCGGGCGAGGACGACTGGCGTCCGCTGCCGGTCGCGCTGCCCGGCTAGTCGACGCGGGAACCGTCGGCACGGGCGGACTCGAACCGGCCCGCGGTACTAGGGTTCCGGTCGATGGAAGGCAGGTCGCAGAAGCACCTCGCCCTGATCATCGCGCGTGAGCTCGCGTCGCAGCTCTCGACCGCGACGTTCATCGCCGACGCGGCGGGAAACCTCGTCTTCTACAACGAGGCCGCCGAGGAGATCCTGGGCCGGACGTTCGTCGAGGCGGGGACGATGTCCGCAGACGGGTGGACGTCGCAGTTCCTGCTCGAGGAGCTCGACGGTTCTCCGATGTCGCTCGAACGAATGCCCGCGGGCATCGCCCTCATGGAGCAGCGACCCGCCCATGGAAAGCTCTGGATGACCGGCCTCGACGGCGAGCGCAGGCTGCTCTCCATCACCGCCGTGCCGCTCTTCGCGTCGGCGACCGAGTTCGTGGGGATGATCGCCCTCTTCTGGCAGTCGAGCCCGGACGACGCTTGACGTGTCGTTCCGGCTGACGGTCTGGGGATGCAGAGGATCGATACCCACGCCCGGCGAGGCGACGGTGCGCTTCGGCGGGAACACCCCGTGCGTCGAGGTCCGAACCGGTGACGGGTGCCTGCTCATCCTCGACGCCGGCACGGGCCTCCGTCGGCTCGGCGCGCGACTCGAGCGAGGACGGGCCCCCTCTGCACGTCCTCGTCACGCACCTCCATCTCGACCACGTCGAGGGGCTGAGGTTCTTCGCGCCGTTCTGGCACGCGGAGCGGGAGCTGCACATCTGGGGCCCGCATGACATGGGCATCGTTGAGCCCGCAGAGCTCCGCGCATTGCCCGCTGAAGACTCCGACTCGCTCAG
>CAWJTZ010000002.1:0-169380 GCA_963845935.1 uncultured Gaiellaceae bacterium
ACCACCGAGGCACACCAGCACCGCATTCGGCGACATCTACGGCAGGGACGACCGCGTAACCATGCGGGTTTCCGCTCCATGCCTAGTGCCGGTAGATTCCCCCCGCAAATGCGCTACGTCTTCGACTTCGGCGAGGACTCGGGCGGCGGTCGCGAGCTCCTCGGCGGAAAGGGGGTCGGCCTCGCCGAGATGACGCAGCTCGGCATCCCCGTGCCGGACGGCTTCACGATCACCACGGAGGCGTGCCGCGCGTTCCTCGCCGACGGGGGCGAGGTTCCGCAGGGTCTCGACGCGGAGGTCGACGAGCACATCGCCGGCCTCGAGCAGCGCACCGGGAAAGGGTTCGGCGACGAGCGCAACCCATTGCTCGTCTCCGTCCGCTCCGGTGCGGCGATCTCGATGCCGGGGATGATGGACTCGATCCTCAACCTCGGGCTGAACGACGTCGCGGCGGAGGGGCTCGCGGCGTCGACCGGAAACGAGCGCTTCGCGCTCGATTCGTATCGCCGGCTCATCCAGATGTACGGCGAGGTCGTCGACGGCGTCGACGGGCAGCGCTTCGAGCAGGCACTCACCGACCTGAAGACGGCCCGTGGCGTCGGCCAGGACGTCGACCTCACCGCCGACGACCTGCGCGGGCTCGTCGCCACGTTCGCGGCCATCTACGCGGAGGAGACCGGCGGCGGGTTCCCGCAGGATCCCCGCGACCAGCTGCGTCGGGCCTATCGCGCGGTCTTCGACTCGTGGAACGCGCCGCGCGCGCAGGTGTACCGCCGCGCGAACGACATCGCCGACGACCTCGGCACCGCCGTGAACGTCGTCCAGATGGTCTTCGGGAACCGCGGCGAGCGCTCGGGCACGGGCGTGTGCTTCACACGCGACCCGGCCACGGGCGAACGGCGGCTGTACGGCGAGTTCCTCGCGAACGCGCAGGGCGAGGACGTCGTCGCAGGCATCCGTACGCCGGAGCCGATCGAGAGGATGCGCGAGCGCATGCCCGACGCGTTCGCGCAGCTCGTCGAGACGCTGGAACGGCTCGAGGGCCACTACCGCGACCTGCAGGACATCGAGTTCACGGTCGAGGAAGGGGCGCTCTACCTCCTGCAGACGCGAACGGGGAAGCGAACGGCCGCGGCAGCCTTGCGCGTCGCCGCGGAGATGGTCGAGGAGGGACTCATCTCCCGCGAGGAGGCGGTCGTGCGGATCGATCCCGACCAGCTCGACCAGCTCCTGCACCCGATGATCGATCCCGACGCGAGGGTCGAGGTGGCAGCGCGCGGGCTCAACGCCTCTCCCGGCGCGGCGTCCGGCGCGATCGTGCTCGACGCCGACACGGCGGAGGAGCGCGGCAAGGCCGGTGAGGACGTCATCCTCGTCCGCTGGGAGACGACGCCCGACGACATCCACGGTCTGATCCACGCACGCGGCGTGCTCACGGCCCATGGAGGCATGACGTCGCACGCCGCCGTCGTCGCGCGGGGAATGGGGAAGCCGTGCATCGCCGGCTGCGAGGACATGTCGATCGACCTCGCGGCCGGCACGGTGCGCATCGGCGACGAGGAGCTCCGCGCCGGCGACGTGATCACGATCGACGGCGGCACGGGACGCGTCATCGTCGGTTCGGTCCCGCTCGTGCCGCCCGCCATCGACGAGAACTTCGGGACGATCCTCGAGTGGGCCGATGCGCTTCGGCGGTCTGGGTGTGCGAGCGAACGCGGACACGCCCGCGGACGCCGCGAAAGCGCGGGAGTTCGGCGCGGAAGGCATCGGCCTCTGCCGCACCGAGCACATGTTCATGGGCGACGACCGGCTGCCCGTGGTGCGCGAGATGATCCTCGCTCGCGACGAGGACGAGCGGCGCGGGGTGCTCGAGCGTCTGCTGCCGATGCAGGAGGCCGACTTCGAAGGGATCTTCGAGGCGATGGCCGGGCTCCCGGTCACGATCCGGCTCCTCGATCCGCCGCTGCACGAGTTCCTCCCGACCATGGAGGAGGCGACGTCGGACGCGATGCGCGACCGCATCCGCCAGCTGCACGAGGCGAATCCGATGCTGGGGACGCGCGGGTGTCGGCTCGGCCTGCAGTTCCCCGAGATCTACGAGATGCAGGTGCGGGCGATCGTGCGCGCCGCACGCGCCGTTCGCGACCGCACCGGCGAGGCCCCGCTCGTCGAGATCATGCACCCGCTCGTCGGCTTCACAGAGGAGCTCGCACGCCTGCGCGAGCTCACGGAGCGGGTCGCGGCGGAGGAGCCGAGCGTCGAGTACCTGTGCGGGACGATGATCGAGCTCCCGCGTGCGGCGCTGCGCGCCGACGAGATCGCCGCCGAGGCAGACTTCTTCTCGTTCGGAACCAACGACCTCACGCAGACGACGCTCGGATTCTCCCGGGACGACGCCGAGGGGAAGTTCCTGACGCACTATCTCGAGCACGGCATCCTCGAGCGAAATCCGTTCGAGGTGATCGACGAGGGCGGCGTCGGCGACCTCATGCGGATCGGCGTGGAGCGGGGGAGGGGCGCGAAGCCGGGCGTGAAGATGGGGATCTGCGGTGAGCACGGCGGCGAGCCACGCTCGGTCGCGTTCTGCCACCGGCTCGGGCTCGACTACGTCTCGTGCTCGCCCTACCGCGTCCCGGTGGCGCGACTCGCGGCCGCGCAGGCAGCGCTCGCCGACGCCGGCGTCACCGCGGTCGCGATCGGCGGCTAGCCGACCTGTACGGCGGCGAGGCCGACGCTCACTGCGCCGACGGCGACCATCGACAGCGTCGCGAGTGCAGGTGAGCGGCGGAGGCTCGAGAAGGCGAGCGCGCAGAGACCGCCCCCGATCAGGCCGCCGACGTGCCCACCGATCGAGATCCCCGGGATCGCGATCGTGAGGACGAGGTTGACCACGACCAGCCCGAGCGCCTGGCCGCCGAACACGAAGATGCGGCGCCACTCGAGGATGAGAGCGGCTCCCATGAGCCCGAAGATCGCTCCGGACGCGCCGACGGTCGGGCGTCCGCCGGAGAGAATCAGCGCGCCGGCGGATCCCGCGAGCCCCGACACGAGGTAGAGCAGCAGGTAGCGGGCGTGCCCGAAGTACTCCTCGACGGGTGGCCCGATCAGCCACAGGACGAGCATGTTCATGCCCAGGTGGATGAGGCTCCCGTGCAGGAACGTCGCCGTGATCAGGCGCCACCAGTCGCCCTCGGCGACGCCGACGAGCTGGCCGGACGAGTTGACCGCCTGGTCGACGAGGACGCCGTTCTCGTAGATCCAGCCGGTGTCCAGGCGCATGAGCTCGGCACCGTTGAACAGCTGGATCAGGAAGACCGCGACGTTGATCGCGATCAGGGTCTGCGTCACGATCGGGCCCCTCGTGCCGAACGTGCGGATCGTGCTCGCGGCGGCTCGACGCGGTGCTGCCGCGGGCTTCTTGCCTCCCGTGGTCGCGTGGTCGGGGCAGCGGATCCCGACCGGGCCGTGCGTCATGCAGTCGGGGCAGATGCCCCTGCCGCACTCCGAGCACGACACGTACGTCTCGCGATCGGGGTGCCTGTAACAGCGGAGAGGCTCCGTCACCGGCGGCTAGCGTACCCGCGTGCGTGTGGACGTCGTGTTCACTCCGGACGAGTCCGGAGCGGCCCGGACGGGTGTCGTCATCGACGTCATCCGCGCGACGTCGACGATCTGCCAGGCGCTCGCGTCCGGATATGAACGGGTGTTCTGCGCGCCCGAGGTGGACGTCGCGCGGACGCTGCGCGAGACGCTCGGCGAGGGGGTGCTCGGCGGCGAGCGGGGCGCAGTTCGCATACCCGGGTTCGATCTCGGGAACTCGCCGCGCGAGTACCTCGAGCCCGCAGGGTCGACGCTGGTTCTCTCGACGACGAACGGGACACGCGCCGTCGTGGCGGCCGCCGAGCGCTGCGAGCGCGTCTTCATAGCGTCCCTCCTGAACCTCGCGGCCGTGGTCGATGCCGTTCGTGACGCAGGCGAGGACGCCGTCGTGGTCTGTGCGGGCGTGCAGGGGACGATGAACCTCGACGACACGTTCGTCGCGGGTCGCATCGTCGAGCTGCTCGGGTGGGAGCGCACGGACGCCGCGGAAGCAGCAGTAAGGCTCGTCGGGACCTGGGGCGACGCGGAGGAGGCGTTTCGCGCGTCGAAGAGCGGACGCAACCTCCTGGAGAACGCGCCCGGTCTCGAGGAGGACATCTCGTTCTGCGCGCGGGAGAGCGTCCTCGATGTGGTTCCGCGCTTCGTCGCACTGCGCGACGGCGCCGCCGAGATCGTGCTCTAGCACCGCGCCGGATCACCCGGCTGGGTGGAGACGAGCGGCGTGGGGAGGGGTCTACACTCGACGCGGTGATCGTCAACCGCGATCCGAAGGTGCGCGGCCCGTACACGGCGTTCGCAGAGGTCGCCGGCGCCTACGAGCGCGGGCGCCCCGGGTACCCGGAGGAGGCCGTCCGCTGGCTCGTGGGCGACGAGCCGTCCGACGTCGTCGATCTCGGTGCCGGAACGGGCAAGCTGACCCGCTCGCTCGTCGCGCTCGGCCACCGCGTGACCGCGGTCGAGCCGCTGGACGAGATGCGCGCGCAGCTCGCGTCCGTGCTGCCCGACGTTCGGGCGCTCGAGGGGAGCGCCGAGGCGATCCCGCTGCCCGACGCGCTCCGCCGACGTCGTCGTCTCGGCACAGGCATTCCACTGGTTCGACCACGACGACGCCCTTCCCGACATCGCGCGCGTGCTGCGGCCGGGCGGCCACATCGCGCTCGTCTGGAACTCGCGCGACGACCGCGATCCCTGGGTGGGACGGCTCAGCTCGATCATCGGCAACGAGACGATCGAGGAGTCCGACGTCGTGCCCGTGCTCGACGCGAGCGGGCTCTTCGGGAAGGTCGAGACGGCGATGTTCGCGTTCGAGCAGGTGCTCGACCGCGACGGGCTCCTCGACCTCGTGCTCTCGCGCAGCTACCTCGCGAAGCTGCCGCCGCCCGAGCGCGAGCCCGTCCTCGACGCGGTCGCCGCGCTGTACGACGAGTCGGCGACCGGCGAAGGCGTTCGCCTCACCTACGTCACCGAGTGCTTCCGGGCGGAACGACGTCAGGCTGACGGCGCGCGATGCAGCCGCAGCGACTGCCTTCGGAGATCTCGCGGTCGGAACCGCGCGTCAGCGGATTTCGAGCTCGCGCATCATGAGAACTCGCGCCTGACGGCCTCGATGTTGTTGCCGTCGGGGTCGAGCACGAAGGCCGCGTAGTAGGCGCCGCCGACATCCGAGCTGTACTCCTCGCGCACGGCCGGCGGGCCGTTGTCGCGCCCGCCCGCTTCGAGCCCGGCCCGATGGAAGGCGTCGACCTGCTCGCGCGACTCGGCGACGAAGGCGACGTGCACCGGACCGCTCGTGTACGGCTCGCCGCCCGAGACGACGAGGTTCGCGAACTGCGCGCCGTTCTCGCCCTCCCAGACCGCCGGGATGCCGAGCGGCTCGAGGGCTGCCCGGTAGAACGCGACGCTCGCCTCCGCGTCACGAACGCGGATGTGGACATGGTCGAAGACGATCCGTGTCCAGTCCCAGTCGCTCACACCGCGAACGTAACAGAAAAGCGGTTGACAGGAGAACACGTGTTCGTATAGAACATGTGTTCCCATGGTCGCGTGTCTCCTCATCCCGGGCTTCGAGCTGAGAGCGGCGCTGCGAGCGCGGCCGAGGCTCGCGCTCGTTCCCGCCGCACTCGCGCCGGAGGCAGGCGAGGAGCCGCTGCTCGGGCCGGTCACGGCTGCGGCGGAGGCGGCCGGCGTGAAGCCGGGCATGCGCCTCGGGGAGGCGCTCGCGACGTGCCCGTCGCTCGTCCTCGTCGATCGCGACCCCGCTGCGGTCGAGCGGGAGTGGGAAGGCGTCCTGCGGCGGCTCGAGGACGCAGGCTTCGCGGTCGAGCCGGTCGACCAGGGCGCGGTCGTGTTCGAGACGCGCGGGGTGGAGCGGCTGTACGGCGGCGTGCAGCCGGCGCTCGAGCGCGCGCTCGCGGCGGTCGGATCGACATGGGATCCGCGCATCGGCGCGGCGTCGAGGCGCTTCACCGCGCTCGCTGCCGCGAGCGTCGCGCGGCCCGGTCAGATCATCCTCGTCGCGGCGAAGGAGGAGGAGAGCTTCCTCGAGCCGCTCCCGCTCTCGCTGCTTCCGATGACGCCGAACCGCTACGCGGAGCTCGAAGGGCTCGGCCTGCGCTCGCTCGGGGAACTCGCGCAGCTTCCGAGTGGCGCGGTGGCGGAACGGTTGGGGGTGGAGGGAAGGGACGCGTGGCGGCTCGCGCACGGAGGGCGTACGGCACGCGTGCGCGGGCGCAAGCCCGCCTCCGAGCTCGTCGAGGCGCTCTCCTTTCCCGAAGCGATTGCGAACGAGCTCACGCTGCGACGGGCGCTCGGCTCCCTCCTCGAGCGCCTGCTCGCGCGTCCAGAACGGGCCGGGCGGCCGTTTCGAAAACTCGCGCTGGTCGCCCGGCTCGTCGACGGGGGCTCGTGGAGGCGGGTTGCGACGCTGCGCGACGCGACGGCCGAGCTCGGTCGCCTGCGCGCGGCGCTCGGGCCGAAGCTGCAGGAGCTCCCTGCGCCGATCGTGGAGCTGCGCGTGGAGGCGGTCGAGCTCGCGGAGCACACGGGCCAGCAGCTGGCGCTCGTCGAGCCGGCGGGGGAGGAGGCGGTCGTGCGCCTGCGCGAAGGGCTCCGGCAGGTGCGCGCGAGCACGGGGTCAGGGTCGGTATGCGCGGTGGTGGAGGTTGCGCCGTGGTCGCGAGTTCCGGAAGCGCGAGCGCTGGTCGTGCCGCGGGACGACTAGCGGGTCGTCTCAATGCGCCGCGGCCCGCGCTCGTCGAGACGGGCCCGGGCACGACGCCGCGCATCGTGAACCGGGAGCAGGTGACGCTCGTGCGTGAGGAGTGGCGCGTCGTCGACCGCTGGTGGACGGACGACCCCGTCGATCGGCACTACTTCGAGGTCGTCCTCGAGGGAGGCCGGAACGTCTGCGTCTACCGCGACGCCGAGGCGCAGTGCTGGTTCACGCAGAACGCCTAGGCGTCGAAGACGTCATGGCGCTCGAAGAACTCGCGGTCCGGCTCGATGCCCTGCGCGCGAAGCTCACGGAGCTCCATGCGGTAGCGGACGAAGCCGCCGGGCGTGTGCAGGTTGAGCATCCGCACGGGCTCGTCGCTCACGTTGCGGAACCAGTGGACGACGTTCGGCGGGGCGAGGACGTACGAGCCCGGAGTCGCGTGGACGACCTCGTCGCCGACGTGGAACTCGATCTCCCCCTCGAGGACGAAGAACGAGTCCGAGTGGGCCTTGTGGAAGTGAGGATCGACGCCGCTTCCGGGGTCGAACGTGATCTCGAGGAGCGCGAGCTCCGGCCGGTCGGCCTTGACGGGCCCTTCGCCCGGAGCCAGGGCAATGGGACTCTGCGCGATCGGCTCGTCCATTCAGACGGCCTGCTCGACGAGTCGCAGCCAGTCGTCGGAGTGCGCTGCGGGGACGAGCACCCATTCCTTCATCACGCGGCCCATGCCGGGGTCGAACGGCTGGGCGCCGCCCGCGAGCGCAGCCTCGCGCTGGGCGGCATCGGTGAGCTTCACCGTGATCCCGCCGTCCTTCCAGTGCCCGGCGACGACCTTGCCGTTCTCCCGCTTCAGGCACGGCATCCCGAACATCTTCGACTCGCGAAGCGGATACCTGGCCGTGACGTCCGCGACGAGCTCCTCCCAGGTCACGCCTTCAACCTATCCCAGGCGGGTCACGATGGCGGATCCCGAATCGGCTCCGTCCTCGGGCGGGTCGAACTGGTCGAAGTCGGGGTTCTTCCCGCGCATGTAGTCGGCGAAGCCGAACGACGGCATGTGGAAGTTGAAGCAGCGCGCGGAGTCGCCACTGTCGTTGTCGAAGCCGTGGACGACGTTCGGAGGCATGACGAGAAGCGTTCCGGCGGGAAAGGCGTGCGACCCGTCGCGGAAGTGGAACGTGAACTCCCCCTCCATGACGAGGAACGCGTCCGCGTGCGCGTGGTGGACGTGCCGCTGCGCTCCGCGCTCACCTGTGCCGTAGTCGAACTCGGAGATGGTGATCTCGTCGGTCTCGACGAGCACGGTGGCGCGCCGTCCCGGCCGGTCGGTGATCGTGTCGCCCTCCGCGCCTCCCGTCCGCCGGACGACGACGAGCCCGGGATCGGCCGACACGGCATCCGCCGCCGGCCGCTGGTCGAACGCGGCGACGTCGCCACGGACGTAGCCGCCGTAGCCCGAGCCGGGGGCATGGAGGGCGAGGAACCGCGCCGGTGCGTCGCCGGTCACCTCGACCGCGTGCACGACCCGGGGCGGGACGAACGCCCAGCTCTCCGGGCCGACCCGATGGACGCGATCCTCGAGCTGAAGCGCGAGCTCTCCCTCGAGCACGTACAGCGCCTCGCCGTGTCGGGCATGGACGTGAGGCGGCGCCTTCCCCCATCCGGGAGCTGCGCGCACGTCGACCGCGGCGAGCTGCTCGACGTCGACGAGGAGCGTGACGTCGAGATTTCCGCTCCGCAAGATGATCTCGCCCTCAGCGACCTCGATCACGTTCCGGCAGCCTAGATGGCCGGCTACGCCGAGCTCCATGCGCACTCGGCGTACTCGTTCCTCGACGGCGCGTCGCAGCCCGAGGAGATCGTCGCGCGCGCCGCCGAGCTCGGGTACGAGGCGCTCGCCCTCACGGATCACGACGGTGTCTACGGGTCGCTCGAGTTCGCGCACGCGGCAAAGGCCTTCGGCATCCGGCCGATCACGGGCGCCGAGGTCACGCTCGACGGCGGCGCGCACGTCACGCTGCTGGTCGAGTCGCGCCGCGGGTACGCGAACCTCTGCCGGCTCCTGACGACCGCGCATGCGGGGACGCGACGTGTCGGACGCGAGGACCGCGAGCCGCTGCCGCCGTCCGTCCCGCTGGACGCGGTCGCGGAGTCGAACGAGGGTCTCGTCTGTCTCTCCGGCTGTGCACGTCGAGGTCTCGGGCTGCTCGATCCGAACGCCGCTGCGCGCCTGGCCGGAGCATTCGGCCCGGAGCGCTTCTACGTCGAGCTCCAGCGTCCCTACGAACGCGGGGACACGCGACGGCTCGGGCTCCTGCGCGATCTCGCCGAGCATCTCGGCGTCGAGATGGTCGCGACGGGCGACGTCCATGCGCACCACCCGCGGCGCACGCTGCTGCAGGACGTCCTGGTCGCGATCCGGTGCCGCACCTCGCTCGAGGGCTGCGAGCCCGAGCGACGTGGGAACCGTGAGAGCTACCTGCGCTCCCCGGAGGAGATGCTCGAGCGCTTCGCCTTCGACCGTGAGGCAGCGGAACGCAGTGTCGTGCTCGCGGAACGGCTCGAGTTCGACCTCACCGCCGAGCTGGGCTACCGCTACCCGGATTTCTCGGACGGGACCGAATCGGCCATCCGCCAGCTCGCAACCATCTGCCGGCGTGCGATCGACGAGCGGTATCCCGCTGGGGACGATCGGTTACGAGGGCAGGCGCGCGGTCGCCTGGAGAGCGAGCTCGCACTGGTCGACGAGCTCGGGCTCGCCGGCTTCTTCCTCCTCCATCACGAGGTGCTCGAGATCGCGCGCGAATGCGCGCGCGAGGTGCGGGGTACGGACTCGCCTCGGAGCTTCCTGCCGCCGGGCCGTGGACGAGGAAGCTCCGTCGGCTCCATCGTCTGCTACCTCACCGGCCTCTCGCACGTCGATCCCGTCTCGAACGATCTCTCGCTCGGTCGCTTCCTGAACCGCGAGCTCGCTTCGGTGCCGGACATCGACCTCGACTTCCCGCGCGACATCCGCGAGAAGCTCATCGTCCGCGTCACCGAGCGCTACGGGCGCGAGCACGCAGCTCTCGTCGCGAGCTTCGCGACCTACCGCTCGCGCGGTGCGATCCGCGACGTGGGAAAGGCGCTCGGTCTCCCGTTCGCGGAGCTCGAGCGGCTCGCACGCACCTCCGACGGCTGGAACGCGAAGCGCGTGGGGGAGGAGGTCGCGCGCCTCCCCGACGGCGACCGCAAGCTCCAGTCCAGGCGCTGGCGCGCGTTCGCGTGGCTGACCGGTGAGATCTCGGGGCTCCCGCGCCACGTCTCGCAGCACCCGGGCGGGATGATCGTCTCGACGCGGCCGCTGATCGAGCTCGTCCCGGTGCAGCCGGCAGCGATGGCGGGCCGTCAGCTCTGCCAGTGGGACAAGGACTCGTGCTCGGACGCCGGCTTCCTCAAGATCGACCTCCTCGGGCTCGGGATGCTCTCGGCCGTCGAGGACTGCGTCGACCAGATCGCGCGAACGCACGGCGAGGTGATCGACCTCTCGCGCATCCCCTTCGACGACGAGGCGGTCTACGACGACATCAAGCGCGCGGACACGGTCGGCACGTTCCAGATCGAGAGCCGTGCCCAGATGCAGAGCCTCCTGCGCACGAAGCCCGAGAACCTCGACGACATCACCGTCCAGGTCGCGCTCGTGCGGCCCGGGCCGATCCAGGGCAAGGCGGTGCACCCGTACATCGACGCCCGGCAGAGGCTGCGGAAGGACCCGGACTACGAGTGGCCGGTCGACCACGAGCTCCTGCGCGAGCCGCTTCGGGCGACCTTCGGCGTCGTCGTCTTCCAGGATCAGGTGCTCGAGGTCGCGATCGCGCTCGCGGGCTTCACGGTGGGCGAGGCAGAGGGCCTGCGCCGTGCGATGAGCCGCAAGCGCAGCCACGACGCCCTCGAGGCCTTCCGCGAGCGCTTCATCGAGGGCGCCGGAGAGAAGGGCGTCTCCGCGGGGGTGGCGGACACGGTCTTCGACAAGCTCGTCGGCTTCTCGGGCTTCGGCTTCCCGAAGGCGCATGCGGCCGCGTTCGGGTTGCTCGCATACCAGTCGACGTGGCTGCGCCACTACCACCCGGCGGAGTTCCTGTGCGCGCTCCTGAACGAGCAGCCGATGGGCTTCTACCCGCCCGCGACGCTCGTCCGAGACGCGCAGCGACACGGCGTCGAGGTGCTCCCCGTGGACGTCAACCTGAGCGGCGCCCGCTGCGTCGTCGAGTGGAGCGCCGTTCGGATCGGTCTCAACTACATCTCCTCCGTGGGAAGGGACGACGCGGGGGTGCTCGTCGCAGAGCGGGAGGCGAGCGGGCCGTTCCGCGACGTCGCCGACCTCGCCCGCAGGTCGCGTCTCTCCTATGACGGCCTCGAGGCGCTCGTCAAGGGCGGCGCCTGCGACGGGTTCTGGAAGCCTCGCCGCGATCTCCTCTGGGAGCTCGGGCTCGTCTCCCGCGCGCTGTCGGTGCCGGGCAGCGAGGGCGAGATGAAGCAGCTGCCCCTCGAGCTCGAGCCGACGACCGAGACACCGCAACTCCGCGACCTCACGCGCTGGGAGCGCATGCTCGCGGACTACCGCCACACGAACATGTCGATCGAGACGCACCCGCTCGCGCTGCTCCGCCCGCACCTGCCCGAGGGCACGCTCTCGAGCGCGGAGCTCCACGAGGCGCGTCACGCGACGCAGGTCGCGTTCGCCGGGATGACGGTCGCGCGCCAGCGCCCGTCGACCGCGAAGGGCATCGTCTTCATGCTCCTCGAGGACGAGCTCGGCCAGGTGAACCTGATCGTGCCGTCGGAGATCTACGAGCGGCACCGCGCGACCGTGCGCGCCGAGCCGCTCGTCCTCGCTCGCGGGCGCTACGAACGCGTGGGGGAGAACCGCAACGTCCTCGTCTCGAGCCTCGAGTCGCTCGGCCCGCTCGCACGGCAGGTGGCGAAGGACGACACCGTCTGGGAGTCGCTCCCGCGTCCTCACTCCTTCGGCCGCCGCTGAGTTGACTCGCCTCGCGCCGCCGCGGGAACCTTCAGGCGTGACCGAAGTGCGCTTCGCCCGGAGCGGCGACGTCGACATCGCGTACCGCGTCGTGGGCGACGGCCCGGTCGATCTCGTCTACGTCGCAGGGCGCGTACACGCACCTGGAGATCTGCTGGGAGCTCCCGCAGTTCCGCCGGTACTGCGAGCGCCTCGGCGAGTTCACGCGGCTCGATCCTCTTCGACAAGCGCGGCATGGGGATGTCGGACCGCGTCCCGGGTGCGACGCACGCTCGAGGAGCGAATGGACGACATCCGCGCCGTCATGGACGCGGTCGGCAGCGAGCGCGCGGCCGTCATGGGCGAGTCGGAAGGCGGGCCGCTCGCGATGCTCTTCGCCGCCGCGCATCCGGAACGCACCGTCGCGCTGATCCTCCAGGGCGCCGAGGTCCGCGAGCGCACGCGACGAGGACTGGCCGTGGGGCGAGTCGACCGAGGAGGAGGTCGAGGCGTCCTATGGCCGCTCTGCCCGAGCGCTGGGGCCAGGGCCGCGGGATTCTGGGTCGTCGCTCCGAGCATCGGCGGACAGTCGAGTGGGGCGCGGGCATGGCGTGGGCCGCGTTGCAGCTCCACTCGAGCGACGCCGGCCGCGTGGCCGAGGCCTTCGTGCGCATGGCGTTCGAGATCGACGTGCGTGACGTCGTTCCGGCGATCAACGTGCCGACGCTGATCGTCCACGCCGTCCGACGACGGTGTCTGTCACGTCGAGAACGCCCGCTTCCTCGCCCGGAACGATCGCCGGTGCGAAGTACGTGGAGCTCGCCAGGCGGCGACCACGTCCCTTGGTTCGACCCCGACGAGACGCTCGCCGAGATCCGGGAGTTCCTGACCGGGCAGCGGGAGGCGGCGACTCCCGATCGGATGCTCGCGACGGTTCTCTTCACCGACCTCGTCGGCTCGACGGCGCGTGCGGCGGAGCTCGGCGACCGGCGCTGGCGCGACCTGCTCGAGCAGCACCATGCGTCGGTCCGGCGCGAGCTCGCCCGCTTCGACGGGCGCGAGGTGGACACGGCGGGCGACGGGTTCTTCGCGACGTTCGACGGTCCGGCGCGCGGCGATCCGCTGCGCGCAGGCGATCGTCGACGCCGTGCAAGCCGCTCGGCCTCGACGTCCGGGCCGGACTGCACACGGGCGAGGTCGAGCTCGCGGACGGCAAGGTCGCGGGGATCGCCGTCAACATCGGCGCGCGCGTCGCGGCGCAGGCCGACGCGGGCGAGGTGCTCGTGTCGGGCACGGTGCGGGACCTCGTCGCCGGCTCCGGGCTCGCGTTCGAGGGAACGGGAACGGCCGCGCTCAAGGGCGTGCCCGGCGAGTGGCGGCTCTTCGCCGTCGAGTCAGACTAGCGCGAGAGCGTGAACGCGGTCTCGACGATGCCGATGTGCGTGAAGGCCTGCGGGAAGTTGCCGACGAGCCGCCCGCGCTCCGGGTCGTACTCCTCGGAGATGAGGCCCACGTCGTTGCGGAGCCCGAGCAGGCGCTCGTACAGCTCGACCGCCTCGTCGCGGCGCCCTTGCTGCCAGAGCACGGCGGCGAGCCAGAACGAGCACGGCAGGAACGCGCCCTCGCCCGGTGGGAGGCCGTCGACGTCCTCGTTCTCCTCGTCGGCGCGATAGCGCTCGACGAAGCCTCCGCGCAGCAGTTCCTCCTCGATTGCCCGCACCGTTCCGACGACGCGCTCGTCGGTCGCTGGCAGGAAGCCGACGAGCGGGATGAGGAGGCAGCTCGCGTCGAGCCGGTCCGACCCGAAGAACTGGGTGAACGCACCGCGCTCGGCGTTGTAGCCCTCACGTAGGACCTCGTCCTTGATCGCCCGTCGCGTCGCCTTCCAGCGGTCCACCGGACCGTCGCGGCCGAAGCGCTCCAGCGTTCTTCACGGCGCGGTCGAAAGCCACCCACGCCATGACCTTCGAGTGGGTGAAGTGGCGAGGCGGTCCGCGCACCTCCCAGATGCCCTCGTCCGGCTCGCGCCAGCCCGACTCCAGCCACTCGAAGACCTTCCCGGTCAACCGCCACGCGTCGTCAGAGGCCGGGAGCCCCTGGCAGCGCGCCGTGTAGAGCGCATCGACGACCTCTCCGTAGACGTCGAGCTGACGCTGACGCGATGCGCCGTTCCCGACTCGCACCGGCTGAGAGCCCTCGTAGCCCGCGAGCCAGGGAAGCTCGAACTCGGTGAGCCTCCTCTCACCGGCGACGCCGTACATGATCTGGACGTCGTCCGGCGAGCCGGCGATCGCCCGTAGCAGCCAGTCGCGCCAGGCTCCTGCCTCCTCGACGTAGCCGGCGCGGATGAGCGCGAGCAGGGTGAGGGTGGCATCGCGAAGCCAGCAGAAACGGTAGTCCCAGTTCCGCACTCCACCGATCCACTCGGGCAGAGATGTCGTCGGCGCAGCGACGATCCCTCCGGTGGGCGCGAACGTGAGCGCCTTCAAGGTCAGGAGCGAGCGGTGGACGGCGTCGTGCCAGCGCCCCTCGTACGTGCAGCGCGCGGCCCACTCCTCCCAGAAGTAGACCGTCGCTGCGAGTGCGCCCTCGGGCTCGATCGGCTCGGGCGGTGGCTGGTTGGACGGGAACCAGCGCAGGACGAACGGCACACGCTCTCCCGCCGAGACCACGAACTCGGCAACGGTGCGCATGTCACGCCCCTCGTGCTCGACCGGTGTGCGGAGGAGGAGCGCGTCCGGTCCCGCGATCGCGACGAGCGTCCCGTCGACGTTGCGAACCCACGGCACGATCGAGCCGTAGTCGAACCGGATGACGAGCTCCATCTTCATGTCGACGCGACCGCGCACTCCTTCGACGATGCGCACGACGTCCGGGTTCGTCTCGCGCGGGGGCATGAAGTCGATGAGGCGCACGACGCCCGTGTCCGTCTCCAGCTCCGTCTCGAGCACGAGCGTGTCGCCGTCGATATCTCCGGCCGACGGATCGGAAGTCACCGGCCGGCTGGATGGTCCAATGCCCGTTGTCGGACGTTCCGAGGAGCGCGGCGAAGGCGGCTCCCGAGTCGAAGCGGGGGACGCAGAGCCAGTCGATCGACCCCTCGCGGCTGACGAGCGCGGCGGTCTCGAGGTCGCCGATGAGGGCGTAGTCCTCGATGAGCGCCATCTAGTCGTCCTCCAGGAACGCGGCCAGGCGACCGTAGCGCTTGCGGGCCGCCTTCTCGAAGGCGGCCCGGTAAGCGTCTGCCGTGTCGTCGTCGAGCGTCGCCGCGAAGGTCTCCTGCATGTCGCGGAGCTCGTCGCCGATGGCATCGACGACGAGCTGGTAGTCGCCGTACAGCTCCTCCGACTCGTCGGCGGACGGCAGTCGACCACGCCGCGTCGGCCTCGGCCGCCTCCGTGATCAGCTCCGTCTCCGACTCGAAGAGGTCGAGCTGCCGCTCGACGAGATCCTGGAAGCGGCTGCGGCGGAGAATCACACGAGCTCCTTGTACAGCTCGACGTGCGCGGCCGCGGATGCGTCCCACGTCAGCTCGTCGCGCGCGCGCTCGGCGCCGGCCCGAGCGACCGCGAGCGCCTCGCCGTCGCCGAGAAGCCGCGCAAGGGCGGCGGACATCGCGGCGGTGTCGCCCGGAGGCACGACGATTCCCGCCTGGTAGCGGCCGACCACTTCGCCGAGCCCGCCGACGTCGTAGACGATCGCCGGCACACCTGCGCCGAGAGTTTGCAGGAGCGCGCCGGAAACGTCGATCTCGGCCCGGTACGGAAACAGAGCGACCGTCGCATCCGATAGCGCACGGCGGAGCTCCGAGTCGGGCAGGTAGCCGAGACGCCACTCCGCCCGGTCGCCGGCGGTTCGCTGCAGGCCCTCGAGCGGCACTCGCGGATCGCCGACGACGAGCAGGCGGGCGCCGTCGACGCCGAGGACAGCCTCGACGGCGTCTTCCGTTCCCTTGTACGGCCGGATCAGCCCAAGGCAAAGCGCGGTCCGTCCGTCGTCGCGGCGGTCGAGCTCCGACCGGAACACCGGGTGGCCGATCACTCGTACCTTGTCGTCGGCAAGCCCGAAGTCGACGAGCTGGCGCCTGCCGCGCTCGGAGTGCACGACGATGCGCGCGAAGCGGTCGAAGAGCGTTCGCCACATCGCGGTCTTCGAGAGCGTCCGCCTCGGGATGATGTCGTGAGCGGTGAGGACGGCCGGACTTCGTGGCCGGAACAACCAGCGGTCGAGCTCGGGCACTCCGAGCCACTGCACGTGGATCACGTCGGGCTTCGCGAGCGCGAAGCGCGCCATCCCGAGCGGGTGCTCCAGCGCCTTGACGGTCAGGCGAGCGCGGCGGCCGCTCATGCGCGACGAGAGCGGATAGAACCACTCGCGCGCCGCGTAGCGGAGGGGCGTCGCGACCTCGCCGAAACGGAAGCGCGAGGTCACGAGCTCGACGTCGACATCCGCGCGGGCGAGCGCGGCGGCGAGCGAGCGGTCGTACGGAGGCGTGTAGGCGGGCGGGTCGGCGATGACGACACGCATGGCGGCGAACGTTAGACGCGGTGTCGGCAGAATCCCGCGGGTGAACGTCGAGGAAGCGCGCGCCGGGTTCCCGGTGCTCGAGCGCTACGCCTACCTGCAGGCCGGCAGCGTGGGGCCGCTCGCTCGCGGGACGATCGAGGCGATGCAGGCGGCCGAGCAGAACGGCCTACGCGAGGGGCGCGGCTCGATCGCGCAGTTCACGCGCCTCATCGAGGAGCGCGAGGCTCTCCGCGCCGAGATCGCGGCGCTCGTCGGTGTCTCGTCCGACAGCGTTTCGCTCACGGCATCGACCACCGACGGCTGCAACGTCGTGCTCGCGGGTCTCGACCTCGGGCCCGAGGACGAGATCGTCACGACGACGGACGAGCACTTCGGGCTCATCGGCCCGCTCCATGCCTCCGGAGCGAGGGTCGTCGTCGTCGAGCCGGACACGGAGCGGATCGTCGAGGCGGTGACGCCCCGCACGAGGCTGGTGGCCCTCTCGCACGTCCTCTGGACGACGGGCGCGATCCTGCCCGTGCACGAGCTCCGCGCCAGGACCGGACTTCCGATCCTCGTCGACGGCGCGCAGTCGGTCGGCGTCATCGACGTCGACGCGAGAGGGCTCGACTACTACACGGTGTCCGGGCAGAAGTGGCTCTGCGGCCCCGAGGGGACGGGAGCACTCGTCGTCGCCGATCCCGACGCGCTGCGCGTCGCGCGCCCGAGCTACCTCGCCCAGCAGGGCTACGAGCCGGACGGGTCGTATGTGGCGAAGGACGGGGCCGCGCGCTTCGACCCGAATCTCACCCCGAAGGCTTCCGTGGCAGGCCTCCGCGCCGCGATCTCGTCGATTCCGGCGTGGGGGCACGCGCGCGCCGAGGAGATGGCCGAGCGCTTCCGAGGCTCACTCGCAGAGGCCGGCTACGACGTCGTGGTACCCGACGAGCGCGCGACGCTCGTGTCCTGGCGCGTCCCCACCGACGAGTCGGCCGACGTCGTCACGCGGCTGGCCGAGGCGGACGTCATCGTCCGCGATCTTCCGGGACGGGGTCTCGTCCGTGCATCGGTCGGCTGGTGGACGAACGACGACGACCTCGAACGGCTACTCGCCGCGCTGTAGCCTCGGAGCATGTGCTTCGACCTCGACTCCGCACCGCCGATCCCTCCGATCTCGGGCGCCGCGGTCTCCCACGACGATCTCGTTCTCGAAGCGTCGGACCGAAACCGCTTCGCGGCGTTCCTCGCGACTCCCGAGGAGACCACTGGCGTCGGCGTCGTGATCCTCCCGGACGTCCGTGGCCTCTACCACTTCTACGAGGAGCTCGCACTGCGGTTCGCGGAGCGAGGCTATCCCGCGCTCGCGTTCGACTACTTCGGGCGTACGGCCGGCACCGACAAGCGCGGGGACGACTTCGAGTACATGCCGCACGTCCAGCAGACGACGCCCGCGGGCGTCCAGGCCGACGTCGCCGCGTGCGTCGCGGATCTGCGCGCACGTGGCGCCGTGTCCGTCTTCACCGTCGGCTTCTGTTTCGGCGGCCGCAACTCGTGGCTCGCATCGGCGGCGGGGCACGGGCTCGCCGGCGCGGTCGGCTTCTACGGGAGAACGGGGCCCGGCAACGACGGCTCACCCGGTCCGGTCCAGCGCGCCGGCGAGATGACTGCGCCGATCCTCGCCCTGCAGGGCGGCGATGATCCTGCCATCCCGGTCGAGGACTCGCAGGCCTTCGACGAAGCGCTTTCCGAGGCCGGCGTCGAGCACGAGGTCGTCGTCTACGACGGAGCGCCGCACAGCTTCTTCGACCGCAAGTACGAAGAGTTCGCCGCCGACTCCGAGGACGCCTGGAACCGCGTCCTCGCGTTTGTCGAGCGCTACTCCTAGGCCGCGTCCGCGGCGGTCCGGAGGCCCAGTTCCGAGGCGATCGGCTGCATCGCGGCGACCACGTTCGCAATGTGCTCGTCGAGCTCGAGGCCGATCAGCTCCGCGCCCTCGTAGACCTCGTCGCGGTGGACGCCGGCGGCGAACGACGGCTGCTTGAGCTTCTTCTTCACCGACTTCGGCTCGAGGCCGTCGAGGCCCGTGGGGCGGACCAGTCCGCACGCGTGCACGAACCCGGACAGCTCGTCGCACGCGAACAGCACTTTCTTGAGCTGAGTGTCTCGCGGCATCGCGAGGTGCTCGGCGTGCGAGAGGACCGAGTCGATCAGATCCTCCGGGTAGCCGAGTTCGCGCAGGATCGGCGCGCCGTCCTGAGGGTGCTCGTCGAGCGTGGGATGGATCTCGTAGTCGAAGTCGTGGAGGAGGGCCGTGGCGCGCCAGAACTCCTCCTCCTCGCCGTACAGGGTCGCATAGAAGCCGACGGACGCCTCGACCGCGAGCGCGTGCCGGAGGAGTGCCTCGCTCTTCGTGTACTCCGTGAGCGTCTCCCACGCCTGCTCTCTCGTCGGCCGCATGGCGAAGTACCATAGCCGCCGCCGTTGGAGCCCCAGCTGAGTCAAATAGACGTTTCTCCGTACGGCACGTGGGTGTCGCCGATCTCCGCCGAGATGGTGGCGCAGGGTGGCGTGCGCCTGTCCGCGCCGTGGATCGAGAGCGGCGTCCTCTGGTGGCTCGAGGGCCGTGCAGCGGAGGCCGGCCGCTCCGTCCTCGTCCGGCTCGACCTCGGAGCGAGCCCGGTCGACGTCGTGCCGGAGGGGTTCAACGTCCGCACGTCCGTGCACGAGTACGGGGGAGGCGCCTACTGCATCCACGGCGGCGTCGCCTACGTCTCGGGCTTCGGCGACCAGCGCCTCTTCAGGGTCGATCCCGGCGGTAAGCCGGTGCCGATCACGCCGGACGTGCCGGAGAGGCGCCACCGCTACGCCGACGGTCGCGTGACCCCCGACGGGTCGCTCTGGATCGGCGTCCGCGAGCGGCACGCCGTCAGCGACAGCGCCAGTGACGTCGTCAACGAGCTCGTCGCCGTACCGACCGACGGTGCGTCCGAGCCGCGCGTCGTCGCCGACGGTCGCGACTTCTATTCGAACCCCCGGATCTCGGCGGACGGCTCGCGACTCTGCTTTCTCGCCTGGAACCTCCCGTGGATGCCCTGGGACGGTTGCGAGCTGTACGTCGCCAACTTCTCACCGGACGGTGAGGCGACGGATGTCGAGCGCATCGCGGGTGCGGATGGCGAGGAGTCGATCTGGCAGCCCGAGTGGAGTCCGGACGGGCACCTCGTGTTCGCGAGCGACAGGTCCGGCTGGTGGAATCTCGAGTGGATCCACGACGGTCGGCGGGCGCCGCTCCACCCGGCCTCCGCCGAGTTCGGCTATCCGGCATGGGTGTTCGGGGCGCGGTCGTTCGGCTTCCTCGACGACGGTCGCATCGTGTGCGGGTACGAGAACGCCGGGTTCACCAGGTTCGGCGTGCTCGAACCGGAGTCCGGCGAGCTCGAGCCGCTCGACGTCGGCCTCGACTCCTGGAGGTCGCCGTACGTCTGGACCGAAGGGACGCGCGCAGTGATCGTGGCCGGATCGCCGTCCACCGCGACGCGGATCGTTCGGGTCGACGTCGTCACCGGCACGGTGGAGACCGTGCGGACGAGCATCGAGTCGGAGCTCTCGACGGCGTGGCTCTCCGTTCCGGCATCGATCGAGTTCCCGACCGAGGGCGGGCTCACCGCCCACGCGCTCGTCTATCCGCCGGTGAACCCGGACTTCGAGGCACGTGACGGCGAGCTTCCGCCGCTCATCGTGATGAGCCACGGCGGGCCCACGGACAGCGCGAACCCGACGTACGACGTCGGCATCCAGTACTGGACGAGTCGTGGGTTCGCCGTCGCCGACGTCGACTACGGCGGCTCCACCGGGTACGGGCGCGCCTATCGCGAGCGCCTGAACGGCAACTGGGGCGTCGTCGACCTGAACGACTGCGTCAACGCCGCCCGTCACCTCGTCGACCAGGGCGAGGCCGACCCGGACCGCATCCTCATCACCGGTGGCAGCGCGGGCGGGTACACGACGATCTGCGCCCTCACCTTCACGGACGTGTTCGCCGCGGGCGCCACGTACTTCGGCATCGCCGACCTCGAGCAGTTCGGAGGCGGCGAGACGCACAAGTTCGAGCTCCAGTACGAGCACACGCTCGTCGGGCCGTATCCCGAGCGGGCCGACCTGTACAAGGCGCGCAGCCCGATTCACTTCACCGACCGCATCACCACACCCATGCTGGTGCTCCAGGGGGCCGACGATCGCATCGTGCCTCCTTCGCAGGCGGAGCTCATCGTCGGGGCTCTGCGCGAACGCGGCGTGCCCCACGCGTACCTGCTGTACGAGGGCGAAGGTCACGGGTTCCGCAAGGCGGAGAACATCGTCGGCTCGCTGGAGGCGGAGCTGTCGTTCTACGCGCAGGTCCTCGGCTTCGAGCCGGCCGGGGACATCCCGAGGCTCGTGATCGTCAACCTCCCGGAGTAGCCTGGAGTCCGTGAAGACCGCCAGTAGCATTGCGCGCGCGATGCAGTCCTTCGTCATCGAAGGCGGACGCCCGCTGTCCGGGACGGTGCGCGCTTCGGGGAACAAGAACGGCGCGCTCCCGATCCTCGCTGCGTGCGTGCTGGCGACGGAGGTGGTGCATCTCTCCAACGTCCCGCGCATCCGGGACGTCGAGACCATGGTCGAGCTCCTCGCCGATCTCGGTGCCGACGCCGAGTGGGTCGGCCCCAACGAGGTGCGCGTCGATCCCGAGGGAGTGGGGAAGACCGACCTCGATGCCGAGCTCGCGCGCGAGATTCGCGCGTCCTTCCTCCTGGCCGGGCCGCTCCTCGCACGTTTCGGCCGCGTCACCGTGCCGCCGCCGGGAGGCGACGTCATCGGTCGGCGCCGTCTCGACACGCACGTCCACGCGTTCGCCGCGCTCGGCGCCGACGTGCACATCGACGGGGTCTACGAGCTCACGGCCGACGGGCTCCGTGGGACACGCATGTACCTCGACGAGGCATCGGTCATGGGCACGGAGAACGCGATCATGGCCGCCGTCCTCGCCGAGGGCGAGACGGTCCTCGGCCACGCCGCATGCGAGCCGCACATCCAGGATCTCTGCCGGTTCCTCGTCGCTCTCGGAGCGCACATCGAGGGGATCGGGTCGAACGTGCTCCACATCCACGGGACGCCGCAGCTCGGCGGCGGCGAGTACCGGATCGGCCCGGACCACATCGAGGTCGCGAGCTTCGTCGGACTCGCGGCGGCGACCGGCGGTGAGGTCGTCGTCACCGACGTCGAGCCGGACGACCTCATCTCGATCGTGCCCGCGTTCCGCAAGCTCGGCGTGGAGATGGAGATCTCCGACTCGAGCGTCCGCGTCCCGGCAGGCCAGCACCTTCTCGTCGAAGACGACTTCGGCGGGCAGATCCCGAAGATCGAGAGCGGCATCTGGCCCGCCTTCCCCGCCGACCTGACGTCGATCGCCGTCACCGTCGCCACACAGGCGCGCGGGACGATCCTCATCTTCGAGAAGATGTTCGAGAGCCGGCTCTTCTTCGTCGACAAGCTCGTCTCGATGGGTGCGCGGATCATCCTCTGCGACCCGCATCGCGTCGTGGTGACGGGCCCGGCGACGCTCTACGGGGAGCGGCTCGAGAGCCCGGACATCCGCGCCGGCATGGCGATGCTCATCGCCGCGTTCTGCGCCGAGGGGACGTCGACGATCGGCAACATCCGCCAGATCGACCGCGGATACGAGCGCATCGACGAGCGCCTGCGCGACCTCGGCGCCTCGGTCGAGCGCGCCGAGCTGTGACGAGCGCCGGCGCGGCGCGCATCGACCTCACCGGCGGCGCGAGCCAGGTCGCCACGGGCGTTGCGGTGCTCGACCACCTGCTCGAGGAGCTCGGCGACGCCGGCGGCTTCGCGCTCCTCCTCGAGATCGCGCCGGACGACCCGGAGACGGAGGTCGGCCATGCGGGCGAGGCCTTCGGCAAGGCGCTCGACAGCGCTCCTGGCCGCCGAGGGCGCAGGGCGCGGCTCCGGGATCGCCCCCGCCGACGAGGCGCTCGCGATGGTCGTCGTCGAGGTGTCGGGCAGGCCGCTCGTCGTCTCGAACGCGGACCTGACCTCGACCCGCGCCGGAGGGCTCCAGAGCGACCTCGCCGCCACGTTTCTCGACGAGCTCGCGGAGGCCGCCGGTCTGACGATTCACGTTCGCTTGATCGAGGGTGAGGACTCGCAGCACGTCCTCTCGGCGATCTTCAAGGCGCTCGGCATTGCGCTCGCGAACGCGACGAGAGGAGACGCGCGTGGCTGAGAAGGACGTCATTCGCACCGACCGGGCGCCGGGCCCGTTCCAGGGCGCGCCGTACAACCAGGCGATCCGCGTCGGCGACCTCGTGTTCGTCGCGGGTCAGCTCGGGATCTCGCTCGAGACGGGCGCGCTCGCAGGCACCGGTGTCACGGAGCAGACCGAGCAGATCATGGCGAACCTCGGCGCGATTCTCGAAGCAGCGGGCAGCGGGCTCGACAAGCTCGTGAAGACGACCGTGTTCCTCATGGATCTCGGCGACTTCGCGGCGATGAACGAGGTCTACGCGGCTCACGTGGGTGATCGACCCCCGGCGCGCTCGACCGTGCAGATCTCCGGGCTGCCGAGCGGCGCGCTCGTCGAGATCGAGGCCGTCGGGACACGTCTAGCGGCGTCCGACGCGGGCCGGCTCCGCGACAATGAGCCGATGCGCGCCGAGCAGGTCATCGCGACACACGGGAACACGGACTTCGACGCGTTCGGGGCGATGCTCGCCGCGCGCCTGCTGTATCCGGGCGCGGTCGTCGCCGTCGGCTCGCTGAACCGGAACGTCCGCGACTTCTATCGGCTGCACGCCGAGGAGTTCGGCGCGATCTCGGAGATCGGACGTCTCGAGCTCGACGCGATCCGGCGTCTGATCGTCGTCGAGGTCGCGAGCGCCTCGCGCCTCGGTGAGCTCGAGCCGGTTGCGCTCGATCCGGAGGTCGAAAAGGCGCTCTTCGACCACCACGGTGAGGACGGGCTTCCCGACTGGGTGTCCGACGATGCGGCGGTCCTGTCGACGGACGGCGCGCTCACGACGACCCTCGTCGGGATCGTCGCCGAGCGGGAGCTCCGGCCGACATCGCTCGAGGCGACCGCCTTCGCGCTCGGAATCCACGAGGACACGGGGTCGCTGACGTACGCGACGACGACGCAGCGCGACGTCGACGCGCTCTCGTGGTGCTTCCGCCACGGCGCGCGCCAGGACCTCGTGAACGAGTACCTGCACGCGCCCTCGGCCGCAGACGAGCGAGATCTGCTGAAGGTGCTGATGGAACGCCTGGAGCCCGTCGCGGCGCACGGCGAGGAGGTTCTGGTCGCCGCCGTGCAGTGGCCGAAGTACGTCGACGGAGTCTCGAACCTCGCACACAAGATCGTCGACCTCACCGATGCACGGGCGCTCGTCCTCCTGGTCGAGATGGACGAGCGTGTCTTCGTCGTCGTGCGAAGCCGTACGGACGCCGATCGACGCCGCTGCCGTGGCGAGCGTCTTCGGCGGCGGCGGGCACGCGCAGGCGGCCTCGGCGATCGCGCGAGTCGATCTCTACTCGGCGCAGGCTCGGATGGTCGAAGCGCTCGAGACGACGTCGGGCAGGACGCGAACAGCGCGCGAGCGTCATGTCGGCGCCTGCACGGGCCGTCGGGCCGGACGCGAGCGTCCGTGACGCCATGACGCTCTGCCAGCGCCATGGTCAGAGCGGTGTCTTCGTGGTCGACCACGATCGCTTGGTGGGAAGCGTCGGCCGCGAGGACCTCGACAAGGCCGTGAGCCACGACCTCGCACACGCTCCCGTCCGGGGGATCATGAGCAGTCGGGTCGTGAGTGCGGACGAGGACACGCCTCTCGTCGAGCTCCGGGCGCTCGTCGCGGCCGCCGGCGACGGTCGCGTCGCGATTCTGCGCGACGCCGAGCTCGTCGGCGTCGTCAGCCGCACGGACCTGCTCCGGGAGCTCGAGGGTGCGACGTCCGTTTCCGTCGAGCCGGCGGTCGAGCATCGCAGCGGAGCTGCGCGCGGTGCCGCGTCTCGCGGCCGTCGTCGACGCCGTCGTCGGCGCCGTCGACCCCGCCGACGGCGTCTATCTCGTCGGCGGCACGGTCCGGGACATCCTGCTCGGCGAGGAGAGCTTCGACGTCGACATCGCGGTGGAAGGAGACGCGATCTCCTTCGCCTACGCGCTCGCGCGGGTGCTCGGCGGTCGCGCGACGCCGCACCACAAGTTCGGGACCGCGGTCGTCTCGTACGGCGACGGCGGGCGCGTCGACGTCGTCACCACGAGGACCGAGTTCTACGACGCCCCGGGCGCGCTGCCGACCGTCGAGCGCGCCGGGCTCCGCGAGGACCTCTACCGGCGGGACTTCACGATCAACGCGATGGCTGCGTCCCTCGCCGCGCACGAGTTCGGGCGCCTCGTCGATCCGTTCGGCGGCCGACGCGACCTCGACGCACGCGTTCTGCGCGTCCTCCACAACCTCTCGTTCATCGACGACCCGACGAGGATCTTCCGCGGCATTCGCTACGAGGCCCGATACGGGCTGCGATTCGACGAGCACTCGGCGCGACTGCTGCGGGGATGCATCGAGATGGGGCTCGTCGGCGACCTCTCGACGTCACGACTGCGGGACGAGCTCGTGGCGCTGCTCGAGGACTCGGGAGCAGCGCAGGGCATCAGACGGCTCGGCGTGCTCGGCGCCGACCGTGCGATCCATCCGCATCTGCGGGGCGACGAGCATGCCGCGGAGCTCTTTGCGCGGGCGGTCGAGCTCAGCGACGAGCTCGGTGTCGGTGTGCCCGCGTGGCGCATCGGGATCGCGGCGCTCGCGACCCACCTCACATCCGACGAGGCGTACGACTGGCTCGACCGGCTGAAGGTGCGCCGCCGCGACGTCGAGCGCATCGTCGGCGCGATCACGGTGGCGCCGCGCATCGTCGAGCGCCTCCGCGCGGACCGGCTCGACCCGGCCCAGGTCGTCGCGCTCGCCGACCCGTTCGCCCCGGACGCGCCGTTGCTCGCGCTCGCCCGCGACGACCGCGCCGAGCTGCGCGAGTACTTCGCACGGCTTCGCGACGTGCGCCTCGAGATCAGCGGTGCGGATCTCATCGAGCTCGGTCTCGCCGAGTCGCCCAGAGTGGGGGAGATCCTCGCCGAGATCCGTCGCCGCAAGCTCAACGGCGAGCGTGGGAGGACGCGAGGCGGAGTTGGAGGCGGCCCGCGAGCTCGTCTCGGCGGCCGCATCGGCGTGAGTGTCGCGTCCGCAGCCACGATCGCGGAGCGCTACGGGCGCGTGTGCGAGCAGGTCGGTCCGCACGTCACGGTCGTCGTCGCGACGAAGTACGTCACCGTGGACGACCTTGCCGCACTTGCAGAGGCCGGTGTCGCGGTGGTGGGCGAGAACCGAGCGCAGGATCTCGAGCCCAAGCATGCGCGTTACGGTGACACCTTCCGCTGGCATTTCATCGGGCACCTGCAGTCGAACAAGGTGAAGGTCGTGAACGGCCTCTGCGAGCTCGTGCACTCGCTCGGGTCCGACTCGGCTGCCCGCCGTCTCACGGTGCCCGCGCTCCTCGAGGTGAACCTGTCCGCCGAAAGCTCGAAATCGGGGGTCGCCCCGGAGGACATCGGCGACTACGTCGACGCGCTACCCACTGATCCGGGGTCTCATGACGATGCCGCCTCTCGCAGCCGACGCGGAGGAGTCGCGGCCGTACTTCAGGCGGCTTCGCCAGCTCGCCGCCGACCACGGTCTCGAGGAGCTCAGCATGGGGACCTCGCAGGACTACCGTGTCGCGGCCGAGGAGGGAGCGACGCTGGTCAGGGTGGGCTCGGCGATCTTCTCGGCCGGCCAGGGCTAATATCCCGCGGTCATGGGGTTCAGCGACCTGTGGAATCGCACGCTCGTGTACTTCGGGATCGCCGAGGACGAGGAGTGGGACGACGACCAGCTTCAGACGAGCGAGCAGCAGCTCGAGGAGAGCTACCGCCGTCGTGACCGTCAGAACGTCCGCCGTCTTCCGAGCACCGCCGAGGACGAGGGCTGGGAGTCCGAGGAGTCGGCCGCGGCCTCCCCGGCGCGAGCGTCAGTCGCGTTTGAGGAGCGTCTCTGCTCCGGCGCCTGCGAAGGTGCATCTCGTGGCACCGCGCGCGTTCAACGACGCGAAGCAGATCGCGGATCGGTTCAAGGCGCAGATTCCCGTGATCATCAACCTCCAGAGCGCCGACACCGAGCTCTCGAAACGGCTCATCGACTTCGCAAGTGGTCTGACCTACGCGCTCGACGGGAGCATGCAACGCGTTGCCGACAAGGTGTTTCTGCTGACGCCGCGCGACGTGGAGCTGTCGGCCGAGGAGCGCGCCCGCGCGATGGAGCGCGGCGGCTTCTACAACCAGGCGTAGTGCTCTGCGCAGATCGGAAATCCGCTAGCGCGGAGTTCCCGATCGCGCGAGATCCCTGAAGACGGCCGCTGTCGCGGCCTGTCGAAGCCACATCACAGCCGACGGTGATCGCTCGTAGGAACCGTCGCCTCGATGGCGAACACGCGTCCGATGGGCGCGTACGCCTCTCTTGGGCTACTTGCGGATGCTGCGGCGTCGCTGCAGAGCTTCGTCACCGTGTTCGTGTCCATTTACATCCTCTGCATCCTCGCGTGGGTGCTGCTCACCTGGATTCAGCTCCCGTATTCCACCGTTGCCGGAACTCTGCAACGATTCCTGGACGAAGTCGTCAGCCCGTACCTCGGCCTCTTCCGTGGCCGGCTCCCGACGCTGGGGCCACTCGATCTCTCACCGATCGTGGCCGTGATCGTCCTGGTCGTTGCGGCACAACTCGTCAATGCCCTGATCAGGGCCGTGCTGTAGGAGGTCAGATGCCGCTCACTCCCGTCGAAGTCAGACACGTAGATCTCAAGCGGGCGTGGCTCCGTGGATACCGCCGGAAGCCCGTCGACCAGCTGCTCGACCAGATCGCAAACAGCTTCGAGGAGGTCTGGCGCGAGCGCGCCGACCTCTCCGACCGCCTCGAAGAGCTCGAGACCGACGCCGCGAAAGCACCGCGAGCTCGAGGCGTTGCTCCGCTCGACGCTCGTTTCGGCCGAGCGAGCCGCCCAGGACATGAAGGAGCAGGCCCGGCGTGAATCGGACCTCATCGTCCAGGAGGCGCACGCCGAGTCCCGGCGCGTGACCCGTGAGTCCGCCGCCGAGAAGCGCCGGCTCGAAGAGGACATCGTCAAGATCCGCGCGCAGCTCCGCGCCGCGTTCGAGTCGCTGGGGGAGTGGCCCGCCGACAAGCCCGCACAGGGACAAGAAGCGGCGACGGCGGTGACGCGTCCGACGCCGGTGACCGAGAACACGGAGGGCGGCATCAGGAAGGTCGCCGGCTAGAAGCGTCGATATCCTTCGGACCGTGACGGGCGGCCCGGACCTGGAGCGCTACCGGCGCGTCCTCGAGAGCGAGCGCGACCGGCTGCTGCACGCCGTGCAGGCGGTGCATCACGACGGGTCGCTGCTCGAGGAGACCGGCGATCTCGCGATCGGCTCCGGCGACCACATCGCCGACAGCGCGACCGAGACGTACCTGCGCGAGATCGACGGCGGTCTCGAGGAGAACGCCGAGCATCTCCTCGTCGAGATCGACGCGGCCCTCGGGCGCATCGACGACGGGTCGTACGGACTGTGCAGCGTCTGCGGACGCCCCATCGGCGAGGAGCGGCTCGAGGCTGTCCCGTACGCAACGCTCTGCATCGACGACAAGCGCGCGCTGGAGCGGTCGTGAGCGAGCAGGCGCGCGCCGACGTTCCCACGGTCGACGTCCGTATCGGCTCGACCGCCAACGCGTTGCAGCCCGTCTCGACCGCCGAGCGATCGCTCGCAGCGGGGAGGGCGCAGTGGGTCGCGTTGCTCCTCGTCGCCGGCGCGGCGGTCGTCGCCGATCAGCTGACGAAGCAGCTCGTCGGACGGACGCTGGGGCTCGGCGAGAGCGTCGACATCGCCGGACCGTTCTCGATCCACCACGTCCAGAACTCCGGTATCGCCTTCGGTCTCTTCGGCAGCCGGACGGCGATCGTGATCGGCGTGACCGCAGTCGCGGTCGGCGCGATGCTCGTGTTCTTCGCGCGGTCCGGCCGGCGTCACCCCGTGCTTCCCGTCGCGCTCGGCCTCGTGCTCGGAGGGAGCATCGCGAATCTCATCGACCGCGTGCGGCTCGGGACACGTCACGGACTTCCTCGATCTCGTCGCGTGGCCGGCGTTCAACCTCGCAGACACCTTCATCGTCGTCGGCGTCGCGATCCTCTTCGGCGCGCTCGTTCTCGCCGATCGGCCGCACCGCATGCACGGATCGCGCGGTGGCGACTCTTCGCTTCAGCGTCGCTGAGACGCTGGCCGGGTCGCGCCTCGACCGCGCGCTAGCCGAACGGGACGAGATCGGCACGCGGTCGCTGGCCGAGCGGCTCGTGCGCGAGGGCGCGGTGACCGTCGACGGCGCGGAACGCGACAAGAGCCACCGCCTCGCGGCAGGCTCGGTCGTCGAGGTACGGCTGCCGGAGGAGCGGAGCGGCGCGCTCCGGCCGGAGCCCGTCACGGTCGGCCTCGCATACGAGGACGAGCACCTGCTCGTCGTCGACAAGCCTGCCGGCATGACCGTCCACCCTGGCGCCGGGACGCTCCAAAGGCACGCTCGCGGGACAACTGCTCGCGCTCGGTGCGGTGGGCGGGCGACGATCCCGACCGGCCGGGGATCGTCCACCGCCTCGATCGCGAGACGTCCGGGTTGCTCGTCGTCGCGCGCTCCGAGGCGGCGCACTCCGCGCTCCAGGAGGCGATCCGGGCACGGAAGGTCGAACGGCGGTATCTCGCGCTCGTCCGTGGCCGACCGCGCTCGCGCAGCGGGCGGATCGACGCCCCGCTCGGCCGCGACCGGCGCGATCCGACCCGGAGGTCGCTCGACACGAACGAGCCGCGCGAGGCCGTCACGCTGGTTCGAGACCCGGGAGCTCATGGCGGAGCACGCGTTCCTCGAAGTCAGAGCTCGAGACCGGCCGCACGCACCAGATCCGCGTCCACCTCGCCGCGATCGAGCTCCCGGTTGCCGGGGACCCGGTGTACGGCGTGAAAGGTGACCTGGGTCTCGAACGGCAGTTCCTGCACGCGTATCGCCTCGGCTTCGTGCACCCCGTGACGGGCGCGGACGTCGATCTCGAGTCGCCGTTGCCCCCCGATCTCGTCGCCGCGCTCGATCGGGCGCGCGGCAGCTAGACTTCCGCGGTCGTTTTCGTCCCTTCGACCCGGCGATCAGCCGTGGCGGGGGTGCCGTCGCCGTGAGCGCGGTTCCGCCCGGCCCGTCGGTGAATCACAATCAACCAACCGGAAAGGGGCTGATCGCGTGTCAGTCGTCTCGATGCGAGAGCTGCTGGAGGCCGGTGTCCACTTCGGCCACCAGACGCGTCGCTGGAATCCCAAGATGCGCCGCTACATCTTCGGCGAGCGCGGCGGGATCTACATCATCGACCTCACGAAGACCCAGGAACTGCTCGAGGAGTCCCACGAGTTCGCGCGCAACATCGCCGAGCGCAACGGGACGATCCTGTTCGTCGGCACGAAGAAGCAGGCGCAGAACGCGGTCACGGAGCAGGCCACGCGGGTCGGCATGCCGTACGTCTCGAACCGCTGGCTCGGCGGCCTGCTCACGAACTGGCGCACCATCTCCGAGCGGATCGCGTATCTCCACGACCTCCGCCGACTGAAGGCCGACGGCCAGCTGGATCTGCTGCCGTCGAAGGAGCGCATCGGAATGGAGGCCGACCTCGAGAAGCTCGAGGCGAACCTCGGTGGCGTCGCCGACATGAAGCGGCAGCCCGACGCGGTCTTCGTCGTCGACCTGAAGAAGGAGCAGCTGGCCGTGCGCGAGACGCAGCGGCTCGGGGTTCCCATCATCGGCCTCGTCGACACGAACGCCGACCCCGACGAGGCGAACTACGTCATCCCGGGGAACGACGACGCCATTCGCTCGTGCGACCTCGTCGCGCGGGTCATCGCGGACGGAATCGCCGCCGGCCGCTCGAAGGTCACGACGGCCGAGATGGCGGCGCCAGCCGTCGAGACGGCCGAAGAGCCCGAGGAGTCCGAGGACGCCGCTGCGGAGGAGACAGCACCTGACGAGCCCGAACTCGAGCCGGCCGCGGTCGCCGAAGGGAGTGAGTCGGAGTGAGCACCACGATCAGCGCGTCTCTCGTCAAGGAGCTGCGCGACGCGACGGGTGCGGGAATGATGGACTGCAAGCGTGCGCTCGAGGAGACCGAGGGAGATCTCGAAGCGGCACGCACGCTGCTCCGGGAGCGTGGCATGGCATCGGCCGGAAAGCGGGCCGGGCGGGAGACGACGGAGGGCCTCGTCGGGTACATCCTCGACAGCGGGGTCGGCTCGATCGTCGGCGTCGGCTGTGAGACCGAGCCCGTTTCGAAGAGCGACGAGTTCCAGGAGTTCGCGATCGCGGTGCTGCGCGGCGTCCACGCCGACGGTCCCGACGCCGCGGAGTCCTTCGACGAGCAGCGGATCGAGCTCATCGCGAAGCTCGGCGAGAACATCGTCGTCGTGAGCCCGACGCGGTTCGAGGCACCCGACGGAAACGTCCTCGGCGCCTACGCGCACCCGCCGGCGAACAAGATCGGAGTCCTCGTCGAGCTCGAGGGCGGCTCGGAGGAGCTCGCACGCCAGCTCGCGATGCACATCTCCTTCGCCGCGCCCGAGTGGACGACGCGCGACGACGTGCCGGCCGACGTGCTGGCCGCGGAGCGCTCGATCTTCGAGAACACCGACGAGGTGCAGTCGAAGCCGGAGGCCGCGCGTGAGAAGATCGTCGACGGCATGCTGAACAAGCGCTTCTTCGCGGCCACGCCGGGCGGTGCTCTCGTCGAGCAGGCGTGGATCCACGAGCCGTCGAAGACCGTCGGGCAGGCTCTCTCGGAGGCCGGCGCGTCGGTCGTCGAGGTTCGTGCGCATCTCCGTCGCGGGTTCGTGACGACAGCCGATCAGGTCGCGCAAGCGGACGCGATCGGCTCCGGAACGCGCTTCCGACGCGCGCTGCTCAAGCTCTCGGGAGAGGCGCTCCTGGGGGGTCGCGAGTACGGGATCGATCCGACGACGGTCACCGCGATCGCCGAGGAGATCGTCGCTGTCCAGCAGGCGGGGACGCAGCTCGCAGTGGTCGTCGGCGCCGGGAACATCTACCGGGGGATGGCGGCGGCGGCCGAGGGGATGGACCGCGCGACGGCCGACTACGCGGGGATGCTCGCGACGCTGCTGAACGCGCTTTCGCTCCAGGACGCGCTGGAACGTCAGGGCGCCCACACGCGCGTCCAGTCCGCGATCGCGGTGTCCGAGGTCGCCGAGCCGTACATCCGCCGCCGAGCGATCCGCCACCTCGAGAAGGAGCGTGTGGTCATCTTCGCCGCCGGCACCGGCAACCCGTTCTTCACGACGGACACCGCCGCGGCTCTGCGCGCGCTCGAGATCGGCGCCGAGGCCATCCTGATGGCGAAGAACAAGGTGCAGGGCGTGTACGACGAAGATCCGAACGAGGACCCGAACGCCAAGTTCATCCCCGAGCTCACGCACCTCGAGGCGATCGAGCGCGGTCTGAAGGTGATGGACACGACGGCGCTCTCGCTGTGCATGGACAACCGCGTGCCGATCCACGTGTTCGAGCTCGCCCAGGGCAACATCCGCCGCGTCGCCGCGGGCGAGCGCGTCGGCACGATCATCCGAACCCCGTAAGGAGGGCGCATGGCTGCGATCGAGGACTTCCTCGCGGATGCGAAGAGGCGCATGGACAAGTCGATCGAGGCGACACACCACGAGTTCAACTCGATCCGCACCGGACGCGCCTCTCCGGCGCTGCTCGACCGCGTCAGCATCGACTACTACGGGACGCCGACGCCGCTGAAGAGTCTCGCTTCGATCTCCGCCCCCGAGCCGCGACTGCTCGTCGTCCAGCCCGTTCGATCCCGGTGCGATCAAGAACATCGAGCGCGCCATCCAGGAGTCCGACCTCGGCCTGACGCCGTCGAACGACGGCAAGGTCGTACGGCTTCCCGATTCCCGCCCTCACGGAAGAGCGGCGCAAGGACCTCGTGAAGGTCGTGCGCCGCGTCGCAGAGGACGGGAAGGTCGCCATCCGGAACGTCCGTCGCGACGTCATGCAGCACCTCAAGGAGCTCGTCGTGAACGGCGACGTGGGAGACGACGAGGAGCGGCGTGCCGAGTCGCAGGTCCAGAAGATCACCGACGACCACACGAAGTCGATCGACGACCTCTTGAAGGTGAAAGAGGCGGAGATCATGGAGGTGTGACGTCCTGTCGTGACGGACGTGGCGTCTAGCTCCGACTCGAGCGACGAGTCCGGGCCGACACCCCTCCGGGATAGAGCGGGGGAGGGAGCCCCGCGCTCGATCGCGCTGATCATGGACGGGAACGGACGCTGGGCGTCGGCGCGCGGCCTCCCGGTCGCCGAGGGCCACCGTGAGGGCGCCAGAGCGCTTCGCCGCACGGTCGAGGCGGCTGTCGACCTCGGCATCGACTCGCTCGCGGTCTACGCGTTCTCCACCGAGAACTGGGCTCGACCGGCCGACGAGGTCGCATCGATCATCGAGCTCCTGGACGAGACCATCGAGCGCGAGCTTCCCGATCTCGCGCATCAGGGGGTTCGAACGCGCTTCTTCGGCCGTCGTGACCGCGTTCCCGCAGAACTGCGCGCGAAGATGGCGACGCTCGAGGACGAGACCGCGCACCTCGATCGCCTCCAGCTCTGGATCGCCTTCGACTACGGGGGCCGCGCCGAGCTCGTCGAGGCCCTGCGCACGCTCCTGCGCGAAGGCGCCGCCCCCGACGACCTTTCGGAGGCCGACATCGCAGCCCGCCTCTATGCGCCTGAGCTCCCGGATCCGGATCTCGTCATCCGCACCTCCGGCGAGCAGCGGCTGTCGAACTTCCTGCTCTGGCAGACCGCCTACGCGGAGCTCGTGTTCGACGAGACGTACTGGCCGGACTTCGGCGAGGAGCGGCTGCGCGCCGCCGTCGAGGAGTACACGAGCCGCGGAAGGCGGTTCGGCGCACGATGAGCCCGCTCGTCTCGCGGCTTCTCGTCGTGGCTGTGCTGCTGCCCCTCGTCATCGGGCTCGTCTACCTCGGCGGCTGGTGGCTGTTCGGACTCGCGCTCGTCGGCGGCCTCCTCGCGCTGCACGAGCTGTTCGTCATGGCGAGGGAGCTGCGGCCGCTCGTGCTCGGCGGCTACCTCGGGTTCGTCGCGACGCTGGTCGGCCTCCAGCTCGGGGGCGTGGACTGGATGCTCGGCGGGCTGCTTGCGACGTTCGTCCTTGCGTTCGTCGTGTACGGGCTCGGAGGCGTCCGTCAGTCGGCGACGACCTCGTTCGGCGTCACGATCCTCGGCGTCACGTGGGTCGGTGCGGGGATCGGTTGCCTGCTCCTCGTCCGTGACATCCCGGACTTCGGCTTCTGGGCGGTCATGGCCGTGCTCTTCACGGTCTTCGCCGCCGATACGGGTGCGTTCTTCGTCGGGCGCACGCTCGGACGCCACCGCATGGCGCCCACGATCTCCCCAAAGAAGTCGTGGGAGGGCTTCGTCGGCGGCGTGCTCGCGGCCGTCGGCATGTCGTTCGTGATCCTCTACAAGGACCGCGACGACTTCCTGACCATCCCGGAGTCACTCGCCCTCGGCGTCGTGATCGCGCTCGCCGCGGTCCTCGGCGATCTCTTCGAGTCGGCGGTGAAGCGCGATCTCGACGTGAAGGACTCCGGTCGCATACTCGGCGGTCACGGAGGCATCCTCGACCGCCTCGACTCGCTCCTGTGGGCCGGCCCGGCCGCGTTCTTCACGATCCTCGTCTTCGGGAACGCGTAGCCGTGACTGAACACGTCCGCGGTTAGCCTTCGACGGTGCAGAAGAGACGAATCGCGGTCGTCGGCGCGACCGGATCGATCGGCCGCCAGGCGCTCGAGGTGATCGCCGCCAACCCCGACCTCGTCGTCTGCGCGCTCACGTCCGGCTCGCGGCCGCTCGACGAGCTTGCCGCGGCGCACGGTGTCGAGCACGTTCAGGTCGGCGGCGAGCCGTCCGAGATCCTCGACCGCGCGGAGCCGGACATCGTGCTGAACGCGGTGGTCGGCTTCGCCGGGATCGGCACGACGCTCTGGGCGCTCGAGCACGGTGTGACGCTCGCGCTCGCGAACAAGGAGAGCCTCGTCGCTGCCGGAGAGCTCGCGCTCGCGGCCTGGCGGCGTGGGGAGGGGCTCCTGCTCCCCGTCGACAGCGAGCACTCGGCCCTGCTCCAGTGCCTCGACGGGCACAACCCTGGGACGGTGCACTCCGTCGTGCTGACGGCATCGGGCGGCCCGTTCCGAAACCGATCGCGCGACGAACTCGAATCAGTGAGCGTGGAGGAGGCTCTCGCGCACCCGACGTGGTCGATGGGTCCGAAGATCACCGTCGACTCCGCAACGCTGGCGAACAAGGGCCTCGAGCTCATCGAGGCGCACTACCTCTTCGGGCTCGACTACGACCGGATCGAGGTCGTCGTGCACCCGTCCTCGGTCGTCCATGCGCTCGTGCGGTTCCGTGACGGCGCTGCGTTCGCCCATCTCGGATATCCCGGACATGCGTGTGCCGATCTCGTATGCCCTCACCTACCCGGAGCGTCGCGCGACGGAGATGCCGGCGCTCGACTTCTCCGCGGGGCTGTCGCTCGAGTTCGAGCCGCCCGATGTCGATCGATTTCCGCTCCTCGGGCTCGCACGCCAAGCCGGCGAGCGGGGTGGCACATACCCGTGCGCGTTCAACGCCGCCAACGAGGTCGCCGTCCACGCGTTCCTGGCCGGCCGCATCCGCTTCGTCGAGATCGCCGGCCTCGTCGAGGATGCGCTCGAGGCGATCGACGGCGCTCCGGTGGGCGACCTCGCCGAGCTCGTCCGGGTCGACGAGGAGGCACGGAGCCTCGCGGAGCGAAGGTTGGCACCAGCTTGAGCTTCCTCATCGCAATCCTCGGGCTCGCCTTCCTCATCATCGTCCACGAGTGCGGCCACTTCTTCGCCTCCCTCGCGGTCGGCCTGCGCCCCCGGCGGTTCTACATCGGCTTCCCTCCCGCCGTCGCCAAGAGGACACACAACGGGATCGAGTACGGGCTGGGGGCGATCCCACTGGGCGGCTTCGTGACCATCCCCGGCATGCACCGGCCGATCCCGCACGACGCGGAGCGACGGTTCTCGCACGCGGTCGAGGAGGCGCCGACGCTCGGCGGCTCGCTGGATCGCGTCAAGCGGGCGCTCGAGCGGAGTGACCTCGACGGCGCACAGGGCGCCGTCGATGAGTTCGACGAGGCGCTCGCGGTGCACACCGTGTCTCCGGCCGCTCGCTCGTCGGCCGAAAAGGGGATCACCGAGCTGCGCGACGCGCTGGGCTCCGACGCGTACTGGAAGGCGCCGACCTGGAAGCGGCTCGTCGCGATCGGCGCGGGACCTGCCGCGAACATCCTGCTGACGATCGTTCTGTTCACGTTCCTCTTCATGACCGTCGCCGGACAGGCGACGCAGAGAGTCGCCACGGTGGCGCCCGAGCTCCAGGCCGGACAGCGGTCCCCGGCGCAGGCGGTCGGGCTCCAGGGGGGCGACCGGATCGTCGCAATCGACGGAGTACCCGTGCAGGCGGACGAGATCGCGCAGACCATCGGCGACTCGGCGGGTCGTGCGATCACGATCACGATCGTCCGGGGCGGCGAGCGGCAGAAGCTTGGCCCGGTCGCGGCAGAGCTCGTCGACGGTCGCTATCGACTCGGCTTCAGCCTCGACGGGGAGGGTCTCGGGGTGTTCCCGGCTGTCGGTCGCGCGGTCGAGGTGACGGGAATCGTCTCCAAGGAGATCTTCAAATCACTCGGACGCCTGTTCACAGGTGAGGGCCGCGACGAGGTCTCGAGCCCGATCGGCATCACGCGGGCGTCCTCCGACGCAGTCGAGCGTGGGGCGAGCAGCTATCTGTGGGTGCTCGGGCTCATCTCGCTGTCGCTCGCGCTCCTCAACCTGCTTCCGTTGCTCCCGCTCGACGGCGGGCACATCCTCTTCACGCTCGTCGAGGGCGCACGCGGCCGCATCGTCCGCCGCGAGATCTACGAGCGGGTCTCGATGGTGGGCCTCGCTCTCGTCCTGCTTGCTCTTCTTCGTCGGCCTCTCGAACGACATCGGCAAGCTGTCGTAGTCGTCGCCGTTACCCTCTAGACGTGGCCAGCGAGGTGCAGATCCGCGTCGGAGACGTGCCGATCGGCGGCGGCGCGCCCGTCGTCGTGCAGTCGATGACGCTGACCAAGACGCACGACGTGCATGCGACGACCGCCCAGATCGCGGCGCTCGCGTCGGCCGGATGCGAGGTCGTGCGCGTCGCCGTCCCCAAGAACGAAGACGCCGCAGCGCTCCCGCTCATCGTTCGCCTCTCGCCGATCCCGGTCATCGCAGACATCCACTTCAACGCGTCGCTCGCGCTCAAGGCGATCGAAGCGGGTGTTGCCGCAGTGCGAATCAACCCCGGCAACATCGGCGGCCCCGACAAGGTCGAGCTCGTCGTGCGTGCCGCCCAGCGGGCGGGGATCCCGATGCGCATCGGAGCGAACTCGGGGTCGCTGCCGAAGCACCTGCACCCGCTCGCGCAGCGGGATCAGGCGGAAGCTCTCGTCGCCGCCGCGCTCGAGGAGGTCGAGCTCCTCGAGAAGCTCGAGTACCGCGACTTCAAGATCTCGGTGAAGGCCACGCACGTCCCGACGATGATCCGCGCGTACCGGATGTTGTCCGCGACGAGTCCCGTACCCGCTCCACCTCGGTGTGACCGAGGCGGGTACCGAGTTCGCGGGTGCGATCAAGAGCGCGGTCGGAATCGGCTCGCTCCTCGCGGACGGGATCGGCGACACCATGCGCGTCTCGCTGACCGCGGATCCCGTGAAGGAGGTCGGGGTTGCATGGGAGATCCTGAAGGCGCTCGGGCTCCGAGAGCGTGGCCCGGTGATGATCGCCTGCCCGTCGTGCGGACGCGACAACGTCGGTGTGGAGAGCCTGGCGCGCGTCGTGGAGGATCGGCTGCGCGCATACCCCGAGGCGTTCGAGGTGGCGGTGATGGGCTGCGCGGTGAACGGACCGGGCGAGGCAGGGGACGCCGACTTCGGGATCGCCGGCGGCCGGGACACGGGCTTCATCTACGCGCACGGTCGCGTCCTGAAGAAGGTGTCGTCGGAGACCCTCATCGACGAGCTCTTCGTCGAGATCGACCGCTGGCTCGCGGACGGCATGAAACGCCCGAAGCGGCTGAAGATGGCCAAGCCCGCCGCGCTCGCGATGGCCGAGGCTTCTCTGATCCCGCTCGGCGACTAGCCTTCGCGCTTCATGATCGCGAGGCAGTCCCAGCTCTTCATCCCGACCCTGCGCGACGCGCCTGCGGATGCCGATGCCGTCTCGCACAAGCTGCTCGTCCGCGGCGGCTACATTCGTCAGGTCGCGGCGGGCGTCTGGACGTTCCTCCCGCTCGGCTGGCGGGTACACCAGAAGGTCGTGCAGATCATTCGCGAGGAGATGGACGCGATCGGCGCCCAGGAGATGCTCATGCCCGTGCTGACCCCGTTCGAGCTCTGGCAGCAGACCGGCCGCGACGAGATCCCGGAGATCTTCCGCCTGCAGGATCGGAACGGACGCGACTACGTCCTGCCCATGACACACGAGGAGACCGTGACGTTCCACGCACGGGAGATCTCGAGCTACCGTCAGCTGCCGCAGCTCCTGTACCACTTCGCGATCAAGGAGCGGGACGAGCCGCGCTCGCGCGGAGGGCTGCTGCGACTTCGCGAGTTCATCATGAAGGACGGGTACTCGTTCGACCGCGACGAGGCGGGGCTCGACGTCGCCTTCCGGAAGAACGAGGAGGCGTATCACCGGATCTTCGACAGAGCTGGCCTCACGTACTCGGCGGTGCAGGCGGAGTCCGGGATGATGGGCGGCAAGGAGTCGGTCGACTTTCTCGCGCCGTCGGGCTCGGGCGAGAACACGCTCGTCACCTGCGAGAACGGAGACTTCGCGGCCGATCTCGAGGTCGCGCGCGGCGTTCCGCGTGCGGCGACGTTCCCGGACGCGCTCGCTGCGCCCAAGGAGGTCGCGACACCAGGCGTGACCACGATCGAGGCGCTCGCCGAGATGCTGGGCCTCGACGCGGCAGCGACGTCGAAGGCGATGCCCGTCGTCAAGTCGGACGGCACGCTCGTCCTCGGGCTCGTGCGCGGCGACGACCGGCTCTCCGAGCCGAAGATGCTCGCGGCGCTCGAGAGCGACTACCGCGCCGCGACCGACGACGAGATCCGGGCGGCGTTCGGCGCGAGCGGCGGATCGCTCGGGCCCGTCGGGATCGAGGTCGAGATCGTGGCCGACGAGACACTGCGCAAAGGTCAGTACGTCGCCGGCGCGAATCGCGACGGCTGGCATCTCCTCGGCGTCGAGGCCGGACGAGACTACGAGCCACGGTTCGCCGACATCCGCGAGGCGCACGAGGGCGACTCGTGCCCCGAGTGCGGTGGGACGCTCCGCTTCGAGATCGCGATCGAAATCGGGCACATCTTCAAGTTCGGAACCCGCTACTCGGTGCCCCTCGATGCCACGTTCCTCGACGAGGACGGGTACGGAGAAGCCGCTGATCGGCGGGAGCTATGGCATCGGCCCGGCCCGCATGATGGCCGCGGCCGTGGAGCAGTCGCATGACGAGAACGGCATCGTGTGGCCGGAGTCCATCGCACCCTACGACGTCCACGTACTCGCGCTGCACGGCGGGGTGGCCGAGGTGCTCGCCGAGGCCGACGCGGTCGCGTCCACGCTTTCCGAGGCGGGCTACGACGTGCTGCTGGACGACCGCGACGAGCGGCCGGGCGAGAAGTTCGCGGACGCAGACCTGGTGGGGTCGCCGCTGCGCGTGATCGTCGGCAAGAAGACACTCGACGACGGTGCCGTCGACGTCCGGCGACGGGATGGCGCGAAGGAAGCGCGCGTCGCGACCTCCGACGTGCTGAAATGGGCGTCGGACGCCTGATGGCACGACGGCGCAGATATAGCGACGATCCGTTCGGACCGACGATCGAGCGGCTGATGACGGAGACCGGTACGACGTACCGCGGGCTCGCGGTCAAGGCGGATCTCTCGGCGGGATACCTCAACCACATCGTCCACGGGAACCGACCGGTGCCGTCCAGCGACGTCATCGCCCGTATCGCCGACTCTCTCGGCGTCGAGCCCGAGCACTTCCGCGAGTACCGGATCCGCGTCATCACCGAGAAGCTCGAGACCATGCCCGAGCTGATCGACCGTCTGTACAAGCGCCTCGCCTGACCGCGGGTCGCCCTCCGGACCCGTGTCCACGGTGAGGGATAACTTCACCAGGTCCCGGACGTACTAGAAGACGAGAGTGCAGGGCCGCCCCGACGCCGAGCTCGTCGTCCTCGCCCGCAACGGGTCGTCGGAGGCCGCCGGCGCGCTCTTCGACCGCTACTGGACCCTTGCCTGGCGCACCGCGTACGCCGTCACCGCCGACCGCGGGTTTGCCGACGATGCGGGCCAAGAGGCGTTCATCAAGGCCCTTGCGGCGCTCCACCGCTTCGACGAGACGCAGCCCTTCGCCCCGTGGCTGAAACGCATCGTCATCAACGCTGCGGTCGATTCCCTCCGTCGGAGTCGGCGGTTGGAGGTCGTCCACGACGAGGAAAGTGCATTTCACGGGTGGTCGCTCTCGCGAGTCTGCCGAGGACGACCTCCGCCGCTGGGCGGTCACGGACGCGGTCGCTGCGCTCGGCGCGGGGAAGCGTGTCGTCGTCGTTCTTCACTACTGGCTCGATCTTCCACTCGAGGAGATCGCCGGCGTCCTCGGACTGCCGATTGGCACTGTGGCCTCACGGCTCGCGCGCGCGAAAGACGAGCTGCGCATCCTTCTGGAGGAAGAGCGTGTCGTCTGAGCTTGAACGCCTCCTGCGCGAGGCGCGCCAGGCGATGCCGCTCCCGGACGAGCAGGCCACCGAGCGGGCTCGAAGAGAGTCGCTTGCAATCGTCGGACGTCGGGCGACGGCGAACGCGTGCGCTCGTGCTCGTGGGCGCCACGATAGTCGCCGCGGTCGCTCTGGGCGTGACGGCAGGCTCGCTGAACGCCCCGACGGGCACGGCTGCTCGCGAACCCGCTGTCCTGGGCTTCGTCCCCGAGCCCGGTTGGTTCGCGCTCCAATCCCCACCGCCCGCGGTCCCCGGCCAGCAGACGGTCGCCGTCGCCGCCAACATCCCGTTCTCGCGCGACGACACGATCCACGGTCTCGTCGAGCCGTCCGGTCTTCCGTACTCGACGCTCCTGAGTCTCCCGTCGAAGGGCATCGTCGTCGTCGCGTCGATGATCGCCGGAGGCGGGGCTGGATCTGACACCGACGCTCGCGAAACGCGATGTACCCGAGAGCCGAGCTTCCACTTCAGGTTCGCGACGGTGTGTCATACCTGCAGTGGGGAGCGCAGGTGCGGCCCGACCAGCCGCTCGCCCAGTACCAGCTACGGGCGCGGATCGGGCGCTACGACGTCGATGTCGTTGCGTACTTCGGCGTCTCGCATCCGACGGAGGCGCAGCTCGATGCGGCTCAACGGCAGCTCGACGGGCTCGTCATCCGGTCGGCGAGCCACCCGCAGCGCGCGTCGGCCCGCAGTTCCTCGGCCGCACCCGCGGTCGCCGTCATCGACCGCACCTACGCGTGCTCGACGACGTTCCTCGGCGGGCTCTACGAGCTGAAGAACCGTGCGCATGCGGGCATTCGGGGCGCCTCGGGCTGGGCTGAAGCTCCCGTACGTCGTCGCTGGCAGCGGGGGATGGGCAGCCCCGGTGACGGGTCTGCCGAGCGCGCCCAGCTACTCACTCGCGTGGATCACGGCCGGAATCCCGTCGCACGACACGACCGTCGGAGGCAACGGAGAGGTCTTCTCGGTGCGAGGCGGCGGGACGATCGGCGTGAACGCATCGGTCTGCCGCCCGTCGATCCGCCAAGGTGGCGCTGAGCAACGTTGGACTTCGCGGAGGCGCGGTGTCGATGTCCTGGCTCGCGATCGACTGCACCGTGGCTCGAGCGTGTTCTCGTTCGCATACGGGCAACCGTCGACGGCGCCGACGCGCTTCGCGAGCGGGCACGGATCTTCGTCGCGACCAACGCTCCCGCCCGCAAGGCGCAACTCGCAGTGCGGACCCCGGCCGGGAGGGCTCTCACGTACGCCGAGGTCTCCCAGACGGGTGTCGCACACCTCTTCACTGCCACGGGTTGTCAGCGCCAATGAGGAGCGCCCTGTCGCTCGTGTCCGTCCTCCTCGCGGCGGCCCTCCTCGCCGGACCCGCCGTCGGCATCGCCTCCAGCGCGTCCGCCTCTCCGGCAGCGACGCGTGTCGTCGACCGCACGCTCCTCTGCCGCGTCGGCTACTCGGGCGGCGCCCGGCTGCTGCTCCTCACGGCGCAGTCGGCGGCCCGGAGCGGCGACAAGCTCGAGTGGCTCGCGCACGCCACCGTCTCGACGCCTGGAAATCCGCTGTCGCGGCAGAACGCGGAACCCACGCTCGCCGGAGTGACGCGCCGGCTGGCCGCCGCCGCCGCCCTTCACGTCGGGTGGGCTCGGGTACGACAACACGCGCTGCGGTCCGAGCCGTGCAAAGGTGCCGTTCTCGCCCAAGGGGCTCATCGGGCGGCGTCGCCAACGCGTTCGGGGAGGATCTGCGCTGCATCGTCGGCAAATCGGTGCTGGTCCGCGTCCGCGCGTCGTTCACGCGAGCCCGTCGTCGAGGAACCGAACAAGGCCGGCGACTTCGTCAGCGCGCTGGGTCGGATGACCACCGGGCAGATCGCGGTGCGCACGCTCGACCGGCAAGCCGCTCGTCTACGCCGACGTGGCGGACGGCGGCCGTGCGCGGCTCTTCACGAAGGGATGCTCTTGAGGGCCGTCGCGGTGATCGCCGCCGCCGCGGCGCTCGCTCTCTCCGCGCTCGGCGGCGGCTCGGCCGGCGCGTGCGGAGGCTCGGGCGACGCCGACCCTCGACCGGACATACACGTGCGCGGTCTTCTTCCGCGGCGGGGCGTACCTGCTCGACAGCGCACGCGCACGCCGGCACCAGGCGGGGCGGCGCGTGGGCGAGGCTCCCGTACGCCGGCGTCCGCTCGGGCGTGTTCTCGGGCGCGGCAGGGAACCTGCTCGTGTGGATCACGTCCGGACGTCCGCGAGAAGACCACCGTCGTCGATCAGGACTACGACACGTTCGACGTGGCCACCTTCGGCACGGTCGGTGTGCGACGCGAGTCGTGCCGCCGGACGTCAGGCCCGGTCGTGCTTTCGCCGTCGGGCCTGCGCGGCGGCGTCGGCTGCGCCGCTCGGCAACGAGTTCGAGTGCTTCGCGCCGAAGCAGGTCATCGTCCGCGTGCGGGCAGTCCTCGCCGCGCCGGGAGCCCTGAGAGCAGGGCAGGACTTCGAGACCGCGCACGTTCCGGTGCGCGAGGCGAAGCTCGCGGTCCGCACGGTCACGGGCAAGCCGACTCGTCTATGCGGACGTTCACGACAGCGGCAAGGCACGGCTTTTCACCGCAAGGGCTTGCTCACCGCAATAGGAGGATCGATGGAGACAACGGGACACGTGGGCTCGGCGCCGGACAGCGCGGCGCGGCTCCTGCAGAACGTCGAGACCGTCGTGCACGGGAAGACGCGAGGAGATCCGGCTCGTGCTTGACCGCGCTCGTCTGCGGCGGCCACGTGCTGCTCGAGGACGTCCCCGGGACGGCCAAGACGGTGCTCGCCCGCGCGATCGCAGGCAGTGTCGACGGGCGCGGCGTTCTCACGGATCCAGTGCACGCCCGACCTCCAGCCGACCGACGTCACGGGCCTGTCGGTCTTCAACCAGCGCGACCGCGACTTCGAGTTCCGGCCCGGGCCCGGTGTTCGCGAACGTCCTGCTCGTCGACGAGATCAACCGCGCGATGCCGAAGACGCAGTCGGCGCTGCTCGAGGCGATGGCCGAGCAGCAGGTGACGGTCGACGGCGTCACCCGCGCCGCTCCCGGAGCCGTTCCTCGTGCTCGCGACCGAGAACCCGATCGAGCAGGAGGGGACGTTCCCGCTCCCGGAGGCGCAGCTCGACCGCTTCTTCCTGCGCACGGCGCTCGGCTACCCGGCGCGAGGACGACGAGGTGCGACATCGTCGAGGAGCAGCTGCAGCGTCCACCCGCTCGAGCAGCTCCGGCCGGTGCTGTCGCTCGGCGGAGGTGCACGCGCTCCACGCGGCGGTCGAGGACGTCTACATCGATCCCGTCATCCGGCGGCTGGGTCGATCGCAGCTCGTCCGCGCGACGCGCGCGCCGAGGGCGTCGCGATCGGCGCATCGGTCCGCGGCAGCCTCGCGCTCGAGCGCGCCGCCCGCGCGTGGGCGCTCCTGCGACGGCCGCGAGTACGTCGCGCCGGTCGACGTCGAGCGATCTCTTCCTCTCCGGTCGTCATGCACCGGATCGTGTTCACGCCGAGCTTCGTCGCGACCGCGCGCGAGATCGGCTGGACGGCCGCGGCGGACCGGTTCCGCGCGCAGTGCGTCGAGATCGCACCGCGCCCCGGAGCCGAGCTCGAGCCCGAGGACGACGTCGGCTCTCGCCGTCGCGCAGTGACGGCGACCTTCCCGCTCATCCCGCGCCGCCGGGTGCTCGGGCCTCCCGTTCGGCGGCCTGCACAGCATGCGCCGCGGTCTCGGCTCGGACGTCGCCGGCTCGCGGCCGTACCAGCCGGGCGACGACGTCGACAAGATCGACTGGTACGCGTCGGCGCGGCTCTCGCTCGCGCGGGGCTCCGAGGAGTTCGTCGTCCGCGAGCACTTCGCCGACGAGGCGCCGCGCGTCGTCGTCCTCTGCGACCGGCGACCGTCCATGTCGCTCTTCCCGGAGGGCTGGCCCTGGCTGTCGAAGCCGGAGGCGATTCGGAACGCCGTCACGCTCATCGGGGCGAGCGCCACCGCGGCGCGCGGGCTGCTCGGCTACTTCGACGAGGCCGGCGGGCGAGCCGTACTGGCACCCGCCGCGCAGCTCGCACACCTACGGCGCCTCCCGAGCTCGAGCGCGGCTTCGGCGCGCCGGAGGACACGCTCGCAGCGAGGGCTGCGCCACCTGTCGGAGCACAAGCGCGACCTGCCCGCCGGCACCTTCGTCTTCGTCGTCTCGGACTTCCTCGTCGCGCCGACCCGCGACGAGTGGCTGCACACGCTGGAGCGTCGCTTCGAGCTCGTTCCCGTCATCGTCCAGGACCCGATCTGGGAGCAGAGCTTCCCGGACGTGAGCGGCGTCGTCGTCCCGTATGGCGCGCCCGGCGATCCGGCGGTCTCGCTCGCCGCACTGACCGCACGAGAAGCCCGGGAGCTCCGCGCTGCGAACGAGGATCGGTGGGACGATCTGCTGCGCGGACTCCGGGCCCTCGACCTGGATCCCGTCGTCGTCGACTCCCACGAGTCGCGGGACGTCGTCTCTGCGTTCCTGCGCTGGGCCGATCAGCGGATGTTCACGCGGGGACGGGCATGAGGCTCGCGCTCGTCGGTCTGTGCATCGTCGCCCTCGCGGGCTGCGGGGGGAGCGACTCTCCGCCACTCCTCGCGGGTGGGAAGATTGCCGCGGTGCGCGGTTCGCTGACGCCCGACGTGCACCTCTTCGGCGAGCCGGTGGTCGCCCGCGTCGACGTCGTCGTCGATCGCGACCAGGTGGATCCCTCCGACGTCGTCGTGAAGACGGACTTCAAGCCCTACGAGACCGTGGGAACGACGAGCGTCGAGCGCCAGGATCTGGGCCGGTTCACCCACCTCCGCTATGCGACGACGCTCCGCTGTCTCGAGATCGACTGCATTCCGAACACCTTCAAGTACAGCGACGTCCCGATCTCGCAGACGCCGGAGCTGCCGCTCTTCCCGGAGAACCAGCAGCGCGACGAGAAGCGGAGGTACGAGTTCCCACCGGCGCAGGTGACCGCCGGCGAGGGCGAGCAGGCGAAGACGCTCGGGCGGGTCGTCTGGCCGCCGTTGCGCTCGCTGTCGCGAATCAACTGGTACGACCCGAGTGTCGTCGGCCAGGGTTTCCCGTTCGTCGCGAACGTCACGCCGCTGCCGGACACGAGCTACCGCATCCCGCCGACCTTGCTGGGGGCGATGCTGCTCGCCCTGGCGATCGCACTGGTGGGGTTGCCCGTTGCGTACCTCGTGCGAAGCCGCCGGGCGCGTCGTGGTCCGAAGGCGAGCACGACCCAGCAGCTCTCGCCGCTCGAGCGCGCCCTTGCCCTCGTCGAATGGGCGAGCCGCCGTCCCCTCGCGCGCGAACGGCGTGAGGCGCTCGAGGCGCTCGCCTACGAGCTCGACTCCGCAGAGGGCGAGACCGCCGGACGTGCGCGAGCACAGGGATGGTCACCTCCGACACCCGAGAGCGAGGAGATGGCCGAGCTCGTCGCCTCCATCCGCGAGGACCATGCGCCTGCGACCTGATCACGGCGCGCAGATACCTGCGAGCGAGCCCGGCAGGCTCGAGGGCTTCCGTCGCCGCACGTCCGTTGCGCGCGTCGGACTCGCGGCCGCGCTCGTCGGGCTTCTTGCGCTCTGCCTCGTCGTGTCTCGGCAGTACGACGTCCGACACGCGCCGCTCGTCGCGTCGGGGTCGAGCGGCGTCATCGTCCTCGACCTCTCCGCAAGCGTTTTCGAGGGGGGCTTCGAGGCGACCGTGCGCAAGCTCGTGCGCACCGACGAGCGCGCGGGTCTCGTCGTCTTCTCCGACACCGCCTACCAGCTTCTCCCACCGGGTTCGTCCGGCCGCGAGTTCCAGCCGCTCCTTCGCTTCTTCCGCTCCTCGACGACCGGGTTCCTCCCGCCGAACCCGTGGGACCGGTTCCGTGCGGGCACGCGGATCTCGGAGGGTCTGAAGGTCGCGCGGGAGTCACTCGAGCGCGAGGGACAGCGCGGCGGCACGCTCGTCCTGCTCAGCGACCTGGAGATCCTTCCGGACGAGGTACAGCGGCTCGTGCCGGTCCTCGCCGACCTCCGCCGCGACGGCTACGAGGTGCGAATCGTCCCGCTCCACCCGCGACCGGAGCAGCGCAGGCTGATCGAACGACTCCTCGGCGACCGTTCGTTGCTACCGGAGCCCGCGAGCGGGGAGCAGGCGGTTCGCGCGCCGGGTGAGGAGAGCCTCACGGCCGGCCTGCCGTGGCTGTTTCTCGCGCTCGGGCTTCTGCTCGTCGCCGCGCTCGCGACGAACGAGCGGCTGCTCGCGCGACTCGAGGTGAGCCGGTGACGCGACGCGAGCGAATCGCACTCGTCGCCGCGATCGTCGCAGTGCCCTTCGCGATCGCCATCGCGCTCTTCGCTGTCGACGTGCTGAGGACGCCCGGCTGGATGTCCTCCGACGACGCCAGCTTCCAGAGCGCGCCGCTTCGCGGCTCGGAACGGCTCTGGAACGAGCCCGGCGTCATCGCGACGCGCGCCCGTCTCCGTGCCCTCGGGATGGCCGACGACCTCGACTACCGCAGGACGGTCGCGCGCTTCGAGCGGCTCCAGCCGGGGAAGGCCGATCAGGTGATCGACCCGGCACAGGAGGGCCGCTGGGCGAAGCTCCAGTTCGACCTCACCGCGGGCAGCCGCGAGAACCCGAACCTGCACCGCCGTTCGGAGCTCCAGAACCTCATGGGTGTCGTCCTCCTCGCCCGCTTCCTGTACGCGTCTCCGGACGAGCGGAGCAACCTGCTCACGAACGCGATCGGTGCATTCCGCACGGCGGTCGAGCTCGACCCGCGGAAACGACGACGCCAAGGTCAACCTCGAGCTGGCGATGCGCGCGTACGGGCCGATCCTGTTCCCGTCGAACGCGCCCGACGCGGGCGGCGCGCAGGGGCAGAAGTCGGGTCAGGGACGAGCCGGAAGCGGGTACTGAGGCATGGGCGTCAGCTTCCTGACGCCGATCGCGGCGGTGTTCGCACTTCTCGCGCTCGTCCCGCTCGGCGTGTTCGTCGGCCGCAGACGGCGTACGGAGAGCGTCCGCGTAGCTCTCCGCCTCGAGCCGACGACAGGACGGTCCTGGATCGCGCTCGCAGTGGCGCTTGCGGCGGTACCCGTCCTCGTCGGGGTCGCAGCCGCGCAGCCGGTGATCACGAGCGCACGAACCGTCCCGCAGCGCAGCGATGCCGAGGTCTTCGTCGTCGTCGACACGTCACGTTCGATGCTGGCCTCGGCCGCGGACGGTGACCAGACGCGCTTCGACCACGCCCGCGACGACGCCCTCACGCTCGCGGAGGAGCTGCCGGGCGTACCGATCGGAATTGCCTCCTTCACCGACCGCGTCCTGCCGCACCTCTTCCCGACCGTCGACCAGCGCGTCTTCCGCGAGACCATGCAGGAGTCGGTGGGGATCGAGCGCCCGCCGCCGTCGACGTCGTTCGGCACGAACGTCACCACGCTCGACGCGCTCGGTGTGGTACCGACGCTGAACTTCTTCACGCCCAGCGTGAAGAAGCGCGCGCTCGTCGTCTTCACCGACGGAGACAGTCAGCCGGTCTCGAGCGCCCTCGCGACGGACTTCTCGAAGAAGCCGCGCGTCGATGTCACGTTCGTGCACATGGGAAAGGTGAGCGATCGCATCTACACGAGCGGCGTGGCCGAAGCCGGCTATCGCCAGGATCCGACGAGCGCCGCGACACTCACGGCCGCCGCCCATGCGACGCAAGGGCGCATCGTGGAGGACCGCGACGTCGGCGAGGTCGCCGCCGCCATTCGCGAGCGCCTCGGTACCGGACCGACGGTCGACCGGCGCATCGAAGGCAGCAGGCGCGCGCTCATGCCGTTCGTCGCCCTGCTCGCCATCATCCCGCTCGGCTTCGTGCTCCTCCGACGCAATCTCTGAAGCGGCTAAGGTTTCTCGCGCCACGGGGCGTAGCGCAGCCTGGTTAGCGCGTCCGGCTGGGGGCCGGGAGGTCGTGAGTTCGAATCTCACCGCCCCGACTGAGAGCAGTACACGCCTACCTCGTCCTACGACGGTCCAGCCGGGTGGGTTAGCGGGAAGGTCGAGACACGGGTCGAGGCAGGAACCACAACAGGACTACACCGGTGGCCACGAGCGCCAGGCCGACGAGGTCGTGCAGGTGCACGCCGTGACCTGCACGCAACGGCACCGCGAAGAGGACCGTGTCGAAGCGGTTCGGGTTGAACCCGACGACGGCGGTCCCGAGTGCGATCGCGACGATTCCGAGCACCCTCCCCAAGGCCCTCTCAGGGTACCCAGCGCACGCGACCTGGCTCCCGCTCGTCGATTGCACGGAGGTTTCCGACCCGCGAGGACGAAGTGTCATGTCGCCGGGCCGGCGTTTGGCGTCCTCCATTCCCCCTCCCCTGGGGAGGACGATGGGTGGCCGGCTCGGCTCTCTCTCCGGACGCGAAGGCTTCGCGAAGAGTCGGTTCGGAGAACGTGAAGTCCGCTAGCTCGGGGTCGAGGCGAACGTCTTAGGAGGTAGTGCCGGCAGCCCTCGGCGCTACGCCCCGAACGGCTGCCGGCCGAATCTGCCGCCTCAGGGCAAGCGCTCCTCGTGGTAGCGCTCCTTGTCGGCCTCGTGCCACTTCGCCTCGTAGGCCTCTGCATCGGCGAACTCCTGCTCCGTGCGTGCGCGGGTGGCGTCGTCCTCGAGCGCCGGGTGCTCGCCGGCAGCGGTGTTACGCCGAGCGACGACGAATGCGACCACGACGAGCGGAACGACGACGACCGCGAAGATGAGCCACGGGATCACCCGGCGCAGCGTACAGCCGACGAGGCTCTGCTAGGCGATATCGAGATCGACTCCGGAGTCGTCATGCGCCACAACGGTGACGCCGGGCTCGAGCCGCGCCTGCAGGCACGACCCGTAGACGACCACGAAGCCGAGCAGGAAGACCGCCAGTGCCGCAACTGGCCAGACCATGCGCGTGGTATCGGCACGACGGGGGATCGGCGTTACCCCTCGATCGAACCGCAGCCGCCCGATCGACGAAGATGCGCACGGTGCACCGCCGGCTGCCCCTCGTGACACTCGTGACCGTCGCCGCCTGGACGCTCGGCGGCCTCGTCGTCGATCAACAGGTCGGCAACGCGCGGTCAACTCCTGCTCGGGGTCTTCACCGTGGGCGTACTTGCAACGCTCCTGGCGCTCCACCCGCGCCGGGTACGCATCCAGACGCTCGCGGTCGTCGCCGTCGCGACGATCGGCGAGGTCATCGGCTCGCTCGTCTGGGGGCTCTACGTGTATCGCCTGGACAACCTGCCCGCATTCGTCCCGCCCGGACACGGCCTCGTCTACCTCGCCGGCCTCTCGCTCGCCACGCTGCTCGCGCGGCGGACGGACGGGCTCCTTCTCGCCGCGGGCATCGTGGCAGCGGCCTGGGGAATCGCGGGTGTGACCGTGCTGCCGGCGAGCGACGTCTCGGGGACGATCGGGTGCGCGTTCCTGCTCGGCGTGCTCGTGTGGACGCGGAGGCCGGTGTACGCCGGCGTATTCATGGTCGTCGTGGGGCTCGAGCTCTACGGCACAGCGGTGGGGACATGGACCTGGGAGCCCGTCGTCCCGGGCCTCCGCCTGTCACAGGGGAACCCGCCGAGCGGCGTGGCGAGCGGATACGTCGTCTTCGACGTCGTCGCGCTGACGCGTGGTGGCCTGGCTCGGTGCGCTTCAGTCGAGGAGAGGGGCGAGGTCCGCCGCCCCGACGACCGTGCCCGCGCGGATGAGCTCGCGCGCCGCGTCGACCTTCCCCCAGGCGTCCCAGAGCAGGAATCCGCGCGCCTTGCCGTCACCGTCGACGTAGGCCACGACGCCCTTCCGGTTCGGGTCGGCCCACTCGGCCACGGTGTCGAGGCGCGAGTCGACGTCGCCGACCGCCTCGTACCCGAGCTCGAACAGATCCGAGTAGAAGAACGGCAGGTGGTCGTACGGCGTGCCCGCACCGGCCATATTCGCACCGACCACGCGCCCGTGCGTGTTCGCGTGATCCTCGTGCTCGACGCGGCGCGTTCCCCCGAGCGCCGGTACGGGGAACCGTGCAACGTCACCGGCGGCGAAGACGTCGTCACGTCCACCCGCGCGACCGAGCTCGTCGACGAGGACGCCGTCGTCGACCTCGAGGCCCGCGGCTTCGGCGAGATCCGTCGCGGGCAGGATGCCGAGACCGGCGACGATCACATCCGCCTCGATCGTCGTGCCGTCCTTCGTCGAGACGGATCCGGCACCGACGTTCTCGACGAGCTGTCCCGCGAGGACGGTCACGCCCTTCTCGCGGTAGTACTCGTTGACGAACAACGAGAGCTCCTCGGGGAAGAGACGGGCTCCGATGCCGGCGTCCGGGAAGAGCATGGTCACCGCGCACCCGTTCGACGCAAGTGACGCGGCGACCTCGGAGCCGATGAATCCGCCCCCGATCACCGCGATCCGGACTCCGTCCGCTGCGAGGCTGCGTAGCCTCCGATAGTCGTCGAGCGTCCGGTAGTACACGACGTCGTCGTCCCCGCCCGACGGCAGGCGTCGCGGAGTGCCACCCGTTGCGAGAACGACCTTCTCGTACGAGTGCTCCGTACCCGTGTCGTCGGCGGCGGTCCGAGCATCGAGATCGAGCGCCACGATGCGTCGTCCCGTGTGGACCTCGACGCCGAGCTCGGGCGTCCCGCGGAACACGCTGCTCTCCTCCTTGCCGCTCCACAACGCCTTCGAGAGCGGCGGTCGAGCGTATGGCTCGTGTGGCTCCGATCCGAACAGACCGATCGGGCCCTCCGGGTCGTGATCGCGGATTCCACGACACGCGGAATCGCCTGTCATGCCGCCTCCGACGACCACGTAGCGATACGCCCCCATCCAAACTCGATCGTATCCACGTCGGTCATGCGCGCGCTGTATCGTCCCGCGCGGCCTTGCGCGGACTACGACTACCGGTGATCGTCGCCACGGCGATCGCCGCCGCGTGCGTCGCGATGCCCGCGGCGGGAGCCGACGAGCACAGCAGCGCCGAGCGGGTGGCGATCTTCTACTACCCGTGGTACTCGAACCCGGCGAAGGACGGAGGCTGGGCGCACTGGTACGTCGACAACGAGGGCACACCCGTCCTGTCGACGGCGTACTACCCGAGCCGCGGGCTCTACTCGTCGTCGAACGCCAAGCTCGTCTCCGCCCAGATGCGCGAGATCGCGGACGCGGGCGTCGGGACGCTCGTCGTTCTCGTGGTGGGGGTTCGACTCGCCGGAGAACGACCGGCTGCCGGCGGTCGAGCAGGCGGCGGAGAAGCAGGGTCTCGACATCGCGATTCACGTGGAGCCGTATCGCGGCCGCACACCGGCACGGGCCGCCGAGGACATCGCCAGGCTGCACGCGGAGCACGGTGTGACGGACTTCTACGTCTACGACGCCGATCGTGATCCTGCGTCCGACTGGGCGCAGGCGCTCGAACCGCTCGACGGCGTGCGCGTGTTCGGACACACGACGCTCGTCGGCAGAGCCAAGGCGGCCGGCTTCGACGGGCTCTACACCTACGACGTCGTCACGTGGACCGGCGCACTCTTCCGGCGGCTGTGCACGCAGGCGCACGCAGCGGGCCTTCTCTGCGCACCGTCCGTCGGCCCCGGTTACGACGCCCGGCTCGCGACCCGCCTCGACTCGGTCCGCCCGCGCAATGACGGCCTGACGTACGACCGAATGTGGAAGACGGTGCTCAAGGCGAGTCCGGACCTCGTCACGGTGACGAGCTACAACGAGTGGCAGGAGGGGACGCAGATCGAGCCTGCGCGGGTCGCGGTCGGCAAGCCCAGCTACGAGGGGGCGTGGGGGAAGAGCGGCACAGCCGCGCAGCGCGCGTACCTCTACGCGACGGCACGCTGGGCGGCGCGCCTGCGCGGACCCGAGCGTCAGTAGAGCGCGGTCGCGAGCCGACGGCGGTACGCCACCGTCACGGGATCGTCCTGGCCCAGATCGTGGAAGATCGCCAGTGCGAGCTCGCGCAGCCAGTCGCGGTGCTCGGGCGCCGCACCCGGGATCTCCGCAAGGAGGAGATCGAGCGCTTGCTCGGGATCGTCCGCTTCGAGGGCCGCAAGGACGTCGGGCAGCTCGCCGCTCGCGCGCAGGTTGTCGACGACTCCGTCCGTCTGCGGCGGAGCGAGGAGCTCGTCGAGAAACGTCCCGACAGCGACCGGCGACCGCGCCCCGACGAACTCGGAGACGACCCGCCCGTCCTTGAATGCCTTCACGGCGGGAATCCCCTGGACCCGGAACGTCGCGGAGAGGCCGGGATTCGCGTCGACGTCGATCTTCGCCAGCTCGACCGTGCCCTCACGGGCTGCGATCTCGGACTCCAGGACGGGCGTGAGCGCCCGACAGGGGCCGCACCACGCGGCCCAGAAGTCGACTACGACCGGCCGCTCGTGCGAGCGTTCGATCACCTCGCTCTCGAATGTCGCCTCCGTGACGTCCACGCGACCTCAAACGTGCGGAACCGCAGAGCTCATTCCCGCACGACCACATCCGCGCCGCAGCCGGCGAGCAGGGCCGCGGAGACGTGCTCTGGCTCGACGCCGCGCAACGAGATGTGGCCGAGGTCGACCTCGGTCTCGGGCCACGATTCGATGCCCAGCGCACGAGCACCACCTCGCCCCCGAATGCGTAGAGCTCGTCGGTCGAGAACACGCCGCGCCGGCCGGTCTGGCGGCGCGCGATGCCCTCGAGCTCGCGCAACTCCTCGAGAGGATCGATCCGCACGTTCGAGTCGGAGCCGACGCACAACGGTATTCCGCGCCTGCGAACGCGCTCGGCCGGTAGGAAGCCGTCGCCGAGGTCGGCCTCGGTGGTGGGGCAGACGCAGATCGTGGCGCCGGACGACGCGAGAAGATCGAGTTCGGCACCGTCGGCGTGGGTCGCGTGCACGACGGTCGCATGCTCCGTCAAACAGCCGGTGCGGGCGAGCAGCTCGATCGGTCGGCAGCCGTGCTCGGCGAGGCACTCCTCGATCTCCTTCGGCTGCTCGTCGGCATGGGCGTGCAACGGAAGGTCGTGCTCCACCGAATAGCGAGCGATCTCCTCGAGCCAGTCGGACGGGCAGGCCCGAACCGAGTGGGGTGCGAGACCGACGGAGATCCCAGCGGTCCGCAGTTGCTCGACCTGCTCGAGATACTCGGACACGGAGGCCTGTCGGAAGCGGGGGAGACCACCGCGCGAGTAGGCGACGTGGAGGAGGACGATCGTGATTCCAGCGGCGTCTGCGGCCTCCGCGGCAGCGTAGGCCTCGGCGATACCCAGGTAGTGGAACTCGCCGACGGCCGTGTATCCCGCAGCGAGCATCTCGCGGTATGTGAGCTCGTACTCCGCACGCACCAGCACGGGCGTCTGCCGGTCGGCAGCGGAGAGCATCGTCTCCCTCCAGGCCCAGAAGTCGTTTCCCGCAGCGCTCCCTCGGAGCGCCCGCTGGAACGTGTGGCTATGGGCGTTCACGAAGCCGGGGAGTCGCAGCCTGCCCGCCACGGGGCGACGCTAGCAGGGTCGGCCATGCGGTATCGGCGTAGTGTTCCGCCGTGTCCTGGGCGGAGTTTCGCCGCTCGATTCCGAACGCGCTAACGATCGCGCGCTTCGTCGCGATCCCGGTCTTCGCGTGGCTCTACCTCGAGGCGGGCGACGGCGCCGCCTGGGGCGCCGGGATCTTCTTCGCGGCCGCGGCCTTCACGGATCAGCTGGACGGCCTGCTCGCGCGTCGCTGGCACGTCGAATCGCGCTTCGGGAAGGTGGCCGACCCACTCGCCGACCGCCTCATGATCGGCACCGCCGCAGTCCTCATGCTCGCTACCGGACGAATCCCGATCCTCGCCGCGCTGATCATCCTCGGTCGGGACGTCGTTCTCATCCTCGGCTACCGGATCGTGTCCCCGGGCGGGTACGAGCTCGAGGTCACGTTTCTCGGCAAGCTCGCCACCTGGGTACTCTACGCATCGCTCGGCTTCGTTCTCGTGACGCCCGAGGGCACCAGGTGGCCAATTGTCCTGCTCTGGATCGGCGTTGCGCTGTCGCTCGGAGCTGGCGTGCAGTACGCCCTCCGGGCATGGAGGCATGCGCATCCCGGAAGGGAGTCTCGAGTCGAGCACGAACCTTCAGAGGACTGAAGTCTCAACCTGAGGTTGACCCCTCTCCCGCGCTGCTGCTTTACTCAGTCCACCCTCGAGGAAAGGCCGTTCTTTGGAACCACTTCCCGATCTCTCGACCCTTGCAGACGACAATCTGCGCGTGATGATCCGCGACCTCGAGAAGGAGGAGGACGAGATCTCCTTCCGGCGGCGTGTGCTCCACGGGCGGATCGACATCCTGCGTGCCGAGCTCGTCGCGCGCCTGCGCGAGCAGGTCAGCGCAGGCGAGGCGCAGCTCGCGGACGTCGGGCGCCTGAGCGAGATCCTCACGGCGAAAGCTGCCCCGACGGAAGACGAGTGAGCCACGTCTACTGCCCGGAGTGCGGCTTCCAGAACCCGGAGGCCTCGAACTACTGCTCGCGCTGCGGTGCGTTGCTCGCTGCCGAGACGGGATCGGAGACGACGATGAGCTTCGACATGGCCGATGACGGCGAGGAGGTCGACCTCCTCGAGTCGCTCGGGATCAACGGACCCGCGCTGGTCGTGCGGTCGGGTGGTGGCATGGCCGGCCAGTCGTTCCAGCCGGAGGAGGGTCGGACGCTCATCGGTCGCTCGCCCGAGTGCGAGGTCTTCCTCGACGATGTCACCGTGTCGCGCCGGCACGCCGAGCTCGTTCGGGAGGGTGAGGCGTTTTCGATCCGCGACCTCGGAAGCCTGAACGGCACGTACGTCAACCGGCGGCGCATCGAGTCCGTCGTCCTCGAGGACGACGACGAGGTACAGATCGGCAAGTACCGCCTGACCTTCCTGCAGCGATGAGCACCGTCGCGACACCGCGCGGGCGTGGGGGAGGGGCCGAGCCCCGGCTTCGCACGATCGGCTCGGTGTGCGAGGAGCTGCGCGAGCAGTTTCCCGACATCTCGGTGTCCAAGATCCGCTACCTCGAGGACCAGGGTCTGATCTCGCCGCGCCGGACGCGGGGTGGCTACAGGCTGTTCGCGCCCGACGACATCGAGCGCCTGACGACGATCCTCCGCTTGCAGCGCGACGAGTTCCTCCCGCTGCGCGTGATCCGCGAAGAGCTCGACGGCCCGGGTGCCACGAGCGACCGCTCGCGCCGACGCACTGTCGGCCTCCTCGGCCACGAGGACGAGATCGACGAGGCGGAGCTGTGCGAGCGCGCATCGGTGTCGCCGGACTTCGTGCGTCAACTCGACGAGTTCGGGCTTCTCGTCTCCCGCACCGAGAGTGGCGAACGTGTCTACGGCGAGGCGGACGCCGACATCGCGGCGGCATGCGCTCGGCTCGCTCGATTCGGCATCGACGGTCGCCACCTGCGGACGTTCCTGACCGGTGCGGGCAGGCAGGCTGCCCTCATCGAGCAGCTCGTCGCGGCTGGGTTGAGGTCGAGGAACGCCGAACGCCGAAAGAACGCGCTCGACGATCTCGAGGCGCTGTCGCGGGTGGCGCAAGAGCTGTCGCACCTTCTGCTCGTGCGCGACCTGCGTTCGACCGTCGAGCGGACGGGATGACCGTACTCGACCTTCGCGACCGGATTCGCGACGTTCCCGACTTCCCGAGCGAGGGGGTGGTCTTCAAGGACCTCATGCCTCTGATCGCCGATCCCGAGTACTTCGCCGAGACGATTCATCGGCTTGCGGACTGGGCTCGTCCGCGCGAGCCGGCTCTCATCCTCGGCGCCGAAGCGCGCGGGTTCATCTTCGGCGCGGCGCTCGCCTACGCTCTCGGGGCCGGCTTCATCGCGGCGCGGAAGCCCGGGAAGCTGCCGCGTGAGACCGTGGAGGCGACGTACGCGCTCGAGTACGGCACCGACAGCCTGCACGTGCACCGCGACGCGGTTACCGAGGGCGCCCGGGTCGTCGTCCTCGACGACGTGCTCGCCACGGGGGGAACGGCACGTGCGAAGGTCGAGCTCGTCGAGAGCCTGGGCGGGATCGTCGCGGGCGCACTCTTCGTCATCGAGCTCGATTTCCTGAACGGCCGCGAGCGTCTCGCGGGCTACGACGTGAACTCGCTCGTGCACTACTAGCCGCTTGTCGTCCGGGCGCTCTCCTACAAGGAGAGCATGGCCCGAAACCGGTATCGCCGTTCACTCCCGCCAGGGATCGCTGCTGGGCGAGCTGCCGCCGATGCTCGTTCCATGAGTGCCGCCGTGCTCACGAAAGTCGCTCCTACGGCCTCGACGCGGATACTCGCGGATGTCTCAGCCCTCGTTGCGCCGGATCGGGCTCCGAAGGAGTCCGCGCTCGTGCGCCTCGAGCAGGCGATCGGCCGAGACTTCGCGGACCGCCTCGTGGCCGCTCTGAGCGACAAATCAGGCTCCCCCCGAGACTGAACTTCGCGCCTACCGAGGGGAGGGTCCGCCGCGCAGGCGGACGAACATGAAGATCGCCGCCGCCGCGACGAGCGCGACGACGAATGCGATCGCACCGGGCACCTCCACGGCGCGCGCACCGAGCCACATGTAGAGGAAGAACACGACCGACCACGCAAAGGCATGAACGCCCTTGTCGACGCTGGGGGCTCGCAGGTGCATCGCGCCCGATCCTACATTCAGCTTCGGACCAAAAGAATTCACCGAGCCGGTGGCGCTTTCGTCCACTCGACCCGCTGACCGTCCGCTTCCGCGTAGAGCCTGCGAGCTGAGCTTCGACCTAATCGCGCTCCGTGCTCGGTGCAAGCGGGAACCTATGGGACACACCCGAGCGGGTCAAGCGCCGCGTTCACCGGATTGCCGCAATTTGCGTCCGAATTGTTCGACGCCCTATTCCGTCGGTCGCAGCGTAGGATCCTGCCGTGCGACGCTCCGTCGTCTTCAGCGTGGCGGGGGTCTGCGCTCGCCGCCGCGGCGCTGCTCACGATCTTCGGAGTGGGGGACGACCCAGCGGCGTTGACGGACGGGCAGGCGTTCGTCCTCGGGATCGTCCAGGGTCTGACCGAGCTCCTGCCCATCTCGTCTTCGGGGCACCTGATCCTCGTTCCCTGGGGGGCGGACTGGACGTATCTCGAGCAGCACGACCGCTTCAACCAGACCTTCGACGTCGCACTCCACCTGGGGACGCTCGTGGCGGTCGGCGCCTACTTCTGGGGCGACATCGTCCGTCTCGTGCGTGCCTGGCTCCATTCGGTGGGCCGGCGACGCATCGAGGGGCCCGACGAGCGGGTCGCATGGTTCGTGCTCGTCGCCACCATCCCTGCCGGCATCATCGGGCTCGCGGGCGAGAATGCGATCGCCGACCACCTCGGCGAGCCGTGGCAGATTCTCATACTCCTCTCCGCAGGCGCGCTTCTCCTGTACTGGGCGGATCGGTCGCCGCAGACACGCTCGATGGGCGACCTGGGACTTGGGAAGGCGCTCGTCATGGGCTTCGCCCAAGCGCTCGCTCTGGCGCCCGGTGTGTCCCGCTCGGGGATCACGATCACGGCCGGCCGCTTCATGAACCTCGATCGCGACGGCGCGGCCCGCTTCTCCTTCTTCCTGCTCGTGCCGACTGTCCTCGGCGCAGTCGTGCTCAAGGGCTTGAAGGACGTGGTCTTCGGTGATCTTCCCGACGGCTGGATCGGGCCGTTCGTCGTCGGCACGCTCGCTGCGCTCGGAAGCGGCCTCCTCGCGATCGAATGGCTCCTCGGCTACGTGCGCCGCCACACGTACGGCGTGTTCGTCGTCTATCGGCTCGTCATCGCGGCCGTCGTGCTCATCGTGATCGTCTCGGGCGTCCGCGACGCGACGTTCTGAGTGCGCGCTATCGTCGGGCGAACGATTCCACGACGAGGGAGGTCTCGAATGCGGTCTCGGCGAGTTGTCCCGGCGTCCTTCTTCCTGATCGATTCGGGTGCCGCGAACACACGACCTGCGCGGGGCCGTGTCGCGCGTGTGTTCGACATCGCCACGACGACCTGACGCCGCGGGTCCCGAGGAGGCACTGACATGAGCAAGGCTTTGATCATCGGCGCTGTGGTCATCGGCGCCGTCGTGGTGGCGAAGCGTCGGGCACTGAGCCGCGATGGATTCGACATCGAAACGTTCATAGAGCGGATGCCCGACAACGCTCCGCCAAAGTGGGCGTTCAACAACATCAGCGCCATCCGCGAGAACACCGACCGGATCCTCGAACTCCTCGACAGTCAGCAGAAGGCGAACACTGGGGAGGCGGCCGCGATGTCGCTTCGTGAAGAACCCGCTGATCCACCTGTCGGCTGAGAAGGCTCGTTCGAGGGATATGCACTGCCCCACCGGGGGGATACCGTGCGATGGACGCGCTGGGACTCGTTCATGGCTACGGGAGCGGACGAGTGCGGCCGCAACTCGAGGAAGGGGAGCACTGTGCATAGCGCATGGAAGACACGACATGACCTCGCAGAGAATGCGTGCCCGGAGTGCCAAGGATCGGCCTTCGTCCCCGGCTCCATGCACGAGGGGCGCATGGTAGACGAGTGCCCGAAGTGCAAGGGCACAGGCAAGGGCTCGACGAAGAAGGCGGCGTAACTTCCGGGGCCGATCCGCATACGTCCTCTGGTATTCGCGGCAAAACGGTCCTACGCTTAGGGAGATGCCACATCTGACGCTCTTGGAGGGTGGCCAGCGCGACGGCCCGCCACCCGGTTTCGCCCTCTTCGATGAGGAACGGGTGCGAGCTGAATTTCTCGAGGACTGGTACGCGGCGCACGACCGCGACCCTGGCGAGGCCGTGATCGACCTCTGGGTCGCCACTCGCCAGATCGAGTACGAAGCGGCGGTAATGGGAGTTCCGATCGGTGGAACGGGCTCGCCGCCTGAGCTCTCACTCGTTCGCTGATCGGTCTCGCCGCCAAGATGGGCTCCGTCCCAGTCCTAACCGTTACGCGACCGAATTGCGCGATAACGAGTGCTACGCCAGGGCCGTCCGAGCTATGACGCACCACTCCTTCCAGACGTAGAGAAACCCGTCCTGTGCCGAAAGGCAAGGAGCGGGGGCGACGGGGGTGGAGCCCCGCGTGGAAACGGCAGACCTGGACACGTCTGAGCCCCTGGCCGAAAGGCTGCGTCGAGCCGACGGTGACACTGGACGGCGGTGACACAGGACAACGCAGCCACAGCAAGCGTGACGTTCTTCGGCAGAAAGTCAGCGCCGGTCACGCCCGTCGACTGCACGCCTGCGTAACGCCGCATACGTTGTTCCGATCGGGGGGAGAAACGGTCTGACTGCGGGTCAGGCTCGAGCTTCGTCTCTAAAATCCGCATGGCTGGCACGCTCCCGTTGACAGCGGTCCTCGACCGCGAGAGACTCGCCCTCGTGCTTCGTCTCACAAGTGTCTGTGTGCTCCTCTCAGCAGGTGCTCTAATCGCAGGCGGGACGGCAGGCGCGCCGAAACTCAGGGCGACCGTCACGTCACCCTCGCCTACGTCCCGCCTAGTCCACATCGTCAATCACGACCGGGTGACGTATCGGAACTTCGTCGTCTTTGTGGCCGTCAGGCCGGAGATCACCAAGGCCAGCAGGCCGTGTGTTGTGGCAAGGGACGGCGGGTACGTCGGCACGAAGTTCGCCTGGCAGTACCGCGCTGAGTGCCGCAGACCGCTGGCACCAGGGCACGTATTCGATATCCGCCTGACGACGTCCGGGCCGGGCGGGAACTTCTTCGTGTACGTGGTCGTCAACGGCACTCGCATCCAGATCAAGTAGCTCGATCTTCCCGATGGCGAGAAGGCGGCTGCATGCCCTCGACATGACCAGGCAGACGCTGAGGATCTCGCCACCACTCGGGCGAACGATCGTCCGGAGCTGCGCTGGCCGACTGGTCGGAACCTCGGCACAGAGAGACGGTCTCGGCCTTCAGCTTGCCGGGGTTGTAGTACCGCGGCTTCTTTGGGCGCTGGCACTCCACCGTGTGCGCCTCGCGCAACGCGTCGACGAAACGTGCGTTCCCGAGATGACGATTTGGCTTAGCTAGGCCCAGAGCCAAATCGAATGCACGATAACCGGTGTTATGTCAAGTTGGCTCGGATCGATCTGGGCTCGTCCACCCCGCCCCGATCGACTAGGGTTCGGGGACGCTCGATCTACCTGAGGGGGTGTCGGCCATGCTGGCCATGAGCGTCCGATTGTTTCTCATCGCCGTCGTCGGATTCACGATCGCCGCGGTCGCATTCCTGATCGCGACTGCCTGAGCCCGGCCGGACGGGTCTGACCCGGACGAGGGAAATCTCGCCGTACCCCTAGACATCGGGGCGCGAACGCGAGAGATTGTCACCTACCGCCCAAGCTCGACCCCGCCGCGTGACCCAAATCGACATCGAGCACATCCTCCTCATCGAGGAGATCCGGCAACTGCTCGAGGCAGCAGAGCAGGTTGGCACGGTCCGCGCTTCCGATCTGGCGGAGATCGCGGAGACCTACGAGCTCACGGAGCTCGAGCAGGATGCCGTGTTGCGCGAGCTCGACCAGCGGTCGATCGAGATCGTCGATCCGCCTCCCCAGTCGGAGACCGTCGTCGCGCTCACCGCTCCGGTCGAGACGACGACGGATGCGCTTCAGCTCTTCCTGCGCGAGGCCGGCCGGCATCAGCTTCTCACGGCCGCCCAGGAAGTCGAGCTCGCGAAGAGGATCGAGCACGGCGACATGGACGCGAAGGAACGCATGATCCAGTCCAACCTGCGGCTGGTGGTCTCGATCGCCAAGAACTACCGAAACCAGGGCCTCCCCTTCCTCGACCTGATCCAGGAAGGCACGCTCGGGCTCATCCGCGCGGTCGAGAAGTTCGACTGGCGCCGCGGCTTCAAGTTCTCGACGTACGCCACGTGGTGGATCCGCCAGGCGGTCGCGCGCGCACTGGCCGACAAGGCCCGGACGATCCGCATGCCCGTCCACATCGTCGAGCGCCTGCAGAAGATCAACCGCGCCGACCGGCAGCTCTGGACACAGCTCGGACGCGAGCCCTCGCTCGAGGAGATCGCCGACGAGGCGTCGCTCACCGTGCAGCAGGTACTCGAGGTGCGTGCGGCCGCCAGGGCTTCGACGAGCCTCGACGCGCCCGTCGGTGACGGCGAGGACGCGGTCTTCGGAGACTTCGTCGCAGGGGACGAGCCGCTGCCGGAGGAGACGGTCGAGCTCAACCTCCGCAGCGAGGCGCTGCGGCACGCACTGGCCTCCCTCCCCCAGCGCGAGCGCGAGGTCGTGGTCATGCGCTACGGGTTGACCGGCGCAGAGCCGCAGACGCTCGAGGAGATCGGACGCAGGCTCGGCCTTACGCGTGAGCGTGTTCGCCAGATCGAGCTCGAGTCGTTGCGCCGCCTTGCATCTCTCCGCGAGATGCAGTCGGTCGACGTGATCTAGCTACGACCGCAGGTAGAGCTCGAGCCCCGGCGCGATCGCGCGGAGCTCGCGGAGGGCACGCGCTTCAAGCTGACGCACGCGCTCGCGCGTGATGCCCAGGTTCGCGCCGACCTCTTCCAGTGTGCGCGGTCGGACGCCGTCGAGCCCGAAGCGCTCGACCACGACGCGCCGCTGGCGCGGCTGCAGCTTGTCGAGCGCGTCGAGCAACTCCGACGAGCGTGCCCTATCGGCCGTTTCGAGCTCCGGCTGCTGCGCGCTTTGGTCCGGGATCAGGTCGGCGACACTCGAGTCGCCGTCGCCGATCGGCGTCTCGAGGCTGACCGGGTCGAGGATGAGCTCGAGCAACTCCTGCACACGCTCGGGGGTGATGTCGAGCTCGGCCGCGATCTCCTCGAGCGACGGATCGCGGTTGAGCTTCTGCCCGAGCAGCCGCCGCGTCTTCGTCACCTTCCGAACCTGGTCCGCCACGTGGACGGGAAGGCGGATCGTGCGACCCTGCTCTGCGAGTGCGCGCGAGATGGCCTGCTTGATCCACCACGTCGCATAGGTCGAGAGCTTGAAGCCCATCGTGTAGTCGAACTTCTCGACGGCGCGAATGAGTCCGAGGTTCCCTTCCTGGATGAGATCGAGGAGTGGGACGTCGGCGCGTGTGTAGTTCCGCGTGATCGACATCACGAGCCTCAGGTTCGACTCGATGAGCTTGCGCTTCGCCGCCTCGTCGCCCAGGTCCTTGCGCCGGGCGAGCTCGCGCTCCTGCGCCGGCGTCAAGAGGCGGCCGTCGCCGATCTGGCGGACGTAGAGCTTCAGCGGGTCGTCGGCGGTCGGCCCTGCGAGCCCCGGCAGCTCACGCGGGGTCGCCGGCTCGTCCGCAACGGGCGTCGAGTCCTCGTCCGTCGGATCGAAGAGATGCTCGGCTGCATAGCCTTCCACGGCTGGTCTATCGGCTGCACGGTTGCCCCGCTTGAGGGATGACAGCTCCCGCGAGGGATCGGCGGTCGGGTGCAGAAGCCGATGTGTGCAACGCGGCCTTCACAAACAGCCGGCCTCACATCTGCCGTCTACGTCAGGTGTCGTCCGATCCACGGAGTCGAATAGGTCCATGTGCGGCATAGCGGGATTCAGCCTCAGTCCTGACGCGGCGGTCGATCGGACGCTGGCCGCACAGGCGCTCCTCGCCGGGATCGCCGAACGCGGCGCCGACGCGGTCGGCTACGCGCACCGCGGCGGGTCGGGCCAGATCCGCGTGACGAAGCTTCGCGGCGGCGCGAGCGCTCTGCTCGACGAACTCGACGTCCCGGCGGACGCGAGCCACGCGCTCATCCACGTTCGCGACTTCACGAAGGGCCATCCCGAGATCGAGGCGAACAACCATCCGATCCGGCACGGGACCGTCGTGGGCATCCACAACGGCATCATCGAGAACGACGACGAACTCCTCGCCCGCTACGGGATCGAGCGCGCCGAGCCGCAGATGACCGTCGACTCGGAGGCGATCTTCGCGATCATGGAGCGCCGCGAGCACGATCCTCGCGCCCTCTCCGAGATGCGCGGCGCCATGGCGGCGGCATGGATCGACGAGCGCGACGATGCGACGCTCTTCCTCGCGCGCGGCCGGCTTCGACCGCTGTGGCTCGGTCGAACCGACCACGGCCTCTACTTCGCTTCGACGCGGCGGGCGCTCACGATCGCCGCAGCGGCTCTGAAGACACGCGTGGACGTCACCGAGCTTCGCGAGGGGCGGCTCCTCCACGTCGTCGCGGGACGGGCGATCCGCGAGCGTCGCTTCCGCCCCGACCGCCACTACCGCGAGTCCGGCTACCTCCCACCGGTGCGAGCTCCGCGCGAGGCCGTCTCCTGCCTCGAGCGGCTCGCTGCGCTCGCCTCAGTCAGCCCCGCCTAGCGACCCGTCCGGGCGGACCTCCACCCCGTCCTCGCGCAGCCGTTCGCGAACGAGGAACTGGAACGCTGTCCACGCACCACGCGGGACGTCGAGCAGCCGGTAGACCTGCCACTCCGAGAGCAGCGCAGCATCCTGCCGACGCGCCTCCGCCCAGTCCGCCATCTTGGGAAGCCGGCCGAGTGTCACGGCGAGGCGTGCGCCCTGCTCGACGGCGCGCTCGAGGCGCTCCTCGCCCTGCAGCACCTCGAACCCCGCCTCCCGGAGTGCGTTGCCGAGCGACCCGAACGTATGCGCGTACAGCGAGGCCGATGGGATCGACCGTCCTCGCGCCGCGAGGTCGCGGGCGGTCGGAGTCCTCCCTAGCTCGTTCCCGAGCGCGCGCAGCTGCTCGAGGAGCTCGTCGCGCGTGAGGAAGCGCCGCGGAAAGAGACCCGCAGCGCGCTTCGCCGCGTTCCACGTCCCGAAGTGCTCGATGACGGTCTGCGGGTGGACCCGCGCCCCCGGATCCCGCGCGAACTCGCGCATCGTCGGCGACCTCCCCAGCCGCTCCGCGGCGGCACGCAGCTCGGCGAGGATCTCGTCGTCCGAGTAGCGCCGACGCATGCCGGCGCGAAAGGCGGCGAGCTCGGCCTCGTCGATGCGCACCGGAGCACGCTTGCGTGAGCGCGGACGCGCCATCTCTGCAAAAAGCTTAGAGCGTTCTACATATTCTGCAAGTTCTCCAGAGCAGCCTCTCCCCTCCCTGGCGGTACGCTCGCCCGCGATGGGCGTTCGACTCGCACTCGAGACGTCGGCCGCGCGCGCTCTCGGCGGCATCTCGCGTCTCGCACGACGCGGCGGCGGGACGACGCTTCCGGGGAAAGCGCTCTGGAAACTCGATCCGAATGCGGTCGACCGGCTCGCCACAGGGCTCGCCGACGGCGTCGCCCTGATGTCGGCGACGAACGGCAAGACGACGACGACTGCCATGGCGGCGGAGATCCTCGGAAGCGAGCATCGGCTCGCGTGGAACCGTGCCGGTGCGAACCTGCTCTCGGGCATCGCGTCTGCGCTCGTCGACTCCCGGAAGGCGGATCTCGGGTTGTTCGAGGTGGATGAGGCTGCGCTCCCGGAGGCGGTCGCACGTCTTCGCCCGCGGGTCGTGACACTGGGCAACCTCTTCCGGGATCAGCTCGACCGCTACGGCGAGCTCGAGCTCGTCGCCGAGAGGTGGCGCGCCGCCGTTGCAGCCCTGCCCCAGGAGACGATGCTCGTGGTCAACGCCGACGACGCCGTGGTCGCCGATCTCGCGGACGGTCGGCCCAACGCCGTTCGGTTCGGGCTCGACGATCCGACACATGCCAGGCCGCGGCTGCAGCACGCCGCGGACTCGAAGTACTGCCTGCGGTGCGGAGCTCCGTACGAGTTCGCCGCCGCGTACGTCGGCCACCTCGGCGACTATCGCTGCCCGAGTTGCGGGCACGCGCGCCCGCCGCTCGACGTCGCCGCGAGGGACATCGAGCTCCGGGGCCTTCAGGCGTCGAGGTTCACGTTGTCGACGCCCGCTGGCGACGCCCCCGTCGACCTGGCGCTCCCTGGTCTCTACAACGTCTACAACGCGACGACCGCGGCTGCACTTTCACTGTCGGTGGGCGCGTCGCTCGAGGACGTGCGCAGCGGACTCGCGCGTTTCGGCGCCGCGTTCGGGCGGTTCGAGCGGATCCGCGCCGGCGGCAAGTCCGTCGTGCTGCTCCTGATCAAGAACCCTGCCGGCGCCAACGAGGTCGTCCGCACGCTCGAGACGGGCATCCCGCCCGTGTTGATCGTGGCGCTGAACGACGCGATCGCCGACGGGCAGGATGTGTCTTGGATCTGGGACGTGGACTTCGAGCCGCTGCTCGACCATGCAGGACTCGTCATCGTTTCGGGCGACCGCGCCGCGGAGCTCGGCTTGCGGATGACGTATGGCGGGCTCCCCCAGGGCCGGCTCGAGGTCATTCCCTCGCTCGAAGCCGCGCTCGACCGCGGACTCGGCCTGGTCGAGGCAGGCACGGAGCTCGTGGTCCTCCCCACGTACACGGCGATGCTCGCGCTGCGCGGGGTCCTGACCGACCGCGGTGCGGTGCGACCGTACTGGGAGGGGGGCTCGTGAGAATCAGGCTCGGACACCTGTACCCCGACTACCTCAACATCTACGCGGATCGCGGCAACCTCGCCGTCTTCCAGCGGCGAGCCGCGCTACGAGGGCACGAGCTCGTCGTGTACCCGCTCGACATCGGTGATGCGCTCGACCCCGCGGCGCACGACCTCCTGTACATCGGCGGAGGGCAGGATCGCGAGCAGGCGCTCATCGCCCCCGATCTCGCAGCGAAGGCCGATGCGATCGCCGCGGCCCACGCGCGCGGGGTTGCGATGCTCGCCGTGTGCGGCGGCTATCAGCTCCTCGGGCGGGGCTACCGTGGCCGCGACGGTTCGTTCATGCCGGGGGCGCGCCTCTTCCCGCACGAGACGGTGGCCGGCGAGGTGCGCATGATCGGCGACGTCCTGCTCGCCTGCGAGCTCGAGCCGGGCGTCCGGCGACAGCTCGCAGGCTTCGAGAACCACGCGGGCAGGACCATGCTCGATCCCGGCGCGGAACCGCTGGGACGGGTCGTCCACGGCTTCGGGAACGACGGCGCGTCCGGCGTCGGAGGGGTGCCGGCTCGGCAACGCCGTCGGCACATACCTGCACGGTCCGTTGCTTCCGCGGAACCCGTGGCTGGCGGACTGGCTGCTTGCTCGGGCGCTCGCGCACGCCGGCGCAGGTGAACCGCCGGCGCTCGAGCCGTTGCCCGACGTGCTGGAGGAGCAGGCCTTCCGCGTAGCGGCGGAGCGGGCTCGGAGGCGCGGAGGAAAGCGCTGAGGGCGAAATCTCGGAGCGGCATCCCGGTCCACCACCCGCTGTCAGCCCAACGTGGCGCGCCTCAGACGTGGTGCTCGGGAATGCGACGAGACGGTGCCGTGTTCGTCACGGAACCCACATCTCCCCGAGGTACACCGCAGGATCACCGGGCTGCCAGCGCTGGAGGAAGCGAGTGATCGGCGGATGGAGCTGCACGGAGTCGAGTTCGCGCACGAGGAACGCGCGATGGCCGCGGACCGCGTCGTCGCGCGACACGACGTCCTCGAGCGTTCCGGACACGTCTGCGGCGAACATCACGTGGACGACGTGCTTGCGGCTCGTCGTTCCTTCCGGCGAGATCGAATCGACGATGGCGACGGGACCTTCGAGTGGAACGTCGAGGCCGTCCGGGAAGAGTCCTGTCTCCTCCCACAACTCGCGCTCGAGCGCGCGCAGGAGGCTCTCGCCAGCCCGCACACCGCCGCCCGGCAGGAGCCAGACCGCTCCCCCGGCTTTCTCGTGCCGCGCTAGCAGGATCCGCCCACGCCAGCGCAGGATGGCCGACACGCGAATCCTCGGTTCGGCCAACGGCGTCAGCTCGACGACGACCCGAACCCGCGAACGCCGCGTTCGCTGCCAGCGAGCTCGTCGACTTCGACGAGACGAACGGACGCCACGGGAGCGATGACGAGCTGCGCGATCCGCATACCCGGCTCGACGACGAACGCGTGCTCGCGATCCGTGTTGATCAGCACGACGCGGATCTCACCGCGATACCCCGAGTCGATCAACCCCGGCGCGTTCACGACGCCGATGCCGTGTCGCGCTGCGAGGCCCGAGCGTGGCTGGACGAAGCCGGCGTGCCCTTGCGGGATCTCGACTGCGACGCCGGTTGGGATGACAGCACGCTCACCCGGAGCGAGAACTGCCCCCTCGCAGGCCGAGAGATCGAGCCCGGCGTCGCCGTCGTACGCCTGTCGCGGCAGGTGGGCGTCGGGGCGAAGCAGCCGGACGGAGATGTCGATCACCGGGCCGACACTCGCTCGATATCCTGCTCGCCGGCTACGAGATAGCGGGCGAAGCGCGCTGCCTCGGCACGCGGGAGCCGCGCACGCACACGGACGCCCTCGGGCGTGTCGCGACGCTCGGCGATGGGAGCGCCGAGGTCGTAGAGAGCCGCAAGTGTCCGGCCGTCCGAATACGGCACGAGAAGTCGCACGTCTTCGAACCGATCCGAGAACAGCTCGGCGATCCTGCCCATCAGCGCATCGAGCCCTTCACCCGTGCGAGCCGAGATCAGCAGCGCCCTCGGGTAGGCGTGCTCGATCCGCCGGCGAGCGAGCGGGTCGAGCGCATCGACCTTGTTCAGGACGAGCTCGACCGGGACGTCGTCCGCCCCGATGTCCGCGAGAACGCCGTTGACCGCCCCGATCGTCTCCGCCAGCCGGTGGTCCGGAAGGGATGCGTCCGCGACATGGAGGACGAGATCCGCGACGAGTGTCTCCTCGAGCGTCGCCGCGAACCCCTCGACGAGCTGCGTGGGCAGTCGTTTGATGAATCCGACGGTGTCAGTGACGAGATATCGCTTGCCGTCGTGCTCGAATCCGCGGGTGGTCGGATCGAGGGTCTCGAACAGGCGATCGTCGACTGACGACTCGGCTCCCGTGAGCGCATTCAGGAGTGTCGACTTCCCGACGTTCGTATAACCGGCCAGCGCGATCGTCGGCGCGCTTGTCCGGATTCGTTCCTTCCGCCTCGTCGAGCGCTGTCCCTCGAGAGCGCGGAGGCGCTTCTTGAGGAGCGACACACGTGTGCGGGCGAGGCGCCGGTCGGTTTCGAGCTGACTCTCACCCGGGCCGCGAGTCCCGACGCCGCCCCCGAGGCGCTCCAGGTGCTGCCACAGCCCGCGCATGCGCGGCAGGTTGTACTCGAGCTGCGCCAGCTCGACCTGGAGCTTGCCCTCGGAGCTGCGCGCGTGCTGCGCGAAGATGTCGAGGATCAGCTGCGTGCGGTCGACGACGCGCGTCTTCAGCGCGTCTTCGAGGGTCCTCTGTTGCGTCGGGCTCAGTTCGTCGTCGACGAGTAGGGCTTCGGCTTCCGCCTCGCCGAACGACTGCTTCAGCTCCGCCAGCTTTCCCTTCCCGACGAACGAGCGCGGATCCGGGTGCACGCGATACTGGACGACCTCTCCGATCGGCTCGACGCCCGCGGTGCGCGCGAGCTCCGCCAGCTCGCCGAGCTCATCGGCCGCGTCGGTGCCCTTCGGGAAGACGGCGAGAAGGAGCCCGCGCTCCGGCTCCGCCCCGGGTGCGGGATCGGGCTGGCGCGCAGTCACTGCGAGATTATGCCGCGGTACGCTCCGGCGGTGACCGCGCTTGCCGACCGCCTCGCTGCGCGGACGCTCGAGCTCGTCGACATCCCCTCGCAGAGCGGCCGGGAGGACGCGATACGCGAGCATGTGCTCGAGCTCGTCCCCTCGGGCTGGGTGAATGACTACGCGGGGGACGAGGCCTTCCTCTTCGTCTCCTCTCGCCGGGAGAGCGTTCCGCTGATCGTGCTCGTCGCGCACTACGACACCGTCCCGGCGCAGGGCAATCTTCCGGGCCGAATCGCCGACGGCGAGGTCCACGGGCTCGGCGCGAGCGACATGAAGGGTGGTCTGGCCGTCGCACTCGAGCTCGCACGCGACCTCGATCTCGAGGGCGCGCCATGCGACCTTGGATTGCTGCTCTTCGGACGCGAGGAGCTTCCTGCCGAGCACAACCCGCTTCCTGCCCTCTTCGCCGCGTCACGGGTGATCCACGAGACGACGCTCGCTGTGGTGCTCGAGCCGACCGACCTCGAGCTCCAGTCGGGATGCCTCGGCAACGTCGTCGCCCGACTCGTGTTCCACGGGACGAGCGGCCACTCGGCGCGGCCGTGGCTCGCCGACAGCGCCCTCGAGCGTGCCGTGCACGGCCTCATTCCCGTGCTCGAGCTCGATCCACGGGTCGCGGTGGTCGGAGGGCTCGAGTTCCGCGAGGTCGTCTCCGTCACTCGTCTCGACGCCGGGATAGCCGACAACGTCATCCCCGGCGAGGCGACGGCAACGCTCAACCTCCGCTACCCGCCGGACCGCAAACCGGCCGAGGCAGAGCGGTACCTCTCGAGCCTCGTCCCGGACGACGCGACCCTCGAGATCGTCAGCAATGCATCGCCTGCACGCGTCGTCACCGACGCGACCTCCGTGCGAGCACTCCAGGCTGCCGGAGATCTCGTCATCCGGCCGAAGCAGGCATGGACGAACGTCGCGGACTTCACGGCGCGCGGTCTCGACGCCGTGAACTTCGGCCCCGGGCACACCGCACTGGCCCACCACGCGGACGAGCGGGTCGCCGTCGAGTCGCTCGTCCGCGCATATGACGTCCTGCGCCGATTTCTCATGCATCCGATCGGGGAAGATGGCGCGTGATGGGCCTCCGGGAACGCATCGACGAGCTGTGGGAGTCCGGTGAGCTCGAGGCGGAGCCGATCGAGGAGTCGATCGCTCGCCTCGACGCGGGCGACGTCCGGGTCGCGGAGCGTGACGGCGACGACTGGATCGTGAACGAGTGGGTGAAGAAGGCGATCCTCCTCTACTTTCGCCTACGGAAGGTCGAGCCCATGGAGATCGGCGGTCTCCTCTTTCTCGACAAGATCCCCGTGAAGTCGGACTACGCATCGCGCGGTGTCCGCGTCGTCCCACCCGGCGTCGCGCGCTACGGCTCCTTCCTCTCCGAAGGCGTCGTGCTCATGCCGGGTTACGTCAACATCGGGGCCTGGGTCGGCCCGCGAACCATGGTCGATACCTGGGCGACCGTCGGCTCGTGCGCGCAGATCGGAGCCGACGTCCACCTGTCCGGGGGCGTCGGGATCGGAGGCGTTCTCGAGCCGCCGCAGGCGCGTCCCGTCATCGTCGAGGACGGTGCGTTCGTCGGATCACGTGCGGTCGTCGTGGAGGGAGTCGTGATCGGCGCGGGCGCCGTGATTGCCCCGAACGTCGTCCTCTCGGCGTCCGTCCCCGTCATCGACGTGACGGGGCAGCGAGCCGGTCGAGCACCGTGGCTATGTGCCACCGCGCTCTGTCGTGTTGCCGGGCACGCGGCCGAAGGAGTTCCCGGCAGGCACCTTCGACCTGCCCTGCGCGCTGATCGTCGGGAACGCGGAGCGCGTCGACGGATCTCAAGACGTCGCTGAACGACGTCCTCCGAGAGTTCGAGATCGCGACATGACCAACCTCACGGAGGTTGCGCTGTTCACCGACGATGTGGCGGCGGTCAGCTCCTTCTACCGTTCGCTGGCCGGATCGGCCCCGGTCGCGGAGTGGCCGGGCGGCGCACTGTTCGCCTTCGGCGACGCGAAGCTCCTCGTCCACGAGCGCGCAGCCGCGATGGATGTCGGTCCGCCGAACGAAGATCACTTCGCCGTTTCCGTTGCCGACCTCGACGCGGCCTGCGACGCTCTCCGGGCAGACGGTTGCGAGCTCCTCCTGGAGCCGCGCGACTACCAGTGGGGCCGCTCCGCGTACCTGCGCGACCCGGACGGGCGCCTCGTCGAGCTTGCCCAGAGCTGACTCAGGCGACGCGCTCGGCGGTGCCGTAGAGCAGTCGCGCGCCCCGCGTCGAGACGGACCAGGAGGTCGCCGCCGGGGAAGTGGACGACGACCTCGCCGACACCGTGCGTCGCCGCGGCCACCGCGACGGCGCTCGTTCCCGAGGACAGTGTCTCCCCCACCCCACGCTCCCACACGCGCGCGGTCACCTCACCGGGGCCGTCGACGCGCGCGACCTGGACGTTGGTCCGCTCCGGGAACCGCTCGTGTGTCTCGAGCAGGGGGCCGAGGACTGCCGATTTGCGCCGGGTCACCCGCGACCACCGCGTGCGGGTTGCCGACCGACACGGGCACGAACGTGATCCCGTCGATCGTCTCCGCGGCGCCGACGACGACCTCTCCCAGATCCTGCTCGATTTCGCCCGAAGCGCCCAGCCGGGTGCGGACGACGCGTCCGCCGACCTCGACGGCCACCTCCGTCGCACCGGTTTGCTCGGCGAGCCACGCCGCTGCGATCCGAGTCCCGTTTCCCGACAGCTCCGCACGGGAGCCGTCGGGGTTCCAGATGGCGATCTCGACCGACACCTCGGTCCGAGCGAGCACTTCGAGAACGCCGTCCGTTCCCTGCGCGAGCATCGAAGCTTCCGCCCCGTCCAGCCCGTGGTCGGTCAGCTCGACGACGACGTAGGTGTTACCGAGCGCGCGCCATGTCGAGGATGTCATCGGCCACCTCCTCGGGCGCGCGATTCGCATCGACGACGGTGATTCCCGGGATACGGCGCATCCACTTCCGCTGGTACGCGGCGTACCGACGTGTCCGGGCGACGAGCTGCTCGGTCGCCTGGTCGAGCGGAAGCGTCGTCAGCTCGGTGAGCCCGAGCGCCTTGGCGGCGGTCTTCGAGATCGAGCCTGCGATGGCAGACCGCGCCTCGGCGACGGCGCCACGTGCGAGCATGTCCTCCGCGCGCGCACGGATGCGTCGATCGAGCTCCTCCGTGGGAAGCTCCAGTCCGACGACGAGCGTTGGATGCCGCATCGAGGCCGACCACAACTCGTCCGTTACGGGAACGAGCGAGCTGCCGCCCTCTGCGAGTTCGAGTGCACGAACCACGCGTCGGCGGTCGTTGACGTGCACGCGGCCCGCGGCCGCCGGGTCCAGCGCCTCCAGGCGATCGTGTGCCGCCTGCGGGCCCTCGTCGTAGACCCGTTCGAGTGCGGCTCGCTGCTCCGGCCCGACCGACGCGGGGATCGCCAGGTCAGCAAGGGCTGCGCGCAGGTAGAGACCGGTTCCACCCGCGACCACGGCGCCTCCGTGCGTTGCGACGAGCTCGTCGATCGCCGCATGTGCCAGCCCGGCGTACTCACCGACGGACATCTCCTCGGACAGGGCCCGAAACGCCGTGAGTCGCGTCGGAGCCGGCGACTGGTTCGTCAGGATCGGCAAGCCGGCGTAGACCTGGAGCGCATCGGCTGAGACGACCTCGGTGCCGATCCGTATCGCCAGCTCCTGTGCGATCGCCGACTTGCCGGACGCTGTCGGGCCGAAGACCGCGATGACGGAGTACTCGAGCTCGATCACGTCGTGTGGGGCACCCCAGCCCACCACCCGCTGCGAGCGTCTCGCCGAGTTGGGTACGTATGGGTCACGGACCGCGGCGAAAGTGTGCATTCGTCGATGCGTCAGGCCGCGACGAGCGACACCTCGTGCCCGCGCAGCGTCGTCGAGGTGGACGCCTCGATGGCGACGTCCACGAGGTCACCGGACTGTGCCGAGCCCGCGAAGTTGACCGTCGTGTTGCGCCGGGTGCGCCCGCGCAGTAGCGCCGAATCGGTCCTGCTCGGCCCCTCGACGAGCACCTGCTCGACGCGTCCGATGCGTTCGGCGTTCCGCTCGCCTGCGCCCGTTTGGACTCGTTCGACCAGGCGTTCGAGGCGGTCGTGCTTGACGTCGTCGGGAATCTGGTCCGGGAGATCGGCCGCCTCGGTCCCTGCGCGCGGCGAGTAGATGAAGGTGAAAGCGCTGTCGAACCGCGCCTCCTCGACGAGGGACAGCGTCTCCTCGAAGTCGGCATCGGTCTCGCCGGGAAAACCGACGATCAGATCCGTGCCGATCGCGAGGTCGGCGATCTCGCTCCTGAGCCGATCGACCAGGCCGAGGTACCGCGCGCGGTCGTACGTGCGCCGCATCGCTTTGAGGATCCGCGAGGATCCGGACTGTGCGGGCAGATGGACGTGCTCGCACACGCTCTCGCACTCGGCCATGGCGGCAATGACCGGATCGCGGAAGTCCTTCGGATGCGGGCTCGTGAACCGGATCCGTTCGATGCCGGTGACGGCGTCGCATCCGCGCAGCAACTCCCCGAACTCCGTGCGGATCGCCGGGGTGAGGTCGCGCCCCCACGAGTTCACGTTCTGACCGAGGAGCGTGATCTCGCGAACGCCGCTCGATGCGAGGCCGGTGACCTCCGCGACGATGTCGCCTGGGCGCCGACTCTGCTCGCGTCCGCGCACCGCTGGGACGATGCAGTAGGCGCACTTGGAGTTGCATCCCATCGAGACTTGTACCCATGCCTGGAACCGCCGCTCGGCGTGGAGCGGGAGGTCCGCGGCGAAGTGCTCGTGCGTGCCGAACCGGCCGCGCGGCACCGCGTATCCGCCCGCCGCGATCCAGTCGCCGAGATGCGGGATCGAGCCGGGGCCGAAAGCGACGTCGACGAACGGGTACTGGTCGAAGATCCGCTCGCGCTGCGCCTCGGCGTAGCACCCTCCCACCGCGACGACCACGTCCGGGCGATCGCGCTTCATCGCCCCCGCGTTCCCGAGGTACGCCGCGAGCCGCGTATCCGGCTTCTCGCGGATCGTGCACGTATTGAAGACGACGACGTCCGCCGTGTCGGGTGACGTCGCTTCGCCGAGGCCGAGCGACTCGAGCATCCCCTTGATCCGCTCGGAGTCGTGCGCGTTCATCTGGCAGCCGAAGGTCGTGACGTGGTACCGGCGCATGAGCGGAAAGTGTAGGTCGACCGGGCTCAGGGCTCCGAAGCCCAGTGTGCGAGCTCGTCGCGACCCTCGTGCGCAGCCCAGACGTCGCGCTGGTCGACGACGAGTCCCGTCTCGTCGAACCGGATCAGCGACGTTCCCGCGAGCGTCTCGACCGATCCGTCGACGGACGTGACGACCGCCCACCAGTCGACAGCGGCGCGATCGTCCTGCACGACCGGTTCGCCGAAACGGCACTCTGCCGCGTCCTGGTCCCCGAAGGCCCACGCCGCGTACTCGTGTGGCACCTGCGCCTCGCGAAACGGATGCGACCGAAAGGCGGCGTCTGCGGCATAGAGGGCGGCGACCGCCTCCGAGTCCGCCCTCGGCCACGCATCGGCCCAGACCGCCGCCCAGCGGGCCGCAGCCGACCGCGTGTCTACTTCGCCACCTCGATCGCCCGGCTCTCGCGGATGACGATCACCTTCACCTGACCCGGGTACTCGAGTTGATCCTCGATCTCGCGCGCGATCTCGTGCGAGAGGAGAACGGCGCCGTCGTCGTCGACCTCAGACGGTTCGACGATGACACGGATCTCGCGGCCGGCCTGCAGCGCATACGCCTTGGCGACGCCGGACTTCGCCGTCGCGATCTCCTCGAGCGCCGCCAACCGGCGGATGTAGTTCTCGAGGCTCTCCCCCGAGCACCGGGACGCGATGCGGAGATGGCGTCGGCGGTGATCAGCAGGACGGACTCGACCGTCTGCGGCTGAACCTCGTAGTGGTGGGCCTCGATGGCGTGGACGACGCCCTCCGACTCGCCGCAGCGCCGCGCGAGCTGAGCCGAGATGAGCGCGTGCGAGCCGTCGACCTCGTGGCTGACGGCCTTGCCGATGTCGTGTAGGAGCGCCGCACGCTTGGTCGTCTTCACGCCGGCGCCCAGCTCCGCGGCCATGATCCCGCCGAGGTGGACGACCTCGAGCGTGTGCTTGAGGACGTTCTGCCCGTAGCTGGTCCGGTAGCGCAGGCGTCCGAGCATGCGAACGAGCTCCTCGTGGAACTCCCCGCAGTTCGCCTCGAAAACGGCCTGCTCGCCGGCCTGGAGCACATGCTCTTCGAGTTCCGCCTTTGCCTGGTAGTACATCTCCTCGATCCGCGCGGGATGGATCCGGCCGTCCTCGATGAGCTTGTCGAGTGTCAGGCGGGCCGTCTCGCGCCGAATGGGATCGAACGACGAGAGCACGACCGCGTGCGGCGTGTCGTCGATGATGAAGTCGACCCCGGTCAGGTGCTCGAGAGCCCGGATGTTCCGGCCCTCGCGTCCGATGATGCGCCCCTTGAGGTCGTCGGAAGCGAGCTCCACGACGGTCACGGTCGCCTCGGCGGTATGGCTCGCCGCGACGCGCTGGAGCGCGTCGGCGACGAGAGCTCTGGCTCGCCGCCGAGCGTCGGATCGTGCCTCCTCCTCCATCTGGCGCACCTCACGTGCAAGCTCGTGCCGGACGAGATCCTTCGAGCGGTCGAGCAGCTGCTGGCGCGCCTCGTGGACAGTCAGCCCCGAGATCTTCTCGAGCGCGCCGAGCGCCTCCCGCTGCGTCTCCCGGAGCTCGTCCTGGAGCGCCTTGACGTGGACCTCGCGATCTCCCAGCCCCTGCTCGCGTCGCTCGAGCTCGGTGAGCCCCGCGTCGACCTCGAGCTCCTTCTGGAGGACGCGCTCCTCGACCTTCGCGATCTGGACGCGTCGGTCCTGGACCTCGCTCTCGATCTCGCTGCGGAGCGCGACGGCCTGCTCGCGCGCCTCGACCTGCGCCTCGCGCCGGACCGTCTCGGCGTCCCGCTGTGCGTCCGCGAGAAGCTTGTCGTGCTCGGCATGGGCGCTGCGCACGCGCGACCGCGACCATCCGTGAAGCACGACCCACGCACCCACTGCTCCGAGGACGATTCCGATGAGCGCTGCGCCGGCCGAGAGCATGAAGCCTCCGTTGGAGGATGTGGTTGCCCGCGGAACGCCCCCGCGGATGCTCTCACCCGGACGTCGACCTGCACGGTCGCGACCGGAGGGTGCCGGACGATTACCTCAGGTGGTGCGCGTCCTCCGTTGGTCGGGCGCTGTGCACCCGGAGGGCTGTCGAATCGAGGGACGTAGAGTTCATGGATTCAGAAAGCATTCGCGTGCAGGAAAAACGTTTCGAGTGAAAGCCCGATCATCCTAACGGCTCGTCGCGAGCATGCGCAACGACTGCATGAACGACGTCGTCCGAGAACCCCTTCCCGGCGAGGTAGCGCGCGGTCTTCACCGAGGCGCCGCGACGCGCGACGATGCGGTCGGCGCGCTCCGCCTCGCCCGCCAGCCCGGCGATGGCTGCATCGACGTCATCGCCGTCGACGCCCGCGAAAGCGAGCTCATGGCGGATCCGCTCGTTCCCGGCGCCGCGCTCGGCGAGGGCAACGGCCCGCGCCGTGGCGTACCGACGATCGTCGACGAGGTCGGTTCGGACGAGCGTTGCGATCACGTTCCGCCGCTCGTCTTCCCCCACCCCGCGGCTCTCGAGGTAGCGATCGATCTCGGACGCGGTGCGATCGCGGTGGCGCAACGCCCGGAGAGCCTGCTCGAGCGCCGCCTCGGCCGGTGTCATGGCGTCAGCTCTCGACGGGAACCGCCTCTTCCGCCATGACCGTCTCCACCTCGATGACCGCCTCGCCGGCTGCCTGCGCCGGCAGGAGCCGCGCCGAGATGATCTGCTCGTCTGGCGCCTCGGCCTGGATCCGCGCGAGGATCTGCTGGACGAGATCGGGGTTCTCCGCGAGGAAGCTCGTCGCGTTCTGGCGTCCCTGTCCGAGACGCTCGTCGCCGAAGCTGAAGTACGAGCCCGCCTTCTGGACGACCTTCGTCTCCAGGCCGACGTCGAGAACCGTGCCCTCCCACGGGATGCCCGAGCCGTAGATGATGTCGAACTCGGCCTGCTTGAACGGCGGAGCGACTTTGTTCTTGACGACCTTCACGCGGACCCGGTTGCCGAACGCCTCGGCCCCGTCCTTCAGCGTCTCGATCCGACGGATGTCGAGCCGAACGGACGAGTAGAACTTCAGCGCGCGGCCACCTGGTGTCGTCTCGGGGTTCCCGAACATGACGCCGATCTTCTCGCGGAGCTGGTTCGTGAAGATGCAGATGGTGTCGGTGCGGTTGAGCGTGCCGGCGAGCTTGCGCAACGCCTGGCTCATGAGCCGTGCCTGCAGGCCGACGTGGGCGTCTCCCATTTCGCCCTCGATCTCCGCCTTCGGAACGAGCGCGGCGACCGAGTCCACCGCGACGATGTCGAGCGCACCGGAGCGGATGAGGAGCTCCGTGATCTCGAGCGCCTGCTCGCCGGTGTCCGGCTGAGAGACGAGGAGCTGATCGATGTCGACGCCGATCCGGCGTGCGTACTGCGGATCCATCGAATGCTCGGCGTCGATGAACGCGCAGATCCCACCGCGCCGCTGCGCCTCCGCCATGACGTGGTAGACGAGCGTCGTCTTGCCTGAGGCTTCCGGGCCGAAGATCTCGACGATCCGGCCGCGGGGCAGGCCGCCGATCCCGAGAGCCATGTCGAGGGCGAGCGAGCCGGTCGAGACTGCGCCGACCGCGACCTGTGGTCGATCGCTCATTCGCATCACCGAGCCCTTGCCGAACTGCCTCTCGATCTGACCGAGCGCGACATCGAGTGCTTCCTCGCGTTTCATCGTCTCATCCTCTCCTCGTCGTCCTCAGCTCTCTCCGAGCACACATGTCTCCAGTACCTCGTACCTCGCCCCTGACGGGGACAGGCGTGACAGCAAAGCAGCGGCACCGGATGGAGCGAACGGCCCGAGGCGAGGCATCGGCGGGTCGAGTCGCGGGCGCTCGCGGAAGCGTAGGACGGTGACGTGCGGCAGCCATGGGCGGCGCTCGCGCTCGTACACCGCGAGGCGTTCGAGCCCGAGCTGAACGCGCTCCGCGAGTGCGGTCGCCCGGCCCGAGGGATCGTCGAGGACGAGCATCCCGACCGACCTGGTCTCCTGGTAGCGCACGGGCTCCAGGAGGAACGGCTCGGTCGCCGCGGACTCACGCCGGAGGACGTCGGCGATCGGCTCGAGCGTGCTTCGCGAACGGCTTCCGAGGAACGCGAGCGTGATGTGGAAGCTCGTGACGCGGCGCCCACCGCTGAGCTGCTCCGTTCCCCAGCTGACGAGTGCCTCGACCGCGTCACCCGGTAGTTCCAGCGCGACGAAGAGCCGGATCCGGTCATCGCCCTCGACGGTACCGGGCGGCGTCACGTCCTGGTGTGACGGCTCTCCAACAATCGGCGGACGAGATGGAGCGAGGCCGCGGCGGCGCGACCCCGGATCATGTCTCGGTCGCCGGGAAGCTCGCTGCGCACGGTTCGCTCCCCTTCGGGGCCGACCGCGTGGACGAAGACGAGGCCGACCGGCTTCTCCTCCGTGCCGCCATCGGGTCCGGCGACGCCGGTGACGGCCACGCCGAGGTCGACGCCGAGTCGCGCGCGGACGCCGTGCGCCATCGCGGCGGCGACTTCCGCCGAGACCGCCCCGTGCGCCGCGATCAGCTCCTCCGGGACTCCCAGGGCCTCCTTCCTTCACGTCGTTCGCGTAGGCGATCACAGAGCCGCGGAAGACGTCGCTCGCCCCGGGTACGGCCGTCAGCCTCGCGGCGACCATCCCGCCGGTGCACGACTCCGCAGTGCCGAGGGTGAGACCCCGCTCCCGACAGAGATCGAGCACGATTTCCGCGATCGAGCGCTCGTCCTCGCCGAACAGATGGCTGCCGAGGTCGCCCCGCAGCGACTCGACGATCGCCGTGCCACGCTCCTGCGCGTTCGGCTCCACGAACACGTCGACGTGGATCTCGAACTCTCGTGCGCAGATGGTGACCTCGACTCCGTCACCTTCGCCTCCCGCCCCTGCGAGCGCCTCCGCCACGGCCGACTCCGGCGTTCCGAAGAAGCGCAGCACGTGATGCGTCCTCGCCGGCGCTCGCTCGACAACGCGACGCACTGCCTCGGTCTCGAGCGCACGCGGCCAGAGGCGCTGCAGCTCTCGCGGCGGGCCCGGAAGGACGACGACGACGGTCGTGTCGAGGTCGAGGACGAGGCCGGGTGCGGTGCCGGCGAGACCCAGCGACACGGAGCCTTCCGGGCGCGTCGCCTGCTTTCGGACTCCTGCGGCGAAGTCGGAATACGGTCGCCCGAGCCGCTCGGCGATCGTGCGCGAGATGCTCCCGATCTGCGTTTCGAGCTCCTCGTCGCGGACGAGAGAGCGGCCCGCGACCCGTGCGACGAGCTCGACCGTCCGATCGTCGTGGGTCGGGCCGAGCCCCCCGGAGACGAGGCAGAGGTCTGCGGCGAACGCCTCGCGGAATGCGTGCTCGAGGTCTTCGACGGTATCGCCGACGATGGCGATCGACGCCGGCTCGAGACCGAGGCGGACCGCCTCGGCAGCGAGGAAGGGACCGTTCCGGTCCTGGCGCTCTCCGCGGACGAGCTCCGATCCCGTCGCGACGATCGCCGCCCTCGGGCGGCTCAAGAGGTGGCCCGGACGATCCTCTGCGAGGTGACGACGAACGCCGTACCCTTGGGGAGCTCGACGCGGTTGCCGTTCAGTCGAACGAGCACGTTCTGAGGCTTCGCGAGCGCAAGCTGGAGGCTCTTCCCCTGGAACGACTTGCGCTGACCCTCCTCGAGCGTCCCGCTGTAGAGGAGCTTGCCGGCGGACGACGTCTCTCGCACCTCCATCCAGGAGTTCCCGTCGCTCGCGCGAACCACGAGCCGCGCCGTCCCCTTGGGTCGCAGCGTCGACACGCCAGTGGGTGATCCGGACTGGAGTCCGGGGACCTTCTCGCCCTCCGGGCCGCCGAACTTCCAGGCGGCGATGACGAGCGCGGTCGCGATCGCGATCGCGACGAGGGCGACGGCTGCGATACGCGACTCACGTGGCCCGCGGGCGCGGCGCGGCGGGGGAGCATGGCGCACTCGCAGCGGTGCGTCGTCCTCGCCCACCGTGAAGCGCGAGTTGTACTCGTCCACGTACGGCTGCCCGTCGAGTCCGAGCGCCTCCGCGTACGACCGCAGGAAACCTTTGACGTACGTCGGTGCGGGTAGCAGGTCGAACCGCTCGTCCTCGAGTGCCCGGAGGTACTTCGGACGTATCTTCGTCCGCTCCTCGAGCTCGGGGAAATCGAGCTCCTGGCGCAGTCTGGCCTCGCGGAGGCTGGAGCCGATGTCGAACATCGCCGCGGGATTGTAGACGTGATCGGTTCGTGGCTAGGTCGACCCGCTCGACGGGTCGCCGGATCAGTCCCGCGAGCCGACGTACTCGAGCAGTCCGTACACGCCGAGCGCGACGAGCGCTGCGGCGGCGATGCACAAGCCGACGATGCCGAGGACACGGCCGGCGGTCGCGACGCCCGGACTACGCGCCGACAGCGTCAGTGAGGCGCCGAAGCCGAGCCCTCCGCGAGAGCACGAGCGCAGCGACCGCAAGCCCGGCGACGACCGGGATGGCAAAACCCGCATGGAGCAGGTCGTAACTGCCGCTGAAGCGCGTCCCGTAGATCGCGAGCGGTAGCGTCGCGACGGAGGCGAGTCCCGTCAGCAGCGACGCCCATGCTGCGCCTGAACGGGTCTCTCCCACGCTACTGCTTGGTGTACGGACGACCAACGGCAGCCGGTGGGATCGACTTTCCAATGACACCCGCGACGGCGACGAGGGTGAGCACGTACGGCAGCGCTTCGAAGAGCGTGGAGACCGAGGTCGAATACTCCTGGAGGAAGTCGGACAGCGCGCTCGAGAAGCCGAAGAGGAGACATGCGACAGCAGCACCGAACGGGCGCCAGTTGCCGAAGATCAGCGCGGCCAGGGCGATGAACCCGCGCCCCGCGGTCATGTTGTCGTCGAACGAGTTGACAAAGCCGAGCGAAAGGTACGCCCCGCCGAGCGCGGCAAGCATGCCGGACACCGTCACCGCGCCGTAGCGGACCGCATAGACGTTGATCCCGACCGTGTCGGCTGCGCGCGGGTGTTCTCCCACTGATCTGATCCGGAGTCCGATTGGTGTCTTGAAGACGACGACCCAGGTCGCGACGACGAGGAAGATCGCGATCCAGATCATCAGGTCGAGTTGGCCGAAGATGTCGTGCAGGAAGTCCCCGACCACCGGGATATCGTCGAGGAAGCCGAGCCTGACGTCAGGGATCGTGGAGAGGTCGGTGGGTGTGCCCTCGGTCCCGTAGATCTTGAAGAACAGGTAGGTCGTTAGACCGAGTGCGAGGAAGTTGATCGCGGTGCCGCCGACGATCTGATCGGCACGGAGGTGAAACGGCAGAAGAAGGCGTGCAGCAGTCCCGTCAAGCCGCCGGCGACCATGCCGATTGCGAGCCCGCAGCGTCCAGTTGGCCCGTAACGTCGGCGCCCCAGACGGCGAAGAACGCTCCCATGAGCATCATGCCCTCGAGTCCGATGTTCACGACCCCCGAGCGCTCGGAGAACAGGCCGCCGATCGAGCGCGAAGACGAGCGGCGTCGCATAGCGCAGCGTCGCAGCGAACAGCGCGCCCCAGACGACGACGGCTTCGAGGTGCTCGACGCTCGAGCGGGTCGCGAGGTAGCCGATCATGAACCCGAGCACGCCGGTCGCGATCGCGTAGCCGCCGATCCGGCGCTCGCCCCGGATCCACGAGCCGATGCCGATCGTGAGCGCGAACAGCCCAAAGACGACCGGCGCGACCGGGCGTCCGGACCTGAATCGGCGGCAGCGCGACGAGGGCGGCGGAGACCCCGACGACGACACCAATCCAGGCGACGGCTCGCCTGCCGTGCGGAAGCCGCCTCACGCGGTGATCGCTCCTCCCCGTTTCCGCCTGAGCCGTCGCAGCGCCAGCAGGACGATGACGTCGGCGCCCGACGAAGAGAACGATGAGCCCCTGGATGATGATCGCCAGACTCGACGCGAGATCGGGCGGGAAGAACGCAGGATCGAGGTTGCGAGACGCTGTCCCCGTCTGGAGTGCGGCGAACAGCAGGGCGGCGAGTGCGACGCCGACGGCAGTGTTGCGGCCGAGAAGCGCGACGGCGATGCCGATGAAGCCGACCGTCGAGCCCTGGATCTGAGTCGATGTCTAGACGGAACTGCCAGCCGAGGATGTCGAGCGCGCCGGCGAGACCTGCGAATAGGCCTGCGATGGCCATCGCGAGGAAGTAGTTGCGCGCGACGCTGATGCCGCCGTAGCGCGCCGCCTCGGGATTGTGGCCGACCGCCCGCACCTCGTAGCCAAGGGTCGTCCGGTTGAGCGTGATCGAGTAGACGACGAGCGCACCCACCGCCGCGAACAGACCGATATGGACGCCCTGGAGGAGGGGATCGCCCCAGAAAACGGTCGAGCTTCGCCTTCTCGACGATGTCCTCCGAGGAAGGAACAGTGCCGGCCGTTCCGGCCTCATCAGTCTGGAACGGGCCCGCCGATGCCGAAGAGGTACGACCCCACCCAGAGGACGATCCAGTTGAGCATGATCGTCGTGATCACCTCGTGCGCGCCGACTGTGCCCTTCAGGAGCCCGGCGATCCCGGCGATCGTTGCGCCGGCCAGCATGCCGGCGAGCACCGTGGCGATGATGAGGAGCCAGCCCGGAAGGTCGACCGCCTTCGGCAATTCAGTCGCGACAAGAACCGCGACGATCGATCCGGCCAGGTACTGGCCCTGGGCGCCGATGTTGAAGAGGCCACAGCGAAAGGCGAAGGCAACGGCAAGCCCGGTGAGCACCAGCGCGACCCAGAGGATGAGTGTCTGCTGGAGGTTCGCGGCGGCGAGCGACTCGAACTCGTTCGTGTTCCAGGGGAACCACACCGTCGCGTCGGTGAACGGCAGGCCGATGTCGTAGTTACCAACCTCGAAGAACCAGGAGAGCCCGGTGCCTTCGAAGATCGCCTTGTACGTCTGGAGCGTGTCGCCGACGCTTCCCGTCGTGACGAGCACGACGAGGCCGCTGATGAAAAACGCCAGAACGACGGTGAGAAGCGGGGCGACGAGGCCGCCTGCCTTCTGAAGGAGCCAATAGCGCTCGACAACGCTCTCGATCTCGGGGTCTGGTCCTTCGGGAAGTTGATGCACCCCTTCGCTCATGCGATCTGCTCTCCCTGCCCCCCGCCGGTCATGGCAAGGCCGAGCTCCTCCTCGGTCGCGGTCGGCGGAAACTCACCGACGATCTCCCCTTCGTAAATGACGAGGATGCGGTCGGCGAGCGACAACACCTCGTCGAGCTCGAGCGATACCAGCAACACCCCGCGACCTTCGTCGCGCTCCTCTACAAGGCGGCGATGGACGAACTCGATCGCGCCGACATCCAGACCCCGGGTGGGCTGCGCAGCGATGAGCACGGTCGGATCACGATCGATCTCGCGGGCCAGAATCACCTTCTGCTGGTTGCCGCCCGAGAGTGCGCTCGCATGTGTCTGCGGCCCGCCGCCGCGAACGTCGAACTCCTTGATGAGCCGCCGCGCGCGCTCGATCAACTGCTTGGGATAGAGCCATCCGAATCGAGACGTCGGCACTTTGCGAAAGTCGTGCAGGGCGATGTTCTCGGCGATCGAGAAGTCGAGCAGCAGACCTCGCTGCTGCCGATCTTCCGGGATGTGGCCGACACCCTTGTCGAAGTGCTCCCTTGCCGAGTCCCTCGTCACATCGATCCCGGAGATTTCGACGCGACCCGCTTCGAGCTTGCGCAACCCGGTGATTGCGTCGATCAACTCCGACTGTCCGTTGCCGTCAACGCCTGCGATGGCGACGATCTCGCCGCCGCGTACCTGGAACGAAACATTCCTGACCTTCGCGATACCGCGGTCGTCGCGGACGTGCAGCCCCTCGACGGCGAGCAGCGTCTCCCCTTGCTCAGGAGCGGTCTTCTCGACGCGGAACAGCACTTCGCGTCCAACCATCAGGCGTGCGAGGCTCTCCTCCGTTGCACCTGCTGCCGGCAGAGTCTCGATGAGCTTTCCACGCCGAAGGACGGTGATTCGGTCTGCGATCTCGAGCACTTCGTTGAGTTTGTGTGTGATGAAGATGATCGACAGCCCTTCACGCGTGAGCGTGCGGAGGATCGCGAACAGCTCACCTGTTTCCTGGGGCGTAAGGACGGCCGTTGGTTCGTCGAGGATGAGCACGTCCGCGCGGCGGAACAGTGCCTTGAGGATCTCGACCCGCTGCTGCTGCCCAACGGTGATGTCCTGGATGCGGGCATCCGGCTCGATGGCGAACCCGAATGTCGCCGCCAACTCGCTGACCTGGCGGCGAGCGGCACGGTAGTCGAGCAGCATCCCATCTCGTCGGGGCTCGACGGCCAGCACGATGTTCTCGGCCACCGTCATCACCGGGATGAGCATGAAGTGCTGGTGGACCATGCCGATGCCCTGGTTGATGGCCTCGCGCGGCGATGACATCGAGACTGTCTCCCCGCTGACCAAGATCTCGCCCTCGTCGGGGTGATAGAGGCCGTACAGGACGTTCATCAGCGTGGACTTACCGGCGCCATTCTCGCCAAGCAGCGCGTGCACCTCACCGCGGCGGAGATCGAAGTCGATGTGGTCGTTCGCGAGGACGCCCGGGAAGCGCTTGGTGATCCCCTTGAGCTCGAGAACGAAGGAGGCCTCGCGTCATCGCCCGGCGATTCTAGGGAGTGGGCTCGCGCCCACCCCCTAGAACCGAGGGCCTAGAACTTGATGATGGGCTTGACCTTGATCTTGCCCGCGGCGATCTGTACACCGATCGCCTTGGTCTTGACCACGATCGCCTTCGAGATCCTCTTGCTGACGGAGCCGAGACCGACGCCGTTATTCCTGAGGTTGTAGCTGTAGTTCCGCCCGGTGGTGAGGTTGCCGGCGTAGGCCAGCTTCGTCAGGTCGGCGACGGCGGTGTTCACACGCTTGAGAGCGCTGGTCATCATGAACGAGCCGAGATAGAGCTGGTCGGCGTCCACACCGATGCCCCAGATCCCCGCTTCCTTCGCCGCCGAGAGGGCGCCGAGGCCGCAGCCGCCGGCGACCTGGAAGATGACCTTCGTGCCCTGCTGGATCTGGCCGAGCGCCGTCTCCTTGCACTTCGCCTGGTCGGAGAAGGTGTTGTCGTTCGCGTAGTTGATCAGAACCTTCAGATTTGGGTTCGACTTCTTCGCACCCTGGATGTACCCGCTGAAGTACTTCACGATCGCCGGCACCGGGATTGCCCCGACTGCGCTGATGATCTGCGGGCCGCCCTGCTGCTTCATCTGAAGACCGGCCATGTAGCCGACGAGATATCCGGCTTCCTGCTCGGCGAAAACAACGCCGGCGGCGTTCGCTGGCTTGCTCTTGAACAGCGCATAGTCCTCGTCGATGCCTGCGTACTGGAGCTTTTTGAACCTCGGCGCGACGGCATTGGTTGCGTTGAAGTTCAAGAAGCCGACGGCGAAGATCATGTTGTAGCCGGCCCGACTCGCGGCCAGCAGGTTCGGGATCCGCTCCGCTTCCGACTTGGTCTCATAGACCCGGGTCTGGATGCGAAGCTCCCTGCCGACGGCGAGGCGACCGTCGTTGGCGAGCTGGTTGAACGAGCGGTCCTGCAGGCTGCCGATGTCGGTCACGATCGCCATCTTGAATGCCGCTTGCGACGATCCGGCGGTGCCAGCAGACGTTGTGATCAGTGCCACGCCCACTACGAGCGCGAGCGCCACGCCGATCGTGAATCGCCTAGTCCTCACGTGCCCTCCTCGTATGGGTATTGCCTGCCTGCGTATCTGACCGCGATGCTAACCCGAAGTTTGGGTCGCGCCCGTCGAAGCGCACTTCTACTACGCCGTGCGACGCGCTCTGGAGATCGGTCTCCGAGACGAGCACGCGGCGGGGCTTCGAGCCCTCGTAGCCCGAGATGATGCCGCGCCGCTCGAGCATGTCGACGAGGCGTCCCGCCCGCGTGTACCCGACACGGAGACGACGCTGGAGGAGCGAGACGGATGCGGTCTGCGTCTGCACCACGATCTCGATCGCCTTGTCGAGCAGCGGATCCTCGTCGGGATCGAAGTCCAGGTCCTCGCCCGCCTCCTCGTACGCGGCCTCGGGTGCCTCGAGCAGCGACTCGTCGAGGTCCTGCTCCGCGCTGCGAGCGGCACTGGTCGACGACGAGCGCGACCTCCTCCTCGCTCACGTAGGCGCCCTGGAGGCGCTGGAGCCTGGACGTGCCGAGCGGCTTGAAGAGCATGTCGCCCTGTCCGAGGAGGCTTTCCGCCCCCGCCCCGTCGAGGATCACTCGCGAGTCGGTCTGGCTCGAGACCGCGAAGGCGATGCGCGACGGCACGTTGGCCTTGATCATCCCGGTGATCACGTCCACCGACGGGCGCTGCGTCGCGAGCACGAGGTGGATGCCGACGGCGCGTGACTTCTGCGCGAGACGGATGACGCAGTCCTCGACGGCCTGCGGCGAGACCATCATCAGGTCTGCCAGCTCGTCGATGACGACGAGCAGGTACGGCAGCGGCGCCTCTCCACGCGCGCGGAACGCGCGGTTTGCCTCCGGCAGGCTGCGTGCACGGACGAACGAGAGACGCTCGTACCGGCGCTCCATCTCCTGCACGACGTTCAGGAGCACGGTCGCGGCTTCCTTCGGGTTCGAGACGACCGGCGTCAGGAGATGTGGGATCGACTCGTAGTAGCCGAGCTCGATGCGCTTGGGGTCGATGAGGATCATCCGGACCTCGTCCGGCGTCGAGCGGAGCAGCGTCGACGTCAGGATCGTGTTGATACAGCCCGACTTGCCGGATCCCGTCGTGCCGGCGATCAGCAGGTGCGGCATGCGCGCCAGGTCGGTCCACACGGCGTTCCCCGAGATGTCCTTGCCGAGCCAGACGGACAACGGGCTCGCGCTCGCGGGCAGGTCGCCGTAGATGTCGCCGAGCGTGACGAGCTTCGGAGAGAGATTCGGGACCTCGACGCCGACGGCCTGCTTACCCGGAATGGGCGCGAGGATCCTGATCTCCGTCGTGGCGAGCGCATAGGAGAGATCGTCCTTGAGGCCGGCGACCTTCGACACCTTCGTCCCAGGGGCGAGCTGCAGCTCGTAGCGCGTCACGCGCGGGCCGGAGATCTGACCCGTCACGGTCGCCTCGACGCCGAACTCCGAGAGCGTACGGACGAGGAGGTCCGCGGTCTTCGCGCTCGTATCCGACTTGGCCGTGGTGCCCGCGGGCGACGGCCGCAGGAGCGTGCGGTCCGGCAGTCGGTACTCGCTGTGTTCGGCCTCCGTCTCGAACACGGACTCGATGCTCTCGAACGCCGGCTCGGGCTCGTCGGCGACGAGAAGCGGCGCCTCTTCCGAGTCGCCGGCACCCACCACGTCGGGATACGCCTCCGCTCCGTCGAGCAGGCGCTGCTCCGTCGCCGCGGCGGCGGTCGCGCTGACTCGCTCCGGGACGAGGACGTCCTCCGCGGTCTGCGACTCGCTCGACGGCCACTCGAATGCCCGGCGTGCGCCCGTGCCGGCCCGTTTCACCGCGTGCCCCGTCCGACGCAGGATCGCACCCGTCGACGCGCCGGTCACGAGCAGGAGGCCCGCGACGAGCAAGGCGCCGCCGATGATCGCCGCGCCGGTCTGTCCGATGAGCGCTGCGAGCGTGCCGCCGATGGCCATGCCGACCCAGCCGCCCGAGTCCTTGCCGAGGAGCGTCATGAGGCCCAGGAAGCTCACCCCCACCCCCAGCCGGAACGGGCGCACGTCGAGAAGGTCGCTGCGCGCGAGCAGGAGCCCGCCGAGCGCGACGCACGCGACCGGCAGCACGTAGGCGGCGTTGCCGATGATCTGCGTGAGGACGTCGGCGAGCCAGGAGCCGACGGCGCCGCCGTCGAGGCCGAGGTAGAGGATGGCCGCGAGGACGAGTCCGAGCGCGAGCAGCGCGAGACCGAGCAGCTCGTTCTCGTGCTGTGAGCGCGGTCGCTTCGTCCGCTTCTTCACGCGTGCGGGGACGCGTGGCCGAAGCGGCCGCTTCTTCCTTCGAGCAGCCATGCTCGGCCGATTCGACGCGGTGCCGTCCGCTCCTTCGCGCTCAGGCGCGTGCGCGTGCTTCCGCGACGATCCGCTCGGCGTCGGCGCGGTTGCCGTACCCGTGCGTCTCGACCTTCGCCTCCTCGAGATCCTTGTAGACCTGGAAGAAGTGCTCGATCTCGTTGCGGAGCTCGGCCGGAATGTCGTGGAGGTCGCTGATGCGCATCCATGCCGGGTCCTTCAGCGGCACGCAGATGATCTTCTCGTCGGGGCCTTTCTCGTCCGACATGTGGAAGACACCGACGACGCGACCCCGGATGCGGCACCCGGGGAAGGTCGGCTCGCCCACGAGGACGAGCGCATCCAGCGGGTCGCCGTCGCCGCCGAGCGTGCCTTCGATGAACCCGTAGTCCGCCGGGTACGCCATCGACGTGAAGAGCCGCCGGTCGAGGACGATGGCGCCGAGCTGGTCGTCGAACTCGTACTTGTTCCGCGAGCCCGACGGGACTTCCACGAAGACGACGACGGGCTCGGGCACGCCCTGAGGCTAGTCGACCTCGGTGGAGCGGCGGACACGGTGCCGGCGACGTCTCGCGACGAACGCCGCGAGATTCGCGGAGAAGAAGAGAGCGCGCCTCGCGGCTCACGGCCGTGACTATCGTGCGGCTCGTGGCCGGCGCTCGCGAGAAGCTCCTCGACTTCGCGCTCTCGTTCCCGGAGACGGCCACCGACCGCCCCTGGGAGGAGGACGTCGTGGTCAAGGTCCGGGGGAAGATCTTCGTCTTCCTCGGCCCGGAAGGCTCGCGCCGGATCTCGCTGAAGCTGGCGGAGTCCCACGCCCACGCGCTCGCGATCGAGGGCGCGCAGCCCACCGGATACGGTCTCGGGCGCTCCGGGTGGGTGACGGTACCGCTCCGTGCGCCCGGCGTCTCGCTCGGCGTCCTCCGCGACTGGGTCGAGGAGAGCTACCGGATCGTCGCGCCGAAGAGGCTCGTCGCAGTGCTCGACGGCTAGGCGAGGACCGACCCGACGACCGCGATCCGCGGCCTCACGCCGCCAGTGCGCGAAGGTCGTCGACGGTGGAGCCGAGGAGCGTGTCCTGGAGGTCGAAGAGCCCCGCCCAGAGCGACGAGCGGTCGGGCAGCGCGTCGAGGCTCGCCGCCGTCGCGAGGCCTTCGAGCGCGCGGACGAGCACCGCCAGCTCGAGGTAGACGGCAGCCACACGGTTCGGGCAGGCGCGCACGCCCGCGCGGTCGAGGACGGCTGCCACTCGACGAGCTCGCCGGCGCCCGGGCCGGCGTACCACGACCGCCCCTCGGCGCGCTCGGGCTCGAGCTCGAGGAGATACTGCGCGAGCGGCTGCTCGAGGCCGGCGAGCGCCGTCTCGACGCGGTCGGCGGCTGCCGTAGCGCCGCCTGACGCCCTCCGGCGAGTCGCGGGCATCGCGTCTCCCCTGCCCCCAGCGCTCGAGCAGCCGGCAGAACGCGAGCGCCGCGACCTCACAGGCGCGGAGCTGCGCGACGAGACGCCGCGCCGTGAGCTCGCTCGCCGCGTTGCCCTCGATGACGCTCGTCCAGTCGGAGCTCATACCTCGATGACTACTGGAAGAACCATCGGACGTCGACGGGTGCGGTCGTAGACGATCTGCCCGACGGCGTCGTGGATGTGCTCCTGGAGGAGCTTGATCTCCATCACGTGGTCGGTGGCGAGCTCGCGAACGACGCGATCGGCTTCGTCGCGCAGCTCGTCGATGAGGTCGTCCGACTCCGCGAACCCGCGCGCGATGAGCTCGGGCGGCGCGATCTCGCCGCCGTCCGAGGACGCGAGCGTCGTCACCACGATGAGGACGCCGTCGTCGGCGAGCCGGCGCCGGTCGCGCAGCGCGACGTCCTGGACGTCGCCGACCCGCAGGCCGTCGACGAACGTGACTCCCGCGTTCACCTTGTCGACGAGCCGCGCGCCGCCGCGCGCGAGCTCGACCACCGAGCCGTTCTCGGCGATGAGGATCCGCTCGTCGGGCACGCCCGCGTCGCGCGCGAGCTTCGCATGCGCGGCGAGCATCCGGTACTCGCCGTGGATCGGCATCACGTGGCGCGGTCGGAGCAGCGAGAGCATCGTCCGCAGCTCCTCCTGGCACGCGTGGCCGGACACGTGCACCGGGGCGATCTCCTCGTGCAGCACCTCGGCCCCGGCGCGCGCGAGCTGGTTGATCGAGTCGTGGACGCGCAGCTCGTTGCCGGGCACGGGCTTCGCCGAGATGATGACGGTGTCGCCGGGCTCGACGGAGACCGCCTTGTGGTCGCCGTACGCGATCCGGGTGAGCGCCGACATCGGCTCACCCTGGCTCCCGGTGCAGAGCACGAGCACCTGCTCGGCCGGGAGCTGCGCCGCCTCGTCCGGGTTCACGATCGCGTCCTCCGGGAACGACGACGTAGCCGAGGTTGCGGGCGATGTTGAGGTTCTTGCGCATCGAGCGGCCGACGACGATGACCTTGCGGCCGCACTCGACGCGACGTCCGCCGCCTGCTGCATGCGGTGGATGTTCGACGCGAACGACGCGACGAGGATCTTCCCGCGCCGCAGCGGGAAGATCGAGCGGAACGCCTCGCCGACGAGCCGCTCGGAGCCGGTCGTTTCCGGGTCGTTCGGCGTTCGTCGAGTCGCCGAGCAGGAGGTCGACGCCGCGGTTGCCGATCTCCGCGAGCTTGCCGACGTCGGTCTTCAGCCCGTCGACGGGCGTGTGGTCGAGCTTCCAGTCGCCCGTGTGCACGACGCGCCCGGCGCGACGTCTCGATCACGAGCGCGGCCGAGTCCGGGATCGAGTGCGCCACCCGGACGAGCTCGACCCGGAACGGCCCGAGCTCGAGCGGCGCGTCGCCGGGCTCGGCGTCCACGAGCTCCGACTGTCTGTCCGAGCCCGTGCTCGTCGAGCTTCGACTTGACGAGCGCGAGCGTGAGCGGCGTCGCGATGACCGACTCGACGTCGACCTCGCGCAGGAGGTACGGAAGCCCGCCGACGTGATCCTCGTGCCCGTGCGTCAGGATGACCGCGCGGACGCGTCTGCCCTCGAGGTAGCCGATGTCCGGGAGCAGCAGATCGACGCCGAGATGCTCGTCGCGCGGGAACGCGAGGCCGGCGTCGACGACGATGATCTCGTCGCCGAGCTCGTACACGGTCATGTTCTTGCCGACTTCGCCGAGCCCGCCGAGCGGGATGATCCGAAGTGTGTCGCTCATCGGATTGAGTCTACGGACGTCGGGTGCGGACAGCGGTCCCCGCTAGAGCGGGAAGACGTCCACGGCGAACGCGTCGCCGTCGACCCGCTCGGCATGGATGCGCGACGTCATCGTGCTCGCGCGGCGAGGGCATCGAGGGCCGGGAGCTGCACGATCCGTCTCGTCGTCCCCGAACGTCAGCGTCCGCACGCCGTCCACCACGGTCAGCTCGACCTCGTCCGCCCCGACGCCCGGCAGCTCGACGATCCGAACGGACTCGGCGACGGCTGTCCACGAGTCGCCCTCGCTCCTGGCCGCCGCCGCACGATACGGGGGGCCGACCATCTCCTCGATCGCGTCGGCAAGCGGGCGCGAGCGAGCCGTCGGGCACGTCCTCGTCCACGATGAGCGTCCCGTCCTCGAGCGCGACGAAGGTCACACGTCGTGCCCGTGAGAGCCGGGGCGTGAGCGGCGACGACCGCGTCCCAGCGTGCCGTCCGGGTCCCGACGCCCATCACCCCCGGGATCGCCGCTCCGGCGCCGAGTGCCGCGAGCATGTCGTCGAAGCGCGCCATCACGCCGCGACCGGAGCTGGAGCAGCCCGAGCCGCTCGAGGCAGCCGCGAACCGCCTCGCTGCTCCTCGTCGGTGGCCTCGACGAGGGGAAGCCGATGGCCGCCGACCTCGTGTCCGAGCAGGTTCAGCGCGCACTTGACCGCGATCGGGTTGACGACGACGCGGAGCAGGTCGATCGAGGGCGCGAGCTCCCGGTCGAGCGCACGCGCGCCGTCGACGTCGCCGTCCCGGTAGCGGCGCACCATCGCCTTCACCTGCGGCCCGACGACGTGCGTGTGCACGCACACGCCGCCCAGGCCGCCGACCTCGAGGAACGGGAAGACGAGGTCGTCGTCGCCGGCGTAGAGGTCGAGACCGAGCTCGACGATCGCGCCGCGCCTGCTCGAGATCGGGGTTCGCCTGCTTCACCGCGCGCACCGTCGGCATCTCGGCGAGCCGCGCGATCGCCTCGGTCTCGAGGTTCAGCACGACGCCGCGACGGGATGTTGTAGACGACGATCGGTCGGTCGGTGACGGCGGCGATCTCCTCGAAGTGGCGCACGATCCCGCGGACCGGAGGCTTGTTGTAGTACGGCGTCACGACGAGGAAGCCGTGGACGCCGAGCTCGTGCGCACGCGCCGTCAGGTGCACGGAGTGCGCGGTCGAGTACGTGCCGGTGCCGGCGATCACGGTCGCCCGGTCGCCGACCTCGTCGACGGCCGCCTCGTAGAGCGCGAAGCGCTCGTCGTCGGAGAGCGTCGGCGACTCACCCGTCGTCCCCGTGACGACGAGGCCGTCCGAGCCGTTGTCCACGAGATGCGCGGCCAGCGCGCGGAACGCCTGGAGATCGACCGAGCCGTCCCGTTTGAAGGGTGTGACGATCGCGGTAAGGATCTCACCCAGCACGTCGTGATCCTACGGCACGGGAGGCAGGCACATGCTCAAGGAGTTCCGTGATTTCCTCATGCGCGGCAACCTCGTCGAGCTCGCCGTCGCGTTCGTCATCGGTCTCGCGTTCGCGGCACTGATCACGTCGTTCGTGAACGACCTGATCATGCCGATCGTCGCGATGATCATCGGCAAGCCGGACTTCAGCGGCCTCACGTTCACGATCAACGATGCCGTGTTCCGGTACGGGGCATTCATCACGGCGGCCATCACGTTCGTTTCGACGGCTGCCGCGATCTTCTTCTTCGTGGTCAAGCCGATGGACGCGCTGACGGCGCGGCGCAGGCAGCCCGAGGAGGAGGCCGTGTCCGACGAGGAGCGGCGCCACCAGGAGCTCCTGGCGGCGCTCGAGGGGCTCAGGCGCTAGAGGAGGGCGTCGAGCCCGACCGTCAGGCCCGGGGGAAGCTCGCGAACCCGCTCGAGGGCGAGGAGGACGCCGGGGACGAACGCCTCGCGCGAGGTCGTGTCGTGCCGGATCGTGAGCGTCTCCCCCAGGCCGCCGAAGACGACCTCCTGATGCGCCACGAGGCCCGGCAGTCGGATCGAGTGGATCGGGGGGTTCGTCCCCATCCGCGCCGCGGTCGCCTGCGAGGTCCCCGACGGCGCGTCGCGCTTGGCATCCGAATGGAGCTCGACGATCTCCGCCTGCGGGAAGACCTTCGCGGCCTCCTCGGCGAAGCGCATCATCAGCACCGCGCCCTGCGCGAAGTTCGGCGCGTGGAAGCACGGGACGCCTGCCTCCCGCGCGGCCGCATCGGTCGCGTCGAGATCGAACCCGGTCGTCCCGATGACGACGGGCACGCCAGCGTCGAGGCAGGCGGCGACGTTCGCGCCGACCGCGTCGGGCGTCGTGAAGTCGATCGCGACGTCGCAGCCTGCCGGGCCGTCCGTCGCGCCCGTCGATCGTGTCGTGCGCCGGCACTCGCCAGCGCCGGCGCGAGCAGCGCGCCCACCTTCCCCGGGGCGCCGTAGAGGGCGACGCGCATCAGGCCGCTCTCGCGGCCAGCGCGGGATTGACGCGCTCGGCGGCGTCGGCGAAGCGCGCTTCGTCCGGGCCGATCCCCGCGACCGAGAGGCGCTCTGGAGCGAGGAGTGCGTCGGCGAGCTCCGCGACCTCGCCTGCGGTGACCGCTTCGAGGCGCTTGACGATCTGCTCGGGCGTGAGCAAGCGGGGTATCCGTGATCGTCGACTTCCCGAGCCGCGTCATGCGCGACGGAGGTCGACTCGAGGGAGAGCAGGATCCGTCCCTTGAGGTTCTCCTTCGCACGGGCGAGCTCGTCGGCACGAACGTTGCCGCCCGCGATGTCCGTGAGCTCCGCCACCGCGATCTCGAGGCATTCGGCGAGATTGTCCTCGCGCGTCCCCACGTAGACGCCGACCTGACCCGCGTCCTCGTACTGGGACGAGTAGCTGTACACGGAGTACGCCATCCCGCGCTTCTCCCGGATCTCCTGAAAGAGGCGCGACGACGCCGAGCCTCCGACGATGGCGTCCATGAGCGAGCCGGCGAATCGCCGCTCGTCGTTGCGTGCGAGTGCCGGGCGCGCTGAGACAGACGTGGTACTGCTCCGTGTCCTTGCGCTGGAAGCGGAGCCTCGGCTGCTTCTCGACCGCGCGCGGGCTTGCGAGCGGCGAGACCCGGCCCCGGCGCGGCGCCGTTCCTTCGCTCGTCGAGGAGCGACGCGAGCGCCGTGTGATCGACGTTGCCGGCGGCCGCGAGGACGATCTTCTCGGACTGGTATGCGCGCCGGTGGTACCCGGCGAGCGCCCGCCGGGACACCGTGGAGATCACCTCGGCGCTCCCGATCACCGGTCTTCCGAGCGGATGCGCTCCGAACACCGCCTCCGCGGCGATGTCGTGGACCAGGTCGTTCGGGGTGTCCTCCACCATCGCGATCTCCTCGAGCACGACCTCGCGCTCGGAGTCGACGTCGACGAACGCCGGACGGAACACCATGTCCGCCATGACGTCGATCGCCCGTTCCAGGCGATCGTCGGGGATCCGTGCGTAGACGACGGTCGTCTCGCGCGAGGTGGCGGCGTTCAGCTCGCCGCCGAGCTCGTCGAAGATCTCGGCGATCTCCTGCGCCGAGTAGCGCGCCGAGCCCTTGAACAGCAGGTGCTCGATGAAGTGCGACACGCCGCCGCGCGCCTCCGGCTCGTCGCGCGAGCCCGCTCCGATCCAGAAGCCGAGCGCGACCGAGCGAACGCCCGGCACGCGCTCGGAGATGACGCGCTCGCCCGTCGCGAGCTCGGTGAGCTGGTGCTTCGACACGCCGCGGGATGGTATCCGGCGCGTCCTCCGTCACTCGTTCGGGGCACCAGCAGGTGCCATTTGCAGCCGATTCGTGCCGAGACGCACGTTCGCCGCACAGCCAACGTGCCTCGGAAAGGAGTGCCGCCAATGCGACACATCACATTGATCATCGCCGTCCTCGCCCTCGCCATCGCTGCGCCTGCCATCGCCGGCAAGGGTGGAAACGGGAACGGGAACGGAGGCGGCGGAAACGGGGGTGGTGGTGGCGGGAACGCCACGGCCCCAGCGGATCGTGTTCCGTCGAGGGCAACGTCGTCAACGGCGACCGGGCTTCCGAACGGCGAAGCTGATGAATTTCATGGTTAGCGATGCAGGCTGGAGGCTGGAACCAGGTGCTCGGCTACGCCGACGACGGCACATGGTCAGTGGCCGTGCCTGCTCGGAACGGCCCGACGACGTACGAGTTCGCGAGCAAGACATGGGGGCCGAGTGGCGCACCGCATTACGACGTTTACGCCAGTTGCTCGTCCTAGGCGAGTCGTAGAACATGGAGGCCCGGCACCCGCCGGGCCTCCATGTTTCGAAGAACTACATCAACCTCATGGATCGATGACGATCGTGCACGTCACGGTCGTCATGCCCCCGGGCGGGGCAGCGGGAAGCGCAACGCTCGTGTAGGTCTCCGACGTATCGTCGAATCCGTTCGGAGTGCTGTCTGTGAACGTTCCCTTGTCGCAGGTGATCTTCGATGCCGTCGTCCCCAGGACCTGCGGGGCGACCGAGACGGTCAGGTCCGTCAGCGGCTGATCCGTCACGGTGACGGCCAGCGGTCCGGAAGCTCCACTCCCTGCACAGCTGGTGTTGGCTGTGATTTGGACCGTTTGATCCGCGGCTGCCGCATAGCCGCTCGGCGGCGCGCTCTCGTGCAGCGTGTAGCTCCCAAGAGCCACGTTGTCGATACATGTCACTCCTGATGCGCTGCCAGATCCGGACGTCGCGTCCAATGTGTAGTTGACGGTGCTTCCCGTCTTGAGTTGGAACACAACACCGTTCAACAGGCGCGTGCTTGCCGCAGAGCACGTGGTCGGAAGTGGAGCGACGCAATTCTTGTCCTTGCCGACCTTGGTGATCTTGAGTGCCCCGACCTGCGGTGTGTTGACGAACGTGAGGTCGGGTGTGCTACTGGCCGTCACGCTCGAACACGACCCTGACGTGCTCGGGGTGAACGTCTGATCCGCCGCACCGTTGTAGCCGGTTGGGACGACGCTCTCGTGAATCGTGTACTGCGTCCCGATTAGCAGGTGATCGATGCAGAAGAGGCTTGTCGACCCAGATACGAGGCTCAGATTCGAGGACGACGGGGAGTCTGAATTCGCGGGGTTGATGGTGAACGATGCCCCGGCGAGACCAGCTCCATTCGCCGTCTTCCTCACCACCACACGGCCGCAGTTCGAGATGTCAACGGCGACCGGCGGGACGAAGTCCTTCAGCGCAGCCGTGAACGAGTCCGACGAGCGGCTCTTGAGATACGCGGAGCCGAACGACTCGCAGCTGCTTCGAACCGAAGATCTCCGACAGTCGCAAGCTGCGCCTCGCCGAACGTGCGCGCGCTGTGGCGCCGAGACCGTCGGCGTCAGCGGCCGGCGATCGGCGATGGTGTTGATCGAGCCGGTGCGCCTTGGAGGAGGCGGTGAGGTCCGCTGGGGTCGCCCCACGCGCGGCCGGTCCACTCGCGGAGAGAAAGCGTGGGATGCGTTCCGCCCTGGGAGAGGTCGTAGATGACAAGAAGGTCGCCGACGCTGCGGATCGGAGTGATTCCGTTGCCACTGCAGTCGGCATCAGCCGGAGTCAGATTCGGCGTGCACTGACGCTTGTTGAACTCGAAGTCCATGTTCGTGGTCCCGGACGGATCCTGCACGCGCGACCAGTACAGGTTCAGGAATCCAGCGCTTCGTGCTCGCCTTCCTGATAGACGCCGAAGAACTTAAGGTCGCTCTTGTTCGGCGGGATGCTTCCGTCGACGACGCCGGGACGGCCGTGTCCTCCTTCGCGCCTTGCCCGAACGACTCGTCGGTCGCGCCGCTCGCGGTGTCCGCCCGTCTGGCCTCGCAGTTCGTGAGCACCGCACCGGTACATTCGGTTGATGCTCGCCCAGTCGATCGAGCGGCGAAGCGTCGTCCCGCTTGAGGTTGCGCGTCTGTGTCGATCTCGAAGTTGCTGCGACGCGAGACTCACGCTCGGGATGACTTGCGACCGCAGCCGTGACCCCGAAGACGAGCGGCAGCCGCAAGAACGACGAGAGGCCCGATCAGCATCCAGCGCTTTCGCCGGCGGCTGCCTGTCGGCCCGAGAACTCGTTCTGTCATTCCAATCCTCCCACCAGTTGGCGGCAAGAGGAGACTCCCCCTCCTCCGGGCCAGCGCCGACTCCCCCCTCGGGGGCCCGCCGCAGGCCCCACCGCATGTACGAGGAGTAGCTTGCTCTCACTCAGGCCGATCGCCCAGCGGCGGATGCCGTAATCAGGCTACGGTGACGACATTAGGGCGAAGGGTTGATTTCCAGCGATTTCCGGCGCATGATCCGCAGCGGGAGACTGGGAAATGGGGCTGGGATGAAGGACTGCGGCACGATCTTGATCGTCGACTCCGACGATGCGTCACGCCTGACGGCGGTCCAGGTGGCCGTCCGGCTGGGCTGCGACGCGCGCCCGACGCCGACGGCCGACGAGCTCATCGAGCGGCTCGGGCCTGACCGCCCGACGCTGGCGATCGTCGAGGTCGAGCTTCCGGGTGCCGCTAACGGCCTCGAGGTCATGCGCCAGCTGCATGAGTCGTTCGACGGTGATCTGCCCGTGATCCTCGTGTCGGCGAGTCAGACGGACGCGTTCGATCGCATGGCGGGTCTGATGCTCGGCGCGGACGACTACGTGTCGAAGCCGCTCGATCCCGGCGAGCTCCTCGCGCGGGTCAAGCGCTCGCTGCGTCGCGCCGTACCGACAGCGAATGGGAACGGGAACGGCCATGCGCGGGACGCGAGTACCGCGGGCCTCAGCCCGCGCGAGCGCGAGATCCTCGGTCTGCTCGCGGAAGGACGGACGCAGGGACAGATCGCGGGCGACCTCGTCATCAGCTCGAAGACCGTCGCGACGCACATCCAGCACATCCTCTCGAAGCTCGGCGTCCACACCCGAGCGCAGGCCGTCGCGCTCGCCTTCAGGCGCGGGCTGGTCGAGCCGGACGTTCGCGCACACAGCCTCGCTCTGCTGGCCACGGTTCCGGACTGACGAGGGGCGGCGATCGCCGCCCCTCGACTCGTCCTCGCGTATCCGGGTGAGTTGTCGTTGCGGTTGGAAGTATTGAAGGCCGGGAAACCCAAATATCCGTGGCCCAGAACGTCGCAGAAGAGGAGCCAAGATGAGCGATAGCGTCTATCGCGTCACAGAGGTCATCGGCGCGAGCTCGGACTCATGGGAAGCGGCAGCGCGGAACGCGGTCGAGACCGCAGGTCGCACCATCCGCGACCTGAGGGTCGCCGAGGCGACCCGATTCGACGTGACGATCAAGGACGGGAAGGTCGCGGAGTACCGCGTCCGTCTCGACATCTCCTTCAAGTACGAGTCGGAGGACTGATCGCGTGATGCGAGAGGGGCGGCTCGCGCCGCCCCTCTCGCCTAGCTGTTCGATCTACCTACGCCCGCTCGCGTGAGCGGCCGCGACCGCGATCGCGGTCGCCGCGGGGACGCTCCTCGCGGGGCGGGCGCGGCGGCGCGTCCTTCGCCCGCTCGACCAGCTCCTCGGGGGTGACGAGCCCGCCGTTCTCGTGCTTCGCGACGAGCTTGAGCCCGATGCGACCGCGGTCCTTGTCGACCTCCTGGACGATGACGTCGACGACGTCGCCGCGATCCATGACGTCCTGGATGTGGGCGACGCGGCCCGGGCCCACGTTCGAGACGTGGAGCAGGCCGTCCGTGCCCTTCTTGAGCTCGACGAACGCGCCGAAGTCGGTCGTCTTCACGACCTTGCCGGTGTAGGTGTCACCGACCTCCGGGGACTTGGTGAGGTTGTGGATGGCGGTTGTCGCCGCCACGCCCTTCTCACCCTCGGTCGAGTAGACGAGGATCGTCCCGTCCTCCTCGATGTCGATCTGCACGTCGTACTCGGCCTCGAGGCCGCGAATCGTCTCGCCGCCCTTGCCGATGACCATGCCGATGAACTCGGGGTCGATCTTGACGGTCGAGATACGCGGCGCGTGGCCGGGCATCTCCGCCCGCGGCTCCGGGATCGCCTGGAGCATCGTCTCGAGGATCGAGACGCGGGCCCGCTTCGCCTGCTCGAGCGCCGACCTCATGATCTCCTGCGTGACGCCGGTGATCTTGATGTCCATCTGCAGGGCGGTGATCCCGTCCCGCGTCCCGGCCACCTTGAAGTCCATGTCACCGAGGTGATCCTCGGCACCCTGGATGTCGGTGAGGATGACGTAGTCGTCGCCCTCCTTCACGAGACCCATCGCGATGCCCGAGACGGGCGCCGTGATCGGAACGCCCGCATCCATCAGCGCGAGCGTCGAGCCGCAGACCGAGCCCATCGACGACGAGCCGTTCGACTCGAGCGTCTCGGACACGAGGCGGAGCGTGTACGGGAAGTCCTCGACCGGCGGGATGACCGCCTCGAGAGCCCGCTGCGCGAGCGCACCGTGGCCGATGTCACGGCGCTTCGGGCCGCGCATGAAGCCCGTCTCCCCGACCGAGAAGGGCGGGAAGTTGTAGTGGTGCATGTACCGGCGGTTCTGCTCGAGGGAGAGGTCGTCGATGCGCTGCCCCTCCTTCATCGTCCCGAGCGTGAGCAGGGTCATGATCTGCGTCTGGCCGCGCGTGAAGAGCGCGGAGCCGTGCGTCCGCGGGCTGACCTGCACCTCGGCGGACACCGTGCGGATCTCCTCCTCGGAGCGACCGTCGGGACGGCGCTTGTCGACCGCGATCTTCTTGCGGACGAGGTCCTTGTAGACCGCGTCGAACGCACGCTTGACGTGCTGCTTCGTCTGCGAGTCCTTGACCGGAGCCTCGCCCTCCGCAGGCGGTGATCCGACCGGGAACGGCAGCACGATCTCCTCGAGGATCCCGTTGAGGAGCAGCTCCCGCTTGGCCGACTTGAGCTCCTTCGAGTCCTGCTCGGCATCCGTGAGCTCCTGGAGGTCGGAGAGGAACTGCTCGCGGAGCGGTCCCTCGACGGCCGACAGCCGCGCCTTCTCGAGAATCGCGGCGAAGCTGGCGCGGATCTGGGCCCGCTTCGTCATGTCCTCCTCGGTCGAGGTCATCGACACGGCCGGCGAGAGGCTCTCGACGAGCTCGTCGACCGCCACGCCGGCCTCTTTCAGTGCCGTGCGTCGGCGATCGCGGCGCGAACCGCCTCGCCGTGCGCAGCCTCGAGCTCGGCCGTGAGGTCGACGTCGACCCACTTCGCCTTGCCGACCTGCTCGCGCAGGCCTTCGAGGGCGGCGCAGATCTTGCGGATCTCCGCATGGGCGAGCTCGAGCGCCCCGAGGATCGTCTCCTCGGGGACCTGGTCTCCCCCGGCCTCGACCATCGTGAGCCCCGCTTCCGTGCCGACCACGATGAGGTCGAGCGTCGACTCCTGGAGCTGCTCGAGCGTCGGGTTGACGACGAGCTCGTCCTCGAAGAGACCGACGCGGACGGCGCCGATCGGGCCGAGGAACGGCAGCGGCGAGATCATGAGCGCCGCCGACGCGCCGTTGATGCAGAGGATGTCGTGCGGCGTGACCATGTCGGCCGAGAGGACGGTGCAGATGACCTGCACCTCGTTACGGAAGCCCTTCGGCCAGAGCGGCCGGATCGGGCGGTCGATCATGCGCGCCGTCAGCGTCGCACGCTCCGTCGCCCGGCCCTCGCGCTTGAAGAAGCCGCCCGGGATCTTGCCGGCGGCGTACATCTTCTCCTCGACGTCGACCGTGAGCGGGAAGAAGTCCGCGTCCGGCCGTGCGTCGGGCCGGCCGACTGCAGTCGCGAGGATCATCGTCTCGCCCGAGCGGACGACGACGGCGCCGTCGGCCTGCTTGGCGAGCTTGCCCGTCTCGAAGACGATCTCCTGACCGCCCACGTCGACGGAAACCGTGGCGATCTGCCCGGTTGTGGTTGTACTCATGTGAGGTATCCCTTCACCTTTCCGTGGTGTACGGAAGGTGGAGGTTTGAGTCAGTCTCGACGCCGAGACTCGCTCAAACTTCCACCTTCCCTGTCTGTCCGCTTGGTCTCGGAGCCCTACCGGCGGAGGCCGAGCTCCTTGATGAGGGCGCGGTAGCCCTCGATGTCCTTTCTGGTGAGATAGTCGAGGAACCGCCGCCGCTGGCCGACGAGCTTGAGGAGCCCGCGCCGCGAGTAGTGATCCTTCGGATGCGTCCGCAGATGCTCGGTGAGATCGTTGATGCGTCTCGTGAGGAGGGCTACCTGCACCTCCGCCGAACCAGTGTCGGCGGGACCCTTCCCGTGCTTCTCGACGATTTCAAGCTTGACTTCCTTGGTGAGGCTCATGCGACTCCTCCTGATAGACAACTCCGCGATCCCCGCCCCGCGTGAAGGAAGAAACACGCCGGGGCCGCGACTGCGGCTCGGGGAAGGGTAGCAGCCGTGATTCGCTGGCTCGTACGCGCGCTCGCAATCGTGGTCATCGCCGTCGCCGTGCTCGTCGTCCTCGACTTCGCGGAACTGCTCGTCCCCGTCGGGCCGGACGACTCGGCGTCCATGGCGACCACGATTCCTGCGTGCAACGGGCGCGTGCTCGCGCAGGGCGTGAGCTACCGACTCTGGGCTGATCCCAGTCCCGGCGACGTCGTTGCCGTTCATGCTGCCGTCACGGAGGAGGGCGCGGTCGTCCCCGACGAGGACGCCGACGACCGCACGCTCCTGCTCCGCGTGGTGGCAGGGCCGGGAGAGACGGTCGTCGGACGCGCGGGAACGGTTTTCGTGGACGACGTCAAGATCGACGACATCACGACGCCGCCGTTCAAGGAGGTCACCGTCCCCAACGAGCAGTACTTCCTCCTCGGCGACAACCGCACCGGCGCGATCGACAGCCGGACGTTCGGCCCCGTGCTCGGCGACGCGATCTTCGCCAAGGTGTTCGCCGTCTGGTGGCCGCTCCGCGATCTCACGTTCCGGCTGGGACCGTTCGCCGGCCCGCCGCCCGGACCGATCGACTGCAAGTAGCGTTGCGCCCATGAGGGCTGGCGTCGCGGCCGGGCATCCGGCGACGGCCGCTGCCGGCGCGGAGATTCTCGCGGACGGCGGCACGGCTGCCGACGCAGTCGTCGCGATGGCGCTCGCGTCCTGCGTGGCCGAGACCGTGATGAGCGGCCTCCTCGCCGGATGCCATGCCATCGCATTCGACGGGACGCGCGTCGCCCAGCTCGACGGCTTCGCCGCCGTTCCAGCAGCGTCGGGCGACCTCGTCGAGCTCGAGATCCCGTTCGGCGACGAGCCCGTCGTCTACGCGATCGGCGCCGGCTCGTGCGCCGTTCCGGGCTTGCCCGCTGCTCTGGGTGAGCTCTGGGAGCGGCTGGGGCGGCTTCCGTGGGAACGGCTGTGCGAGCCGGCGTTGGCCCTGGCACGATCCGGCGTCCAGCTGCCCGAGATGCACGCGAGCACGCTCGAGATGCTCGGCGGGCTGCTCTCCCTCGAGCGTGGCGCCGCTCTCTACACCCGCGACGGACGCACCCTCGGCGAGGGCGAGACCCTCGTCCAGCCCGGGCTCGTCGAGACTCTCGAAGCGCTGACCGAGGAGGGCGCCGCGAGCGTCTACGGCGGTTCGCTGGCCGAGGCGCTCCTGGCGGTCGACGGCGTCGTTCTTCAGGCCGCTGATCTCGCCTCGTACCGTCCGCAGTGGCGCGACGCGGTCGTCGTCGAGTACGCGGGGAGGCGCGTCGCTACTCGCGGGGGTCTCTCCGGAGTCCCGCAGCTGCTCCCGCGCCTGCCGACGCTGCGAGACCTGACCGGCGCCGAGCGCGTCCTCGCGCTCGTCGAGGCGCTCGAGCCGGCGCCGGTCGGTGGCGAGCACACGACGAACATGGTCGCCGTCGACGGTCACGGCCGCGCCTGCGTGCTCACGCACTCGCTCGGCGTCGGCGCGGGCGTGTGGGTCCCGGGCTTCGACGTCCAGCTGAACAACCTCCTCGGCGAGTCCGACATCGCCCACGGCGAGCCCGCTCCGGGGGACCATCTCGAGAGCCGTATGGCGCCGACGCTCGCCTTCGACGCCAACGGTCTCGAGCTCGCGATCGGCGCAGCAGGCGCCACCCGACTGCGCACGGCACTCGCGACCGTGCTCGCGGCGATCCTCGACGAGGGCCTCGACGCGGAGACCGCCGTGGGTCTTCCGCGGGTCCACCCCATCTCCGAGCTCGTCGACGCCGAGCCTGGAGTCGACGAGACCGCTCTCACGGAGCTCGAGGAAGGCGGACGCACCGTCCGCCGCTGGGATCGGCTCCATCACTACTTCGGCGGCGTCTCCTGCGTCGGGCGCGCCGGCGCGGCGGGCGACCCTCGCCGGAGCGGAGCGGCGCTACTTCAGTAGCAGCTTGTCGATCCGCCGCGAGGACAGGTACAGGCCGATCAGGCCCATCGTCAGGAGGTAGGCGACGTTGACGAGCTGGAACGGCCCGACGGTGCCGGTCGTGAGCGACCGGACGAGCTCGATCCCGTGGTACAGCGGCAGGCAGCGGACGATCCACTCGAGGACCTGCGGATAGACCGAGATGGGATAGAAGGTCGCCGAGAACATGAACATCGGCAGCATGATCAGCTGGATCAGGTCGAAGTCCTTCCACGTCCGCATCCAGGTGACCGCGGCGATGCCGGCGCCCGCGAACCCGAAGCCGATGACGAAGCAGGCCGGCAGCGCGAGGATCGCCCACGGCGACTCGACGAGCCCGAGCAGGGCGATGACGATGAGGTACGCCGTCGAGTAGAGCATCGCGCGGACGACCGCCCAGATCGTCTCGCCGACGGAGACGTCCTTCGGCCCGATCGGCGTCGCGAGGATGGAGTCGTACACCTTCCCGTAGCGCAGCTTCCAGAAGACGTTCGTGGCGTCGTAGAACGCACCGTTCATCGCGGAGGAAGCGAGCAGCGCCGGGGCGACGAACGCCGCGTACTCGATCGTCTCCCCCTCGAACGTGACGTCGCCGATGAACTCCTGGAGCGGGTAGACGAAGAAGAAGAGGTAGAAGAGCGGCTCGAAGAAGCCGGAGAAGAGGATCATCCACGTCCGGCGGTAGACCATGACGTTGCGCTCGATGATCAGGAGGCCGCCGAGCGGCAGGCCGGCGCGGCACCGTCAGGCGGGCGCGTGCGACGAGTTCGCTCATACGACGAGCCTCCGGCTGTACGTGAACGTCGCGGCGGCGAGACCGGCCGCGACGAACGCCAGCAGGTACGCGACGTGGAGGAGGTCGGCCGGTACGACGTTGCCGAGCGTCAGGTCACGGCAGAGCGTGACGCCGTGCCAGAGCGGTGTGAACCAGGCGATCACCTCGAGCGCCTTCGGCAGACTCGAGATCGGGAAGAACGTGCCCGAGAAGAGGAACATCGGGAGGATCACGAAGCGGAAGATCGCGATGAACGAGACCTCGGTCTGCGTGTGCGCGGCCCAGGCGGCGAGCGGCGCCGTGAAGGCGAGGCCCACGAGCACCGTCACGGGGATCGCGAGCACTCCCAGCGGCGACTCGACCGCGCCGAACGCCGTGATCACGACGAAATAGACCGTCGCGGTCAGGACCAGCCGAAAGGTGAAGTACGCCTGGTGGCCCAGGATGACGTCGCGGACCCGCAGCGGCGTCGCGAGCATCGCGTGGTACTGGCGGTCCCACTTGATCGCGGACAGCACGGGCCAGCTCGCCTCGAACGACGCGATCTGCATGGCGGTCGCCGCCATGAGGCCGGGCGCGACGAACTCGAGGTACGAGACGCCGTTCGGGAGCTCCGCCGAGCGGTCGACGAAGACCCCGAGCCCCACGCCGAGCGCGAGGAGGTAGACGACCGGCGAGACGATGCTCGTGACGACGTTGCCGCGCCACATGCGCCGGTACTGCGTCATGAAGAACTCGAGCGGCCTGAAAGCGAGCGTCAAGGAGCTCATTGGATGCCTCGCATCCGATGAGCGTGGAGGGGTGCGGGGAACCGGGAGGTTCTCCGCGACTTCGAGAAGAAGGCGGCCTCGCGGGAGGAAACATGGTTTCCGTTTGCTGGTCTGCTGGCGACCGCGAGCCAAGAGCGAGCGGTGCTCATTCGATGAGGCTCCGCCCGGTCAGGTGCAGGAAGACGTCCTCGAGCGTGCTCCGCCTGACCATGACGCTCTCGGGGACGAGCCCGCGCTCGTGCAGCCCGTGGGAAGCCGCGTCGCCGTCGTCCGTGTACAGCAGCACCCGGTCCGGGAGCGGCTCGACACGCTCGACCAGCCCGTCCGTCCAGTATCCGAGATCGTCAGGGCGGCTTCCGTCGTCGAAGCGGAGCTCGACGACCTCGCGGGTCGAGTAGCGCTCGATGAGGTCCCGTGGCGAGCCCTCCGCCACGATCTTGCCGTGGTCCATGACGACGAGGCGGTCGCAGAGCTGTTCGGCCTCGTCCATGTAATGCGTCGTCAGGAGCAGCGTCACACCCTGTCGCTTCAGCCGGTACAGGCGGTCCCAGACGACGTGACGTGCCTGCGGGTCGAGCCCCGTGGTCGGCTCGTCGAGCAGGAGGACTTCCGGCTCGTTCACGAGCGAGCGCGCAATGGTCAGCCGGCGCTTCATCCCGCCCGAGAGCGGCTCGACCTTGTCGTTCGCGCGCTCGGTGAGCTCGACGAAGTCGAGCAGCTCGTCGGCGCGCGGCCCGAGCTCTTTGCGCGGCAGCCCGAAGTAGCGGCCGTAGATGATGATGTTCTCGCGGACGGTGAGCTCCATGTCGAGCGTGTCCTGCTGCGGGACGACGCCGAGGCGCCCGCGGATCTTCGAGCCGTCGCGCGCCGGGTCCATGCCGAGAACCCGCAGCGTCCCGTCGGTGACGGGAGACACGCACCCGATCATCCGCATCGTGGACGTCTTCCCGGCGCCGTTCGGGCCGAGGAAGCCGAACGCCTCGCCTCGCTGGAGGTCGAAGTCGATGCCGTCGACGGCGACGAAGTCGCCGAAGCGCTTCACCAGGTCGCGGGCGTGGATGAGCGGCTGGCCGTTGTGCGCGGTCACCCGCTCAACGCTAGCTATCGCGTTACGGCCTCCGGGCGAGCTTCGTGGCCTCGACGTCGGAGGCGATTTGCTCGACGAGCGCCGCCTCGGACTCGAAGACGGCCTCGTCCCGCAAGCGCTCCCACAGCTCGACCACGAGGCGCTTTCCGTACAGATCGCCGTCGAAGTCGAGGAGGTACGGCTCGATCCTCCGCTCCGAGCCGCCGTAGTGCGGATTCGTCCCGATGGAGATCGCCGCACGATGGCCGAGGCCGACCCCGCGTAGATCCCGTACGCCGGGCACGCGAGATCCGGCTCGAGGCGCAGGTTCGCCGTCGGGTAGCCGAGCGTCCCACCGCGCTGGTCGCCCGCGACCACGACGCCGTCGAGCTCGAACGGGCGGCCGAGCATGGCGGCCGCAGCGCGTACGTCGCCTTCTGCGAGACGCCGCACGGATGGCGGTCGAGGACACGCCGGCCAGCTCGGGGACGACGAGCACCTCGTACCCGAGCCTCTCGAGGAGCGCGAGGTCGCCCGACCGCCGCACGCCGAAGCGGAAGTCGGCCCCCGCGACGACGGTCTCGACGCCGGTGGCACGCAGGTAGCGGTCCGCGAACTCATCGGGCGTCAGCTGCTGGAGCTCGGGTGTGAAGGAGGCCACGAGGACGTCGTTCACGCCGGCCTCGCCGAGGAGCTCGACCCGCCGTTCGAGCGTCGTCAGCAGCTCGACCCGGTTGCCGAGCGCGATCCGCGGGTGCGGGTCGAACGTGATGACGGTCGGCTCGAGCCCGGTCGCCCGAACCGTGTCGATCACGGCGCGATGGCCTCGGTGAACGCCGTCGAAGCTCCCGATCGCGACTGCGCGCGGGCGGATATCGAGCTCGGCCGGATCGCGAGCAACCCTCATGCGAGCCTCGCGAGTGCGTCCTCGGGCTCGATGATCCGCTCCGGATCCGCCTCGTCGACGTGGAACGGGCCGATCTCGGTCCGGCGCAGCTCGACGCAGTGCCCACCCAGCGCCTCGGCGATCGCCCGCACGTACGTGCCGGACGAGACGTGCAGCTCCACGCACGCGACACCGCTCTCGTAGCTGTCGAGGCGGAGCTCGTGGACGTGCATCGTGCGGACGGGCATCTCCACGGCGACGCCCCTGCGATGGAGCGCGTACGCGCGCTGGCCGTCGATCTTCACGGCCGAGGCCGCCGGGATCGGGAGATCGACCGCGCCGCGCAGGCGGTCGAGCGACTCCTCGAGCTCGTAGGGAGCAGGTGGCTCGTGCTCGTCGACGCGATCGCCGTCGATGTCGCCGGTCGTCGTCCGCGCGGTGAGGTCGACCGTGGTCTCGTAGCGCTTCGGCAGCCCGACGAACTGCGGCTGCAGTCGGGTCGACGCTCCCGAAAGGAGAAGAAGCAGGCCGGTCGCGAACGGGTCGAGCGTTCCGGCGTGGCCGGTCCGTGCGCCCGTCCGTCGGCGCGTGGCCGCGACGATCGCGAACGACGTCGGTCCCGCCGGCTTGTCCACGAGGATCACACCGTTCGGCGTGAGCGCGCGAGGCGGCACTAGCGCCCCGCGGGAGATCCGACCTGGGCCGTCACCTCGCGCACGATGAACTCGGTGATCTCGTCGACGGAGAGGTCGCTCGAGAACCCAGCAGCCTCGCGATGGCCTCCCCCACCCGATTTGCGCGCGATCGCACTGACGTCGACCTCGTCGACCGAAGACCGAAGCGACACCTTCCGCGCGGGCGCACCGTCGCGCGGTGGCTCGCGGATCAGCGCGGACACGGCGGAGCCCTCCACCGAGCGGAGGACGTCGATGATGCCCTCGGAGTACGGCTCGGTTGCTCCGACGGCTTCGAAGTCGCCGCGCAGGAGGTGCGAGACGACGATCTCGCCGCCCTCGAGCACCTGGGCCCGCTCGAGCGCCCGCGCGAGCAGCTTGAGCTTTGCGAACTGGACGTTCTCGTAGACACCCTGAAAGACCCGATTGACGTCTGCGCCGGCCTCGACGAGGTCGGCCGCGAGGCGGAGCGCCTTCGGGCTGGTGTTCGCGTACTGGAACCGCCCCGTATCGGTCACGAGCGCGATGTACAGGGCCTCCGCGATCTGAGGCGTGAGGCTGACACCGAGCTCCCGGAGGACGTCCGCAAGCACCTCGCCGGTGGAGGAGGCGTCGGGCACGATGAGATTGACGTCGCCGAAGCGCGGGTTGTCGTGGTGGTGGTCGATGTTGACCGTGAACGACGCGGCGTCGACGACGCCGGGCTCGGCGCCGACGCGGCTCGCGCTCGCGCAGTCCACGGCGACGAGGATGCGCTCGCCGAAGTCGCCGGGACGCTGGCGCTGGAGCCCCTGTCTCTCGAGCTCCAGGAAGCGGTACTCGCCGGGGAGCGGCGCCGGGCCGCCGAGGAACATCACGACGTCCTTCCCCAGCTCGCGGAGCGCGAGGCCCGTCGCGAGCACCGACCCGAGGGCGTCTCCGTCCGGCGCCTCGTGCGACGTCACGACGAACCGCTCGTTCTCGCGGATGGCGGCTACGACCGCCTGCATGTCAGTCTGGTTCGACATCGGGCTCGGGCTCCGAGGGCGTGAGCTCGTCGATGATCTTCGTGAGCCGAACCCCCCTCTCGATCGCGGGATCGTATTCGAACCTCAGGACCGGAGTCCGCCGGGTGCCGAGGCGACGCGCGACATGCGTCTGGAGCACTCCGTGCGCTGCTCGCAGACCCTCGAGGGTCCGCTCCTGCTCCGCGTCGTCCCCGAGCACGCTGATGTAGACGGTGGCGTGCTCGTACCCCGTGGCGGTCACGACGCCGGTCACGGTCACGAAGCCGATACGAGGATCCTTCAGCGTCGGGATGGTCTCGGAGAGGACGTGCCGGATCGCCTCGTTCACGCGCCTCTTTCGGCCGCCTCCCCCACTGCTACCGCTCGCCAGGGACGACCACCTCCCGGTCGGAGCGCACGAGCTCCCACGCCTGCGACCCGAGATATCTCTCGACGGCGTCGAGGAGCGCCTGGAGCTCGCCGTGCTCGCGGGTCGCACACGCGACCGCGAGCGTCGAGCGCTGCCACAGCTCGTGATGGTCGACCTCGGCCACCGATGCGCCGAAGCGGTCGTGCAAGTGCGCCTTCGCCGACTTCACGTACTTCCGCTTGCCCTTGAGCGAGCCCGAGTCGGGAAAGTGGAGTTCCACCGTGAGGATCCCGACGTAGCCGGTGGCCACGGCGGACGCGCTACTCGTCGTCGTCAGCTGCGGGAGGCGGCGGTGCGGCGGGTGTGTCGAGATCGGTGCGCTCGACCTCACGCGTCTCGTATGCCTCGAGCACGTCGCCTTCCTTCACGTCGTTGAAGCCCTCGAGGAGGATGCCGCACTCGAAGCCCTCGCTCACCTCGCGCGCGTCGTCCTTGAAGCGCTTGAGCTGGGAGATCGACGTCTCGTAGATGACCGTGCCGTCGCGCACCACCCGTACGCGCGCTCCGCGGCGCACGACGCCCGAGGTGACCATGCAGCCCGCGATCGTCCCGAGACGCGAGACGCGAAACAGCGCGCGTACCTCCGCCTCGCCGAGGGTCTCCTCGGTCTCGACCGGTGAGAGCATCCCGACGAGCGCCTTCTGGATGTCCTCGGTGAGCTGGTAGATGACGCGGTACGTGCGGATGTCGACGCCCTCGCGCTCGGCGAGCGCACGCGCATCGGCGCTCGGCCGGACGCTGAAGCCGACCACGAGCGCGTCGGAGGCGGATGCGAGGTTGATGTCGTTCTCGGTGATGCCGCCCACACCCGTGTGGATGACGTTGACGCGCACCTCCGGGTGCTGGATCTTCTGGAGCTCGCCGACGAGTGCCTCGACAGAGCCCTGCACGTCGCCCTTCAGCACGATATTCAGGTCCTGAACCTCGCCGGCCTGCAGGTCGTCGTGGAGTGACTCGAGCGAGACCTTACGGCGCGGACGCTGCGCGAGCTGCTCGCGCCGAAGCCTTTCCGCCCGGATGTTCGCCAAGTGCTTCGCCTGGCGCTCGTGCTCGACGACCCGGACGAACTCGCCCGCTGCCGGCGGATGGTCGAAGCCGAGAACCTCGACCGGCTCTCCCGGTCCCGCCTGCTTCACCTTCTCCCCGCGGTAGTCGTAGAGCGCGCGCACCTTGCCGGATGCGTCACCGGCCACGGCGGCGTCACCGACGCGGAGCGTCCCTCGGTGCACGAGCACGGTCGAGACCGGTCCGCGGCCGACGTCGAGACGCGACTCGATGACGACGCCCGAGGCCTCCGCCCCGGCGTTCGCGCGCAGGTCGAGCTCGGCATCGGCGACGAGCAGGATCTTCTCGAGCAGGTCGTCGAGGTTCTCCTTCTGCTTCGCCGAAACGGCCGAGAACTGTGTCGTCCCGCCCCAGTCCTCCGGCTGAAGGCCCTCGGCCGCGAGCTCGCTCTTCACACGGTCGACGTTCGCGTCCGGAATGTCCATCTTGTTCACGGCGACGACGATCGGCACCTCGGCCGCGCGTGCGTGCGAGATCGACTCCTTCGTCTGCGGCATGACGCCGTCGTCCGCGGCCACGACGAGCACCGCGATGTCGGTGACCTTGGCGCCGCGCGCGCGCATGGCGGTGAACGCTTCGTGGCCGGGCGTGTCGAGGAACGTGATGCGCCGGCCGTCGACCTCGGCCTGGTACGCGCCGATGTGCTGCGTGATCCCTCCGGCCTCGGTCTCGACGACCGCGGCCTCGCGGATCGCGTCGAGCAGCGTCGTCTTGCCGTGATCGACGTGGCCCATGATGGTGACGACCGGCGGCCGAGGGACGAGGTCCGCCTCGGCGTCGTCGTACGACGCGGGCTCGAGCTCCTCCTCGGCAGCGTGCTTGATCGTGATCACCCGCTCGAGCTCCGTGCCGATGATCTCGACCTCCTCGTCGGACAGCGACTGCGTCGCCGTCCGCATCTGGCCCATGCCCATCAGGATCTTGATGAGCTCGGGCATGGGGACGCCGAGCGCCTGCGACAGGTCCTTGACGGTGACGCCGGACTCGACCGTGATCGGGCCGGTGGGAGGAGGTGCCGGCGCCTGACGCGGCTGCGGGGGCGCGCTCGAGCGATCGCGGGCCTGGCGGCCGGCGCTTCGCCCTCCCCCACCCTCGATGACCACGCGCCGCTTCCGTCCACCGGTTCCCCCGCGGGGTCGGATCGGGCGGTTCGGTCCCTTGCGTCCGTCGGCCATCAGTCGTCCAGTCTAGAACCGCAGAGGCCCTCAGGCCTCCTCGCGGGTCTCCTCTTCCGAGGGCAGCGCGTCCTCGACGACGGCAGCGACCTCGAGCTCGGCTTCGACGGCTGCGATCTCCTCCTCCACCTCGGCGACCTCCTCGGCCTCCTCGATCGCCTCGGCGATCGCCTCGATCTCGACAGCCTCCTCCGCAGCCTCCTCGTCGCCTTCCGACGGCTCGCTCCGCCGCAGCCGGCTGGTTCACGAGCGCCTGGTGCGCGGGGACACCGCAGTAGCGGGAACCCGGCAACGCGGCGTTCGGGCAGCGCTTGCCGTTCGAGAGCACTGCGGCGCAGCGCCCCGAGAACTCCTCGCCGTCCTCGGATCCCGCGTATGCGAGCTCGGCCTCTGCCTGGGCGAACTCCTGCTCGGACTGGATGTCGATCTTCCAGCCCGTGAGCCGCGTGGCGAGACGGGCGTTCAGACCCTCCTTGCCGATCGCGAGTGCGAGCTGGTCGTTGGGGACGACAACCGTCGCCTCCTTCGTCTCGTCGTCGATGTAGACCTCGCGGACGCGCGCGGGCGACAGCGCCTTCGCGACGAAGCGCGCGGGCTCCGTGTTCCACGGGATGATGTCGATCTTCTCGCCGCGGAGCTCCGAGACGACCATGCGCACGCGGGAGCCACGCGGGCCGACGCACGCGCCGACCGGGTCGACACCCTGCATGTGCGATTCGACGGCGATCTTCGACCGGTAGCCCGGCTCGCGCGCCACGCCGCGGATCTCGACCAGGCCGTCGGCGATCTCGGGCACCTCGAGCTCGAAGAGCGCCCGGATCAGCTCGGGGTCGCGCCGCGAGAGGATGACCTGCGGCCCCTTCGTCCCCGAGCGAACCTCGGCGATGACGGCCTTGATGCGGCTCCCCTGCTCGTAGCGCTCGCCGTCCACCTGTTCGGAGCGCGGAAGGAGCGACTCGACGCGACCGAGGTCGACGAGCACGTTGTTACGGTCGCCCGCCTGCTGGACGATGCCGGTCACGACCTCGCCCTGGCGGTCGACGTACTCCTCGTACATGATCGCCCGCTCCGCCTCCCGGATCCGCTGCTGGATGACCTGCTTCGCCGTCTGCGCGGCGATGCGGCCGAAGTTGTCGGGAGTCACGTCGGTGCGCACGATCTGGTCTGCGGGTACCTGTGACCAGTCGAGCTCGAGGTCCTCGTCGGTGATGAGCGTGTGCTGGCGCTCGCCGGTCTCCTCCTCGAGCTGCTCGAGCTCGAGGATGCGCGCCTCGCGCGCCTCCTCGACGAGCCGCGTCTCGATGTCCCCGGGGATCTCGATCCCGAAGACGCGGAACTCACCGACGCCGTCGAGCTTGACCTCGGCATGGCGGGTCGCGCCCGGCGTCTTCTTGTAGGCGGCACGGAGGGCGTCCTCGAGTGCGGTGATGAGGACGCCTTCCTCGATGCCCTTCTCCCGCTCGATCGCCTGAATGCCCTCGATGATCTCCTGGCTCATGTCGTCAACCCCTCGTCGATCAGATTTGCCCGCACGATTGCGTCGTACGGGATGTGGATCTCGCCGGCATCCCCGGCCTCGAGTGTGATGGCGTCATCGCCAGCCTCGGTGAGAAGCCCGCGGTAACGGTTCTTTCGACCCCCCTCGACCCGTATCGACACGCGCGCGCCGACAGCGTCGGCGAAGTGCTCGGGCTTACGGAGCGGACGGTCCGGCCCCGGCGAGGAGACCTCGATCGCGTACTCCGACCGGTAGGCGTCGAGCGCATAGGTGACGCGCTCGCAGAGCGCATGGTCGACGCCGTCCTCATGGTCGACGTAGACGCGGATCCGGCTCGGCGACGGCAGCTCGACGGCGAGGACCTCGACACCCGGCACGCGCGACTCGACCGCCGGTGCGATCTCGTCCTGCAGCGTGCGTTCTTTGGCGAACGTGGTGCTCAACGGTCTACCTGCATCGGTCTCTGTGCATCGGTCTAGGTGCACTGCTCCTCTCAACAAAAATGGGCGCGACGCGCCCATTTCGTGAAGCCGGTGAAATGTGGTGGCAGAACGATAGCACCCGTTGTCCGCAAGACCGGGATCTGCGAGCGCAGATCCCGGTCGCGGAGGATCCCTAAAGCGCGGCCGCTCTGCGGCCGCAGTCGCAACGACTAGCCAAGCGCCACCAGGGCAACTCCCACGACGACGGCCGCGGCGCCGACTGCTCGCGCGCGGTCGACCCGCTCGTGGAGGACTATCGCTCCGAGCGCGACCGCGAAAAGGACGCTCGTCTCGCGCACCGCCGCCACCGCAGGCGCCGAGGCGAGCGTCAGCGCGGCAAGCACGAACGCGTACGCCGCGAACGCGAAGATCGAAGCGCCGAAGGTCGTCCATCCGATCGCGGCCCGAACGCGTGGGAGTCGGCCGCGTGTGGCGTGCCAGGCGAGAGCAGCGATGGCAACGGGCACGAGGACGAGCTCGAAGTACGGGATGACTCGCGCGTGCTCGACACCTTCCTTGTCGACGAGGGTGTAGCCCGCGATCGAGACACCGATCGCGAGCGCGAGCAGGAGTCCGGCCGCGTCGGCGTCGCCCGAGAGGCCGCGTACGAGGACGATCCCGCCGCCGACGAGGAGAACACCGACGGCCTGAATCCAGCCGATGGTCGTGCCGACGACCGCTGCGCCCACGAGGACGAACACCGGTGCGCTCCCCCGCGCCACCGGATACACGAGGCTCAGGTCCGACCGTCCGTACGCCGTCGTGAGCAGCGCGAAGTACGCGATCTCCAGCAGAGCGGACGCCGCGATCCACGGGAGCGCGGCCGCATCGACGTCCCAGGTCAGGACCGCCACGGGCGCGAAGAGGAGCACGGAGAGCCCGAGCGCGACCGTCGTCGCTGCTGCGATATCGGCAGCGCGTGCGAGGATCACGTTCCAGCCCGCGTGAAGCACGGCCGCCGCGAGGACGAGAAGGAACGCGGAGAGCGGCACTCAGGCGTCCAGGACGATCGTCACCGGCCCATCGTTGACGAGCGCGAGGAGCATGCGCGCGCCGAACACACCTCGGGCGACCTCGACACCCTCGGCGCCGAGTGCGTCGCAGAAGCGCTCATAGAGCGACTCGGCCTCGCCGGCTTCGGCAGCGCCCGCGAAGCTCGGCCTGTTCCCTTTCGCAGTGTCGGCGATGAGCGTGAACTGGCTGACGACGAGCGCCGCTCCTCGGACGTCGAGGAGCGAGCGGTCGAAGCGCCCGTCCTCGTTCTCGAATATCCGAAGCCGGGCGACCTTCCGGGCGAGGCGCTCTGCGGCGGCGCTCGTGTCCGCGGTCGCGATGCCGAGCAGCACGACGACGCCGGTTGCGATTTCCGCGACCGGCTCCCCGCCGACCGAGACCGAGGCCTCGGCGACGCGCTGGACGACGGCCCGCACGGCTACTCGAGCGTGTCGCCGTCTGCTGCCCGCGGGCGCAGTGAGCGTGCGAGCTTGATGTGCGGGGTCGCTTCCTGGCGGCGGCCCTGATTCACGAGCGTTCGGCCGAGCGCGTAGTGCGCGAACTCGTCGGAGGGATCGAGCTCGACGAGGGCACGAAACTCGGCCTCGGCCTCCTCCCAGCGCCTGATTCGGAAGTACGCGATGCCGAGTGCCTCTCGGATCGAGCGCGACGTCGGCTCGTTCCGCTTCGCCTTCTCGAGCGGTACCGTCGCCTGAGCGGGCATGCCGTTCCGCAGGTGGCTCCGGCCGAGCTGGAAGAGGTCATACGTCTCGCTCACGCCGACCCGTCGGAGCGGAGCGACCGGAGCGACACGAACCCGCGGAAACGGGCCCAGATGGACAGGTCTCGACGGGCTGCAGCCAGCAGCTTCCGGAGTTCCACGCGTGCCGTTCGTGCTCCCTGCTCGACGCTCCCCGGCGGCCCATAGCGCGCACGAGCGACGGCGATGGCGAAAGCCCCGGATTCGAGACCGAGCTCCAGCCGTACCGCGCGCTGCAACGACGCCAGCGTCGTGTTCGCGCCGACCGCGACCCCCTGATCCCTCAGGAACCCTTCGAGCTCCTGCCGGCTGGCAGTCGCCACGCGCCTCGGATCGCGCGAGAGGTAGCGGAGGCGACGGCGCACGGCCTTGCCGATGCCGACCACGAGCATCCAGACCACCGCGAGGGCGAGCCCGATGCCCACGAGCCACGGTGCGCGCTCGGCCGACGTGGCGGTCGTCGGCCCGAGGTCGCTCACGTCCGGAAGTCGCGTCGGCCCCGCATGCACCTTCCCGGAGAGCTGTCCGCGCCGCAGCGCCGCGACGAGCCGCCCGGGAGCCGGAAGCGAACGAGTAGTCGCCGCCGAGCGTCCCGCGCCCGGGTGTCGGGTCGAACGGAACCCACCCCTGTCCGGCGAACCAGACCTCGACCCACGCGTGGGCGTCGTGGTCGGTGACGACCCAGGTGTCGCCGTCACGCGTGCCGCTCGTGAACCCCACGGCGACGCGCGCGGGGATCCCGAGCAATCGGAGCATCAGTGCCATCGCGCCGGCGAAGTGCTGGCAGTACCCGGCTTTCGTCCGTGTCACGAAGGCGACGAGCGGCGGGCCGGACGTGCGGGCAGGCGACTCGTCGTAGCGGAACCCTCCTGTCTGCCGGAACCACGACTCGAGCGCCAGCACGGCTCCGTACTGCGTCGTCGCCCTCCGAGCCACGCGGTGCGCGACCTCGTAGAGCGTGCGCTGCCAGCCGTAGCCCAGGTACGACGGATCGCGCAGGAACGCCTGCATCGCCTGCTCGCGCCGGGGAGTCGCGAACCCGGGGAAGACGCGACCGTCCACCTCGAGGAAGCGCGTGGCGGCAGGGGGTGTCCGGGCCGGCGCCGCTGCTAGTGCACGCGGAGCAGGGTCCGGCGCGTAGCTCCACACCCTGTAGCGCTGACCTGCTCGCACGGGATCGCGGACCCGCAGGACGCCTCCCGAGAGCTGGAAGACGGTTCCGAAGCGGCTTGCATCGAGTCCGACCGGCGTGCCGGCCGCGGCGAGGTGGTCGTCGACGAGCGCCTCGACCTGAACGGTCTGCTCGAGCCAGTTCGCGGGCTTTGCGGCCCTCGCCGGAACGAGCTGCGGCAGCTGCAGCGCACGGCTTCTCGCCGTCGACCTGATCGAGCCAGAAGAGGTCTTCGCTCCAGTGGTTGTTGGACACGAGATCGAGCGTCGTCGTCCGCCAGTAGTTCGGCAAGGTCGGCCCCTCCACGCGGAGGACGACGGTTTTCGTCGGCGGGAACGTGATCCCCGAGTAGTTCGAGTCCCACACGAACCGCACCGCGCTCGCCTCGTGCGCAGGCCCGCGCAGGTCCCAGCTCTCCCAGTCGAGCGCCGCATCGCGGCCGAGCGTGGTCACCGACGAGGCCGAAGCCGCCCCGACGACGACGAGCGCAGCGATCGCGGCTCCCGCAGCGAGCGTCCTCAGCGAGCTCGCCCGCAGAACGAGCGGGATCGCGAGTCCCGCGACGAGCGCAGCGGTGCCGAACGCGATCGCACTTCCTCCGGACAGCGTCGCAGGCCAGCCGACGCCGGCCACCGCGACGGCGGAGGCTGCCATCGGCCGTCGGGCGGCGACGAGAAGCGCGACCGCGAGCGTGAAGCCGAAGACGGCGCACAGCACGAGCGAGTGCATCTCGGGGTTCCGAACCGGTACGAACGGCAGGAACACGCCGTAGAAGTCGACGACCCCGGTCCCGACGTCACGGAGCATCGGCGCGAGCACGCGCTCGTCGCGGAATGGCACAAGCTCCCAGGGCTGCGCGCCGAACGCGAGCCAGCTCGCCGCGAGCGTCGCCGGGACGAGCGTCAGCGCCCGAACTCTCCCGGAAGGCACGAGCGCAGGTGCGATCGCGAGCGCTGCGATCGCGAGCGCCTCGCCGATTCTGCGCGGCTGCTCGAGGCTGAGCCACGCCGCGGTGACGGCGAGCGCCGCGACGATCGCTGCGACGAGCGTCCTAGCCATGCGCGGTAGCTCCGATCGTCCGCGCGGAGAGCACGCGTTCGAGGTCGTCTCCCGCACGGACGACTGCGGTCGGCACGCCATTCGCCGCGAGCCGCAGCACGCCTGGCTCTCCCCTCGTCGGCCGAGCGGCGAAGCTCGCCGAGTCGACCCAGACGACGGAGACGGACCGCCGCGCCGCGACGGAGAGCACAGCCGCGAATGCCGCCGCATCGCGCGTGGCGGTGACGACGGTCAGCTCGCCGGCGCCGGCTTTCGCCGTAATGCCGCCCAAGGCCCGCGCCAGGCCGCAGGGGGCGTCGGGCAGCGCGGCGGCGAGGGTCATGACGGCTCCGCCCAGCTCGGCGTGCGCCGAGCGCACGGGAACCGGCACGGCCCCCCTCCCCGTCGACACGAGCGTCGCGGCGCGGCCGCGGAGGGCATGCGCCTGCAGGATCGATCCGGCAATGCGAACGGCCGCGTCGAAGCTCGAGTCGGGAGCGGTGCCGACGACCCCCACCGGGTCGCAGTCGAGGAGGACGACCACCCCGTCGTGCGACGTGTCCTCGAGCTCCTTGACCATGAGCTGTCCGCGACGGGCGCTCGTCGGCCAGTGCACGCGGCGCAGCGACTCGCCCTGCTCGTACTCGCGGACCGAGTGGAAGTCGAATCCGGCGGCACGCCGCAGGAGCAGCCTCCGTCCGTCGCCGCCGACGATGCCGGCGTCGCAGAACAGGCCGTCGAGCGCGACGAGCCGGGGCCGGACGACGAGCGTCGTCCGCTCGAACGAGACCGGCGGCTTGACGGACGCCAGACCGAGGAGATCGCCGACCACGACCTCAGCTGTATCGATCGCATGGATCCCGCGCGCCATGCGCCCGAGGTCGAGCTCGGCCGAGAGGACGCGCCCATGGCCCCGAAGGCGCAGAGACCGAGGTCCGAACCGGCCGATCTCCAGCTCGACCGAGCTCGAGCCGAGCAGGACCCGCGACGTGCGGCTCAGCTCCGCGACGAGTACGACGCGATCGCCCTCCGTCGCCGACTCGGGACGCACGTCGAGCGAGAGCGCGACGGGTCGCTCCGCAAGCCAGGTCCATAGCCAGGTCGCGCCCCACGCCAGGAGGAAGCCGAGACCGACGACGCCGAGCGGACGGGAACCGGACGCGATCGCGGCCCCCAGTGCGACGGCGCCCAGGCCCAGACCCCCGCGCCAGGAGCTCATCGCGGTGTGACGGCCTCGGCGAGCGCGCGCTCGATGGCATCCTCGCCGCGAGTACCGGCCGCGCGCGCCTCCGGTGCGACGATCACGCGGTGTGAAAGCACGGCTCGCGCGACGCTCTGGACGTCCTCGGGCACGACGTAGTCGCGGCCATGAGCCGCCGCACGGGCCTTGGCCATGCGCAAGAGTGCGATCCCTGCGCGAGGACTGGCGCCGAGCGCGAGGAGCGAGCTCTCGCGCGTGTGCCGCACGAGCGTCACGACGTAGTGGCCGACGCTCTCCTCGACGTAGACGGCTCGCGCCGCCTCGATCGCACTGAGGAGGTCGTCGCGATCCGCAACGGGCACGAGCTGATCGAGCGGCGGGCTCGTCGTCTGCTCCGCGAGCATGCGCGCCTCTTCGCCGTGGGGCGGGTACCCGAGCGAGAGCCGAGCCGTGAAGCGGTCGAGCTGCGCCTCGGGGAGCGGGTAGGTCCCCTCGTACTCGATCGGGTTCTGCGTGGCGACGACGAAGAACGGCAGCTCGAGCTCGTAGGTCTCACCGTCGATCGTCACCTGCGCCTCCTGCATGGCCTCGAGCAGGGCGGACTGCGTCTTCGGCGACGCGCGGTTGATCTCGTCGACGAGGAGCACGTTGGCGAAGACCGGGCCTGGGCGGAACTCGAACTCGCCGGAGCGCTGGTTGAAGACGTTCACGCCGGTGACGTCCGTCGGCAGCAGGTCCGGAGTGAACTGGAGGCGCGAGAACGACAGGTCGAGCGAGCGGGCGACCGACTTCGCGAGCATCGTCTTCCCCACGCCCGGGAAGTCCTCGATGATGAGGTGCCCCTCCGCGATCAGGCAGAGGACACACAGCTCGAGCGTTGCCCGCGGCGCCCGCACCGAGCGTTCGAGGTTCTCCACGACACGCTCGACGACCTTCGCAGCCGAGCGCGCTGCGACCGGCCCCTCCGCGCGCGCGGCGTCGGTCATCTTTCCGAGAGTAGCCGCTCCACCTCGTCGAGAACAGCCGCCGCGACCACGATCTTCGGGGCCTTCTCGATCGTCCGCTCGCCGCGCTCCGAGACGACCACGACCTCGTTGTCGGGCGTATCGAAGCCGATGTCCGAGCGGCTCACGTCGTTGAACACGAAGAGGTCGGCGTTCTTCGCGAGCCGCTTCGCGCGTGCGCGTTCCAACCCCGGCTCTCCGTGATCGGCGGCGAACCCCACGAGCACCTGTCCGGCCCGTCGTCTCGAGCCGATCGCGGCCAGCACGTCTGCCGTCGGCTCGAGAGCCACCGTCCATTCGGCTCCGTCCTTGAGACGCTTGTCCTCGGAGCGGCGCTTGCGGTCGGTAGTCCGCAACCGCCGCCGCCATCACGATCACGTCCGCGTCGGCTCGCTCGAGCGCCTCACGCTCGAGATCCGCCGCCGTGGGGGTCTCCACGAGTGAGATTCCCGCAGGCGCGGGCACGGCGACGTTCGCCGCGAGCAGGGTGACGTCCGCGCCCCGGCGATCCGCCTCCTCGGCGAGCGCGACGCCCATGCGACCCGAGGAGCGGTTTCCGACGTACCGCACCGCGTCGAGCGGCTCGCGGGTGCCCCCGGCCGACACGACGACGCGCCTCCCGGCGAGCAAGCCGGCAGGGCGCAGCAGCTGCTCGATCCGACGCTGGATCTCCTCGGGCTCGGCCATGCGGCCGACACCCTCCTCCCCCTCCGCGAGCTCGCCTTCGGACGGTCCCACGACCTGAACACCCCGCGAGCGCAACGTCGCGACGTTCGCCTGCGTCGCCGGGTGCTGCCACATGCGCGTGTTCATCGCCGGGGCCACGAGCACCGGGCCCGAGTGCGCGAGTGCGGCCTCGGTCAGGACGTCGCCCGCGAGACCATGGGCCAGTCGTGCAAGCGTGTTGGCCGTGAGCGGGGCGACGACCAGCAGGTCGAACCGCCCCAGATGCGGATAGGGATCGTCGCTCGGGGGGCGCCGCGCGAGCGCGGCGAAGGTCTCGGCCGCCACGAACCGCTCGGCTCCCGCGGTGAGCACGGGGTGCACGTCGTGTCCGGCGCGGACGAGCAGCCGGACGAGCGTGCAGGCCTTGTAGGCCGCGATCCCACCGGTCACACCGAGCAGGATGCGCGCCATGCGCCGCTGCCTCAGCTCGCGGGTGCGAGCTGTCTGATCTTCCCGTTCGCGACTTCCTCCATTGCCATCGTGAGGTAGTTCTTCGAACGGGACTCGATCAGCGGGGGCGGTGCTTCCTCGAAGCCGATGCCCTCACCGAGCTGGTGGTGGTAGTTGTTGATCTGGCGGGCCCGCTTGGCCGCAATGAGCACGAGCGCGTAACGGGAGCCGCCGACCTGATCGAGCAGATCGTCGAGACGTGGATAAATCATGTTCGGGGGATGGTACCTGCGAGCACGAGCTCGCACTCGACAAGGGCCGCTAGGGCGCTCGTGGCGCGCTCGAGCTCGTCGTTTCGCACCATGTAACGGAACTCGTGCGCGCGCTCGAGCTGCGAGCGCGCGAGGGTGATGCGGTCGCCGATCTCGCCGGTGCTCTCGGTCGCTCGCTCGCGCAGGCGGCGCTCGAGCTCCTCGACGTCCGCCGCGATGAAGATCGTGATGCTCCCGGGCACGTCGCTCTGCACCTTGAGCGCTCCTTCGAGCTCGAGCTCGAGCACGCAGATCGCGTCGTTCTCGGCGATCCGCTCCATCTCGGAGCCGAGCGTGCCGTAGCGCCGGCCCGACACGTACGAGACCCACTCGAGGAAATCGCCGTCGTCGACCCGACGCGTGAACTCGTCGTCGGTCAGGAACCAGTAGTCGTGGCCGTCGACTTCACCGGGGCGCTGCGGCCGGGTCGTAGCCGACACCGCGACCTCCAGGCCGGCCACCCTCTCGATCAGTCCCCGGATCAGCGTCCCCTTGCCAGCCCCGGACGGACCCGTTACGACGAACACGGGCCCCGACGGCAGCTGCGCCTACCCGCGGTGGTTGAAGAGCTCGACCAGCTCGGTCCGCTGGCGCTCCGAGAGGCCGCCGACCGTCTTCGACTGGCTGATCCTGCACTGGTTGAGAAGCCGCGCCGCCTTCACGCGCCCGAACTTCGGCACGGCCATGAGCATGTCGAAGACCTTGGCCGTCTCGACCCACTCGGGTGGATCGAGGAGGATCGTCTCGATGCTCTCGCGACCCGCTTTGAGATCACGCTTCAGCTGCGCGCGCCTGACCCGGACGTCGTTCGCTCGCTGGAGCGCTTCCATCCTCTGGTCGAGCGAGCGCGCCGGGGCCTGTGCGTGCGTCTTCGTCGTGACCATGAGCCGGACGAGTCTACCAATGTTCCCGACATGGTCAAGCAGAACTGTTTCTGCCGATTTGCAGGGATTTTCGTGTTGCCCAGACCGATTACAGCGTCGGTGACGACACCGATCCGTGCCCGAGCGGTTGCCGGTCCGTCCCCGGGGCGGTGAGTTCGTGCGCGAGCTCCGAGCGGACGCGCGGAGCTGCCCAGGGATCGACGAAGAGCACCGTCCCGAGCGCGACCGCACTTGCCCCGACGCTCACGAGGTCTGCTGCGTCGCGCCCGGAGAACACTCCGCCCATGCCAACGATGGGGAGGTCGACGGCTTCGGCGCACGACTGGACGCATGCAAGGGCGATCGGCTTCAGCGCCGGCCCGGAGTAGCCGCCCGCGCCACGCGCGAGCTTCGGCCGTCCCGTCGCGGGGTCGATCGCGAGTCCGCGGATCGTGTTGATCAGTGAAAGTCCGTCGGCCCCGGACTGGGCAACGGCCCGTGCGGACTCGGCGACGTCCCACGCGGCAGGCGAGAGCTTCGCGTACAACGGCTTGGTCGTGACCGCACGCGCGGCCGCCACGAGCTCAGCGGCCGTTTCCGGCGCTTCCTCGACGTTGGGGCACGACAGGTTGAGCTCGATCGTCGCGACGGCCTCCTGGTGATCGAGCTGCTGGCACGTCTCCGCGTAGTCCGCGGCGGAGAATCCCCCTACCGAGACCCAGATCGGAACTCCAAGCCCCGCGAGGCGAGGCAAACTCACCGCAAGGAAGCGGTCGATGCCCGGATTCTGGAGCCCGATCGAGTTCAGCATCCCGCTCTCCGTCTCGGCGATGCGTGGCGGCGGGTTCCCTTCACGCGGGAGCGGCGTCACTGTCTTCGTCACGAACGCGTCGAGTTTCCGGGCGACCTCGGGCGCCGTGAGCGCGTCCAGGCAGCCAGAGGCGTTCAGAAGTGGGATCACGCCGCGTCCTGGAGGACGGGGCCGTCGACGCAGAGCCGGACGTAGTGGCCCTCCCGCTCGACGACGCAGCCGTAGCACGCGCCGTAGCCGCAGGCCATGGGCGCCTCCCAGGCGAGCTGCGCGTTCGGGGCCAGCGCGCGAACCGCTTCGAGCATCGGCTCCGGCCCACACGCGAGCACGTCATGAGGCTCCTCGGGAACGAGTTCGGTCACGAGGCGCGGTTCCACGACGACCCGTGCACCCGGCACGAGCCGCGCCGCCTCGGAATGGTGGTCGCTCCGGAACCCGAGGACCGCCGGTGCGCCCCCGCCGAGCGCCTCGAGCAGGTACGGCATCGGCGCGACCCCGATTCCCCCCGCGACGAGCAGCGGCCGCTCGACGTCGAGTCGGAAGCCGTTGCCGAGCGGGCCGAGGACGTTGATCGCGTCGCCGGCGGCGAGCGTCGAGAGGGCGCGGGTTCCCGGGCCGATCGCCTCCAGCAGGAATGCGAGCTCGCCGGGCGGCGCTTGGCAGAGGCTCATCGGGCGAGGTAGCACCCGGCCAGGCGCCTCGAGCATGAAGAACTGGCCCGGGACCCCCGGTTCGAGTCCCCGGCGCTCGAGCCGGATCAGGGTGTACGGCCCGACTGCCTCGTTCGCGACGACTGGAAGTCGCTCGCGGCGAGCGTTCACACTTCGATCCCGATGCGCTCCTGAAGCGAGAGCGCGGACTCCGCCCGGGCGTTCGCGATGGCGTGGACTGCCGCGGCCGCTCCGGAGATCGTCGTCACACAAGGCACACGCGCGACGAGCGCAGCCTCGCGGATGAGGTAGCCGTCCGCCCGCGCGCCGCTCCCCTGCGGTGTGTTGATGACGAGGTCGCACCGTCCGTTGCGGACGAGGTCGACGACGGTCTCCTCCTCGTCAACGGCGTCCGCCACCTTCGCGATCTCGCCGATCGCGAGCCCTGCGGCGCGCAGCGTCCGCGCCGTCCCCTCCGTGGCGACGAGCTCGAATCCGAGACCGGCGAGCGCGGCCGCAACGGGCACTGCCGCAGGCTTGTCCTCGTCGCGCACCGAGAGGAACGCCGTGCCGGACGTGGGAAGCGGGCGACCCGCCGCGCGTTCCGCCTTGGCCAGCGCAGTCGGAAGGTCCGCCGCGCTCGCCATGACCTCTCCGGTCGAGCGCATCTCGGGCCCGAGCACGGGATCCGCCCCAGGGAAGCGCGCGAACGGCAGTACCGCCGCCTTGACGCTGACCTGCGCGGGCCGTGGCACGGGCAGGTCGAGCTCGGCGAGGGTCGTGCCCGCAGCGAGCCTGCAGGCGGCATCCACGAGATTCATGCCGATGGCCTTGCTCGCAAACGGGACCGTCCGTGACGCTCGCGGGTTCACCTCGAGCACGTAGACCGTCGAGTCGGCGATCGCCAGCTGGACGTTGAGGAGCCCCACGACACCGAGCGCCGGACCGAGCCGCTTCACGACGTGCTCGACCTCGAGGGCAGCGGCGAGTGTCAGCGACGGGGCGGGCAGCACGCACGCGGAATCGCCCGAGTGCACGCCTGCCTCCTCGACGTGCTGCATGACCGCGGCGATGAACACGTCGGTTCCGTCACAGAGGGCGTCGACGTCGAGCTCGATCGCGTTCTCCACGAACTGGTCGAGGAGCACGATGCCCTGCACGGCAGCCATCGCGGCCCCGAGCTGCTCGGCGTCGTAGCAGATGCGCATCGCCCGCCCGCCGAGGACGTACGAGGGACGCACGAGGAGCGGATAGCCGATCTCCTCGGCGGCGACCAGCGCCTCGGAGACGTCCGAGGCCATAGCCCACGGCGGACAGCGGACGCCCAGCTCGTCGGCGAGCCGGCCGAAGCGCTCGCGGTCCTCGGCGAGGTCGATCGCCTCGTGAGGCGTTCCGAGGATGCGATAGCCGCCCTCCTCGATCGCACGAGCGAGCCGCAACGGCGTCTGCCCGCCGAACTGAGTGACGACACCGACAGGCTGCTCGCGGTCGCAGACGGCGAGCACCTCCTCCGGCGAGAGAGGCTCGAAGTAGAGGCGGTCCGAGGTGTCGTAGTCGGTCGAGACGGTCTCGGGGTTGCAGTTGACCATGACCGCCTCGTAGCCGAGCGCCCGGAACGTCTGGGCGGCGTGGACGCAGCAGTAGTCGAACTCGATGCCCTGCCCGATCCGGTTCGGCCCCGAGCCGAGGATGACGACGCGCGGCTTGTCGCCCGTCGGCGGCTCCTCGTCCTCTTCCCCCCACGTCGAGTACAGGTAGTTGGACGCCGCGGCGACCTCGCCGGCACACGAATCGACGCGCCGGAACACCGGACGGATGCCGAGCTCGTGACGCCGGCGACGCACCTCCGCCCCGGTCAGGCCGAGCGCCTCGCCGAGCGTGTCGTCGCCCCATCCCGCCCGTTTCGCCGCCTCGATGTCGCCGCTGCCGAGGATCTCTCGCGCACGGGCGATCTCCGACCGGAACCACGGGTGCAGCCCGTCCGGCAGATCGTGGTCGTCCAGGGTCGGCCACGGCGTCGCAGCCCCTCTCTCGAGCTCGCGCGACCCGTGGGCCTTGAGGAGCGCCTCCGAGAACGTGCGGCCGATGCCCATCGCCTCGCCGACGGACTTCATCTGCGTGCCGAGGGTCTGATCCGCGCCCGGGAACTTCTCGAACGCGAACCGCGGGAACTTGACGACGACGTAGTCGAGGGTCGGCTCGAAGCTCGCCGGAGTCGTCTTCGTCAGGTCGTTCGGAATCTCGTCGAGCGTGTAGCCGACGGCAAGCTTTGCAGCCACCTTCGCGATCGGGTACCCGGTCGCCTTCGACGCGAGCGCCGAGGAGCGCGAGACGCGCGGATTCATCTCGATGACGCGCAGCTCGCCGGTGTCGCGGCTGCGCGCGAACTGGATGTTCGAGCCCCCGGTCTCGACGCCGACCGCGCGGATGATCGCGACTGCCGCGTCGCGTAGCTCCTGGTACGCCTCGTCCGAGAGCGTCATCTGCGGAGCGACCGTGACGGAATCGCCCGTGTGAACGCCCATCGGGTCGAGGTTCTCGATCGAGCACACGATCACGACGTTGTCCGCGTGGTCGCGCATGACTTCCAGCTCGAACTCGTCCCAGCCGCGCACGGACTCCTCGACGAGCACCTGGCCGATCGGCGACTCCCAGAGGCCGCGCTCCACGTGAAACTCGAGCGCAGCTCGGTCTTCGGCGAACCCGCCACCGTGCCCTCCGAGCGTGAACGCAGGGCGAACGACAGCCGGGATCGGGACGCCGTCGAGCTGTGCGAGCGAGGTGACGATCCACGATGCCGGGACGACGAGCCCGCAGGAGAGAACCGCATCGCGGAAGAGCTCGCGGTCCTCCGCGCGACGAATGACGTCGACCTGGGCACCGATCAGCTCGACCCCGAGATCGTCGAGGATGCCGGCCTCCGACAGCGCTATCGCGAGGTTGAGCGCAGTCTGGCCGCCGAGCGTCGGGAGCAGCGCGTCGGGACGCTCGCGCTCGAGCACGGACGCGACCCCTTCGAGGTCGAGCGGCTCGATGTACGTGCGGTCGGCGAACCCCGGGTCGGTCATGATCGTCGCCGGGTTCGAGTTGACGACGATCGTGCGATAACCCTCCTCGCGCAGCACCTTGAGCGCCTGGCAGCCCGCGTAGTCGAACTCGCAGGCCTGGCCGATGACGATCGGGCCGGAGCCGATGACGCAGATCGACTCGATGTCGGTGCGCCGAGGCACTAGCGGCGGAGCTCCTCGACGAAGCCTCTCGAGGATCGGCCAGGCGTCGTGCGGCCCCGGGCCTGCCTCCGGGTGGAACTGGACCGATCGCGCACGGAGCTCGGGGAAGTCGAAGCCCTCGACCGTGCCGTCGTACAGCGACACGTGCGTCGCCTCGCCGCTCTCGGACGCCGCGACCGCGAAGCCGTGGTTCTGGCTGGTGACGAGGACCCGTCCCGTGCGGCGCTCGAGCACGGGGTGGTTCGCGCCGCGGTGACCGAACGGAAGCTTGTACGTGCTGTGTCCGGTCGCGAGGCCGAGCAGCTGATGCCCGAGGCAGATTCCGAGGACGGGCGTGCGGCCGAGGAGATCGCGCACGATCTCGCGTCTCGGTCGCAAGCGGCTCGGGGTCACCAGGGCCGTTCGACAGCACGACGCCGTCGTAGCCGGCGAGCGCGTCCGCCGGGGTCGTGTGCGGTACCACCGTCACGGCTGCGCCCGCGTCGGCGAGTCGCCGCATGATCGAGCGCTTCGCGCCGTAGTCCACGACCGCGATCTGCGGGTCGCCGGCCTCGGCGAAGACGTACGGCTCGCGCGTCGACACCTGCTCGACGAGCGCCTGGCCCTCCATCGACGGTTGCCCGCGCACCTCGGCAAGCGCGTCCTCGACCGAGAGGGCGGACTCGTCCGAGACCGCGGCTGCGCGCATGGCGCCCGCCGTCGCGCAGGCGCAGGACGAGCGAGCGCGTGTCGATCCCGTCGATCCCGACGATGCCGTGCTCGCGCGAGCCAGCCGGCCCAGTCGTCGCCGCCGAGGGCGCGCATGAGCACCGCGCGCGCGTGTGGCTCGCGCGACTCACCCCGTGCCTCCGCCACCCCGTAGTTGCCGACCATGGCGGTCGTGAAGCACACGAGCTGCCCGGAGTAGCTCGGATCGGTGACCGTCTCCTGGTAGCCGGTCATGCCCGTCGTGAAGACGGCCTCGCCGAAGGCGACGCCGTTCGCGGCCACGGAGCGCCCGCGGAAGACGGTTCCGTCCTCCAGCACGAGGAAGCCGGCGCTCACGAGCCGCTCTCCGGCTCGCGAGCGTGGAGGCGTGCGGGGAGCCCTCCGGTTCCGCGCGTTCCCCGAAGAAGGGAACGCGTGAAGGAAACACGACCGTGAGCCGGAGGCGAGCGGGGCTCACGCCTCGAACACCAGCCGTCCGTCGGCCACCGTGGTGACGACCCGGCCGCGTAGCGTCTCGCCGAGGAGCCACGAGTTCGCCGACAGCGAGCGGAATCCGTCCTCGGTCACGGTCCACTCGGTCTCGAGATCGAGCGCGACGAGGTTCGCGCGCGCACCCACCTCGATACGCGGCTCGTCGAGGCCGAACGCCTGCGCTGGGCCGGTCGACATCCGCTCGAGCACCGTCTCGAGCGGGACGATGCCCGGCACGACGAGGTGTGTGTGGAGCGCCGCGAACGCGGTCTCGAGGCCGGTGACGCCGAACGGCGCCTCCTCGAACGGGACGTCCTTCTCGTGACGCGCATGCGGAGCGTGATCGGTCGCGATGCACGAGATCGCTCCGCGCCGGAGTGCGTCACGGAGCGCGTCCCGGTCGTCCTCCGAGCGCAGCGGCGGGTTCATCTTGACGTTCGGGTCGAGTGAACGGACGGCCTCGTCCGTGAGCACGAGGTGATGCGGCGTCACCTCGCCGGTCGCGCTCGCGCCCTCGGCGAGCGCGGCGTCCAGCGCCGCGACGGATTCGCGCGCGGACAGGTGCATCAGGTGGATCTGTCGGCCTTCGGCGGCCGCGAGCGAGAGGTCGCGCTCGACCATTACGCTCTCGGCCGTCGACGGATACGGGCCGAGTCCCAGCTCGGCGGCCACCGCTCCGTCGTGCGCGTGGCCGCCCCGCGACAGCGTTGGCTCCTCGCAATGGAGCGCAAGAGGACGCTCGGCGACCACGCTGTACTGCAGCGCGCGGCGCATGAGGCCGGCCGACACCACCGGGCGGCCGTCGTCGGTGAATGCGGCGGCGCCCGCGGCCGAGAGCTCCGCCATCTCGCTCAACTCCTCGCCGAGCTGGCCCTTGCTGATGGCGGCCATGAATCCGGTCGGCACGACCGCCTCCTCGCGCGCGCGCTCCACGAGCGCCCCGAGCACCGACGCCGAGTCGACGACGGGTTCGGTGTTCGGCATCCCGAGGATCGCGCAGTAGCCACCGGCCGCGGCCGCCTGCGTGCCGGTGCGGATCGTCTCCTCGTCCTCTCGTCCCGGAGTCCGGAGATGGACGTGCGGATCGACGAACGCGGGCGCGATGACGATGCCACTCGCCGCCCCCGGCTCGATTCGTGCGATCACGCCTCCTTCCACGGTGATCCGCAGGGAGTCGTCGATCCCCTGGGCGGGTGCGACGACGCGTCCCTCGAGCGCCAGCGAGTCCGAGCGGCCGTTGCGCACGACCAGCATCACGCGACTTCCGCCCGCTCCCGAGCCTCGACGGGCGCGACCGTGAGCACGTCGTAGAGCACGGCCATGCGGACGACGAGTCCGGCGCGCACCTGATCGGCGACGAGCGCCTGCTCCGAGTCGGCGACGCGCGGGTCGATCTCGATGCCACGGTTCATCGGCCCGGGATGCATCACGACCTGCCCCGGCCGCACGCGCCCGGGCGTGATGCCGTACAACGCCGTGTATTCGCGAAGAGACGGCACGAACGCTTCCTCCATCCTCTCGCGCTGCATCCGCAGCACGTAGACGACGTCGACCCCCTCGATCGCGGAGATGTCGTGCGAGATGTCGCAGCCGAGCCCCTCGAGCCCTCGCGGAACCAGGGTCGGTGGCCCGACGAGCACGGACTGCGCGCCCACGAGCGAGAGCGCCTGCACGAGCGACCGAGCCACGCGCGAGTGCACGACGTCGCCGACGATCGCGACGCGAAGGCCGTCGAGCCGGCCGAGTGCCTGGCGCATCGTGTACAGGTCGAGAAGAGCCTGGGTCGGATGCTGGTGCTTGCCGTCACCCGCGTTCACGACGTGCGCGTCCGTATGCCGGGCGACGAGCTGCGGAGCGCCGATCGACGGGTGCCGCACGACGATGACGTCCGGCTCGTACGCTGCGAGCGTCAGGGCCGTGTCCTTCAGCGATTCCCCCTTGTCGACGGAGGACCCAGACGAGCGGATCGACATCGTGTCCGCGGAGAGCCGCTTCGCGGCGAGCTCGAAGCTTGCAAGCGTCCGCGTCGACGACTCGTAGAAGAGGTTGACGACCGTCCGGCCGCGCAGCGTCGGGAGCTTCTTCATCTCCCGGTCGAGCGACGCTGCGAGCGAAGAGGCCGTGTCGAGCATGCGCTCGACGTCGCCGCGGCCGAGATCCGCGACAGACAGAAGATGCCGGAGAGGGGATGCCGCAGCGCGGGGGTCAGACACGATGACCGTCCTCGCGCTCGTCGACGAGGAACACGCCGTCGCGCTCGTCGATCTCGACCAGCTCGACCTGGATCCTCTCGTCCTGGCCGGTGGGAAGATTCTTTCCGACGAAGTCCGGGCGGATCGGAAGCTCGCGATGCCCGCGATCGACGAGAACCGCCAGCTGCACGCGTGCGGGCCGTCCGAACTCGAGGAGCGCATCGATCGCGGCGCGGATCGTCCTCCCCGTGAAGAGGACGTCGTCGACCAGGACGATGGTCATCCCCTCGATCGGGAAGGGGATGCTCGTGGAGCGCACGACCGGCTGGCGGTCGGGAGGTCGACCTCCGTCGCGGACGTGAACGTCGTCGCGGTGGAACGTGATGTCCAGCGCGCCCACGGGAGGCGCGACGCCGCTCCGCTCCTCGACGAGGCGGCGCAGGCGCGATGCGAGCGGCGCGCCGCGCGCCTGAATTCCGACGAGCGCGAGGTCGCCGAGCTCGTCCGTGCGCTCGATGATCTCGTGCGCGATGCGGGAAAGGGCCTTCGCGATCGCCTCATCGTCGAGGAGGAGCCTCGCGGTGGCGTCGGCGGGGACGTGCGTCGTCACGGCAACTCCTTTCCGGCCTCGCTGGACCGGGTTAAAGGATCGGCTCGGCGAGTGTACCCGCCGCGTCCGCGGGCGTCTTGCCGGTGCGGGCGCCCGAGCGCACGAGCTCCGGCTCGCCGCGCTCAGGGAAGGGGATCGTCACGAGATCGAAGTCGCGCGGGACGACGGTCGCCGGGAACAGCTGCGTCGCCTCCTCGACCACCTGGTGCGCGAAGTAGCGGGTGGAGACGTGGGTGAGCGCGAGCAGCTTCACACCTGCCTCCTGTGCGGCGAGGGCAGCCTCGCCCGCCGTCGAGTGCGACGTCTCGCGCGCGCGGGCGCGTTCGTCCGCGAGAAACGTGGACTCGTGCACGAGGAGATCTGCGCCCGCGGCCGCCTCGACGACCGACGCGGTCGGTGCCGTATCGCCCGTGATCACGATCTTCCGCCCTGCACGCGCCTCGCCGAGGACATCCGAAGGCTCGACGACGCGACCGCCTGCGAGCTCGACGCTCTCGCCGCGTTGCAGCACGCCGCGCTCGCGGCCCGGGGGCACGCCCAGCCTGTCTGCAACCTCGACGTCGAACCGGCCCGGTCGCTCTTCCTCGACGAACGCGTAGCCGATCGCGGAGACCCCGTGGTCGACCGCGAACGCCTCGATGACATAGCCGTCCCGTTCGAGCCGCTCGCCGCCACCGACCTCGACGGTCCGCACCGGGTACGTGAGGCGACCGAAGACCCGACGAAGCGTCCCCATGAGGTCGTCGAGCCCGGGCGGTCCGTAGATCGAAAGCGGGATCTCGCGACCGCGGAGCGCGAACGTCTTGAGCATCCCCGGCAGGCCGAGGTAGTGGTCGGCGTGGTAGTGCGTGAGGAAGATCTCCTCGAGGTCGACGAGCCCCACGTCGCTGCGCAGGAGCTGGCGCTGCGTCCCCTCGGAACAGTCGACGAGGAGCCGCTCGCCGCCACGCCGGACGAGCGTGGCGGGCAAGGCACGACGGGCCGTCGGCATCGAGCCCGACGTCCCGAGGAAGACGACGTCGAGCTCCACGGCGGCCGATTGTACTCGGGCGCTCAAAGTCGCCCTTGTGTGAGCCGATACAGCCTGCATGCGGCGCCTTTCGCGCTTCAGTCCGTCCGGTCTCGGACGTCCCCTGACGCTGCTCAGGGCTTTCCTCGTCGCATCCGCAGTGATCCTCGCCGTCGGCGCCGTCGGGCTCTCGTCACAGCTCTCGCACGATCTGCGCGTGGCCTCCCTCGCGGACACCGCAGACGACACGACGACCTATGCGGACGCCGTGCTCGCACCGCGCCTCGTCGGCGGCAACGCAGTCAAGGCGACGCCACGCAGGCTGCGAGCCCTCGTGCGAACGCTCGAGCTCCCGGCCGAGATGCATGGACTGAACGTCTACGCGCGCGACGGCAGGCTCGTGTTCTCGACGACCCACCCCGACCGCATCGGTCGCCGCCGTTCGAGCCCGGAACTCAAGGCGGTCGTCGCCACGAACGAGCCGAGGGCCACTCTCGTCGATCCCGCGGGCAGCGCGCCTGAGATCGTCAGGGTGTGGTCGCCTCTGCACGGCGGCCAGGGGCGTCCGGTGGGCGCGGCCGAGGCCACGCTCGACGCGTCCGTCGTGAACGACACGATCAAGAGCGCTCGGTGGACGGTCTGGTACGCGGTCGGGATCGTGTTCGCGGTCCTCTGGCTCGCGCTTGCGATCTTCGTGAGCAGTGCGTCCGCGCGCATGCGCGCCCAGAACGACGACCTCGAGGCGCGATCGCACGACCTCGTGGAGTCGTCACGCGAACTCCAGGCGACGCTGCTCGAGACGATCGAGACTCTGAATGCCGCCGTCGAAGCTCGCGACCCGTACACGGCAGGTCACTCACAGCGCGTGCGGCGCGTCTCGCTCGCAATAGGACGGGAGCTGCGGCTCTCTGCCAAGCAGCTCGGTGCGCTCGGCACCGCCGCGCTCTTCCACGACATCGGAAAGATCGGAATGCCCGACTCGATCCTCACGAAGCCCGAGCGCCTCGACCGGGCCGAGCAGATGGTCATGCGGGAGCACGCCGTCCGCGGTGCGGAGATCGTCGGCCGGATCACGTCCCTCCAGAACTGCGTCCCGGCCATCCGGCACCACCACGAGCGCTGGGACGGCCTCGGCTACCCGGACGGGCTCAGCGGCAAGGAGATCCCGATCGAGGCGGCGATCATCGCGATCGCGGACGCCTGGGACGCGATGACGACCGACCGTCCTTACTCCGCGGCGCTCGGAATGGACGAGGCGACGCTGCAGATCCACGCCGGGAAGGGGAAACAGTTCAATCCGGTCGTCGTCGACGCCTTCGCGAGCGTCGCGCGGCGACGCCCGGCCGAGGTCATGCCGCCGGACGCAACGCCCGCGTCAGCGGTCGCCGTCTGAAGCAAACGCGAGATCGGTGTAGACCATCTCGCCCTTGAACTTCCGGGCGGCGGGATCCCACGGGAAGAAAATGGCGTTCTTCCACTCGAGTCGCTCCCCCGTCGGCTCGTTGTCGAGCCAGCGCTCTCGGTGCGTCGCCGTCACGCGCGCCTCCTCGCAGACCCCCTGCGGCCCGATGACGATGTACTCGAGGTCGAAGTGGATGTCCGGAAAGGCGGTGAGGAGCTCGGTGTAGAAGCGCGTCGCGCCGTCGTGCCCCTCCCACCGCGCGCCGGTGCCCATGACCTCGTACACGCAGTCCTCGGTGAGCGTCGCGATGAGCCCGGGCAGGTCACGGTTGTCCTCGGCCATCGAGTGCGCCTTCCAGAGCTCGCGTATCTCCGTGTACTCGTCGACGTCCACGGGGCGGCGCAGCAGCTCGAGGATCCGGTCGGAAGCCATCGGCCGCTTCATATCACCGCGGCGTCGTGCGCGCTTACGGGACGATCAGGTGCTGACCCGGGACGATCGTCGCCCCTGCGAGGTCGTTCGCCTGCTGAAGCCGCCAGACGCCGGCGCGCGGGTCTCCTCCGTACTGTGCCGCGGCAATCGTCCACAGCGTCTCCCCGGCCTCCACTGTGTGATGGCGCGGTTTCGCGCTCGCCCCGGTGTCACGCACGAGCACGGCCCACATGACGACGGCGACGAGGACGACGATTGCGATACGTCCGAACATGTGTTCGCATCATGACACGAACACCTGTTCGGTGTCAAGGCATGCTCAGGGTCGCAGCGTCGTCCAGCGCAGCACGAGGGTGCGCCGCGCCCGGTTCGCGTCCGCAGCGAACTGGACCGCGACCTCGACCGGACCGGTCGTGTTGCGCCGGCGCGCGCACATCGACGTTGAGCGAGCGCAGGCCCTGGACGCTCACGGCCCGACAGCGGGCGGGCGTCGTGTACAGCGAGGCGGCGCGAACACACACCTTCGCGCGCGCGTCTTCACCCGCGGCGACGCGGGCGGTGACATCTGCGCGCCTGCCTCCGACGGCCACCGTCGCACCCAGCACCTCGAGACCCGGGGACCAGGTCCGCTGCGCTCCCGTGCAGCCCTCGGGAATCGCTGCCTGGACGGATGCTGCGGACAGCCGCGTGGACCCGTCGGCGCGCTCGAGTCCCGCCTGGAAGCCGGTGCGCAGGCCGTCGTCGCGGAAACCGAAGAAGCTGAGCGACGCGACGTCCGGATCGCACGCCGCCTCGCGGACGACCTGGCCGTAGATCGCGGCCTGGCTCGCCTCGTCGGTCACGGGCACGTTCTCGAGGCCGCGGTAGCCGACGCGTTCCTGCGTGTCGACCTGCCAGCCCACCTCGTCCAGGTGGAGCTTCAGCCCGTCGAGCGTCGTCGGTTGACCCGTACCCTCGAATGCGTCCCAGAGCGCCTGCTTGAGCCGGTCGAGGTTGGCGAACCCGGCGTTCGGCCATTGGTAGCCGCGCTCGAGGGGATCCGTCGCCTCGTTCGGGTAGGGATGGAAGCTGAACGCGTCCATGAGTGGCTTCGTGCGGCCGCTCCGCCGGTACCAGGTGCCGAGCGCACGCAGGAAGCGGACGGGGGACGTGGAGATGTTGTTCTTCGCGGTCGGGCGATCGTTCCCGCGCGGCGAGAGGCCGACGCCGACGACCGTGATGTCCGGATTGACGCCCTTCAGCGTGTCGTACGCCGCAGCTAGGTACGGGCCGAAGCTCGGCGCCGAGACGTTCGCTCCCGCTGCATCGAACTGAGGTCGCCAGAACGCGGGCTGGTTCGGCTCGTTCCCGATGACGAACTGGTTCACCTGGGGGTAGATCGATGCAATCACTCCCACGTACGCGCCGAAGAGCGACGCGGAGCTCCGACCCGCCTCGAGCTCGCGCGGCGGGTATGGGTAGACGGCCAGTACGACCTCGAGACCGGCGTCGCTGGCACTCGCGATTGCGCGGTCGAGGAGCGCCTTGTCCTGCACGACGAGGGGGTCGCTCGGCACGAAGCGGACGCCGATAACGGTCCGACGAAGGCCGAGATCGGCCATGCGCGCGTACAGCGCCGCGCCGCCGTCCGGCTCGAACTTGGCCGAGTCGTCGTTCGCCCCCACGTCCGACGCACGCGCGGCCGACGCTCCGGTGAGGAGCGCAGCGGCGACAACCGTTGCCAAAGCGAGAGTCCGCATCCCAATCCACCCGGTGCGGACTCCCCACGGCCCGCAGCGGGTTGGGAGCCTAGAGTCGGTCGAGGAGCACGTCAAGCAGATGCTGCGCCCCGAACCGGACGGGGTCGTCGGCGGGGAGGCCGGTCTCCTCGGCGATCGCCTCGACGGCGCGTCGGGCCTCGCCGTCGTCGGTGATGGACGCCGTGTTCACTGCCATGCACACGACCTTGGCCTTCCGGGCGGGCAGTGACACGCGCTCGTGCAGCTCGATCAACTCCCGGAGCGGTGGGATCGAGTGACCCGGAGACCCTTCGATCTCCGTCGCACCCGCCGCGTGACAGAGGACGAACGCATGCGGTGTCGAGCCGTGGACGAGGCCGAGCGTGACACCCGAGTACAGCGGGTGCACGAGCGAGCCCTGGCCCTCGACGAACAGCAGCTTGCCCCCACGCCGCTCGCCCTCGACGACGAGCCACTCGGCGGCCCCGGCGAGGAAGTCGGAGACGACCGCGTCGACGGCGATCCCCCAGCCGGCGATCGCGATTCCCGTCTGCCCGGTCGGGACGAAGACCGAGTCGAGCCCGCGGCTGCGCGCCTCCAGATCGAGCTCGACGGCGACCGTCTTCTTGCCGATCGCGCAGTCGGAGCCGACCGTGAGGACGATCCTCGCAGCGACCTCGAGATTTGCCCCTGTCGGGACGCTCAGGCCCGGCGGCGGCTTGCGCAGGTCGCGCAACTCGACGCCATGCGTCCGCGCAAGGTTCGACAGCTCTGGGTCTTCCGAGACGAACTCGTGCAGCCCGCTCTCCACGTCGAGACCGGCCGCGATGGATGCCTTCAGGAGATCGCGCCAAGCCGGCGGGAAGCGTCCGCCCTGCGTCGCGACGCCTACGACCGCGACGGTGGGCGCGAACGGGAGCGCATCCTCGACGTTTCCGACGATCGGTATCCCGTCGTGCTCCGCTCCGGCGCGCTGCGAGTCGAGGATCGCGACGACCGGATCGGGCCCGTAGCGGATGATCCCGCGCATCGTCTTGCCGTAGTGGGGATCGTGCGAGAAGCCCTCGCCGAGAATGAGAATGCGGCGTCCCGCCATCCGGAGGACTCTAGAACCGCGTCGGCTGCGGCGGGCGCGTCGAATGCCTGCCGATTCTGGCGTTACGCACGCGGTGCGACGCCGAGCCCCGGCCCGAGCGAAGGCACCTGCACGCCGTCGACGAACTCGACCCCCGGCCACGGGTCCTCGCGGAGGAGGAGGTTCCCGTCGAGGTCGATGTGGTCGCAGAGCGGCGCGACGCAGCACGCGGCAGCGATGCCGAGGCCGGACTCGAGCATGCAGCCGAGCATCACGCCCATCCGCAGCGCCCGCGCAGCGTGCGCCATGCGGATCCCCTCCCGGATCCCACCCGACTTCCCAAGCTTGATGTTGATCCCGTGCGCGATCTCCGAGCAGCGGTCCACGTCGGCGAGCGTGTGGCAGTCCTCGTCGACGTAGATCGGGATCGGCGACCGCGCCTTCAGCTCGCCCCCGCCGGCATCGCCGGCGCGCAACGGCTGCTCGCAGTACTCGACGCCGATCTCGGCGAGTCGAGGGAGGGCGTCGAGCGCTTCCTCGAGCGACCACCACTCGTTCACGTCGACCATGAGGGGAAGGTCGGTGACGTCACGGACGGCGCGGACACGGTCGACGTCGAGGCCGTCGCCACCTCCGAGCTTGAGCTTGAGGCGGCGGTACGTGCGTGGCGGCCGTCTCGGCGCGCCTGGCCATGTCGTCCGGGTCGCCGAGCCAGATCGTCCAGGACGTCGGCGGGCCGGTCCTCGGCAGCCCCAGGAGCCGGAAGGTCGGGATCCCGAGGAGCTTTCCCTGGAGGTCGTGCAGCGCCGCGTCGAGCGCCGACTTGGCCGCCTGCTCGCGCGGGGCCGCGGCGAGGCGCTCGCCGATGTCCTCGAGTGCGAACGGGTCGGTGCCGACGAGCGCCCCGTGGTCGTCGATGAAGCGCATGGCCGATTCCGCCGACTCGTCGTAGCGCTCGACCGGCGCAGCCTCGCCGTGACCCGTCACGCCCTCGTGCGTCAGGGAGACCTGGACGACGTCGGCGTAGTCCGCAGTCTCGCGCGCGATGACGAACGTCTCGGCGAGCTGCAAGCGGACGATCCTGGCGGCGACCTCCATCCCGAGAACCTACTGGGACGGAGTTGCGATGGAGACGACGTACGCGACCACGTCCGCCTGCTCCTGCCCGGCCACGATGGCGGGCGGCATCACGCCCCGACCCTGCTGGACGACCGCTGACACCGTGGCTGCGTCGAGACCCGAGCCGGCGAGCGTCGGTCCGACGCCGCCGCCCTGGCCGCCGTCGCCGTGACAGCCGGAGCAGTTCTCCGCGAAGACCGTCTTGCCGCTGGTCGCGTCACCGGTGAGCGTGCTGCTCGCCGGCGTCGAGGGCGCGAACACCGTGGCCTTGGCGAGGACGAACGTCCCCACGACGACGGCGCCTCCCGCGAGAATCGGCCGCCACCCGCGCCGCATCAGAAGCCGAACCCGACCGTCGTGAAGTACCAGAAGGCCGACGTCAGCCACAGCAGCAGGAGCATCGACGCCAGCGTCAGCCCCGCCGTCGGGAGCGCCCAGCCGGGCAGCGAGTGGTCGCGGACGACCAGCACCTTCGCGACGAAGACGCCGTAGAAGAAGGTCCCGAGGAGGGAGTGGATCGCCACGCGCGCGTCGGGCGTCTGGAAGCCGAGGATCGTCACGCAGTGGAAGAAGACCGGGAGCGTGCACAGGAAAGCGATCCGCCCCGACCAGCGATGGACGCGCGCGATCGCCGGGCCGCGCTCGGGCAGGAAGTGGAGCCGCCCGTAGATCCTCGCCGCGGTCGTGACCTGGACGAGTCCGAGCGCCGCGGCAGCCGTTGCAAACCACACCTTCATCGCGATCGTCGACGAGAAGACCGTCGTGACGAGCTCGGTGTAGCGGCCGGCGACGTCCGCGACGAGCATTCCGAGGAGCCTAGTAGGACGGCGGTTACACTGCCTCCTCCCCGCGCCCGTAGCTCAGGGGATAGAGCGCGCGCCTCCGGAGCGCGAGGCCGCAGGTTCGAATCCTGCCGGGCGCATTCTGGCCCGCCTAGCCATGCGGTCGGGCGGGTCGGAAGACTGAAGACTGTCGCCCTTGTCCGGCGGACACTCGCCCTCCCTGGCTTCGGCGGTAGATGATGGAGGGAGAGGCAGGCAGTTCCCCCTCCATCGCCAGGCAGCGTGTCCCCTTCGAGCCTTGCCCGCTAGGACACGATTGGGTCTATTTTTCGCTGCTTCGGCGCATCATCCCGGGCATGACCCGCTCGACACACTCCTACGGCAGCCACCCGAGCCAGCTCGGAGAGCTCTTCCTCCCCGACGGATCCGGACCGTTCGGTGTGGCGGTCGTCGTCCACGGCGGGTACTGGAAGGCGCAGTACGACCGGTCGCTCATGACCGATCTCTGCATCGATCTCGCGGCCCACGGCCTCGCCGCCTGGAACGTGGAGTACCGGCGCGTGGGCGGTGGAGGCGGCTGGCCCGACACCTTCCTCGACGTCGCTGCCTGCATCGACCTGCTCGCGGACCTGGACGCGCCGCTCGATCTCGAGCGCGTCGTCGCCGTCGGGCACTCGGCGGGAGGCCAGCTCGCGCTCTGGGCGCCGGGCGCCCGACGCTGCCGGACGACGCGCCGGGAGCCGACCACGCGTCCGGATCGCGGCCGCAGTCTCGCAGGCCGGCGTCCTCGACCTCGCACTCGCCGCGGGGCTCGATGCCGTCCTCGACGCCGACGAGGGCGCTGCTCGGAGATCCCGCGAGAGCACCACGAGCGCTACGTGCTCGCGTCGCCGCGCGAACGCCTACCGCTCGGCATCCCGCAGCTCGTACTGCACGGCGACCGCGACGACACCGTATCCCTGCGCATCGCGACGAGCTACGCCTCGGCGGCGCGCGCCGCCGGAGACCCGTGCGAGCTCGTGGTCCTGACCCGGACACGGCCACTTCGAGCACATCGACGCCGGCGCCGAGGCGTGGCACGTCGCGAGGGACTGGCTGCTCGCTCAGGCGAGCGCGCCGCGCAGCTGAGCGACGAAGCGCCTCGAGCGCCGCCGGGCCGTCCTCGGCCGCCAGCAGCGCCGCCGAGCCGACGACGACGCCGTCCGCGAGCTCGGCCGCGGCGGCGGCCTGCTCGGGCGTTGAGATGCCGAATCCCGCGTACAGCGGCACGGCCGTCAGCGCGCCGCGTCCGCTCGACGAGCGGCGCGAGCGCCGGCGAGAGCTCCGCGCGGGCGCCGGTCGTCCCGGCGACCGTCACGAGGTAGAGCCAGCCGTCGGTCTGCGTCCGCGGCGAGCGCGATCCGCTCGTCGGTCGACGTCGGCGCGACGAGCTGGACGCGGCGCAGCTCGGGATGCACGTCGACGGGCAGATCGGCGACGATGAGCGACGTCGCGCCGGCGGCCCGCGCATCGGCCACGAACCGCTCCCAGCCGTACGCCTCGAGGAGCGACGCGTACGTCATCGGCACGAGCGGGACGGCGACGCGCGCGCGGATCTCGCGCAGGCACTCGAGGCACTCCGCGTGCGCATGCCCGCGGCGAGCGCGCGCTCCGCCGCGCGGCGGATGACCGGGCCGTCGGCGAGCGGGTCCGAGAACGGGAAGCCGATCTCGAGCAGGTCGGCGCCGCCGGCGTCGGCGGCCGCCGCGAGCTCCGGCGTCTCCGCGCCCGCCATGAGGTAGACGACGAGCGACTTCTCAGTGCTCCGAGCACCTCGGCCAGGTCCTTGTCGCCGCGGCCGGAGAGGCAGACGAGCACGAGCTCCGCGTCAGGTCGAGCGCCCGCGCGAGCGCGTGCGCAGGCTCGAGCGCCGGGATGATGCCCTCGCGTCTCGGCGAGGCGATGGAACGCGGCGAGCGCCTCCTCGTCGGTCGCGGTCACGTACTCGGCGCGGCCGGAGTCGCGCAGGCACGCGTGCTCCGGCCCGACGCCCGGGTAGTCGAGGCCCGGCCGAGATCGAGTGCGCGTCGAGCGATCTGGCCGTCGTCGTCGGCGAGCACCGACGAGCGGGCGCCGTGGAGGACGCCGGCGCGGCCGGCGCCGAGGCTCGCCGCGCCCGCCGCCTCGACGCCGACCAGCCGGACGTCGGCGTCGTCGAGGAAGCCGGCGAACAGCCCGATCGCGTTCGAGCCGCCGCCGACGCAGGCGACGACGGCGTCGGGGAGCCGGCCGTCCGCCGCGAGCATCTGCTCGCGCGCCTCGCGGCCGATCACGGCCTGCAGCTCGCGCACGATGCTCGGGGTACGGGTGCGGGCCGACGCAGGAGCCGATGAGGTAGTACGTCGTCTCGACGTTCGTGATCCAGTCGCGGATCGCCTCGCTCGTCGCCTCCTTCAGCGTCTGCGTGCCGAACTCGACCGGCGCGCACCTCGGCGCCGAGCAGGCGCATGCGCTCGACGTTCGGACGCTGGCGGCGCATGTCCTCCGCGCCCATGTAGACGACGCACTCGAGCCCGAACCGCGCGCACACGGTCGCCGTCGCGACGCCGTGCTGCCCGGCGCCGGTCTCGGCGACGATCCGCCGCTTGCCGAGCCGCGGCGCGAGCAGCGACCTGGCCGAGCGCGTTGTTGATCTTGTGCGCGCCGGTGTGGCAGAGGTCCTCGCGCTTGAGGTACGATCGCGCTGTCCGGGCGCGAATCGCTCGGCGCGCGTCAGCGGCGTGGGCGCCCGACATAGCGCTCGCCGAGGCTCGTCGAGCTCCGCGCCGGAACGCCGCGTCCGCGCTCGCCTCCTCCCAGCCGCGCTCGAGCTCGTCGAGCGCCGGGATCGAGCGTCTCCGGGACGTAGCGGCCGCCGTACGCGCCGTACGTCGCGCCGTCACCGCGCCGCCTCGACGAACGCGCGCACCGCTCGTGATCCTTGACTCCCGGGCGCCGCTCGAGGCTCGAGCTCGCGTCGACGGCCCACGGCCGCACGGCCTCGATCGCCGCGCGGACGTTCTCGGGGCCGAGGCCGCCGGCGAGCACGACGCGCCCGTCGGTCGCGCGCGCGCGCTCGAGGTGCGTCGGTCCTCCTCCTGCCACGGCAGGTCGAGCGACACGCGCGACCTCGCTCGCCCGTCGCGCAGCAGGACGGCGTCGCGCGCCGCGCACCTTGCCGTCCTCCGCGCGCGTAGAGCTGGACGAGGTCGGCGCCGTCGTCCTCGGCCTCGCCGACGACGACGGCGACCGAGAGCATGGTGTCCGGCACCGGAAGGACGCCGGGCGCGCGGCGCGGGCTCGCGTCGGCCAGGACGAATCCGGCCAGGTCGGCGCCCGCCTCGACCGCAGCGGCGACGTCCTCCTCGCGCGTCGAGCCCGCAGACCTTCACGAGCGGGCGCGACAGGAGCTCGGCGAGCTTCGCGGCGGGATCGGGCGCGCGCATGAGCGTCGAGCCGACGAGGATCGCGTCCGCGCCCGCGAGCTCGGCCGCGGCTCCCTGGGCGCGCGACTCGATCCCGCTCTCGGCGATCGACGACGCGATCGCGCGGCGCGCTCGCGACGAGCTCGAGCTGCGCGGTGCGGTCGATCGCGAACGTCGAGAGGTCGCGGGCGTTGATCCCGATCGACCGGCGCTCGAGCGCGACCGCGCGCGTCGAGCTCGTCGCGCGTCGTGGGCCTCGACGAGCGTCTCGAGCCCGAGCTCGCGCGGCGGCCGCGAGGAGTCGCGCGCGCCGTCGTCGTCGTCGAGGTCGCGCAGCAGCAGCAGCGCCGCATCGGCGCCGGCCTCGCGCGCGGTCCGCAGGTCGTCGTCGCTCGAGAAGAAGCCCTTCGCGAGCAGCGGCAGCGAGGCCGCGGCGCGCGCCGCGCGCAGGTCGTCCCACGTGCCCGCCGAAGCGCTCGTCGACGAGGATCGAGACCGCCGCCGCGCCGGCCCGCTCGTACGCGGCGGCGAGCGCGGCGGGGTCGGCGTCGGGTCGCAGGTCGCCGGCGGACGGCGAGCGGCGCTTGACCTCGGCGATCGCCGCCAGCCCGGGCCGCGCGAGTGCGTCTGCGAACCGTCCCATCACGCGGATTGTCGCGAGAACGCGACGAGCTCGGCGAGGCGCGCCGTCGCCGCGCCGCTGTCGATGCGCCTCGCGCGCGAGCGCCAGGCCTTCCGCGAGGTCGGCCGCGTGCCCCGCGGCGGCGATCGCGCCCGCCGCGTTGAGGACGACGGCGTCGCGCTTCGCGCCCGGCGTCGCCGCCGAAGCACCTCGCGGATCGTCTCGCGCGTTCTCCTGCGGCGAGCCGCCGGCGAGCTCCGAGGGATCGCAGCGCGGGATCCCGAGCTCGACCGGATCGACGAGCCGCTCGTGTACGTCGCCGTCCACCACCTCGAACACGAGGTTCGGGCCCGCCGGCGAGAGCTCGTCGACGCCGTGCGCTCCGTGCACGACGAATGCGCGCTGGGAGTCCAGCACGGCCAGCGCGTCCGCGACGCGTGCGGGCGAGCGTCGGGCGAATACACGCCGAACGACCCCGGCGCGCGCGCCCGCCGGGTTCGTCAGCGGCCCGAGGACGTTGAAGATCGTGCGCGTGCCGAGCTCGCGTCGCACCGGCGCGGCGTGCTTCATCGCCGGGTGGTGCAGCGGCGCGAACATGAAGCCGAAGCCGAGCGTGTCGATCGACTCGGCGATCCGCTCAGGCGCCTGCTCGAGGTCGAACCCGAGCGCCTCGAGCACGTCCGCGGAGCCGGAGACGGAGCTGACCGCGCGGTTGCCGTGCTTCGCGACCGCCGCGCCCGCCGCGGCCGCGACGATCGCCGCGGTCGTGGAGATGTTGAACGTGCGCGCGCCGTCGCCACCCGTTCCCACGACGTCGACGAGGTCCGTCCGCGCCGGGTGCACGGGCAGCACGTGGGCGCGCATCGCCTCGGCGCAGCCGGCGATCTCGTCGGCGCTCTCGCCCTTCGCGCGCAGGGCCACGAGGAAGCCGCCGATCTGAGCCGGGGTCGCATCCCCGGCCATGATCTCGCCCATGACCTCGCGCGCCTGGTCGCGGCCGAGGTCGTGGCCGTCGAGGAGCGTCTGGATCGCGGCCTGGATCACCGCGCGAGAGTGTCTCTGACCGCGCTCACCAGCCGCTCGAGGTCCGCTTCGTCGTTGTACGGCCCGATCGAGACCCGCAGGAGCGTCGTGTCCTCCCAGTCGTAGACCGGAACCTCGACGTCGTGCGACTCGTAGAGGCGGCTCTGCAGCGCGACGCGGGTGCTGCTTCTTCACCGTCAGCGCCCGCATGAACGGGCGCTCGTGCGCCCGAAGCGGCCGCAGCCCGAGCGCTCCGAGTCGCCGCTCCGCCTCGTCGGCGAGCGCCTTCGCCGCCTCCGCGTCGAACGTGGCGTGAGCTGCGATCGCAGCCGCGACCGCGAGGTAGGCGGCCGGATCGCGCGTGCCCTGCCAGCCGTGTCGCTCGCCGAACGCTGCGTCTTCCTGGTAGCCCCAGCTCACGACGAGCGGCTCGATCCAGTCCTGGTGCTCCGGCCGCGCCCAGAGGAAGCCGCAGCCCTTCGGTGCGCACAGCCACTTGTGGCAGTTGCCGGCGTACACGTCCGCGCCCAGGTCGTCGATCCGAGCGGCATGTGCCCGGGGACGTGCGCGCCGTCGACGATCGACAGGACACCCGCCTTCCGCGCTGCCTCGCAGATCTCCTGGATCGGCAGCACGAGCGCCGTCGGCGAGGTGATGTGCGAGACGACGACGGCCCGCGTCCGGATCGAGATGTTCTCGACGACCTCGTCGGGCTCGACGAGCACGACGTTCGCGCGGATGAAGCCGAGCGTCCGGAGGATCGCGCCGTACTCGTGCTTCGTCGTGAGGATCTCCTCCTCGGGCCGGATCCGGAGCGAGCGGATCACCGCGTTGAGCGCGGACGTCGCATTGGGCATGAAGACGAGGTCGCGCGGCGACGCGCCGACGAAGGCGGCGAGGGCGCCCGCGCCTCCCACAGCTGGATCTCGAACTGCCGGACGAAGAAGGACGTCGGGTCGCGCTCGAGCTCGCGCTGGAGGCGCTGGTACTCGGCGAAGACCTCGACCGGGCAGGCCCCGTAGCCGCCGTGGTTGAAGTAGGCGATCCGCGGGTCGAGGAGAAAGCCGTCGCGCATGCGGCCTAGTTTTCCACGGTGCGCAGTGGCGGCCCTCGGCTCGAGCGGGAAGGCTCCCGGGCTACAATCGAGAACATGGCGCTGACGAAGGACGACCCGCTGAGTACCCATGCCGAGCCTCCCTCGCATCCGTCGTTCGCGCCCCCGTGGCGGCCTGCCGGCCATCGCGCCGGCGCCGGTCGTCCACGAGCTCACCGCTAGCGGACTGACCTGGGTCAACGTCGTCTCGCCCGACGTCGAGACGGCACTGGAGCTCGCGGCGCGCTTCGGCTGGCATCCGCTCGACGTCGAGGACATCGTCTCGAAGCGCCAGCGACCGAAGGTCGACGCCTACGAGGACGACGGCTACCTCTTCGCCGTCCTCCACTTCCCGTTCTACGACAACCAGGTGCAGCGGCTCAACGCGGCCGAGCTCGACCTCTTCGTCGGCCACGACTGGGTCGTCACGATCCCGAACCGCGAGCTCCGGCCGGTCACGCGCCTCTTCGCCCGGTGCGAGGAGGACGACGTCTTCCGCGAGCAGCTCTTCGCGCGCGGGTCCGGTCGCCTGCTCTACGAGATCCTCGACGACCTCTTCGACTACTGCTTCCCGATCCTCGACAAGATCGCCCACAAGCTCGACGGCATCGAGGACGAGATGTTCGAGGGCCGTTCGCAGGAGGTCGTCCGCGACATCTCCAACGTGAAGCAGGAGATCATCTCGTACCGCAAGATCATCAAGCCCGAGCGCTCCACGCTGCGCGTCCTCGAGCGCCGCGTCGAGGACGTTCCTCCCCGAGGAGCTCGAGCTCTACTTCGACGACATCGTCGACTCCGCGGAGCGGATCTGGGACCTCCTCGACAACTACAAGGAGGTCGTCGACGGCGCTCGAGTCGACGAACGAGTCGGTGCTCGCGCACCGGCAGAACGACGTCCTCCGCCTGCTGACCGTGATCAGCGTGACCCTCCTCCCGCTGACGCTCGTGACCGGCATCTTCGGCATGAACGTCCTCTTCCCGGGCGAGGGCACGCACGAGGCGTTCTGGGTCATCGTGGGCGCGCTGCTCGCTCATCTCCGCGGCGACGCTCGGCTTCTTCCGCTGGCGCCGCTGGCTCTAGACGCGCACGCGCGACGACCTGCGAACAAGAAACGAGGCCGGTCCCCCGCCGCATCGGGGCCCGGCCTCTCTCTGCCGCCGCTCGCTAGAGAAGGATCCTGAGAGCCGTCTCGGGAGGGCAGCCGCGTCGCGTGAGCCCCGACGCGTCGTGAAGGTCGATCTCGACGTGGGAGGCGAGAACGAGCGCCGATCCGATGTCGTACCCGGAGCGGACGAGCTCTTCGAAGCGCCATCTCAGGATCGCTTCTGCCTCCGTCTCGTCGATCAGTTCGAACTGGGCCGCAGTCACTTTGCCGCCTCCCTCTTCGTCTACGACTACAGGGTCACAGTTCAGCGTCATCGGCCCCGTGCAGCGCCCACTTGAGGTCCAGAGTCCATCCGCCGAAGGTCTGGGTTCCCACGACGAACGTCCCTCGTCCGAGTGACACCTAGCGCGGGTGAGTCGCGACCGGGGCGTCGGGACGCCAAGACACCCGGCACGAGCCCCACATGCCGCGACCCGCGCCGCGTGCATCTGCGACCGCGTCGAGCAGCTCGTCGGCAAGCCGTCCGCGCTCGTCGTGGAAGAAGTACGGGGCCGCCGCGCCGCGTCGAACGAGCTCGACGTTGACGTTCGTGTCAGCGACCGTCGCATAGCGCAGGAGCCGCCCGTAGCGATCGACGTCGTCGAGATGCGGGTCGTGCTCGAGCTGGATGTGGCTACCGGCCGGGGTGAGCTGACTGAGCTCGGCGAGCGACGCGCGCGCGTAGCACTCGCCCTCCCCCAGCTCAGGTGCGTCGATCTGCACGAGCCGCACTCGCCGTCCGTCTCGCAGGTCGAGCGTGTCGCCGTCGCCGACTCGGGCCACGACCGCATTCGCGGGCTCCGAGCCGCCACCAGGGTCGCCGCAGCCCGTGAGGAGGAGCAGCGAGATCGCAAGAACCGCGCCGGTCGGTCTGGTCTTCAGCTCAGACGGGCGGAAGTTCGTCGATGCCCGCGCGCCGCTCCTTGTCCTTCCTGTCCGTCCTCCAGACGAAGAACAGAAGGCCGCCGAAGACGACGATCACGGCGGCACCGATGCCGATCCGCGACCAGATGTCCCCGAAGAGGATGATGCCGAACGCGCCGATGAGGAGCAGGAGGATCGCGGCGCCGGCGAGCTTGAGGGCGTAGGTCATCAGGCGATGAGTGTACGAGGGCGGCGGAACAACGTGCAAGCGGTGGTAGAAACGACGCCATGCCGAAGACCCTGTGGGCACCGTGGCGCCTCGAGTACATCAAGCAGGCGGGCGAGCAGGCCGGGTGCGTCTTCTGCGACGAAGCCACAGGCGCGATCGCGGCCGACGAGTCGCTCCTCGTCGTCCTCGGCGATACCGCGCTCGCCCTCCTGAACAAGTACCCGTACTCGTCGGGGCACCTCATGGTCGCGCCGCGCCGTCACGTGGGCGAGCTCGGCGAGCTCACCGACGAGGAGGCGCTCGAGATCCACCGCCTCGCCGTGGCGGCGATCGACACGCTGAACCGCGTGTACGGCCCGGGCGGCTTCAACCTCGGCTGGAACCTCGGTCAGACGGCGGGCGCAGGCATCGCCGACCACGTCCACCAGCACGTCGTCCCGCGCTGGTCGGGCGATACGAACTTCATGCCCGTCCTCGCGGACGTGAAGGTGATTCCCGAGCACCTGCTCGAGACGCGCGAACTGCTGCGCGCGGCCTGGCCGAGCTAGCCGTCGAGCGGCGCGAGCGCCTTCCATGCCCGCGGCGTCGTCGTCATCCAGTCGTACAGGCTGACCCCGATCGTGTTCCCGTCGTCGGCCACCGCGGCGACGAAGCCGGCGAGCTCCTCGGGGCCGAGCCGATCGGCGACGCCCCCCGCCACGTGGATCTGCACGTCGGGGTCGCCGGTGTTCACCCGGAGCAGCCGCAGCGCCCGCGTGACGTAGCCGTAGGTCGCGTCGAAGCCCTTGAGCCCGCCACCCGTGTACACCATCGGCGCGAACGCGTCGGCGTTCGCTGCCAGGTCGGCCCACGGAAAGCGGGGCCACGTGGACGGGCGCCGCTCGAGCCCGCGCGGGTTGAACGGGACGATCGCGAGCGGCGTGTCACCCGCTGCCGCCCGGACCTGCCTCGTCAGCGCCACGGCACGCTGCGAGCGCAGGCTGACGTTACGCAGCTTGGTCGACTCGATGTCCAGCGCGACCCCGTCGAACGACCCTCCCGTGGGCGTGCTGAACGAGAGCATCGCGAGCGCCCGTCTGAGATCGAGCACGGGCTTGACGTGCCCGGGCAGATACCAGGCGACGACCCGCACACCGCGGGCGTGCAGCGCGTCGACGAGCCGCCCGAGCCGAACGGGATCGACGACGTCCACCTTCGCGCCGTCGTTCGCGGTCTCGACCCAGACCGTCTTCACGTCTCGCGCCGCGATGCGCTGGGCCGTGCGCTCTGGGGCCGCGTAGACGGCGCCGTCGTAGATGTCGACCCACGTTCCGAGCCCGCCGAATACCGACGAGTCGGCGTTCTCGGCGGCTGGTGCGGCCGAGGCGGCGATCGAGACGACCGCGACCGCGACGGCAACGACGGAAAGAGCGCGGCGCACGCCGCCACTGTAGGGCGGGATCATGAGGACCCGCTCGGCATCCTGCCCTCCTGTCGGCTTCATCGAGCGCCGAGAGGCCGTCCCGCACTCCCAGGCCGCCAAGCCGGGCTGCAGAGCGACCAGAGTCAGGCAATCGGTATGCCGACCCCTGGCAGGCAACCCGCCCCAAGGCCCTTGCTCCCGCCGTGATCGTCTAGACCAAGCTCGGGGCCCGGCTCGGCTACGCCCACTTCTCGACGCACGCTGATCCGGCTTCGCTCTTGGACGGACTAGGCGCAGCACGAGACGGCCGCAACGCTGCGGGACGACCCAGTCGTTGGCAGTAAGCGGGCGACTCGGGGATCGAACCCGTGTTTGAGGCTTGGGAAGCCCCTGTCTTATCGCTGGACGACGCCCGCGTGCGCCGGGAGTGTGCCAGATCGCTGGCTCCGGCCGATCCCTAGCGGAATGACACTGGATCCGTCGGCCGCGGAGTCCGTGTCGACTTCCGGTAGCCGAAGGTACCTGTCATGGGCGCGGATTAGAGTGGCACGATGGCTAGCGGCAAGAATGACCAACCAACCACGGTCAGCGCACTCGCCTACGCGTTCTACGGGCTTGTCGTGCTCGTCGTCATCGCGGCCGTACTTTGGCTGTTCGGCGTTGTGCCCGGCTGGGTAGTCCTTGCGGTACTCGCGGCGACGGTGGTCGTCTTCGTCTTGTTGTGGCGCACGCTGGATCGCTTTCGCCGAACGCTGTCGAGTGACTCGCCTTCGGAAACCCCTCGCGCCTGAATCCGCTAGCGGCGCACGGCTTCTGGCCTCGTCGGCCACCACAGGCTCGGCGAGATGCGTCTTGACCGGACCCGACCAGATTGATCCGATTCAGCCCACCGCGGAGATGCAGGCGACGCTCGTGAATCAGCCGAACGTCGGCCCAGCGCCGCTCTGCGTCGCGGCGCCCGACCCGTGCGAGTCCTGCGAGCGGCAGCCGGGTCGGGAGGCAGGAAAAGGAGGGGAACGCTCGATCGAGGGATATGCACTGCCCCTTGAGGCAAATACCGTGGGATGGACGCGCTGCGACTGTTCTTTGGTTGGGGGAGCGGACGATCGGAGCCGGCAGACATCTGAGAAAGGGGAGCGCTGTGCAGGGCGCGTGGAAGAGGCGGCATGATCTCGCGGAGGGTGCGTGCCCGGTGTGCCAGGGATCGGCCTACATCCCAGGACCAATGCACGAGGGGCGCATGGTGGACGAGTGCCCGAAGTGCGAGGGCACGGGCAAGGACGTGACGAGGAAGGCGGCGTGACAAACCTGGCAGGTTTCACCTAGCGCGCGTGACCGTGGATCGAGGAGCGGAAGGACGAGCGGATGGGCTCATCCTTGAGCGCATCTTGAGAGCTCCGCGGCAGACTCGGGCCCGATGCCAGCAAATGACAGAACCGCTCGCAGGGAGATGGCGTAGAGAACGAAGAGCCCTTAGCGTCGCAGGAGTCAGGGGAGACTGGGAGGAACGGTATGTGGGGATCGATGTGGCTCGCCGCCGGCGCCATTCTCGTTGCGCTGTTCGTCGGGTTCGCCTGGGTGACGAAGTAACTGCCGCAGCCATCCGGGCGGTGTGAAACGATCTGGCCACCGATGGTGGCCAGACATCATCGCGTTGCGCGTACTCGTGTCGCCGAGGCCCCGCGGAACTGGGGTTTGCTCCTCATCGTTGTCCTCTGCCTCGAGTTCTGGCTCATCGTGACGAGCTATCTCGCCCAGTACGTCTAGCGCGCCGCCACCCTGCATGACCGGCCACGTCAGCGCGAGCGGTCACGGGTGTATTCGTCCCCAGAAAAGCAGGAGCCCCGCGCAGTGGCAGGCGGGGCTCCTGTGGCAGAGGGGAAGATCTGGTTCCCACTCATCGGCCGGAAAGGGCGAAAGCTGAGTCCCTCGATCGCGCGGGGAGTGCGCGGCGGGGCTAGCTCTCGACGGCGACGCGGGAGCGATCGCCGAACCCGATCCCAAGCGGATGAATGCGTCCTTGGTGACAGCCACGACACAGTCATCCGGGCGTTGGGAGAGCTCCGCCCGCAGACGCGCCTGAGCGACATCGCCGTCCCGAACGGGAAAGCGCACCGTGGTGCCATCGAACCTCAGAACGAGGTACTCGCGTATCTCCACCAGTCCCACCGATCTGGCCGCAGGGAGCGCGATTCTGCGCAGGCAACGCGGCCGCTGTCAAGGCCGCGCTGCCGGTTACGGAAGTCGAACACGCGTCGAGGGAGGTTCAAGGCTCCGCCTTGATCGGCAGCAGCAGCCGCTGACGATGTGCGTACTGCAACGCGGCGTGGACGTCCGCGCGAGACTCCCTCGGAAGGCGGTCTTCCCTCCCTCGATCGAGGGAGATCGCGAAGGAGGCGGTTTCGCCTCCGGCGAAGCGGGCATGCGAGGACAAGGGGGAAGTGCGCGAGCCGCAGCGCGCGGCTTCCCCCTTCGTTCTCGATGGGGTGGCTCTACGTCAGCGCGTCGGGCGACGCGGTCGGCACGAGCTCCGCGACGCGCTGCAGGAACGTCTCGTCGGTACTCACGAGAGTGCATCTCTGCAGCTGCGCGAGCGCGACGTATTCGGCGCGGAACGTCGTCCCCAGGTCCAGCGCCTGCGCGAGCTCCCACGCGCGGCGGCGGAGGACGGCGTCGCCGAGGAGACGGATTTTCAGCCCGTTGACGTATGCGAGACGCCGACGGGCCTCTTCCTCGGTGATGTCCCCTCGACGAGCGGCCTCGTACATCGCCGAGAGCGTCTCGGAGCGCCAGAGAGTCGGAGCATAGAGCTCCCGCTCCGGCGGGACGTCGACTGCAGAACTCGCCAACTCGAGCGTCGCGCCGGGGTCGATGACGAACCGCGCCACGCCGGGATTCTCTCAGCCGGAGCACGGTCGCTGGGGCGAGTTGCCGGGGGCAAGGTGCCGTGACCGGCGCATGGCCATACTCCGGAACCTCCCCCCGGCCGGCCCCGGTCCGAGGCGATTCAGCCGGGGCCCGAGCGACATACCCGGGGTCGCCGACAGGCAAACGCCGACCGGTTCAGGCGATGACTGGACCGGGAAGCCGGGCCGCCACGATGCTTCCGACCGCCTCGGCGCTCGCTTGATGACGGCTCAGCGTTCCGACGAAGACGTCGCGCTCGAGCGCGCTGAGCTGCAGGTCGGTCACGGCGCGGACGGTCGCGGTCCGCGGAATGTCGCGGACCAGGGCGATCTCGCCGAACGAGTCCCCCGCGTGCAGCGTCCGGACGCGCTCGCCTCCGACCTCGACGTCCGCACTGCCCTCGCGAATGACGTAGAAGCGGTCGCCGACCTCCCCCTCGGTGATCACGACTTTCCCGGCGTCGACCCCGACGTCCGTCAGAGCCAGCGCGAGACGTTCGAGCTCGGGATGCGGCAGCGGAGCGAAGATCGGCAGGCCGCGCAGCACCTCGAGCGCGGCGTCCGGAACACGGGCCGTCGCGTCGACGGCGACGAGCGGTCGCCACAGCGGAACGAGAACGACGGGCAGCACGAGGCCGCGATCGCGAGAGCCCACTCCGCGCCGAACGCGGCGACGAGCAGGGGAGCGAGCAGCGAGCCGATTCCCATGGTCGCGACGACGAGCGCCTCGAACGCCCCGAAGACGCGACCGAGAACGGCGTCCGGCGCCGACCGCTGCAGGAGCGTGATGCCCGACACGTCGACGAGCGTGTTCCCCACGCCGCAGAGCAGCAGGAGCGGGATGACGACGGCGGTCTCCGGGACGAGCGCGACGAGGATGAGCGGCGCACCCCAGAGCACCAGCCCGGCCCCGAACGAGGTCGCGAGCCTGCCGCGCGAGGCGATGCCGGCTGCGACGAAGACTGCGAGGAGAGCGCCGACGCCGACCGCGCCGTCGAGAATCCCCACGCCCGGGAGTACCGAGGTCGAGCACCTCGATCGCCAGCACGACGACGAGCACGTTGAACATCCCGGCGACGAGCGTCTGCACGGAGAAGAGCCCGATGACGACGCGGAGGTGCGGCTCGGCGAGGATGCACTTCCATCCCTCCAGCAAGCCGTGTCCGGCCTCGGCATGAGCCTCGCGCGACGGCTCTCCCGCGACCCGAACGCGAGCAGCGAGGGCGGCGGCGACGGCCACCAGAGCCGCCGAGACGGCGAACACCGTCGCGATGCTCGTTCCGGCGAGGAGGAGTGCGCCGAGGGCAGGCCCGAGGAAGAGGCCGACGCTCTCGACGCCGCTCGCCAGCACGTTCGCGGCGGTGAGCTCCTCGGGCGTCGCGACGAGTGAGGGCGTGATGGCGGCCTGAGCCGAGCGAAAGAGCGGCTCCAGGAGGGCGACCGCCACCGCGAGCGCATACACGAGCCACGTTGACGACCCCCCGGCGACGAGGATCGCCAGTGCGAGGAAGAGCGCGCACCGCAGGACCTCGACGACGATCATCACGAGGCGACGAGAGACCCGGTCGGCGAAGACGCTGAGCCAGGGCGCCAGAAACGCGGTCGAGATCAGCCGGACGAACGCGATGATCCCGACAGCGCCGGCGCCACCCTCCTCGTACGCGTACACGGCCACGGCTATCGCGGATGCGCGGCTCGCGAGGTTCGAGGCCGCCCACGCGAGGATGACTCTGAGCAGATCGCGATTCCGGCCGACTCGGGAGAACAGGTCGCCCGTTTCTCGGAGTTGCGCGGCACGGCCATCGCGCGAGCATCGCAGGGCTTGCCCGCGACGCCGATGGAGGGAAGATTCCGGTCCGGGTCGCCGTCGTGTAGACGACCGGGCACCACCGACATGCCCCAGCCGGAGCGAAAGGAGCACACCATGTCGACGACGAGCGCAGCAAGAAGCGACACCGAGCACGACGAGGAGCCCGACGTCGAGGCTCACATCTTCGACGGCGACGATCTCGGCGAGCCCGATCCCGAGAAGAAGCGCAGCGGGGCGACTCGACGTCCAGGACAGCGAGGACAGGGAACTCGACCGCAAGCGGAAGTAGAGGCGCGCGGCCGCTAGCCTGGCGGCGTGGCCGCCGAGCACGTGCCGCTCACCGAGGAGGAGATCGAAGCCGCGACGGTCGGCGAGCTGGTCCCGCACAACGCGACCATCCAGCTCGCCGAATACGACCCGCTGTGGCCCGCGCTCTACGAGCGCGAAGCGGCCCGTGTCCGAGGCGTGCTCGGCGCCGCGGCTCTTCGACTCGAGCACGTCGGCTCGACGTCGGTCCCGGGACTTGCGGCGAAGCCGCTGATCGACATGGTCCTCGTCGTCCGAGACTCGTCGGACGAGGACGCTTACGTCCCCGCGCTCGAGGCGGCCGGCTACGTCCTGACGATCCGCGAGCCGGACTGGTACGAGCACCGGCTCTTCAAGGGGCCGGACACGAACATCAACCTGCACACGTTCTCGGACGGCTGCGTCGAGGTCGACCGGATGATCGCCTTTCGCGACTGGCTCCGAACGCACGACGACGATCGCGAGCTGTACGAGAGCGCCAAGCGCGAGCTCGCGGCGCGCGAGTGGCGCCACGTGCAGAACTACGCCGACGCGAAGTCGGTCGTCGTCGCGGAGATCAACGCGCGAGCGCAAGCCGGGTAGCGGAGGCTTCCAGCGGGTCTGGATGCACGCGGCGCCGCCTAGGCGTCAGTATTCCCGGGCAGCACGCCATCGATCGAGAGGAGCCCCTTGAACGCGCAGGTCGCGACACCGCAACAGCGGATGGTCAGGCCGAAGATCAAGCCGCTCAGGCTCCTCCTGTCCTGGCTCGTTTCAGCCGCCGCGCTCTTCGTCGCGGCCTGGATCGTGCCGGACGTCGAGGTCAAGACATTCCTGGGCGCGGTCGTCGTCTCACTGGTCATCGCCGTCCTGAACGCGGTGGTCCCACCGATCGTCGCGGCGATCAGGCTGCCTCTGACACTCGTCCTCGGCTTCCTGATCATCCTCGTCCTCGATGCGCTGATGCTCCTCGCTGCGTCGGCGATCACGGACAACGCGATCGAGGTCGACAGCTTCTGGTGGGCGCTCCTCACCGCGCTCATCGCATCGGCCGTCACGGTCGTCCTGGACGTGATCTTCGGGACGAACGACGACGACACGTACACGCTCCGCGTCATCGAGCGGATCGCACGTCGATCGGGCGAGCGGGTCGAAACCGAGGTGCCTGGAATCGTGTTCCTCGAGATCGACGGGCTCGCGCTCCCGGTTCTGCAGCGCGCGATGCGCGACGGCAACGCGCCGAACATGGCCCGCTGGGTCGCCGACGGCGACCATCGCTTCGCCGAGTGGGAGCCGGACCTGTCCTCCCAGACCGGCGCGAGCCAGGCGGGCATCCTTCTCGGCTCGAACGAGAACATCCCTGCGTTTCGCTGGGTCGAGAAGGCGACGGCGACGACGATGGCGTGCTCCGCGCCCGCGGACTGCGCCGAGCTCGAGCGTCGTCACGCCACCGGCGTCGGCCTGCTCACGGACGGTGGCGCGAGCCGCGGGAATCTCCTCTCGGGAGAGGCCGAGCACGTGATTCTCACCGTCAGCCGCATGGAGGTGGAGAAGGGCGCGAACCCCGGGTACCGCGCGTTCTTCTCGAACGGGTTCAACGTCACGCGCGTGCTCGTGCTCTTCTTCTGGGAGGTCTTCCTCGAGTGGACCGCGGCCATGCGCGCTGTGCGGCGCGACGTCCGTCCCCGAGGGCATCGCAGCGGCCTCTATCCGTTCATGCGCGCCGCCATGTGCGTCGTCGTGCGCGACCTGATCGTGTACGGCGTCCTCTCGGACATGCTCAAGGGCCGGCCCGCGATCTATGCGACCTTCTCGAGCTACGACGAGGTCGCCCATCACTCGGGGCTCGAACGGTCCGACACCCTCGAGGCGCTGCGCAAGCTCGACCAGCAGTTCGGCCGCATCGACCATGCCCGCAAGTACTCGCCGCGGCCCTACGAGATCGTCGTCCTCTCGGATCACGGCCAGACGCAGGGCGCGACGTTCAAGCAGCGGAACGGTTACTCGCTCGAAGATCTCGTCGCGCGCTCACTCGCGTCGGGCGAGGTCACCGGGTTCTCCGGTGGGGACGAGCAGAACGCGATGGTCGGGCTCGCGGTGGGCGAGGCGACCGGTACGGACCCGGCGAAGAAGCGGCCGAAGAACGACGTGTCCGACCGCGAGGTCGTCGTCATGGGGTCGGGGAACCTCGGCCTCGTCTACCTCATGGACGAGCGGCGCCGCATGACGCTCGAGGAGATCGAGACCCGCCACCCGGCACTCATCCCCGCGCTCCGCGAGCATCCGCACGTCGGCTGGCTGCTCGTGCGCTCGGAGAAGGACGGCGCCGTCGCACTCGGCGGCAGTGGCGTTCGCTACCTCACGGACGACAGGGTCGAGGGCGAGGATCCGCTCGCGAACTTCTCCCCCACCGCCGCACAGCACCTTCGACGGACGGACGGCTTCGCGGACGTCGCCGACATCATGATCGGGAGCTTCTACGACCCGCAGCTCGACGAGGGGTGCGCGTTCGAGGAGCTGATCTCGTTCCACGGCGGTCTGGGCGGTCTGCAGACCCGGCCGTTCGTCCTCTATCCCTCGTCGTTCCGGCTTCCGGACGAGCCGATCGTCGGGGCCGCTGCCGTCCATGGACTCCTCCGCGGTTGGCGCCAGCAGCTGCAGGGCGTCGGCTGAGCGAGCGCTGCCGACGGCTCTCAGCCGTTGCGAGGGACGACTTCTTGGAGCAGGTCGGGACGGATCCGGAACTGCCCACTGAAGGGCCTGTCGTGGGATGCGATGAGCACCAGGGAGCACGCCATCGCGGAGGCGAAGAGCCACAGCGCGATCGCGGCCGCGTGACGGTTGCCGCTCTGCACGAACGCGATCGCGAGGAGCGTGAGAACGCCCACGAGTATCACGCCCGTCCATTTGACCCAGTTGACGCTCGATTCGCTCAGGATGATGCGCTGCCGCCTGGCATCGAACGTCGCTTGCACGGACGCCACGATCTCTCTTTGCGCGGTCTTCTGGCCCTCGGTTCGCGGCGTGAGAGTCAGCGCGAGGCGCAAGGCACGATCGAGCGCAACCGGTACCACGGTCAACGTGGCGTCCCCTCGCGCCATCGCCGGCCACTCGACCGTGACGCTCTCGTCGATCTGACGACGGAGGAGTACGCGCATCCGAGCTTCGGGCTCCCCCGGGAACGCCTGCATCAGGAGGTCGACCGACCGCAATGCGCTCGCCTCGCGGTCGACTGCGAGTTGGGCCCGGTCGGAGTTGCTCCAGACCTGGGCGGCGAGAAAGCCGATCAGCAGTCCGAAGAGCAGGCCCATCGGCGGCAGGAGCCCCGGCGAGACCGCTTTGAACGCCTCTGCCCGGCCGCCCTTCGCGAGAGCCATGACGACGAAGAAGATCGCAGCTGTGACGACGTACGTCCCCGCGAAGACCACGAGGGCAAGCCATCCCGTCGACAGGTCGTGCAACCAGCTCATCTACGGCCCGAAGAACTGCGCGAGGGCACCGCTCCGGAACGGTTCCGAATCGATTGCCAGATCACCCGAGAACGGGTAGACGAGGGCGACGAGCACCACGAGCGACATCGCGACGACGACCACGATCGATCCCGCTCCGATCGCGTGGAACCAGAAGCTCCGTGACCCGATGAGCACCGCGTAGCCCACGATGACCAGAGAGCCGACGAAGAGAAGGGCTCCGACGACCCAGGGCAGTCCGCCGCCGGCATCGTCGAGACGGTTCCGGCGAGCCTCGAGGCCGGCATTCAGCTGACGCACGGAGTCGTCGTAGAAAGCCGCGGCACGAAGGCGACGTCGGGTTCACCGCCTGCAGCGCGGTGAAGATGTCGTCGACGGCCGCCGAAGCTCGAGGGCTGTTCTCGCCTTCGCGCAGCAACGGCCACTCCTCGTCGGCGACTGTTCGTACGTACACGCCAATGGACGCCCGAACCCGCTCTCGTTCCGGCTGTGAGAACGCACCGGTGTCCCGCACGATCGCCGCGAGTGCGTCCGCCTCGGCGGTCACGTTGCTCTGGGCGTCGCTGTAGTTCTGGTACGCGATCACGATGATGAACGCGAGCAGCAGCCCGAACAGCGCGGCGACGACGCCGAGCATCTGCGATGCCACCTCGGCGTCGAACCCCTCGGCCACGGCGGGTACGAAGCCGTCTGATCAACCAGACGAGCAGCAGGACGAGGCCGACGACTGCAGCAACGAAGACGACCAGCAGGAGCCACAGCGGCAGATCGTCGACGGCACTGCGGAACACGAGCGGAAACGTACGCGAGATGACCCTCGGCTACCACGGCCACGGTCCGCCGACCGTGCGCGGGCAGTCCGGCGGCCGGCCTACGGAGTCGTGGCGGCAGCGGGATCCGCTGAAGACGAGGTCGCCGCCCGCGCGTCGGCGACCTTCTCGCGCCGTGCCTTCGTCAGCTCCTGAATGAAGATCTGGATCGTCGCAGCGAGCGGCACCGCCGTCAGCGCGCCCAAGCACGCCGAGGAGCGCGCCGAAGAGCGTGACCGCGACGATGATGAAGAACCCGGAGAGCTCGACCGCCTTCCCCTGGATCTTCGGCGTCAGGATGTTGTTCTCGACCTGCTGGTACACGAGGACGACGATGAGCATGATGATCGCCGCCGTGACGCCCTCCTCCGCCCACAGCGTCGGGACGAGAACGAACCCGGCGATCGTCGCGCCGATGTTCGGGATCATGTCGAGCAGCCCCGCGATGACGCCGAGCGCGACCGCGTAGCTCGACCCGAGGAGCCACGCCGTCATACCCTGCGTGGTGCCGGCGATCGTGGCGATGACGACGACGCCGATGGCCCAGCGCGAGATCGAGGTCGTGACCCGCTCCCACACGTCGAGCCAGCGGTCGTCCTCGCCCGGCATGAGGACACTCGCGAGCGACCGCTTGAGGTTGGTGATGTCGCTGAGCAGGAAGAGACAGATGAAGAGGATCGTGAAGCTGGCGAGGAAGACGCCGAAGAAGTCGCCGGCGATGCCGAGCACACTGGAGATCGCGTCCGGGATCGAGACGGAGACTTGCTGGGCACCGTCCTGCACGTTCCCGGCCGCGCCCGAGTCGCCGAGCCAGGAGGGGAACTCATCCGACTCGCGCAGACTCTGGACCGTCTGCGGGAGGTCCTGCAGGAAGTCGCGCACCGATCCGACGAGCGGCACGAGAAGAAGCAGCATGAGGGCGAAGACAGCGATCGCGGTGCCGAGCACCGTCACCGTCGCCGCCAGCCCACGCGACATCCGCGTCTTCGCCATCACGAAGCGCACGGGGTACTCGAAGACGAGAGCGAGGAAGATCCCGATGAACACGATGAGGAACGTGTCGCCGATCGCCCGGAACGCGACCGCGAGCCCGACGACGGCGAGAATGGCGAGCAGCGTGCGCGCAGGGAGCAGGAGCTCGATGCGCCGCCGGGACGCTTCGGTTCTCTCCATGGGCTGGAAGGCTACGGAGGGGTGCGGCTGGATCGAGTCCGTCGACTAGGCTCGCGGCCCGGACTCGAACGGAGGAAACCCGTGACGCTCAAGCACCCGAAGGCTCCAGGAACGCGCGCCCCAGACCTCGCTGTTCCACCGCACTTCAACCTCGAGACGCGCACGATCCCCCGCCATTCGCTGCCCGATGACGAGATGCCGCCCGACGTCGCGTACCAGATCGTCCACGACGAGCTCATGCTCGACGGCAACGCGCGCCTCAACGTCGCGACGTTCGTCTCCACCTGGATGGAGCCCCAGGCCGAGAAGCTCATGGCCGAGTGCTTCGACAAGAACATGATCGACAAGGACGAGTACCCGCAGACCGCGGAGATCGAGGTGCGGTGCGTCAACATCCTCGCCAACCTCTGGAATGCGCCCGACGCCGACGAGGCGACCGGCTGCTCGACCACCGGCTCGAGCGAGGCGGCGATGCTCGGCGGCCTCGCTCTCAAGCGACGCTGGCAGAAGCTTCGCGCCAGCCGCGGGCAAGCCGGCCGACAAGCCGAACATCGTCATGGGCATCAACGTCCAGATCTGCTGGGAGAAGTTCGCGAACTACTGGGACGTCGAGATGCGACTCGTCCCGATGGAGGGCGACCGCTTCACGCTCTCGGCCGCGGAGGCAGTTGCCCTCTGCGACGAGAACACGATCGGGGTCGTCGCGATCCTCGGCTCGACGTTCGACGGCGCCTACGAGCCCGTGAAGGAGATCTCGGACGCGCTGGACCAGTTCGAGAAGGAGACGGGGATCGACGTCCCCTTGCACGTCGACGGCGCCTCCGGCGCGATGATCGCGCCGTTCCTGGATCCCGACCTCGAATGGGACTTCCGCCTGCCCCGCGTCGCGTCGATCAACACGTCCGGCCACAAGTACGGGCTCGTGTATCCGGGCGTCGGGTGGGTCGTGTGGCGGGATGCAGAGGCGCTCCCGGAGGATCTGATCTTCTGGGTCAACTACCTGGGCGACAACATGCCGACGTTCGCGCTGAACTTCTCGCGTCCGGGCGCGCAGGTCGTCGCCCAGTACTACAACTTCCTGAGGCTCGGACGGGCCGGCTTCCGCGAGGTGCAGGGCTATGCCCGCGACGTCGCTACCAGGCTCTCCTCCAGGCTCGAGGAGCTCGGCCCGTTCACGCTCCTGACGCGCGGTGACGAACTGCCCGTGTTCGCGTTCACGCTGAAGGACGACGTGGAGAACTACACGGTGTTCGACGTGTCGAACGCGCTTCGTGAGCGCGGTTGGCAGGTTCCCGCGTACACGTTCCCGGAGAAGCGCACGGATCTTGCCGCGCTCCGGGTCGTCGTTCGTCGAGGCTTCACCCACGACATGGCGGACATGCTCGTCGCGGACATCGAACGGCAGCTGCCGCGCCTCCAGAAGCAACCTGCTCCGATCAACGACGCGGCGTCCGGAACCGCCTTCGCGCACTGATGTGCCGCTGGATGGCGTACTCGGGGAGCCCAGTGCTCCTCGAGGAGCTCCTCTACAAGCCGAAGCACTCGCTCATCGACCAGAGCCTCCACTCGACCATGGGGGCCGAGACGACGAACGGCGACGGCTTCGGCGTGGGCTGGTACGGCGTCGGCGAGACGCCTGCGACCTACCACTCGATCGAGCCCGCGTGGAACGAGCGCAACCTCCGCGACCTGGCGGCGCACGTCGAGTCCGGCCTCGTGTTCGCGCACATCCGCGCGTCGTCCGGATCGCCCGTGCAGCAGACGAACTGCCATCCCTTCCGCCACGGCCGCTGGCTGTGGATGCACAACGGGCTCATCTCCGACTTCCACGAGGTGAAGCGGGAGCTCGTCCTCGCCGTCGATCCGAGCCTGTACGGCTCCATCGAGGGCTCCACGGACTCGGAGGTCTTCTTCTACCTCGCGCTGACGCTCGGGCTCGAGGACGATCCGCCCGGAGCGGTCGAGCGTGCCGTCGGGCTGATCGAGCAGGTCGGGCGCAACCGCGGTGTCGAGCACCCGATCCAGATGACCGTCGCGACGACTGACGGCGACAGCGTGTGGGGCTTCCGCTACTCGAGCGCAGGCAAGTCGCGCACGCTCTTCTACTCGACGCGCGTGGACACGCTGCGCGAGCAGCACCCCGAGATCGAGGTGCTCCAGCGCGTCTCCGACGAGTCGCGCCTCGTCGTCTCGGAGCCGCTCGGCGATCTCGCGGGCGCGTGGAACGAAGTGCCCGAGTCGCACTGCGGGGTCGTCCAGAGCGGGCCAGGACGAGCTGCGGCCGTTCACGCCGCGGCCGCCCACGTAGCGGTCAGGTTGCGGGCGCCGGCACCGGGACGACGGCGTCCTTCTCCTTGTCCTCTTCGGTGGCGACGGAGATGACGACTGCGCCGAAGAGCGCAACCCCGAGGGCGATGTAGGCAACCACCTTGTGCCACGTCGGATCGGCGAGGCGCTCGTCGAGGAGGACGGTCCCGATGAGGATGCTGACGAGCGGGTTGCAGACCGAGACGGCCGCGACCGATGCCGCGAGCTTCCCCGTCGCGAGCGAGACCTGCTGCACGACGAAGGCGAGGATCCCGGCGATTGCGAACGCGTAGGCCTCCCAGCTCGTGAGCACGGCGCCGAAGCCGTCGTCGCCGAGGATCTCGACGGTCGGCTTGCAGAGTGAGGCGGAGAGCCCGTAGAGGACTCCGGCACAGGCGCCGTAGAGACCCGCCTTGCGGACGATGGACCCCCTGTTCCCCAGCACGAGGAGAACTACGGCGATTGCGCCGAATACGAGGACGGCCAGCGCCCACTCGTTCGCCGGGGCATTGTCGTTGCCGTCGGCCGCGTCCCCGATGATCATGAAGGCGGCGAGCCCGAGCACGACCACGACCGCGCCCGCGATCTCTCTGCGGTTGATCGCCTGGCTCGTGAAGAAGTACCCGAGCGGAAGAGCGAACACGATGGTGGTCACGAGCAGCGGCTGGATCACCGCGAGCCGGCCGTTGGCGAGGGCGACCGCCTGGAACGCGTAGCCGCAGAGGAGGGCGGCCGTCCCGGCGAGCCACCACTTCTGGCCCACGAGCTGGAGGAGCGACTTCGGCGAGCCGAGCGACACCTCGCCCATGCCGAGCGCGCCCTTCTGCTGGAGCGTCGCGGCGAGCGCGAAGAAGAACGCGGCGACCAGCGCGAGGATCTCGGCCACGGCGTCAGGAGCCTACGCCCGGCCCCGGATGCACGCAACGACCAGCGGAGCTCTTGTAACGTCAGCCGATGGTCGACGGCGCCACGAGACCCCTTTCGATCCCGGTTCTTCTCGGGACCCAGCGCACGGGCCGGTTGAGCGAGCACGCCGCCCGCGTCGTGCTGACAGAGATCCAGAAGCGTCCAGGCATCGAGACGGAGCTGATCGACTTCGCGACGCTGCCGATCCCGTCCGACGAGGCAGGTGACGCGGCGAAGGATCCCGCGTTCGCCGAGACGATGAACCGCGCGGACGCGATCGTCATCGTCGCCCCGGAGTACAACCACGGCTATCCGGGCCTCCTGAAGCACGTCCTCGACACGAACCTGCCCGAGTACATCCACAAGGCAGCCGGAGTGGTCGGGGTCTCGGCGGGGATCTTCGGCGGCGCGAGGATGATCCAGGACCTGCTCCCGGTCCTCCGCGAGCTGGGTCTGGTCACGATCTTCTGGGACGTGAACGTCAACAACGCTCGGACGCGCTTCGACGAGGGCGGAGCGCTCGTCGACGACTCGTTCCTCTCCGTCGGGAAGTTCCTCGACGAGCTCGTGTGGATGGCGGAGACGCTGCGCTACGGCCGCGAGCACGTCACCATCGGAGCGCCGTCGTGAAGCCCGAGATGGCGTGCCCACGGTGCGGAGCCGCCATGAACCACCAGGCCGACAAGCTCCGCGAGCCGACGACGCGCGAGGAGGCCGAGACGAGCCCGCTGGGCGGGATCGTCATCGCCGTCTTCGCCTGCCCGAGCTGCGGCTGGATCGCGTCGCGGCAGCGCGACGACGACGAGTCCTAGCGCGCCGCCAGCGAGACGACCTCGTCCACGAGGTCGAGCCCCTCGGGGCGGTGCGTGATCAGCAGGACCGAGCGGTCGCCCGCCGCCTCGAAAACGTCGACGACGAGCGCCTCCGCGGTCTCCGGATCGAGGTGTGCGGTCGGCTCGTCGAGGAGGAGCACCGACGCGTCCGAGAGGAGAGCCCGGGCGACGACGAGCCGCTGCCGCTGTCCACCCGAGAGCCGACCGCCCTCCTCGCCGACCAGCGTGTCGAGACCATCGGGAAGGGACGCGACCCAGTCGGCGAGGCGCGCACGTCGCAGGGCCTCGACGAGCTCGTCGTCGGTCGCGTCCGGCCGACCGACCTTGAGGTTCGCGCGGATGGACGAGGCGAACACGTGCGCCTCCTGGCCGGCGAGCGCGAAGGTGCGCCGAACGTCCTCCTGCCGCAGCTCTCGCACGTCACGGCCGCCGATGACGACGCGGCCACGCTCGGGGTCGAGGAAGCGCAGGAAGAGATTCGTGACGGTGGTCTTGCCCGCTCCGCTCGGCCCGACCAGTGCGACGCGTTGTCCGGGCTCGATGGTGAGTGTGACGCCGTCGAGAGCCGCCGGCCCGTCACCGTACCGGGCGGTGACGTCCTCGAGCGCGACCGCGACGGGCGCGCCCGGCACCGGCACTGGGGTCTCAGTGTCCGTGATCGCCGGAGTGCGGCCGATGAGTTCCAAGACGCGCCCGCCGGATGCGAGAGTCGACGGAAGCTCGCGTGCGGCTGCCGGGAGCGGCGCCACCGCGTCGAACGACGACAGTGCGAGCAGCGCGAGCGTCGCCACCAGCACGCGATCGAGCGTCCCCGCGTCGTGCGCGGCGACCGCGACCGTCAGCACGCCGACGAGGGTCAGGCCGGCAACGAGTACCAGGGCCGCGTCAGCGAGGCCGGAGACGAATGCGTCGCGGCTGGCCAGTCGGCGGAGCTCCGCGTCGGCGGACGCGACTCGCGCGAACGCGTCGTCCTCCCGGCCGTAGGCGGCCAGCTCGGGAGCGCCTCGCAGGATCTCCGTGAGCTCGGCGGCGAGCTCACCCCTCGCGGCGGCCTGCCGCCGGCCCACGAAACGGGACAGACGCGCGGCGAGCAGTGGAACGGCGATGCCCCCGAGCGCGAGGCCGAGCGCCAGCACAACCGCTCCCACGGGCAGGACGATGGCCATGGCGACAACGCACGCCGCAGCCACGACGAGGGCGACGAGCGGCGGCCCGATCCCCCGCACATAGAGCCCCTGGAGCGCGTCGACATCGGCGACGAGCCTGTTCACGAGGTCACCGCGGCGGTACGCGTCGAGCTCGCCAGGGGCGAGCGGCTCGATCTGTCGGTAGACCGTCGAGCGGATGCGGCCGAGCGCGCGAAGAGCGAGGTCGTGCGACGCGAGACGCTCGAGGTAGCGGGCCAGCGGCCGCGCGAGCGCGAAGAAGCGGACGAGCACGATCGTCGTCGTGAGCGCAAGGATCGGCGGCTGCTCGGCCGCCCGCGAGATGAGATAACCGGCGGCGGTCATGAGGGCGATTCCGAAGGCGACCGCGAGCGCACCGAGGCCGACAGCGAGGGCCATGCGGCCGCGCGGCATGCCTGCCAGCCCGAGCAGGCGGCGGATCGTCGTCACGCGACGACCTCCTCCACCCCACCGACGTGGACGATCCGGTCGGCACGCTCGGCAAGCTCGGGCCGGTGCGCGACCAGCACGACCGTCCTGCCCTCTCGCAACACGTCGACCGCGTCCGCGACGATCGAGGCGGTCTCCGGATCGAGGTCCGCCGTCGGCTCGTCGAGCAACACGAGCGGCGCGTCCCGCAGGAATGCGCGCGCGAGCGCGACGCGTCGCCTCTCCCCCGCCGAAAGCGCGCGGCCTCCCTCGCCGACCACCGTCTCGTACCCGTCTGGAAGCGCGCGGACGAAGTCGTCGGCGCGCGCGAGTGCCGCGGCGGCGCGAACCTCGTCGCCGGCGGCAGCGGGCGCTCCGAGCCGGATGTTGTCGGCGACGGTTCCCCGGAAGAGCGTCGGGGCCTGCGGTACGTAGGCCGTCAGCCGGCGCCAGGCCTTCGGATCGAGGTTCGCGAGGTCGTCCTCGCCGACCCGAATCCGCCCGGACGTGGGCTCGGCGAAGCGCATGAGGAGTGACAGGAGCGTCGACTTCCCCGAGCCGCTCGGCCCGACGAGCGCAACGGCCTCGCCCGGCTCGACGACGAGCTCGACGTCGCGAAGCACATCGAGCTCACGCGTCGGGTACCGGAACGAGACACGTTCGAACACGATCGGCGCGAGCGCGGCTATCGGCGCCTCCCGCGACTCGACCGCGATTGCGGGAGCGTCCGACAGGTCGAGCAGACGCTCCGCGACGGCGGCGCCGTCGGCACTCGCGTGCCACTGCGCCGCGAGGTTCCTGAGCGGCAGATAGAGCTCCGGAGCGAGCACGAGCACGGTCAAGGCCGCCTCGAACCCGATGCTTCCTTTCGCGAGCCGAACCCCCACGACGACGGCGACGAGTGCGATCCCGAGCGTCGCGGCGAGCTCCAGGATCGCACCGGAGACAAAGGCGATCCGCAACGTCCCCATCGTCGTCCGGCGGTACTCGTCGCTCACGTCCGCGATGGTCTCGGCCTGTACGCCCCCGCGGTTGAAGGCGCGCAGCGTCGGCAGCCCGCGCACGACGTCGAGGAAGTGGTTCGAAAGGAGCGCCAGCGCCTGCCAGCGCTCGCGTGCCTTCCGTGCCGTTTGGCGGCCGACGAGCCACATGAAGACCGGCACGAGCGGCAGGGTCAGGACCATCACGCCGGCGGCCAGCGGGTCGATCGCGACCACGATCGACAGGACGGCGATCGGAACGACGACCGCGAGCACGATCTGCGGGAGGTAGCGCGCGAACGTCGTTTCGAGCGCGTCGACACCAGTGACGGCCGCCGTGGTCACCTCGGAGGTCTGCGTCCCGTCGAAAGCGGCGGGGCGGCGACGGAGCCGCGCATCGACGACGTCGAGGCGAAGCTGCGACACGACCTCGGCCGCAGCCCGCCTTCCGGCGACCTCGAACCCCCACGCTCCCGCGGCACGAGCGGCCACGACGAGTCCCAGCAGGGCGAGCGCCGGGGCTACGTCGTCGAGAGACGATCCTCCGAACGCGCGGGCAGCAACCCGGGCGAGCAGGACCGCCTGCGCGAGGACGAGGAGCGCCACGACGACACCGATGACCGCATCCACGCCAAGCAGCACGCGAACCGCGCGCGCGCGCTGCAGGAGACGCCGGTCGACGAGTCGCACCAGGGGGTTGTACCGCGGCGTCGGCTACGCAGCGGGCTCGGCGTCGAGCGCGAGCGGAGTGTCCTCGATCGGTGCCGCGCCGACTCGCGCGCGGAACACGTAATACGTCCAGCCCTGGTAGAGCAGGATGATCGGCGCGACGATCAGCGCCACGACGCTCATCACCTCGAGCGTGTAGTGCGCCGAGGACGCGTTGTCGACGGTGAGGCTGTTCGCGAAGTCGTTGCTGGCGACCATGACGCGCGGAAAGAGGCTCGTGAAGATCGTGGCCACGACGAGGACGGCGCCGGCCGCGGTGAGCACGAAAGCCCACCCGCTGCGAGCGATTCGGACACAGACCACGGCGCCGAGCAGTGCGACGATCGCGAGCAACGCTGGCAGGAGCGGCGGGAAGACGTCCTTGTCGTTGCGGTCGACCGCGACCGCGACCGTCCAGATCAGATAGCCGGCTCCGACGAGGGCAGCGGCGATCGAGAGCCGACCTGCACGCCTTCGCAGCGCGCCGGCACAGCTCTCCGGTCGTGCGCAGGGTGAGGTAGGTCGCCCCGTGGAACGCGAACAGCAGCACGACGGCGACGCCGCCGAGCAGCGTGTACGGATTGAAGAGGTCCCAGAATGTGCCGGCGAAGTCGCCGCTCGAGTTGATCGGCACGCCGTAGAGCAGGTTCGAGAACGCGACGCCCCAGATCAGGGCGATGCCGAGGCTGCCGATCGTGTTCGCCCAGGCCCAGAGGCCGAGCCAGCGGGAGTGCTCGTTCCGTTCGCGCCACTCGAACGACAGCACGCGCACGATCAGCAGCACCAGTAACAGCAGCAGGGCGATGTAGAAGCCGGAGAACATCGTCGCGTACCACGTCGGGAAGGCCGCGAACATCGATGCGCCGGCGATCACGAGCCACACCTCGTTGCCGTCCCACACTGGGCCGATCGTGCGGAACATCGTGCCGCGCTCCTCCTCGTTGCGCCCCAGGAACGGCAGCAGCAGCCCGACGCCGAGGTCGAATCCCTCGAGCAGGAAGTACGCCGCGAAGAAGAAGCCGATCAGGCAGAACCAGAGCTCTGAAGATCCATTCAGTATCCGATCGCGGGCATCGGGGTCTCTCCGCTTCCTCGCCGCCCAGCTCGGGCGGGTCGAGGGTTGCGTAACGGCGCATCAGCCAGATGTCGAGCACGAGGAGCAGCACGTACAGGCCGACGAACACGGCGAGGCTGAACGCGAGCATCGTCGAGGAGACGGACGGCGAGTGCGCGTCCGCGGTCTTCAGCAGGCCCTGGACGATCCACGGCTGCCGACCCATCTCGGTCAGGATCCAGCCCGCGGTCGCGGCGATGTACGGAAACGCGATCGCGACGATCGCGGCCCAGTGGAACCAGCGGGCGACGCCAGAGTCCCCCTCCAGTAGAGCCAGGCTCCGACCGCGGAGACGAGGACCATCAGCATCCCCATGTAGGCCATCACCCGCATCGACCAGTACGCGTCCGTCCGGCGGGATGTAGTCGTCGGCGCCGTACTGGCTCTCCTCCTGCGCCTGGAGCTCATTGAGGCCCTGCACCTCACCGTCGAACGAGCCGGTGGCCATGTACGAGAGCAGTCGCGGCACCGTGATCGAGAACGTGGGCGTTTGATCGTCCACCGTGAACCCGCCGATCTGGACCAGCGAGAAGCCGCATGGCTGGCAGGTGTCCCACTGCGCCTCGGAGGCGGCGATCTTCATCGCTGGAGTCGTCACGGCCTCGCCGAAGCGGTTGCCGACGACGAGCTGGAGGAACGTGGCCGGCACGCCGACGATCAGCGCCAGCTTCGCCGCCTTCATGAAGAGGTCGGGGTCCTTGCCGCGCAGGAAGTGCCAGCAGCAGATCCCCAGCATGACGATCGACCCGAAGATCAGGCCGGCGAGCATCGTGTGCAGGTACGCGCGCAGCGCGAACCCGTTGGAGAAGAGCGCCCAGACGCTGGTGAGCTGCGCCCCCGTCGACGAGCTTGTACCCGACCGGGACGTTGCATCCACGAGTTCGCGACCATGATGAAGTAGCCCGACACCCAGGAGCCGACGGCGATCCAGAGCGTCGCCAGGTGCAGCCGCGGCGAGAGGCGGTCCCAGCCGAAGATCCAGAGGCCGAGGAACGTCGCCTCGAGCATGAACGCGGCCAGGCCCTCGATCGCGAGCGGCGCCCCGAAGACGTCTCCCACGAACTTCGAGTAGACCGACCAGTTCATCCCGAACTGGAACTCCTGCACGAGGCCGGTCGCGACGCCGATCGCGAAGTTGATCAGCAAGAGCGTCCCGAAGAAGCGCGTCAGCCGCAGCCAGCCCTCGTCGCCGTGCGGTACCAGATCGTCTGCATGACCGCGACGAGCGGCGCGAGCCCAAGCGTCAGCGGGACGAAGAGGAAGTGGTAGAGCGAGGTCGTCGCGAACTGAAGACGCGCGAGGTCGACAGTCGTGATCGCAAGCGAGCTCACGACGTCTCCTGTCCGGTCATTTGCTCACACAACGCCGCTTCATTGTTTCACCTCGTTCGTCGGTGACAGGCCCCATGCGGCCGTGTGCGACTCGCCGGGCTCGAGGGTCGAAGAGGGCCTCTTCCGCTGCGAAATGCGTTCGGAGCACAGGTCATCGGCTCGAGCGCGAGCCCTGGACGGTGCGATGAAGGGGATCTCGCCGGTGAAGAGCATCACGTACGGATAGGCCTCGTCAACCACAACGTCCAGCCCGATCCGTCGGAACCACGGCGACCACATGCGCGATGCCCGCGTCGTCACGCTCTAGGTCGGTGTACCCGGTGTCGAGCTTCGCGTGGCCGATCCGCCGCGCCGTGCGGAAGTCGAGCTCCGTGCCCTCGACCGCGACCGCGCCGACCGGGATGCCGCGATCGTCCGAGCGGAGCGCCGTCGCGCCGGCACCCGGAGCGCGACGTCGTCGACCGTCTCGGTTCCCAGCGTCGATACGGGTGCGCCCCACTTCCGTACGGGCAAACGGCGGCGCCGATGTTCGTTGCCGTCGTCCGTACCGTCAGGCCGCCATCGACAGCTCGTACTCGTCTCGCAGTTTGAAGCGAAAAGGGATACCCGGCTCAGGGTGGAGCACCTACCCGAGCACAACCCCGGTGCGACTCGTGCTCCCGCGCCTGCCACGCGCCCCATCGAACGAGGCCGTGAATCGCGTTCGAATGCTCCGGCTCGGTCAGCGGGAGCTGATGGCGGCGACCCTGGAACTCGTAGCTGCCGTCCTGGATGCCGTCGGCCAGGGGATGAGCATGTGGCCCCGACCACCCGTCGCCATCTCGTCGACATCGTAGCCGACGACGATGTCCGTCGCCATCGATTGAGTAGGTCGAAGCCCACCCCCACTTCGACTGCGACGGGCCGCTGATTATCGAGCGTGATCTCGAACTGCTGGCCGGACGGGCGCGTCGTCACGAGGCTGCTCCGACGAGGGAGGACTGCCCGCGAGGCCGCGCCCGGCGGCGACGAAGGACATGAGGCCCATTTGCCGCCGCGACCATCGCCGACCTCACCATGCCGGCG
>CAWJTZ010000003.1:0-48257 GCA_963845935.1 uncultured Gaiellaceae bacterium
CGACCGAACGTCTGTTCGACCGGGTAGACTGACCGCTCATGACTGCGGACGAGCTCGTCGTCCACGGCGCGCGCGAGCACAACCTGAAGAACGTCACCGTCCGCTCCCGCGGAACGCGCTCGTGTCGTCACGGGGCTCTCCGGCTCGGGGAAGTCCTCGCTCGCGTTCGACACGATCTACGCGGAGGGCCAGCGCCGCTACGTCGAGTCGCTCTCGGCGTATGCGCGCCAGTTCCTGCAGATCATGGAGAAGCCGGACGTCGACTCGATCGACGGGCTCTCGCCGGCCATCTCGATCGACCAGAAGACGACCTCCCGGAACCCGCGCTCGACGGTCGGGACGGTCACCGAGATCTACGACTACCTGCGGCTCCTCTACGCCCGGATCGGGCGGCCGCACTGCCCGGTCTGCGGACGCCCGATCGCCGGCCAGTCGCTCGACCAGATCGTCGAGCAGGTGCTCCGGCTCGCCGAGGGGACGAGGTTCACGGTCAACGCGCCGGTCGTGCGCGACCGGAAGGGCGAGTACAAGGACATCCTCGAGGAGCTCCGCCGCGACGGGTTCACTCGCGTGAAGGTCGACGGCGAGCAGCGGCTGCTCGAGGAGGAGATCGTCCTCGACAAGAAGTTCAAGCACACGATCGAGGTGGTCGTCGACCGGCTCGTGATGAAGGCCGACCTCCGCCAGCGGCTGACGCAGTCGATCGAGACCGCGACCTCGCTCGCCGAGGGGCTCGTCGTCATCGACGTCGTCGACGGCGAGGAGCTGACGTTCTCGGAGAACCTCGCCTGCCCCGACCACGGCGTCTCGCTCGCCGAGCTCGAGCCGCGCGTGTTCTCCTTCAACTCGCCGCACGGCGCCTGCCCGCGCTGCACCGGCCTCGGCGCCCAGCTCGAGATCGATCCCGACCTGCTCGTCCCGGACACGTCGCTCTCGATCGAGGAGGGCGCGCTCGTACCGTGGACGATCGGCAGCCAGAGCTTCTACGACTCGGTCATCGAGTCGATCGTGGACCGGTACGAGATCCCGCTCGACGTGCCGTGGCGCGACCTCACGACGCAGCAGCAGGACAGGTTCCTGCACGGGACGGGCGGCGAGAAGATCTTCGTCACCTACCGCAACCGGATGGGCCGGAAGCGCCAGTACACGATGGCCTTCGAGGGGCTCGTCAACAACCTGCAGCGCCGCTACCGGGAGACGGACTCGTCGCAGGCGAGAGATCGGATCGAGGAGTACATGAGCTTCCGGCCGTGCCCCGCGTGCAACGGTGCGCGGCTCAAGCCGGAGGTGCTCGCGGTGACCATCGGCGACCTCTCGATCCACGGCTTCACGCGGATGTCGGTGGCGCGTGCACTCCGGTTCGTCGACGACCTCCAGCTCACGAAGACCGAGGAGCTGATCGGCCGGCGGATCCTCAAGGAGGTACGCGAGCGTCTGATGTTCCTGGAGAACGTCGGCGTCGGCTACCTCCAGCTCGACCGTGCGGCGAAGACGCTGTCGGGCGGCGAGGCGCAGCGCCTGCGACTCGCGACGCAGATCGGCTCGCAGCTCGTCGGCGTGCTGTACATCCTCGACGAGCCGTCGATCGGACTCCACCAGCGCGACAACGGGAGGCTCATCGACACGCTCGAGCGCCTGCGCGACGTCGGCAACACCGTGCTCGTCGTCGAGCACGACGAGCAGATGATGCGCGCGGCCGACTGGGTGGTCGACCTGGGGCCGGGCGCCGGAGAGCACGGGGGAGAGGTCGTCGCCGAGGGGCACGCCGACGACATCGCGACCACCCACGGCTCCGTCACCGGTGCGTTCCTGAGCGGCGAGCGCCGCATCCTCGTCCCGCCACGTCGTTTCGACGACGAGCGTGGGTGGTTCTCGGTGCGAGGCGCGGCGATGCACAACCTCAAGGGCATCGACGTCGACTTCCCGGTCGGGCGCTTCATCGCCGTGACCGGAGTCTCCGGCTCGGGCAAGTCCACCCTCGTCAACGAGATCCTCTACAAGGCGCTCGCGAACCGGCTCAACAAGATGCGGACGAAGCCGGGCGATCACGACAGCGTCGACGGCATCGACTGCTTCGACAAGGTCATCGACATCGACCAGAGCCCGATCGGGCGTACGCCGCGCTCGAACCCGGCGACGTACACCGACCTCTTCACGCACGTCAGGGAGCTCTACTCGCTGACGCCCGAGGCCAAGGTGCGCGGGTACAAGCCGGGCCGGTTCTCGTTCAACGTCCGCGGCGGACGCTGCGAGGCGTGCAAGGGCGACGGGACGATCAAGATCGAGATGCACTTCCTCCCCGACGTCTACGTGCCGTGCGAGACCTGCCACGGCAAGCGCTACAACCGCGAGACGCTCGAGGTGCGGTTCAAGGGGAAGTCGATCTCGGACGTCCTCGAGATGTCCGTCGAGGAGGCGCTCGAGTTCTTCGCGAAGATCCCGAAGATCCGACGCCGGCTGCAGACGCTGCACGACGTCGGGCTCGACTACATCAAGCTCGGCCAGCCGGCGACGACCCTCTCGGGCGGCGAGGCGCAGCGGGTGAAGCTTGCCGCCGAGCTCTCGAAGGTCGCGACCGGGAAGACGCTGTACATCCTCGACGAGCCCACGACCGGCCTCCACTTCGCCGACATCGAGAAGCTCCTCGAGGTGCTCCAGCGCCTCGTCGACAACGGGAACACGGTGCTCGTCATCGAGCACAACCTCGACGTGATCAAGCAGGCGGACTGGATAGTCGATCTCGGCCCCGAGGGCGGAGACGAGGGCGGCGAGGTGATCGCGACCGGAACGCCCGAGGACGTCGCCGAGGTCGAGGAGTCGGCGACGGGACAGTTCCTGCGCTCGATTCTCGCCGAGCGCGCGGCCGCTGCCGCCTAGCTAGTCCCGTTCCGGAAAGGCGATGACGGGCGAGCCGGTGTCGTCCGCCGGGCCGGCGCTCCTGATCTCGTCGCGCGCCTCGCGTGCCATCTCGACGTAGCGCTCGCGAAACCTCGCGAGCTCGGGCTCCGAGAGCTCCTCGAGGTCGAGGAGCGCGTTGTGTGCTCCGTCGACCGCCCTGATCACCTCGTCCAGCTTGATCTGGAGCGCCTCGCCGTCGCGGTTCTGCGTGTTCTGGATGACGAAGACCATGAGGAACGTGACGATCGTCGTCGCGGTGTTGATGACGAGCTGCCAGGTCGAGCTGAACGCGAAGACCGGGCCGGCGACGAGCCAGACGAGGATCAGCACCACGGCTCCCGCGAACGCCAGCGGGTGACCAGCGAAGTGGGCGACCTGTCGTGCGAAGCGGTCGAACGCCGAGCCGCGGCGAGGCATGCCGACCGATTTACCCCGTCTCGGGCGCACGATAACGCGGTCTCGGCGCTCGAAAACGCGGTCGGGAACCGAGCTCGTCGGCTAGGCCGGAACGCGCGGAAGCGTCGCGTCGGCTGCGTTAGTCCGCTCGATCCACGGCGTGGCGCGAAGGCTCTCGAAGATCTCCTGCGCCTCGCCGAGGAGCGCCGACTCGCCGGTGAGCTCGCCATGCTCGAGCAGCGTGACGGCGAGCCAGAACCGGAGGCCGTACTCGCGGAAGCCGGCTGCCGCAGCCTTGAACCTCTCGGGGTCGTTGTTCATCCGAGCCCGGAAGCGTTGAGCCTGCGCGTCGAGAAACGGCGCTCGCAGGCCAGGTGCGCGCTCCTCGACCGTCCGCAACAGTTCGTCTGCGCGGCCGGGCTCGCCGAGGGCCAGAGCCGACTCGACGGTCCAGACGAGGCCCTGCTTCATGGCCTGGGGCACATTCGAGACTTCGGCGGCGTATGCGCCTGCGTCCATGGCCTCGGCGAACCTGCCCTCGGCGTGGAGCAGCTCAGCCTGAGCCGCTATGTGAATGGCGTGACTCTGGTGGTCTTCAGTCGGGACATAGTCGAACCACGAGTGCAGCTCGCGCGACCGCTCGATCTGGCCACGATGGAGGAAGATCTCGAGGACGCCGCAGAGCACGCTCGAGAGATTGGTGTCTGCGCGCAGCTGCTCCTCGGGTAGTTCGTCGAAGATCGCTACGGCCTCGTCCCAGCGGCCGGTCATCGTCAGCGCGTAGGTCGTCTCGCTGAGCGCGAACACCTCGGCTGCGCGTTCTCCGCTTCGACGGGCGAGAGCGACGGCCTCGCCGAGCGCCTCGAGCGCCTCGCCGTACCGGTCGCCTCCGAAGCAGCTGTCCGAGAGGTTCGCGTATTGGTTCGCTGACTGCTCTGCGAGATCGTTCTCGAGCGCGTACCGAAGCGCATGCCGAGTGAGCGCGAGCTCCTCCTCGGGCCTCCCGGCCGCACGAGCGAGATATGCCTTCGTGCCGAGCGCGCGTACCAGCGTCTCCGGCAGTCGCAGCGCCTGAGCGACTCCGAGCGCCAGCTCGTTCGCTTCGGCAGCACGCTCGAGCTCACCCGCTAGGGCCAGGCTCCTGCCGAGACGCCCCGCGAGGTAGGCCATGTCGGCGTCGGGCTCGTCTGCCGACACCGCCGCGAATGCCTCCTCCATCCGTCGCATCCCCCGCTCTCCGCGCCCCGTCTGCACTTCGAGATTCCCGAGTCGCCCGGAGACGCGGGCCGCCGCGCGCGGCTCGCCCGTCTGCTCGAGGAGCTCCAAAGCTGCGCGCAGGGCCTGCTCGGCCGCCTCGAACTCCGCGTTGCTCAGGGCTTTCCTGCTCGCCAGCTCGAGGAGAAGAGCTCTCTCCACCGGCTCGTCCGCGAGCTCCGCCGCCTGCTCGTAGGAGCGGCGCGCCTGCCCGAGTGCGCCGAGCGATCCCGCGCGCTCGGCGGCTCGGGCGAGGAGCTCGCGCGCGCGCGTCTTGATCTCGAGCGCGTCGTCCGCATCGGGTTGCGCCTCGTATGCCGCCAGGTAGTGGGCGGCGACGACCTCGACGACCTCCTGCTCGACGGCGCCGAAGCTCCGCTCGAGTTGGGCGGCGGCGCCGAGGTGGCGCGCCTTGCGATCGCGTCGAGCCAGCGTCTCGTAGGCGACACGCCGGACGAGGTCCTGTAGGAACCCGTACTGCCCACGCTCAGGTGAGCGTGGGTCGGCCTGGACGCCGAGCACCTCCTTGCGCACGAGGCTGAGAGGAGCGGATCCAGGTCCGCTTCGGACATCCCAGCCAGCTCGGCGAGTGACTCCTTCGTGAAGGTCTTGCCGAGCACCGACCCGTCCTGGAGGAGACGCCGCTCCTCGGCGGACAGCCCGTCGAGACGGGCGGCGATGAGTCCGTGAAGAGTCTCGGGGACGTCGAGCTCGGCCACCTCCCCCGTCGGCCGGTACGACACCCTCGTCCTCGGACAGGAGCCCTCGATCGAGCAGCATGCGCACCGTCTCTACGGCGTAGAGTGGCACGCCCTCGGAGCGGGCGAGGATGCGGTCGCGAAGATCCGCAGGAAGTCCGGGGACGAATCCGTCGAGCAGCTCCGTCATCGCCTGCTCGGAAAGGGGGGCAAGCGAGAGGGTCGTCTGATGAGAGCCCTGCCCGAATTCGGGATGGCGGCTCTGCAGCTCCGGGCGGGCGAGGCAGAGCACAAAAATCGGCCGGTTGCGCGACCACTCGAGCAGGTGTCCGACGAACTCGACCAGCGCGGAGTCGGCCCACTGGAGATCCTCGAAGAGGAGGGCGACGGGGCCCTGCTCGGCCATCCGCTCGAAGAAGACGCGCCAAGCGCCGAACAGCTCCTCCTTTGCCCGAGCCGGGCCTTCCTCGAGCCCTAGCAGGTGAAGGATCCGCGGCTCGACGAAGCGACGCTCTTCGTCGTCGACAACGAAGGCGTCGAGCGACGTGCGAACCTTCTCGCGGGCCGAGGCGGGGTCTTCGCCTTCGACGATGCCGGCTCGCATGCGCACCATTTCTGCGAGCGCCCAGAAGGCGACGCCCTCGCCGTACGCCAGGCAGCGGCCGCGATGCCACCAGACGCCCTCCTCGAGCCCGTCCATGTACTTGAAGAACTCCCAGCCGAGCCGGGACTTGCCGATGCCTGCGATCCCCGTCACCGACACGAGGTGTGCGCGCTGCTCGTCCGCGGTCTCGTGGAAGAGCTCCTTCACGAGCCGCAGTTCGCGGTCACGCCCGACGAACGGAGGCTCGAGTCCGGCCGACTTCAGGGCACCGCCTCTTCCCGCGGTGACACGCAGGGCCTGCCAGAGTGGCACGGACTCGTCCTTGCCCTTGAGCTCGTGCGTCCCGGCCGAGGCATAGGCGATGGACGCCTCCGAGGAGCGCTTCGTGGCCTCTCCGACGAAGACGGCGCCGGGGTCGGCTGCGGATTGGATCCGCGCCGCCGTGTTGACGAGGTCGCCGGCGACCATGCCCTGCCCCTCGGCGCCGAGCGTGACGGCGGCCTCGCCGGTGAGAACCCCTGCCCGTGCCGCGAGCTCGCGCGCTCCGACCTCGTCTCCGAGGGCCGTCACCGCTGCGACCAGGTCGAGCGCGGCGCGTACCGCGCGTTCCGCGTCGTCCTCGGTCGCTGTCGGCGTCCCCCATACGGCCATGACGGCGTCTCCGATGAACTTCTCGACGGTGCCGCCGTACAGCTCGATGAGCCTTCGGCACGTGTCGAAGTAGCGCGAGAGGAGCTCGCGCACCTCCTCGGGGTCGCGGCTCTCGGAGAGCGTCGTGAAGCCCACGAGGTCGGCGAAGAGGACGGAGACGAGGCGGCGCTCGGCTGTGGGGGCGGCGCGCTCGGCGGTGTCGACTGTGCCGGCCCGCTCGCTGTCAGTGCCGTCCCGCACTCGCCGCAGAACTTCACCGTGGGCGGGTTGGCCGTTCCGCAGGTCGGGCAAGCCTGCGGCGAGCGCGGTTCCGCACTCACCGCAGAACTTCCGTCCCGCCTCGTTCTCGGAGCCGCAGGACGAGCATCTGACGACGTCGGCCACGTGTTCACTCTATTCCGCGGTCGGCGGGCGCCTCAATCGGGTGCGGCTACGCTCCGCGGGGTGGCAACGGAGACGGTGGCATCAGCCGAGCTCTCGCCGACCCGTGCGTGGTGGCTGCGGGTGCCGGCGGTGCTCCTGAGCCCGCGCTCGGTCTTCTTCGCGCTGCGTGAGGAGGACGACGGCGAGGACGTCGCGGCCCGCTCCGAGCCGCTGCTCCTCGTCATCTGGCTCGCCGGGATGGCCGCCGTGCTCGCGACTCCGACGGCCTCCGGCATCCTCGACGACCCGGAGTACGACACGGTCCTCCTCGCGATCTGGACGTTCATCGCCGGGGGTCTGTACGGATTCGTCGGGTACTTCGTGGCCGGATTCGCCCTCTACTTCGGGGTCCGGCTCTTGGGGAGCCTCGGAACATTTCGACGGACGCGACAGACGGTCGGCTTCGCGCTCGTGCCGCTCGCTGCCTCGCTCTTCCTCGTGCTACCCCTGCGGCTTGCGGTCTACGGCGGCGACACGTTCCGCGGCGGCGGGGCCGACGAAGGGGCTGGCGAGCGAGCACTGCTTGTCGTCCAGCTCGCGTTCGTCGCCTGGTCGCTCGCGCTCGTCGTGGTCGGCATCCGGGTCACCCACGGGTGGACGTGGCTGCGCGCGCTCGTGGCAGTCGTCGCGGCGGGCGCGCTCCTAGCCGCGATGCTCGGCGTGTTCCTGATGATCTGAGACGGCGCTCTCGAAGACCGCGAGCTCGTCGTCCGGCATCGCGTACGTGTGCTTCTCCTCGGGAAAGCGACGCTCGCGCACGTCTCCGGCGAACTCGGCGAGCGCCGAGCGGATCGACTCCCCGATCTCCGCGTACCGCTTCACGAAGCGCGCGGCACGACCGTCGTAGAGGCCGAGGATGTCGTGCCAGACGAGCACCTGCCCGTCGCAGTCCGGACCTGCGCCGATCCCGATCGTCGGGATCGTGAGATCCCGGGTGATGCGCGCAGCCACGGGCGCCGGCACCGCCTCGAGGACGAGCGAAAAGCAGCCTCCCGCCTCGAGCGCGCGGGCATCGTCGTAGAGGCGCAGCGCCTTCTCCGCCGAGCGGCCCTGCGCCTTGAAACCGCCGAGCATGGTGGCGGACTGGGGTGTCAGGCCGAGATGCCCCATCACCGGAATGCCCGCGTCCACGATGGCTTTGACACGGGTGAGCATCGCGCCGGCGCCCTCGAGCTTCACGGCGTCGGCGCCCGCCTCCTTGACGAAGCGGATGGCGTTCCCGACCGCGTCCTCGTCGGAGACCTGGAAGGAGCCGAAGGGCATGTCCGCGATCACGAGTGGACGACTCGCGCCGCGCGTGACCGCGCGGGTGAGGATGAGCATCTCCTCCATCGTCGCGGGGACCGTCGAGTCGTGGCCGAGCACGGTCATCGCCGCCGAGTCGCCGACGAGCACGAGATCCGCGCCCGCCTGGTCGGCGAGCCTGCCACCCGGGGCGTCGTAGGCGGTGACCATGACGATCGGCTGTCGCCGCGCCTTCATCTCCGGCAGTTCGGTGATCGGGAGCTTCCCCGGCGCCGGGGTCGCAGGCGCGGGCCTCTGCGGGCGGATGCTCATGTCAGTCGTCTCCCTCCAGTGGCACGTTGTCGATGAGGCGTGTCGAACCGACGCGCACCGCGCCGGCGAGTACGCGGTGGGTCGAAGTCGGCGATCTCGAGGTAGTCGATCTCGAGGCCGTTCGAGGACTCGAGCTCGGCGAGGGCTGCAGCACGGTCGCGCCTGGCCAGAGCGCGTGGAAGCGCGAGCGCTGCGGCGCGTTCAGCGGGCGAGAGCAACGCGTTGCGAGAAGACAGCGCGAGCCCGTCCGCATCGCGGACGGTCGGGATCGCGCGGAGCTCGACCTCGAGCGCGAGGTCGGCGATGAGCCGGCGGATCACCTCGACCTGCTGTGCGTCCTTCTGTCCGAAGTAGACGCGGGTCGGACGGACGACGTTCAGGAGCTTGAGGACGACGGTCGCGACGCCGCGGAAATGACCGGGGCGGAAGCGGCCCTCGAGGATCGCGCCGACCTCGGTGACGTCGACCCATGTCTGGAACCCGGATGGGTACATCTCGTCCGTCGAGGGCGCGAACACGAAGTCCGCTCCGGACCTCGCGGGCAAGTCCGAGGTCGCGCTCCTCGTCGCGCGGGTAACGCGCGAGGTCGTGACGCGTCGCCGAACTGTGCCGGGTTCACGAAGAGGCTCATCACGACGGTGTCGTTCTCGGCGCGGGCCGCGTCGCAGGAGTGCGAGATGTCCCTCGTGGAGGGAGCCCATCGTCGGTACGAGCCCGACCGAGCCGGCGCGCAGCGGCGCGAGCTCGTCCCGCGCATCGGCGATCGTGCGGACGACCTTCACGCCGGCACCTCCGCCGGGTCGCGACCGGCGATGCGGGCGGTCGCCGCGGCGAGCACGAGGTAGAGCTCCTCGAGCTCCGGGCGCTCGGCGCGGATGACCGCCAGGTGCCGCTCGACCGTCTCCCAGTCGCCGCGCGCGATCGGCCCCGTGAGCTCGAAATGCGTCTCCACGACGCCGCGGATGAGGGGGTCGAGCGCCTCGGGCGGGGCACCTGCCGCTTCGAGCAGCGATCTCGCGGCAGCGCGGAGCGTCACGAGGTAGTTCGAGGCCATCGATGCTCCGGCGTGGTACGCGGAACGCGCATCGTCGGCCAGATCGAACGGCTGGAGGCCGAGGGTCTCGGCAAGCCACCGGCCCACTGCCCGGGCCTCGTCCGACTCGGCGGACACGGCGCCCCAGGCGCCGTCGAGCTGCTCGGGCCCCAGCGCCTTCGAGAAGGTCTGCAGAGGATGCAGTCCGAAGCGGCGGACGTGCGGATCGAGGGCACGGAGCGGTGTCGCGCCGCTGACGTGGGAGATCCAGGGTCCGAGCGGCGTCTCTGCCGCGACCTCGTCGATCGCGCGATCAGGGATGCACAGGAGGACGAGTTCCGCGTCGGGTGCGTCGTACGGGATGCCTCGCTCGGCGAGCCGTGCGCTCACCGCCGAGCCCGACGCGCCCGCGCGCGCCCACGATCCGGATTCGTTCGATCATTCGTCTGCTCCAGTTCCCGTTCGGGATACCGGGCAGCGGAAGTGTGCCCTGCGGCCCTACTTCTCGGCAAGCCGCGCCTCGAGGTGCTCGCGCACGGTCGGCCACTCGACGTCGGTCACGCTGTACCACGCGCTGTCGCGGTTCTCGCCGCCGCGGACGAGCATGTGGTTGCGATGGACGCCCTCGAAGGTCGCGCCGAGCGCCTCGAGTGCGCCGCAGCGAGCGTTCGTTCTGCGCGTCGGTCTTCCATTCGACACGACGGCAGCCCCAGACGTCGAACGCGTGCCGCATCTGAAGGTACTTCGCGTCGACGTTCACCCCGGTGCCCCAGACCGACGGATGGAGCCATGTCCACCCGATCTCGACCGAGCGGTGTTCGGGCCGGAGGGCGAGGAAGCGGGTCGAGCCGACGATCTCGCCGTCGCGCATGGTCACGAGTGGAAGTTCGGTTCCGGCGGCCGACGCGTCCAGCGCCTGCCCGACGAAGGCGCGCCATTCCTCGCGCGTCTGCGGCTGGACGACGCTCAGCCAGCGCCAGGTCCGCGGGTCGCGCGAGGCGAGCCAGAGCGCCTCCTCGTGCTCGGGCCGCAGCGGCTCGAGTCGCGCGATACGACCGTCGAGCGTCGGTGCGGTCCACCCATCCACCGCGGGCGACGTTACACTCGAGGCGTGCCGATCTACGAGTACGCGTGCATGGAGTGCGAGTCGCACTTCGACGAACTCGTCCGCTCGAGCGACCAGGCCGTGACCTGTCCCGAGTGCGGGGCCGCGAACGTGCTCAAGCAGCTCTCGAGCTTCGCCGTGCACGGCGCGTCGTCGAAGCCGGCGTTCAGCGGTCCCTCGGGCGGCGGCGGCGGATGCTGCGGCGGCTCGTGCGGCTGCGGCCACTGACGACCCCGTAACGCGACGCCGAGCACATCCGCGCGGCGGCGTAGACTGGCGTTCCGATGGACGCCGTCGAGCGCGCCGCCGCGCTTCGAGCGCACGCGGAGGACACCGCCGGGTGCACCCGTTGCGTGCTCTCGCAGGGCCGCACCCAGGTGGTATTCGGGTCGGGGAGCCCGGACGCCGACCTGATGTTCGTCGGCGAGGCGCCCGGCTTCCACGAGGATCAGCAGGGAGTCCCGTTCGTCGGGCAGGCGGGCAAGCTCCTCGACAAGCTGCTCGGCGGGATCGGGTTGACGCGCGCCGACGTGTTCGTCGCGAACGTGCTCAAGTGCAGGCCGCCGGGGAATCGTGACCCACTCCCGGAGGAGATCGCGGCGTGCGAGCCGCATCTGTTCCGTCAGATCGAGCTCATCCAGCCGCAGCTCGTCGCGACGCTCGGCAACTTCGCGACGAAACTGCTCTCCGGGAAGCCGGCGGGCATAACGAAGGTGCACGGGTACGAGCAGGAGGTGACACTCGGCTCGCTGACGGTGCTGCTCTACCCGATCTTCCATCCGGCTGCCGCCCTGTACACGCCGTCGATGCTGAAGGTGCTCGAGGAGGACTTCGCACGCATTCCGACACTCCTCGATCGCGCGGTGGAGGAGCCTGCGGCCGTGGCCGAGCCCGCATTCGCCGCCGCCGAGCCCGATCCCGAGTCGGTCCAGCTCGGCCTCTTCTAGGTGCCCTAGTGCAGCTGCAGCTCGCCAGCGCGTCGGCGGGCGACACGGAGCGGATCGCCGCGGGCATCGCAACCCGGCTCGTTCCGGGAGACGTCGTGACAGTCTCGGGCGAGCTCGGCGCCGGCAAGACGACCTTCGTTCGCGGCGCGAGTCGCGCCCTCGGAGTCACGGCACCCGTTACGAGCCCGACCTTCACGATCGGCCACCGGTATGCGGGCTCGATCGAGGTCTCGCACCTCGACCTGTACCGCTTCTCCGGGGTCACGGCGGCGGAGTGGGCCGACCTCGAGCCGTACTTCGAGGACGCCGTGGTCTTCGTCGAGTGGCCCGAGGCAGGTGCTTCGGTTCTCCCTCCCGCTCGCGCTTCGGTGACCCTCGAACACGCCGGTGCGGACGCGCGGCGCATCCTCCTCGTCGCCGACGAGGAGGCGCTGCTACAAGGCCTTCACTGATGCTCGTGCTCTCCTTCGACACCGCGACGGACCTCGCGACGAGCGCCCTGCTGGAGGACGGCCACGTCCTGGGTGAGCGTGTGGGAATCGCGCGCAGCCTGCTCTGTGACGTCGACGCTCTGCTCGGAAGCGCCGGGCGGACGTCGGAGGACATCGGCGCGCTCGTCGTCGGCACGGGGCCGGGAAGCTTCACGAGCACCCGGATCGGGCTGGCTGCGGCGCGCGGGCTCGCGCTCGCGCTCGACATCCCGGGGGCAGGGGTCTCGACTCTCGCGGCGCTCGGGTCGCAGGCCGGTGCGTTCCCGATCGTCGACGCACGGCGTAGGGAGGTGTTCGTCGAGGGCCCGCGGGCAGCTTCGCCCGACGACCTCGACATCGCGCCCGGGACGCTGTGCATCGGAAGTGGCGCCGTTCGGTACCGCGCGACCTTCGAGCGGATGGGCGCCGTCGTGCCTCCGGACGACGACGACCGGCACGTCCCGTATGCGCGCCTGCACGCGGCCCTGGCTCGCGAGTTCGGACCGGTCGACGCGATCGAGCCGCTCTACGTGCGCCGCCCTGACGCCGAAGCATCACTCGCGTGAACGTCGATCTTCGCCGCCTCGACGCGCACGATCTCGACCTCGTCGAGGCGATCGAGCGCGAGTCGTACCCGACGCCATGGTCGCGCTCGATGTTCGACGCGGAGTTGAGGAAGCCGAGCTCGCTCGCACTCGGCGCGTTCACGAAGGATGACGTGCTCGTCGGGTACGCGTTCGTGTCGCGCTACGTCGACGCCTGGCACGTGATGAACGTCGCGGTCGCGGACGCCTTCCGCCGGCGCGGGATCGCCTCCGCGCTCCTCGAACGGTTGTTCGAGGTGACCGGTACCGATCCGCGACGCGGATACACACTCGAGGTACGGGTATCGAACGGCGGCGCCATCCGGTTGTACGAGCAGCTCGGCTTCGAGGCGCGCGGTATCCGGCGCGGCTACTACACGGACAATCGCGAAGACGCGCTCATCATGTGGCGCGAGCCGCCTCCGTCCGAGCGCGCCTCGTGATCCTCGGGCTGGAGACGTCATGCGACGAGACTGCCGCCGCCGTGGTGACCGGCGACGGGCGCGTGCTCTCGTCGATCGTCTCGTCGCAGGCGGATCTCCATGCGCGTTTCGGCGGCGTCGTCCCCGAGGTTGCGTCGCGACGTCATCTCGAGCTCGTCGCGCCGGTCGTTCGAACGGCTCTCGAGTCGGCGGACGTGACCCTGGACGAGGTCGAGCAGATCGCCGTGACTCAGGGCCCGGGGCTCGTCGGAGCGCTCCTCGTCGGCATCTCGACGGCCAAGGCGCTCGCCTGGTCGAAGGGGCTGCCACTCGTTCCCGTCGACCACCTGGAGGGGCACGTTGCGTCCCTGTATCTCGGGCCCGATCCGCTCGAGCCGCCGTTCACCTGTCTGCTCGCGAGCGGCGGGCACACCCTGCTGCTCGCCGTGCGGGAGCGAGGGAGGTCGGAGCGGCTCGGGACGACGCTCGACGACGCGGCGGGCGAGGCGTTCGACAAGGGCGCCCGGCTCCTCGGCCTCGGGTATCCGGGCGGGGCGGCGATCGACCGGCTGGCCGGCGAGGGTGACCCGGACGCGTTCGACTTCCCGGTCGCACGCGTGCCGGGACTCGACTTCTCGTTCTCGGGCCTCAAGACCGCACTCCTGTATGCGACCCGCGACCTCGGTCCGGACGAGACAGAGCGGCTGAAGGCGGATCTCGCAGCCTCGTACCAGCGTGCGATCGTCCGCGCGCTCGTGGGCCGGCTCCGTGCGGCCGTCGAGTCGACGGGCTTCTCACGCGTCGCGGTCGTGGGCGGCGTGGCGGCGAACTCCGAGCTTCGAGCGACCCTGCCCGAGGCGCGGTTCGTCCCTCTCGAGCTGTGCACGGACAACGCTGCGATGATCGCCTCGTGCGCGCGGTTCGTCGAGCCGCTCCTGCCTCCTCGCTACCTTGCCCTCGATGCGTACGCATCTCTCACGTAGCGTCTTCGCGCTGACCGGCGTCGCGCTCGCGCTCCTCGTCGGCGGTCTCGGCGCGCGGGCACAGGAGCAGCCTTCGACGACGATCGACGAGGCGGGCTGGCAGGGAGTTCTCGGCGTGCGCGCGCAGGTGTCGACCGCGCAGCGCTACGTCGTCCTGCTGAAGCCGCCGTCACTTGCTGCGCGCGTGAAGGCGAACGGTGGCGAGGCGACCGAGAAGGAGATGACCGAATGGAGTGGAGCGGCGGTGGCGCAGCAGGAGCAGTTCCTCGCGCGCCTGTCGGCGGTCGGCGCGCGGATCGCTCCCGAGTATCGATACACGAAGGTCGTCAACGGCTTCTCCGCACGCCTCGACCCGACATCGCTCTCCCTGCTCGACGACGATCGAGAGGTCACGGGCATCTTCCCGGTGCGCATCGCGTACCCGGCGCAGGCGGCCGAGGGGGGCGGAGTGCTCCCCGCCGCGGTCGCGGACCTCGAGGTCGCTGGCCTCGACGGCTCCGGCGTCACGGTTGCGCTGCTCGATACCGGCGTCGACCCGTCCCACCCCTACCTGAGGGGGCGTGTCCTCTCCGGCGTCGACGTCCTGAACCCGGGGAGCGGTGGCATCGCCCAGCCGCATCCGACCATCCCCGGACGGCCCGAGCGTCATGCGACCGAGCTCGCAGGGATCATCGCCGGCACGGAAGGACCGGGCGGACTTCACGGGATCGCGCCCGGGGCCTCGATCCTGCCCGTGCGTGTGGGGGGCTGGCAGCCGAACGCGGAGGGCGGTTACAGCGTCTACTCCCGAACCGACCAGATCCTCGCCGGGCTCGAGGCTGCCGTCGATCCCAACGACGACGGTGATGCCCACGACGCCGCCAGGATCGCGCTCATCGGCATGGTCGAGCCGTACGCCGGCTTCGCTGACGGCCCGCTCCCACGCGGGATCGCCGGAGCGGCGGAGCTCGACATGCTGACGATCGTTCCCGCCGGCAACGACGGCAGCGCAGGCCCCGGGTACGGCAGCATCGCCGGCCCGGGGGGTGCCGAGGCCGCGGTCACCGTCGCGGCTGCGGACGGCCGACTCGCGGCGCCGACGGTTCGAGTCCTGGTTCGGGCCGGGCTCCGCGTGCTCTACGAGGACGACGTGCCACTCGGCGGCGCGCCGTCCGAAACGGTGACCGCCGGGGTGGTGCTCGTCGACCGCCGTACGGCTGCGAGCGGGATCGAGGCGCTCTTCTCCGAGGGCGGCCTCAGCGCGGTCGCGGGACAGGCCGTCCTCCTCCCGCGCGGCGTGCTCTCCGACGACACGGTCGAGGAGGCGACGTCGTCCGGCGCACTCGCCGTGCTCGTGGACGGTCCGCTGCCCGCGGGCGCCTTCAGCCTCGATGTTCCTCCGGGTGTCCCCGTGGTAGGCCTCCCGACCGACGGTCGTGGCCGAGGTCCGTTCGATGCTCGCAGCCGGCATCCCGATCACCGTCTCCGTCGGTGACGTCGAGGTGGCGACGCGCCAGGCAGAGGGCTCGATCGCGGCGTTCTCCTCGCGCGGCCTCGTCCTCGACGGCGGGTTGAAGCCGAGCCTCGCCGCGCCGGGTGTATCCGTTCCGACCTCCGAGCCCGGTCGCGGCGACGACGGAGACGTGCGCTTCGGGACGATCAGCGGGACGAGCGCCGCGGCGGCCGTGACCGCCGGGGTCGCCGCCGTGCTTGCCCAGGGTCGACCGACTCTCGACGCGAGCGCGCTGCATGGCGTTCTCGTCGGGTCGGCGCAGCGCGCGGATCTCGACCCGGCTGCGTCGGGCGCAGGGCTCGTGGACCTCCGTGCGGCCGTGCAGCAGGAGCTGTACTCGCAGCCCTCGCTGCTCTCGTTCGGGGCTGCGGGCTCGTCCGGCGCCGAACGCGTCCTGCGGATCACGAACGTCTCGAGCCGGCGGCTGTCCGTCTCCGTAGGGCAGACCGCGATCGCGCCGAAGGGCGTCGAGATCACCGTCGACCCACAGCGCCTCAGGATCCGACCCGGGCGGAGCGCAGAGGTCGTCGTACGCGCGGACACGGGTCAGCTCTCGTCGGAGGCGGGCGCCGCCACGGGGGAGCTCGTTCTGCGTACGGGCGACTCGCCCGAGGTGCACGTGCCGTGGGCGGTCGCGGTCCCTGCCCCGGTCGACCTCGTCTCGCGGATGGCGATCGCGCTCACGGGCACGCGCGTGTCGGACGCGACCCCTGCAGCTCTCTCGTTCGTCGCCGGATCGGTGACCGCCACGCCCGATCCGCAGGTGCGCGCGGTCGACCTGCTCGAGGTGGAGCTCTGGAAGGGCGGTGAAAGGCTCGGGCTGCTCGTGCGACGGCGCGAGCTGCTTCCCGGGTCGCTACACGTTCGGCCTCACGGGACGTGGTCCGACGGGCAACCGCCTCGGGCGCGGCACGTACACGATCCGTGTCCTCGCGTTCCCCGGGGACGGCACGAGGAGGCAGGCGGACACGATCGAGTACCGCGTCCGCTGAGGGTTCCTATACTCGCGCCGTCGTTCGAGCAAGGAGGCGACACTCGATGTCAACCGCTGCTGCGGACTCGCATCTCCGCGAGAATCCCTACGAGATCGCGAAGACGCAGCTCCGCCGCGTCGGCGAGGTCTTCGGGCTCGATCCCAACTTGATCCGCGTCCTCGCGCAGTGCAAGAAGGCCGTCGAGGTCTCGATTCCGGTCTCGATGGACGACGGTTCGACCGAGGTGTTCGAAGGATTTCGGGTGACGCACAACATCGCGCGCGGCCCGTCGAAAGGCGGGATCCGCTACCACCACGACGTCACGATCGACGAGATCAAGGCGCTGTCGATGTGGATGACGTGGAAGTGCGCCCTCATGGGCCTGCCGTTCGGCGGCGCCAAGGGCGGCGTGGTGTGCGACCCGAAGGCGCTCTCGTCGGGCGAGCTCGAGCGGCTGACCCGGCGCTACACGAGCGAGATCATCAACGACATCGGCCCCGAGCGGGACATCCCGGCGCCGGACGTGGGCACGGACGGGCGCGTGATGGCGTGGATCTTCGACACCTACTCCATGAACAAGGGCCACTCCGTACTCGGCGTCGTCACCGGAAAGCCGCTGTCGGTGGGTGGGTCGCTCGGGCGCGAGGAGGCGACCGCGCGAGGCGCCCTGTACTGCATCCAGGCGCTCTCGACGAAGCAGGCGCGCCGCCTCAGCGAATACTCGGTCGCGATTCAGGGCTTCGGGAACGTCGGGTCGAATCTGGCACGTCAGCTGCACCGCGAAGGCGCCACGGTCGTCGCCGTGTCCGACTCGCAAGGCGGTGTCTACAACGCCGCGGGGCTCGACATCCCGAGCGCGGTCGCCCACAAGCAGGAGCACGGGACGCTGGCGGGGCTCGCCAACGCCGAGGCCGTGACGAACGAGGAGCTGGTCGAGCTCCCGTGCGACGTTCTCGCCCCCTGTGCCCTCGAGCAGGTCGTGACCGAGCTCAACGCCGACCGGGTGAAGGCGACGGTGATCTGTGAAGGTGCGAACGGACCGGTCACGCCGACCGCCGACGCGATCCTCGAGGACAGGGGCATACTCGTCCTGCCCGACGTTCTCGCGAACGCGGGTGGCGTCGTCGTTTCGTACTTCGAGTGGGTGCAGGGCCTGCAGGAGTACTTCTGGCGCGAGGACGAGGTGAACGCGAAGCTCCACGACATCGTCGCGCGCGCGTTCGAGGAGGCCTGGCAGACGCGCGAGGTCTACGGCACGAGCCTGCGCATGGCCTCGTACGGCCTCGCCGTACAGCGTGTCGCCGAGGCGACGACCACGCGAGGCCTGTACCCGTAGCGCGCCGCGTCACGGTCTACCACGCTGCGAATTGCAGTCTCTGCGCGCGCGCTATCGAGGTCGTGTCGGGCGCCAGGGCAGAACTCGGATTCGAGCTCGACCTCGTCGACATCGGTGGCGACGCCGAGCTCGAGGCGCGCTACCGGGCGCTTCTGCCCGTGGTCGAGATCGACGGCGTGGAGGCGTTCACGTACTTCGTCGATCCGGACGCGTTCCGAGCACGCCTCTCCGGCGCGTAGCGGTTCTCTCCGCAGGGTCGGGAGGGCGGTAGGCAGAATCGTGACGCTTTGTCACAAACCGTCGACAGGGGGATCAGCACGTGACCGAACGCCTCACCGTGGGAGTCGCCGCGCGCCTGAGCCGATACCTGCAGGTCCTCACGCAGGCGCGGAAGATGGGCAAGGAGCGGATCTCGTCGCAGGAGATCTCGGAGTACACGAACATCAATGCGACGCAGATCCGGCGCGACCTCTCGGCGTTCGGACGGTTCGGGAAGCGCGGCGTTGGCTACCGCACCGATGCGCTGCTCGAGGAGATCAGGCAGATCCTGCGCACGCAGGGCCAGCACAACATCGCCCTCGTCGGCGCCGGACGACTCGGGAGCGCGATCGCGAGCTCGCCGATCTTCGCCGAGCACGGCATCACGATCGCGGCCGTGCTCGACAACGACCCCGAGAAGGTCGGCTCGCGCATCGGTGAGCTCGCGATCAGCTCGGTCGCCGACATCGGGGAGATCGCGCGCGAGCGCAACATCATCGTCGGCGTGATCGCGGTGCCGGCCGACTCGGCTCAGGACGCCGCCGACGCGCTCATCGGCGCCGGCGCCAAGATCATCTTCAACTACTCCGAAGCGCTCCTCGACGTGCCCCAGGACGTGAACGTCCATACGTCGAACCCCGCGGTCGACCTGCTCTACGCGCTCTACTTCCACCTCGCATAGCAGCGTGCGGGTCCTCGTCTGGCACGGGTACCTGCTGGGCGGAACGGGGTCGAACGTGTACACGCGACAGCTCGCGCGCGAGTGGTCGAACTCCGGCCACGACGTGACGGTCCTGAGTCAGGAGCCGCACCCGGAGCAGTTCGACCTCGGTGGCGCCCGGGCCGTCCGGCCCGACGTCGGCGGTCTCTTGCCCACGTTCGTCCTCGACCACTACGAGGGATACGACGTGCGGCTGCTCCAGGACTGCTCGCCGGAGGAGCTCGGCATGTGGGTCGAGGCGAATGCGGCGGCGGTCCGGGCGTGCCTGCCGGCCGACTTCCTGCTCTGCAATCACGTGCTCCTCGGCGGGGCGGTCGGGCTGGCCTCGGGGGCGCCGTATGCGGTCAAGGCGCACGGTTCCGAGCTCGAGTACTCGATGCGGGGTCGTCCCGAGCTGGAGAGCTGGGGGAGGGATGTGCTCGCTCCGGCGACGGCGACCTTCGTGGGCTCCGCGCACATCCGTGACGTCGTCGAGGACGTCTGCGGTCACGTCGACCGCGTGCACGAGGTACCCCCCGGGGTCGACGTCGAGATGTGGCGACCGCAGCCCCGCGACGAGGCGCTCGCGGCGCTCGTCGCCGAGGCCCGGCGCGATCCGGCCAACGCCGGCAACTCCAACGAGCGTCTCCCCGACGAGGGAAACGCCGAGCGCCTCGCGCGGTTCCTCGCCGGCGACGAGCCGACGGTCGTGTACTTCGGGAAGCTCCTGCGGAACAAGGGCGTCCACGTGCTCCTCGAGGCGCTCGCGGGTGTGGAGGCACGTGCGGTCATCGTCGGCTTCGGCGACTACCGCGAGCAACTCGAGGAGATGGCTCCCGAGGGCGTCCTCTTCACTGGGCCGCTCGAGCATCGTCACCTCGTCCACCTCCTCGCGCTCGCGGACGCGTGCGTCGTGCCCTCGATCTTTCCCGAGGCCTTCGGGATGGTCGCTGCGGAGGCCGCGGCGGCCGGCTGTCCGCCCCTCGTCGCGCGGCACTCGGGCCTGGCCGAGGTGGCCGACGGACTCGAGGCCGAGTATCCGCTCGAGCTGCGCGATCTCACCTCCTTCACTTCCGGAGACGCCGCGGACCTGCGCAGAAACCTCACCCGGCTGCTCTCGCTGTCGGCCGCTGAACGCGACGCGATTCGCAAAGCCGCCCGCCGTGTCGCGGTCGAGCGCTGGAGCTGGGCGAGTGTCGCCGACAGGCTCCTCGCGCTCGGACGCTGACCAAGACTTCAACTACTGTAGTGCGCCGCAATGGGTGACGAGCAGCGCCTCACCGCGGACGAGCTCATCGCGCTCGCGCGCGAGCAGTTCGAGTCCGCGACCGACTTCACCGTCGCGGTCGAGGAGGAGTTCGCCATTCTCGACCCCGACACGCTCGATCTCACAAATCGGTTCGAGGACGTCCAGGCCGCGGCTCGCGGAACGGCTCTGGAGGAGCACCTCGTCGGCGAGCTCATCGCCTCGGAGGTCGAGGTCCGCACGGGGAAACAGGAGTCGTTCGCGGACGTCCCGGCGGCGATCGCCGAGCGGCGCGCGCAGCTTCGAGCGCTCGTCGAGCCGATGGGCCTTCTCCTCGGAGCCACCGGGACACACCCGTGGGCCGAGTGGAAGGAGCAGCGGATCATCGACACCCCGCACTACCGGCGCAACGACCAGCTGCTGCGCTACGTCGTGTGGCGCAACAACACGTTCGGACTGCACGTCCACGTCGCGATCAACGGGCCCGACCGGGCGATCGCGGTCATGGCCGGACTGCGGAACTTCCTCCCCGAGCTCCTCGCGCTCTCGGCGAGCTCGCCGTTCGTCGAAGGCGTCAACAGCGGGCTCCACTCGGCGCGGACACAGATCTTCACGCGCTTCTTCCCTCGCTGCGGCGTGCCCGACGCGTTCACGTCGTGGGCCGAGTACGAGGGCTTCGTGCGGTTCCTGTACGACACCGGCTCGATCACCGAGCACACACAGCTGTGGTGGAGCGTGCGGCCGCACCTCGCATTCCCGACGGTCGAGATCCGGATCTGCGACGGACAGCCCGAGGTGTCCGAGGCCCAGTCGCTCGCGGCTTTCGCAGCCGCGCTCGCCGCCCGGATTGCGCGCGCGTACGACGAAGGCGAGCCGGTCGAGGTGCTGCCTCACCGATACATCGAGGAGAACTTCTGGCGTGCGATCCGTTACGGACTCGCCGGAGAGCTCATCGACTTCGACCGACGCGAGGCGATCCCGGCACGCCAGCGGATCGAGGAGCTCGTGGACTGGGTGCTCCCCGTCGCAGAGGAGATCGGCGCCGCGCCGCATCTGGCGGTGCCCGAGCGCAACGCTGCCGAGCGGCAGATCGAGCGCTTCGAGAGCGGCGCGGCGCTCGAGGAGATCTACGCCGAGCAAGTGAAGGCGACCGAGGCCATCGGTGGCTGACCAGCAGGGACTCCCGTCGGAGGAGGAGCTCCGTGACGCGCTCGACCGCGTAGGCGTCGCGGACATCCTGCTGAACGCTCTGTCGGCGGTCGCCTCGATCGGGTTCCGCCGCGTCGGCCCCGAAGGTCGCGATCTCGGCCAGGTGAAGCTCGCAATCGAGGCGCTGCGCGCGCTCGACCCGGTTCTGCGCGACGCGGGTATGGACGAGGCCGTCGTCCGCGATCTCGAGCAGGCGCGGGCGAACCTCCAGCTCGCCTACGCCGCGGCGGTGTCCGAGCCGACCGAAGCAGCCCCGCCCGACCCGTAGACTCGCCCGTCGATGACCACGTGCCCGGCCTGCGCGGGCGAGAACCTCGAGGACGCCCGCTTCTGCTCGCACTGTGGCCGGGCGCTAACCGGCGACGAGGGCGTCGGTGATGCGGAGCGCAAGCTCGTCACGATCCTCTTCGCCGACATCACGGGCTCCACGCCGCTCGGCGAGGGGCTCGATCCGGAGGACCTGCAGGACGTTCTCGGTGCCTACGCATCTGCGATGCGAGAGGAGATCGAGAGCGAAGGCGGCACCGTCGAGAAGTTCATCGGCGACGCCGTAATGGCCGTCTTCGGCGTGCCCGTGGCGCACGAGGACGACCCCTCGCGGGCGCTCCGCGCCGCGCTCCGAATGCGTCGTCGCCTCGTCGAGCTCAACCTCGATCTCGAGCAGCGATACGGCGTGCGCCTGGCCATGCGCACCGGCGTCAACACCGGTGACGTCGTCGCGTCCCGCGACGTGCGAGCCGAGGTCGGGATGGTCACGGGCGACGCGGTGAACGCGGCAGCGCGCCTCGAGCAGACGGCCGACGCCGGGCAGATCCTGGTCTCGGAGCGGACGGCTCGCGCGGCCCGGGGCTTCCGTTTCAGCGACGTGGGGCCACTCGCGGTCCGGGGGAAGTCCCGACCCGTGGCCACGGTCGAGCTCCTCGACGAAGGGCTCGACGAGCTCCCCGGCGGACGCGAACGCGGGGTCCCCGGGCTGCGTGCGCCGATGGTCGGCCGCGACCACGAACTCGACCTCCTCCGCTCTACCTTCGGCCGCCTCGCCTCGTCGGGTCGTGCCCAGCTGGTGACGATCTACGGCGACCCCGGCATCGGGAAGAGTCGGCTCACGCGCGAGCTGCTCGCATGGGCGGATGCCCAAGGTGACGGCGTGACCGTGCTGAAGGGGCGGTGTCTGCCATACGGCGAGGCGATCACCTACTGGCCGCTCGCCGAGATCCTCAAGTCGTACACCGGGGTGCTCGACTCGGATCCGCCGGACGTGGCGCTCGCGAAGATCGCCGCGCTTGCGGACGACGTCCTCGCCGGCGTGCCCGATCCGGCGCGCTCCGCGGGCGTCCTCGCGTTCACCTTCGGACTCGAGGACCCGCGCTTCGGGCTAGCGGCGCTGGCGCCGCGCCAGGTGCGACTGGAGACCCACGAGGCGTGGCGGGCATTCTTCACCGGGCTGACGGCGGATCAGCCGGCGATCGTCGTGGTCGAGGACATCCACTGGGCGGACGACCCGCTTCTCGACCTGCTCGAGGAGCTCGCGGACAGGGTGGCAGGCCCGTTGCTCTTCGTGTGCCCGGCGCGGCCCGATCTCGCGCAGCGCCGCTCCGGATGGGGCGGAGGCAAACGCAACTTCAGCTCGATCTTCCTCGAGCCCCTGTCGCACGACGACGCGGCCACACTCGTCGAGGTGCTCCTCGCCGTCGAGGAGCTGCCCGACGAGACCCGGGAGGCGATGCTCGCGCGTGCCGACGGGAACCCGCTCTTCCTCGAGGAGATCATCAGGCAGCTCATCGACGAGGGGCGGATCGTCCGCGACGGGCGCCGGTGGCGGGCAACCGAGGGCATCGACGAGATCGAGATCCCGGACACCGTCCAGGCCGTGCTCGCGGCGCGTATCGACCTGCTGCCGGCGGTCGAGCGGAGCGCGCTCCTGTCCGCATCGGTCGTCGGACGCGTCTTCTGGAGCGGTTCCGTCGCGCAGCTGCTCGACGACGGCAACGAGCTCGCGGAGGACGCGCTGGGGCGGCTCGAGGACCGCGAGCTCGTGCTCTCGCAGCTCGGGTCGCGGATCGCCGGCGAGCGCGAGTTCCTCTTCAAGCACGTGCTCACCCGCGATGTGGCGTACGGGACGCTCGCGCGCCGCGACCGCGCTCGTGCTCACGCCGACGTCGCCGCCTGGATCGAGTCGGCCGCCGGCGAGCGGCAGCCCGAGTTCGCGGACCTGCTCGCCCACCATCTCGGTCTCGCCTACGACGGCGCGCTCGCGGACCCCGGTGTCTCGGCCGACCGTCGCGACGAGCTCAGGCGCCGAAGCCTCCACGCAGCACTGGCTGCGTCCGCAGAGGCGCGGAGCAGGATGCTCCTCGACAAGGCGAATGCCTTCGCCGAGGCCGCATTGGGCATGGCCGCTGACGCTCACGAGAGATCGCTCGCCCTGGAAGCACTCGGGCTATGCGCGCTCTGGCACTACCGAGGCGACGATGCCTGGCGGAACCTCTCGCAGGCCGTGGACGAGCGTCTCGCCGGGGGTCGCGCCTCGGGCGAGGAACTCGCGATGCTCTGCGCCCGCGCGGTCGAGTCTCCGACGCGCTGGCCCGCATCGATGGCGGAACAGCCGGAAGAGGCTGCGGTGGCGCGCTATGTCGAGATCGGCCTCGAGCGCGCGGCCTCCGACGGCGAGGCACGGGTGCGTCTGCTTCTCGCGCGTGGCTTGTGGGTGTTCGCGTTCCAGCGGACCGGGTTCACCGACGAGGACGCCGAGACCGCGCGCCAGGCGAGCGACGAGGCACTCGCCCTCGCCGAAGCGCTCGGACGCGACGACCTCGCAAGCGCAGCGCTCGACGGCGTGACGAGCGTCGAGTTCATCACCGGCCTGCACGGGCGGACGTTGCCCCTGGTGGAACGCAGGCTCGCGATCGCCGAACGACTCACGGATCCCTGGGAAGTCGGAGACGCATTCCAGACAGCAGCCGACATCGCGCTCGCGATCGGCCGTTACGACGACGCGCGGCTCTGGGGGAGCGAGGGATACGAGCGCGCCCGAGGTGGACCGGACGTCTGGCGGGCCGGGCTGGCGTGGCGGGCCATCGCTCGCTTCAAGCTCGGCGACTGGGACGGAGCCATCGAGGACTTCGAACGCATGGAGGCCGCGCGTGCGACGACGCGGTTCGGAACCGTCGGGTACTTCACGCTCACGATGTGGAGCTGCATCGCACTGCTCTACGAGCTTCGTGGCGAACGAGCTGCAGCGGACAGGCTGGTCGTCGGCATGGTTCCGGAGCTCCCCGGTACGGCGACGATCCGGAGGATCCCGTGGCTCGCAAGGCTCGCGGCACACCGAGGGTCGGACGAGGCCCTCGAGCGAATCGAGGAGAGCGCGTCGTTTGCTCGGCCGGGAGATGGCCAAGGGCGCGATCCTCGAGGCGCTCTGCGACGTGCTCGGCGAGCTCGGCCGGTGGGAGCTCGCGGACGAGGCGGTGGCCGAAGCCCGGGAGTTCGCCGATCGGGCGCTGCTGGAGGCGCTCCCGCTCCATGCGGATCGCCTCGAGGGGCGTGCCTCTCTCGCCCGCGGCGATGCGGCGACGGCCATCGAACCACTGACGCGCGCGCGGGACGGATTCGGCGGTGCTCGGGGCGCGCTGGGAGGCGGCGCTGGCACACCTCTGGCTGGGGGAGGCGCAGCTCGCGGCTGACGTGCCCGGCGTCCACGAGTCCGCGCAAGCGGCGCTCGACGTGTTCGAGGAGCTCGGCTCGGTGCAGGAGCTCGAGCATGCGCGCTCTCTGCTGAGCCGGATCGGGTGACGGCAGGACCGAGGCGCTTGCGCGACTTGTGATACATAATCCGCCGCGCCTGGGTGACTGGGCGCTCACTTTGTGACGGGCGGGAGAACCGGAGGATCATGGACTTCTTCGTAGACCACGCCGTCGGGTTCGCGCTCGTATGCGCTGCCGTGGCGGTTCTGTACGGGGTGTACCTCACGTGGTGGCTGCTGAAGCAGCCGGCCGGTAACGAGCGGATGCAGGAGATCGCCGGCGCCGTACAGGAGGGCGCCGCCGCGTACCTGCGCAAGCAGTACACGACGATCGCGATCGTCGCGATCGTTCCGTTCTTCCTGCTCGGCTTCTACGACAAGCTCGGCTGGGGAGCGGCATTCGGATTCCTCGTCGGCGCCCTGTTCTCCGCTGCCGCGGGCTTCATCGGCATGAACGTGGCAGTTCGCTCGAACGTCCGAACGGCGGAGGCCGCCCGCGAGGGGCTGCAACCGGCTTTCAAGGTGGCGTTCCGTGCCGGCTCGGTGACGGGACTCCTCGTGGTCGGTCTCGGCCTCCTCGGCGTCGCCGGCTACTACTGGGTGCTCACCGACTGGATCGGGAACAGCCCCGAGTCGGCGGTCGACGATCTCATCGGCCTCGCCTTCGGCGGCTCGCTCATCTCCGTCTTCGCCCGACTCGGAGGCGGCATCTACACGAAGGCGGCCGACGTGGGCGCCGACCTCGTCGGGAAGATCGAGGCGGGCATCCCGGAGGACGACCCGCGCAACCCGGCCGTCATCGCGGACAACGTCGGCGACAACGTCGGCGACTGCGCGGGCATGGCCGCCGATCTCTTCGAGACGTACGCCGTGACCGCCGTCGCCGTCATGCTGCTCGGAATCGGGTTCGCCGCCGACGGAGGCGCCGACCTGTGGCTGTACCCGCTCGCGCTCGGCGGCATCTCGATCCTCGCCTCGGTCATCGGCACGTTCTTCACGATGGTCGGGAGCGGCCCGAACGCGATCATCAACGCCCTCTATCGCAGCGTCATCGTCGCAACGGTCCTCTCGGCAGCCGGGTTCATCCCGGTGACGATGGCGTACGACGGCGGCGACTTCGACTTCTGGAACCTCTACGGCTCGGCGCTGATCGGGCTCGCGGTGACGTTCCTGCTCGTCGCGATCACCGAGTACTACACGGGCACGCGCTGGAAGCCCGTCAAGGACATCGCGAAGGCCTCACAGACGGGTCACGCGACGAACATCATCTCCGGGCTCGCGGTCGGCATGCAGGCGACAGCACTGCCGGTGATCGTCATCGCCGTCGGCATCGTCGGCTCGTACTACGCGGCCGGCGAGAGCCTGTACGGGATCGGTGTCGCGGTGATGGCGCAGCTGTCCATGGCAGGCCTCATCGTCGCGCTCGACGCGTACGGCCCCGTCACGGACAACGCGGGCGGCATCGCCGAGATGGCGGACCTTCCGGAAGGCGTGCGCGGGATCACCGACCCGCTGGACGCGGTCGGCAACACGACGAAGGCCGTCACGAAGGGCTACGCGATCGGCTCCGCCGGTCTCGCCGCGCTGATCCTCTTCGACGAGTACGGCCGCGGCCTCCGCGAGGACGGTCTCGAGACGTTCTTCTCGCTCGACAACCCCTGGGTCGTCGCCGGCCTCTTCATCGGCGGCCTCATGCCGTTCCTCTTCGCGTCGCTCGCGATGCAGGCGGTCGGTCGCGTCGGCGGGCAAGTCGTCGAGGAGGTGCGTCGCCAGTTCCGCGAGGACGACGGGAATCATGGCCGGGACCTCGCGGCCGGACTACTCGACCGCGATCGGCATCGTCACGACGTCGGCGATCAAGGAGATGCTCGCCCCCGCGCTCATCCCGATCGTCATCCCGATCGTCGTCGGGATCATCTCGGTGGAGATGCTCGGCGGGCTTCTCATCGGGACGATCGTCACGGGTCTCTTCCTCGCCATCGCCATGACCTCGGGCGGCGGCGCCTGGGACAACGCGAAGAAGACGATCGAGGACGGCCTGTACGGCGGGAAGGGCTCGGAGGCCCACGCCGCGGCGGTCACGGGTGACACGGTCGGCGACCCCTACAAGGACACGGCCGGCCCCGCGATCAACCCGATGATCAAGATCGCGAACATCGTCGCGATCCTCATGATCCCGCTTCTCGTCTCGATTCACGGCTAGTCCGAGACGCGTTCCGACACGACACTCGAAAGGGGCGGCGCAAGCCGCCCCTTTGCGTGTTGCAGGGCTTTCGCGACGTTATTAGGATGCGGGCGCTTCAGGGGTACGGGCAGGCCGTCAGTGCCCAGAAACAGTCGAAAGGGGAGAAGCGCACATGCGACTCAGACTTCCACGAGGTCGGACCGGCCTCGTCCTCGGGGCCTTGCTGGCCGCGATGCTCGTACCGGCGGCGGTGTCCGCAGCCGGGCCAGGCCACGGGCAGCTCACTCCGGCTGTTCCCGCGCCGAGCCCGAGCTCGGCCGGTCGACGGGTGGGCAGGCGCCGGACATCTACCTCGTCCAGCTCGACGAGCGGAGCTGACACCTTCCGCCAGCAGGCGAAGGCCGTCGGCCTGAACTACAGCGAGCGGTTCGCGTACAAGAGCCTCTTCAACGGCGTCTCCGTCCGGATCAACCCGAACGACGTCGGCAAGCTGGCCGGGATCGCGAGCGTCAGCAACGTCTATCCGGCGCACTACTACACCCTCGGTCCGGTGACCGACGCGGACCCGGAGCTCGCCACGGCGATCCAGATGACCGGAGCCGATCTCGCCCAGCAGGCCGGATACACCGGCAAGGGCGTCAAGGTCGCGGTGATGGACACGGGCATCGACGTCGACCATGCCGGACCTCGGCGGTGACGGCGACGCGGCGGCGCCGCACCGTTCCCGAACTCGCGCGTCGTCCGCAGCTGGGACTTCGTCGGCGACGACTACAACGCCGATCCGGAGAGCGCGGCCTACAACCCGGTGCCGAGCCCGACCCCGTCCCGGACGACTGCAACGGGCACGGGACGCACGTCGCCGGCATCGTCGGCGCCAACGGCCACGGCCAGGCGGCATGCGACCGGCGTCGCGCCCGACGTGACCTTCGGCGCGTACCGCGTCTTCGGCTGCGACGGCTCCGTGACGGACGACGTGATGATCGCCGCGATGGAGCGCATCAAGGCGGACGAGCATGGACGTGCTCAACATGTCCATCGGCGACGCGTTCAACAACTGGGCCGGGTCGCCGACCGCCGCCGCCGCGGACGCGCTCGTCGACGCTGGCATCGTCGTCGTCGCGTCCATCGGCAACAGCGGCGCGAACGGCATCTACTCGGCCGGCGCGCCGGGCGTCGGCGACAAGGTCATCGGCGTCGCGTCGTTCGACAACAGTCACGTCCAGGCGCCGGGATTCACCGTCTCGCCGGACGACTGCCGATCGCGTCAGCGACTCGACAGCAACGTCCAGGCTCCGGAGCCGCCGTCCCCCCGACGTCGGGCACGTCCCGATCAAGCAGACGCACCGGCGCCGCGTCGGGCCGATGCCGCCGAACGTTCCCGGCGGCACCACCCGCGGACGGGTGCGACCCGTTCCCGGCCGGATTCTTCACCGGGCACGGTCGCGCTCATCCGACGTGGCGCCTGCACGTTCTACGTCGAAGGCGCAGAACGCGCAGGCCGCGGGGGCGATCGGCCGTGGTCCTCTACAACAACTCGGCCGGTGCGAGTCACGCCGCTCGTCACCGGCGACGCGCAGGTCGACGATCCCCGTCGTGATCAATCTCGACAGCCGAAGGTACTCGATCCACAACCGCCTCGCTCGCCGGGCCGGTAGGATCACCTGGACGACGGCGTGACGGTTCAGAATCCGACCGGTGGGCTCATCTCGGGCTTCAGCTCCTACGGCACCGAGGCCGAGCTGAGCTGAAGCCGGACATCGGCGCGCCGGGCGGTTCATCCGCTCGACCTACCCGCTCGAGAAGGGCGGCTACGCGACCATCAGCGGGACGTCGATGGCATCGCCCACGTGGCGGGCGCCGCTGCGCTGCTGAAGCAGGCCCAGCCCTCGCTGCCGGCCTCGAGATTCCGTGACGTCCTCGAGAACAGCGCCGATCCGCACGATCTGGTCGCTGAACCCGGGCGTCGGCTCCTCGAGCCGTCCACCGCCAGGGGGCCGGGATGCTCGACATCGACGACGCCATCAACGCGACCACGAGATCGTCCCGGGCAAGCTCTCGCTCGGCGAGAGCCAGGCGGGGCCGGCGACGAGGACGCTCACGCTCGACCAACAGCGCGAACGTCGCGCGTGACGTACGACCTGTCAACGTGGAGGCCGTCGGGACGGGCCGGAGACGTTCCCGCCGGATTCGAGTTCTGGCTTCCCGAGACGCAGGTCGTCTTCAGCGCGCCGAGCGTCACGGTGCCGGCGCATGGCTCGGCAACCGTCGGGCGTGACGATCACCGCCGACCCGCTCGAGCGACGACATCCCGACCGGAGGGCTGTACGGCGGGTACCTCGTGTTCCAGGACCACGCCAACGCGGACAGCGTCTTCACCGTGCCGTACGCGCGGCTTCAAGGGCGACTACCAGTCGATCGTCGCCATCCCGACCGCGCCGGTGATCGGCAAGCTGCGCGCCCCGTTCATCAAGGGCCCGCAGATCTACGACGCTGCTCCGGCCAACGAGGTGTGGACGCTGCAGTCGCCGGACGAGATCCCGAACGTCCTGATCCACTTCGACCACCAGGTGCGTCACCTCGAGCTCCAGGTCGTCGACGCGGCGACGGGCAAGCCGGTGCACCCGGTGTTCTCGAACGTCCTCGAGCGGGACTTCCTCGCCCGGAACGGGCTCCGCCCGCCGGCCGGTGGCCCGTACAACACCGATGCGAACGACGACGACGTCACCGCGTTCCCGTGGGACGGGACGCGCATGCACGACAACGGGAACGGCACGCCCGACCACCGGAAGGTCGTCCCCGACGGCTCGTACAAGATCGTCGTCAAGGCGCTGAAGGCCGGCGGCGATCCCAAGAATCCCGCGCACTGGGAGACCTGGACGACGCCGACGATCACGATCGACCGCCCGTAGCGGGCACGGTCGAGATCGACTGACGAGGGGCCGGCGCACGCCGGCCCCTCTCTCTTCCCCCAGGAGTAGGCTTCGCCGCCGTGCCCGGACGCCGGCGTAGGCGTGAGGTCGAGATGGAGCGCGTGCTCGGCACGCCCGCGCTCTTCGCCACCGCCTACGGCAACGTCGGCTCCTCGATCTACTACGCCCTCGGCCTCACCGCGGTCTACGCGCTCGGGCTGACACCGCTCGTGTTCGTCGTCGCGGGCATCGTCTTCGCCGCGACGGCTGCGACCTACGCAGAGGGGACTGCCCGCTTTCCCGAGGCGGGCGGCTCGGCGAGCTTCTCGCGCCACGCGTTCGACGAGGTCGTCAGCTTCACGGCGGGCTGGGCGCAGATGCTCGTCTACGTCGTCACGGTCGCGGTGTCGGCGTTCTTCGTCCCGCACTACCTCTCGGTCTTCTGGGAGCCGCTGCGGACGAACCCGTGGGACATCGTCGGCGGGGCGATCGTCATCGTGGTGCTCGTCACGCTGAACGTCGTCGGCGTGCAGGAGGCCGCGAAGCTCTCCATCTCGCTCGCTGTCGTCGACTTCGCGACGCAGGTGCTCCTCGTGATCATCGGGTTCGCGCTGGTGTTCAGCCCGGATGTGCTCGCCGAGAACGTGCACTGGGGCGTCGCGCCGACGTGGTCGAACCTCGCGATCGCGATACCCGTGGCGATGCTCGCGTACACCGGGGTCGAAACCGTTTCGAACCTCGCGGAGGAGGCGCGCGACCCGGTCCGGACGGTCCCGAACGCGTACAAGCTCGTCGCCGGGGCGGTGTTCGCCATCTACTTCACGCTGCCCGCTCGTCGCGCTCTCCGCGCTGCCCGTCCACGAGATCGACGGCGAGCTCACGACGCTCCTGGCGCTGCCGCCGGAGGACGGTGGCTATGCGAACGATCCGATCCTCGGCGTCGTCGAGAACATCGGGCTCAAAGGGGGCCTCCTCGACGCGGCCGAGGTGTACGTCGGCGTGCTCGCCGCCACGATCCTCTTCATCGCCACGAATGCGGGCGTCATCGGCGCGTCGCGGATCACGTACTCGATGGCGACGTACCGCCAGCTGCCCGAGGCGCTCAGGCGTCTCCACCCGCGGTTCAAGACGCCGTGGCTCTCGCTCGTTCTCTTCGCCGGCATCGCGCCGATCCTCCTGCTCCTGCCCGGCGACGTGAACTTCGTCGGGACGCTCTACTCGCTCGGCGCGACGCTGTCCTTCACCGTCGCCCATGCGTCGCTCGTGCGCCTGCGGATGCGCGACGAGCCGGGCTCCGAGATTCCGTACGAGTCCCGGCCGAACGTCCGCGTCGGCGGAGTGTCGTGGCCGGTGTTCGCGCTTCTCGGCGGGATCGCGACAGGCGCCTCGTTCCTCGTGCTCGTCGTCCAGAACCCGCTCACGCGCTGGGTCGGGCTCGGGTGGATGGTGGCTGGGCTCGTCGGGTACACGGTGTACCGGCGTCGCTTCCTGCACGTGCCGATGCGTGCGATCGAGAAGGCGCCGCCTGCGCTCGGGCCGGCACTGGCGCTCGAGTACCGCGATCTCCTCGTCCCCGTGATTCCGGGCCAGCCGTCCGACGCCGCGATGGACGTCGCATGCCAGCTCGCAGCCGAGCGGCGCGCCCGGATCATCGCGCTGAACGTGCTCGAGGTGCCCCTCGACCGCGCCCTGACCGACCGGTTCCCGGACCTCGAGACGATCGGGAACGCCGAGCTCGACGAGGCGGTTGCGATCGGCGACTCCTACGGCGTTCGCGTCCTGACGCGCCTGGATCGGGCGCACTCGGCCGGGCCGGCGATCGTCGCCGAGGCAGAGGTGCGCAACGCCGAGATCATCGTGCTCGGCACGCCTCGCCGTCATCTCACGTCGCGCCAGACGGCGGTCTTCGGGAACACGGTCGACTACGTGCTGAAGCACGCGAGCTGCCGGGTCATGATCGCGACGGAAGGCGCCTCGGGATGAAGCCGTACACGGTCGTCGTGTACGCGTTCTCGGTTCTGTTCGCAGCGCTCGGCGTGGCGCTGCTCGTCCGCACCGCGGCCGCAGGCGGTGGAGTCGTCGGCTACGTCGTCGGCGCGCTCTTCATCGTGCTCGGCGTCGGCCGGTTCACCCTGGAACGGCAGAGGACGCGCTGATGGCCCGCAAGCTCCGTGGCTTCGAGCGCGTTCTCGACGCCCCAGCGCTGTTCGCCGTCGCGTACGGGGAGATCGCGTCCTCGCTCTACATCGCGCTCGGCATCGTGGCCGGAGTCGCCCTCGGGCTGACGCCGCTCGTTCTCCTCGTCGCGGGCGGCGTGTTCGTCCTCGTCTCGCTGTCGTACGCGGAGGGGACGACCGCATTGCCGGAGACAGGCGGCGCGGCGACGTTCGTCCGGCGCGCGTTCAACGACCTCGCCGGATTCGTGACCGGATGGGTGCTCTTCCTCGACTTCCTCATCGTCATGGCGCTCTCGGCGCTCTTCGTGCCGCACTACTTCGCCGGTGCATTCGGCCAGCCGGCGCTGCGCGAGTCGCCCTGGGACGCGGTCGTCGGCTGCTCCGTCATCGTGGTCATCGCCGGGATCCGGATCGTTCCGGCGGACGCGGCTCCACCTCGGTGCGCTCGCCGTCGCGCTCCTCGACCTCGTCGTGCAGGCGCTGCTCGTCGTCCTCGGGCTCGCGCTGCTGCTCTCGCCGTCCACGCTCGTCGACGGTCTCGGCTTCGCGAGCGGCCAGGACTGGGGCGACCTCGCGTTCGCGCTGCCGCTCGCGATGCTCGCCTACACGGGTCTCGAGACGGTTGCGAACCTCGCGGAGGAGGCGACCGAGCCGGGCCGGACCCTGCCGCGCTCGCTCTTCTCGGCCATCGGGCTCGTGGTCGTCGTCACGGTGCTCATCGGCGCGATCGGCCTCTCCGCCTATCCGGTCGAGAACGGGCAGACGGCTCTCGGCGAGGAGTGGCTCGAGCTGCCGCTTCTCGGGATCGCGTCCGCGTTCGACGGATCGCTTCCCGACCTCGTCGTCGACGCTCTCGAGGTCGCGGTCGGGATCTCCGGCGTCCTCATCCTCGTCGGGGCGGCGACCACCTCGTTCTCGGGGATCACGCGGCTCACGCACTCGCTCGCGGAGCACGGCTCGCTCCCGCGCGAGTTCGCGCGACTCGAACGCCGCGCAGTCGTGTCGAGCGAGGCGATCGCGCTGGCGGCCGGTCTCGCGATCGCGCTCATCCTCGTCACCGAGTTCGGCGCCAACGGCGACCCCGCGTTCCTCGCGAGCCTCTACTCGTTCGGCGTCCTCATCGCGTTCACTGCTGCCCAGCTCGCCGTCATCCGGTTGCGGATCCGCGAGCCCGATCTCGCGCGGCCGTACCTCGCGCGCCCGAACGTGACCGTTCGCGGGCACCGGCTCCCGGTCGCGGCTCTCGTCGGTGCGCCGCTGACCTTCGTGATCTGGGTGCTCTCCATGCTCACTCACCCGGGCGCGCGCTACGCGGGCCCGGTCTGGCTGGCCGCGGGACTCGTCGTCTTCGTTCTCGTGCGCCGACGGTCGCGACGAGGACTGCTCGAACACGTGACGCCGCTCGAGGTGCTGCCGGCCGGCGCCGAGTTCAGCAGGATTCTCGTCCCGATGAAGCTGGGGGACATCGGCGAGGAGATGATCGCGACGGCGATCGCGCTCGCGAAGGAACGCGATGCGACCATCGAGGCGATCACGGTCGTTCGGGTGCCGCGCAAGTACGCCCTCGAGGGCGAGCTACCGGCGGAGGTCGCCGCCCGCGTCGACTCGTCGCTCGGCGAGGCGAGGGCGCTCGGGGTCGACCACGATGTCGAGGTCCATGCGGATGTCGTCCGCGCGCGCTCGATCGGACACGCGATCGTCGACGAGGCGACGCGGCGGAACGCGGACCTCATCGTGCTGGGCTCGTCGCCGAGGTGGCGCCGCCAGTCCCGCTTCTTCTCGCCGACGGTCGACTTCGTGCTTCGCAAGGCGCCGTGCGAGGTCCTCGTCGTCGCGTTCCCCGACGGAATCTTCGAGGAGTAGGCTGCGCTGCCGTGAAGGCGGTGGTCATCGGTTCCGGTCGCGTCGGCTCCTCCGTGGCGAAGGGGCTTGCAGCCGACGGCTGGGACGTCACGGTGGTCGACGAGGACGAGGACGCGCTCGGGCGCCTCGGGCCAGCATGGCGCGGCGGCTTCGTCGTCGGTCACGGCATGGACGTGACCGTGCTCGAGCGGGCCGGTGTCGGCGATGCCGACGCCGCGGTCGTCGCGACGAACGGCGACAACACGAACATCGTGATCGGGCAGGTGCTCCAGCAGCGCTACGGGGTCGACACGGTCGTCGTGCGCCTTCTCGACCCGGCCCGCGCGAAGCTCTACTCGGATCGCGGGATGAGCATCGTCTGCCCGACGCAGACCGCGATCTCGTCGCTCCTCGACACCGTTCGCGCGGCGACGCCGAAGGCCGCGTCGAGCTGATGTACGTCATCGTCGCGGGCGGGGGGAAGGTGGGCTCGAACGTGACGCGCTCGCTCATCGACCTCGGCCACGAGGTCACGCTCATCGAGCAGCGATCCGACCGGTTCAGGCGTCTCGAAGAGGAGTTCGGCCCGGCCGTGATCCGCGGCGACGCGACCGAGATCGGCGTCCTCGAGCGAGCCGGGATCGGCCGGCCTCCGGAGCTCCTGCTGGCGGTGACCGGCGACGACGAGGACAACCTCGTGATCTCGCAGATCGCGAAGGAGGCGTATGGCGTACGCAAGGCGATCGCCCGCGTCAACGACCCGCGCAACCAGCAGCACTTCGACCTGCTCGGCATCACGCAGACCGTCTGCGCGACGACGAGCATCCTCGGCCTCGTCGAGCACGAGGTCCCCGAGCACGGGCTCGTGCAGCTGCTCGAGCTCCAGAAGGAGGGTCTCGTCGTCGTCGAGGTGCAGGTCGAGGGCAGCTCGCCGGCAGCCGGGAAGAAGGCTGGCGGGATCGCGCTCCCGCCGGATCGCGCCTCATCTCGGTCTTCCGGCAGGGGCGTACGGAGCTCGTCGAGCCCTCGACGGTGCTTCGTCCCGGCGACCAGGTGCTCGCGGTCGTGCCGAGGCCGGCCGCGATGGACCTCCGCCGCTCCCTGCTCGGCGCGCCGCGTTAGCGGCTCCGCGGCAGGCGCTCAGAGGCGCCAGTAGTGGCGGGTGGCGAGAACGAAGACGGGGATGATCTCGAGGCGTCCGAGCCACATGAGGACGATCATCGTCACCTTCGAGACGTCGCCGAGCGCGGCGAACGAGCCCATCGGGCCCGTGATGCCGAAGCTGGGGCCGCCGTTGCCGAGTGCGCTCGCTGACACGGCCAGCGTGTCGAGCGCGCCCAGCGGCACGTTCGAGATCGCGGAGTCGATCGCGATGACGCTTGCGCCGACGGCCCAGAACCCGACGTAGAGGAGGATGAACGCCGCGATCGCACGCAGGGTGCGCTCGTCGACCGGCGCGCCGTTGTACCGGATCGGCATGACCACCTCGGGGCTCACCGTCTGGTCGAGCTCGCGCCGCAGAACCTTTCCGAGCAGCAGGTGGCGCACGATCTTGATCGATCCCGTCGTCGATCCCGCCGAGCCGCCGACGAACATCAGGGCGAACAGCGTGAGCAGCGAGATGACCGGCCAGAGCGCGAAGTCGGTCGTCGCGAACCCGGTCGTCGTGATGATCGAGATCGCCTGGAACACCGCCGTCCGGACGGCCTCCTCGCCGCTTGCGATGCCGTAACCCCAGAGCTGAACCAGCAGCGCGACCGACGCGATGAGGACGATGACGGCGTACAGCCGGAACTCCTCGTCGCCGGCGAAGATGACGCGGCCGCCGTCGCACGAGCCCGCGATAGAGGAGGACGAAGTTCATGCCCGCGAGGAACATGAACAGCGCGATGATCCACTGGGCCGCGGGTGAGAAGCCCTCGAGGGAGTCCGCATTCGGTCGAGAAGCCGCCCGTCGGCATCGTCGCGAACGCATGGGCGAGCGCCTGGTACGGCGTCATCGCGTCGTCGATCCCGAGCCAGCCCAGCGAGGCGAGCAGAAGCGTGAGCAGCACCGTCATCGCGATGTAGAACGACCCACAGCACCCGGGCCAGCGCGCGGATCCGCTCTCCGAGGGCGGCGATCTCGGGCCCTGGGAGCTCGGACTCCATCATCTGCCGCCCTCCGACGCGCAGCCGCGGAAGGACGGCGACCGCGAGGATGATGATCCCCATGCCGCCGAGCCACTGGGTGAACTGGCGCCACATCGCGAGGGTGGGCGAGAACGCGTCGTAGTCGGTGACGACGCTCGCTCCGGTCGTGGTCACGGCCGACATGCCCTCGAGGTAGGCGTCGATCGGATGGTCGAGCTGCTCGCCGCCCGCCATGAGGTACGGGAGCCCTGCGAACGCGGCGGTCATGAGCAGCATCGCGGACACGACGAGGAACCCTTCGCGCGCACCGACGGTGCGCTCGCGCGCCCGCCGTGAGCCGTTCGAGCACGTAGCCGACCGCCGAGGTGCCGAGACCCGTGACGAGATACGGCCAGAACGGGTCGCCGTACCAGAGGGCGAGGGCGATCGGGAAGACGACGACGACCCCGAGGTACTTCGCGCAGCGTTCCGACGAGGTTGGCGACCGCGGCGACGTCGATCGCGAGGCGTCGCGGTCGGCCGATTCGCGCGACCGTCTGGCTCATCCCGTTGCTAGAGCGCCTCGACGACCCACGGGGCGTTCGCGGCCTCGGTGAAGATGATGACCCGGTCTCCGGCCTGCAGGACGTCGTCCCCGTGCGGGAAGATCGCCGAGCCGTTGCGGACGATCGCGCCGATGATCGACGCCGTGCACGGGCATGTCGCGGAAGGCCATGCCGATGTACCGGCTCGACTCGCGCGTCGTGACGTCGAGCACCTCGTAGCGGTTGCCCTCGATCATCGCGACCTGCTGCGTCCTCGGATCGTGGGCGAACCGGACGATCTCCTCGGCGGTCACGGCGCGCGGGTTGATCGAGACGTCGATGCCGGCCTTGTCGAACGCGCTGACGGAGATCGCCTCGTGTGCGATCGCGACGGTGAAGGGAATCCCTTGCACCTGGGCGAGCGAGGCCGCGTACTGGTTCTTCGCGTCGTCGCGCATCGCGAAGATCCCGGCCTGCGCCTGGCCGATGCGCTCCCGCTCGAGGAAGTCCGCGTCGAAGCCCGTCGCGTGGAAGATCCGCGCCTTCGGGAGCGCCTCCGCCGCGCGCTGCGCCCGTTCGCGTGACGCTTCGACCATGCGCACGCTGAGCCCCTGAGCGACGAGCACTCGCCCGATCGCCGAGCCGACGCGCCCGGCCCCGTAGATCACGACGTCCCGGACGGTGCCGCCCTCGGGCCAGAGCAGCGTGCTCCAGCTCTTGACGGCACGAGGCGACCCGATCACCACGATGCGGTCGCCCTCGCGGATCTCGTCGTCGCCGCCGGGGAGGATCGTCTCGTCGCCGCGGATGATCGCCGCGATCTTCGAGTCCTCGGGCGTCGGTGCGTCGCGGAGCGGGCTGCCGAGAACCTCCTGGGAAGCGTCGCTGTCGACGTCGAACTCGCCGACCTGCACCTGTCCGTCGGCGAACACGTCGGTCTGGCGGGCGGCGGGCACGCCGAGGATGCGGCTGATCGCGTACGCGGTCTCGAGCTCCGAGGAGACGACGAAGTCGACGTCGAGCTGGCCCTCGCGCCAGAGCTCGACGTACTCGTTGCTCGAGGTGCGGATGACGGTCGTGGCGCCCGCGGCCTCGCGACGGGCGAACATGCCCACGACGAGGTTCACCTCGTCGCGCGACGTGCACGCGATGACGAGGTCCGCGGCGTCGATCCCGGCGGCCGCGAGGTCCTTGCGGCTCGTACCGTCGCCTTCGAAGACCGCCACGTCGAAGCGGGCGCTCATCGCCTGCAGCCTCGACGCCTCGGTGTCGAGGACGGTGATGTCGTGGTCGTCGTGGAGAGCCTCGACGATGGTCGACCCGACCTGGCCGGCGCCGATGACGAAGACCCGCACGGGAGCAGCGTACTTCGGCTCACGGTTCGCCAACACACGTTGGCTACCGTGCCGCCATGCGTGTCGCGCCCGTGGTCGCAGCGGTCCTCTGCGTCGTCGTTCTCGCCTCCGTCTCCGGTTCGGCGCTCGGCGCCGAGGCCGCGTTCCGGCGCGTCGTCGTCGCGCGTGGCCTCTCCGAGCCGGTGCAGGTGACCGCGCCCGCGCAGCGAGCCGCGCAGGCTCTACGTCGTCGAGCAGCGCGGGACGATCCGCGTCATCGACAACGGGAAGCTGCGGAACGGGTTCTTCCTCGACATGCGGAGCCGCACGGCGGCCGGCGGCGAGCAGGGCCTGCTCGGGCTCGCGTTCGACCCGCAGTACTCGAGCAACCGCTTCATCTACGTGAACTACACGGACACGAGCGGGGACACGCGCGTCGTCCGGTACCGGACGAACGGCACGCGTGCGATCCCGTCGACCGCGCGCGTGCTCCTGGCCATCGACCAGCCGTACTCGAACCACAACGGCGGTGGCCTCGCGTTCGGCCCCGACGGCGGCCTCTACGTCGGGACGGGTGACGGCGGGTCCGGCGGCGATCCCGAGAACCGCGCGCAGGACATGGCCACCCTGCTCGGGAAGATGCTGCGGCTCGACGTACGCCGTCCCGGCTCGGCGCCCGAGATCGTGGCGCTCGGCCTCCGCAACCCCTGGCGCTACTCGTTCGATCGGCTCACCGGTGACCTGTACATCGCGGACGTCGGCCAGGGGTCCGTCGAAGAGGTGGACTACACGCCGCGCTCGAGCCCGGGCCTCGAGAACTACGGCTGGGACGTCTACGAGGGCTCGAGCCGGTTCGAGGACAAGGGTGCCGGCCCCGGCGAGCTCGTCTTCCCGATCTACGAGTACTCCCACGACCGGGGCTGCACCGTCGTCGGCGGGTACGTCTATCGCGGGTCCGCGCGGAAGGCCGAGCGTGGGCGCTACGTCTTCGGTGACTACTGCTCGGGCACCATCTGGAGCCTGCGCACGACCGGCGGCAAGGCGACCGGTGTGCGCGTCGAGCCGTTCAAGATCCCGAGTCTCACGTCCTTCGGCGAGAACGCCGCGGGAGAGCTCTTCGCGACGTCACACGAGGGCGTCCTGTACCGGATCAGCTAGCGCGTCGTCTGACACGCGGCGGAGCCTGGCCGAGCGCGGCGTATGCGAGCGCGTTCAGCGACTCCTGCAAGTCGTGCAGCTCGCGCGCGACGAGCTGAAACCCGTCCTGGCGCTCGGTCGTGCGGTTGAGGCGCTCGAGCTCGTCTGCGATCCGGTCGAGCCGCTCCAGCAATGCATCGAGTTGACGATCTCCGACGTCGTGCTGGTCCACGCGGAGAATTCTACGGACGACCCAGGAGGTCGTTCCGGGTTCTCACGACGACCGTCGCGGGCCCGAGCGCTGCCACGACTCGGTCGAGCGCGCCCGTTCCCGACTCGACGACCGACACCCGACGCGACGCGCCGAGCTGCGCCACCGCGACACGTGCGAGCGGCTCCGGAGCGTCGGTGAATACGCCCATCGCGATTCCACGCGACGCGAGCGACTGCAGTGCCGCGCTCGTCGGCGCGTCGCGGCGGAGATAGGCAGGCGCGTGGTCCTCTGCGAAGCGCTCGAGCAGCGTCCGCCAGTTTCCGGCGCCGGCCTCGTCGAGCGCGTCGGCCGCCGCGCCGCGGTCCCCGGGCAGCAACGAGGGCTCGATCGCCAGCACGCCGCTGACGGACTCGAGCCATGCCGACCACAGCGGTCGCGTGTCGCCGAGGGCGTCGAGCTCGATGGCGAGCGGCGCGCTGGTCGTCACGCGAGGCGCCGTGTCCGCACGGACTGCCACACCGCGATTCCCACGGCCACGCCGACCGCGTCGATCGCGACGTCGAGCGGCGCGCCGTGTCGTCCGGCGACGAATGTCTGGTGGAACTCGTCGCTGATCGCGTAGAGGACGCCGAGGGCGAACGCGACTCCGGTGCGGCCGGTTGCGCGCACCAGCAGCGCGCCGAGGATCGCGTACTCGGTCGCGTGGGCGATCTTTCGCAGCACGAGGTCCCAGCCGCCGAGTCCCGTCCCGAGATCCGGAACGGCCGAGAAGGCGAAGATGACGCCCGCCCAGGCGACGACGGGAACCCAGTTCCGGACGAGAGAGCCGCGCACCGTCCGATGATAGGCTCGCCCCCAATCACGGAGCACGGTGAGGGAACCCGGTGCGAGTCCGGGACGGTCCCGCCGCTGTAAGGGGAGTTGCTCCTCCGCCACGAAGCCACTGGCGCAAGCCGGGAAGGCGGCGAGGGAGGGAGCCCCGAGTCAGAAGACCTGTCGTGCTCCTCCATAACCCAGATCCCCTCGAGGAAGGGAGGATTCAGGTGCTTCGCTCGTTGCTCGTCCTCGCCGGTGCGGCGGTAGCCGCTCTGGCGCTCACGGTCGCAGGCGCCTCGGGCGCTGCTGGCGCTCCGACTGCGTTCCCGGTCACCGTCGTCGGCTCCAACGGCAAGGTGACCGTGACGAAGCGGCCGAGCCGCATCGTCTCGCTCTCACCGACGGCTACCGAGACGCTCTTCGCGATCGGCGCAGGGCCGCAGGTCGTCGCGGTCGACGACCAGTCCGACTTCCCGAAGAGCGCACCGAAGACCGCGCTCTCGGGCTTCACGCCAAACGTCGAGGCGATCGCCGCATACCGGCCGGACCTCGTCGTCATCGCGTACGACCCGAAGGGGCTCTCCGAGGCGCTCGGGCGACTCGGCATCACCGTCCTGCACCAGGACGGCGCGAAGAGCTTCAAGGGCGCCTACCAGCAGATTCGCCAACTCGGAAAGGTCACCGGCCGCGACGGCCGGGCTGCGAAGCTCGTCGCGGGAATGAAGACGAAGATCGGCGCGATCGTCGCCGACGCGAAGAAGGGAAGGCAGGGCCTCTCCGTCTACCACGAGCTCGATCCGACGCTCTTCTCGGCGACGTCGAAGACGTTCATCGGTCAGGTCTATACGGCGCTCGGCCTCGAGAACATCGCCGACGCGGCCGACTCGGCCGGGTTCGGCTACCCGCAGCTCTCCGCCGAGTACGTCGTCTCGTCGAGCCCGGACATCATCGTGCTCGCCGACACGGTCTGCTGCGGGCAGAAGGCGTCCACGGTCGCGGCGCGTCCAGGCTGGGACCGGATCAGCGCCATTCGCACGGGCTCCGTCGTACGCATTCACGACTCGATCGCGTCGCGCTGGGGGCCGCGGCTGGTCGACTTCTTCCGCGCCATGTCGTCGGCGCTCACTCGCCTTCGCCAGTAGCGCATGACGTCCGTCGCGGAGCACGCCCCGGAGGTCCGGGCGCGCGGGCTGACGCCGGTCTGGGCGTGCTCTGCAGTCGCGTTCCTGCTCGTGTCGCTGGCGATCGGGATCCTCGCCGGCCCGGTCGACCTCGGCGTCGGCGCCGTGCTCGAGTCCGCGGGCGCCCGCCTTCACCTCCCCGGTGTCTCGACCTCGCTGTCGCCGACCGAGGAGGCGATCCTGTGGGAGATCCGGGTCCCGCGCGTCATGCTCGCGGCGCTCGTCGGCGCGATGCTCGCCGTCGCCGGGGCCACGTACCAGGGCGTCTTCCGCAATCCGCTCGCCGATCCGTATCTCCTCGGAGTGGCCGCGGGCGCCGGTCTCGGAGCGACGATCGCGATCGCATACCTCCCAGCCGGGCTGCGCGGCCACCGGATGCTGCCCGTCGCGGCGTTCGTGGGCGGCTCCGTCGCCGTCTTCTTGACGTACGCCGTCGGCCGCTCTGCGCGCCGCGAGCGCGACGCAGCCACGCTCGTTCTCGCAGGCGTCACGGTGACGGCGTTCTTCACGGCGTGGCAGACGTTCGTCCAGCAGCAGAACTCGGAGACGCTGCAGGAGGTGTACTCGTGGATTCTCGGAAACATCCCGAGCACGGGCTGGCCGGACGTGATTCTGATCCTTCCGTACGTCGCGGTGGCGATCGTCGTCATTCTCGCGCTTCGCCGCGTCGTGGACGTCCTCAATCTCGGCGACGACGAGGCAGCGAGTCTCGGGGTGGACGTCCGACGGGTGCGGCTCGCGCTGGTCGTCGCGGCGACGCTCGGGACAGCCGCGGCCGTCGCCGTCACCGGTCTCATCGGGTTCGTCGGAATCATCGTCCCGCACACGATCCGGCTCCTCACCGGCGTCGGGTACCGGGCGCTGATCCCGCTGTCGGTCGTCGTGGGAGCGGGGTTTCTCGTGCTCGCTGACGTCGTCGCGCGGACCGTTCTGGCGCCGGCGGAGATCCCGCTCGGGGTCGTCACGGCATTCTTCGGCGCGCCGTTCTTCGCGCTCGTCCTGCGGACGACGCGGGGCGGGACCTCGTGATCGAGCTGCGCGGAGTGACGGTCGAGCTCGGTGGCCGACCGGTCGTCGATCGCGTCGACGCGGTCGTGCAACGGGGCGAGTGGCTCGCCCTCATCGGGCCGAACGGCGCCGGCAAGACGACCCTTCTGCGCGCGATCGCGCGCCTCGTCCCCTTCTCCGGGGAGATCTCGCTCGACGGCCGACCGGCGCCCGAGCTCGCGCGAGGCGAGCTCGCCCGGCTCGTAGCCGTCGTGCCGCAGGAGCCGTCGACACCGCCGTGGATGACGGTCGCGGAGTACGTGCTGCTCGGCCGGACGCCACACCTCGGTCCGCTCGCGAGGGAGGGCGCTCGGGACCGCGACGCGGCGGGCCGCGCGCTCGCGCGGCTGGATCTTCTGCCGTTCGTCGGGCGTCGGCTCGGCACGCTCTCGGGCGGAGAGAAGCAGCGTGTCGTCGTCGCACGGGCGCTTGCGCAAGAGGCGTCGATCGTCCTGCTCGACGAGCCGACGGCCGCGCTCGACATCGGTCATCAGCAGCAGGCGCTCGACCTGCTCGACGTGCTTCGCCAGGAGTCCGGGCTCACGCTCGTCGGAGCGATGCACGATCTCACGCTCGCGGCGCAGTACGCCGACCGGATGCTCCTGCTGAACGGCGGCCGTGTGGTCGCGAACGGCCCGCCCGTGGACGTCCTCACGGAGGCGACCATCTCGCAGCACTACGGCGCCGCCATCGACGTGGTCGACGTGGGCGGCCGGATTGCCGTGATTCCGCGGCGGCCCGACTAGTCACCCCGAAGAGACCGCTAGCCGCGGGTCCCTACCATGTGGGCGTGCGCATCTTTCTCGCCGTCGCCTCGATCGCGCTCCTCGTGCCGGCGGCCGCGCTCGCGAAGAGCCAGGTCTTCTTCGAGGACACGATCCCGAGCGGGTCGTCCTCCTCCGTGAGGATCACGACCCACAAAGCGGCGTCGTTCCGGGTGCTGCTTCGCGTCCCCACTGCAGGGCGCGCGAAGCTGTTTCTGACAGGGAAGCACGCGCCGAAGGGCGGGCCGCTCATCGACACGAAGACCTATGCGTGCCAGGGCGCAGCTGGCTCGTTCTACTGCAAAGCCGCGTACGAGCCGCTGCCGAAGGGGACCTACACCTGGCGTGTCACGTGGGTCAGCATCGCCCAGGCCGGTCCGAAGATGCCGGCCCACGTCGAGCTCACCGTACGCTGGTAAGCGACCGCCACGTCGTCATCTAGAGTCGGACGGTGAGCGTCGCGACGCCCGACACCTACCTCGCCGACCTCAACGAGGCGCAGCGTGAGGCCGTCCTCGCGACGGAGGGACCGCTCCTCGTCGTCGCCGGGGCGGGCTCCGGGAAGACCCGCGTGCTCACGTATCGCGTCGCCCATCTCATCCGCGCGTGCGGAGTGAAGCCGAACGAGATCCTCGCGATCACGTTCACGAACAAGGCCGCCGGAGAAATGCGCGAGCGGCTCGAGCGGATGCTCGGGCAGACGGCCCGCGCCATCTGGATCCTCACCTTCCACGCCGCGTGCGGCCGGATGCTCCGCCGTGAGGCGGAGCGGCTCGGCTACCGCTCCACCTTCACCATCTACGACGACCAGGATCAGGTCCGCCTGGTGAAGGCGTGCCTCGAGGAGCTGGGGAAGGATCCGAAGCGCTTCTCGCCCCGCGGCATCCACTCGCAGATATCGCGTGCGAAGAACGAGCTCGTGTCACCCGAGGAGTACGCGGCACGTGTCGCGTCGTTCTGGGATCAGACCGTCGCCGAGGCGTACGAGCTCTACCAGCGGCGCATGCACGCCTCGAACGCCGTCGACTTCGACGACCTGCTCATGCTCACGGTGCAGGTGTTCGAGCGCTTCCCCGAGGCGCTCGAGCGGTGGCGCACGGCTTTTCGCTACGTCCTCGTCGACGAGTACCAGGACACGAACCACGCGCAGTACCGCCTCCTCCAGCTGCTCGGCAGTGAGCACGGCAACGTGTGCGCGGTCGGCGATCCCGACCAGTCGATCTACGCATTCCGTGGCGCGGACATCCGCAACATCATGGAGTTCGAGCGCGACTTCCCCGGCACGCAGGTGATCGCGCTCGAGCAGAACTACCGCTCGACGAACAACGTCCTCCGCTCCGCGAACTCGCTCATCGAGCAGAACACCGAGCGCAAGCCCAAGCGCCTGTTCTCGGACCTCGGTGAGGGCGAGCCCGTGCGCGCGATCGAGGTCGAGGACGAGCACGCGGAGGCGCGGTTCGTCGCCGCGGAGATCGCGTCACTGATCGACGGCGGTCACTCGGCCAGCGAGATCGCGGTCTTCTACCGGATGAACGCGCAGTCGCGCGTGCTGGAGGACGTGCTCGTGCGCCAGGACGTCCCGTACCAGGTCATCGGCGGGCCTCGCTTCTACGAGCGCGCCGAGATCCGCGACGCGACCGCCTACCTCAGCGTCCTCGTCAACCCGCAGGACGCGACGTCGCTGCTGCGGATTGCGAACCGGCCACGGCGCGGGATCGGCGACACGTCGATCCAGCGTCTCGTCGCATACGCGGAGAGCACCGGGCGCACGCTCTTCCAGGCGATGGCCGACCCCGAGCCGGCGGGCGTCGCCGCGGCGTCGTGCCGTGCCATCCGCGGTTTTCACTCGACCATGGAAGAGCTGATGGCGCTCTCGCACGACCTCCACGTCGACGAGCTCCTCGAGCGCGTGCTCGAGAAGACCGGCACCCTCGACGCGCTCGAGGCGGAGCGGACGATCGAGGCTCGCGGCCGCATCGAGAACCTCCAGGAGCTCGTCGGTGTCGCGCGCGAGCACCGGCAGACCGCGGAGGAGGCTTCGCTGGCCGGCTTCCTCCAGGACATCTCGCTCGTCTCCGACCAGGACACGATCCGCGACGAGCGCGGCCTCGTGACGCTGATGACGCTGCACAACGCCAAGGGGCTCGAGTTCCGGGCCGTCTTCATCATCGGGATGGAGGAGGGGATCTTCCCGCACTCCCGCTCCATCGAGGAGCAGGGCGTGGAGGAGGAGCGGAGGCTCTGCTACGTGGGCATGACACGCGCGATGGAGCGCCTGACGCTCACTCACACGATGGCGCGGACCCTGTTCGGGCGGCGCGAGTACAACCTCGCGTCGCGCTTCCTCGACGAGCTTCCGGCCGAGGTCGAGCGCGAGCGCCTGCGGCCTTCTTCCTGGAGCGGGTACGGCTCGCCCACCGCCGCGGCGATCGAGCCGCGGCCCGGGATCGCGCTCTCGACCGGCGACGCCGTTCGCCACGGCTCGCTCGGTGAGGGCATCGTCACTGGCATCGAGCCGGGCGGAGTCGTTACGGTGCGCTTCGCAGGTGACGGAACCGAGCGGCGGCTGATGGTCGAGTACGCACCCCTGGAGAAGATCGTCTGATGGCGTTCAAGGTTCGGCCCTGCCGCGACCTCGAGGAGTTCGGGCAGGCGGTCTTCGCGATCGGCCAGTACTTCGGGCTGGAGCCGACCGAGGAGCGCATGGAGCGCTTCGCGAAGAACCTCCCGATCGAGCGCATGCACGCATGCCGCGAGGACGGCGTCACGGTCGGCGGCGCGGGCGCGTTTCCGTTCGAGCTCACGGTGCCAGGAGCGGTGGTGCCGACGGCCGGCATCACGGTCGTGGGCACGTTCCCGACGCACCGGCGCCGCGGCGTACTCCGCTCGATGATGCGCGCCCAGCTCGACGACGTCCACGCGCGCGGCGAGCCGCTCGCTCTTCTGTGGGCCTCGGAGGACACCATCTACGGCCGCTTCGGCTACGGGATGGCATCGCAGTGCATCGAGGTCTCGATCCCGAGGCAACACTCGGCTTTTGCGCGGCCGTTCGAGCGCGAGGGGACCGTGAGGCTCGTGGACTCCGACGAAGCGCTCAGGCTCTTCCCCCGCGTCTGGGACGCCGTCCGGCGAAAGACGCCGGGCATGCTCGGTCGTAGTCGCAACTGGTGGGAATACCGCATCCTGTTCGAGGTCCCGGGCGGGGGAGAGGGCGCTGGCCCGAAACGCCTCGTCGTCCTCGAGCGCGAGGGGCGGCCCGAGGGCTATGCGATCTACCGGCACAAGCCGAAGTGGACGGATGGGATCTCCGACTCCGAGCTCCAGGTCGTCGAAGCCGTGGCGCTCGACGGCAGGCCGACGGCCGAGATCTGGCGCTACCTCCTCGACGTCGACTGGTCCGCGCGCACGACGGCGAGCCTTCTGCCGGTCGACCATCCGCTGTGGTGGCTGCTCGCGACGCCGCGCAACATGCGGCCGCGCGTGGGCGACGGCCTGTGGGTGCGGCTGGTCGACGTCGGCGCGGCGCTGTCCGCCCGCGCGTACGCATCTGACGGTGCGGTCGTCTTCGACGTCATCGACGACTTCTGCCCGTGGAACGCGGGCCTCTGGCGGGTGTCCGGCGGGCGTGCGAAGCGGACCACCGCGGCGCCGCAGCTCCGCCTCGACGTGAACGCCCTCGGCTGCGCGTACCTCGGGGGCTTCTCGTTCTCCGGGCTCGTGCGCGGAGGCCGGGCCGAGGAGCTGCGCCGAGGCGCCGCCGCGCGAGCGGACGCGCTGTTCGCGGCCGATCGTGCGCCCTGGTGTCCCGAGATCTTCTGATGCCGGACGTCGGTGCGACGGCGCGACGCACGCGCACGGTGACGGCGCGCGACATCGAGCTCTTCACCGAGATCACGGGAGACCGGAACCCGCTGCACTACGACGCCGACGCTGCAGCAGGCACGCGCTTCGGCGGCCTGATCGTCCAGGGTGGCGTGACGAGCGGTCTCCTGAACGCCGTCGTGGCCGAGGATCTCCCCGGGCCGGGCAGCGTGTTCCTCGAGGTCAACTGGCGCTTCCTCGCGCCCGTCCGCCCGGGCGACGAGATCACGGCTGAGGTCGAGGTGCTCGAAGCGCGCGAGGACAAGCCGATCACGAAGCTCCGAACCACGGTCACGAACGGCGACGGAGTGACCGTCCTCGACGGTCACTCCGTTGTGTGGAGCGAGCCTCTCTCGCCGTAGCTTACGAGGGCCGCGTGCCCAGCGTCGCCTGCACGGTGTGCGAGTCGCCGTTGCGCGTGTACGTGATCTTCACCTCGTCGCCGGGGGACTTCTCGGAGACGGCGCTCGTCAGGTCGTCGGCGCTTGCGACCGCAGTCCCGTCGAACGATGTGATCACGTCACCGGCCTTCAGACCTGCGTTGGCGGCAGGCGATCCGGATGTGACGGAGGCGACTTGCGCGCCGCTCCCGGTGAGCGGGCTCGCGAGCGACACGCCGAGATACGCGTGCTCGACCTGCTCGCCCGCGATGAGCTGGTCGGCGACGGAGCGAACCGTGTTCGACGGGATGGCGAAGCCGACGCCGGTGTTTCCGCCGGACTCGCTCTCGATCTGGCTGTTGACGCCGATGATCCGGCCGCGAAGATCGAAGAGGGGGCCGCCGGAGTTGCCGTGGTTGATGGCCGCGTCGGTCTGGATGGTGCCGGGGATCGAGTAGCCGTTCGTCGACTGGATCGTCCGCCCGAGTGCGCTGACGATGCCGCTCGTCACGGTCTCCTCCAGCCCGTACGGGCTGCCGATCGCGACGACCCCGTCACCGACGGCGACCGCGCCCGAGTCTCCAAGCGAGAGCGGATGCAACTCGTCGGTCGGCGTTTCCACCTCAGCACGGCGAGGTCGCTCGACGGATCCGTCCCGACGACGTCGCGTCGTACGTCGAGCCGTCCGCGAAGGTGACCTGCAACGACTTCGCGCCCTGGACGACGTGGTAGTTCGTGATCACGTGGCCGTTCGTGTCGTAGACGAAGCC
>CAWJTZ010000004.1:0-36597 GCA_963845935.1 uncultured Gaiellaceae bacterium
CAGTCGCGCTCGCCATCGACGTCTTCGCGCAGAGCCTCGCCGAGTGGGCGCGCCGATGACCAGGATCTCGAGGCCTCCGACCGGCCTCGTCGCCTCGCCACGTACCGGGCGGACGCGCACCGCGTCCCATTCCTTGAGCTCGATCGACTCGTCGTCGGCCTCGTCCGCCCGCTCCCGCGCAGGACCACGTACACCTCCTCTTGCTTCTTGTGCTGTCGCCGTACGGAGAGCGATAGTCGAGCGGAACCGCTGGTAGCTCAGGCCGGATGTCTCGAGCTCGAGCGCCTGGGTCGCCGAGCGGAACTGCAGGTCCGGCGCGCCGTCGAACCCAGAGCCGATGTCCTCCAGATCCTCCTTGATGTTCCTGAGCGTGAACGGCACGGCGCAATCCTTATGGCGCCGCGGAGGGCGTGCCGTCGCTTGCTCAGACCTCGCCATCGGCTGCGCGGCTCCTTCAGCCAGTACGAGTCCATTACTTCCGTCAGCGTCTGCTAGCGCCTCGCCGCGGATCAGGCGCGCGACGGCGAGGCCGACTTCACCACGCGGAAACCTAGTCACCGAGAAGCGAGCGAAGCAGCGCGGCCCGCTCGATGACATTTCCCGTTGGCCTGCTTACGAGCCCGGGTAATTACGGATGCCTACGCGGTGGAGACTCGGCAGCCCACCCGAACTCATCGGCTCTCGCGAGGTCCAGCCTTACGTTCCTCGTGGGACATACCGAAATCGCTGGCGCCGCCAGAGGGTGCGTCCGCGTGAACTCGGCCGATGGCGGGTATCCGTAATGCAGATTCAGTCTCCCGTTGCGCCTTCGATGACAAACCCCGAAACGACGCTCGACACGCGCTTCAGCGACCCGGACGCGGTTGCTACGTCCTGGGAGGAGACTCGGCGTGTGCTCGAGCAAGCCGACCTGTTCTGGATCTCGACGGTCCGAGCAGACGGTCGACCCCATGTCACACCCCTCGTCGCCGTCTGGCTCGAAGATGCCATCCACTTCGCCACAGGTCCGAAGGAACAGAAGGCCGTCAACATGAAGACCAACCGCCACGTAATCCTGACGACCGGCTGCAACCAGTGGGAAGGAGGGCTCGACGTCGTCGTCGAGGGTGAGGCCGTCCAGATCACCGACGAGGATCTACTCAGGCGCCTCGCCGAGGCGTGGGCGACGAAGTGGGACGGACGCTGGCACTACGAAGTGCACGACCGCGCCTTTCGGCACGAAGGCAGTACAGGCGCGGTTTTGGTGTTCTCGATCACGCCCGCGAAGGTCTTCGCCTTCGCCAAGGGCACGTTCGGCCAGACACAGCACCAGTTCTGAGGCGAGCGCGCTTAGGCCGGGATCGTGAATAGGCTCGACGCTGTCGACGCCAAACTCTCAGGCTGCGGCCGAGGCCGACGCGGAAGGCGCCCGCTGACGATTGGGCACTGGTCGGGCACGACCGGAGAGACGTTCGACGAGCGCCTCACGCAGAATCCGCGTGAATGCAGGCAGTTCGAGAGACGGGAGCGACGGGACTCGAACCCGCGACCTCCGGCGTGACAGGCCGGCGTTCTAACCAACTGAACTACGCCCCCTGGGCCGCGGAAGTGTAGCCGGGCTGCAGGGATCGGAGGCTGCGGGACGTAGGCTCACGGACGTGTCCACCGCGGACTGGGTCGTCATCGCCGTCGTCGGGCTCGCCGGGCTGTACGGGATCGCGACAGGGTTCCTGCGCGGCGCATTCTCGCTCGCCGGGTTCGCGCGTCGGTGCGTACCTCGGCGCGCGGCTCGCGCCGACTGATCCTGACGCGACGGATCGCCGTACGTGCCCGTCGTCGCGCTCGGCGGCGCGGTGCTGCTCGGCATGGCTCATGCGCGGCGCTCGCGGCGCTGCTCGCGGGTGCTCTGCGCACGAGCATCGGCGTGATCCCCGGCATGCGGATGCTCGACTCGCTTCGCGGGGCTCGTGCTCGGGCTCGTCGCCGGCGTCTTCCTGTGCTGGGCGATCGGCGCCGTGCTGCTCTACCTGCCGGGCGAGACGGAGCTGCGCCGGTCCGTCCAGCGGTCGGCGATCCTCTGCCGAGATCAACGACGTGTTCCCGCCGGAGCGACTGCTCGAGGACGCTCGAGCGGGTCGACCCGATCGGCGTCTTCGCTCGGGCCGCCGGCGATCGTCGCTCCGCCCGACAAGGGCGCTCGCGAAGGATCCGGACGTCGTCGCGCGCGTCGAAGAGCGTCGTGCGCGTGACGGGCATCGCGTGCGGGCTCGGCGTCGAGGGCTCCGGCTGGGTCGTGTGCCGCGGGCTCGTCGTGACGAACGCGCACGTCGTCGCGGGCATCGAGCGGCCGCGGGTCGACCGGCCGGCGGCACGCGCGTTCACGTCGACGGTCGTCGCGTTCGACGCGACGAACGACCTCGCCGTGCTGCGCGTGCCAGGGCTCGGCGCCCGCCCGCTCGCGCTCGCGGCGCCGGAGCGAGGCGTCGCCGTCGCGCTCGTCGGCTACCCGAGGAACGGGCCGCTCACGCGGACGCCGGCGCGACTCGGCGGCACGGCCGACGTCCTCAGCCGCGACGCGTACGGGCGCGGGCCGGTCACGACGCCAGGTCACGGCGATCCGCGGCGCGGTCGAGCCCGGGAGCTCCGGTGGCCCGGGCGTCGACGCGCAGGGGCGCGTGCGAACGACCGTGTTCGCGCGGCGCACCGCGCGAGACGCGGCGGCTACGGGATCCCGGCCGACGCTCGTGCGGAAGGCGCTCGCGCAGGCGGCTCGCAGGCCAGTCGCCGACCGACTGCGCGAGCTGACCGCACCGTCGTCAGCGGCGAGACATCAGCGAGCCCCTACGTCAGAACAGGTCCGAGCGCGGCGTGCGGCTGCCGGAACGGCGGGATGACGTAGACGCCGGCGGCGCAGCTCGCGTGACGCCTCGAGCAGCTCTCGCGCGATCGCGAGGCCGGTGTCGCCTGCGTCCGCGCCCGCGTCGAGCAGGCGTGCCTGCACGTGCTCCGGGCACGACGATCCCCGGCACCTCGTTGTGCAGCCGCAGCGCGAGCTGAGTAGCTGCGCACGTAGAAGATCCCGACGAGGAGCGGGATCGGGCACGAGCCGCCGAGGCGCTCGAGGAACGCGCTCGAGGTACGAGAGGTCGAACAGCACCTGCGTCATCGCGAACTGCGCGCCGGCCTCGAGCTTCTGCTCGAAGCGCTCGAGCTCGTAGTCGAGGTCGTCGGCCGCCGGGTTGACCGCGACGCCGAGGAAGAACGACGTCGGCGCGTCGATCTCGCGGCCGTTGAAGTCCTCGCCCGCGTTCATGCCGCGTGATCATCTGCGCGAGAGCCCGATCGAGTCGACCTCGTACACGCCGCGCGCGCCGGGGTAGTCGCCCGCCTCGGGCGGGTCGCCGGTGACCGCGAGGACGTTGCGGATTCCCTCCGCGTGCGCGCCGAGGAGCATCGACTCGAGCCCGGCGATCGACGCGTCGCGCGGCGTCAGATGCGGGATCGTCTCGAGGCCGACGACGCGCTCGATCGTCGCCGAGGCGATGAGCCCGCTCATGCGCGCCCGCGCGCGCGGGTTGTCGTTGACGTCGACGACGTCGACGTGCCCGGATGCCTTGAGCGCTTCGCGCGAGCTCGAGCATCGCGTGCGCGTTTCCGCCGCGCGGCGGGTCGATCTCGACGGAGACGACGAACTCGCCCTCGCGCAGCTTCCGCTGAAGCAGCGTCTCGCGCTCGGGCTCCGACGACGAGACCATGATCTCGCGCTCGCGCACGACGAGCTGCGTGCCGCGGGCTCCGGTCCTCGTCGACGGCGTTCCGGATCGCCGCGATCTCGGTCGGCGTCGTCCCGCAGCAGCCGCCGATGATGCGCGCGCCGAGCTCGCGCGCGTGCGCGGCGAACTCGGCGAAGTAGTCGGGCGTCGCGTGCGGGAAGATGACGCGTTCGCCCGCGAGGCTCGCGAGGCCGACGTTCGGGAGCGCGGCCAGCGGCTTGCCGCCAGTCGCCCATCCGCTCGATCGCCCGCAAGCGCCGCCTGGAGCCCGACTCCGTGATTCGCGCCGATCGCCGCGACGTCGAGCGCGGCGAGAGCCGACGCCGCCTCCTCGGCGGACACGCCGCCGAGCGTCTGCGAGTCCTCGTCGAACGTGAGCAGGCTGACGATCGGGAGTCGCGGAGACGCGCGCGCACCGCTCGGATGGCGGCGAGGAGCTCGTCGAGCTCGTAGAAGGTCTCGATCATGAAGAGGTCGACGCCACGTCCTTCGAGCAGCTGCGCCTGCTCGGCGAAGGCGGCGTCGCGATCCTTCACGGGCCCCCCGAGCGGGCCGATCGAGCCGGCGATGAACACGTCCGAGCCGGACACCTCGCGCGCATCGCGCGCGATCTTCACCGCGGCCTCGTTGATCGTCGCGACGTCGTCCTCGAGGTAGTGCTCGGCCAGCTTGCGGCGGTTCGCGCCGAACGTGTTCGTCTCGATGATGTCCGCACCCGCGCGGATGAAGCCGAGATGGAGCGAGAGCACGCTCTCCGGCGCCCGGATGTTCGCCTCCTCCGGACAGCGCAGCCGCGCAACGGCGCTCGAGACGAGCGTCCCCATGCCCCCGTCGCCCACGAGCGGAGGTCCGTCGGCGAGTCGTTCGAGAAAGCGCCCGGACATGGCGCGGCCAGTCTATGCAGGCGGTGAAGTAACCCCGTCAACGCCGTTCAGGGGAGCGGTCAAGCGCCTCCGGGTGACGCCCGCCGCGGGTGAATCGCGGAGTCTTCGGTCACTCACGACGGGCAGCGATGCGGCGGCAGTTCGCGTGAGCTCACTGAGGGGTGAAGGAGCAGTTCCTCCGTCGGAGGAGCTTGCCGGGGACGGAGGGCGGGGGCTTGGCGGCTACCCCGCTCCGTTCCCTGTCCTTGCACAGATCGAGCCTCGAGCGCGAATCTCGATCGCGCGAAGACGCTCGCGAGGAAGGTCGTTCCGCGGTCGCCGAGCGCTGACCTTCAACCGCTCAAGCGCTAGCGCCGCCATGCCGATAGCGACAGCAACTCCTGGCTGGGGACTGACGGCAATCAGCTCTGGGCCTGGAGCCTCCGAGAAAGGGGCGGCGGACGACGCCGCCCTTTCTCATGCGCAGATCAGGAACTCGCTCGCGCCAGTCTCTGATCGCGCGGACAACCAACACCCAAGATCCCTGAAGGCCGCCGCTTCGCGGCGGCTGTCGTAGCACTCACACAACCCCGCGCGGCGGTTCCTATTAGCCACCCTTGCGCCACTCGAAGACGGCGAGGAGGCAGCCGGTCTTCGTCCACGAGTTGTGGTGGGTTCCGCCCTCGTAGCTCACGAAGTCGCCCGGGCCGAAGATCGTCCCGTCCGAGTCGACGAGGTCGCCCTCGAGGACGAGGAACTCCTCCATGCCCGGGTGGTCGTGCGCGATCGTGACCGCCCCGGGCTGCATGCGCATCAGGTACGTGCCCTGCTGCGTCTCGCGGTCGAAGCTCAGCGGGAGCCAGCTCATCTCCGGCTGGACCGGGCCTTCGAGGTCGTACGGGAGGAACGGCGTCGTGTGGGCGTTGACCGTCGTGCGGCCGGTGGGCGGATCGCTCATGCGGGCTCCTCACTCGGGATGAAGGGTCCTGCCTTCCATGCCGCCGGCCACGACCACGAGCTGCCCTGTCACGTGGCCGGAGAGCGTGTCCGAGGCCAGGACGACGACCTGCGCCGCGACGTCCTCGGGCTGCGCGACCTTGCGCAGCGCCATCGTGCGAGAGACCGCGCGCACCTGCTCGGCGTCGACGTGACCCCGCGTCATCGGAGTCTCGGTCCAGCCCGGCGCAACGGCGTTCACGCGACCGGTCGGCGCGATGCGGGTGATCTCGTTCTTCAGCGAGAGCAGGAGCCCGCCCGTAACCGCCGACTTGGCGGCCGCGTAGTCGGCGTGGCCGGCTTCTCCGAAGATCCCAGCGGTCGAGCCCACGAAGACGAGCACGCCGTGTGCGTTTCGCTCGACCTCGCGCAGGAAGGCCCGCGACACGAGGAAGCTCGCCGTGAGGTTCGCGCGCAGCGTCTCTTCCCAGCGAGCGAGCGGGAGCTCCCATACGGGCTGGTCGTCGCTCGGCCAGATCCCGGACACGGCGGCGCACACGTCGACGCTCGCGAGCGCGTCGCGCGCCTCCTCGAACAGGCGGTCGACGTCCGACTCGACGGTCAGGTCGGCCTGGGCGATCGGCATGCCGCCGAGCTCTTGCGCCAGCGCCCGCGCGCGCTCCTCGCCTCGGTGGAAGTGAACGAGAACCCGGGCGCCCTCCGCCGCGAACGCCCGAGCGCACGCCGAGCCGATGCCGCCCGAGGCACCGGTGACGACGACGCCCTTGCCCTGAAGACCGGTCTCGATCCGCTTAGGCTACTGGGGTGCGCGTCCACGTCATCAGCGACATGGAAGGTGTCGCCGGCATCGTCAAGTGGGAGCAGACGACGGGCGGCGAGTCGCTCTACGAGGAGGGGCGCAAGCTCTACACGCAGGAGATCAACGCTGCCGTGCGCGGCGCGAAGGCGGCCGGCGCGACGGAGATCGTCGTCATGGACTGCCACGGCGCGGGCAAGGGCTGGACGTTCAACTCGCTCGTCGCCGAGGACCTCGATCCCGCCTGCGAGTTCGTCGTCCAGGACGAGTGGACGGAGTACACGGAGTTCCTCGAGCAGGGCTGCGACGCGGCGCTCTTCGTCGGGATGCACGCGCGCGCCGGCACCGCGGACGGCGTCATGAACCACACGATCTCGGGACGCGACTTCCAGAACCTCTGGTTCAACGGGACGCTCGTCGGCGAGACCGGCATCAACGCTGCGCTGTGCGGGACGTGGGGGTGTCCGGTCCTGCTCGTCACCGGGCGACGACGCCTCGTGCCGCGAGGGCAGAGAGCTGCTCGGCGACGGCCTCACGACGGTCGCGGTGAAGCGCGGCTTCAGCTCGTTCAGCGCGCGAAACCTCACGCCGGCTCGCGCGCGCGAGCTGATCGAGGCGGGCGCGAAGCGCGCACTCGTCCGATCTGTCAGCCGTTCCGCCGTACGACCCGGGCCGGCCGTGCGAGATCAGGGTCGAGTACAAGAACACGAACGCCGCACACGTACTTCGCTTCCGGGCCGGCGTCGAACGCGTCGACGACCGCACGATCGTGTCCCGCGCGGAGACGTGGTGGGAGGCCTGGAAGCAGTTCTACTTCTAGCGCGCGTCTCTTGATCCACGTGTCGGCCGCGATGCGCACGGACATCGAATGCACCAGGCGCAGGGCTATCCGTCGGAGCGGCCGGAATGCGGATGAGCCTCTGTCCGATTGACATGAGGTGCGTTCCGGTGTGACACTGGCTCGCCGCGCTGTCGCATTGTGGCAACGGTGCGGACAACATGCGGAGGAGTTCGACGTCGAATATGGGAGCACGACGTCGAATATGGAGCAACCCACTAGGAGGGCTAGGCATGAAATTGAAGGTCACGCTCGTAGCCGCGCCGATTCTCGCGCTCATCTTCGCGGCCGTCGCGGTCGCAAAGACGGACAACGGCGCCGCCGCGTCGGCGGCTAAAGCGGCAACGATCACCTGCGGCAGCACCCGTACGATCGGGATGGCCGCGCCGATCACAGGCCCCGCAGCGTCGATCGGGAGCGATCAGGTCGACTGGGCACAGTTCTTCGTGAGCAACTGGAACAAGCTGAAGGTCAACAAGAACCGCAAGATCAAGCTCATCCAGGGCGACACGCAGCTGGGCGTCAACACGTCTTTCGCCGTGTCCGTCGCGCAGTCGTTCGCGTCCAACTCGAAGCTGCTCGCGGTTGTCGGCCCGGCCGGTAGCCAGGAGGTCGTAGCGTCGACCTCCGCCTATCAGTCCGGCGGGCTCGGCTTCGTCTCCGGCTCGGCGACGCGCGTCTCGCTCACCGACGGAGTGACCGACGGCAACCGCATCGGATACTTCTACCGGACGGTCCCCAACGACGCGATTCAGGCTCCGACCGTGGCCAACTACATCACCAAGAAGCTCAATGCGACACGCGTCTACATCATCGACGACCAGGAGGTCTACTCGCAGGGTCTCGCCGACGGCGTGCAGGCTCTCTTGAAGGCGAAGGGCGTCACGGTCACGCGCGATTCCATCAGTCAGCAGGCCTCGGACTTCTCGTCGAACATCGCGAAGATTCCGGGCAACACGCAGGTCGTCTACACGCCGTGGCAGCTGTCCCCGCAGGCCCAGACCTTCGGTCAGCAGCTCAAGGCTGCCGGCAAGGGTGGCATCACGATGTTCGGCTCGGACGGCCTGTTCGACCCGGCCACGTGGAAGATCACCGGTTCGTACGTCTCGTTCTTCCCTGTCAACACGTCGTTCGCGGTCGTCAAGGCGTTCCAGAATGCGCACGGCGGAAACGGCGAGTACTTCGGAGCTCCCAGCTACGTCGCTGCCCAGGTCGCGACCCTGGCAGTCACCAGGGCGTGTGCCGACGGCAAGGCCACCCGCGCGGAGGTCCGTGCGAAGATGGCAAAGATCAACATTCCCGCGAAGCTCTCGCTCCTGGGGATCCGTATCGACTTCCAGAGGAACGGCAACCTCCGCCACGGCGGGTTCGGGGTCTACCAGATCCAGAGCGACGGAACCTACAAGCGGGTCGGCTAGCACTTCGGTCCGACTGACACGATACGGCGTGCGGCCCACCCAGTGGGCCGCACGCCTGTAAGGCACAGGCCAGTCAAGACGGCATGCGACTCCCTGACGAGTCGCATGCGGTTTTGAAAGTGTTGGGACTCGACCGTGAACGCGAACCTCCGGCAACAGCTCGTCAACCTCACTGGCCTGGGCGTGGCGCTGATCGCCTGGACGCTGATCGCCGTCTACTTCGGCCCGGTACCGGCGGGCACGTCGCCGTGGGTGTTCTTTCTCCAGCTCACCGTCAACGGCCTCATCCTCGGCAGCCTGTATGCGCTGATCGCGCTCGGCTACACGATGATCTACGGAGTTCTGAAGCTGCTGAACTTCGCGCACGGCGACGTCTACATGATCGGCTCGTTCATCGGCTTCGGCGTCTTGACCGTTCTCGGTGGGCCGCTCAGCCCGGCGATTCCGGTCGTGCTGCTCGTCCTCTGCATGTTTTCGGTCGCGATGATCGGCTCGGGTCTCCTCGGGCTTGCGATCGAGCGCTTTGCCTATCGGCCACTTCGCGACGCCCCGCGGATTGCGCCACTCATCTCCGCGCTCGGCGTCGCGTTCTTCCTCGAGAACTCGGCGCTCCTGCTCTTCGGCACGTCGTACCGCAACTACGACGGCTTCACCCTGGTCAGCTACGACGGGCTCCATCTCGGCGGTGACGCGCGGCGTGTTCGTCCAGTACCTCGGACTGATCGTCTTCGTCACGGCCGTCGCCCTCATGGTCGCGCTGGTCGCGCTCGTCCGCTGGACGCGGCTCGGGAAAGCGATCCGCGCTGTCTCGTTCGACCGGGAGGCAGCGGCAATGATGGGGATCGACACCGACCGCGTGATCGCCGGCACTTTCTTCATTAGTTCTGCGCTCGCGGGCGCGGCCGGCGTGATGTTCGGGCTTCTCTTCAGCCAGATCTACCATCTGATGGGCTTTCTCGCGGGCCTCAAAGGATTCACCGCCGCTGTCGTCGGCGGAATCGGCAGCATCCCGGGCGCGATGCTCGGCGGCCTGCTCGTCGGGCTGGTCGAGTCGTGGGCGAACGGCTACCTGAACGGCAACTGGTCCTCGCTGGTGGTGTTCGGAATCCTGATCGCAGTCATGTTGGTCCGACCGACCGGGATCCTCGGCACTCCGGCGTTGCAGAAGGTGTAGACCCGTGACCGACCGCTCCGACCACACGTCCGAGGGTGTCGAGCCCGACGAGAACCGTGGTATCGGCGTCGACAAGTGGGTCGCCGAGTCAGACGACCGCCGAGAGCGCCATTCCGGCTTGCGTGGTCGGATCGAGCACCTCTGGGAGATCCTCCCGCCGGCGGGAAAGCTGGCTCTGCTGACACCGGCGATCGTCGTCCCGTTTCTGCCGATCAGCAACGGCAACCTCTACAACTACGGCGTCTTCATCCTCATCTACGCGTTGCTCGCGCTGGGGCTGAACGTCGTCGTCGGGTGGGCCGGGCTGCTGGATCTCGGATACGTCGCGTTCTTCGGCTTCGGGGCGTACATCTATGCGTTCCTCTCGGGCACCCACTCGGCGGCGGGTCACACCTACACCCACCATTGGGGTGCCGAGAAGACGATCCCCATTGCAGTCATCGTATGCGCGCTGCTCGGCGTCTTTCTGGGTTCTTCGTCGCGCAGGCTGCTCGGCGACTACCTCGCGATCGTGACGCTCTTCTTCGGCCAGGCCTTCGTGGTCTTCACGAACGCCGCCAACCCGGCCGGAATCACGAACGGCTCGAACGGCCTCGCCAACGTCGACCCGCTGACGTTCTTCGGCGGCCGGATCGTGATCGACACGACACGCGGCTACTACTGGTTCCTGCTCGGCACCGTCGGTCTGCTCCTCGTCGTCCTCTACGCCCTCAGCGAGTCGCGCACCGGCCGCGCGTGGAAAGCCTCGCGCGAAGACCCGCTCTCGGCGGAGCTGATGGGGATGCCGGTCAACCGGCTGAAGATCATGGCGTTCAGCTTCGGCGCCGGTATCGCGGGTCTCGCAGGGAGCATCTTCGCGGCTGTGCAGACCGGCGCGTTCCCACAGAACTTCGGCACGACAGTGCTGATCATCATCTACGCGGTTGTGATCCTCGGAGGCTCTGGAAGTCTCACCGGGATGATCGTCGGCGCCGTCGTCATCGTCGCCTCGAACCAGGCGCTCGACTCGACGTCGCCGCCGAATCTGCCGCGCATTCTCTTCTACGCCGCCGTGATCGCCGCCGTCTATTTCACGCTGAAGTCGTGGCCCCAGAGACTCGCCGCGTTCGGTGGCACTGCGCTCTTCGGCTTGCTCGTGCACGCGATCGTGGGTTCCGTCTGGTCCGACGGAACGGCTGGCGCGGTGACATCGGGAGGCTTCCTCGACGGCGCCATCAGGAATTGGGTCTTGATCCCTACCGACCCCAGCCGGCTCGCCGTCTACGGCTATCTCATGCTGATCGTCTCGGTGACCGTGCTCGTGCAGCTCAAGGGCTGGTGGCGGATCGGAGTGCTCGTACCGACGCTGTACCTCACCGCGTTCGTGTGGGAGAACCTGATGATCCAGCAACCCTCGGTGACGCGGCAGGTGCTCCTCGGCCTGCTGCTGATCGCGGTGATGACCATCCGGCCGCAAGGGCTCTTCGGACAGGCGAAGGTGGAGGTCGTCTGATGGCCCGGATGCTGGAGCTCACGAACGTCTCCAAGGCTTTCGGAGGGTTGCTGGTGATCGACGGGCTCGACTTCCACGTCGACGAGCACGAAATCGTCAGTGTGATCGGCCCGAACGGTGCGGGCAAGACGACGCTGTTCAACATCGTCACCGGCGTATACGAGCCGGACGGCGGAGAGATCCTCTTCGAGGGAGAGTCGATCGTCGGGCTCCCGCCGTACAAGATCACGCAGCGCGGCATCGCACGCACCTTTCAGAACCTGCGGCTCTTCCTGAACATGTCCGTGAAAGAGAACGTCATGGCTGCCGAATACGGTCACACCAAGTCTGGCGTCGTCCGCTCGATACTGCGTACGCCGGGCATGCGGAGAGAGGAGCGGGCGATTCGCGCAACCGCCGAGGAGAAGCTCTCGTTCTTCGGCCAGCGCTTGATGGGGTATCGCTGGGACCAGCCGGCCTACTCACTCTCGTACGCCAATCGACGCCGGCTCGAGATTGCGCGGGCGATGGCGACCAACGCCAAGATCCTGCTACTCGACGAACCAGCCGCCGGGATGAACCCCGTCGAGACGCACGAGATCACGGAGCTGATCGGCAAGCTCCGCGACGAGCTCGGGCTCACAATCTTCGTCATCGAGCACGACATGCACCTCGTCGAAGGGATCTCCGACCGGGTTGTCGCACTCGATCACGGCGTCAAGATCGCCGAGGGCACATTCGACGAAGTGGCGACGAACCCACGAGTCGTCGAGGCGTACCTCGGCGTGCGCGCAGTCGAGGACGAGGCAGCGTCGTAGGTTGGAGGCGCCGACGACGTCCACCGCTTCGCCCCAGAGTTCGTCGTTGCTCGAGCTGGATCATGTGCACACGTACTACGGCCAGATCCACATCCTCAACGACGTCTCTCTCAGGGTCGGCGCAGGCGAGCTCGTCTGCTTGCTCGGCGGCAACGCATCTGGGAAGTCGACCACGCTGAAGACCTGCCTCGGCATCGTCAAGCCCCGCACGGGCCGTGTGGTGTTCGAGGGCGACGACATCAGCGCAACGAACACGAGTCACAGGATCGCCCGGGGCATGGCGATCGTGCCCGAGAACAGGCGCCTGTTCGCGCCGATGACCGTGCTCGAGAACCTGCAGATGGGCGCCTACCTGCGCGGCAAGGGCGCGCAGGAGGACTACGATCGCGTCTACGCTCTCTTCCCGCTTCTCTACCAGCGCCGCGCTCAGCTCGCAGGCACGCTGTCCGGCGGGGAGCAGCAGATGGTGGCGATGGCACGTGCGTTGATGTCGCGGCCCAAGCTGCTGCTGATGGACGAGCCGTCCATGGGTCTCGCTCCGATACTCGTCGAGCGGAGCTTCGAGATCATCCAGGAGGTGCACGAATCCGGGGTCGCCGTGCTCGTCGTCGAGCAGAACGCAAACGTCTCGCTCTCGATCGCCGACCGCGGGTACGTGTTGTCGACCGGGCGGGTCGTGCTCGAGGGCGCGGCCGCCGAGCTTCGCGAGCACGAGGAGCTGCGCAAGGCGTACCTCGGCCGATGAGCATCGGCCATGAGGTCCGGGCCGAGTTCCCGATCTTCGAGCATGCGGTCTACGCGAACTCGTGCTCGCAGGGCGCGCTCGCGAATCGCGTCCGTGCCGCCGCCGAGGAGTGGCTCGCCGGATGGGACGAGAACGGCGCGGAGTGGGAGTTCTGGGTCGAGCGGAACGAGGCGGCGCGCGACGGCGTTCGCGCGTCTCCTGCATGCCGAGCCCGACGACGTCGCCGTCACGACGTCCGTCTCGCAGGGTGTCAGTGCGCTCGTCTCCGCGCTCGATCTCTCGGGCGAGCGGAACCGGATCGTCATCAGCGAGTACGAGTTCCCGACCGTCGGGCAGATCGCGCACGCGCAGGAGCTGCGCGGTGCGGAGGTGGTGCACGTGACGCCCGAGGCGGACGGCCGGATCCCGGTCGAGCGCTTCGCCGAGGCCATCGACGAGCGGACGGCGCTCGTCTGCTGCACGGCTCTCTCGTTCCGCACCGGCCACCGCAACGACGTGTCCGCGATCGCCGAGCTCGGCCACGCGAGCGGCGCGATCGTCCTTGCCGACAGCTACCAGGCGATCGGTGCGATCGAGTTCGACGCGCGCACGCTCGGCGCCGACGTCGTCACGGGTGGCACCGTCAAGTACCTGCTCGGCACCGCCGGTCTCGGTTTCATGTGGGTCCGCGACTCCCTGCGCGCGCAGTTGCTGCCGACGCAGACCGGCTGGTTCGCCGACGAGGACATCTTCGCGATGTCCATCGCCGACTACTCGCCGCACAAGACGGCGCGGCGCTTCGACAGCGGCACGCCGCCGGTGCCGTCGCTCTATCCCGGCGTGGCGGGGATGGAGCTGATCGCCGAGGTCGGCGTGCCGGCGATCGAGGCGCACGTGCGTGGGCTCGTCGGCCGACTCCTGTCCGGGCTCGACGAACTCGGCGCAACCGTTGCCACGTCACGCGGCGAGAGGGAGTACGGCCCGCTCGATCTGCGTCGTGTCGACGGATCCGAACGCGCTCGTCGACGCCCTCGGCGCAGAGGACATCGTCACGTCGACGCGCGACTCGAACCTCCGGATCTCGCTGCACCTCTACAACGTCGAGGCCGACGTCGACCGGATCCTCGCCGCGCTCGCGCGCCAGCGCGAGCTCCTCGCCTGACGAGCTAGGCGGCGTCGGGCCAGGCGGTCTCCGCGGGCGGCGCGTCGTACCGCGGGCGGCCTCGCTTCGGCCATTCGCGGGTCCACCTGTTGATGATCATGTTTCGCTCGTCGTGCTTCCAGCGCGGGCGCCGAGCGTGGACGAACGGATCGACTCCGGCCACGATCGCGAAGCAGTCGACGCAGTACGCGATCGGCCAGTGCTCGTCGCTGGAGCGGCGGTGCGCGAAGGCCTGGACGACCCGCTCGTGCGGGCAGTCGCGCACGCGGAGAGACGCGTGCGGCGCTTGCCGCGCAGTGTCATCGCCGCTTCGAGCCGGTCGTCCTGCATGTACGCGTGGCCGATCGGCCTTCGGTTGACGTAGACGTCGACGAGCTCCACCGCCGCCAACGTACCCGTGTCGTCCGACGACGAGTTCCGGCGCGGACTCGGGTGCGATACTCGCGTGGATGGATCCACGCGACGCTGCCGATGCGCTCCAGGAGACGATCGCTCGCTACAACGACGCCTGGAACGCCCAGGACGTCGACGCGATCGTGACCTTCCACGCCCCCGGGATGGTGTTCGAGAACCACACGGCGGGTGACCGGGTGGAGGGCGATGCGGTCGGGCCGCACATCGCAGGGATCTTCGAGCGGAACCCCGACCTTCGCTTCACCGGCCGCCGGTTGTACGTGCGGGACGCGCTCGTCGTGAGCGAATGGACTGCGACGGCGACGAACAGCGCAGGGCAGCGGGTCGAGTGGGACGGAATCGACGTCTTCCCCTTCGAGAACGGCCTGATCCTGCGCAAGGACGTCTACTCGTCCTCGCACGACCCGCGCGTCCTCGACGACTAGCGGTGCCGCGGCCGAGGGTTCACGAGGCGGCGGGCGTGCCCGCCGAGATCGCGCGGGAGCTGGCCGCCTCGTTCGAGCTCGTGGACAGCCCGAACCGTGCGGCTGGCGTGGTCACGACCCCCGCCACACCCGTCGACGCGGCGTTTCTCGACGCCGCCGGCCCGCAACTCCGCATCGTCGCGAACTACGCGGTGGGCCTCGACAACATCGACTTCGCGGCGATTCGCGAGCGCGGGATCGTCGTCTCGAACACGCCGGGCGTGCTCACGAACGCTACGGCCGAGCACGCGATCGGGCTCGCACTCGCCCTCCTGCGGCGCATCGTCGAGGGCGACCGTTCGCTCCGGCGCCGGGACGACTGGGAGTGGGGGCCGGACTTCATGGTCGGGGAAGGGCTCGAGGGCAAGGAGCTGCTCGTCGTCGGGCCGGGGCGAATCGGCCACCGGGTCGCCGAGCTCGCAGTCGCGCACGGCGCCCGCACGAGTTTCGCAGGGCGCGACGACGATCTGCACCGAGCCCTGGCGGAGGCGGATGTCGTGACCCTGCACTGTCCGCTGACGCCCGAGACGCGGCATCTCATCGACGCCGACGCTCTCGCCGCGATGAAGCCCACTGCCGTCCTCGTCAACACCGCGCGGGGGCCGGTCGTCGACGAGCGCGCGCTCGTGGCGGCACTCGAGCGGGGAGCGCTCGCGGGCGCTGCGCTCGACGTGTTCGAGCACGAGCCTGCCGTGAGCGAAGAGCTTCTGGCGCTGGAGAACGTCGTCCTCACACCGCATATCGCGAGCGCGACCCGGGAGACGCGGCTCGCCATGGGCATGCTGGTCGTCTCCGCGCTTCGCGCCGTCCTCCTCGAGGACCGGATCCCCGAGAACGCCGTGTAGCGTCGTCCGATGGCGCTGTACGGCTCGCAGTCGATGACGGGACGCCTCGAGCGGGTCCTCGTCAGGCCGCCGCTTCCGGAGGACGGCGCCCGCTGGCGCGAGTACGGATGGCGCGCCGCGCCCGACCACGCCGCCGCAGCGGCCGAGCACGAGACTCTGCGCGCGATCCTCGAGGCTGCCGGGTCCGAGATCGTCGTGTCGAGCCACGATCCCGGCAATCCGGACGCGATGTACGTCTACGACCCGGTGCTCGTCGGCTCGCCACGGAGCCGTGCTCCTGCGGCCGGGGAAGGTGGGACGCCGCACCGAGCCGGATGCGATCGCGGCTGCGCTTGCCGCGGCCGGCGTTCCGATCGCAGCCGAGCTCACCGAGCCGGCGATGGTCGAGGGCGGCGACACGGTCTGGCTCGACGAGGAGACGCTGCTCGTCGGCATCGGCTACAGGACGAACCCTGCGGCCGTGGGCGCTCTCGGGGACGCCTTCCCCGGGGTGGACGTGATCGCCTTCGACCTCCCGCACTGGAACGGCCGCGGCGAAGTGATGCACCTCATGAGCTTCATCTCCCCGCTCGACCGCGATCTCGCGCTCGTGTATCCGAGGATCGCTCCCGTGCGGCTGCTCGACCTCCTCGCCGAGCGCGGGATCGAGGTCGTCGAGGTCCCGGACGAGGAGTTCGAGACGCAGGGACCGAACGTCCTCGCACTCGGTCCTCGGCACGCGCTCGCCCTCGACGGCAATCCCGAGACCCGTCGCCGGATGGAGCGTGCCGGCGTCGACGTCGTCGTCTACCGCGGCGAGGAGATCTCGCGCAAGGGCGACGGCGGCCCCACCTGTCTCACGCGCCCGCTGCTCCGGACTTAGGACCCCACGAGGGGCCCCCGCGGCGCCTCGAGCGCTCGACTCTAGGACTCCTCGAGGCTGAGCTGCCGGTACGGCGAGAGGCTCGACACGCCGACCCCGACGAGCCGGAGCGCGCCCGGGCGATCGCGGAGGCCGCGATCGAGGAGGCCGCAGGCGACGTCGGAGATCACGCCCGCGTCGTCCACCGCCGCGGGGAGCGTCGTCGAGCGCGTCCGTATCGAGAAGTCCGAGTAGCGGAGCTTCGTCGTCACGGTCCGTCCGGACAGACCCGAGTTGCGAAGCCGCTCGGAGACGAGCTGCGGCCAGCCGGCGCACCTCGTCGTGGAGGCGCTCCCGGTCGTGCAGGTCGCGAGAGAACGTGTCCTCGGCCGAGACGGAGACGGGCTCGAGCTCGAGATCGAGGTCGCGTGGGTCGATGCCCCGCGCGCGGTTGCGCAGGAGCGGGCCGAGCGAGCCGGGAAGGAGCGTGCGGAGCTCGACGTCGGCGAGAGCCGCGAGCGCGCCGATCGTGTCGACGCCGGCTCCGCGTAGCCGCGCCTCCGCGCGTGGCCCGACTCCCGGGAGGAGGCGCACGGCCAGCGGGGCGAGGAACGCCGCCTCGGTTCCCGGCGGCACGACGGTCATGCCGCCCGGCTTGCGGCGGTCGGAGGCGATCTTGCAGACGACCTTCGACGTCCCGACGCCGAGCGAGCAGGTGAGGCTCGTGCGTCCCCGAACGGCCGTCTGGACCGCGGAAGCGATCGCGCGGGCGCGAGTGAAGTCCGTCGCGACGGTCGCGAGGTCGAGGTAGCCCTCGTCGATGCCGGTGCGCTCGACGCGCGGGACGATCTCGCCCACCGTGTCCCACACGACGCGCGAGTACTGACGGTAGAGCGCGTGCCGCGGCCGGAGGAAGACGGCGTGGGGGCAACGGCGAAGCGCCTCGGCGGCGCTCATCGCGGAGTGGATTCCGAACTTCCTCGCCGCGTAGTTCGCGGTCGACACGACACCACGCCCGTGGGGGTCCCCGCCGACGACGAGCGGCTTGTCCCGAAGGGAAGGATCCTCGAGCTCTTCGACGGCGGCGAAGAACGCGTCGAGGTCGAGATGGGCAAGGATCTTCACCCGGGCAAAGCTACTGTTGGCACGTGATCACGACGCCTGCGTTACCGCCGCCCTCGATCGAGCAGCCGGCGCCGCGTCAGCTCTCGTACGGACTCGTCACCGGCCGCGCAGCCCGCGGCACGACCCGGGTCGTCGTCTTCGCCAACGGCAAGCGGCTTGCCTCGAAGCCGCTCGACGGCCGCCGCTTCACGCTCCACGTGTCGCTCCCGCTCGGCGACGCGACCGTCCGCGTGCTGACGATCGCCCACGGCGGACGCACGCTCGGCGACGCACGTTCACGATGTCTACGGAGTGCCGGCCGGATCACGCCCGCGTGTCGTCGCCCCACGCGAGGACGCCACGCTGCAGCGGCAGCTGACCAGAGCCGTTCGGTCGTACTCGGGCACCGCCGGGTACTACGTCCAGAGCCTCACCGGAGGCTGGGGGGCGGCGTGGAACGCGAAGGCGCGCTTTCCGGCCGCGTCGACGGTGAAGCTCGCGATCGCGGCGACGGTCCTCTCCGAGTACCCGGGGATCCCAGCCCCGGGCTCGCAGCTCGACTCGCTGCTCCACGAGATGATCGTCCCGTCCGACGACAGCGCTGCGAACTCGCTCCTCGTCTGGCTCGGCGGGTCGACGAGCTCGGGCGCGTACCACGTCAACGATCTCATGCGGTCGATCGGCCTCACCGACACGCTCATGTACGGCGGCTACCTGACGCGCAGCCTCTCCTCGCGAATCCCGGTCCGTGTGGACGAGGTGCCGGCGTTCGGCGTCGGCAAGTACACGACCGCCTGGGACATGACGTCGCTGTGGCGTGCACTCTGGCTCGCCTCCGGCGGGCTCGGGCCGCTGCCGAAGTCGCGGCCGGGCCTCACCTCCGCGGACGCCCGCTACCTCCTGTGGCTCACCGCGCACGTCCGCGACCAGCCGAAGCTCGACACCTCGATCGGCTCGGACCGCGGTGTCCGCGTGCTCCACAAGGCGGGCTGGATCTCGGCCGCGCGGCACGACACTGGGCTCGTCTTCTGGAAGCACGGGGTCTTCGTCGCAGGCGTCATGACCTGGCGGTCGTGGGGGGTCTCGACGTCCTCCGACCGTCTCGCGGGCCGCGTCGCGGCGCTCACCTTGCAGCGTTTGCGTCGCATCGAGGGCTGAGAAGCGGGCCGGCGCAGCCCTTGCCCTAGTCGGTACAGTTTCTGAACCAACTATGGCAATCGTACGAAAGCGAGCATCGTGAGCGAGACCGAGAACCCCACACGCCTTCTTCTCGTCCCCCTGGAAGACATCGTCGTCTTCCCCAACATGAACGTCACCCTCACCGTCGACGTCGGCGACGAGGATCGCGTACTGCTCGTGCCCAAGCACGACGACGAGTACGCGAAGGTCGGCACGATCGCGCAGGTGACGGACCGCATCCGGCTCCCCGGCGGGGGCCGCGCGGTCGCCCTCGAGGGACTGCATCGCGGCGTCGCAGGTGCTGCCGCCTCGGATTCGCAGGGTCGGCTCCTGGTCGACGTCGAGGAGCGTCCCGATCCGGAGACTGCCGACGGGCGTCTGCGCGAGCTCGAGCGCGAGTACCGCGCCGTCGTCGAGGAGATCCTCGAGCTGCGCGGCGACGACGGGCGCATCGCCGCTTTCGTTCGCTCGATCAGCGAGCCGGGTGCGCTCGCGGACACGACGGGCTACTCGCCCGAGATCACCTTCGAGCAGAAGGTCAAGCTGCTCGAGACGGTCGACGTCCGCGCGCGCCTCGAGCTGGCGCTCGAGCTGCAGCGCGAGCGTCTGGCGCTCATGCAGGTGCGGCAGCGCATCCAGGAGGACGTCGAGTCCGGCGTCGAGAAGCAGCAGCGCGAGTACATCCTCCGGCGCCAGCTCGACTCGATCCGCAAGGAGCTCGGCGAGGACGAGGGCTCGGTCGTCGAGGAATACCGCAGGAAGATCGGCGAGGCCGAGATGCCGGAGAACGTGCTCGAGCAGGCCGAGCAGGAGCTCTCGCGGCTCGACCGCATGGGTGACCAGTCGCCCGAGGCGAGCGTCATCCGCAACTACCTCGACTGGCTGCTTGCGATCCCGTGGAGCAAGCGCTCCGAGGAGCGGCTCGATCCGAAGTACACGCGCGAGGTGCTGGACGCCGACCACGCCGGGCTCGAGGACGTGAAGGACCGCATCGTCGAGTACATCGCGGTCGAGAAGCTGCGCAAGGAGCGCGGCGTCGAGGACGACAAGCGCTCCGGCGCGATCCTGACGCTGATCGGTCCTCCCGGAACCGGCAAGACGTCGATCGGCGAGTCGATCGCCCGGGCCACCGGACGCGAGTTCGTGCGCATGTCGCTCGGTGGCATCCGGGACGAGGCCGAGATCCGCGGCCACCGACGCACGTACATCGGCGCCCTTCCTGGGCGGCTCGTCCGTGCGCTGCGCGACGCCGGGACGATGAACCCGGTGATCATGCTCGACGAGGTCGACAAGGTCGGCGCCGACTGGCGCGGCGACCCGTCGTCGGCGCTGCTCGAGGTGCTGGACCCCGCACAGAACCATTCCTTCCGCGATCACTACCTGGACGTCGAGCTCGACCTTTCCCAGGTCTTCTTCATCGCGACGGGGAACATGGCCGAGACGATTCCGGGGCCGCTGCTCGACCGGATGGAGGTCATTCGCTTCGACGGATACACGAGCGACGAGAAGGTCGCGATCGCCAAGGGCTACCTCTGGCCGCGCCAGCGCGAGCGGAACGGCCTGCGCGAGGACGAGGTGACGATCTCGGACGACGCCTTCGAGCTCGTCGTGTCCGAATACACGCGCGAGGCCGGCGTGCGCCAGCTCGAGCGCGAGCTCGGGACGGTGCTCCGCAAGACGGCGACGAAGATCGCCTCCGAGGAGGTCGAGGCGCCGATCGAGGTCGACGAGGAAGCCGTCCGCGAGGCGCTCGGCCGCCGCAAGTACTACCGCGAGATCGCGGAGCGCACGGCGGTGCCCGGCGTTGCGACAGGTCTCGCGGCTACCGCCACCGGGGGCGACGTCCTCTTCATCGAGGCCACGTCACACAAGGACGGCGACAAGCTCGTCCTCACCGGGCAGCTGGGCGACGTCATGAAGGAGTCGGCGCAGATCGCGTTGTCCTCGGTGCGTGCGCTCGCTCCGCAGCTCGGTCTCGACGAGGAGCTGTTCGAGAACCGCGCATTTCATCTCCACGTCCCCGCGGGGGCGATCCCGAAGGACGGGCCGAGCGCGGGCATCACCATGGCGACGGCGCTCGCCTCGCTCCTGACCGGGAGGCCGGTGAAGCACACGGTCGGCATGACCGGTGAGATCACCCTGCAGGGACGCGTGCTGCCCATCGGCGGCCTGAAGCAGAAGGTGCTCGCTGCACATGCTGCCGGGATCACGGACATCGTCATCCCGGAGCGGAACCGGGCCGACCTCGAGGACATCCCCGAGAACGTGCGCGAGGAGATCGCGTTCCATCCGGTGATGTCGATCGGCGAGGTCCTCGGCCTGGCGCTCGAGGAGGCGCCCGTCCAGCCCGGTGTCTCGCTGTAAGCCGTATCTGCCCATCCCCGAGGACGTCCGCCGCGCGGCGGACGTCCTCGAACGCCGGTATGCGGTCTCGATCCTGTACGCGTCGCACCTCGGCTGCACGCGCTTCACGGAGTTCCGGCACGCACTCGGCACGATCCCGCCGGCCACGCTCGCCCAGCGCCTGACCGAGCTCGAGGTCGCCGGTGTGCTCACGCGCGAGGTTCGGGATACGCGCCCTCCGCACGTCGAGTACGTCCTGACGGCCGACGGCCGTCGGCTCGAGGGACTGCTCGAGGCCCTCGCGGCCTGGGCTCGAGCCTGACCCTGCAATACTTCCCGAAATGAAGCGAAGGCCCGAACGGCTCGCGAACCCGTACCGCGACCTCGACGTCATCGACTCGCGCGCGCCCCGCTTCAACCAGGTCGTCATCGGCACGCTCGCGCTCCTCGCCGTGGTCGCCGGCTGGCCGTGGCTCGTCGGGCTCCTCGCGCTCCAGCTCGTCGTCGGGCTGACGCTCGGACGCCGCTACTGCCTGCCGTGCCTTGCGTACTTCGAGCTCGTCCAGCCCGTCTTCGGCGAGGGCCCGCTCGAGGACTCGCGGCCGCCTCGCTTCGCGAACATGGTGGGGGTTGCCTTCCTGACCATGTCGTTCGTCTCGTACGTCGTGGGTGCCGGCGATCTCGGTGCCGCGCTCGCGTTGCTCGTTGCGGCGCTCGCCCTCCTCGCGGGAGCGTCCGGGTTCTGCGCAGGGTGCGAGGCCTACAAGCTCGGTTACGTGCTCACCGGCCGACGCTTCGTCGCGTGCCCTCTACCGCCGCGCCCGCAGACCCTTTCGCACGAGCGCTGACGCGGCGCGCTACTCCGGCCAGAAGTTCTCGAGGTACTCGGCGTCGTCCGCGGATCCGCCCGGCACGACCTTGGACACGATGATGAGCACCGCGTCCTCGGGCTCCTCGTTCCAGACCGAGCGCCAGGTCTCCGGCGCGACACGCACGGCCGCGCCGCGCTCGAGCTCCAGGACGTCGTCGTCGAGCTTGAACTGCAGCTTGCCGGACGCGACGAAGTAGACCTCCTCCTGCTCCTTGTGGCGGTGGCCGTACGAGCCCTTGCCGCCCGTGTGCTGCGGCATGCGCCGATACGTGAAGGCGACCTGTTCCGCCTCGAGGTCACGCGTCATCATCCGCATCTCACCCGGGTAGTCCCCGAGGACGTCGTGCACCTCCTCGAGGCGCTTGATCGTGTAGTCGGCCATCTCGCCTCCTCGTTCGAGTCGCGCGACTCTAACGCCCGCGCGGCACGGGCGCGCGCAACACGGCCGCAACGACCTCTTACGTTCTGCCAACAACTCATGCGAGCTGTGGTCGTTGTAGAAGGTGTGTCGCCGGCTGAGCTCCCACCACCCGCCTACGAGTTCTCGCTCGAGGATCAGCGCGTGGTGACCTGGCGCTTCGAGCAGTTCCGAAGCCTCGGGTTCGGTGACGAGGACTCGTGGATGCTCGTCGACTCGGGCGCCGACCTGCAGCTGACGAGGTCGCTCGTCGGCGCAGGGTGTCCGCTGCATCTCGCGCTGCGCATCGTCGTCTAGCACCGACGCCGTCCTTGACAGTCCACGGGCGACCTGGCATCGTGGCCGCGCCCGCCGGGGATCCCGGCACGATGCGAAGGGAGGTCGTCCATGCGATTCGGAATCTCGATCGACGCGAGCCGGCCTCTCGCCTCCGCGTAGAGCGCTCGAGCTCGTAGCCCATTCCAGTGACCCGGCCCGCCCGGGATCTCTACCGATGGAGGATTCAGTGACAGCAGTTCCCCAGCTCGACCGCGTCGTCTTCCGGACATTCCGGGGAGCCGGCGACTACCCGGCCCTCGCCCGGATCATCAACGCGTCCGCCCAGGGGCGAGGGAGACGACCGTGTCGAGACAGCAGAGGCGCTCGCCTCGGCCTACGACCACCTCGAGCGCTGCGATCCGACTCGTGACCTCCTCGTCGCGGAGATCGACGGCTTTCCGGTCGCGTACAGCCGCGTCTTCTGGGACGACGAGGAGGACGGGCGCATCTACAAGCTCGTCTGCTTCGTCGATCCGGCCTTCGGCAGCCGCGGGCTCGGTAGCGCATTGCTCGCCTGGAACGAGGCTCGGCTCCGCGAGATCGCGGCCGATCACGACGTTCCGACGAAGCTGGTCCAGGCTTTCGTGGCGGATGCGAACGAGGCCGCGACCGCACTGATTCGTGGAGCTGGTTACGAGCCCGGGACGCACATGGCGCAGATGGTCAGGCCGTCCGTGGACGACGTCCCCGACCATCCGCTGCCCGACCGGCCTCGAGATCCGGCCGGTACGCGACGAGGACATCCGCACGATCTGGGAGGCCGACGTCGAGGCCTTCCGCGACCACTGGGGCTTCGTCGAGCAGTCGGACGAGGATTACCAGCGCTTCATCGAGTTCCCGTATCACGACCCGACGTTGTGGAAGATCGCCTGGGACGACGAGGGAGTCGCAGGTCAGGTCAAGTCGTTCATCGACACGGCCCAGAACGAGACGTACGGGCGGCAGCGCGGGTGGACGGAGTCGATTTCCACATCGCGGCGCTGGCGGCGCCGGGGTGTCGCGAAGGCATTGATCGTCGAGTCGATCCGCGAGCTCGCCGCGCGCGGGATGACGGAGGTCGCGCTCGGAGTGCACACGGAGAACCCCAACGGGGCGTACCAGCTCTACGAGAGTCTCGGATACGAGGTCGTCCAGACGTGGACGATGTATCGCAAGCCGCTGTGAGCTACGCGGGCGGGACGAAATCCCACGCAGGGACCTCGTAGACGCCGAACTCGACGACCTCCATGCCCGCCGTCGTCGCCAGCTGGTCACGCATGGCGCCGCGGGACGCGCGCGCCCGCTCCTCGTCGGCCGCGCTGTCCCAGAGCGTGATGAGCCGCGCCGTGTTCGCGTCGTCGTCGACGAAGACGAGGGTTCCGCGGTAGCCCTCGTACTCGCGGAGCCACGAGCCGAGGTTCTCGTCGCCCATGCGCGAGATCTCGGCGATGGCGGCCACGGGGCCTGTGAGCTTCGACATGGCCGCAACCATCGGCGAAAGGCTACTGAGACCTCATGAGGCCCGCCTTGGAGACGGGCCTCATGTGACTCAGGTGTCGCGCGTCGCTAGTGGCGACGGAACGTGCGCGATGCGGGAGCGCTCGTCAGCCCCGGCGTGTCACGCGCGCGCAGACTCGAACGAGTGTGTGTTAGCGAGTCGCGGGCGGAGCTACGCCGTCGCGGAGCCAGCGCACGTTCTCCGCGATTTCCCGTTCCGGATCCGTTCCCATGTGACCGGCTTCATCGTCGATCCTGACGACGCAGCCCGGAACGTTCGCTGCCAGCCACGCTCCGTGCGCGGCTGGGACGAGGACATCCGTCTCGCCGTACTTGACGAGGACGGGTACCGATATGTCTCGAACGTCGAAGCCCCAAGGTCGGAGGAATGCCAGGTCATCATCCACCCAGCCCCAAACGCCGTTCACGGCCTGCTCGGGAGTCGATTCCCGGATGACCTGACGGACTTCGGGCCGCGCCATCTGGGCGCGATCCGACTCGCTGAGATCGAAGTGGCTGAGAACCGTGGATGGATCCTCAGCTACACGTCCGACCGCTGCCGCGTGCTCGCGCTCCAACTCGACGCCGAGAACGTCCTCGCCTGCCTCCGCCCACCCGAATTCCTTGACGTTCTCGGGATCCATGCCGGCGAGCCATGCATCGCGCTCGAGACCCGGAGATCCGAGAGGTGCAACCCCGACCACGCACGTGGCGCGGATCACGCGGTCTGGCAAGAGCGCAGCGCAGGCGAGCACGTGTGGGCCACCTCCCGATCCGCCGCTGGCGCCGAAGCGCTCAAATCCGAGGCTGTCGGCGAGCAGCGCAACGTCTTCGGCCTCGTCCGCGATCGTCCGTCCGCGCCGTCGTGCCGATCGACCGTACCCGGCCCGATCGTGGGTCACCACGCAGACGCCGAGCTCCGTGTACAGCTCCTCGTTCGGCCATCGGCCGAGCCTGGATCCGGGCGTCCCATGCAGAGACATAATCGGAAAGCCGTCGGGATCACCCCAGACCGCGAAGGCAAGGACGCGACCATCCGGAGTCGTCGTCGTTCTTAAGGAGTCACCCACGATTCGTCGCGACCCTATGGCGATGGCCGAGCGCGGTCAAGGGACATCCTGCCCGGCTTGCGGAAAGAACCATTCGCGCCCGGGCAGGAAATCAGCTCAGAAGGCGTCGTCGAAGGCGCATCGAGAGTGACTCGAGTGCGTTCTCGCTCGTCCATCGCACGTTCGGCCTCACGCCGACGCTCCTCGGCCTCTTCCGCACGCCGTCCCGCTCGATCAGAGAGCGCGCTCACGCTGATCGCCGTGACGAGGTAAACGGCAAGCGCCACCCAGTTCTCCGAGTCCGCGAGCCGGAGCGTGTGCGTCGGCGGGAGAAAGAGCCAGTTGAACGCGAGCATGCTCACGATCGAGACGGGGATCGCGAACGGCAGGCCCCAGAGCACGGCGACGGGCAACACGGCGAAGAGGTAGAGGACGCCGAGGCTCACGACCGGGGCGTGCGGCTCGAGCGCCCAGACCGCAACGCTCACCACGGCTACCGCGGAAAGGCTGAGCAGCGCAGCCGCCGCTTGTCGAACCAGCCAACGCCTGTCGCCAACGAGATCTCTGGCCCGTAGCGGGCTCACAGACCCAGGATACGCCGGGGACCTAACAAGCTCTGAAGATTCCCCTAAAGCTCGGCCCGAGCCCGAGTCCGCGCGCTAGCGTCGATTACAGAAAGTCAGCGACGGGCAAGGCAACCGGCGGAAACCCGAGAGCACCCACCACCAGCTACGAAGAAGCGCGCCGAGGGGTTCGACGTCGCGAAGCGAGTTCTCGTCGGAAGACCACGTGCCACCGACGAGCTCGATGAGACGCTCATCTCGAAGACTCTCGCGCTTCCGATCTTCGCGTCAGACCCGCGGTGGACGTTCACCGGGAAGCTGGGCACGATCGAGGGCCGAAACCAAATCGGGTTCGTCGACCTCCCGGACGGATGGGCGGTCTTCACCGGCACCTGGAAGGTCGTCCACGCCATGGGCGCATACACCGGACTCTCCGGAGGGGGACGCGTTGCAGGTGTCTCGCTTGCCAACGGCAACACGAAGGCGCAGTTCGAGGGCTTCCTCAGCCCGAAATAGCGAGGCCGGGAGATCGGGCGCGACCGTGGCACTCCCGTTCCGCGGGAGGAGCGACCTAGGCTGCTCCTCCCGCGATCGCGCCGTGGGCTCGCGACCAGGCCCAGCCGAGAAGGACGTTCAGGGGGTGGGTGTAGGCTCGTCACATCCTTCTATTAGGCCTGCCTGCGAGAGAAAGTGGGGGGCGCTCGCGAGCGGAGGTGCAGGTCATCGTCACGGACCATCCGGAGGGATGTTCTGGTTGCGGCGCAGGACATTCTTCGGGTCATACCGGCGCTTGAGAGCCTGCAGCCGTTCGAAGGCGTCTTCGCCGAACGCCGCACGGATACGCTCGAGCGGTTCGTCTGCCTGCATGTAGTTGGCGTAGCCGCCACCGAGGGACCACGGCTCGATCGCCGCCGCAGTGTCGCGAGCCCAAGCAATGTGCTGCTCGTCCTCGTCGGCATTGGCCCATACGGCCATTGCGCTGACGTTGAATGCCGCATCGCGATATGCAATCGGCCCAAGGGCCGGATCGGCTGCCTTCGGCGCGCCATGCAGCGACTCGATCAGCACATGCACGGGCGGTCGACCGAACGCGAGCAGGCGATCAAGCAACTCGTCGATCAGCTCGTCGGCGAGCTCACTGACGAAATGGCCCTTCCAGTAATGCCTGTTCTCACCGTACGGCGAATCGAACACGAGCTGCTGATCGAGGAACGTCCGAGAACGGACATCGTCGTTCACGAGCCCTGGCCATGAGCGCAGTTCCTGTAGCTCTCCAGGATCCGTGTCTGTGCCCGTGTAGCAGGGGGCGACGACAAGCACGGGCGCCAGCGACTCGTCCACGCGCCACAATCGCCTGGCAACTGAGGTCGGGCGGAGAGCCTGCCACGAGGTCGCGGAAGCGGCGGAGATTGTCTGCGACCGCGCTACCGCGGAAGTCGAGTAGGCCGCCCACGACCCGGTCGAGACGCTCGAGGCGAAACTCCAGTCGCGTCACCACGCCAAAGTTCCCGCCCCCTCCCCGGAGGCCCCAGAGCAGCTCGGGGTTCTCGTCGGAACTCGCCCTGATCACGGATCCGTCCGGAGAAACGAGCTCGGCGCCCAAGAGGTTGTCGCACGTCAGGCCGTACTGGGCGGTCAAATGACCGATCCCGCCGCCGAGCGTCAGCCCGCACACGCCCGTGGAACCGACGACACCGCCAGGGGTGACGAGGCCAACTGCTTGCGTGGCCGAATCGAAGTCGAGCCAGGTGGATCCACCCTGCGCTCGCGCAGTCCGTGCGTGCTGGTCGACCTCCACCGTCCGCAGCAGCGAGAGGTCGATGACGAGCCCGCCGTCGAGGATGCAGTGCCCCGCCGGGTTGTGCCCGCCGCCGCGCACGGCGACCTCCAACTCGTGCGTCCGGGCGAAGTCGAACGCGGTCGCTATGTCCGCCGGCCCGAGACATCGAGCGATCGCCGCTGGGCGACGGTCGACGAGGGCGTTGAAACAAACGCGTGCCGTGTCGTACTCGGGATCAGCGGGGCCGATCACCTCTCCGGCGAGCGCAGTGCTCAACTGGGACAGGCTGTCATCGGTGGCCGACGCGTCGTCGGTTCGGTACGTCATGAGTTTGCCCCCGAGTCGTCAAGCAGCGATTGGTAGTGGCGCATCTCCTCGATGTCGTCGAAGAACGGCTTCACGGCGCTGAAGAACTCACCGAAGTCGGAGCTCTTGCGGAAGCCCTGCTCGTGGCCCTCGACCGAGTCCCACTCGATGCGGACGACGTACGTCTCGGGATCCTCGATGCCACGGGCGATCTCATACGCAAGACAGTGCGGCGAGGCATCCAGGGAGGCTGCGGCCTCGCTGTACGCGCGCTCGAACTCGTCGCTCCGATCAGGGGCGACGCGGTAGCGGATGTATTCGACGACCATCACCCCTCCTCGAGGACGGACAGGATGTTGCCCGCCGGGTCTCTGAACCAGTGGGATGCATTGATGGACTCAGACATGCAGGGTGGGCCGGTAGATGAGCTCTTGGGTGTGGCCGTCGAGCGTCCGGCGCTCGATCAGCTCGAGGTCGAAGTCGGCCGCACCCGGAAGATCGGGTCGAGCCCGGTCTGACCGGTGATCACAGGGAAGAGCGTCACCTGGAGACGGTCGACCAGTCCGGCGGCCATCAGCGCCCGGTTCATCGACAGGCTGCCGTGCGAGCGCAACGGTACGTCGGACTCATCCTTGAGCCGAGCGACAACGTCGACGGCATCGCCACTCACGACGGTCGCATCCGGCCAGTCAAGGGATCCTTCCAGCGTGGTCGACACCACCGTTGCGGGCAGGCTCCTCATCCGCGTGACCCATGGGTCACGCACCTCGGACTCCTCAGTGCTCGAGGCCAGCATTCGCGCGAACGCCCGATACGTGTTGGCTCCGAAGACCATTCGCTGCTCCTCGCCGTACAAGGTGAGGCGGTGGTCGAGGAGCTCGGGGCCTTGCTTGCCCCAGTAGCCGGACCAGTTGCCGCCGCCGGCGCCGAAGCCGTCGAGGCTGGAGAAGACGTCGAAGGTGTAGGTCGCGGTCATGATGCTCTCCTCGAGTGCGGTTGATCGCGTGTTGGGGATACAGACTGGAAACCACGGCGAAACTCATCGCCTTTGGACGCCTGGAGTCCCCGCGACCAGGCTGCGCCCGACGAACACGTTCAGGGGGTGGGGTATGCCTCGACACACCTATCTGATGCGCGTGCGTGCGCGTGCGGAATAGTTCGGATTCTCGCGAACCGGCTTCGTGCGGAGTTGCGGCGGCGGTCAATCGGCTTGGGGGCTCGTCGAATACCACGAGTCGTAGCTTCGCGCCGTTCGCGTACACGAGCCCTGACTCGATGAAGCCCGAGGTCTGACCCGGCGAGACGACGACGTCGGCACCGTCTTCGAGTCGCAGCAGGTGCACCTGCTTGCCGACAACGTACGTGACGAGTCCGCGCGCCGAGTCCTCGAGAACGAGCGCTGGGTCCTGGCAGTGACTGAGGTTCGGTGTTCCACAGCGTTCGCCAGTTGGGCACACCAGCTCGAGATCACGCGCGGGGAGTTGGATGAGATGAGTCCAACGATCTTTGGGAAGGCATGGGACAAGCGGAACGAATGCCTCAGGGACGGCGGCGTATTCGAGTACGTGACGGAACTCTCGGACGCCCACGGCTGGGACGTCATACAGAAGATGACAGCGAGTGAGTTGATTCGGGCCGTTGCCGATCTCGGCCTGACTCCTTCAGCTGCAAACTCAGAGCCTGCAGACGCCCGGAGGTGAACCCGCAGGCTGGCGGGGACTAGAAGTCCGCCGCTGTGTCATCAGATTTCTTATCGGACAATCGCCACGTCAACGCGCTGCTTGCTCAAGTCGGAATGACTCGCTGCCAGCGCCCTTGCCGCGCAGCAGCGTCAAGCAATCGCGGTGCCTGTCCTCAGGTCGAAGAAATAGAGACGCTCGACGTCAACTGCGATCGAGAGCGGATCGCCCGTCGCTCCCCGATGGGTGCCGGCGAACCTTGCCCGAAAAGGCGATCGCCGGTCCGCCGCGGCGGCTTGGAGGTCGGCCGCAACAGCGGCGTCGGTATCAAGCACGACCTCGAGCACCTGCTCGGACAACACAGGGACGACGGAGACCTCGGCGTGCAGAAGCGTTTCCGAGCCGAGGGGCTCTGCGACGACTAGGCGTGCGTCGAGACGCGGCTCGTCGTGAGTTGCCGGAGCCGTGTACTCCGGGCGTATGCCGACTGCGATTCTCTCGCCCACCCACGACGCAAGCGCGCCATGCGAAGGCAGTGGCACGACATTAGGGCCGAGCCGGAGTGCGATGCCATCCCCGGAGCGCTCGATCTCCCCTTCGATGAGGTTCATCTCGGGGCTGCCGATGAAGCTCGCGACGAAGAGATTCACGGGGGCATCGAAGAGTGTCTGCGGCTCCTCCACCTGCTGCAGCTGTCCCTTCCGAAGCACGGCGACCCGGTCGCCCATGGTCATCGCTTCCACCTGATCGTGCGTGACGTAGATCGTCGTCGCGCGCACCTCCCGCTGAATGCGTGAGATCTCCGCACGCATCTGCACTCGCAGACGGGCGTCAAGGTTCGAAAGGGGCTCGTCCATCAGGAACGCGGCAGGCTCGCGAACGATCGCGCGGCCCATTGCCACGCGCTGTCGTTGGCCGCCCGACAGATGGCGAGGCTTGCGGTCGAGCAGCTCGCCGAGGCCGAGCACACGCCCGATCTCTTCGACCCGGCGTTGGCGCTCGTGGCGCGGCACCTTGCGCATCTTGAGGCCGAAGGCGATGTTGTCGCGCACCGTCATGTGCGGGTAGAGCGCGTAGTTCTGGAACACCATCGCGATGTCCCGCTCCTGCGGCTCCAGCTTGTTCACGACACGATCCCCGATCCGGATCTCGCCTTCGGTGATCGGCTCGAGGCCGGCCGTCATACGAAGCGCGGTCGTCTTTCCGCACCCGGAGGGGCCGACGAAGACCATGAACTCACCGTCGTGGATGTGAAGATCGAAGTCGGCGAGGGCACGCGTGCCGTTCGGGTACACCTTGCCCGCGCCGGTGAAGACGACGTCCGCCACCGGCTAGATCTCTTCCACCTCGAGCCAGAGCGTCGTCTCGCGCGACGCCCCTGGCAAGAGCTCGATCGCCTCGCCCGCCTCGAGCGCCTGTCCGAGCGGCAGCATGGACACCCAAGGCTCGATGCCGAGCGCGTACGAGCCGGCGAGCGGCTCGTCGAGAGCGCCGCCGTATGGCTGCCACGAGATGAGCCAGCGAAAGAGTTCGTGATCGAAGCCGAGCCGAACGCGTAGCCGGCTGCTCTCGACGCTCACGACGCCGCCGTCGAGGTCCGTCAGATAAACGTCGTCATGGCTCGCTGCTTCAGGCCCAGGAACCGCGCGAAGATCGACAGTGCCGCCTTCCCGCAGTCGCGCATGGGGCCATGAGCTGCGCTGCCCTGGCTCGAGACGCGCCGTGTCCTCCCACATGTCGGGAATCGTCACAATCGTTCGAGCCGGAACCTCGAGTCGGGAGCCAGCCTCGAGGAAGGGCGGCCCGAGGACGAGATGGTGGCCCCAGGTGAAATGCGCCGCATCGTCTCCCTCATTCGTCACGCGCTCTTCGACTATGAGGCGGCCGTCGAAGCGGAGCGTACGCTCGAGGAGGAATGGCGTCCGTTCACAACGGACACGACAGACCAGCGCCCCATCGCGCTGCTCGCATTCCCACGGAAGGAGTGCGACCTCCCCGTGGAACGGGATCGTCTCGCCACGGTAGGTCGTCTCGTCGTTCGTGCTGGGAAAGAGCTCCTGCCAGCCGCCGGCATATCGGTCGAGGAACGACGTCCTTTCCGGGCTCGGAGGATGCAGACCCCACGGGGCCTGGAAGAGGAGCTCGGTCTCCGTCGGAACGTGGACGAGCGAGTGCAACTCTGCGCCACGCTCAGGGAGGACGATCGCGTGTAGCACGTCGTCTCCCACCGCGAGGGCGCGCCAGCCGGCGACGCACCCCGTCTCAGTCACCCGGCAGTGTCTCCAGGATGAACCAGTTGGCCGTCAGACCGCAGTCGACAACGAGGTTCTGCCCGGTAATGGCCGACGCGTCGTCGGAGGCGAGGAACGCAAAGGCCGCCGCAATCTCCGCCGGCTTGACGAGACGGCGCATTGGCACGCGCTCGAACGAACCGTTCAGGTACGCCATGAGCTTGGGCCCGACGGCCCTCTCCGTCATGTCGGTGTGCGTGAACCCAGGCGAAACGCCGTTGACCCGGATCCCGTACTGGGCAAGCTCGAGGGCCATTGTCCGGTTTAGCCCGAGGAGAGCAGCCTTCGACGCGTTGTAACTCGCGAACGACCCGTCGCCGCCGAGCGCGTCGATCGAGATGTTGTGCAGGATGACACCGCCGTTCGCGTCTCGCATTGCGCGCGCGACACGTTGCGACATTAGGAAGACGCCCGTCAGGTTCGTCGCGATGACGGCGTGCCAGTCTTCCTCGCTCATGTCGAGAAAGGGAGTTTCGTCGTCGATCCCCGCGTTGTTCACGAGCACGTCGATCCGCTCCCACCGCTCGAGCGCGGCCGCGACGACATTGTCGACATCCTCCGAGCGGGAGACGTCGCCGGTCACCACCCAGGCCGAGTCGCACAGGGCAGCCGTCTCCTCTAAAGGTTCCCGTGTCCTTCCCATACAGAGGACGGCGGCGCCCTCGGACGCGAAGCGCTCGGCGATCGCGCGCCCGATCCCGCGCCCCGCGCCGGTCACGATGACCTTCTTGCCGTGGAAGCGCTTCATCCCTTTACCGCGCCTGCCGTCAGGCCGCGGATGAAGAACCGCTGACCGAAGAGGAAGACGAGGAGCATCGGCACCGAGGCGAGCAGCATGCCCGCCATCGTCACCGGGACGTTCAGGTTGTACTTGTTCTGGAACACCGTCACCCCCACCATGAGCGTCTTGAGGTTGTCGCTCGGGAGGAAGACGAGTGCGATGAGCAGCTCGTTCCACACCCAGAGGCCATTCACGACCACGAGCGTTACGAGCGCAGGCGCCGACAGCGGGAGCACGATGCGGACAAAAACCGATGCATGCCGTGCTCCGTCAATGACGGCCGACTCGAGGAGCTCGTTCGGGATCGCGCGGAAGAAGTTCGTGAGCATGTACATCGAGAACGGGAGCGTGAGCCCGGCGTAGATGAGAACTACACCCTGGTACGTGCTCACGAGGTTGAGGTTCGTAAACAGGATGAAGAGCGGCATGAGCATCACGACGGGCGGGACGACCATGAGAGCAGTGCTGACCGCGAAGAGCACTGTCCGGCCGAGCCATTGCATCCGAGCGAGCGCGAAGGCGGCGAGCGCAGCGGCCGCCGTCGAGACGATCACAGCGCCGAGTGTCAGGATGGCGCTGTTCTTCAACCAGAGCAGGAAGGTGCCGCCGTGCACGGCGTCGCCGAAGTTCGAGAGCGACAGCGGCCAGGGCAGGCCGTATGGGCTGTCGAGGTACTGCCCCTGGGTCTTGAACGCCGTCGACACCATGAACCAGACGGGGTAGAGGGTGAGTACAGCCATCGCGAACAGCACCATCTGACGCGCGACCCGGCCGGTCCTCCAGGCCGGCTTCACGCGAGCTCCTCACGTCGGGCGGCTCGCGCCCGAATGAGCATCAGAAGAGTGATCCCGACGAGCGTCGCGCCGAGCAGGACGACCGCCACGGCGGACGCCATCCCCGGCAGCGAGTTCCGGAGGCCCTGGTTGTAGATGTAAAGCTCGAGCACGGTCGACGATGTCCCTGGTCCGCCGGAGGTGATGGTGTAGACATAGGCGAAGACCCAGGCGAGCATGGTGATCGAGGCGACGACGACGTAGAACTCGATCGTCCCGCGAAGCTCCGGGATGATGATGAAGCGAAGCTGGCTCCACCAACCCGCACCGTCGATTCGTGCAGCCTGTAGCTGCTCGTCGTCCATCGTGAGTAGGCGCGCGAGGAAGATGATGATCCCGAAGCCGACTTCACGCCAGACGATCACGATTCCGACCGTGAGCAGCGACAACCGTTCGCTCCCGAGCCAGTCGAGCGCGAGTCCGTCGAGCCCGACCGCGCGCAGGATGCTGTTGAGCGCACCGTTCAGCTGGAAGATGTAGCTGGCGATGATTCCCACGATCGGGACAGCGAGGATGAATGGCAGGAACAGGACGGTGCGATACACCCTCCACCCCCGAGCTCCCTCGTAGAGCAGGACCGCGAAGAAGATCGAGAGCCCGGTTAGCACGGGAACGGCGAGGAGCAGAAGTGCGCTGTGTTTGAGGGCCTCGTGGAAGGTCGGGTCCTCCCACACGAGCTGGTAGTTGAGCGAGCCGACGTATGGCCCGCTCGCACCGCGAATCAGGCGCGTGGAGAAGTCGACGACGCGGACCACCGGGTAGGCGAAGACGAGCGCGAGCAAGGCGAAAGCCGGCGCGACGTAGAGATACGGAACCCAGGGACGCGTACGGAGCATGGGGGAGCTCGCGGCGCGGACCCTTCGGCCCGCGCCGCGAGCGGTCTCTCAGGCTAGATCCTTCCCCCAGGTCGCGTAGTTATCGACCATGTCGGGGTTCTGACGCTTCCAGGTTTGCGTGACGCTGGCGGCGAGGTCGCCCGCCTGTTTGCCGGTCATGCTGCCGGCGAGGATCTTCTGCGATGCGACGAACATCGCATCGGTCCAGAACTTCGTCGGCATGAGGTCGGCGATGTAGACGTTGTGCTTTCCGGCGACCCACTTGCGCTGCACCATGCGCACGAGCGGGTCGTCAATCACGTTGCCATTGAACGTCGTGTTGGCAGGCACCTGCTTTGACAGCGTCCACATCGCCTGCACACGCTCCTTCGAGTGCATGTAGGCGAGGAGCTTCGCTGCCGTCTCGTGATCGCTCCCCTTCGTCGGGATACCGAAGCCTTGCGTGTCGGTTATCGGGATGCCGGCCATCTTCCCGTGGCCGAAGCGCGGCATCACGAAGTAGCCGACGTTCTTCGCGCCGAGCTGCTTCTGCGAGTTCGGGATCGCCGGCGTCGTGTTGAAGCACATGGACGCTTTGCCCGTGTCGAACAGCTGAATGCCCTGGTAGAGCTGCAGCGAGTTGATGTCGTTGTTGAAATACCCCTTCTTCTTCAGTTCCTCGAGCCGCGACCAGTGCTCGTAGTAGCGCGGGTTGTGCCAGTCGAGCTTTCCGATGAAGAGGTTGAGCGCGTCGGCAGGGGTGTCCAGGTTCTGCGTGAGCGCGTTGACGAGGTACCACTCACCGAGGAAGCCGTCCTTCACACCGCCGCCAATCGGGATGTAGCCCTTCGCCTTCAGCTTCTTGCAGGCGGTGAGGAACTGCGCCCACGTCTTGGGGGGGTTGTCCGGGTCGAGCCCCGCCTTACGGAAATGGCTCTTGTTGTATGCGATTCCGAACCCGACGGCGTAGAAGCCGACACGGTACTGCTTGCCCTTGTAGACGGACAGCTGCGTCGCTCCGGACGACTTGAGCACGGACGCCGGAAGGAGGCTGTTGAGCTCGTTGACGTAACCCAGCCAGACGTTCTCCATGTGATAGATGCCGTTGAAGAGGAACTGGACGTCCGGGGGATGTCCGGCGGCCGCGGCGTTCGTGAACTGCGGGATGACGTTGTTCGTGTCCATGAGGGTCGCCGAGACCTTGACGCCGTTTCGCTGCTGGAATTTCTTCAGCGTGTCCGTCATCCAGCGCTGGATGCCGACCGCCTCCTGCTGCCCCCACCACCACATCTTGAGCGTCGACGCGCGCTGCGCTGCCGACGAGCCGAGCGCTGCCTGCGCGCCGTCAGCGACAGCGAGTGCACGAGCGAGCGCCACCGCGCTCACTCCGCCCGCCGTCAGCTGAAGCAGTCGCCGCCGTGAGAGCGCCTGATCGAGCTGTTCCACGATCACAACCTCCGATTCCGGGATTCGGCCTGCCTGGACGACTCCGCCGGCTAGCGTCGCATTGACGTCAGGGGGTGTCAAGCTTGCGGGGATTACGCTGCCGCGATAGCGTCGCCAGCCCCGAATCGCCGGAGACTGCATGGAAATCCTTATCAGCGACCAGAACTTCGGCGACGACGCGCGCCTCGAGCGCGAGGTCGCCGAAGCGGCCGGGGTGGAGGTCAAGGTCGCGAGCTGTCGGGACGAGGATGACGTCGCCGATGCACTGGAGCGCCATCGACCCGACGTGCTGCTCGTCCAGTTCGCGCCAGTCGGCCGTCGAGCGCTCGCCTCCGCGCGCGAGCTCAGCGGCATCGTCCGCTACGGCGTCGGCGTCGACAACGTCGATCTGGTCGCCGCGTCCGAGCTGGGAATCGCGGTCGCACGGATCCCGGACTACTGCCTCGACGAGGTCGCCGACCATACGCTGGCGCTCGTGCTCGCCGTGGAGCGTGGGATAGTGGCCCTTGCGCGCGACGCGGAGGCGGGCGGCTGGAGCTTCCGCGCGGCGGGGACCGTCCGACGACTCCGCGGGCGGACATTCGCCCTCCTAGGATTCGGTCAGGTCGCACGACGGGTCGCCTGTCGCGCAGCCGCGTTCGGGTACCGCGTCTTGGCGCACGACCCGGCACTGTCGGCTGACGACATCCATGCCGGCGGTGCCGAGCCGAGATCATTCGAGGCCCTCCTCGGCGACGCGGATGTGCTCTCGATCCACGCGCCTCTCACCGATTCGACGCGGGGACTGGTGGATGCGCGTTCGCTCGAA
>CAWJTZ010000005.1:0-31587 GCA_963845935.1 uncultured Gaiellaceae bacterium
TCCCAAGGACGACACGCCCGGGTGCACCGCGCAGGCATGCGGCATCCGTGACGTCTGGGGCGAGCTCGAGCGCACCGGAGCGATCGTCCTCGGCGTCAGCCCGGACAAGCCCTCGAAGCACGTGAAGTTCCGGGAGAAGTACGACCTCCCGTTCACGCTCCTCTCGGACACGGAGCACACCGTCGCGGAGGCGTATGGGACCTGGGTCGAGAAGAGCATGTACGGCAAGACGTACATGGGGATGGAGCGGTCGACGTTCGTGATCGACGCCGACGGGAACGTCGCGAAGATCATGCGCAAGGTGAAGCCCGACGAGCACGCGGACGCGGTGCTCGCGGCTCTCGCCTGAACGGTTACGTGGCGCTTCCGTTTCCGCTGGGGACGGCGACCGCGGAGTAGCGGGCACCGCGCCAGGCCACCGTCGTGGCGCTCAAGCGGATGATCTCGGCGTCGCGGCAGCCGAGCGACTTCACGTAGTCGAGCAGCGCCTGCTGCGCGCTCGGCGCGTCCTTACGGGAGACCGGTCGGCCCCCGGAGTGAATCTCGAACGTCATTCCCACCCCCTCGCCTGACCCTACCCGAATGCGTATGACCGGGCTATGCCGGCGCCCGCACGTTCCGCTCGAACTTGTTCCACGCCTTGTTGCCGCGCAGGAAGCCCCAGGAGCCCTTGAGCCGTGCCCAGGTGATGATCGGGCGATAGAGGATCATGTCGAGCGGGGCCAGGAAGAGGATCCGGGCGAGATCGCGAACGCGGTAGAGCCGCGATTGCATGTCGTCGAGCAGCACCGCGCCGGCGGTGAGCGCGGCGTTCGTGAACGCCATCGCGCCGAGCACGACGACGAAGACCTGCCATCGAAGTCACCGAGGAGGACCGCGGCCAACGAGCGCCGACCAGCCGATGATCTCGACGGCCGGCGAGATCACCTCGGTGAGGAGGTAGAAAGGAGCGCCGACCATGCCGACGGCGCCGTACCGGGGGTTGAACCACATCCGCCGGTAGTGGACGACCGTCTCGTTGATGACCCGCTGCCAGCGCTCCCGCTGCGAGACGAGCTTGCCGACGACTCCGGCGCCTCGGTCGACGCCGACCGTGTCGGGGAGGCAGATGGATCTCGTAGTCGCGCCCTTCGCGCCGGAACTTCTCGTGGATGCGGAACGTCAGCTCGATGTCCTCGCAGGTGAACGTCGTCGAGAAGCCGCCGACCTCCTCGAGCACGTCGCGCCGCCAGATCTGGAAGCGCGCCGGGAGAACAGAGCATGAATCCCCAGCCGCGACCAGCGCAAGCCGGTTGTTGATGAACGCGCGGACGAAGTCGAGGTGCTGGTAGACGCCGAGGAGGCTGTCGTCGATCCTGCGCTTGCCCGGCGGCTGGGCGAGCGCCTCTCGGGCTCCGCGGCCGTGGCGATCTGGCTGGTGACGCCGATCACGCGCGCCGGGTCGCTCATCGGGAAACGCATGACCTGCAGGAGCGCCGTGGAGTCGAAGACGCGTGTCCGCATCGACGCCGCAGACGTAGCGGTAGCGCGCGACGTTGAGCGCCGCGTTCCAGCGCGTCCGCCTTGCCGCCGTTCTCCTTGTCGACGACGATCAGGTTCGGGTGCGTCGCGGCTCCGGTAGATCGCCTCGGACCGGCTGCGTCGGAAGACGTGCGCGGCACGAAGACGCTCGTAGGGCGCGAGATCGAAGGCCTCGCGCAGACGCTCGAGCGTGTCGTCGGTCGAGCCGTCGTTCACGACGACGACCTCGAACTCCGGATAGTCGAACGCGAGGAACGACGAGACGGTCGCCTCGATGACCGGCGCCTCGTCGTACGCGGCGACGATCACGCTCACGGGGATCGTGAAGCGGGATGCGCCGAGCGTCTCGTAGTCGGCGCTGCCCTCCTCGTGGCGGCGCACGGCATTCTCGATCGCTCCGACGACCAGGAACACGATTGCCACGAGGTTGATGAGCACCAGGTACGCGAAGCAGGCGAGGACGACGAGCGTCGAGCGGGCTCATGCCGCCACGACTCCTTGCTCGATCGCATCCTCGATGCGCGCCTCGGCGGCGGCGCGGAAGCGCTCGCCGCCGGCGGCGTAGATGCGCTCGAGCAGCGGGCTCCGCGGGTTGTCGAGCGACGAGAAAGTCGACGAAGCCGATGTCCTGCAGCACCTCGGCCGCGCCGTTCCGGGCAAAGAGGTCCTCGTGCGCAAGCACCGAGAGCAGGGACGGAATCGGCATCGGTGCCGAGGCCCGCGCAGTGCGTCCTTGCGCCGCCGTGCGCACCCACCACCGCTCGTCGGCCAGCAGGCGAACGAGCGAGGGTGCGGCCTCGGCCCCGACGACGTGGCCTGCGGCGCGCGCGGCGTGCACGCGGACGAACCACTCGCGTCGTCGAGACGGCGACCAGCGCAGTCCCGACCGCGGCCCCCGAACGGGAGCCGAGCGTCTCGACGACGGCGGCACGGACGTTCGGGTCAGCGTCCCACGTGAGCTCGATCAGCGTCGAGTCGGCGAGCCCCGGGTACGGTCGGAGCAGGGTGGCGCCCCAGAAGCGCACCGCGGGATCCCAGTCCCGCAGGAGCGGGACGAGGCGAAGCCCGGGGCGGGCGCGAGCGCCTCGAGCTCGGCTGCGATCCGCGAGCGGGAGCCGTGGCCGCGCCGCAGCGCGTCGATGAGGATGTCGATCGCCCAGTCGTCGCCCATGTCTCCGAGCGTCCGGATCGCTGCGGCCGCGATACGCGGATCCTCGTCGTCGAGGACAACCCGGACGAGCTGGGGAACGGCCGGATGGTGGGCGCGCTCGAGCCGCTGCAGTGCGGTGACGCGACGCCAGCTCCCCCACTCCGTGCGCGGATGCGCGCGAACGCGGCGGACGAGTCGGGCGGCGCTCGCCGAGCTGAGCGCGGTCGAGCCCGGGCGACGCAGTCGACGGTCGTACCGGATGCGCCCGAGGACGACGACCAGCGAGAGCACCATCCAGCTCGCGAAGGCGACCACGAGCACGGTGACGGCAACGCGGAGGACGAGGTCGTCCACCTCTTGGTCGTCGTCGGCGGCGCGCTTCCAGCTCTCCCTCGAACGAGGGATCCGAGCAGCCGCAATTCCTCCGGCAACGAAGGCAGTACGTATCCCTGCAAAGCGGCAGGTCGTGGCACTGCGCGTGGCAGGTCGGGTCGAGTCGGACCAGCTCAGGCGCGTTCGGCACCTGCAGGGTGGATCTAACTTAAAAGCGAAGGCGCATCCTGCGATCGTCAGGAGCATTCGAGATCCACTCGCCGACGGGAGAGGGTTGCCCCGCACGGCACGTGTCGATGGCGTCTTGCCAGGCTCGGTCGTAAGCGACACGGGGCACTCGGCTCCAGCTGAAATCGACGTTGCCGACCGCGACGAGTCCAGTACTGCGCTGTCGGACCTTGCGCGTGCGCCGGATGTGCTCGATCATGTCACCGTTGCATTCAGCGATGTAGACGTGCGGACCGTCTGCCTTCACCCACCCCCACCATCCCTCCTCTAGGGCGTCCCATGCTTCGTCGTCGGCGTGGACAGGAAACTCCCTGCTTCGAGGCCCGAGCAAGATGCGGTCGGCATTGTCGTGCCAGGGAAACGCGAGGAGCACACGACCGTCCGTGCTGACGAGGTGCGCCTGCCAGTTCGTCGCGCCGAAGCGGTCGAACGCGATCACGACGTCCTCGTACACTCCCGCCCAGTCAGCCGGGAGTTCGATGCTCCGATGCCCGATCCACCCGGACAGTTCGAGCACCGATTGTGACTCTCTGAGGCGACGACCCGATCTCTGTGCCGTTTGGATAGCTCCCCCTTCGACCGCGAGCCTCTCTTGCTAACCGTAGGCGTCCGAAGCGGCCAGCAGCCCCCCCAAAAAGGTGACCGCCAGCGGTGATCGTTTGGCTCCGTAAATCACGAGCCAAAGGAGGACGAATGACAACGACAGACCCGACCTCGAGGCTCCGACACGTGAGAGCTCACGAAGTGGGAGTACCGGGTCGCGACGCCAAGACAGCCGCGGGGAGAGGAGAACTTCAACAGGTTGGGCGACGAAGGGTGGGAGTTGGTTGGAAGACTCGTCTATGAAAACCGAGCTCGGTTTTCATACGAAGTACGTTCTTCAAGCGACCGAAGGAGACGTGGGCTGAGAGCACGCGGGATGAGACGCGTCGCCTCAATGCGAAAGGCCGGGAGCCTCTCGTAGCGATCCCGGCCCTCGCGACGGAGCTACGAGGGGCAGTTCGAGTCGATGACCGGGAACACGCGGCATTGAGAGTCAATGCGAGCGACGAGATCGGTGCGGAGGAGGCTTTCGTAAAGGTCTCGTAGTTGTCGCGGCGGTGAGGCCACTACGCACTCGCCGCCGCGACACTACGACGCTACGTGGTCCGAAAGTGGTCCCGATGTGGTCCGAGGCAAACCGAAATGACTGATTTGCGGGCAGAAACCTAGTGCGGATGAGAGGACTTGAACCTCCACGCCCTTACGGGCACACGGACCTGAACCGTGCGCGTCTACCAATTCCGCCACATCCGCGCGGCCGAACGATTCTAGCTTCGGGTCGTCTCACTTCCCGATGACTCGTGTCGCCCCCATTGCGGTAGCCGTCGTCGCGGCCCTCCTCGCCTTAGGCGGGCCGTCGCTGCCGTCGACGGACAGCGCGAGCGCGGAGGTCGTCGTGCTGCTCGACTCCCCGCCGCTCGCACGAGCGCCGGGGAGCGGAGCGCGGATCGACGCCGAGCAACGCACGTTCCGGCGCGAACTGGGCGCGCAGCTTCCTTCGGCTCGGCTCGGCTGGCGCTACCGGCTCGTGGCGAACGGCTATTCGGTGACGCTCCCGCGTTCCGAGCAGGCTCGCCTCCGCGATCTACCCGGTGTGCGCGACGTCCTTCCCACCGCGACCTACGCGCCACGGCTCATCTCGACGCCGCAGCAGATCGGGGCGTCGGCGCTGTGGGGTGAGTCGCTCGAGACAGCGGGCCAGGGCGTGAAGATCGGGATCATCGACTCGGGGATCGACCCCGACCACCCCTACTTCGCTCCGGCCGGCTACACGATGCCGACGGGATTCCCGAAGGGGCAGCAGCGCTTCACGACGGCCAAGGTGATCGTGGCCCGCGCGTTTCCCCCAAGTCCGGCGCGACGGCACCGAGCGTGCGGCTCGCGTTCAGTGACGAGGACTTATCCCACGGCACCCACGTCGCAGGGATCGCGGCGGGCAACGCAAACACCCCGACCGGCGGTGACGGCCGGGTCTCGGGGGTGGCCCCGCGCGCCTATCTCGGCAACTACAAGGTCTTCGTCCAGACCGACTCGGGGCTCAGTCCGAATGCGAACTCCCCCGCCATCGTCGCCGCCATCGAGGCGGCTGTCGCCGACGGAATGAACGTCATCAACTTCTCGGGCGGCGAGCCCGAGATCGAGCCGAGCCGAGACATCGTCGCGCTCGCGCTCGACGCGGCGGCAGCTGCGGGCGTCGTGCCTGTGATCGCCGCGGGTAACGACTACAACGACGTCGGCGCCGGCTCGGTGTCGTCACCCGGCAACTCCGAGGGCGCGATCACGGTCGGAGCGGTCGACATCGGCGGCAGTCCGGCGCGGCGGACGCACGCCGACTTCTCGTCGGTCGGGCCGACCGCGATCTCGTTGCGCCTGAAGCCGGACGTTGCGGCACCGGGTGTGGACGTCCTGTCGTCGGTCTCGGGAGGCGGCTGGACGGCCCTCTCGGGGACGAGCATGGCGGCTCCTCACGTCGCCGGCGCTGCGGCGCTGCTGCACCAGCGGCATCCGGGCTGGACGGTCCCGCAGATCAAGTCCGCGCTCGTGCAGTCGGGCACCGACTCCGTCGACGAGCGGGGACGCCCGGCCGGGCCGAGGTGGCAGGGAGGCGGCGTCGTCGCACTTCAGCGCGCCGACCGGCCGCTGCTCTTCGCGACGCCCACGGCGGTGTCGTTCGGGCTTCTCACCCGCGCCCAGGAGACCACGAGAACGGTTGGACTCGAGGACGCCGGAGGCGGCGCCGGGGTATGGCAGGTCGTTCGCGTCGTTCGTGACACCACGTCGGGATTGCGGCTTACGCTGCCTGCGACGGTGACGGTGCCCGGAGAGCTCCCGATCTCGGCGACCGTCGCGCGCACGGCCGCGCCCGGTGACTTCGACGCCTACGTCGAGCTCCGACGCGGCGGCGACACCAGGCGCATCCCGCTCTGGGGCCGCGTGACCGCGGGTGCCCTCGCGCGGCACAAGCTGGAGACTCTGCGCGGGCCGGGAACGTACCGGAGCACCACCCGCGGACAAGGCTCGTTCGTCACACGCTATCGGTACCCGGAGAGCCCGAGTGGCGTCGATGTCACCACGACCCTGCGCGGCCCCGAGCGCGCGTTCCGGATCCGGATCAGCAAGCGGGTCGCCAATTTCGGCGTCGTCGTCACGCAGCTCGGTCGCGGAAGCCACGTCGAGCCGAGGGTCGTTGCCGGACTCGACGAAAACCGCCTCACCGGGTACGCGGCCCTACCGATCAACTACAACCCGTACTCGGATCAGTTCCTGCGGGGCGTCCTCGCTGCGGGAGCGCTCTCACCCCTACCCGGCGATTACGCCATCGTCTTCGACAGCGGGTCGCGGGCAGGAGCGGGCTCGTTCTCGTTCCGTTACTGGGTGAACGACGTCACGCCCCCCAGGCTCCACCTGCGCACGCCGAGTGTCGCAGCCGGTCAGCCCTACGCGTCCAGGCGACCGACGTGGGAGCCGGCGTCTACGGCGCCTCGATCGTCGCGAAGGTGGATGGCTACGACATCCGCGCAACGTTCCACATGGGCGTCATCTCGATCTCGACCCGCAGCCTCGAGCCCGGGACGCACCGACTGCGGCTCCGGGCGTCCGACTACCAGGAGACCAAGAACACCGAGAACGTCGCGCGCATCCTCCCGAACACGCGCTGGCTCACCGCGACCTTCCGCGTGCGCGGCTAGCGCCTACTTCTGCCGGTCCCGCTCCTCGATCGTCGGGAGCGCGTCGAGGTCGCTCTGGACGGAGCGGATGAACTCGTCACTCTCGTCGTCCGGCGTGATGACCTTGAACTGCTTCTTGCGGCGCTGGCGCTCGCGATCGCGGCGCCCAGCAGGGCCGAAGCGGCGCTCGAGGCGCGGCTTCTCGACGGCCACCGCAAGGAGTGCCGCGAGGACGAGCAACACGAGCCACGGCCAGCTCACGGTCCCAGTCTAGGCGAAGAGGGCCGACCGTTTGTCAAGTCGTTGCACGAAAGACCTGCATCGGAAGGTTTGCGAGCGGGACGCCGCCATCGGCGGTTACGAGCCAGGTGTCCTGCATGTACAGGCAGTCCTCGCCGTTTGCCGCGATCGCGTGCGGGTGCATCGAGAAGACCATGTTCTCCGCGAGCGCGGTCTCGACACCCTCGCCGACCTTCGGAAACTCGATCATCGTCATCCCGATCGAGTGGCCGGTCACGTGACCGAGGTGGTAGCCGCGCTGCGTGAAGCCGGCCGAGACCGCGCGGTGGACGTCATGGCAGCTCGCCCCGGGTCGCATCGCCGCGCGGGCAGCCTCGTAGTACTCGACGTACGCCTCCAGCATCCGCTCGGTGTCGTCCGACAGATCGGCGTCTCGCGATGCGATCGCGCGCGACACCTCGACCCAGTGCATGCCCGGCCCCGCGACTTCGAGCGACGGGAGGAGGAAGTGGCCGAGCACCTCCTCTCGCCGAGCGATCTTGAACTCGGGACGCGCGAAGGCGTCGGTTCCGGTGAGCACCATGTTCATAGTCAGCCGGCCACACCCCTCGGCGACGAACCAGTCCTCCGCCGCGGCCATGACCTCCGCGGCCGTCCTACCGGGCGCGTAGGCCTCGAGGAAGACCTCGAAGCCGCGCTCGTTGATCCGCACCGAGTCGCGCACGGACTCGAGCTCGGCGTCGCTCTTGACCGCCCGCGCAAGGTCGAACTCGACGTCGAACCCGACGAGCTCGAGACCGTCGAGCGCGCGGTAGTCGCGGACGGTCATGACGTAGTCGAGCCCGTACACGCCGACCCGCCGCCAACCGGCGTCCCGCCCGCGCGCGGCGATCAACTCGCCCGGACGGTCGTCGAAGATCTGCTCGAGCTCCGCGGTTCCGTGCTCGCCGACGTACCGCGCCTCGGTCGGGAAGACGACGTACGGCTCTCCGTCCGCGGGCAGGACGACGTACGCATAGCGATGGACGATCTGGAAGCCGGACACGTAGGTGACGGCGCCCTCGAAGCCGCTGTACTCGCTGCCGGAGACGATCAGCGCGTCCAGATCGTGCTCGGCCATCGCGGCCCGTACGTTGCCGTGGCGTCGGTGCAGCTCGGGGCTCAGCGCTGTTCCCATGAGGCCTCCAGTGCCTTGATGAGTTGGGTGATTGCGTCGTTCAGCGGCGTGGGGACGCCGAGCTCGCGCCCGAACCGTCCGATGCCGCCGTTCAGGAAGTCGATCTCGGTCTGCCGGCGCGCCTCGACGTCCTGGAGCATGCTCGCCTTGTGCCCGTAGGCGACGTCCGGCCGCGCGGCGTGGTCGATGAGCTCCTCGGGATCGGCGTCGAGGACGATGCCCTGCGCCGACGCGACCGCCTTCCCCTCGTCGACGAGCGCGCTCACGAGCGCCCGTAGGTCGGGTCGCTCGCAGACGCGTCCGTGCGTGAGGCCCGTAAGGGCGCCGACCGGGTTCGTCGCCGAGTTGAAGATCACCTTCCGCCACTGGGCGGGGCGTGCGTCGGCGACCGCTGCCGTCGGCATCCCACCGCGCGTGCACGCATCCGCGAGGAGCTCGATCTCCTCGGCGCGCGCCGGCTGCGGCTCGAACGGCCCGAGCGTGGTGTCGCCCTTGACGTCCCACTGCACGACACCCGGCTCGAGGATCTTCCCGGCGGGGAAGGTCGTCCCGCGGATGACCCTGCCGACGTGAGCTGCAACGACCTCCTCGTTGCCGACTCCGTTCTGCACGGTCGCGACGGCTCCGTCGGCGAACGCGTGCGCAGTCGCGGCGATCGCGCCCTTCGTGTGCATGGCCTTCGTCGCGACGATCCCGAAGTCGCATGGCGGTAGAGAGCCTGGGTCCGACGTGGCTGTCGGGTGTCCCACGACCTCGCCTGCGCCCACGAGCCGGAGCCCGTTCGCGTTGATCGCGTCCACGTGCGCCTGCGAGACGTCGATACGCCCACACCTCGACGTCTTCCAGCCGCGCAAGGTTCGCCGCGAACAGCGACCCGACCGCTCCACAGCCGACGACGCAGACCCTCATCGCGCCGCCACCGCGCGCAGCCTGCCGAGCGAGAACTCACGGCCGCCCGTGAGTCCGCTCGGCCGCACGATGAGGACGAGCGCCATGACCGCGCTGACGACGATGATCCTCGACCCCGAGGGCAGGTCGATCGTCCGCCCGAACAAGCGTCATCCCGTCCTCCATCTCCCCCAGCACGGAGTCGAGGCCGCTCACGAAGAGCGCGCCGACGACGGCGCCCCACAGGCTCGTCGTCCCTCCGATGACGAGCATCGCCAGCGTGATGAACGTCAGGTCGAGATACACGGCATCCACGTTGATCGGGATGAAGTGGATGTAGAGGCCGCCGGCGAAGCCGGCGAGGAACCCGGAGATCGCGAACGAGCCGAGACGCTGCCGGTAGATCGAGACGCCGACGGCCCGAGCGGCGGCGGGATCCTCGCGGGTCGCACGGAGCTGGCGTCCGAAGCGGCTCCGCTGGTAGGCGAACGCCGCTGCGATCACGAGCACCGCGCCGATCGTCGCCTGCACGAGGTCGGTCGTCTCGGGCACGGACGAGAACGTGTTCAGCCCGGGCCCGATCTTCTCGTAGTAGCGAAGGATGTTGTTCGTGATCCCGAGGACGGCGAAAGTCGCGATCCCGGCTGCGAGACCGGAGAGCCGCATCAGCGGCAAGCCGACGAGCAGCGCGAAGACCCCGCCGACGGCGGCCGCGATGAGGAGCGACGGCACGTTCCCGACCGTCGTCGTGCTCAGGAAATCGAAGAGGTACGGCATCGTCGCGGGCTTCTCCGCCTCGGGGATCGAGAGCACGCCCGCCGCCCAGACGCCGACCGCGAAGAAGCTGATGTGCCCGAACGAGAGCACGCCGGAGTTGCCGACGAAGACGTAGATCGCCACGACGGTCGAGACGGAGATGAGCGCCGTGATGAAGTAGATCTCGTTGGTCGTCGAGACGAACGCGCCGAGGATCCCGGCAGCGACGACGAGCAGCACCGGCGCCAGGAGCTCGACTGCGGCGCGTCCGGCTCTCACACACGCTCCACGAGGCCACGGCTTCGCGTGAAGAGCCCGTCCGGGCGGATGAGGAGCACGAGGATGACGAGCCCGAAGAGGAACGAGGGCAGGTACTGGCTCTGACTCGACGGGAGCGCTCCTCCGAGGAGGCCCGACACGTAGCCGATGAGAAAGCCGCCGAGCGTGGCGGACAGGAGCCGGGTCATCCCCCCGACGACGACGCCTGCGAGCACGAGGATGGTCTCCTGCAGCGCGAACGTCGGGGTGACCGTCGGGAACTGGACGGTCAGCATCACCGCGACGACAGCCGCGAGCGCGCCTGCGATCAGTACCGAGACCGTGCTCACGAGATTTGCGCGCACGCCGAGAAGACGTGCGGTCTGGGAGTCGATCGCGGCGGCGCGCATGTGCAGGCCGATCGACGTGCGGTTCAGGAGCAGGACGAGGAGCGCGAGACACACGGCCGCGGTGACGATCGCGACGATCGTGATCTTGCGGATGTCCACGCCGCCGACCTCGACCGGACGGTTGAGCTCGACGAGCGACGTCGCCGTCTTGCCGAGTGGCCCGAACCAGAGCAGCGCGATCGACTGCAGCAGGAACGCAACCGCGAACGTCGCGATGAGCATCACGGCCGCCGACTGCCCGCGGAGCGGCCGGAAGACGACGCGCTCCATCGCGAGCGAAAGCGCGAGCACGACAGCGAAGCAGAGCCCGATGCCGACGCCGACCGGCCAGTCGCGCTCCGATGCGAACGCGAGCGCGAACGCGCCCGCCATGATCAGCTGGCCGTAGGCGAAGTTCACGAGGCGCATGACGCCGAACACCAGCCCGATGCCGACGGCCATGAGCGCGAATACGGCGCCGAGGCCGATGGCGTCGACCTGCACCTGCAGGTCGAGAGCGTCGCGGACGAAGTTCACGACAGATAGGCCGCGACCATGCGATCGGTGTCGGCCGCGTCGTCGGGGGTGAGCGTCAGACGGAGCTCGCCGTTCGCGAGGACGTGCGTCCGGGCGGCGAGCGCGACCGTGCGCTGTGCGCGCTGCTCGACGAGGAGGACTCCGATCCCGCGCTCCGCGATCGTCACGAGCGACGCAAACACGCGGTCGACGATGGTCGGCGCCAGTCCCAGCGACGGCTCGTCGAGAAGGAGGAACGACGGCCTCGAGATCATGGCCCGCGCGATCGCGAGCTGCTGCTGCTGCCCGCCGGACAGGGCCCCGGAGTGCCGGTCCCGGAACTCCTCGCACACGGGGAACAGCTCGTAGATCTCCGCGAGATCCTCTTCCACGCCCGCCGAGCTCGCCCGGGCGGCGAGTCCGAGCCGGAGGTTCTCGTCGACCGTGAGCTCCGCGAACAGCCGGCGACCCTCCGGGACGAGCGCGACCCCGCTCCGCGCGACTGCCTCCGGGGTCCGCCCGCGAAGCGACCGCTCGCCGAGCAGGATGTCGCCGGCGCGCGCCGGGACGAGTCCCATGATCGCGTGCAGGGTGGTGGACTTGCCGGCGCCGTTCGGGCCGATGAGACCGACGATCTCGCCCGGCGCGACCTCCAGCGACACGCCGCGTACGGCGGCGACGCCTCCGTACGCGACCTCGAGATCGCGAATGAGTAGCGCCGTCACTCCTGTACCGCCGACTCACCGAGGTATGCGGAGGCGACGTCGAGGTTGCCGCGGATCTCGCCGGGCGACCCCTCCGCGAGCGTGCGACCCTGGTCGAGCACCTGGATCCGGTCGCAGACGTCCATGATCAGCGCCATGTTGTGGTCGATCAGGAGCACGCCCGCGTCGTGGTCGTCGCGCACCGAGCGGACGACCTCGGCGAACGCCGGCACCTCCGCCTCCGGCAAGCCCGCCGCGGGCTCGTCCATCAGGAGGAAGCGCGGCTCCGTGGCGAGGGCCCGTGCGACCCCGAGTCGGCGCTCGTCACCGTGCGGGAGCGACCCCGCCGGCGCGGCGGCATAGCCACCGAGGGCGAGCGACTCGAGCAGTGCGTCCGCTCGCCGCCGCGCTTCCCGGGGGCCGGCGCCGACGCCGAGCGCGGCGACCTCGACGTTCTCCCGCACGGAGAGACCGCGGAACGAGCGACTGTGCTGGAACGTCCGTGCGAGCCCGGCCCGCCCGCGGCGGTGAGGACGCCAGCGCGTCACGTCCCGCCCCTCGAGCTCGACCGACCCCTCGTCGGGGAAGTCGAAGCCCGTGAGGAGATTCACGAGTGTCGACTTCCCGGCCCCGTTCGGACCGATCAGTCCGACGACCTCGTGGCGATTCAGCTCGAGGGTGACCTCGCGCAGCGCCTGCACGCCCTCGAACGCACGCGAGACTCCGGCGGCCCGGAGCGATGCTCCGGACCGCCGCGTCTCTTCAGCCTGCGCGTCCGCCAACCTAGATCTTCGGGACGACCTTGGCCTTGATGGTCCCGATGACCACGGGCGTGTTGTTCTGCACGCGGATCACCCGGTACGTGCGGCCGTACACGGTGTGCAGCGTCGGCGAGAAGCTCACGAGCCCCGACAGCGTCGGGACGTTCTTGAACTTCTGCATCTGCGCGGCGAGCGCAGCGCCGTTGGTGTTGCCACCCGTCCGCTTGAGAGCGACGAGGATGCCGTCGATCGCGGCCGGACCGGTGACGAATGCCCCCGTGCTGCCCGCCTTGGCGATCGCCGCGGCGTTCTTCTTCGCGAGCAGCGTTGACCGCCTTGATCGGGTCGTTGCCGAACGCCGATGCGAACGTCACGTAGTAGTAGTTCGTGATCTTCGGATCGGGCGTGTACCAGTAGTTGCCGTCACCGGCCCACGAGTTCAGGAACGGCGTGTCGTTCCCGAGCGTCCGCAGCCCGTTCAGGATCGGCACCTGCGCGCCGAACGCCGCCGCCGTGGCCGTCACGATGACGTCCGCCGGCTTGGCGTTGAGCCGCGTGACCGTGCTCTGCCACGTGGCCGGGCTCCCGCCCGCGGACTGGTACGTCTCCTCGGCTGCGATCTTGCCGCCGAGCTGCGTCCAGCGGGCCTTGAAGGCCTGGACGACGTTGCGGAAGTACACGATCACCGTGTCCGTTGCGAGGGACGCGGTGCGCCAGCCCCGCTTCCAGGCGAACTCGGCCATCGCGGAGCCCTCGTCCTGCGCGACGTTGCCGTAGGAGAACGCCAGCTTCCCCTTCGGCCCGAAGCGCTTCGGGCCCATCTGATCGGTTCCGATGCAGGCCGCGACGGTGAGCTTGCCGGCGTTGATCGCCTCCTGGACGACCGGCGCGGCGTAGTCGACGTCGCAGGTGGTCATGATCACGTCGGAGCCCTGCGAGAGCAGCTTCCGCGCACAGGCCTTCGCGATCGCGGGCTTGTTGCCCTGCGTGTTGCACGTGAGGAGCTTGACCTTCGTTCCACCCGCCTTGTTGATCGTCGCGATGTGCGACTTCGCGGTCGCGAGCGCCGGGCCGTCGTACGGCGCCATGTTGCCGACGCCGTCGTACGCCCAGCCGATCGTGAGCGTCTTCGCCTGCTCCGAGGACGCCGAGCCACCGCCTACGACGGCGACTGCGACGACCGCAACGGCTACGAGAGCGAGCGTCGCCCTCCGCAGCTTCATCATGTCTGCCCTCCTATGGGTTCCTGGGTTACCTGCCACGATGCTTCCTTCCCTCTGACGAGCGCGTAGAGCAATCGATGGAGCGGTACGGGAACATCACGCCGGTCCGCCTCGCGGACGAGCGATCCCGTGATCAGCTCGATCTCGGTCTGTCGATGCGCGTCGACGTCCTCGAGCATCGACGGGTAGTGCGCCGACCCTCGCTTCGTCGCGAGCACGTTCATCTCCCACGGATCGTCGTGAAGCTCGATGCCTGCGGCCTCCGCCACCGCCTTGCCCTCGTCGACGAGGCCGTGGAGGAGATGGCCGAGGTCACCCGGGTCGGCCTCCTCGGCGAAGTGGAAGTCGTGCTTGAGGCCCGTCAGCGCCGCCGTCGAATTGACCGAGGCGTTGAAGATCAGCTTCGACCACTGCGCGGGCCTCAGGTCGGGCAGCGCCTCGGCCTCGAGGCCTGCCGCCACGATCGTGTCGGCGATGTCCTCGACGACCGCGAACGGCGTCTCCTCGTACGGGCCGAGCCACGTCTCCGTGTCGAGGATGTACTCGACATGCGTGTCCGAGTGGCGGGTGCCGCTCATGAACGTCACGCCGGAGACGATCGGCCACGCGCCGTGCGCCCGGACGATCTCCTCGGCCCCGATCCCGTTGAGGACGGTGACGATCGTCGCCTCTGGGAACCTGCCCTCGAGCGAGCTGACCGCCGGCTCGAGCCCCGACGCCTTCGTCGCCACGATCGCGACGTCGAACGCGGGAAGCTCGTCCGGATCGTCCGTCGCGGTGACCTGCGCGTGGTAGTCGGACTTGCCGCTCACGCGGAGCCCGGCGTCGTTCAGCGCGTCCGCGTGTTCGCGGCGTCGCGTGAGCACCGAGACCTCGCACACGCGGGCCAGATGACCCGCGAAGAGACTCCCGATGACGCCCGCCCCGACGATGCAGACCCGTTCCACGCTGCTCCGCGAGTATCTCAGCGCGGTGACATGTCAGTCAACTTCGAGCCTTCGCGCGATTCGCCAGCCTGCCGGAACTCGGCGTCGGTGACGAGGCCGCCTTTCCGCGTCCCAGCTCGCTTCACGGCCTCGAGGAGGGGCGGGAAGCGCTCCTCCGGCACGTCGAGGCCGAGATCGGCGACCTTGATCCGGATCGAGTCGAGCCCGCTCTTCTTCCCGAGCACGATCCCGCGCTGCGCGCCCACGAGCTCCGACGCATACGGCTCGATGGCGGGCGGGTCGTGGAACTGTGCGGCGACGGCGCCGGACTCGCGCGTGAAGAGGTTGTCGCCCGTCACCGGCTTCCACGCTGCGAGCGGCGTGCCCGCGAGCTCCTGCACGAGTGCTCCCAGCGTCCGGGCCTGCGACACGTCGAGTCGGGTCGGGATCCCGTACAGCGCCTCGAGCGCCAGTGCGACCTCGACGAGGTCGGCGTTCCCGGCGCGCTCGCCCATGCCGTTCACGGTGCCCTGCACCCAGGTCGCTCCGGCCTGCACGGCGGCGACCGCAGCCGCGGTCGCAAGCCCGAAGTCGTCGTGGCCGTGCCAGTGCACGGGCACCGCGTAATCGAGTCGCTCGACGACCTCGTTCACGAGAAATGCCGCAGCCTCCGGCGTCGCGATTCCCAGCGTGTCGACGACGACGACCTCCTGGGCTCCCGCCTCGACCGCCGTCTCGTACACGCGGCGCACGAACTCGAGATCGCCCCGCGACGAGTCGACGCCGAAGAACGCAACGCGAATGCCCTCCGCTACGGCGAACCCCACCGCCGCTCGGATCCGCTCGAGCATCGTCTCGCGCGACACGCCGAGCGCGGCGAGCTTGCCGTCCGAGATCGGACTCTCGACGACCGACGCCTGCACGCCGAGCTCGACCAGCGCTTCGACGTCCCCCCGAACGGCGCGCGAGAATCCCCACACCTCTGCATCGAGCCCGGCGTCCAGGATGAGCGAGATCGCCCTCGCGTCGTCCTCGGACACGCGCGGAAATCCGGCCTCGATGCGGTCGACACCCGCTCGCGAGAGGGCGGTTGCAATCTCCAGTTTTTGCTCGGGCGAGAATACGACTCCTACTGTTTGCTCGCCGTCTCGGAGCGTGGTGTCGTACAGACCGATGGTCGCGCGCGGCTGTGGCTCGAGCGCCTTCGCGTTGAGATCGCCTGTCCACACCTTCGAGCGGTCGATCATGCGTGGACTATCCCATCCGGAAACGGCGACAGCTTCTCGGCACCGTTGTCGGTGATCAGGAAGTTGTCCTCGACCCTGAAGACCACCGCCGCCCTCGATATAGCATCCTGGCTCGATTGCAAGCACCATGCCGGCCGCCATCTCGCCTCCACCGGCCTGGTGCGCGTAGGGCGGTTCGTGCGCCCGCGCGCCGACCCCGTGGCAGATCGGGTGTGACGGCTGCCCCGGGAAGCCGATCCCCGCGATCCCCTCACGGATGCTCCGATCGAGCTCGGCGAAGCTCGCCCCGGGCCGCACGTACGCAACTGCATCCTCGTAGACCGCCATGAGGCCCTGCTCGAGATCGCGGTACTGCGAAGTGAGCTCACCCGCGACGAGGTTCTTCGTGTGGTCGCACCAGTAGCCGTCGGCGCAGACCCAGATCTCGAAGAGCGTCGGCTCGCCCTCGGCGACGGGTCGTGCCGTGGTGGCCGTGAACGTCTTGATGCCGGCACCCGACCAGACGAGCGAGAACCCGAGCGCGAGCTCGACCTTGCCGTCCCAACCCGTCCCCTCGCCGTGGACGAACCCCTCCCACTCGGCGGCGATCTGCGCCGCGCTCATCCCCGGCTCGATGACGAGCTTGCAGTGCTCCATCGCCGCGGCCGCGATGGCGTTCGCGAGGCGCATGCGCTCGATCTCCTGTTCGGTCTTGACTGCCCGCGCCGACGCGAGGAGCGGCGTCGCGTCGGAGACGGCGCCGAACGCGGAGAACCACTCGCCGGTGAACGTCGTCGGCTCGCCGACCATCCTGTCCGCCGCCTGCGTCCCGAGCGTGAGCTCGAGGCCGACGCGCTCGTAGCCGCTCGCAGCCTCCCGTGCCAGCTCGAGCACACGCGCCGTCGGCGGCCGTGGATCTCGCTCGTCGTAGCCCTGGAAGAAGCGGAGGTCCGTCGTCCATGCGGTACGCGCAGCGTCCTCCTCGGACGCCTCGAGGCAGATCAGCGTCGGGTCGCCTTCGCTGCGGGAAGACGCAGGCGTCGTATCCCTTCATGCCCCAGAAGTTCGTGAGGTAGAGGACGTTGTCGGGCGCACGGACGACGAGCGCGTCGAGCTCCTGCTCCGCCATGAGCGCACGCACGCGCTCGAGCTTCGCGTCGTCGCGCGGCCAGCGCATGCGTCAGAACCCGATGAACTGGAACGGGCCGAACGCGACGTCGCCGAGGTCCGCGTCGACCCAGATGTCGGCGGACTCACCGAGCTCACCGCGAAGACGCTCCGCCAGCTCCGATGCGCGCTCCTCGGTCACCGCCCCGATCGTCACGTACCGCCAACGCTGCTTCGTCGACAGACCCTCCTGCGAGAGGCCTCGCGTCGAGCTCCCTCGCGGCGTCTCTCGTCCGCAGCTCGACCACGACGTGCCAGTCGTACGCTCCCTCGATCTCGGCCTCGCGCTTCTCGGCCGCCTCTCGCTCGTCGTACTCGCGCTCCGCCTCTGCGGACGTGGTCGGAAGCGGCAGGGACGCATCTCTCCACTCCTCCGCAACGGAGTGCCAGCGCGTCACGCCGATGTCGGCAGTCAGCCCTTCGGCGGCGACGAGTTCGCGAAAGACGCGCTCGGCCCCACGGGCCTGAGGCTCGGTCGACGTGTACGCAAAGACCCGCGAGCCGTCGCGTGTCACGACGACAGTTCCACCAAGACGCTCCCGTGCCTCGTCGTCGAGGTTCAGTGCGCGGAGGCGCTCACGCAGCGAGAACCCGTGCGCCTCGTCGTTCAGATCGACCTCGACGCGAAAGTCCTCGGCCACGGGCCCGGACGCTACCAACGACTAGGCGTGTGCCTCGGTCACCGTCGGCTCCGCCAGGCGCCGCCGACTGACCGCGAGCGCCACGAGCCCTGCGACCATCGGAATCGCGCCGGCCAGCAGCATCGTCCAGCGTGCACCGAGCGTGCTGACGAGCAGCCCGCCCGCGACGAGGGCAACGAGCTCGGCCGCGTTCCGGAGGCCGTTGTACGCAGCGAACGCCCTGCCGTGAAGTGAACTCGGCACGCGTTGGTGGATCAGGGTGCGGACGAGCACGTTCTTCGTTCCGTGCGCGACGCCACCGACGAAGAAGAAGGTGAACGCGAGCGCAGGGACGAGCCACAGTGCAGGACCCGCAAGTCCCGCCCCCTGGATTGCGATCGCGACGAGCGCGCCGACCGCGAGCACGCCGGAACCGACCCGGCGTGGCAACAGCGTCGCGCCGAGCACCATGCCCAACGTCCAGCTGCTCAGCAGCAGGCCGTATCCGACGTTCCCGAGCCCGAGGTCGTCCTTCGCGAAGAACACGTTCGCGGCCCAGTTCGTCGTCATGAAGAGGAGCGACACGAACGCGACCGTCATCACGACAGCGAGCACCCGGTCCTGCACGAGGTACTTGGCGCCCGTCCAGGCGCGACCGACTGGCGGCTCGGGAGCGAGGCAGAACTCGGAATGTGGACATTTCACGACGATCGCGGCCACCCCGACCACGAGAAACGTCGCGGCGTTGACGACCATCGCGACCTCGAGGCCGCCCGCCGCTGCGAGCATCCCGCCGATCAGCGGGCCGACCGCGAAGCCTGCGTAGCGAGCCGTCTCCACCCTTCCGTTCGCCAGCGCGAGCCGAGCTTCGCCGGCCACGCGCGGGACGAGCGCGAACTCCGCCGGCTGCGCGACGGCGAAGCCGATGCCGAGGAGCGCCGCGAGACCGAGGATCAGCGCGGTACCGCCGGCGAATGCCAAGACCACAGCCACCGTCGCCTGTGCGAGTGATACGAGAAGCAGCACGCGGCGGGGGTCGTAGCGATCCGCGAGGAGCCCTGCCGGACCGGCGAGAACGACGGACGGCGCCCAGAACGCGATGTACAGGAGAGCGATCGTGATCCCGGATCCCGTCGCCTCCTGGAGATGCAGCGTCAGCGGCACGAGCGCGAGCCAATCCCCCAGCGCGGACAGCCCGACCGCGCCCACCAGGATGTTCAGGTCGGCGCCGCCGCGTCTCACCAGCGCACGCGGGGAGGCGGGGGCGCGCCGTGCGCCTCCTCCCACGAGACGACCGGGTTCCGGAGGATCCCGACGCCTTCGATCTCGCACTCCATGACGTCGCCCGGCTTCAGGTAGAGAGCGGCGGCGTCGGGCGAGAAGCCCGCAACGCCCGACACGGTTCCCGTCGAGAGCACGTCGCCTGCCGAGTACCCGAGCGCGGAGTAGTGGCTCAGGATCTCGGGGATCGTCACCGACATGCGGCCCGAGTGCGAGACCTGGCGCGACTCGCCGTTCACCCGCAGTTCCATCGCGAGGTCGTGCGGGTCGGGGATCTCGTCCGGCGTCACGATCCACGGTCCGAGCGGGCAGAACGTGTCGACCGCCTTGCAGAAGCTGAAGACGCCGGAGCGCATCTCGCGCCGCTGGATGTCGCGCGCGGTGATGTCGTTGAAGATGACGTAACCGCCGATGTAGTCCGCCGCCTCCTCGGGCGAGAACCACTTGCCCGGCTTGCGCAGTACGACCGCGAGCTCGAGCTCGTAGTCGAGCTCCTCGGTCAGGTGCTCCGGATAGACGACCGGCTCGTCGGGGCCGACGATCGCGTCGACGTTCTGGAAGAAGACGATCCAGGGCGCGATCTCGTGCGACCAGCCGACCTGCTTGGACTCCTCCTCGTGCTCGCGGAAGTTGCCGGCCGTATGGAAGAACTTCTTCGGGGCGATCGGCGCGCGTAGGCGCGTGTCCGCCAACGCGACCCGTTCGCCCGTCTCGTCGGCGCCGCCTCGCTCGAAGTACTCGCGCAGCGACGGGACGTCGAGGACGGCGATCTCGTCGCCGTCGAGCACGCCGACGCGGCGATCGTCGCCGAACGCGACGAGCTTCACTCGGCCACTCCGCAGACCTTCATCGCCGCCCGGGCGTAGACCTCGGCGGTCTTGACGAGCCCTTCGATCTCGAGGTTCTCGCCCTTCACGGTGTCGAGCAGCCCGCTCGAGGTCCCGTAGTTCACGGTCGCGATGCCGTACCGTGTCAGCACCGACGCGTCCGAGAACCAGCGTGTCACGTCCCGCTCCGGCTGAGATCCGTGGACCTCCGCGTGCGCGGTGTCGAGCGCGCCGACGAGCGGATGGTCCTCGGAGATCTCCGCACCCGGCGCCGTGACATACACCTCACCCTCGATCCCGTGAGCGGGGAAACGCTCGGCGAGGCCCCTGACCATGTCGAGCATCTGCGTGCGCGCGAGCGTCATCGCTTTCGTCGGAGGCACTCGAACGTCGAGAAAGAGGTCCGCCCGATGCGGCGTCCGGGAGACCCGCCAGCCGAACCCGCTCTGCAGCCCGCCGACGTTGACGATCGCCCTGGCGCCGCGATAGGCGTTCGCCGGGTCGTCCTCCCAGGTCGGGATCCACTCGAGCACGGCATCGAGCACGTCGCGCATTCGAACGATCGAGTTCTCGCCTCGCTTCCCCTCGCTGAACGCCGTGTGGATGAACGGGCCCTTCGTGGAGATGCGCAGCCAGAGCGAGCCGAAGTGCCCGAGGACGACCTTCGACTCCGTCGGCTCGCCGAGGATGCACATGTCCGCGACGCCGCCGTGCGCCACGAGGTAGCGCGAGCCTGCGGCATAGCCGCGGTACTCGGCCCCCTGGGCGTCTCCATACTGCGTCTTCTCGATCTCGCCGGAGACAGCCGCGACCAGCACGTCGCCGCGCAGGCGCACCCCGGCGTCCGCAAGCGCGCGGAGCGCCTCGACGTAGCAGGCGAGGGCGCCCTTCATGTTCGAGATCCCGAGGCCGTACAGCCGGCCGTCCTCGACGAACGCATTCGGCTGGAAGCCGGGCACGTGCGCCAGCCAGGGCTCCCGACCCGAGTACGACGTGTCCATGTGACCGTTGAACATGAGGCTCGGTCCGCCACCGCTCCCCGCCCGCGTGCCGAGCACGTTCGCGCGGCCGTCCTCGACCTGCTGCCACTGCACCTGCAGCCCCATGCCGACGAACGTCTCGCGCACGAGCTCGGCCATCGCCTCCTCGGCGCCGGTGAAGCTCGGCGTCCCGATCGCCCGCGACGCCCAGTCGACCAGCCGGTCTCGATCGATGCGGATCTCGCTCACGCCGGCTTTGCCCCGCTCGCGAGCTTCATGGGAGCCGGGATGCCAAAGCCGGAACCTCGGCGCCAGTCGCCCAGCCGCTCCTCGAGCGACTCGCGCATCCGGTCGCGCTGCGCGGCGTCTGCGGCCCGCAGCGCCGCGCCGACGCGCACGGTTCCCTCGGCCAGCGCCGTGATGAGCTCGTCCCCCGAGGCGACCGGTATCTCGACCGCGACGGAGTCGACGGACACGTCCTCGAAGCCCGCGTCCTCCAACAGCGCGCGAAACACGCCGTCGTCTGTGAACTGGAAGAACGAAGGTCCCGCGGGTGCCTCGGTCGGCGCGGGCACGCCGGCGGCCGCGACGGCGTCCGTAACCGCCGCGAAGAAGGGTGAGCGCTCCGCTGCATCCCAGCTGGACAGGGCGATCCGCCCCGCAGGCGCCAGAACGCGTCCCAGTTCGCGAGCGGCTCCGTTCGGGTCGCCGACGTGCTGGATGACGTTGTTGCCGACGACCGCGTCGAAGGCCTCGTCGGAGAAGGGAAGCTCGGTCGCCGGAGCCTGGAGGAACGTCGCCGCCGGGTGCCGCCGGGCAGCGATCTCGACCATCGCGGCCGCGATGTCGACGCCCATCGCCTCCGCACCGCGCTCGAGCGCGCGTCCCGCCGCGTCTCCGGCACCGGTGCCCACGTCGAGGACGCGCGAGCCCTGGCTGACATGCGCCGCATCGAGCAGTGCGCCGATCGCCTGGCTCGTGACCGGGCTCCAGAGCTCGTCGAAGCGTCCCGCGATCGCCTCCCAGCCGGCCTGCTCGTAGGCGTCGAACGCGTCGGCGTCGTAGTCGGTCACGACCGAAAGTATGGAAGGACCTTCTCGCCGAAGAGACGGATCTGGTCGTGCCGGCGATCACCCCAGAGCTCGAGCATGACGTGCGTGCAACCCGCTGCCCGGTACTCCTCGATCGCGGCGATGCAGTCCTGCGGCGTGCCCGCGATCGGCTGGCAGCGGTCGAGGAGCGAGTCCGTCACCTCGGCCTTCGCGGCGAGACGTCCTCCCCGCTCCATCGCCTCGGCCACGGGCGCAAGCTCCTCCATCTCGATTTCGGCGAGCTGGAGCAGCGTGTCGGCCGAGCCGCGGATGTTCTGGAACTTGTTCGCGAGGTACATGCCTGCGATCTCGCGCGCGCCGTCGCGGCCGGCGTCGCGATCCGACTCGTGGATCGACGCGACCACCGTGCACCCGATGTCGATCTCCGCCGCCACGTTCTCGCGGGTGTAGCGGACGAAGGCGGGTGTCGTGATCGACGGCGTCAGGCAGCCGTCGGAGATCTCACCCGCCAGCGCCTGCATCTTCGGCGCCGTCGCGGCCACGTAGACAGGAGGAACCTCGCGCGGCGTGTGTGCGTCGGGGCTCAGCCCCGGCACGGATGCGCTCCACGTGTCGCCCTCGTACTCGAAGGGCTCGCCGCCGAGGACCCCGCGCACGATGGTGACCGCGTCGCGCATCGGCCCGAGCGTCTTCGACGTCTGCGAGCGGATGTTGTTCAGGAAGATCTTCGAAGTGGAGGAGGCTGGGGGCGGCGGCGGGGCCGACTCCTCGATCGCCGCGATGCAGTCCTCCGGCGTGCCCGCGATCGGCTTGCAGCGGTCGAGGAGCGAGTCGGTCACCTTCGGCCTTCGCCGCGAGACGACCGCCCCGCTCCATCGCCTCGGCGACGGGAGCGAGCTCGTCCATCTCGATCCCGGCGAGCTGGAGCAGCGTGTCCGCCGAGCCGCGGATGTTCTGGAACTTGTTCGCGAGGTACATGCCCGCGATCTCGCGCGCGCCGTCGCGGCCCGCGTCGCGATCCGACTCGTGGATCGACGCGACGACCGTGCAGCCGATGTCGATGTCGGCGGCGACGTTCTCGCGTGTGTAGCGGACGAACGCAGGCGTCGTGATCGACGGCGTGAGGCAGCCGTCGGAGATCTCGCCGGCGAGCGCCTGCATCTTCGGCGCCGTCGCCGCAACGTAGACGGGCGGCACGTCACGCGGCGTGTGCGCGTCGGCGCTCAGGCCCGGGACGTCGGCGCTCCACGTGTCGCCTTCGTACTCGAAGGGCTCGCCGCCGAGGACGCCGCGCACGATGGTGACCGCGTCGCGCATCGGGCCGAGCGTCTTCGACGTCTGCGAGCGGATGTTGTTCAGGAAGATCTTCGACGTCCCGAACCCGAGGAGGAACCTGCCCGGGCCGGCCGCCTCCTGAACCACTCTTGCATCCATCGCAACTTGCACCGGATGACGCGTGAAGGGCGAGATGATCCCCCAGCCGATCGTGAGCTGCTCCGTCTCGCGCGCCATCAGCGCCGAGACGACGGTCGACGAGCGAGCCTCCATCCCGTGCTTCCGCCACCACGGGATACGCCTCGGCGAGCCAGATCGTGTCCATGCCGGCGCGATCCATGACGCGGGCCGACTCGAGCATCTCCTCGAGCGGCTCCATCGTCAGCTGCATGACGCCGACGCGGAATGGGACCAGTCCACGCGCGCTACTCGGTCCGAGGTAGCCGCGACGCGACTTCTCGAGCGCCTCGAGCACCTGCGAGACCTGCTGGTTCACGATCGGCTGCAGCACGCGCTGGCCCATCGCCCCGACCGGCCCGGCGATCTTCACGTCGGCCTCCCATGCCATCGACGTGCCGCCGTCCGCCTCGGAGAGCGTGAACGACGTCGTCATGTCCATGAGCGCGCCGACACCCTGGCCCTTCGCCCGCATCGAGGCGAACTCCGGCTCGCGCTCCTCGAGCTTCTCGAAGTTCATCGTCATCTTCAGCCCGCCGAGCCCGAGCGGAACCTTCACCTTCGCGGTCCAGTGCTTCTCGTCCTGGATCTCGAAGGACTCGACGCCGGGCATGAGCTTCGCCATCTCGGACGGCTCGTTGATGACGCTCCAGACGACGTCGCGCGAGGCGGCGAGCTCCTTCGTCCCGGAGACGATCACTTGGACGCCACCGAGACGTTCGCGCGCGTCGCTTCCGGGTCCTGGAGCATCGACCACACCCTATGCGCTGGGTTGCAGCTGTCGTAGACGATGGCGCCGCCTGCGGGGCGGAGCGCGTCCTGGATCGCGGAGCAGATGCAGTGGATCCCGCCGCCACCGCCCTCGCCCATGCCCTTCGCGCCGAGCGGCGCGACCGGCGACGGCGACTCCATCGCACCCGTCTTCAGCGGCGGCATGTCCAGCGCGTGGGGCACGTGGTAGTCGTAGAAGTTGGCGGTGAGGAGCGTTCCGTCCTCGTCGTAGACGAAGTCCTCGTGGAGCGCCGCGCCGATCGCGTGCGCGGTCGCCCCGTGCACCTGTCCCTCGACGATCTGCGGGTTGATCCGCACGCCGCAGTCGTCGACGGCCGCATAGTCGACGACGTCCACCTCGCCCGTCTCCGGGTCGATCTCGACCACGGCCGCGTGGATCTGCAGACGCGTACGTGAGTGTCAGCTGGCCCGTCTTCTTCTCCGTGTCGACCATCCCGAAGTACGGACGGCACACGTAGCGGTGGTTCAGCGTCGGATTGAAGTCGGGCGGAAGGAACGCGTTGTTCGCGTTGATGATCGCGCCGAGCGCCATGAACGGCAGCGCCGCCTCGGGCGGGCCGTCCTTGATGCGCGCGAATCCCTCGGACAGCTCGATCGCCTCGGCAGGCGCCTGCAACACGGCCGCCGCGAGCTGGATCATCTCCTCGCGCACGAGCTCGGCAGCGCCCTTCACGGCACCGAGGCCCGTGAACGCGAACTGGCTCGCGTACGTCCCCGAGAAGCCCGCGTGCGAGTTGAACCACGTGTCGTGGCCGCGCCGGACGTTCACCTGGTCAGGCGAGCAGCCGAGGATGTCGGCGACAACCTGCGCCGCGGTCGTCTCGTGACCCTGCCCTTGCGGAACGGTGCCGAGCGTGACGACGACCTCGCCGAAGATGTCGAGCTTCACGGACGCCGCCTCGTTGTTCCCCGAGAACTGCAGCTCGGGGTTCAGCAGCGTCGACTGGCCGAAGTTGTTCGTTCCCGAGTCGAGCGTCGAGCCGATGCCGAGGCCGAGGAGCTTCCCGCGAGCGCCGCCTCCTCGCGGCGGGCCTCGATCGAGCCCGCGTCGATCAGGTCGAGCGCCATGTCGAGGGCAGCGGAGTAGTCGCCCGAGTCGTAGAAGCAGCCGTTCGGGGTCTCGTAGGGCATCTGGTCGGCGCGCACGTAGTTCTTCTTCCGGATCTCGACGGGATCGAGGTCGAGCTGCTGCGCGACGATGTCGATGATCCGCTCGGTCAGCCACAGGTGCTGCATCCGTGAGTAGCCGCGGTTCGGCGACACGGGCGACTTGTTCGTGCACACCTGCGTGAAGTCGACGCGGATGTTCCGCCAGCCGTACATCCCCGGCGTGACCTGCGCCCAGATGATGCAGCCGAGCGGCTCGTAGCGCGGGAACGCGCCGCAGTCGTCGAGCGCCTTCACCTTGAAGCCCGTCATCGTGCCGTCCTTCATGACGCCGACCTCGACGTCGAGGAACCAGCGTTCGTTGCCGTGTGCGTTCGCGGTGTGCTGGTCGGTGCGCCACTCCGTCCACTGGACGGGGCGCCCCAGCTTCCGGGCCAGCAGGCAGAGCACGACGTACTGCGGGTGGAGGCAGATCTTGTTACCGAAGCCGCCGCCGATGTCGTGCGTGACGAAGCGGAGCTTGTCGATCCCCGTGCGGAGCGCGGGCGCCATCCAGATCGCTCCCACGCCCGGCATCTGGTGGTTGCACGTGAGCGTCCACTCGCCGGTGCCTTTGTCGTACTCGACGAGCGCGCCGGCGCACTCGAGCGGGGTCGACGAGAACCGGTGGAAGTGGAGCTTGTCGATCTTCACGACGTGGTCGGCCTCGGCGAGCGCGGTGTCGACGTCACCCCAGTCGAAGACGCCGGACCACACGACGTTCGAGCCGGCGTCGTCGTGGAGGACGACCTCGTCCTTCAGCGCCTCCGCCGCATCGACGAGGACGGGCAGCGAGTCGTACTCGACCTCGATCAGCTCGGCGGCGTCGCGCGCGAGCTCGCGCGTCGCCGCGCAGACGGCCGCGACGGGCTCGCCCATGTGCCGCACGCGACCCACTGCGAGCGCGTAGTCCTTGATGTTCCCGCCCGGCTCGACGGACATCTCGAAGAACGGATCGTGTGGATCGCGACCTCGTCGCCCGTGATCGTCCCGTACACGCCGTCGAGCTCGAGCGCCTTCGAGACGTCGATCGAGAGGATCTTGCGTCCACGGCCGCGTAGTCGACGACGTCCACCTCTCCCGTCTCCGGGTCGATCTCGACGACGGCGGCGTGGATCTGCGTCGCGTACGTGAGCGTCAGCTGGCCGGTCTTCTTCTCCGTGTCGACCATGCCGAAGTAGGGCCGGCAGACGTAGCGATGGTTCAGGGTCGGGTTGAACTCCGGGGGGAGGAAGGCGTTGTTCGCGTTGACGATGGCGCCGAGCGCCATGAACGGGAGCGCCGCCTCCGGCGGCCCGTCCTTGATGCGCGCGAAGCCCTCGGAGAGCTCGATCGCCTCCGTCGGCGCCTGCAGGACGGCTGCCGCGAGCTGGATCATGTCCTCGCGCACCAGCTCCGCCGCGCCCTTCACGGCGCCGAGCCCGGTGAACGCGAACTGGCTCGCGTACGTCCCGGAGAAGCCGGCGTGCGAGTTGAACCACGTGTCGTGGCCTCGCCGGACGTTCACCTGGTCGGGCGAGCAGCCGAGGATGTCGGCGACCACCTGCGCTGCCGTCGTCTCGTGCCCCTGACCCTGCGGCACCGTGCCGAGCGTGACGACCACCTCGCCGAAGATGTCGAGCTTCACCGACGCGGCCTCGTTGTTCCCGGAGAACTGGAGCTCCGGGTTCAGGAGCGTCGACTGCCCGAAGTTGTTCGTGCCGGAGTCGAGCGTCGAGCCGATGCCGAGCCCGAGCAGCTTTCCGCGCGCGGCGGCTTCGGCGCGGCGCTCCTCGATCGAGCCGTGGTCGATGAGATCGAGGGCGATGTCGAGCGCCGCCGCGTAGTCGCCGGAGTCGTAGAAGCACCCGTTCGGCGTCTCGTAGGGCATCTGCTCGGCCTTCACGTAGTTGCGCTTCCGGATCTCGACCGGGTCGAAGCCGAGCTCCGTCGCGACGATGTCGATGATCCGCTCGGTCAGCCAGAGGTGCTGCATCCGCGAGTAGCCGCGGTTCGGCGACACCGGCGACTTGTTCGTGCAGACCTGCGTGAAGTCGACGCGGATGTTCCGCCACCCGTACAGCCCGGGCGTGACCTGCGCCCAGATGATGCAGCCGAGCGGCTCGTAGCGCGGGAACGCGCCGCAGTCGTCCAGCGCCTTCACCTTGAACCCGGTCATCGTCCCGTCGGCCATGACGCCGACCTCGACATCGAGGAACCAGCGCTCGTTGCCGTGCGCGTTCGCCGTGTGCTGGTCGGTGCGCCACTCCGTCCACTGGACCGGGCGCCCGAGCTTCCGCGCCATCAGGCAGAGAACGACGTACTGCGGGTGCAGGCAGATCTTGTTCCCGAAGCCGCCGCCGATGTCGTGCGTGACGAAGCGGAGCTTGTCGATCCCGGTGCGCAGCGCCGGGGCCATCCAGATCGCTCCCACGCCGGGCATCTGGTGGTTGCACGTGAGCGTCCACTCCCCCGTGCCCTTGTCGTACTCGACGAGCGCGCCGGCACACTCGAGCGGAGTCGACGAGAAGCGGTGGAAGTGGAGGCGGTCGATCTTCACGACGTGATCCGCCTCCGCGAGCGCCTGGTCGACGTCGCCCCAGTCGAAGACGCCCGACCAGACGACGTTCGAGCCGGCGTCGTCGTGGAGCACGACCTCGTCCTTCAGGGCCTCCTCGGCGTGAACGAGCACGGGGAGCTCGTCGTACTCGACCTCGATCAGCTCGGCCGCGTCGCGCGCGAGCTCGCGCGTTGCGGCGCAGACGGCCGCCACCGGCTCGCCCATGTGCCGCACGCGTCCGACCGCGAGCGCGTAGTCCTTGATGTTCCCGCCCGGCTCGACGGACATCTCGAAGAACGGATCCGTGTGGATCGCGACCTCGTCGCCCGTGATCGTCCCGTACACGCCCTCGAGCTCGAGCGCCTTCGACACGTCGATCGAGACGATCTTCGCGTGCGCGTAGGGCGAGCGGACGAAGTGGACGTACCCCATGCCGTGGCGGCGGACGTCGTCGAAGAACGTGCCCTGGCCCTGGACCAGCCGCCGGTCCTCCTTGCGCGGGATCGACTGCCCGACGAAGCCCTTCTCGAGCGTCTTGGCGGGCTGCTCCGTGACGGTCGTCACGCCGTGCCTCCGGCCGCGACCACGGCCTCGACGATGTTCACGTAGCCCGTGCAGCGGCAGATGTTGCCCTGAATCGCGACGCGGACGTCCTCCTCGGACGGGCGCGGGTTCCGCGCGAGCAGGGCGGTCGCGCTCATCAGCATCCCCGGCGTGCAGTAGCCGCACTGGAGCGCGTGGTGCTCGTTGAACGCCTGCTGGAGAGCCGTGAGCTCACCGTCGGCCGCGAGGCCCTCGACCGTCGAGATCTTCGTTCCCTCGGCCTGAACCGCGAGCATCATGCAGCTCTTCACCGCCTCGCCGTTCACGTGGACCGTGCACGCGCCGCAGTTGCCCGTGTCGCAGCCGATGTGCGTCCCGGTGAGCCCGAGGTCGTCGCGCAGGAAGTGGACGAGCAGGCGGCGGGTCGGAACCTCGTACTCGATCTGCTCGCCGTTGACCTCGACCGAGACGCTCCGGCTCGTGACGGGCGCCGCCACTACTTCTTCCTCCCTGCCGCCTGCAGCACCGCGCGTCCAGCGGAGACCTCGGCGAGATGACGACGGAAGTCCGCCGAGCCGTGCACGTCCGAAGGCGGATCGAGCGAGGCGCCGAGGCCCTCGGCTGCGGCCCGCACCGCGTCCTCGGAGTAGTCCCCGCCTGCGAGACGCTCCTCCATCGCGGTCGCTCGCACCGGGGCGGCGGCCACGCAGCCGATCGCGATGCGAGCGGCGTCCCCGGCGACGGTCGCTGCGGCGTTGACGATGTACGTCCCGTGCGCGCCGATCGTGAGACCGGCGAAGCCGTCGCCCGCGCCGCTCGACGGCGGGACGTTGACCGTCGTGAGGAGCTCGCCCTCGCCGACCGCGGTCATGTACACGCCGAGGAAGAACTCGTCGGCAGGCACCGTTCGCTCGCCGTCCTGCCCGCGGATCGTGAAGGTCGCGTCGAGCGCGACGAGGAGCACGGGCAGATGGTTGGTCGGGTCGCTGACGCAGACGTTCCCGCCGACGGTGCCCCGATTCCGCACCTGGACGTCGGCGATCGTCGCCGCCACCTCCGCGAGGATCGGCCGGGCCACGTCGACCTCGGACGAGGCCATGAGCTGGGTGTACGTGACCATCGCGCCGATCTCGAGCATCCCGTCCGAGGAGAAGCCGATCGTCCGCAGCTCGTCGAGATCGGCGAGGTCGACGAGCACGTCCGGCGCGGCCGCGCGCGCCTTCATGACGTTCACGATCGTCTGACCGCCGGCGAGCGGGCGCGCGCCGTCGTACGTCGCGAGCACCGAGATCGCCTCCTCGACCGTGGCCGGGCGTGCGTACTCGACCTCGCGCAGGAGCATGGTGAGATTCAGTCACACGCCGCGGTGACATGTCAAGCGAGAGCGAAACGAGGTAGGTTCCGCGGCGAGGTGGTGACGGATGCCGACCGATCGTCCTGACATCGGCGCCGTGTTCGACGACCACGTGGCGGCGGAGTTCGTCGACATGGATCTCGAGGCGACGATGACGACGATGACCGACGACCCCTACGTCAACCACGTGCCCGTGATGACGGGCGGCGTCGGCTTCGAGGACGTGCGCCGGTTCTACGGCGACCACTTCATCGGCAAGTGGCCGCAGGACATCGAGATCACTCCGGTCTCGCGGACGGTCGGTGAGGACCAGGTCGTCGACGAGCTCGTCCTCGCGTTCACGCACGACATCGAGATGCCCCAGCTGCTGCCGGGTGTGGCGCCGACGGGGAAGCACGTGCAGCTCGCGTTCTGCGTCGTCGTGGGCTTCGAGGACGGCAAGGTCGCGCACGAGCACATCTACTGGGACCAGGCGTCACTGCTCGTCCAGGTCGGCCTGCTCGACCCGACCACGCTTCCCGTCACCGGCGCCGAGCAATCGGAGAACGTGCTCGATCCCCGCGCCCACCCACTGAACGAGCTGATTCGCGCGCGGCGCTAGCGGACCGCTCGCTGCCTCAGACCGAGCCGTAGAGCGCGAGCACGATGCGGACGAACTCCTCCGTGTCGTCGAACAGTCCGCGCTCGCGCACGGCCCGCGCGCCCTGATACCAGCCGGCGAGTGCCAGCCGCCGATCGCCGCCGAACTCGTCGAGCTGCCAGCGGAGGTAGCGAACACCTGCCCGGACGTTGCCCTGATAGTTCCGCGGCGTCCTCGTTCCGAGCAACACCAGGTCGACGAACTCCCACGTCTCCGGGAGGAGCTGCATCACGCCGATCGCCCCGACGTTCGAGATCACGTCCTGCTGGAATCCCGACTCCATCCACGCGAGTGCCCGCGCGAGCGAGGGGTCGACGCCGTAGACGCGCGCCCAGTAGTCGAGGGCGGAGCGGACGGACTCCCGACTCGCCGGAGGGCCCGCGCGCGTCGGTGCGGTCAGGCGCGCCCCCTTGGGGAGCGCGAGACGCTGGTTCGGCACGATGACGGTCGTGAGCGGGATCCGGTTCCTGCGCGCGAGGCGCCAGGGGCTCACGTGATAGCGCGCGGAGATCGAGAAGAAGCTCTCTCCCGGCCGGACGACGTGCCAGACGACCGGCGCCGACGCGCGGCCCGCAAGCGAGCGGTACGTCCTGGGACCGGCGATCCCGTCGGGATCGAGACCGCGGCGAAGCTGGTAGCGGCGGAGCGCGACGCCCGTCTTGCGTGTGAACCTCCCGTCGACGGCGCGCCGTCCGAGGCCGTAGCGCCGCAACCGGAACTCGAGCACCGCGACGTCCCACCCCACCGCTCCGACCCCGAGCTCGCGCTGGCCGAGCAGCGGTCTCCCGCGGCGGCCCAGCGCTCGCCTCGTGGCGCGACCCACCTTGCCCGTCGCGCGGATCCCGTGCTTCCGCTGGAACGCGACGACGGCAGAGCTCGTCATCGGCCCGCGCACCCCGTCGACCGGACCAGGATCGAACCCGTGGGCACGGAGCCCGATCTGGAGAGCGGCGACGCGAGCACTGGCCGCCACCCCGCTGGGAGCGAACGCGAGGACGCCAATGGACACCGCGACGCCGACGACGGCGAAGCGACGCATGCCACCGGATTCGCTGTCGGCAGGCCACATCCTCCCGGCAGAGCCGCCTGGAGAGCCCGGCTACAATCCGGCCGCTGCCTTCCCCGGTAGCTCAATTGGCAGAGCATCCGGCTGTTAACCGGAGGGTTGTTGGTTCGAGTCCAACCCGG
>CAWJTZ010000006.1:0-38248 GCA_963845935.1 uncultured Gaiellaceae bacterium
CAGAACATGTGTTCGCTGTCAAGCAGCCCGGCACGACTCGGATGGCAGTCGTCGAGCGGGCCGGATTCGCGTCGGCCGACAGGCGCACCGCCAGTGTCTGCCTCCCCGGGCTCCAGCAAGGCGGAGCGTCGTCGCACGGTTCGCATCGACCGGGCCGGACGTACACGCGGCCGGATTGACGGACGAAAGGGCGCGCTGGGCGCTCGACAGGGTGTGCGCTCCACGGAGCAGGCAGGCACGCGCCGACGCGCCCTCGGCGGCGGAGACACCGACGATCAGTGAGTGCTGCCCGAGGCGAACACCCGGAGTGCCCGCTCCGAGCACTGCACGTGTGGGATGCCAGCGAGTGAGCCCGGTCGCACACGCGCTCGCTGCGATCGCATCCTGCACCGCCGCCAGCGCCGGCCGTGGCGTGCCGTCGGCCCGCACGAGCCCGGCCTGGAACCCGGTGCGAAGCGCGTCGTCGCGAAAGCCGAACAGGTTCACCGCGGCGACGTCCGGGTCGCACTCCGCTGCACGCACGAGCGCGCCGTACACGCTGGCCTGCGTCTCCTCGTTCGTCACGGGCACGTTCTCGTCGCCCGTGTACCCCTCCTGACCCGACGTGTCCACCTGCCACCCGACCTCGTCGAGGTAGAGACGAAGCCCCTCGAGCGTCGTGGGCTGCGGGGTACCCTCGAACGCGTCCCAGATCGCCTGCTTGACGCGGTCGAGGTTGACGAATCCTGCGTTCGGCCACGCATAGCCGCGCTCGAGGGGGTCGGTCGCGCGATTCGGGTACGGGTGGAAGCTCAAGCCGTCCATCAGCGGCCGGGTCCGGCCGCTGGCGCGGTACCACGCGCCGAGGGCTACGAGGAAGCGCACCGGCGACGTCGAGACGTTGCTGCGCGCGAACGGACGGTCGTTTCCGCGGGGCGAAAGCCCGACGCCGACGACGGTCAGCGTCGGGTCGACGGCCTTCAGGGAGTCGTAGGCCGCCGCGAGAAACGGCCCGAACGACGCCGCGGACGCCTGCGCAGCGTGGCTGAACTGCGGCCGCCAGAAGGCCGGCTGGTTGGGCTCGTTGCCGACCACGAACTCGCGGACATCGGGATACCGGCGGGCGAGCTCTGCGAGCCAGGCGCCGAACGCGTCGGGTTGCGCAAGGCCGTCGGCAACCTCGCGCGGCGGATACGGATAGGTGGCGAAGACGACGTCGAGTCCCGCCGAGCGCGCCGCCGCGACCGTCAAGTCGAGCAGCAGGCGGTCGCGGAGCCCGACCGGGTCGCTCGGCACCCAGCGGACGGTGACGACGGCCTCCTGCAGGCCGGCCGCGACCATCTCGCGATAAAACGTGGCGCCGGCATCCGGCGCGAACTTGCCCGTGTCGTCGTTCGCGCCGATCTCCGTCGCGCTCGCCGTGGCCGCGCACGCCAGAGAGCACGCGACCACGATCGTCACGACGCGCGCAACCCCCCTCGACCTCATTCGCCGCAGCCCTCTCCCTCGATCCCCCAGCCACCCCGGCGTGGGCGGGCGCCGATCCTAACGGATCGCCGGGCGGCGTCAACCGGTCACGGCAAGCACCGCGTCCAGGAGCGTCCCGCTTCCGTGGCGCACGGGGTCGGCGGCCGGAAGTCCCGTTTCGTTGGTCGCGTCCTCGCGTGCCGCTTCCGCCGCGTCGTCGTCCAGGCCGAGGGTGTTCAGCGCGATCGCGGCGACCTTTGCCGGTCGTGCCCGGAGCGCCACCGTCTCGTGTAGCGCGACGAGGTCGCGAAGCGACGGGAGCGGATGGCCCGGGTATCCCTCCACCTCGGTCGTACCGACGCGGTGGCACAGGACGAGCGCGTGTGGCACGGAGCCGTGGAAGAGGCCGAGCGTCACGCCCGAGTACGCCGGATGGACGAGCGAGCCCTGCCCTTCGACCCACAACAGGTCTCCCCCGCGCCGGCCTCCCTCGACGACGAGCCGCTCCGCGGCCCCCGCGACGAAGTCGGCGACGACGGCATCCACCGAGATGCCCCAGCCGGCGATCGCGATGCCGGTCTGCCCCGTCGGGACGAACAGGGAGGCGATGCCGCGGGCACGCGCATCGCGGTCGAGCTCAAGCGCGACCGTCATCTTCCCGATCGCGCAGTCCGAGCCCACGGTCAGGACGATCCTTGCCCGCACCTCGAGGTTCTCCCCGCTCGGGCAATCGAGCCCTTCGGGCGGGCGGCGCAGGTCGCGCAGCTCGACGCCATGACGGTCGGCCAGCGGTCGAAGCTCCTCGTCGTCGGCGAGCATCTGGTGCAGGCCGTTCTCGATCGACAGGCCGCTCGTGACGCAGTCGGCGAGGATCGCGCGCCACGCCGGGGGGAACCGTCCCCCCTGGGTCGCGACACCCACGAGCGCGACACGCGGCCCGTACGTGAGCGCCGACGCGACGTCGGCGACGATCGGCAGGCCATCCTCCGTCTCGCCCGCGCGTGCGGAGTCGAGGATCGCAACGACGTCCTCTCGCCGGTAGCGCAGGACACCGCGCATCGTCTTCCCGTAGTGAGTGTCCGCCGAGAAGCCCTCGGCGAGGATCAGCGTCGGCTCACCCGCAGCCAAGACCGACCCCCTCCGACGCCAGCTGGACGCCGTCGCGGAACTCGGGCCCGGGCGCGGGGTCGTGCGCGAGGAGCAGGTTGCCGTCGAGGTCGACGTGGTCGCAGAGCGGGGCGACGGCACAGCCGGCCGCGATCCCGAGCCCCGACTCGATCATGCAGCCGAGCATCACGCCGAGACCCAGCGCACGCGCCGCATGGGCCATGCGGATCGCCTCGCGGATTCCGCCCGACTTCGCGAGCTTGATCGTGATCCCGTGGGCGATCTCCGCGCAGGCGGCAACGTCCGCGAGGGTGTGGCAATCCTCGTCGACGTAGATCGGAACCGCTGCACGACGGCGGAGCTCGGCGCCGTCGGGGTCTCCCTGCCTGAGCGGCTGCTCGACGTACTCGACTCCGAGCCTCCCGAGCTCCGCGCACGCATCGACCGCCTCGTCGAGCGACCACCACTCGTTCACGTCCACCTGGAGCGGCCGCTCGGTCACCTTGCTCACGGCGCGCACCCGCTCGACGTCGAGCCCGTCCGCTCCGCCGAGCTTCAGCTTCAACCTGTGGAATCGCTCCGAGGCGCGCTCGGCCCGCCGGGCCATGTCGTCCGGATCGCCGAGCCACACCGTCCATGACGTCGGAGGTCCCCCGCGGGGAAGCCCGAGGAGCCGCGTGACCGGCACGCCGAGGAGCTTTCCCTGCAAGTCGTGGAGGGCGGCGTCGAGCGCCGCCTTCGCCGCCTGCTCGCCAGGGATCTCCGCGAGACGGGCGCCGACCTCCTCGAGTGCGAACGGATCCTCTCCGACGAGCCGGCCGTGCTGCTCGACGAACTCCAACGCCGAGGCCGCGGTCTCGCCGTATCGGTCGATCGGCGCGGCCTCTCCTCGCCCGACGGTGCTGTCGTGGGCAAGGGTCACGTGGACGACGTCCGCCCAGTCCTGCGACTCGCGGCTGATCACGAACGTCTCGGCGAGCTGGAGCCGGACGATCTCGGCGCGGACCTCCATCGATCGCGAGCCTACTGCCGGGGCCGCGCGCCGACGCGGAAAAGCGGCTCGTCTACACTGACCGCTCCCCGCGCCCGTAGCTCAGGGGATAGAGCGCGCGCCTCCGGAGCGCGAGGCCGAAGGTTCGAATCCTTCCGGGCGCATAACCAGGCCGTTCGTGCCACGTCGCGACAGGTGACGACAGAAAGTGCCACGAGGCCGCTTGCACGCAGGGTCCCGGCGGGTTCAGGAGCTCGATCGGTAGGAGCGATGCCGGCTCCAAAAACGGCCGTTTTCGGGGCTCCATGTCACGAATCTATGTCACGACGGGACCGTGACATTGATTCGGCGCAGGACTCGCGAACGTGAGCCACCATGAGACCGCGACGGGTTACTCCCTCGTCGCCAGGCCCCCGGACGTTGCGTCGTCGCGGGGGTCATTCACATGGACGTGAGCTCGTTGAGCGACCTCGTCGCGGCCTACGATCCTGTCGCGGCAATGACGGACGACGAACTCGAAGCACTGCGGCGAATCACTCGCCGTCGCCAGCGGGCGGAGGCTGAGTGGCGGAAGGAGATCAGTCGCCTGTTCGAGGCCGGTCGCGGCATCGAGGAGATCGCTGCTGCGGCCGGTATTCGTTACGACGTCGTGCTCGCGATCGTCCGCCCCGGCTAGGGGCGATGGTATTCCTCCGCGTTTCGGCAGATACTGGACCGTCGGCCGCTCCGTGATGGGCCTAACCCAACGACGGAGGTTGACGTGCTAGTCGCAACTCACGGCTGGTGGCCCTGGCTTCTAACGTTGCTCATTCTCATTCTCGTCGTGGGCGGCGCCGGCTACTACTTTGTGAGACGCCGCAGGGCCACGGCGTAACTCGCCGCGGTTCACCTGCGGGGCCGCTTCGAGCTCGACGGAAAGCCGTTGTAGAGTCGAGTTGCGGGGCTGCTCTTCCGTGTACGCCCGTGACCACCCTTTCGGGTGGGGGTGGCCCCGTCCGCTTGACGCGGAGGAGCGGCCATGGATGACCGCAACGAGGCCGACCGGATCCTCGGCGAGGACTGGATGGATCCGGGCTACCGGCGATACGCCGAGGCGTGGGTCAAGCATCCGCAGCGCGAGTTGCTCGACACGCACAAACGCGACGTCCACGAGGACGGGATGCCGAAGTGGCACACCGTCAAGGAGCTGCACGAGGACGGCTGGGTCGAGTATTGGCAGCGGCCGATCGACCCGCGTGACGGCCGGGAGGGCATCTGCATCGGCCGTTGGCCCTTGAAGGTCGAGACGGACGAGCGCGCCGACGCGTGGGCGATCGTCGATGAGCACGACGACTCGCTCCGCTGACGTCGCGGCGTACCTCCACCCGCTCGATGACTCCCGTCTGGACGATCGGCCAGTGACACACCGGATCACCCGCGAGCAGGCTTCTGAGAGCGGTCGGCGGGCGACACTCGGGGGGACTTCCTGGGGTAAGCGCCGCCTCGCCGACCGCCTCCAGTGTTCCCACTCGACCGGACTGCACTTTCCCCCGATCGGGTGAGTTTCCCCGATCCGCGAGCGGGCATCCTTTGCGACCTAGAACGGTCGGCAGGGCGGCGCAGGGGGAGCCTGTTGGGGGTAGACGCCGCCTCGCCGACCGCCCTCGGTCAGATGGTGCGAGCGCAAGGCGCACGCGCCGAAAAGCGAAAGCTACGTCTCGTCGCCGCTCGCCGGGGGCCGCGGTTTCCAGATGCAGACGTGCTCGACGTCGGCGTCGAGTTGTTGGCCGAACACGGCGGTGGCGCACGGGGGCAAAAGAGGAGGACGCCCAGCGCGTTGGGTGCGGCGTCGTTCTCCCAGGGGTAGGTCACCCAGCCCTCTTCGTGCTTAGGGGAGTGGCACCCCCAGTAGTCGCATTCGAGCGTTGGTGTCAAGGGGGCAGCCGCCCTGCCATCCAGCGGGGATGGAGGAGTGTCCCGCGGCAAGGGCGCAGGGCGGCTGCTGGCGGAGACCACGGTGGGGACGGGCCTCCGATGTGGAAGGTCGCTGTTCGCTAAAGACCTCGGCGTCCGATGCACGAATAGACCGATCGCGGGCGCTGGCGTGAACCCGATCAGAGCCTCGGCGTCGAAGCGCCCGACTCGTGCCCGACGTTCCCGCCCCTTTCGGAGCCTGAACGCCGTTATGGGACCTTACGCCGCCCCACCTACGGGATCAACTCGGCTAGTTGCGCGTCCGGCCGCGCTTCGCCCGCGCCTGCTGCTCCTCGCCCGACAGGAACGGCTCGAAGCGGCCGGTGCGGCCCTTCTCCAGCCTCGCCCGGTTCTCGGCGTCCTGTGCCTTCGCCTCGTCCGGAGTGAAAGGCCGGTCCAACCGTGCGGCCGGCCCCTCGCGCAGGCGAATGAGTAGCTTCCACGGCGCGATGTTCCTGACGATCGTTGTTCCTGCGTGGGGTCGCGGTTGCCGAGCAGCCCTGGTTTTGGGCGAGTGCGGACGCCGTCGCGCTCACGCTGCTCGTCTTGAACGTGCTCGTGCTGGTCGCCGTGCACGCCCGACGACTGCGTCAGTACTTCCGCACGCGCCGCGCGAAGCAGTTCCATGCGCGCGTCGAGGAGATACTCGGTGAGCTGGATCCGGCGACACGCGCGCGCGATCCACGGTGGCTGCGCACGCAGATCGGCAGGTTCGACGAGCTGGAGCGCCCGATCGCGGCGACCATGCTGATCGAACGGATGAAGCCGGCCTCGGAGGAGGAACGCCTGCAGACCCTCGCGGTGCTGCGCGAGGCCGGCGCGGTCGACTCGCTCGCGCGCTCGACCGCGAGGGGGCTGCCGTGGCGTCGCGCGCTCGCGACCAGGACGCTCGGCTGGATCGGCGCCGAGGAGACGGTCCCGGTCCTGATCGAGCGCCTCTCCGACCGGAACCGCTACGTGCGTGAGTCCGCTGTTCGTGCTCTGGGGCGGATCGGTGACTCGGTCGCGCTGCCGTCATTGGCGGAGCTGTTCCGATCGCCGGGTCGTGTCGGGCCGGGAGTCGTCTATGACGCACTGGTCGCCTTCGGCCCGGAAGCCGAGCCGGTGTTCGCGGACGCGCTCGGTTCGGAGATCGCGTCCGTTCGCGTCGCATCGTGTTTCGGCGTCGCCGCGCTCTCCGAGCCGGAGCGTGCGCGTCGGCTGCTGGAGCCGTTGCTCGGCGACGGGGCTGCGCCGGTGCGGAGCGCTGCGGCGCAGTCCCTGGGACAGATCGGAGGCGAGCGGCTCCCGGAAGCGCTCGCCCACGCGACGCGAGACGAGCAGGCGGCCGTTCGGAGCGCTGCGACCGGCGCACTGGGCTCGTACGACGATCCGCGAGGAGTCGCGCTCGCGGTGAACGCACTCCTCGATCCCGACCGCGACACCGCCGTTCGCGCCGGGGAGTCACTCGTGCGCCTTTCGCGCGGTTCTCTGGCTGGGGAGGCGGCCAGGCAGGCGCTCCGGCGAGAGGAATCAGCGTGGCCGGTCGAACGCGCACTGACCCTCTCGTCGCTCGGAGTCGTCTGAGATGGACACAGCAGGATCGATCCTGTGGATCGCCTCGGTCGCGATCTTCGTCTTCGCCGTCGTCTACGCCATCTCGACGGTGGCGTTGATCGTGCTCTCGCTCGTCGAGGCCACGTTGATCAAGATCGAGCGCGGTGAGCTGTTCTCGCCGCCGGCACGGCTGCGGCGGCCGGGCATCAGCATCATCGCGCCGGCGTACAACACGGAGCCGTTGATCGTGGCGAACGCGCGGTCGCTGCTCGCTTCCGACTACGAGCCACTCGAGGTCGTGATCGTCGACGACGGATCCGAGGACGGCACGACCGCGGCGCTGAAGCGGAGGTTCGACCTGGTCGAACTGCCGGTGGGCGATCGGCTGCCGATCGCGACCGCACCCATCGAACAGCTCTACGTCAGCCGCACCGATCCACGGCTACGGGTCGTGCGGAAGGCAAACGGAGGCCGCTCCGACGCGATCAACGCGGGTCTCAATATCGCCCGCAACGAGCTCGTGGCGATCGTCGATGCCGACACGCTCCTCGAAGCAGACGCGTTGAAACGAATCGTCGAGGTCTTCGCCGCCGACCCGGACGACGTGGTCGCGGTCGGCGGCACGATCCGGATCGCGAACGGCGCCGTGATCGAGAACAACGTCGTCACCAGTCCGCGCGTCCCGCATTCCGGTGTCGAGGCGAGCCAGACCTGCGAGTACCTACGCGGCTTTCTCGGGAACCGGCATCGCGTGGTCGCGGCTGAACGGCCTGCTGATCATCTCCGGTGCGTTCGGCGTCTTCCGCCGCGACCTCCTGCGCGCAGCGGGTGGGCTCTCCAAGCAGACCCTCGGCGAGGACATGGAGCTCGTGATGCGCCTCCATCATCAGCTTCGGCCCACGAGGCCGCAAACACGGATCGCGTACGCCGCCGACGCGACTGCCTGGACGGAGATCCCCACCAGCCTGGCGCCGCTTCGCGGGCAGCGGATCCGCTGGCACGTCGGCCTGCTCGACAACCTGCGCATCCACCGGCGGATGATCGGCCGCCGCCGTTACGGCGCCGTCGGACTGCTCGCCCTTCCCTACGCGCTCGCGTTCGAGGTGCTCGGGCCGTTCGTGCAGATCGCGGGGTACGCGATCATGGTCGCGCTGATCGTCTGGTACCAGGTCTCCTGGTGGTACGCGGCCGCGTTCCTCCTCGTCCCCGTCCTCATCGGGCAGCTGCAGACGGCGAGCGCGCTCCTGATCGAAGAGGTCGGCTTTCGCCGCTATCGCAACCGCGACCTGATCATGCTCGGCGCCTGGAGCCTGGTCGAGCTGTTCTGGTACCGGCCGCTGACCGCGCTCTGGCGCATCTGGGCGACCGTGCTGGTGATTGCGGGCCGGCGTCCCGGATGGGGGTCGATCCCACGTGGCGCCGCCTTCCGCGACGAGCCCGACGCCGAACTGGCGTCGGCGCCGCTTACGCGCTAACGCAGCAGGACTCGTTAGACGTGGCGCAGGGTCGGTGATACGGTCGCCGTCGCCGTGAGAGGTCTTGCGCGTCCGACGATCGTTCGCCTCGCCGCGGCAGCGCTTGTGCTTGCGGCGCTCGCGTTTGGCTTTGCCGGCTCGGGTCCTGCCGGCGACCTCATCGAGTTACGTCGCCCTCGGCGACAGCTACTCGTCAGGCGTCGGTACGGGCAGCTACACGCTCAGCAGCACGTGCAAGCGAGGCGTGTACGCATACCCCTATCTGTACACGCAGAGGCACGCAGGTACGTCGCTGACCTTCGTTGCGTGCTCCGGAGCGAAGACATCAGACGTGCTCGCGACCCAGGTTCAGTCCGTGACGAAGTCGACGACGCTCGTGACGATGACGATCGGCGGGAACGACATTGGTTTCGCGAACCTCATCTACCAGTGCACGCTCGGGGATTGCTCCGCGGCGCTCGACAGTGCCCGTGCGAACCTCGAGGCAACAGTCGGTGGGGCGCTCGATCAGGTCTACGGGGCAGTCAAGTCGCGCGCTGCCGACGGCGCACAGATCGTTGTACTTGGCTACCCGCGGGTTTTCTCGGGATCGAGCTGTCTGGGAACGCTCGGGATCAGTTCGACGGAGCGGACGAAGGCAAATGCACTGGCAGAGGCACTCGATGGGGTCATCGCGACGCACGCATTGAACGACGGGATCACGTACAAGAGTGCATTGAGCGCGTTCACTGGCCACGCCGTCTGCTCCTCGAGTCCCTGGTTGAACGGGCTCAACCTGTTCAGTACCGGCGAGAGCTATCACCCGAACCGCAGCGGCCACAGCGCCGGCTACCTTCCGCTCGTCCCCTAGGTCACCGGCTAGCACTCCGACGGTACGGGCTCGAAAGGAAGTTGCTCAGGGCATGTCGTCATCGTCGAAGAGACGCATTGTCGGACCGCTTGCCCGGTACGAAAACCAGGTCACGGTGGGCGTGGTGACCGGCTCCTTGTGGGCGATGAGGTACGCGGCGAAGGCGCGCACGAACTCCTCCCCGTAGCGTCCCTCGGCGATAAGCATCGCGCGATCGTCGACCGTGACCCGTCTCAGCTCCAGGGACGCGGCGTCAGTCCCCTCCTCCAATTGGTGGGCGAGCCGCTGCCGCGAGGCACGATCTCGACTGGCGCGCGTTCCCGTCCCATGGTGCTCCTCCGAGCAAGCTCGACTGCAGAATGGGTCGCGCATTCGCACCGAGACCTCGGGGAGCCCTCCACCGCAGACAGAGCACCTTGTCAGTGTGGCCGCGGTCAGTGAATTGCTCCTGCGCTACTCGGATCCATGACCCGAGTATCTAGAAACGCTCGGTAGTCGCCGCCTGACGATCGTTGCGCGCAGCAGCCACTACGAGACCCGAGAAACCTTGCTGCGCAAGAGCAACGTCGCGGCCAGAGCCGGCGTCGCCACGAAGACCGCGATGACGAGCAGCGCGGCGAGCAGAGGCACCGTCGGCGTGGAGCCTCCGGCACTCACCGTCGGCATCGCCGGTTCTTCACGCACACTTTCGAGCTGTGGTGAGGGGGCACTGCGGTGCGCTCGGTGGTCGATGTGCGGGGGCTCGAACGGCGTGGTGGGTTGCTCGATCAAGTGTCGAGCCACGAGGAGCTGACGGAACACCTGGCGAGCTTCTCTGCGGAACATTGGGCGCCTCGGAAGTCGCGGATGCACCGGGAATGGTGCGTGGACGGATCGCATGCGCAGCCAGCCGTCGAGATACGTCGTGGGATCAACTGCCCCGTCGTACCGGAGCCGGAGCAGCTGATGCGGGTGAACCTCGAAATGGAGGTGCGGTGGACTGGCAAAGGCATCACCGGTGTTGCCGACGAAGCCGAGCACGTCTCCAGCCCTTACGTGCCTCGTGTGAAACACCCTCGGCGCATAGCCTGAGAGATGCGCGTAGTAGAACTGGTTGGCTGCCGCGTCCCGCACCCAGAGCCGCCAGCCGCCGCGCTTGTGCCAGCCCGACGCGGTTGATCGTTCCGTTCGCGACCGCCACGACCGGGGCGCCGAGCGGCGCGAAGATGTCGTCGCCGTGGTGCCACTTCCCGTGGACGTCGCCTCGGAACGCGCCGTAGGAATCGCCGTAGCCCGAGACACCTACGACGGGAAAGACGTACGCACCTTGACCGAGCGGCGGTGTCACCTCGAGCGGCTTCGAGACTCGGTGCGGGTGCTTCTTACGATGCGGACGCGTCGCCCGCACGTTCCCGGACGGAGCATCGGGCACGCTCGTCCGAGGAAGAGTGTCATTGCCACTCGCCCGCGGGGGCGCTGACGAGGTGGTTGTCGTCGGCGTCGGCGGCGCCGTCGTCGTGGTCTCCGCGGGGGTAGTCGTCGTCTCCGTGCCCATCGTGGTGGTCGTCTCGGTACTCGTCGTCGTCGTCTCCGCCGTCGTCTCCGTGCTCGTCGTTGGCTCATTCGTCGTCGGCGGAGAGTCGGCAAGAGCCGCCGCAGCAGCTCCACTCCCGAAGATGACCATCGTTGCGAGCGTCGCCATCAGCTTCTGGAGAGCCATGGGACGGGATTATCGGCGCTAGTCGAATCTGCTTCTGGGCACGCATCGGGCGGGTGGGCGATCGCACCCCGCACCTGCCCTCAGCGCGGGCGACCGACCTTCTCGTCGAACCCGTGCGTCGGTCCATACGGGAACCTGAAGAGCCCTCTGACGGACTCGAACCGTCGACCCCCTCCTTACCATGGAGGTGCTCTACCGACTGAGCTAAGAGGGCGTGGGTCGCGAGTGTAGCCCGCTCGCGGCGAATGCAGGGAGGAGGATTCGAACCTCCGAAGGCTGAGCCAGCGGGTTTACAGCCCGCCCCCTTTGGCCACTCGGGAATCCCTGCGGGGCGGGTGATTGTAGCCGCGGTCTAGGGAACGACCTCTGCCAGCCAACCCCGGACAGCGGCACCGATCGCGTCGGGATCGGAGCGCAGGCTGTGGTCGCCCCGAACGACCACGACGGTCCGGCCAGGAGCCGCCGGAGGGACTCCGAAGCGATCGCCTGCGCCCTGGACCACGAGCGTCGGGACGCTTACGGCATCGAGCTCCGGTAGCCGACTCGTCGGCGTCCCGCTTCGCCGAGGCGGCACGAGTGGGAACGCGAGGCAGACGACGCCGAGGGCCGCGGTCGCCTCTGCGGTGCGGCACGCGACCCGGGCTCCCGCCGAGCGGCCGCCGACGAGAAGCGCGAGCCCGGCGAGATGGCTCTCGGCGAGAGCCTCCACGACTGCCGTCCAGGCCGCGTCGAGCTGAGCCGCAGGGGCCGGCGAACGTCGTCCCGCGACGCGGTACGGCTGCTCGACGAGCGCGACGGTCAGACCCGTCTCGAGCGCAGCGTCGCGCGCCGTCACCAGATCGGGCGCCTCGACTCCGCCGCCGGCGCCGTGTCCGAGTACGAGTGCGGCCCTCGGCTTGCGTGCCGCATGGAGGTGTGCACGCGCGAGGCCGTGCGGTGTCTCGATCTCGACGACGGTCGGGGCCATGTGTCTCACACTACGATCGCAGGATGGAACGGTTCGATGTCCTCGTCGTCGGAGCCGGACCGGCCGGTTCCGCGAGCGCGATTCACCTGGCGCGGGCGGGCGCACGGGTTCTCCTCGCCGACAAGGCCCGCTTCCCGCGCGACAAGCCCTGCGGCGGAGGCCTGACCGGCCGCGCGCTCAAGCACGTGCCGTGCGACGTCGGCCCGGTCGTCGAGCACGTCGTCGACCGCATGGTCGTGCGGGTCGGATACCGACGGAGGCTCGGATCGGCAGACGGGCGAGCCGCTCATCGACATGACCCAGCGCCGCCTTCTCGATCAGTACCTCGCGGAGCAGTGCGGTCGCGGCCGGCGCCGACTTCCGCGACGGCGTCGCCGTCGATCGGCTCGAAGTCGACGGCGAGGCGTGTCCGTGCCCGCGTCGGGGAGGCGACCGTCGAGGCGTCCTTCGTCGTGGGCGCGGACGGAGCGAACGGCGTCGTCGCGAAGGCAGCGGACCTCGGTGAGGGGATCGTCCGTGGGGTCGCGCTCGAGGGGAATGTCCCGTGGAGCACGCTCGGCCGCGAGCCGTACGAGGGCACTGCCTGGGTGGAGCTCGGGATCGTGCCCGGCGGCTACGGCTGGGTGTTCCCGAAGGGCGACCACGCGAACCTCGGGGTCGGCGGGTGGATGTCGGAGGGCCCGCGCCTGCGCGGCCATCTCGACCGGCTCGCCCGAGAGCACGGCGTGGACCCGGCGACGCTCGAGAGCGTCCGCGGCCATCGCCTGCCGATGCGCGAGCCGGCGCTCCGGCTGCTCGTGGTCGCGTGCTCCTCGTCGGCGACGCCGCCGGCCTCGTCGATCCGCTGTCGGGTGACGGGATGTACGAGGCGTTCGTCTCGGCGGAGCTGGCTGCCGCGGCGATCTCGATGGACGTCCGGAGGCCTACGAGGTTGCGCTCTCGACCGCGCTCGATCAGCACGCTCGGCGTCCTGGAAGGCGAAGCGCGTCGCCGATCGCTACCCCCGTGCATGTCTGTGGGCACTGCGCGCGCCCGGCGTCTTCGACGCGATCGCCGGTCTCCTCCGTGGCGATCTCGCACATCCGAGCGAGGCTCGTGGGCTCGCCCGTCCTCCGATCCGTGTTCTGTCGCGGCTGGCCGGCGCGCGACGCCTGTCTCGTGACCTAAAGAGCGCTTCGGCTCGTGCCGATGCACGAGCTGTCCATGGATCTGAGCAGCAGTGCTCCGACGCGCCGTTTTGGCGGGTGCCAGCGCCGTCCACCTGAGGGTGTATCGTGCACGTCACGGCACACTGGGAGCTACGCGGGCTAGCTCGTCATGAATGCCGCAGCCGCCGCAGTCGTCCTCGCGCCCGCGCTGGCGCTTGGGAGCTTCCTCAACGTCGTTGTTGCACGCGTCCCCGCGCGACGGTCGCTACTGCGGCCGCCGTCGTCCTGTGGGAACTGCGGCACCGAGATCCTCTGGCGCGACAACGTCCCGGTCCTGTCGTACGCCCTACTCCGCGGGCGCTGCCGTCACTGCGCTGCGAACATCTCGCCGACGTATCCGCTCGTCGAGGCTGTCACCGCTCTCCTGATCGCGACGTGCTTCGCCGTCTACGGCGTCACTGCCCAGGCGGCCCTCGCGGCGGGGTTCTGCGCTGTGCTCGTCGTCCTCTCCGTCATCGACATGAACGACCGCATCGTTCCGAACCGGATCGTCGTGCCGGCAGCCGGTGTCCTGCTCGTCGCGCACACGGCGATCGATGCGTCACTCGCATGGCTCGCGTGGGCGCTCATCGCGGCGGGAGGGCTGTTCCTCGTCGGGCGCGCGTATCCGAAGGGGCTCGGCATGGGGGAGGTGAAGCTGGCGCTGCTCCTCGGCGCGATGCTCGTCGCCTCGGTGACGGTCGCGCTCATGATCGGACTGTTCGCGGCGCTCGTGGCCGCTGCAGTGCTGGTACCGCGGCGCCGCTCCTCGGCGCGCAGGATGGGCGTTCCGTTCGTCCCGTTCCTCTCGCTCGGGGCGATCGTGGCGCTGTTCTTCGGGGATGCGATCCTCGACGCGTACCCCGGGCTCTTCTGAGCCGTCGCGCGTGAGGCGCCGGGCGGCGACAAAACGCGGTCGAGGGAGCCCGCCAAAGCTCATGCGGGCACTCGGCGCCGACGACGCGACTCGGCCGTGGAGACTCCCGTAACGGAGCGTGTCCTCGATTCGTGCGGGGAACCGGTTCGCGACGCGCGGCCTCTGCTTGACGGCAGTTTGACCGCAGCGGGCTTCTGGGCCGTCGGGGGCCGGGTGCTGACGTCGCCGCCGCAGCGTTCGGGGGTTCGTACAGGCACCGGTTGGGTGGGCTGAAACGAGAAGAGGCGCGGGATTCCCGCGCCTCCTTCGATCCAGAGTCGACGGCCTTGGTTACGTGCAGTCGGCGCTGGGGTAGAAGTCCGCGCTCGACGGGTCTGGGCCTGCGACGCTCCACACCTTGCTGCTCACGGTGTCTGTGAGGCAGTAGGCGCCCTCGGCCGCCGAGGCAACGGTCAGGGTCGGCGAGACGCCGGAGTCGATCGCCGTGAGGGCCGCCGCATCCATGCCGACGTACGTGTCGTTGTCCGAGTAGTAGGCCTCTGCCGACGGAACTGCCTCGCGGAGGTTTTCCTTGGCCGCGTTGTTCGCCGCACGGTCGCGGAACCCGAGGTACGAGGGGACCGCGATCGCCGAGGAGGATGCCCATGATGATGATCACGACGAGAAGCTCGATCAGGGTGAAACCCTGTTCGGATCTTCCGTCGAGGCGGGTGCGAATCCGATTGAACATTGCCGCAACTCCTTCCGCAGTCCGCGGTCGATGGGTGAGGGCGGATGCGGACGGACCATCGGCGCGGCTCCGGGGGGCGCCTACCCCAATTTGGGTGATTCGTGGGTGAGACCGTTGGGGACGCGTCCCGAACATCCATCCTCCGCCGACGGCACGGCTCGAGCCCGCTTCGGGGCACCGCGCAGCAATCGCTGGATGCCTTCGCGCGGGAGCTCGGCGTTTCGCGCGAGTGCGCCCGCCAGCTCGAGCAGCAGGCGATCGGACGGATCGCGGTCAGCTCGAGGATCTCGTCGAGGCAACGAGACACCGAGTCCGCCTGACCGCACCGTCCCCTACACGCCGGCGAGCGCTCGGTCCACGACGAGGACCGTGCGGGCCCCCTCGCCGCGGCGGAGTCGGTCGAGCGCGTCGTTGACGGCCTCGAGCGGCTCGACCGACGTCACGACGCCTCCGAGATCGAGCTCGCCCGCTCGCGCGAGCTCCGCGAGCCGTGGGATGTCCGCGCCGGCGTCGCCCGAGCCGTAGTACGAGCCGCGGATCCCCTTGTCGGAGAGGAACTCGATCGCAGGGAGCGAGACGTCGACACCGCGCGGGGCGAGCCCGACGACCACCGCGCTGCCGCCCGGCCGGATGCAGTCCCAGGCGAGGCGCATCGTGTCCGGGTGTCCGACGACCTCGAACGCGTGATCCGCGCCGCGCCCCGTCAGCTTCACGACGCGTGCTGCGGTCGTCGCCGAGCCGGACTCCACGGCGTGCGTCGCTCCGCGCTCTCGCGCGAGCTCGAGCTTCGCCGGGTCGAGGTCGACGGCGATGATCGGAGCAGCGCCCGCGATGCGAAGCGCGGTGACGACCTGCAGCCCGACGCCACCGCAACCGACCACGACCGCCGACTCGCCGGGGCCGACCCGGGCGACGTTCCGGACCGCGCCGAACGCGGTGACGACGCCGCACCCGAGAAGCGACGCCTGCCAGAGCGGGAGCTCGCGAGGCAGCGGTACGGCGCCGGCTGCTGCGACGACCGTGCAGCTCGGCGAAGCACGCGGTCATGAGAGCGTGCTGGAGCGGGGTTCCGTCGGGCAGCGACAGCCTCGAGGTCCCGTCCATGAGCGTCCCGCGCGGCCCGTTCTCGCCCGCGGGGACGCACAGGTGGAACCGCCCCGCCGCGCACTCCTCGCACGTGCGGCACGCCGGGACGATGCAGAAGCCGACGTGGTCGCCGGGCGCCACGTGCGACACGGCCGAGCCGACCGCTTCGACGACGCCGGCGCCCTCGTGACCCATCACCATGGGCCAGCGTCCGTCGCCCAGCTCACCGTCCGCCAGGCGCACGTCCGAGTGGCATACGCCGGCCGCGGCGACGCGGACGAGCACCTCGTCCTCGCGCGGCGGCGCGATCTCGACCTCCTCGACGACGAGCGGACGACGGGGCTCGTGCAGGACTGCGGCGCGGATCCGCATCAGCCGATCCGGTAGCGCTCGAGGGCATCGAAGTCGGGCACGACTCCGAGCCCCGGCCCTGGAGGAGGCGCGATCGTGCCGTCCGCCGCGACCTCGAGGACGACGGGAAGCAGCCAGTCGCGGCGCTCGGCCGACCAGGCAGGCGGATCGAGCGGTACCTCGAGGTACGGGCAGGTCGAGAACGCGAGCGCCGCGTGCAGGTTCGCGAGGAGCCCGTAGCCGTTCGACCACGTGTGCGGGCTCCAGGTGCGCCCGAGGCTCGGCGGCGCAGCTCGGCGATCCGACCCGCGGCGACGATTCCTCCGGACGAGCACGACGTCCGGCTGAACGACGGCGACGCCGCCGCGGCTCAGGAGCGCCCGCGCCTCGGCCTCGGTCCGGACCATCTCGCCCGCGGCGATGCGAATCCCTGCGCCGCCCGCCAGCTCCGCGTATCCCTCGAGGTCGTCGGTCGGCAGCGGCTCCTCGAGCCAGTACACGCCGAGTCGCTCGAGCTCGCGAGCGAACTCGACGGCGGTGGCCAGCTCCCAGCGCGGCGTCAGGTCGCCCGGCATGCGCCAGCCCTGGTTCGCGTCCACCATGACGTCGAGCTCCGGCACCGTGCTCGCGAACCGCGGCGATCACGGGGAGGTCGACGCGCCAGTCCTGCGAGTGGAGGCGGAGTTTCACGGCGCGCACGCCCGCGTCGCGCAAGGCGGCGCACCGGCGCACGCGCTCGTCGGCGTCGACGAGCTCGCCGCTCGACGCGTACGCGAGGATCCGGTCGCGCTCGCCGCCGAGGAGGCGCCAGACCGGTTCGTCCCGCGCGCGCCCGATGAGATCCCAGACCGCCACCTCGGCGATCCAGTTGCGCCCGTGGTGGAAGTCGACCGTCTCGACGATCCCGTGGACTGTCTCCGTGTCGGAGACGTCGAGGCCGAGCAGCAGCCGCTCGAGCAGCTCGCGGTCCGGCAGCGCGTCGCCGCTCGCGTAGCCCTCGATGCCGTCGTCCGAGCGGACGACCGCGACCGTCGCTTCCTGGGACGTTCGTGGCTCCGGGTCCCAGGCGGCGAGGAACGGCGGCTCGAGTGGGTATCGATACCGCCGCGTCTCGATGGACGCGATCTTCACTCGCCGGAGTAGAACGGATTCCGAAGCGAGTCGCGGCGCTCGACGAGCGCGGCCGCCGCCGTCGGGTCGCGTCCCGCGACGCACACGCCGATAGCCTTGCGCGTCGCCGTGCGGTTCGCCTCCCGAACGGCCGTCTCGTCGTCGGCCGCCGCGTCGACCCAGACCGCGACGAGCACGAGGAGGTCGTCGGTCGCCTCGACGAGCCCGTCGGCGACGGCGTCGAGCACGCCCTGTCCGATCCCGAGCTGGGCCGCGCCCCACGTCATCGTCTGGTGACGCTCCTCGAGTGCAGTTGCCTTGTTCATCATCAGCGTCGGCGGCCACACCGGCTCGTACTCGGCCTGGGTCGGGCCGACGCAGACGAGCACGGGCGTGTGACCCGGGGTGGGGTGTGCAAGCATCGAGACGGCCGCGGCGGCGGTCGGGCTCCCCCGGCGCGCGAGGACGACGTTGACGTGCGCTCCGTTCGGAGCGGTGCCACTCCAGCCCTCGCCGATCCTTCCGTCGAGCTCCTCGGGGCTCACGGCTCGAGCACCACCCGCAACGCTTCTCCGGACTGCATGAGCTCGAATCCGCGCGCTGCCTCCTCGAGCGGTAGGCGGTGCGACACGAGCCGATCGAGAGGCAGGTCGCCCCGGCGATAGCGCTCGAGCGTGTCGGGGAAGTCACGCTCGGGCTTCGACGAGCCGTAGATCGAGCCGAGGACGCGCCGCTCCATGCGCGGGATCGTCGCTGCGGGCAGGGACAGCACGGCGTCCGGGCGGGGGATCCCGATGAGCACTGCCGCACCGCGGGTGCGCGTCGAGAGGAACGCGGTCTCCATCGCCTCCGGTCGGCCGGTAGCCTCGATCGCGTAGTCGACGCCGCCCCCAGACGCCTCGCGGACGGCTTCGGCGGTCTCCGCAGCCGAGCCCTGCCACAGCACCGTGCCGGTTGCGCCGAAGTCACGCGCGGCGGCGAGCTTGCCCGGAGCCGCGTCCACGGCGATCACCGGCTCGGCGCCGGCTGCCACGGCCGCCATGAGCGCGGACAACCCCACGCCGCCGCAGCCGATCACGGCGACACGATCCCCGCGTTGGACGCCCGCCGTGCGCCAGACGGCGCCGACACCGGTCGTCACCGCGCAGCCGACGAGGGCCGCGACGTCGAAGGGCACGTCGGCGTCGATCTTCACGCACGAGCGCTCGGGCACGACGCACGCCTCGGCGAAGGTGGAGAGGAACGAGTAATGGAAGACGGGCGCGCCGTCGCGTGAGAGCCGAGGCGTGCCGTCCATCAGCCCGCCCGTCGCCATCGCCGGCCACACCGTCGCGCACAGTTGTGGAAGGCCGCGCCGGCACTCCTCACACTCGCCGCACCAGGGGGCCCAGGAAAGCGCCACGTGATCGCCGACCGCGACCCGCGTTACACCCTCGCCGACCGCCTCGACGACGCCGGCGCCCTCGTGCCCCAGCACGCACGGGCACGGATTCTCGGCGGTCCCGTCGACCGCGTTCCAGTCCGAGTGGCAGACGCCGCTCGCGTGCAGCCGGACGAGGACCTCCTGGAGGCGGGGCGGTGCGAGCTCGAGCTCGCCCGGCGTCAGCGGCCCTCCTGTCTCCTCCAGTACGACCGCGCGGATCCTCACGCCGTCGCCGCCTCCTTCTGCTGCAGGCGGCGGAGCTCCTCGATCGGGATGTGGCAGCGCATGTGGTGATCTTCCTCAACCTCGACGAGCGGCGGCTCCGTCTCCTCGCACACGGCGCCCAGCATCCGGGGGCAGCGCGTGTGGAACACGCAGCCCGACGGGGGCGAGGCCGCGCTCGGGATGTCGCCTTGCAGGCGGATGCGCTCTCGCCCTCCGCCGTCGACCGTCGGCACCGCCGAGAGCAGCGCCTCCGTATACGGATGGTGGGGTCCGTCGAAGACGACGTCCGCCGGCCCGAGCTCCTGCAATCGGCCGAGGTAGAGGACGGCGATCCGGTCCGAGATGTAGCGGACGACACCGAGGTCGTGCGAGATGAAGAGGTACGCCACCCTCTTCTCCGCCTGCAGCTCGACGAGGAGATTCAGGATCGCCGCCTGCACGGAGACGTCGAGCGCGGAGGTCGGCTCGTCGCAGACGACGAGCTTCGGGTCGCCGGCGAACGCCCTTGCGATCGCCGCGCGTTGCTTCAGACCGCCCGAGAGCTGCGCGGGCTTCTGCGTGAGCGTGCGCTCCGTGAGGCGGACGCGGTGCGCGAGCTCCTGGACGCGGGCCTCCGCCGCCGAGCCGCTCACCCCGGCGAGCTTCTTCAGCGACCGGAGCAGGATGCGCCGCACCGAGTGGCGCCGGTTGAGTGCCGAGTCGGGATTCTGGAAGACGATCTGCAGCGCGCGCAGCTGCTCGCGCGATCGCTTCTGGTAGCGCGTGGGGAGGGGGTCGCCCTCGAGAAGCGCCGTTCCCGACGTCGGCGGGACGATGCCGAGCAGCGTCCTCGCGAGCGTCGTCTTGCCGCTGCCCGACTCGCCGACGAGCCCGAGCGTCTCGCCGGGCCAGATCGCCGCGCTGACGTCAGCGAGCGCGTGCACCTCGTGGCCGCGCTGCTTGAACACCTTGGACAGCTCCTCGACCCTGACGATCGGTGCGGAGTCGCGGTCGACCGGCGCGATTTCGAGGTCGGCCGCCTCCTCGCGCGGGAGCTCCGGTGCGCGGTCGTGATACCAGCACCGACTCTCGTGACCGCCCTCGATCGTGATCAGCGGTGGCTCCTCGATCCGGCAGCGCTCGTCCGCCAGCGCGCAGCGATCGGCGAACACGCAGCCGGGTAGCTCCGTTCCGAGTGCGGGCAGGAATCCGGGAATCGTGTCGAGCCGGCCGTGGTCCTTCTGGACACCCCCGCGCGGGATGCAGCGCAGAAGGCCGACCGTGTACGGATGGCGCGGATCGCGGAGGACCGTGTCGACCGGGCCTTCCTCGACGAGCCTGCCGGCGTACAGCACGCCGACGCGCGAGCACATCTTCGAGATCACTCCGAGGTTGTGGCTGATGAACAGCACGGAGGTGTGGAGTTCCCGCTGGAGCCGCGACACGAGGTCCAGCACCTCTGCCTCGACCGTCGCGTCGAGTCCGGTCGTCGGCTCGTCGAGGACCAGAAGGGCGGGGTTCTTCGCGAGGGCCATCGCGATCACGACCCGCTGCTGCATTCCCCCCGAGAGCTGGTGCGGGAATCGGGACATCACCGAGCCGGGGTCCGCGATCTGGACGTGCGCCAGCGCCTCGCGGGACCGCTCCTCGGCTGCGCTTCTCGATGCGCCGAGAACCGTGAAGGCCTCGGCGACCTGTGCGCCGACGCGGATCGACGGGTTCAGGGCGGCGCCGGGGTTCTGGTAGACCATCGACACGGTCTCCGCGCGGTATCGGCGCAGCGCCCCGCCGCGGAGCGGAAGCACGTCCCGGCCGGCAACGGCGATCGAGCCGCCGGACACGCGACCGTTCCGGGCGAGGTAGCGGACGATCGCGAGCGCCGCTGTCGACTTCCCGCATCCCGACTCGCCCACGAGCCCGTACGACTCGCCGCGGCCGACCTCGAGCGAGACGCCGCGGAGCACGGGACGGTCGATTCCGCGCACGGTGTACACGACGTCGACGTCGCGAAGCTCGAGTGCAGGCGTGTCCGTCATCGCTCGAGCACCTGCTGAACCGAGTCCGAGACGAGGTTGACGGCGACGACCAGCGAGGCGATCGCGAGTGCCGGGAAGAGCACCGACCACCACTCGAACGCAAGATCCTGGTAGTTGTCGGCGATCTGCACGGCCCAGTCCGGGGACGGCGGCTGCAGGCCGAATCCGATGAAACTGAGCGTCGCCACCGCGAAGATCGCATAGCCGAGGCGAATCGTCGCCTCGACGAGGATGGGCGGCATGACGTTCGGGAGGACCTCCGAGAACATCACGTACGGCGACCGCTCTCCTCGGAGCCGAGCCGCCTCGACGTAGTCCAGGTCGGCCTCGACGAGGACTGCCGCTCGAACGGTGCGCGCCACGATGGGGGAGAAGACGGCCGCGATCACGATGATCACCGTCCACGTCGACCGGCTGCCGAGGGCGGCCACGACGGTGACGGCGAGGAGGATCAGCGGGATGGCGAGGAGCGCGTCGATGACACGGCTGATCGTGTCGTCCGCGATCCCCTTGAAGTACCCGGTGACGAGCCCGAGCGTTGTTCCGATGAGCGTTGCGAGCAAGGTCGCGAGCGGCGCGATCAGCAGGATGTCCCTCGAGCCCGCGAGGACTCTCGAGAAGACGTCACGACCGAGTCGGTCCGTACCGAAGAAGTGCTGTGTCGAGGGGGCGACACCGATCTCCGGCGTCTGGTCGAACCGAGGGTCGTAGGGCGTGATGTGGTCGCCGAGGACGGCGCACACGATCCAGAAGAGGATGACCGCGGCGCCGATGATGAAGCCGGGCTCCGCAGCAGCAGTCGCGTCCGCTCGCGCCGGGCGACGCTCGCCTCGGAGCGTCCGGTCGGCAGCGCCGCCGAACTCACTCGGACGCCTCGAACCGGATGCGCGGGTTCAGCAGCGCGGAGAGCACGTCGGCGACGAGCGTGACGACGACGTACGTGAATCCGATGACCAGCACCCCCGCCGAGAGCACGGTGTAGTCCTTCAGCTGTGCGGCCTCGAGCGTGGTCAGGCCGATTCCCCGGTAGTTGAAGAGGAGCTCGATCGCGACGAGCCCGCCGAGGAGATAGCCGACCTGCGTCGCGACGACGGCGATGGTGGGAAAGAGGGCGTTGCGAAGGACGTGCCGCCGGATCACCGTCTTGCGGGGCAATCCCTTCAGAAACGCCGTTCGCGTGTAGTCGGCGTCGAGGGCCTCGACGACTCCGGCGCGAGTGATGCGGGCGATGTAGCCGAACAGCACGAGGGTCAGCGCGATCGCGGGCAGCGTCAGATGCTCCACCTGGCTGAGTGGTCCGGAGCCGGGTTCCCACTGGGCGGTGACCGGCAGCCAGCCCGCCCAGATCGAGAGAACGAGGATGAGCACGAGACCCGTGACGAACTCGGGGACGACGGCGAGCGAGAGCCCGACGACCGTGATCCCGCGATCAGCCGCCTTCCCGGCCCGGAGCCCGGCCAGGACTCCCCCGAGAAGACCGAACGGCACGACGAGCACGAACGCGTAGACGGCGAGCTTCAGCGAGTTCACGAGCGCCGGTCGGATGACGCTCCAGACGGGCTCCTCCGGAGGGACGAGCGAGTTGCCGAGGTCGCCGCGCGCCACGCCTCCGGCCCAGTCGAGATACTGGACAACCGCTGCGCGATCGGTCCCGTGCTCGTGGTTGTACTCGGCCACCGCCTCGGCGCTGGCGTCGCGCCCGAGCACGGATCGTCCGAGGTCTCCCGGCAGGAGCTGGGATGCGGCGAACACGATCATGCTCAGCAGGACGAGCGTGATCACGGCGAGCCCGAGCCGCTTCGCGATGTAACGGCCCATCGGCGCGCGTTGTGGGTGGACGGCCGGAGTCAGGCTCCGGCCGTCCGGTCCTTTCCTCTAGGCGAGCGAGGTCTTCGCGACACGGATGTGCGAAATCGGATCGGCCGCGTAGTTCCGCACCTTGCTGGACGAAGCGCCCGTGAACGCGAGGAAGTACGCAGTGATCACCGGCGTGTCCCGGAGGAGGAGGGTCTCCATCGTCTTGGCGTGCTTGCGCTGTGTCTTGAGGTCGGCGGACGCGAGGTACGCCCGCGTCGCCGCGTCGAACTGGTTGTTCGAGTACCTCGACGCGTTCCAGATCCCACCCGTCTGGTACGCCGCCGTGAGGTAGAGGTTCGGTGCCCCACGGGCGCCGTACTCCGTGATCGTCGCCGGCTTGTTGAGCCACGGCGTGGTGGTCGCATAGTCGCCGCCGCCCACCGCCGCGTAGTAGTCGTCGTAGGTCATCACGTCCAGATCGATCGTGATTCCCGCCTGCCTGGCGGCCGCCTGAATCGCAGCCGCATAGTCGGGGACGTCGAACTGGTTGTGCGTCGTGATCGTGAACCTGAGGTTCTCCTGCCCCGCGTCTCTCAGAAGCGTCCTGGCCTGCTGGAGGTTCTGCTTGCGCTGCGGGAGCGGGACGCTCGACGGGAACTTGTTGAAGAAGGGCGAATCGTTGCCGACGGCGCCGGCTCCGAGCAGGACCCGGTTGATGATGTCGGGCCGATTGAGCGTGAGCGCGATTGCGCGCCGCACGCGAGCGTCCTTGAACGGGTCGGTGTCGACGCGAAGGCCGAACATGTTGTGCGACGAGACAGGCACCGTGTAGACGCGGTACTTGCTGTTGTTCTTGAAGCTCCTGGACTGCTGCGGAGACATCTGAACGACGACGTCGAGCTGGCCGCCGCGCAGCGCGAGCACCATCGGGGCCGGGTCGGCGTAGAACGTGACGACGACCCGGTCGAGCGGCGGCTTTCCGCCCCAGTAGTTGTTGTTGCGAACGAGCTCGGCGCGCTGCTTGTTCTGGCTCTTCAGCCGGAACGGGCCGGTCCCGATCATCCCGCTCGAGACCCACGTGTCGGGCTTGGCCGCGATCGCGGCCGGCTGGATGATCGCCTGGTACGTCGTCTGGCTCACGAGGTACGGGAAGGCGTTGTTCGGCGCCTTCAGCCGGAACTGCACCGAGTACGGCCCGGTCTTCACGACGCCCGATGGCTCGATCATCGTCGCCGGCAGCGCCGAGAGGATCTGCGACGTCTTCTGGTTGAGGTACTGCCGGAAGCTCGCGACGACGTCGTCGGCGGTCAGCGTCTTGCCGTTGTGGAACTTCACGCCCCGACGGATCTGGAACGTCCAGACCGTCAGGTCCTTGTTCGGCTTCCAGCTGGTGGCAAGCCAGGGCTTCGGCTGGAGGTTGTTGTTCGTGTAGGTCAGGTACTCGCCCGGAATCCCGGCGAGTCCGAGCGAGCCTGCCTCCCTCAATCCGTAGGGCTCGAGACTCGAGTTGTAGGCGACCGTGCCGACGCGCAGCGTGCCGCCCACCTTGCCCCCCGCGACCGGGGCGCCGAACGCGAGCTCCGGCTCACCGAGATACTTGAAGAGCAGCCCGACCGTGCCGGCGCCGAGGCCGAACACGGCCGCGCGCCGCAGGAAGTCCTGACGGTCGAGCTCGCCTGCGACGAGCTCGTCGATCAGGTTGTTCTCGATCGGGCTCGCCTCGTTGCGGCGGAACTCCTCGACGAGTCTTCTGGTCTCGCGATCCATCCCCGGGTCTCCCTTCCGTGGTTACGGCGGTCGCCGCTTCGTGTTCTCCCGCGAAATCGGCATCGACCGTTTATGACAGGCGGGGGACGCCCACGTCAAGGCGGGTCGGTCGGCGACTGGGCTCAGGCCGCGCCGACGAGTTCGTCGGCGTAGGTCATGCCGACGCGACGCATGCCGCGAGGGCCGGGCTCGTAGTGCCCCATGCGCCAGAGAGCGGGGGAGTAGAAGTGGATCGACGTCGCCGGCGCCGCGTCGGGGCCCGGATGTCGGACGCCGTGGATGTCCGAGGCGTCGAAGTCGAAGCGGCCACCGGGCCCATGCTCGGTCGTCTGCTCGCGCACCCACCCGTCCTCCTCGACGCGGAACCAGTCCTCGTACAGCGTCCCCTCGCAGATGCACACGGCGCCCGACGAGCGGTCGTGGTCGTGATAGCCCGTGTTCTGGCCGTCGACCCAGCAGATGAGCCAGACATCGAGGTTCGGGTCGCGATAGAGCTGCTGGTAGAAGCGCGCGTCCTTGTCGTGCTGCACGTGGGGTCGCCACAGATGCTCGGTCGCCACGAGCTCGGCGGCGAGCTCGGACATCCTCGGACGGTCGAGGTCGGTGTCCGGAGGGACCCGCTCACGGAGCCAGTCTGCGAGTGGGGTCAACTCAGGATGCGCGCCGGTGTGTCTGACTGGAGAACGTGGGTCACAGCATCTCCGAAACCGCGGACGGCATCCAGTGTCGGGCGAGAGTCGACGACGGGCGTGTCGCTGCCGTACACGAGCTGTCCGACGCCGAACGTCTGGACGCAGAGCTCGATCGCCCGCCGCCCATGCGTGGAGACGTCGAAGAAGGTGTTCGGGTCGAGCGCAGACCGGACGTCGACCCCGCGGCGCGCCAGCCGCTCGAGCTGGAACGGCCCGCCGCCGCCGAGCATCGCGAAGAGCACGCGCAGCGCCGGCCACCGCTCCCGGCCGAAGGCGAGCCACGCGACGTACGCCTCCTGCATGCGCGCCGGGTAGCCGACGACCCACTCCCACCACTCGGGCCGCTCGACGTCGGTGGCGCGGCCCGCCTCCGGATGGACGAAGACGATGGTCTCTGCCGTGGCGGCGGCATCGAGCGTCGGCGCGACGGCGTCGAAGTCGACGAAGCTGGACGAGCCGAGCGAGACTCCGACGAATCCCTCCCGGACGCACGACGGGGAGAACGCGCGAAAGCGCGTCGAATCGAGCTCGCGAACGGCGTCCGCCCACGCGAACTCGAGCTCCTCGCATTCGGGCGCCGCCAGGTCGCGGAGCCCGAGACTCGGCTGGAGCGAGAGCACGGCGATGTCGATCTCGTCGCGGTCGAGGGCCGCGAGGCGGGTATCGGGGTCGTGTTGCGCGAGGTCGACCTCGAAGCGTCCCTCGCACGTCTCGAGGACGTTGCCGTCGAGCCGAGGCGGCGTCTTGCGCTCCCGCAGCGCTCCGACGAACGTCTCCGGCCAGAGGTGCTGGTGCAGGTCGTACGTCGTCATGCCGGCGGCGCGTCTCCTCGGATCGTGCTCGCGAGCTCTTCGAGCGGGAGGGGCATGCGCTCGGGCGCATCGAGATACGCGACGCGTTCGCGCACGAATGCGTGCGTCGTGGCCGCGCCGGCGCCGAGCTCGAGATCCCCGCGCAGGTCGATGGCCTGTGCGGCGACCACGAGCTCGATCGCGACGAGGCGCGCCGCGAGGCCGAGCATCTCGTCGAGACGGCGGCCTCCGAGCGAGCTGAGCGACATCCGGTCCTCGACGCCGGACTCCTGCATCGTCGACGCGAGCTCGATCGAGACGGGCTGCGCGAGCAGCCTCGCCTCGGCGGCGATCGCCTGCGCGGCGACGCCGAGCTCGGAGAGTCCGTCCTGCCACGAACCCTCGGCGGCTACCAGACCCTCGGTGAGGCCGCTGAACCGCGGGCTCAGGAGCTTCAGCGTGCGCTCGACGGCAGCCGTGAGCACGGGGGCCAGCGCGAGACGTGCGAGATCGAGCGCGGTCGCGAGTGCCTGCGAGTCGAAGTTCCCGACCGAGACGAGCCGCTCCTCGTCCGGAACGACCAGCGGGTTCCCCTGGTGCGAGTTGAGCTCCACGGCGACCTGGCTCTCCACGAAGGCGAGTGCGTCGCGAGCGGCGCCGTGAACCTGCGGGACACAGCGGTAGCTCAGCGGGTCCTGCAGGAAGCGGGACGCGCTGTCGGCGAAGAGCCCGCTCCCCTCGAGCAGTGCGTTGACGCGCGTCAGCGTCTCCGCGACACCGGCCGATCGTCGGACGCCCGCGATCGCGGGATGGAGGGCGCCGACGTTACCGCGGAACGCCTCGAAGTCGAGTGCAGCAGCCGCGTCCGCCCATTCGAGCCACGAGCGAGCGTCGGCGATCGCGAGGGCAGCCTGTCCCGTCGAGAACGCGTTGCCGTTCAACAGTGCGAGCGCCTCGCCGGCCTCGAGCTCGAGGTCGCCGAGCGCCCCGTGCGCGAGATCGGCGTTCTGTGCGAGGTCCGACTGGCCGACCGTCCCGAGTGAGCTGACGCGCGGCACGTCGCCGTCGTTCAGCGCTCTGACGTACGCGGCCGCGACCTCGGGACGCGCTCCCTGGTGTCCGGCGGCGAGCGCGTTCGCATGGCAGAGGAGGGCGGCACGCACGACCTCCTCGCGCGCCGGCGGTCCGAGCCCGACGAGGTGACCGAGGATCGCCGAGCGGTTGAACGCTCGGGCATCGTCTGCGCCGACGTCCGCGTCGCGTCGCATCCCGACTCCGGTCGTCAGGCCGTACGTCCTCGTCCCGCGAGTCCAACGCGAGCTCGACGATCCTCCGGTGCGCGACGCATCCGCGTTTCGGCGTCGGCCGAGAGCGCGACGGCTTCGGCTCGGCGCGCGACCCGGACGACGTCGTCCAGCGAGAGGGTTGCTCCGGTCAGCTCGACGGCCACGCCCGGGACTCTACGAGTCCGGTCCGCCCATTCCGGGGCGTGCGTCCGCGTCGACCTCCGGTGCCGCGTGAACGGGGAGCCCTTCCTTCTCCCAGGCGGCGAACCCACCCACGAGGTCGGTCGCGCGCGCGAAGCCGAGCTCCTGGAGGGTGGCGGCGGCGAGGCTGGTCGACTCGCCGTGCGCGCAGACGAGGATCAGATGCTGGTCGAGTCCGACGATGTGACCGTTGTGAAAGGCCGGATCGGCGTCGGGATCGACTCGCCACTCGAGCACCGAGCGGGGGATGTGCACCGCGCCGGGGATCACGCCGTCGCGCGAGCGCTCGTCGTTCGAGCGGGTGTCGACGAGCAGAGCACCTTGCTCGCTGCGCCTCGAGGGCGTCGCGCGGCGCGAGCCGATCGAGTCGGCTACGCGCCTCGGCGAGGAGGCCGTCGAGCGTCTTTCTGGAGTGCGCGTCAGCCACCGTCGTGGCGGCAATCCTCGCACGCCCCGCGCAGGACGACATCGTGGGCCGCGACGGCATAGCCGCGACCGTCGGCGACCCGCGCGATCGCAGATTCGAGGCGGGCGTCCTCGAACGGCTCGACCTTGCCGCAGTCGTCGCACACGAGGTGATGGTGGTGGTCGCCGCCGGCGTGCGCGGGCTCGAAGCGCGCGACGCCGTCACCGAGATCGATGCGCTGCACGAGCCCGAGCGCGTCCATACCGTCGAGCGCCCGGTAGACGCTCGCGATCCCGACACGTCCGCCCCGCGCACGAACGGCGTCGTGGATCTCCTGGGCCGAGAGGCAGCAGTCCTGCTCGCCGAGGAACTCGACGACCAGTCGTCGTGCGCTCCCGCTGCGACCGCTCGCATCGCGAAGTCGCTCGAGAGCGGCATTCGTCCACGTCATGGTGATAATGATACCTGTTCTCAACACCTGCTACGGTGCGCGCCGCATGCGCTCGCTCGCTCCCGTACTCGTCGCCCTCGTCTTCCTCGCCGGCTGCTCGGGCGGGGAGTCCGACGCGCGTCCGACCATCGTCGCGTCGTCCTATCCGCTCGCCTGGGCGGCCGAGCGCGTCGCGGGAAGCGACTACCGGGTCGTGAACCTCACGCCCGCAGGGGCGGAGCCGCACGACATCGAGCTGACGCCGCGGGACGTCGAGACGATCCGGGACGCCGACCTCGTCGTCTATCTCTCCGGCGGCTTCCAGCCGGCCGTCGAAGACGCCGTTGCCGAGCGGGAGGGTCCGTCGATCGACGCTCGCGGCGCCGATGTCGACCCTCATATCTGGCTCGATCCGATCCGCTTCTCGCGCGTCGTCGAGCAGCTCGGCCGCGCCCTCGGCCGTCCCGAAGCTGCAAGCCGAGTCCGTGCGCAACTGCGCGACATCGACGAGCGGTACAGAGACGGTCTCGCCCACTGCGCTCGCTCGACCTTCGTGACGGACCACGCTGCGTTCGGGCATCTCGCGAGGCGGTACGGCCTGAGCCAGTTGTCGCTCGTCGGCATCTCCCCCGAGGCGGAGCCCGCGCCGCGAGCGGTCGAGCGTCTGATCGACGAGGTGAAGGCCGTCGGCGCGCCCGTCGTGTTCGCGGAGCCGCTCGTCTCCGATCGTCTCGCGAGGACGGTCGCCAACGGTGCCGGCGTCGACGTCTCCGTCCTCGATCCGGTCGAGGGGCTGCCCTCCGAACGACTCGACGAGGGAGACGACTACGTCTCGGTGATGCGCGACGACCTGAATGCCTTGAGAAAGGCCCTCGGGTGTCGCTAGCGGTCGAGCTCGAGGGCGTCTCGTTCGGCTATCGGCCGGGCCAGCGCGTGCTCGAGGACGTGGATCTCCGCCTGGGAGAGGGAGAGTTCGTCGCCGTCGCCGGTCCCAACGGCGGCGGCAAGACGACGCTCGTCCGCATCCTGCTCGGCCTCGAGCGGCCGGCGTCCGGCACGGCACTTCTCTTCGGCGAGCCGGCGCACCGGTACTCGGGCCGGCGCGCGCTCGGATACCTCGCCCAGCGCTCGGCGGCCGGCGGTGACGCACCGACCACGGTCCGCGAGGTCGTGGCCGCGGGCCGTGTCACCGGTAGACGGGTCGTCGGGCGGGCGAGCCGGGAGGATGCGGGGCTCGTCACCGAGGCGATCGAGCGCGTCGGGCTGGCCGCCGTCTCGGAGATGCCGGTGCGCACGCTCTCGGGCGGAATGCAGCAGCGGGCTTTCATCGCGAAGGCGTTGGCCGCTCAGCCGTCGCTGCTCGTGCTCGACGAACCGACGACGGGCGTGGACGCCGAGTCGCAGGAGTCGCTCGCCGAACTCCTCGCGGACCTGCACGGCGAGTTGGGCGTCACGATCGTCTACGTCTCACACGAGTTCGGCGCCGTCGAGCAGCACGTCGAGCGGATCGTCCTCGTCCGGCGCTCGATCGTCTTCGACGGATCGCCGCACGACCTTCCCGGCGTGTGGCACGACCCCGGGCACGTCCATGTTCGAGAGTGAGTTCATGCGCCTCGCCCTTGGGGCGGGCGCGATCGTCGGAGTTCTCGCGCCTGCGGTGGGGTTCTTCCTCGTGCAGCGACGGCAATCACTCGTCGGGGACGGGATCGGGCACGTCGCGTTCGCGGGCGTCGCGGCAGGGATCCTGCTCGACGTCTCGCCGGTCCTGACCGCGCTCGTCGCCGCCGTCCTCGGCGGCGTCGCGATCGAGCTCCTCCGCTCGCGCGGCGGGGCTGCGGGCGACCAGGCGCTCGCGATCGTCTTCTACACGGGGATCGCGCTCGGCGTGGTCCTCGTTGCGCAGGCGGGCGCGCTGAACGTCGACCTCTTCCAGTACCTGTTCGGGTCGATCCTCACCATCACGCGCAGCGACCTCGCGCTCATCGCGGCGCTCGGCGCCGTCGGTCTAGTGACGATCGCGGTGCTCTACCGTGCGTTCGCGGCGATCATCATCGACGAGGAGGGAGCTCGCGTCGCCGGCGTTCCGATCGGCCCACTCAACGTGACTCTGGCGGCACTCGCCGCGGTGACGATCGCGCTCTCGATGCGCGTCGTCGGGATCCTCCTGGTGGCGGCGCTCATGGTCCTGCCGGTCAGCGCGGCAGCTCGGGTTGCCTGGAGCATGCGCTCGACGCTGCTGCTCTCCACCGCGATCGGGCTCGGCTCGGCGCTCAGCGGACTCACCATCTCGTACTACGCCGACCTCCCGCCCGGCGGGACGATCGTCCTCACCGCGGCAGGCGTCTACCTCGTCGCACTCGCTGCGAGCGTGCTCCGGGGACGCTAGGCAGCCACGAGCGCGGCACCGACGCCGGCCTCGTGGCAGCCGCGGCAGCGGGCCTCGTACTGCTCGGCCGCGCCGACGACGACCGTGTCGCCGGAGTACGGCGCCGGCTGGCCGTCGACGAGTCGCTGCGTCGTCGTCGCCGGGCCGCCGCAGCGATGACATACCGCTTGCAGCTTGTCGACGAACTCGGCGTGGGTGAGGAGCTCCGGCATCGGCCCGAAGGGGAGCCTGCGGAAGTCCTGGTCGAGACCCGCAACGACCACGCGGGCGCCGCGGTCCGCGAGGTCCAGCGCGGTCGCGACGACGCCGTCGCCGAGGAACTGCGCCTCGTCGATCCCCACGACCTCGCAGCCCTGTGAGTGCTCGGCGATCTCGGAGACCGACGCGACGGGAACGGCCCGCATGCGAGCCCCGGCGTGACTCACGATGTCGGTGGCGTCGTAGCGATCGTCGATCCACGGCTTGAAGATGACGACGCGCCGTCCTGCAATCTCCGCCCTGCGCAGCCGACGGATCATTTCCTCGCTCTTCCCGCTGAACATCGGCCCGCAGATCACCTCGAGCCAGCCGCCTCGCTGCGGGGGTATTCGGATCACGGCGGCGATCCTAGAGAGGCGGTCGGCGGTCATCTTCGGAGGGGGAAGAGGCGCTCCAACCCCTGCTACACTCTCGCCCGCGCGGCGGCGTAGCTCAGTTGGTTAGAGCAGCGGAATCATAATCCGCGTGTCGCAGGTTCGAGTCCTGCCGCCGCTACTCGAACACACCCCTTTTCGTCTTCGTCCCACCAACCCGAGAGAACAGATGGCCACCGGAGTACGAGTCGCGATCACGCTCGCCTGCACGGAGTGCAAGCGCCGCAACTATCAGTCGCAGAAGTCCAAGCGAAACTCCCCCGACCGCGTGGAGTTCAAGAAGTACTGCCGCTGGTGCGGCTCGCACACGATGCACCGGGAGACGAGGTAGGTGGCACGCGAGACCCGCAGGCAGCGGCGCGCCGCACGCGCAGCCGCAGGTGAGGCCGCCCCGAGCTCGCGCCGCGCGCGCGCGCAGCAGGTCCGCCCGTCGCAGCAGCCCGTCAAGCAGCAGACCGGGCGCAAGACGGAGAAGCAGCGCGGTCAGTTCGTACGTGAGTCGTATGCCGAGTTGCGCAAGGTCGACTGGCCGACCCGGAACCAGACGTTCCAGGGCGTCGTCGTCGTGATCATCGCCTGTGTCATCGTCGGGGCCTACCTCTGGGGCCTCGACCAGATCATCCGGCCGGTCGTCGACCGCGTGCTGCTCTAGGGAGGAAGACAACAATGTTTCTGTGGTACGTGGTGAACACCTACTCGGGTCACGAGAACAAGGTGAAGGCGAACCTCGAGCACCGGATCGTGTCGATGAACCAGCAGCCCGCGTTCAGGCGCGTCGTCGTGCCGACCGAGCAGGTCATCGAGACGAAGGACGGCCAGAAGGTGCAGACCGAGAAGCGCGTCCTCCCCGGCTACGTCCTCGTGAACATGAACATGTCCGACGAGGCGTGGACGGTCGTGAAGGGCACGCCGGGTGTCACCGGGTTCGTCGGCGCCGGCGCGAAGCCCGTGCCGCTCTCCCAGCCCGAGGTCGACCGCATCCTGCACGCGGGCGCGCCTGCTGGCGGCGGCGGCCCAGCGGTGAAGTCGCAGGTCGAGTTCTCGCTCGGCGAGTCGGTGAAGGTGACGTCGGGGCCCCTGTCCGACTTCGACGGCGAGATCGTCGACGTCAACGCAGACCAGCAGAAGCTGAAGGTGCTCGTGGACATCTTCGAGCGCCAGGTCCCGGTCGAGCTCAGCTTCGACCAGGTGAAGAAGATCGACTAGGCCGCAGCGGCCTCGGAAAGAGAAGACATGGCGAAGAAAGTCCTCACGCTCATCAAGCTCCAGATCCCGGGTGGCCAGGCCAACCCGGCGCCTCCCGTCGGGCCGGCGCTCGGCCAGCACGGCGTCAACATCATGGAGTTCTGCAAGGCCTACAACGCGCAGACCGCGCACGAGAACGGCCGCATCATCCCCGTCGAGATCACCGTCTTCGAGGATCGCTCGTTCACGTTCATCACGAAGACGCCGCCGGCCGCCGTCCTCATCAAGGAGGCGCTCGGGATCGAGTCGGGATCGGGTGAGCCGAACCGCATCAAGGTCGGCAGGCTGAGCCAGGCGCAGCTTCGCTCGATCGCCGAAGCGAAGATGCCGGACCTGAACGCCCGCGACGTGGACGAGGCCATGAAGGTCATCGCCGGGACCGCGCGCAGCATGGGGGTGGACTCATGAGCAGCCATGGCAAGCGGTATCGCTCGGCCCGCGACGCCATCGACCGCGAGCAGGCGTATACGCCGCTCGCTGCACTGCGGCTCATCAAGGAGACGCCGGCCGCGAAGTTCGACGAGACCGTCGAGGCGCACTTTCGCCTCGGGCTCAACGTGCGCCACGCAGACGAGCAGCTGCGCGGGACGATCATGCTCCCGCACGGCATCGGCAAGGATGTGCGCGTCGCCGTGTTCGCGGAGGGAGAGAAGGCGCGCGAGGCCGAAGAAGCCGGCGCCGACGTCGTCGGCGCCGCAGACCTCGCGACCAAGATCGAGGAAGGCTTCCTCGACTTCGACGTCGCGATCGCGACGCCCGACCAGATGAGCGTGGTCGGCAAGCTCGGACGCGTGCTCGGCCCTCGCGGGCTGATGCCGAACCCGAAGACGGGAACGGTGACCATGGACGTGAGCAAGGCCGTATCCGATGCGAAGGCCGGCAAGCTCGAGTACCGGACGGATCGCGGCGCGAACGTTCACGTTCCGATCGGAAAGCGCAGCTTCGACGAGCGCGCCCTCCTCGAGAACTACGCGGCGCTGATCGAGGAGATCGTGCGTGCGAAGCCGTCGGCTGCGAAGGGCCGTTACATCAAGCAGATCACGCTGACGACGACGATGGGCCCCGGGGTCCATGTCGACTCGTCCATCACCAGGGACATCGCCGAAGAGCTGGAGGCAGCTACAGTCCCGGCCTAGCAACCAGCACCCGCCGAAGACCGTCGGCAGCCCGCATTCCCTTCGAGGCATGGGGCGTAGGTCCGACCGAGGCAGGTTCGACTCAGCGCCTCCGCGCCCGAGCGAGCCCGCCTTGTGCGGGTTTTGCTTTTCAGGAGGAATGACGTGCTGAAAACGGACAAGGAACGCATCGTCGAGGAGCTCGCGGCCGAGCTCGGAGCAGCCGAGACGCTCATCGTCGCGGACTACCGCGGCTTGACCAACAAGCGGCTCGAGGAGCTGCGCGACCGGCTCATCCCGCACGGGGCGCGCTTCCGCATCGTGAAGAACACGCTCACGCGTCGGGCGGCCGAGCAGGCCGGCGCCGACGAGCTGCTCGTGATGCTCGAGGGCCCCACGGCGATCGCCTTCATCGAGTCGGAGGGCGATCCGGCGGCCGTGGCGAAGGCGCTCGCGCAGACCGCCAAGGAGTCGAACGTCCTCACGCTCCGCGGCGGGATCCTCGAGGGCAAGACGCTCTCCGGCGAGGAGGTGGACCGGCTCGCGACCCTGCCGCCGACGGAGGTTCTCCGCGCTCAGCTCGTCGGGGCGATCGTCGCCCCGCTCACGCAGCTGCTCGCCCTCGTGTCAGCGCCGCTGCGCGACCTGCACGGCCTCGTCGACGCCCGCATCAAGCAGCTCGAGGAGCAGGGAGAGGTCGTCGAGCCCGCAGCCGAAGCGGCGGTCGCCAAACCGGTTACCGACGAGGAACCCGCGGGCGACGAGTCGACGGACGACGAGTCCGGCACCGAGGAGCAGTCGACTGCCGAGGCTGAGCTCGTCGCGGCTGAGGGCCTCGAGAAACCAGAACCCGTCGCGGAGGCCGACACACCGTCGGATTCCGCGGCAGCGGAATCCGACGCCTCCGATGACTCCGAGGCGCGAACGACGAATCTGATTCAGCAGAAGAGGAGGAGTAGGAGATGGCAACTGATGTGAAGAGCGTTCTCGACTCGCTCGGGAAGATGACCGTGCTCGAGCTCGTCGAGCTCAAGAACGCGATCGAGGAGGAGTGGGGCGTCACCGCTGCCGCTCCGGTCGCGGTCGCAGCGGCTCCCGCCGCCGGTGGCGACGGTGCCGCGGCGGAGGAGGAGAAGGACTCCTTCGACGTCGTGCTCACCGGCGCCGGCGACAAGAAGATCCAGGTGATCAAGGTCGTCCGCGCCGTAACCGGCCTCGGCCTCAAGGAGGCGAAGGACCTCGTCGACGGTGCTCCCGGCGCGGTGAAGGAAGGCGCCGCCAAGGAGGAGGCCGAGTCGATCAAGGCGCAGCTCGAGGAGGCAGGCGCCTCCGTCGAGCTCAAATAACGCGGTCTTCACGGCTGGCGGCCGGGTGCGAGGCCCGGCCGCTTGCGCCGTCCGCTACTCTGTCTCCAAGCACCTCACCGCCCCGCCTAGCGGTTGCGGAGGGGTGACCTCGTGCGCTACTATCCGAGGTTCCGCCGAGGCCGTTCGTCTAACCCTGCCCGTACACCTGCACGCTTTTAAGGGAGGCTTTCACACTTGAGCAGCGTTGCTGTCGCGCCGCGCGCGCGCAAGAGCTTTTCGCGCCTGAAGCATGTCCTCGACCTCCCCGACCTCATCGACATACAGAGAGCGTCGTTCCAGTGGTTTCTGGAGGGCGGTCTTCGCGAGACCATCGACGACATCTCGCCGATCGAGGATTACACGGGGACGCTTGCGGTCGAGTTCGCCGAATACGAGTTCGGTGAGCCGCAGTTCACGATCCAGGAGTGCCGCGAGAAGGACCTGACCTACCAGGTCCCGCTCTCGATCACGGTCCGCTTCGTCAACAAGGACACCGGCGAGATCCGCGAGCAGCGGGTCTTCATGGGCGACTTCCCGATGATGACCCCGTGGGGGACGTTCATCATCAACGGCACCGAGCGCGTCATCGTCACGCAGCTCGTCCGCAGCCCCGGCGCCTACCTGATGGAGCCGAAGGACGCCACGAAGCAGGTCTTCATGGCGAATCTCATGCCGTCTCGTGGCTCGTGGCTCGAGGTCGAGATCGACAAGAAGGGCCTCGTGTTCGCCCGCATCGACCGGAAGCGCAAGCTTCCGATCACGACGCTGCTCCGCGCTCTCCCGGCGGAGGACCCGTCCACGGGCTTCCAGCTCGATACGAGCACGAACGAGAAGATCCTCGAGCTCTTCGGCGGCTCCGTCTACATCGCGAACACGCTCGAGAAGGACCCGACGACGCGTGAGGAAGAGGCGCTCATCGAGGTCTTCAAGAAGCAGCGGCCGGGCGAGCCTCCGACGCTCGACAACGCACGGAACCTCCTGCGCTCGCTCTTCTTCGATCCCAAGCGCTACGACCTGACGAAGGTCGGGCGGTACAAGCTCAACCAGCGGCTCAGCGTCCAGGTGCCGGAGGACGTCCGCGTCCTCACGACCGAGGACATCGTCGCGCTCGTCCGCAGGCTCGTCGACATGCCGCACAAGCTCGGCGTGCCGGAGGATGCGAAGGACTACGCGGCCGAGGCATCGCTGCTCTCGCGCGACCCGATCCGCGGGGAGCTCGACGAGTACGAGGACTTCGGCAACCGCCGCCTCCGCACCACGGGCGAGCTCATCCAGGAGGCGTTCCGGGTCGGGCTCTACCGCATGGAGCGCGTCGTCCGCGAGCGGATGACGACGGAGGACGTCGACACGATCACGCCCCAGACGATCATCAACATCCGTCCGGTCGTGGCCGCGCTGAAGGAGTTCTTCGGCTCGTCGCAGCTGTCGCAGTTCATGGATCAGACGAACACGCTCTCCGGCCTCACGCACCGCCGTCGGCTCTCCGCGCTCGGCGCGGGTGGCCTGACGCGCGAGCGCGCGCCGATCGAGGTGCGAGACGTGCATCCGACGCACTACGGCCGCATGTGCCCGATCGAGACCCCGGAAGGGCCGAACATCGGCCTGATCGGATCGCTCGCATCGTTCGCGACGGTCTCCGAGTTCGGGTTCATCCAGACGCCGTACCGCGTGGTCAAGGGCGGCCGCGTGACGGACGACATCATCTATCTCGACGCGGCCGAGGAGCGCCAGTTCACGATCGCGCAGGCCTCCGAGCCCGTGGATGCGAAGACGGGCAGGTTCGTCAACGAGCAGGTGCTGTGCCGGTCACGCGAGGGTGAGGCGGTCGTCGTGCAGGGCAAGGACGTCGAGTACATGGACGTCTCGCCGGCGCAGATCGTGTCCGTCGCGACGGCGCTCATCCCGTTCCTCGAGCACAACGACGCCAACCGTGCGCTCATGGGCGCGAACATGCAGAAGCAGGCCGTGCCGCTCATGATCCCGCAGGCTCCGATCGTCGGCACGGGCCTCGAGTTCCGTGCTGCGGTCGACACCGGCGACGTCGTCCTCGCGGCGAACGACGGCACCGTCGTCGACGTCGACGCCGAGCGCATCGTCGTCGAGGGACGCGGCACGCGCGACGAGTACCCGCTGACGAAGTTCATGCGGTCGAACCAGGGCACGCTCATCCACCAGAAGCCGGCGGTCATCCTCGGCGACAAGGTGAAGCGCGGCGAGGTCATCGCCGACGGCTCGTCGACCGACGGCGGAGAGCTCGCGCTCGGGGCCAACCTGCTCGTGGCGTTCATGCCGTGGGAGGGCTTCAACTTCGAGGACGCGATCGTCATCTCGGAGCGGCTCGTCAAGGACGACGTGCTCAGCTCGATCCACATCCACGAGTACGAGATCGATGCGCGCTCGACGAAGCTCGGCGACGAGGAAATCACGCGCGACATCCCGAACCGCTCGGAGGAGTCGCTCGCGAACCTCGACGAGCGCGGCGTCGTCCGCATCGGTGCGGACGTCGACGCCGGCCATCTTCTCGTCGGCAAGGTCACGCCGAAGGGCGAGACCGAGCTCACGGCCGAGGAGAAGCTGATCCGCGCGATCTTCAAGGAGAAGGCGCGCGAGGTCCGCGACACGTCGCTCAAGGTTCCGAACGGCGAGGGCGGCAAGGTCATCGGCGTCAAGACGTTCTCGCGCGACGCCGGCGACGACCTGCCGCCGGGAGTCAACGAGCTCGTCCGCGTCTACGTGGCCAAGAAGCGCAAGATCGCCGAGGGCGACAAGCTCGCGGGACGCCACGGCAACAAGGGCGTCATCTCGAAGATCGTGCCCGAGGAGGACATGCCGTTCCTCGAGGACGGACGCGCGGTCGACGTCGTGCTCAACCCGCTCGGCGTCCCGAGCCGGATGAACATCGGCCAGATCCTGGAGACGCACCTCGGATGGGCGGCCGCACACGGCGTCTTCGCCGAGGGCGACCCGGTGAACGCCCGCGCGCCGATCAACGCGCCCGACCCGCGCTCGGTTGCGACGGCGGTGTTCGACGGCGCGACGGAGGTCGACGTCGACGACGCGCTCGTCGAGTTGGCGAAGATGATGAACGGCTCCGTGGGAATGGTGGTCGACGAGTCCGCCGCTCGC
>CAWJTZ010000007.1:0-240940 GCA_963845935.1 uncultured Gaiellaceae bacterium
AGTGGGACTTCGTCCACTGTCCGCCGATGACCGGGCACGTCTTCGTCGGCGCCGGTGACGGGCCGTGTGTCGTCCTCGCAGTGGGCGCGCGGCGGAAGGGCCGCGCTCTCGTCTACCCGTCGAACGTCACGGCGCTCCGGTACGGCGCGGCCGTTCCCGAGGAAACGTCGGAGCCGAGCGTCGCGTACGCGCGGTTCTCTGCGGACTCCCTGTCCCATCTCCGGACGGGTTGCGCCCGTGAGCGATGCCCTACAGTCCACCGCCCGCCTCTACGAGGAAGCCGCCGTCGAGCTCGAGCAGGCGCTCGAGCACTGCCGCGTGGCCGCCGAGCACTTCCGCGGCGGCGTGGTTCCGCGCGGGACGGCGCACGCGTGGGCCGCACGCGGCCATCTGCTCAAGGCGGAGCAGCTGCTCGACGAGCAGGCGCGCGAGCACGCAGAGCACTCGGTTCCGCGCGCCGACTAGCGCGCTGCGAGCGCGGCGTGGATGGGCTGCGTCCACAGCCCAGACTCCTCGCCGGGAAGCGTCTCGAACGCGAGGCCGAAGACCTCGGCGACCGCCTCGACCGCCGCCGGGCGGACGTCCTCGACCGAGACCGCTCGACCGAGTTCGCGGGCCATCGTCGTGAACTGGGCGTCCTCGAGGCCGCACGCCGTGATCCACTCGGTGAACGGCGCGGGATCGAGATCGACGTTCAGCGCATACCCGTGCGTGGTCACCCAGCGCGAGACGTGCACTCCGATCGAAGCGACCTTGCGCGGGCCTTGCCCGCCCTCGGGCGGCATCCACACGCCGGTGAGTCCGTCGTAGCGCACTGCGTCCAGCTCGAAGGCCGCGAGTGTCCCGATGAGCGCCTGCTCGAGCTCGCGCACGTAGCGCTTGACGTCCTTGCCGTGGTTCGTGAGATCGAGGATCGGGTAGCAGACGAGCTGTCCGGGGCCGTGGAACGTCGACTTGCCGCCGCGGTCCGTCTCGGCGATCTCGACCTCCGTGCGATCCGGGATGTGCAGCTCGCTTGCCGTCTCCGTTCGGCGCCCGATCGTGACGACAGGTGGGTGCTCGAGAAAGACGACCGTCTCCGGGATCGCGCGCTGCGAGACGGCGCCGGCGAGCGCCCGCTGGAGCTCGGAAGCCTCGTCGTACCGAACGAGGCCGAGGTTCATCAGATACGCGCCGCGGCTCACCGCTGCAGGCTACTTCCCGGCCGTTAGCTCCCGCGCCCGTTCCAGGTCGGCCGCGGCGACGAGTACCTCGCGGGCACCCCCCGGGCTCCAACCGTCGAACGACGCGGCGGCCACGTCGGTCGGGCGGTACATCGAGTGGATGTCTTCGTCCTCGAGCAAGCCTCGAAGCATCTCGGCTTCGAGCTCGGAGGACACGATCTTCAGCCGGACGAGATCGTTGCTCACAGCCGCTGCCCGAACATCCAGCGGTGGCCCTCGGGGTCTTCGGCGGTATAGATGCGGAAGCCGATCCCGGGCTCCTCGAGGTCACGGAGGATCGTCGTGCCCTCTGCACGCGCCCGTTCGCAGTGAGTCTCGACGTCGTCCACCTCCACGAAGTGGCCGTCGATCACCCACGGATTGTCGTACGCGCGACGCGCGAGCTCCGAGGCCTCGCGAAGCCGCGCGGGGCTCGCGTAGCCGGCCGGCGTCGAGACATAGATCGTCGCTCCCGCCAGTCCGAGCTCCGCGTGCATGACGACCCCTTCCGCCTCGATGCGCTCGCCGCGGTTCTCCTTGAATCCGAAGGCGCGGTCGAGCCAGGCGATCGCGGCCACGGCGTCCTCGTATCCGATGAACGGGACGATCCGCTGTGACATCTCAGGTCGCGCGCTCGTCGAACCGCGGCAGGCCGTCGTCGGGCAGGATCTCCCACGCGGCCACCGAGCGGACGAACGTGTGCGCCTCGGGCTTGCGGTCGTACTCGGGACCGAAGGCGCTGAGCCGGACGCTCGAGGTCTCGAACTCCGGCCACCCGCCTCCGAAGAGGTTCGATCCGCAGATGGAGCAGAACGACTTCGCGCTGCCCCCTTCCGGCGTGTACGACGTGAGGAGCTGCCGGCCCTCGAGGACGTTGATCGCATCCGTGTTCGAGCGGCCGCTCACGGTCCCGTAGCCGCCCGAGATGCCCTTGCAGAAAGTGCAGTGGCACTGAGAGACGCGGCTGAACGGCTCCGTCACCTCGAAACGGACGCCTCCGCAGAGGCAGCTTCCCTGAAGTGGCTCCATCGTCCCCCGCCTAGTACGCGGCCTCGTCCCAGCTCTCGAGCCGGTGGCGGAGGTCTCGAAGGAACATCCCCGCGTACGCGCCGTCGACGAGGCGGTGGTCGTACGTGAGGGTGAGGTTCATGAGCGGCCTGATGGCGATGACGTCGTTGCCGAGATCGTCCTGGATGACCCACGGCCGTTTCACGAGGGCATAAGTGCCGAGGATCGCGGACTGAGGCTGGTTGATGATCGGCGTCCCGTGGAACGTGCCGAAGCTCCCCGGGTTCGTGATCGTGAACGTCCCGCCCTGGACGTCGTCGGGAAGGAGCTTCTTCGACCGTGCCCGTTCCGCGAGGTCCTGGATCGCGCGGGCGGTCCCGGTCAGGTTGAGGTCCTGTGCGTTGCGGATGACGGGCACGATGAGGCCCTTGCCGTCGTCGAGCGCGACGGCGATCCCGACGTTGACGTACGGACGCGTGACGATACTCTGCCCACGCAGTTCACCGTTGATCCACGGGTAGTCGTGGATCGTGTCCACGGTCGCCCGCGCGATGAACGCGAGGTAGGTGAGGTTCACCTTCTGCGCTGCGAGCTCGGGCTTGAGCTTCGCTCGGAGCGCGACGACGCGCGCCATGTCCACCTCGATCGCGCTCGTCACGTGCGCTGCCGTGTCCAACGAGCGGCGCATGTGCTCCATCACGCCCCGCCGCATTGCGGTCATCGGCAACAGCTCCTCGCCCGGCGTGAGCGCGGCGTCTCCGGCGACGGGCACTGGCGCAGGGGCTGGCGCTGCCGGGGGAGGCGTCGGCGGAGTCGGAGTGACGGGGGTTACGGCTGGCGGTGGCGCAGCCGGGGGTGGCTGGGCTGCGGCAGGCGGCGGTGCGGCTGCCGCGGGGGGCGTCGCGGCTGGAGCAGGGGCGGCTGGAGCCGGCTCCGGCGTCGCGGCCACGGGCTCTGCCGGAGGCGCAGTCGCCGCAGCGGGAGGCTCGGGGGCGGGCGGCGGTGGCGCTGCGGCGCCCGACTCGATGAAACCGAGGATGTCCTTCTTCGTCACGCGGCCTCCGGTGCCCGTTCCGGGAACGACCGACGGATCGATCCCGTGCTCGGCCGCGATCCGCGCCACGACGGGCGAGACGAACGTCCTACCGTTTCCGGCCGCTGAAGCGGTGGCCGTGGCAGCCGGTGCGGGAGCGGGCTCGGCCGGCGCCGCCGGGGCTGCGATGGGAGGAGTGAGGCCGGCTCGGGCGCGGCTGCGGTGGGCTCCGAGACGGGCGGCGCCTCGGGGACGGATGCGACGGACTCGGAGAGAGGAGGCGTCTCGGGGACGGCAGCGGGAACGGGCTCGGCGGGAGCGGGCTCGGCGGGAGCGACTGCGGCGCCTGCGGGAGCGATGCGTGCGAGGACGGTCCCGACCTCGACGGTCTCACCTTCCTGGACCAGGATCTCGCCGACGACTCCCTCGCCCGGGCTCGGAACCTCCGTGTCGACCTTGTCGGTCGAGATCTCGAGAAGCGGCTCGTCGCGGCCGATCGCGTCCCCGACCTGCTTGAGCCATTTGGTGACCGTGCCCTCGGAGACGGACACGCCCATCTGGGGCATCACGACCTCGGTCTGCGTTCCCGTCGACACGATTCCTCCTAGTAGGCGGCGAGCTCTCTCAGGGCGTTGGCGACGTCTACGGCCTGTGGGATGTATGCCTTCTCGAGCGGCGGCGCAAACGGCACGGGCATGTCCGGGGCCGTGACGCGCACGACCGGTGCGTCCAGGTGCTCGAACGCCTCCTCGGCGATCGTCGCCGCGATCTCGGCACCGAAGCCGGCCGTGCGGGTGTCCTCGTGGAGGACGAGCACCTTCGAGCAGCGCTCCACTCCCTCGAGGACGCGTTCCTTGTCCCACGGGATGAGCGTCCGCAGGTCGAGTACCTCGGCCTCGAAGCCCTCCTTCGCGAGCTCGTCGGCTGCCTCGGCCGCGGTGTGGACCATCGCGCCCCACGTCACGATCGTTGCGTCGTCGCCCTCGCGGTGGACGCGCGCCTGGCCGAACGGCACGGTGTACCGGTCGTCCGGCACGTCGCCCTTGATCCGCCGATAGAGGTGCTTGTGCTCGAAGAACAGGACGGGGTTCGGGTCCTCGATCGACATCGCGAGGAGGCCTTTCGCATCGTGCGGCGTCGCCGGGCACACGATCTTCAGCCCGGGGATGTGCGCGAAGGAGGTCTCCGGGTTCTGCGAGTGGAACGGCCCGCCGGAGAATCCGCCGCCCGACGGCAGCCGCACGACGATCGGCACGGGCGTCCGCGCGCGGAAGAACTGCTTTGACGCCACCGTCACGAGGTGATCCCACGCGCACGAGATGAAGTCGGCGAACTGCATCTCGGCAACGGGGCGAAGGCCCATCAGCGCCGCGCCGGTGGCGCCGCCGACGATCGCCGTCTCGGAGAGCGGCGTGTCGATCACGCGCCACGGGCCGAACTCCTCCTGGAATCCGAGCGAGACCTTGAAGGCCCCGCCGTAGACGCCGACGTCCTCGCCGAGGATGAAGACCCGCGGGTCGCGCCGCATCTCGAGCCGCAGCGCGTCCGAGATCGCCTGGATGTACGTCATCTCGGCCATGGCTACTTGTGGTGGGGCGTGTCGAGGTCCTCGACCGATGCGAACACACTGCCCTCGAGCGTCGCCGGGGTCGGGCTGCGGGGACGCCTCGGCGCGGTCGAGCGCGTCGTTGAGCAGGCGCTTGACCACGGAGGTCAACTCGCTCTCTTCGTCCTCCGTCAACTCGGCGTTGTCGTACAGCCATGTTCGGTAGCGCTCGATCGGGTCGTAGGCGGCCCACTTCTCGAACATCTCCTTCGGCACGTAGAAGGCGTCGTCGTGGACAGCATGGCCCTCCATGCGGAGCGTCAGGCACTCGAGCAGCGTCGGGCCGCCTCCCTCGCGCGCCTTCTCGATCGCACGCTTCGCCTCGCGGTAGACCGCGAGCACGTCGGTCCCGTCGACCACGACCCCCTCGAACCCGTATGCGGCCGCGCGGTCGGCGATGTGCTCGACCGGATAGGAGAGGTAGGTGGGCGTCGAGTAGGCCCACTGGTTGTTGTCGCAGACGAAGACCATCGGCAGCTGGCGGACGCCGGCGAAGTTCATCGCCTCGTGGGCGTCTCCCCGCCCGGCCGACCCCTCGCCGAACCACCCGATCGCAACGCGCTTGTCGGCCCGGATCTTGAATGCGAGCGCCATTCCGGCCGCGACCGGGAGCATCGCCGGGAGGTGCGACACCATCGTGTGCAGGCCGAGCTCGGGCATCGCCATGTGCACGTTTCCGTCGCGGCCCCGGGTCGGCCCGTCCTCCCGGCCCATGTACTGGGCGAAGACGCGCCAGGGCTCCATGCCGCGCACGACGTGGACTCCCATGTCGCGGTGCAGGGGCGTACCGACGTCGTTGGGAGCCATCGCAGTCGCGACACCGACGGCGGCGGCTTCGTTGCCGCGGCCCGTGTAGAAGGAGCCGGGGATCTTGCCCTGCTTGTAGAGGATGTGACCGCGCTCCTCCAGTCCGCGCGTGAGAAGCATGCTGCGGTAGATCCCGAGCAGGTCCTCCCGGTCGAGCCCGACCTCCTTCACTTCCTGGAGCGAGCCCACGGGCTCTGCTTCGCGTACGGCCATGCAGTCGTCTCCCGCGTCCGCTGGGTCGGCCGCCACTTTACAGTGGTCGGCGGTGGCCAAGCCGAAGCGAAACTGGATCCAGGAGGAGCGTCGGAAGACGCTCGGCGACTGGGTCGCGTTCTGCCTGACCTGTGGTCATACCCTCCGCTACTTCCTCGGCGACGAGGACGGTTTGCCCGCCGCGTGCCCGCAGTGCGGAGGCGAACTGCGGCACCGCTGTCCGGCCTGCGAGGCGCCTATCGCGTCCGCATTCGCGGTCGAGTGCGAGGAGTGCGGGACGCCCGTGCGCGACGCCGAGCTCTTCGGTACGACGATTCGCAGACCGGGGCGGTGATCGGCGGCGCTGCTATGTGATCTGGCTGAAACGGATCAGCGTGACGATGTCGTCCTCGCCGATCTCGCGGTTGTACAGCTGGCTCAGGAACCACACCATCTCTTCGTTGCGCCGGATCTGCGGATTGTCGTGCTCGATCTCGCGCGGTGACAGCTCGCGCAGCGCCTTGACCTCGACCTTGTCGATCACCGCGTCGAAGATGCGCTCGCGCTGGCCGTAGCGCGCGCCGCAGAGCACCGTCACGATCATGCCCTTCCGGTACTTGGCCGACTTGTCACCGAGCCGGATCGTGGCCGTCTTGCGCCCGGTCCGGAGCTGCTCGGCGACGGCCGGGTTGTAGAAGTTGAGCGCGAACGTCGGCATCGGCGGCGGCGCAACTATAGAGGGTCGTTCGCGAGCATCTCGATCGCCGTCGCGGCCATCTCGCGCTCGCCCTTGTAGGCGAGAAGCGTGGGGGCGTCGGCGAGCGGCAGCCAGCGCGCCTCGGCGACCTCCCGCTCCATACCGGGAGGCAGTTCTCCGATCCGACCCGCGAGTGCATACGCGAGGTAGAAGCTCACGATCTTGAAGACCCGCTCGCCCTCCCACGTGTAGACGTAGCGCACGTCGCCGAGCTTGTCGGCGAGCCGTGACCGTACGCCCGTCTCCTCGAAGCCCTCGCGCAGCGCCGTCTCCGCCGGGCGCTCGCCTGCGTCGATCAGTCCCTTCGGCAGCGCCCAGACTCCGTCCCGCTTTCCCTGCGGCCGAACGGCCGCGAACCACCAGCGTCCGCGCATCCTCCGAACGAGGACGACACCGGCGGAGAACTCGCGACGCATCCCGACTTTGTAACACCGTTTGGCCGAAACGTCACCGGATCTGAGCCTGAGTGACTCAATTTGGCTTGGCGCAACGTTGCGGGACTGCTATTGTCGATCTGGCACTCTCAGTGTGTGAGTGCCAGACGTTGTTACAAACTCGGTAACAAGGAGGAACTGTCGCATGGATTTGCAGCCTCTGGGTGACCGCATCATCGTCGAGGTCCTCGACGAGGAGGAGATCACGGTGAGCGGCATCGTGCTGCCCGATACGGCGAAGGAGAAGCCGCAGCGCGGCAAGGTCCTCGCCGTCGGCCCCGGCGCTCGTGACGAGGACGGGGACTACATCAAGATGGACGTCGAGGTCGGCGACGAGGTGATCTTCTCCAAGTACGGCGGGACGGAGATCAAGGTCGGCACCGACGACGTCCTCATCCTGCGCGAGTCGGATGTGCTCGCGAAGGTCGTATCCGCAGGCAGCAAGGGCAAGAAGAAGCTTGCCGGCGCTGCCGCCTAGCTCGTTCAGGAGGAATAGAGAGACATGGCTCACAAGGAGCTCAAGTTCAACGAGGACGCGCGCCGCTCGCTCGAGCGCGGCGTCAACACCCTCGCCGACGCGGTGAAGGTGACGCTCGGCCCGAAGGGCCGCTACGTCGTCCTCGACAAGAAGTTCGGCGCGCCGACGATCACGAACGACGGCGTCACCATCGCCCGCGAGATCGAGGTCGAGGACCCGTTCGAGAACCAGGGCGCCCAGCTCGTCCGCGAGGTCGCGACCGCGACCAACGACGTCGCCGGCGACGGCACGACGACCGCGACGGTGCTCGCCCAGGCGATCGTCCGCGAGGGTCTCAAGAACGTCGCCGCAGGCGCGAACCCGATGGCGCTCAAGCGCGGCATCGAGAAGACGGTCGATGCGGTCGTCGAGGACCTCAAGACGCAGTCGATCGAGGTCAACGGCAAGGAGGACATCGCCCGGGTCGCCACCATCTCGTCGCGCGAGCGCGAGATCGGCGACGTCATCGCCGACGCGATCGAGAAGGTCGGCAAGGACGGCGTCGTGAACGTCGAGGAGGGTCAGACCTTCGGTCTCGACCTCGAGTTCACGGAGGGCATGCAGTTCGACAAGGGCTACCTGAGCCCGTACATGATCACGGACGCCGAGCGCATGGAGGCCGTCCTCGAGGAGCCGTACGTCCTCATCGCGAACCAGAAGATCGGCGCGGTCAAGGACATCCTGCCGGTGCTCGAGCAGGTCATCCAGGCCGGTCGGCCGCTGCTCATCGTGGCGGAGGACGTCGAGGGCGAGTCGCTCGCGACGATCGTCGTCAACAAGCTCCGCGGCACGTTCTCGGCCGTCGCCGTGAAGGCCCCGGGCTTCGGCGACCGCCGCAAGCGGATGCTCGAGGACATCGCGATCCTCACGGGTGGCGAGGTCATCACCGAGGAGCTGGGCCTCAAGCTCGAGAACACGAAGCTCTCCCAGCTCGGCAAGGCCCGCAAGATCGTCATCGACAAGGACACGACGACGATCATCGACGGCGCCGGCGGTTCCGACGCGATCAAGGGCCGCATCAAGCAGCTGAAGCCGGAGATCGAGAACACCGACTCCGACTTCGACCGCGAGAAGCTCCAGGAGCGCCTCGCGAAGCTGTCGGGCGGCGTCGCGGTCGTCAAGGTCGGCGCGGCCACCGAGACGGAGATGAAGGAGAAGAAGCACCGCGTCGAGGACGCGCTGCAGGCCACGCGGGCAGCCCTCGAGGAGGGCATCGTGCCGGGCGGCGGCGTCGCGCTCCTGAACGCGGCCGACGCGATCAAGAAGACGATCGACGGCTTCGAGGGCGACGAGAGGACCGGCGCGGAGATCATCGTCCGCGCGCTCGAGGAGCCGCTTCGCCAGCTCGCGTACAACGCGGGCCTCGAGGGCTCGGTCGTCGTCGACAAGGTCCGCCGCGCCAAGAAGGGCGAGGGCCTGAACGTCGACACGGGCGAGATCGAGGATCTCGTCGCGAGCGGCATCATCGATCCGACCATGGTCACGCGCTCGGCGCTGCAGAACGCCGCGTCGATCGCGAAGAACATCCTCACCACCGAGGCAGTCGTCGCGGAGATGCCGGAGAAGCAGCCCGGCGATGCCCGCGGGCATGCCCGGCGGCGGGATGGACTTCTAGAGCGATTCCCTCAGACTCAGTCCTTCCCGATCGCAAGACGTCGAAGGGCCGGCATCGCCGGCCCTTCGTGTTCTTAGGGGGATCGTTGCGAACCCGCGTACGACCGTTGCCAGGGCGCGGCGCCACGCCTCTTCCTCGTCGCCCTCGGGAAGCAGCCGAAGCACCGCTCCGCGGAGTTCCGCGTTCGCCAACCCCTCCATCATCGCGTTGAACTCGAGCGCGGCTTGCGCCGGTGGCTTGTCGCCGAGCAGCCCCCGAGGACGCAGGCGCTCCACTCTCGCGACGTAGCTGTTCCCACGCGAGTTGCCGCTCTGCTGCGAGCTCGGGACCCGCCTCGAGCCCCGGGACGATCCGCTGGAAGGCAATTCGGTACAGCGCCGGGTGCTCGCGTACGAGGCGACGGAAGACGAGAACTGCCGATATCCGACGAGATCCGACGCGGGGTCGTCGGTCTCCGGGAGCTTGGCGATCTCCGTATGGAGAAACGCGAACGCGTCGCGCGCGAGTGCACCTACGAGGAGGCCGTCCTTCGAGCCGAACAGGCTGTACACGGCGCGCGTACTCGGTACCGGCGGCTTCCGCGACCGCGCGGACCGAGAGTGCCGTCGGCCCGCGGTCGGCCACGATCCGTTCCGCCGCCTCGAGGAGTGCGGCGCGCGTTGCCTCGTCGTGCTCTCGCGGTCGACCCATGGTTGACGGTTATATCGTCACCTGTTACGTTACGCGTAACGTTACACGTGATGAAAGGAGACGTCATGTACGTCGTCGTCCAACACAGCCTTCAGGATCCACCGACGGCGTTCGCCCGAGGCGAGCGGCTGAAGCGTGGCGAGGGCGGTCCGACCGGCGCTCGCGTACTCCAGTTCCTCCCCAGTCAGGACGGACAGCTCGTGACGTGCCTCTGGGAGAGCTAATCCGTCGAGGACGTGCAGTCGTACGTCGACGAGACCCTCGGCGACGCGAGCGCCAACCTCTGCTACCCGGTGGAGGAGGGCTCGGCGTTCGCCGAAGCACCCGTGGGAATCGCTGCGCCCCCGACTGCAGTCACCGCGTAGATCTCGAGGCCTCATGCGAAGGGCCGGCGTGCACCGGCCCTTCGTGTTCCCACAAAAGAAGAGTGGCCGCTGGGACGGCCACTCAGAGGGGGAAGAACTGGGGAGGATTGGGTTACCCAGGTTGTCGTCGGAACGCCTCGATGTCTCGTCCCCCTTCCGGGGGGAATCGAGGAATCCCTCGATCGGGATCAGAAGCCGTAGCGCTCCTCCTCGAACGGATCGGCGTCGTTGTGGTACCCGTAGCGCTCCCAGAAGCCGGGCCGGTCGTCGGGCGTGAGCTCGATGCCGCGCAGCCACTTGGCGCTCTTCCAGAAGTACTTCCGAGGGATGACCAGTCGTAGCGGCCCGCCGTGCTCCGGTGTGAGCGGCTCTCCGTCGGCGTGCGTCGCGAGCAGCGAGAGCGGATCGCGCAGGAACGAGATCGGCACGTTCGCCGTGTACCCCTCCTCGGCGTGGGCGACGACGAAGTGCGCGGAGGGGAGCGGCTCGACCAGCGGCTCGATGGCGCTCCAGTGGACGCCCTCGAACGTCGCGTCGAAGCGGCTCCAGCGCGTGACGCAGTGGATGTCCTGCGTGTGCGACGTGCGCGGAAGCGCGTTGAACTCCTCCCAGGAGAGTCGGATCGGAGTTCGCAACCTCACCCTCGACGACGAAGTCCCACGTCGGAGAGATCCGTTCGCGGGATCGATCCCGCGTGGAGCACGGGCCACTTCTCCGTGTAGTACTGACCCGGTGGGAGTCGGGCCGGGTCGTATCCGGCCTCGATCACCTTTCGCTCCGCTCTGCCCCGGAACACGGCTGCAACACTAGTCGTCATGCCTGGAACTGCTGCGCGCGTCGGCCGACGGGCCCGCGACTACGTCGCGGTGACCGGCCCCGACGCCGAGTCCTATCTGCAGGCGATGGTCTCGAACGACGTCGAGGCGTTGGCCGTCGGCGACGCGTGCGAGGCCCTTCTCCTCACGCCGAAGGCTCGCGTGATCGCTCCGCTGGTCGTGCTGCGGAGAGGCGTCGACGACTTCCTGCTCCTGACGGAGGAAGGGCTGGGCGAGCGCGTCCGCTCCACGCTTCTTCGCTCCCGGTTCGCGATGAAGTGCGAGATCGAGAGCGAGGTCGCACTCGTCGTCCGTCGTCGTCGGGCGCGAGGCACCCCCGGCGCCCTGTCGACCGCCGACTACGGGGTCGCGGCGTACGAGGTGATCGACGACGAGACACCTGCGTGGAACGAGATCGACGAGGACGAGCTCGAGGTGCTGCGGATCCGCGCCGGGACCCCGCGTTTCGGCCGCGAGATCGACGACCGCGTCCTCCCGGCCGAGGCCGGGCTCGAGGAGCGTGCGGTCGACTTCGAGAAGGGGTGCTATCCGGGCCAGGAGCCGATCGCGCGGCAGCACTACCGCGGACGCGTGAACCGGACGCTACGCGTGCTCGAGCATCGACGGGAGCGACGCTGCCCGGCTACGACGCCGAGCTGACGTTCGAGGGCAAGGTCGTCGGCCGCGTCACGAGTGCCGCGCTGGACGGGGACGCGGTGACTGCGCTCGCGCTACGTGCGGGTCGAGGTTCCGCACGACGCCGAGCTCCGACTCGAGGAGCGCGACGTGCGCGCGGCATAGACTTGCCGTCCCTGCGACCCGTGCTCCGCGGGACAGCGCGCTGCCCTGCGGAGGCAGAGGCGCAAGTTCGAGTCTTGCCGGGCGCATCTCGCGGCGGCGTCCTCGTTCAGTCCGGCGATGGTAGCCGGTCGGCGCCGGGACCCGGCGAGCCGGCGCTGATCGACCGTCTCGGCGGCCTCGGCGCTCTGCGGGTGGCCGGTCACGGCCGCGAGGAAGTCCTCGCGGTCGAGCGCGTAGAGGACGACATCGGTCTTGCGGTGACGGTCGCGGTGCGCGGCATGTCCCGGAGGAGGGCGATCTCGCCGAAGTAGTCGCCCGTGCTCGAGCTCCGAGATCGGCCGTCCGTCCTGCGTCACGTCGAGCTCGCCCTCCGCGACGATGTAGAAGCGGTCGCCGTCGTCGCCCTCGCGGACGATCACGGTCCCGCGCTCGACGCGGAGCGGGACGAGTCGCGCCGCGAGGTGCTCGAGCGACCTCCCGGGAAGCGGCGCGAAGATCGGTACCGACGCGAGGATGCGCAGCTCGTCGGCGCTCCGGAGCCGCGGCGCGAGCGTCGATGCGTGCGACGGTCCGCGCCGAGAAGAAGCACGAGCACCGGCAGGAACAGCCCCGGCGACGATGAGCGCGCTTCGACGCCGAGCCAGGCGATGAGCACCGGGGCGAGGGCCGCACCGATGCCCATCGACGCGAGCAAGAGCATCTGGATGACGCCGAACACGCGCGCGAGGACGTCGTCCGGCACGGCGCGCTGGACGAGCGTCAGCCCGGCGACGTCGACGAACGAGTTGCCGATGCCGATGAGCGCGAAGCGCGAGCGACGGCGACGGCCGAGGTCTGCCAGAGGCCGATCGCGACGAGCGGGAGCCCCGTGACGACGAGCCCGACCAGGAACGCCGGGCTCAGTCGCTTCGCGCCCGTGAGCGAGAGGCGCGCGATGGCGCCGACGAACGCGCCGACCCCGATCGCGGCGTTCAGATAGCCGACGCCGCCGTCGCCGAGGTCGAGGAGCTCGAGCGCGCTGACGACGATGAAGACCTGCACCGCTCCGGCCACGCCGTCTGGGCGGTGAGCAGCCGACCATGACGCGCAGCGACGGATGTCGCGCCGAGCGTCGTGAACCCGGCGAGCGCTTCCGACGGCGATCGTGGACGCCTCGAGCTCGCGCGCGCGGTCGCTCGGCTGCGCTCGACGTGGATGAGGAGGAGGAAGAGCGCCGAGACGACGATGAGCAGCCGCGGTCAGTCGTGAAGACGACTCCGGTGCTCGCGACGCCGAGCAGGACGCCTGCGAGAGCGGGCCCGACGAAGACCGCGATGCTCTCGACGCCGCTCGCGACCGCGTTCGCCGCTGTCAGCTCGCTCGGGCGTCCGCGCGAGCGCGGGCGTGAGCGCGGCCTGCGCCGAGCGGAACGGCGTCGTGGCGATCGTCGCGGCGATCGCGAGCGCGTACACGACCCACGGATCGGCGTCCGCGAAGACTGCGACGCGGCCGCGCCGTCACGAGCACGACGCGCGTGAGGTTGGTGGCGAGCAGGACGCGCTCGCGCGGGTAGCGGTCGCCGAGCATGCCCGCGAAGGGCGCGACGAGCGCGGCAGGGATGAGGCGAGCGAGGAAGATGAGCCCGACCGCCTTCTCGCCGCCGACGTCGTAGGCGTAGACGGAGACCGCGATCAGGTACGCGTAGTGGCCGACGATCGACGCTGCCCAGGCGAGCTCCAGCCAGCGCAGGTTCGCGTTGCGAAGACCGCCGCGAACGCGGCCAGCGAGTCCGCTGAAGCGCCGCCCGAGCTCCGCTCACGGCGCGGAGCATCTCACTCGCGACTTGCCGAATGAAAGCGACGAGGGAAGATTTCGCCGCGTCGCGCGGTCTTGTTGATCAGAACCGCGCGTCATGAGCGCCCGAAAAGGAGGAGCAGACATGTCGGACGAAGCACACGCCACGAGGACGAGGTCGAGGCCCACGGCTCGGCACGGCGGCCTGCATCGCAGGAGCGACGCTCGAGGCACGCGACGGCGGGTCACGACGAGGAGCGACGTCGAGGCCCACGGCGCCGGCATCGCGCGATCGAGTCGAGCCGGACGTCGACGGCGGCCACGCGACGGTCCGGCGTCGATGCATGCAGGACGACGTCGAGGACGTCAAGGCTCCGGCACGTCTCGGCGTCTCGATCGTCGACGGCGTGCTGCCGACGGCCCGGGCGGGATGTACAGCCGCCCGGGCTCTCGTTCTTGCGTCGCCTGACGGTACGTCCTGGACTCGAGGCCCGGGCGCAGCCGCCCGCCTTGTCGCTTCATGCCCCGAGCGTCGTCGCGAGGTGGTCGAGGAGCCGGAAGCCGGCCTCGCGCTGCTCGTCCTCGAGAGCGTCGACGGCAGTCGCGAGGCGTGCGACGACCTCGAGCTCGCCTCCGCCCTCGCCGAGCAGCCGCTCGGCCTCGCGCGCCTTGAGCAGCAGGTCGACCGCGATCGCCGCCTGGTTCGCGAACAGGCCGAGGAGCTCCATCTCCTGCAGGCTGAAGAGCGTCTGCTCGGGGCGGTCGAGGACCGAGAGCACGCCGAGTGCGCCCTCCTCGTGGAGGAGCGGAGCCGCCATCAGCCCCTTCGGGACGTAGCCGGTGCCCTCGGCGACGTCGCTCGCGAAGCGTGGATCGTTCTGGACGTCCTCGATGACGAGCGGCGTGCGAGTCGCGAGCACCCAGCCGGCGATGCCCGTGCCCGGCGGGGAAGCGCGTGCCGAGCAGCGTGTCCTCGCCCTCGCCGACGACGGCCTCGAAGACGAGCTCTTCCGTCTCCTCGTCGAGGAGGAGGATCGACGACGCCTTCGCGCCGAAGATCGACCGCGCGACCTCGACGATCGCGGCGAGGAGCGCGCGGAACGACTCCTCGGAGCCGACGACGCCGGCGGCGACCGCCGCGCGCAGGTCCGGTTGCTCGGTCATGTGCCACCTCCGACGTTGGTCGCGGTCAGATAGAGGACGCTCTTGAGCTGGAACGGCGTCAGCTCGGGATGCTTCGAGAGGATCGAGCGCGCAGATCGAGGAGATGTGCGGCGTCGCGAAGCTGTTCCCCGAGACCGTGAGCGTGCGTCCGCCGAGCCAGGGCACCTCGACGTTCACGCCGCGGCCGAAGAACTCGACCGGCGGGCTCGGGTTGTAGAAGAACGCGAGCGGATCGGGCTCCTCGTGGCTTCCGACGGAGATGACGGAGGAGAAGCGCCACGGGTAGCTCTCGACGGGCATGTTGTGCGCGGAGGCGACGAGAACCGTGCGCTTGAAGTACGCGCTGTCGGCGAGCTCGTGGAGGACGCTCGCGAACGGCTTCTTCGTCGTCGAAAGGCTCATGTTGATCACGTCGAAGCCCTGCTCGACGCGTAGCGCAGGCCGCCCAGCAGGACGTTGCCGCTGCCCTTGAAGTTCGCGCCGAGGACTCGAACGCTCGAGATCGACGCTTCCGGTGCGAGCCGTCGGACGATCCCCGCACACGCCGTGCCGTGGCCCGAGACGTCGCCCTCGGTGTCCTCCTCGGCGACGATCTCGTCGTCGTCGGCCGCCGAGATCACGACGGCGCTCTCGAGCTCCCCCACAGACGGATGGTTCGCGTCGACGCCTGAGTCGAGGATGCAGACACGTGCACGCCCTTTCCCGTCGAGCCGCCGAGCGCCCACTCGCGCGTGACCCGCTCGGGCCAGTGCGTCGGCAGCGCGATCCGGTCGACGGCGTCCTTCGGGAGGCTCCACGCCGGGAGCGCGGCCTTGCTCGCGTCCCAGCTGTGCGTCTGGACGTCGTGCACGGGACGGGACTCTACGGGGCCAGACCCGCCGAGTCCCTTCCCGTTCAGTTGTTCGTCAGACGGACGCGGATCTCGTCGAGGACCCGGCGGTCGGGCTCGTAGCCCTCAGCCGTGAGCGCATGCTCGAGGTCGGCCAGGAGCGCCTTGCGGAACGCGATGTCCGCCTCGGCCCGGGCGACGATCTCGTCGAACGTGCGGCGTGCGGCCGGCAACTCCTGCGCGGCCCGCACCCAACCAGCGGGGGCGGGACGCAGGAGCCGGAGGAGCACACCGAGTCGCTCTTCGTTGGAGAAGCGCGTCATCATCTACCCCCTAGACCCCTCGGGCCCCTGGTTTCTTCCCTCGAGTTGCTCCTTGAGGCGGGCGAGGCAGCGAGCGATGCGGCTTGCGATCGTCCCGGAGGGGATCTCGAGCTCCTCGGAGATCGTCCGGTAGCTCTGGTCCTGAGCGAAGAAACGGTCGAGGATGTCCTGGCAGTTGTCGGACAGACCGCCGAGCGCTTCGCGCACCGCGAATGCCTCCTCGACGTCGGTGAGATCGGCGCTCTCCTCCGCCATGAGCGTGTCTTCCTCGGCCGACATCTCGCGACCCTTGCTCGACGAGAGCGCGTCGAGGCACCGTCTGCGTGTGAGCTGGGCGATCCACGGACGGACCGCCGAGTCGTCGCGGAGCGTGTCGAGCCGAAGGTAGATCCGCGTGAACACGTCCTGGAAGACGTCCTCGGCGTCCTCTTCCGAGAGGCGAAAGCCGCGCACTGCGATCGCGTACACGTACCGGGAGAACCGCTCGACGAGCTCGTTCCACGCGTCGGCATCGCCCGCGCGGCAGGCGCGGACGAGATCGCCGTCAGGCAGCGCCGAGTACTTGCTCACCGAGCCGGTTCGCCGAGGCGTTCCGCGACCTCGCGCGCCGCCTGCTCACTGGCGAGCGCATGCGCGAGCCGTGGGTCGGCCGGACGTATGCCCAGGTTCACACGGACGAGATGGGCGGCGGCAGCCGATCCGCCCGCCGCGAGCGACGCTGCGGCGGATGCGTCGGCCCGGTATGTGGCCTCGCAGCTGTCGACAGCCGCAGCAGCCAGCGCGGCGACGTCGGCACCGAGGGACGCGATCTCGAGCGGTGCTGCCGCAGCGGCCTCGAGCTTCCGCTCGAGCGCGAAGTCCCTGGAGGCGTTGGGGCCCACTCCCGCTTCGGCGTCCCGGAGAGCGACGAGTGCCGCATCCCAGGCGCGTCCGTCCGTCTGGGCCAGCGCGACGGCCCGATCGCTGATCGCGCTCGCCTGCGCGGACACGCCAGGAGCGTCCTCCCAGTCGGTGGAGCAGCGCGCGACCATGCCGACGAGCCGGGCGGCGAACGCGACCGTCAGCGCCGCGGCGGAGCCGGCGCCCGGTGCGAGCCCGTCCGCCGAGAGGCGGTCGAGCAGGTCGTGGAACGAAAGTGCGAGGTAGTCGTCCGTGGTCAGATGGTCGAGTCTACGGACGTCGCCGAGACCTTCCTACACTTGGTGTCCATGCCGCTCTATCTCGCCGAATCGGACGTCTCCGAGCTGGTCTCTCCGGAGCTCGCCGTCGACACGATCGAGGCGTGCTTCGGCCGCATGGCCAACGGCGACGTCGAGATCGCCCCGAGGCGAAGGCTGAGGCTCCCCGAGGGCGCGCTTGCAGACATGGCCGCTGCGGACGCGGAGCTTGGGCTCGCCGGCGGAAAGCTGTACGCGGCGACGCCGGCCGGCGCGACGTTCGTCGTCTGCGTGTTCGACTCGAAGAGCTCGGAGTTGGTCGCCGTCATCGAGGCAGATCGCCTCGGGCAGCTCCGGACCGGTGCGGCCAGCGGCGTCGCTGCTCGTCACCTCGCGCGGAGCGGCGCACGCTCGCTCGGCGTCATCGGCTGCGGCTACCAGGCCGAGACGCAGGTGGCGTGTATCCGCGCGGCGGTCCCGACCATCGAGCGCGTGGTGGCGTTCTGCCGGACGCCCGAGAGCCTGGCAGCGTTCTGCCGGCGCACCGGCGCCGAGGCGGGCGAGAGCCACCGCGATGCCGCGGAGGCCGATGTCGTTGCCACGATCACCACGTCGCGCGACCCCGTGCTTCGCGGCGAATGGCTTCGCCCGGGGGCGCTGGTCGTGGCGGCGGGAGCCAACGTCGTCACGCGCCGCGAGCTGGACAACGCGGTGCTTCAGCGGGCGAGCTTCGTGTGCTGCGACTGGCTCGTGCAGGCGAAGCTCGAGTCGGGCGATCTCGTCGAGCCGGTGCAGGCAGGCGTTCTCGACTGGCTCGAGGTGCACGAGCTCCACGAAGTCGTCTCGGGCGCGCTCGCCGGGCGTCAGACGGACGAGGACGTCGTCGTCTTCAAGTCGAACGGGCTCGCGGCTTGGGACGTTGCCCTGGGCGCGGCGGCCGTGCGGCTCGCGCGTGAGCGCGGCGTCGGGACCGTTCTCTAGCCGGGCAGCGAGGTCTTCGCGGACTCGAGCACGTCGCCGCCGAACGCCTCGATGAGCTCCGGCCGGTCGAGGAGGCGGCGCTGCTGCTCGGGCGTCAGGCGGTTCTGGACGTACTTGTCCTCGATGATCTCGGAGAGCGAGCGTCCGCGGTCGTGCTCGCGTACGACGTAGCGCGCGACGTGCTCTTCGGCCGAGCCTCGGGAGAACAGGAACGAGAACATGTTCTTGAACCCCGACACGAGACGCGATTGTATCCAGGGGATGCGCAAGAGCTCACGTGAAGGTCGCTATGCCGAGCGGGTGCTTCTCGGCGTCGACGACGTCGGCGACGAAGAGCGAATCGTCATCTGGATCGAGCGGCGCACGGGCGCGGTGTGGGCGGTCGGCCGCGCCGTCAACCCGCAGCTGCGCGAGTCCGACGACTCCCGACCCGAGGATCTCGTGTTCGAGGGGTACGAGCTCGGCGACGCGCTCGATCGGGCGAACGAGGCGCTCGAGGACGACGTCAACGTGCTCGAGGGCGACGGCCGTCCGGCAGACGCGAGGCCATTCACGCGAAAGGAAGTCCTGCCGCTCCTCGAGCGCTGGTTCTTCAACCGCTAGCGACGAGGGCAGTGCTAGCCTCGCCGCCTCGTGTTGATCCGTGTCGGCCACAGCCCGGATCCCGACGATGCGTTCATGTACTGGGCGCTCACGACGGACCTCGTCGAGACCCGCGGTCACGAGTTCCAGCAGGTCCTCGGCGACATCCAGACTCTGAACCAGTGGGCGCGCGCCGGGCGGCTGGAGGTCACGGCGATCTCGCTCGCGGCGTACCCGTTCGTGCAGCAGGACTACGCGCTCCTCCCGCACGGGGCGAGCATCGGCTCCGGGTACGGGCCGATCGTCGTCGCGCGCGAGCCGAAGACTCTCGACGACCTCCGTGCGCTCGAGATCGTCGTGCCGGGCACGATGACGACGTCGTTCCTCGCGCTGCGGCTCGTTCTCGACGAGTTCGAGCACCGCGAGCTCGCGTTCGACGAGATCCCCGAGGAGGTCGCGTCGGGGCGAGCGGAGGCGGGGCTGCTCATCCACGAGGGGCAGCTCACCTTCGAGGACTACGGTCTCGTCAAGGTGCTCGATCTGGGCGAGTGGTGGCTCCTGGAGACCGGGCTCCCGCTTCCACTCGGTGTGAACGTCGTACGTCGCGATCTTGGCGACGACGTGCTCTGCGACGTCTCCCAGGTACTGCGCGACGCGATCCAGTGCGGCCTCGACAATCGGGCGGAGGCGCTCGAGTACGCGCTCCAGTTCGGCCGCGGGATCGACGCGGCCGTCGCCGACCGGTTCGTCTCGATGTACGTGAACGACCTGACGCAGGACTACGGCGACGAGGGCCGGAAGGCCGTGACGGAGCTCCTGCGCAGGGGCGAGACGCTCGGCGCGTTCCCCGAGCCCGTCGCCATCGACTTCGTCCGCTGATGGCCCGCGCTGTGGTCCTCTCGGCCGTGCGCACGCCGATCGGCCGGTACGGAGGCGCGCTCTCGGGCGTTCGGCCCGACGACCTCGCCGGGACGGCGATCCGCGCCGCGGTCGAGCGCGCCGGCGTCGACGGAGGTGCGGTCGACGACGTCTATTTCGGCTGCGCGAACCAAGCGGGTGAGGACAACCGGAACGTCGCGCGGATGGGTGTGCTGCTCGCGGGCCTCCCCGACACGGTCGCCGGCATCACGTTGAATCGGCTGTGCGCGTCCGGTCTGTCTGCGGTCGTCGCCGCGTCCCACGCGGTGCTCGCGGGCGACGCCGACCTGGTCGTCGCGGGAGGCGTCGAGTCGATGAGCCGCGCGCCGCTGGCCATGGCGAAGCCGGACGCCGCGTTTCCGCGCGGGAACCAGACGATGTGGGACACGACGCTGGGCTGGCGCTTTCCGAACCCCCGGCTCGAGGAGCTGTTCCCGCTCGAGACGATGGGCGAGACGGGCGAGAACGTCGCCGAGCGCTGGAGCGTGTCCCGCGAGGATCAGGACGCGTTCGCGTTGCGCTCGCAAGAGCGATGGGCTGCCGCGCAGGCGGCGGGGCGTTTCGAGGACGAGCTCGTGGCAGTCGGCGACGTGACGGTCGACGAGCACCCACGGCCGACGACGACGACGGACGCGCTCGCGAGGTTGAAGCCGGCGTTCCGTACGGACGGCACGGTGACGGCCGGCAACGCGAGCGGCATCAACGACGGCGCCGCCGCGCTCGTGATCGCGAGCGAGGAGCGGGCTCGCGACCTCGGCATCGACACGCTGGGCGCGTTCGTCGGCTCGGCCGTCGCGGGTGTCGACCCGCGCGTGATGGGTGTCGGGCCGATCCCTGCCGTGCAGAAGCTCCTCGACCGGACGGGCGTCACAGTCGGCGAGCTCGATCTCGTGGAGCTCAACGAGGCGTTCGCGTCGCAGAGCCTCGCGGTCGTGCGCGAGCTCGGCCTCGACGAGGAGAAGGTCAACGTGAACGGCGGCGCGATCGCACTCGGTCACCCGCTCGGGATGAGCGGCGCCCGCCTCGTCGTATCGCTGCTCCACGAGCTCCGCCGCCGGGACGGCCGGTACGGCCTCGCGACGCTCTGCGTCGGTGTCGGCCAGGGCGTCGCCGCGCTGTTCGAGCGGCCCTAGGCGAAGACGCGCTCGCGCTTCGGGTGTAGCCAGACCTGCTGGCCACGCCAGAAGCCGCCCTCGTCGAACTGGTCGCGCGTCATCAGCGCGAGGATCTCCGAGCCGCCGGTGTCGTGCAGTTCCACCTTGACGTCCCGCCCGAGGATGGTGACGCGGACGATCATCGCCTCCACCGCGCCGTCGGTCGGCTCGGTCAGAAGGTCGAGGTCGTGGGACCTGACGAGGTAGTTGCCGATCGGCTGCGCGTCGCCGACGAAGGTCATGACGAACTCGCTCGCAGGCTCGTCGTACAGCTCGCGCGGGTTCCCGACCTGCTCCAGTCGGCCGTGGTTGATGACGGCGATCTGGTCGGAGATCTCCATCGCCTCCTCCTGGTCGTGTGTCACGAAGACCGTCGTGACGTGGACGACGTCGTGCAGCTGGCGAAGCCACTCGCGCAGCTCGGCCCGGACGCGCGCGTCGAGTGCGCCGAACGGCTCGTCGAGGAGTAGCACCTGCGGCTCGGGTGCGAGCGCGCGTGCGAGGCCCATGCGCTGACGCTGGCCGCCCGAGAGCTGGGCCGGATAGCGGTCGCCGAAGTTCTGGAGCTGGACGAGGTTGAGCAACTCGTCCACCCGCTGCTGGATCTCGGGCTTCGGGCGCTTCCGCACCTTCAGCCCGAACGCGATGTTCTCGCGGACCGTCATGTGCTTGAAGGCGGCGTAGTGCTGGAAGACGAAGCCGACGTTCCGCTTCTGGGGCTTGAGCGCGGTGGCATCGTTTCCCGACAGGAGGATCTGACCTGCGTCCGGCGTCTCGAGCCCGGCGATGATCCGCAGCAGAGTCGACTTCCCCGAGCCGCTCGGGCCGAGGAGCGCCGTCAGCGAGCCGCTCTCGACCTCGAGCGAGACGTCGTCGACGGCGACGAAGTCGCGGAACCTCTTCGAGACGTTGCGGACGTGGATCGACATCTAGTGCGCTTCCTCCTTGGGTCGGATGACGGTCATGGCGACGAGGACGAGGATCGCGACGGTGGCGAGTGCGATCGAGATTGCGTAGGCGCCGGCGAGATCGAAGCTCTCCCACCGCTCTTGCACGCGGAGCGTGGCGGTCTCCGTCTGGCCCTGAAGGCGCCCGGAGACCACGGCGACGGCCCCGTATTCGCCGAGGCACCTCGCTGTCGTGAGGATGACCCCGTAGATCACGGCCCAGCGGATCGACGGCAGGGTGATGCTCCAGAACGTCTGCCAGCTGCCGGCGCCCAGCGTGCGTGCGGCCTGCTCCTGCTCGTCCCCGACCTCCCGGAGCGTCGGGATGACCTCACGGGCGACGAAGGGAAGCGAGACGAAGATCGTGGCGATGACCATCGAGGGGAGCGCGAAGAGCACCTGGATCCCGTGGTCGTCGAGCCAGCCGCCGAACCAGCCCTCCGCTCCGTACAGGAGGAAGAGCGCGAGCCCGACGACGACCGGCGACAGCGCGAGCGGGAGGTCGATGAACGCGTTCAGGACCCCCTTGCCGGGGAACTTCCGCCGCACGATCGCGAGCCCGCACACGATTCCGAAGACCGTGTTCACCGGGACCGCGATCGCCGTGATGATCAGCGTGAGCTTGAAGGCGTGGATGGTCTCCGGCGTGGTGAGCGCGTCCCAGGCCGGCCCGAAGCCGTCTTCGAACGTCCGATAGAAGACGATCGCGAGCGGCCCCACCAGAATGACCGCGAGGTAGGCGAGGACCACCGAGCGCAGTCCCAGCCTCTGTACACGGCTACGCACGGTCGTGCCTCGTGGCGAAGTGGCGGACGACGCCGATCGAGAGGAGCGTCACGAACGAGATGGCGAGCAGGACGACCGCCGCCGCCGCCGCCGCCGCCGAGTCGCCGCTCTCGATGCGGCCGAAGATGTAGACGGACGACACCTCGGACTTGTAGGGGATGTTCCCCGTGATGATGACCAGCGCGCCGAACTCGCCGACCGCCTTCGCGAAGGCGAGGGCGACGCCGGAGAGGATCCCGGGGAGGAGGTTCGGAAAGACGACGCGACGGAACGTCGTCGCCTGTGACGCCCCGAGGGAATGGGCGGCCTCCTCGAGCTCGGCGTCGAGCTCCCGGAGCACCGGCTGCACGGTCCTCACGACGAACGGGAGCGTCACGAACATCATCGCGAGCACGATCGCCGTCCGCGTGTACGCGACGTTGATGCCGACGGGCGACGCGGGACCGTACAGCGCGAGCAGCGTCAACCCGGCGACGATCGTCGGCAACGCGAACGGGAGGTCGATGATCGCGTTCACGGCTGCTTTTCCACGGAAGTCGTCGCGGACGAGGACCCACGCCGTCATCGTCCCGAGCACCGCGTTCAGGACCGCGACGAGCGCCGCCGCGCCGAGCGTGAGCTTCAGGGCGGCGATCGCCTGCGGCGACGTGACGGCGTCCCAGAAGCTCTGCGCGCCGTCGCTCTTGGCCTCCCACACGAGAGCGGCGATCGGCAGCGCGACCATGACCATCAGAAAGAGGGTCACGAAACCGAGAGACAGGGCCGTTGCGGCCCTGTCTCCGGATGCGCGCACGCGGCGCGGCTCGACGACGGCGGTACTCGACATCGCTGGCTAGCCGGTGACCCCGCCCACCTGCCGCTCGATGCGGGCCATGATCCCGGAGTCGGGGTCGAAGAAGCGCTTCTGCACCTTGTCCCAGCCCCCGAGGCCGAGCTGGTCGATCGTGAACTCACCGGGGCGAACCGGGAACTTCTTGCGGTTCTTCTCGAGCACGCTCTTCACGACCGGCCGGTACCCGTTGTCGGCGAAGATCTGCTGCGCGGCAGGGGTGCGGAGGTAGCGGAGGAACTGGTTCGCCTTCTCCTTGTCGCCGCTGTTCTTCAGGACCGCGATCGGGTTCTCGATCAGGATCGTCTGCTTGGGGATGACGAACGGCAAGTCCTGGCCCTGAGTCTGGGCGAAGAGTGCCTCGTTCTCGTAGGCGAGGAAGACGTCGCCCTTGCCGCTGACGAATGTGTTGAGCGCGTTGCGAGCGCTCGTGTCCTGGACGCTGACGTTCTTGAACAGCTTCAGGAGGTTCGCCTGCGCCTGCTTGTCGGTCTTGCCCTGCTTTCGCCACGCGCCGTAGGCGGCCATGACGTTCCAGCGCGCGCCGCCGGACGTGAACGGATTCGGCGTGACGACCTCCACTCCCGGTCGGAGGAGGTCGTTCCAACCCTTGATCTTCTTCGGGTTGCCGTCGCGCACCACGAAGACGACGAGCGAGTCCGTGACCATGCCCTTGTACGACTGCTTCTTCCACTTCGCGTCCACGAGTCCGGCCTTGACGAGCTCGTCCACGTCGGGCCCGAGTGAGAGGGCGACGATGTCCGCGTCCAGGCCCGCCTTCACGGCGCGCGCCTGGTCGCCGGACGCCCCGTACGACTGCGTGAAGCTCACGTCCTTGCCCTCGGCCGTCTTCTGGAAGGCTGGGATGAGCTGGCCATACGCTGCTCGCGGCGTCGAGTACGCCACGAGGCTGAGCTTCGTGTCGGCAGTGTTCGCGGGGGCGGCGGAGCCGATGCCAGCCGTTGCTGCGAGGGCGACGGCGAGCGCGGAAAGGGCTGTACCGAGATAGACGAGCTTTCTCACTGACTCCTCCTGGTTGTGTATCTCGACAGGTTTTGTCGACTTACTAAGGAAGCCATGAAGGTAGAGAATCTCTGCACTGCTTGTCAAGCAGGAACTGTCAGGAGGCTGAGAGATGTGGGTATCGAGGAGGACGGACTACGCGACGCGGGCGATCCTGGCTCTGTCGCTCGAAGGCGGCGGCCCGCTCAAGCTGGAGGAGCTCGCGCGGCGGACTGCAGTGCCGCAGTCGGTTCTGGAGCAGGTCATGCCGACGATGCGAACGGCTGGCGTCGTGCGCTCGGAGCGTGGCCCCTCGGGGGGCTACCGGCTCAACAAGGATCCCGGCGAGATCACCCTCGAGCGGATCGTGCGCCTCTTCCAGGGGCCGCTCGCGCCGATCAGCTGCGCGACGCGGCACAACCCCGAGCCGTGCCCGATGACGGTCGGCTGCACGCTCCGGGACGTCTGGGAGGAGGTGCGTGACGCGACGATCACGCTCCTCGGCGGCGTGACGTTCGCCGATCTGGCAAAACGCGCAGGAGGCCCGTGGGTGGATCCGTCGCTGATCGCACCGGTTCCGAACCCGGCGACCGCTGGGTAGATTCAGCCCGATGGCCGTCGCAGCCGACTGCGGGTACGGATCGTTCAGCGGTTGCGAGCCTGCTTCCGCCGAGGTTCGCGAGCTGATCGAGCCGACGATCGTCTCCACCGGCCGGCGGCCGATCAACCCCTTCGGGCTCTGATGCGCGGCGCGTCGGTCCTCGACGCGGACTGCAGCACCGCCTGACGCCGGTCGTGCGCTACCGCTGGGCCGTCCTCGCCGCGGGCACCCTCTCGCAGACGTCGTTCTCGGCGCTCGCGATCGGGCTCCCCGTGCTCGTTCCGACGCTCCGCGAGGAGTACGACCTCGGTCTCGGCCAGATCGGCGTCGTTCTCGGCGCGGAGTGGATGGGCGCGCTCGTGACCATGCTCCCGTGGGGGATCGCCGCCGATCGCTTCGGCGAGCGGGTCGTGCTCGCGCTCGGTCTCGGCGCGTGCGCCGCCTTCCTCGTCGGAGCCGCCTACGCGCCGGACTTCGGATCGCTGGTGGCGCTCCTTGCCCTCGCGGGCGCCGCAGGTGCGAGCGTGAACTCGGCGAGCGGTCGCGCGGTCATGCACTGGTTCACCGCCGACGAACGCGGGCTCGCGCTCGGCGTTCGTCAGACCGCGGTTCCGCTCGGCGGGCTCATCGCCGCCCTCGCCCTCCCGCCGCTGATCTCCGATGGCGATGCGACCGCCGGCTTCCTCTTCTTCGCCGTGCTGTGCGTGGTCGGCGCCGTCGTCGGCGCCACGGTGATCCGCGGTCGCGCCGACGTCACCCACGAGCACGAGCTCGAGACGTCGACGCTGCTGAGCACGCTGCGCGACGGCCGCCTCTGGCGCCTCTCCGTCGGCGCCGGCATCTACGTGTACTCCCAGATCGCCGTGATCGGGTTCGGCGTCGTGTTCCTGCACGACGAGCACGGGCTCAGCGAGCGCGACGCAGCGCTCGTGATCGCGGCGTCGCAGGTGCTGGCCGTCGGCTTTCGCATCGGGACGGGCCGGTGGTCCGATGTCGCGGGCTCGCGGATCCGGCCGCTCCGGACAGTGGGCGTCGTCATCGCCGCCGGGCTGGCGGCGACCGCAGCGCTGGCCAACGGGCCGCTCTGGCTGCTCGTCCCCGTTCTGGCGCTCGCGGGAGGGCTCTCCATGGGCTGGAACGCGCTCGCGTTCGCCGCTGCCGCGGAGCTTGCGGGCGCGGCTCGAAGCGGCGCTGCGATCGGCTTCCAGCAGTCGGTCCTGAGCGGCGTCGGGATCGTCGCCCCGATCGTCTTCGCAGCGTCGGTCGGGGGCACGTCCTGGGCGCTCGCGTTCCTGCTCGCGGCGCTCGTGCCGCTCGCGGGGCGGCTCGTGCTGCGTCCGCTGCGCGCCCACTAGGCTCCGAGCGTGCGGATCTTCGAGCGCCTCGACGAGCTGTACGCGATCGGCGGCGGACCCGGCGCGAACCGTCCGCATCCGTCGGAGGCCGAGGACGAGGCGCACAGACTCGCCGCCGAGTGGCTCGAGGATGCCGGCCTCGAGACGGAGATCGACAGACACGGCAACCTGATCGGGCGGAGCGGTCGCTCGCCCGACGTCTGGGTGGGATCACACCTCGACAGCGTTCCGCAGGGCGGCCGCTTCGACGGCACCGCTGGGCGTCGTGGCCGCGATCGAGGCGGTCGAGCGCGCCGGCGCGGGCGCCGTCGTCGTGTTCCGCGGCGAGGAGGTCGGCTGCGTCGGGAGTCGTGCGCTGGTCGCCGCCGGTGGAGACCTTCCACGCGCGTTTCTCGAGCTCCACGTCGAGCAGGGGCCGGTGCTAGCTGCTGCGGACGCACCTCTGGGCGTCGTGACCGGGATCGTCGGCTACGCGCGCGGCGACATCGTGATCGAGGGGCATGCCGGACATGCCGGAACGACGCCGATGCCCGGACGTGACGACGCGCTGGTCACCGCGGCGTCGGAGATCCTCAGCGTGCGTGACGCGGCTCTCGGGATCGAGGGGGCGGTTGCGACGATCGGTCAGGTCGACGTCCAGCCCGGGGGCGCGAACGTCATCCCGTCACGCGTGCGGCTTAGCGTGGACGCGCGGGCGCCCGACACCGGGCGCCTCGACGTGCTGGTGGGCGCGATCGGGTTCGAGCCGAGCTACCGGGTGGAGCCGGCGCAGTTCACGGGCTCGTCGCGCGAGGCGTTGCGGGACGCGGTCTCGGCTCGCGGACTGCCGGTCGTCGAACTGCCCTCGGGTGCGGGACACGACGCCGGCATCGTCGCGTCCGCGGGGGTCGACGCGGCAATGCTCTTCGTGCGGAGTCTCAACGGCGGTGTGAGCCACTCGCCGGACGAGCTCTCCGCCGATGACGACGTACTCCTCGGCGTCGACGTTCTCGCCGACGCGCTCGAGCTTCTCACCGCTCGCTGAACGTGATGTCCTGGGCGCCGTCCCAGAGCATGCGGCGACCGAGGTCGCGGAGGTTCTCGTTCCCCGAGACGATGGTCGCGAAGTGGTTGCCGGCGAGTGCTCCCGCCTTGCTCGCGAACGCGACGTAGCCGTAGGCGAGCAGCAGCTCGGTCTCGCTCACCCCGGCCGGGTAGAGGATGAGCTCGCCGGGACTCGGGTAGCGCGTCGCATTCTCGGGGCCGATGCCGAGGTCGAGCTCACCCATCGGGATCCAGCCGCCCTCGCCCGACCAGCGGACGTGGATGATCTTCGAGTCGAGCGGGAGCATGTCGGCGGAAAGCGGCGACCGTCTCGGGCGCCGCCTCTTCCTCGAAGCGGGCGGTGAACGAGAACCCGGACGCGGTGATCTCGAGCATCGGACGAGGCTAGCGGCTGCTCGCGATCCACGCGCCTACCAGCCGGCGCTCCTCGTCCGTGATCCCGGTCGCGTTTCCGGGAGGCATCGCGCGGGTCTGGACCGCCTGCCGCTCGATGTCTTCGGCCCGCGCCTCGATCTCCTCGCGTGTCTCCAGGCGGACGCCGAGTGGTGGCGACGCACCCGAGTGACAGGGCGCGCAACGCGCAGCGATCACGGGGGCGACCTGCTCGAAGCTGACGTTGCCGCCCGTCGCCGGCGCAGTCTCCTCCGGCTGCAACCAGAGCGCGAGCCCGACGACCGCGAGGATGCCCGCGGCGAGGATCCACCATTCGCGCCGGCCGGCATGCCAGCGGTTGAAGAAGACGCGGATCAGCGCAGTGAGCACCGCGATCGCGACGAACACGAGCCACGCGTCGTCCGCGCCGAAGACGAACGCGAAGTGTCCGGCCAGCATCGTGAAGAGCACCGGCAGCGTGAGGTAGTTGTTGTGAACCGACCGGTTCTTCGCCTCCAGGAGCGGAGCGGCGTCGGGCTCGCGGCGCTCCTCCATCGCGGTGACGAGCTTCCGGTGTGCCGGGATGATCACGACGAAGACGTTCGCGGCCATGATCGTCCCGAGCATCACGCCGACCTGGAGGTAGGCGGCGCGCGGCGCGAACAGCTCGCCCGCGCCCCACGCTGCCAGTGCGACGAGCGCGACGCCGATCACGGCGAGCGCTGCCTGGCTGCGCTGCCCTACCGTTCGGCAGAGGACGTCGTAGACGAGCCAGGCGAGCGCGACCCCCGCGAGGCTGAGCGCGATCGCCTGCCACTCGTCGAGAGCCGCGACGGTGGGGTCGACCAGCCGAAGGTCGGCGTCGACGTAGTAGAGGAGGACGAAGAGCGCGAAGCCCGACAGCCACGTCGTGTACGCCTCCCACTTGAACCAGTGCAGCGGCTCCGGCATCTCCGCCGGCGCGAGCCGGTACTTCTGCGAGTGGTAGAGGCCGCCGCCGTGCACTCCCCAGAACTCACCTGCGACACCCGCGTCGGCGTCCGCGCGGCGCTTCGGGGCGCGGAGCGAGAGGTCGAGCCGCACGAAGTAGAACGAGGCACCGATCCACGCGATCCCGGCGACCACGTGGAGCATGCGGAGGAGGACGTCGAGAACGTCCTTCAGGTATGGATCCAACGATCCCTCGCGATCGCGACGAGCTCGCGGCAGCCGGTGTCGAGCTCCTCGTCGCGCGTGCGGCCCATGCGCTCGCGCAGGACGTCGAGGATCTCCGTCTTCGGTCTGCGATTCACGAACACGACGAAGCGGAAGCCGAACTTCCTCTCGTACGTCATGTTGAGCGCGGCGAAGTCCACCAGCAGGCAGGGATCGTCGTCGGTGCCCTGCTCTGCTGCCGAGCGTGTCGAGAGCCCCGTCTTCTGGCCGATCGCCGGATGGGCTGCGAGCGCCTCCACCTTCTCCTCCTCGCTCAGACCGGCGAGGACGTCGTCTGCGCCGCTCGAGCGGGTGCTCGATCTCCGCGAGGCGCTCGACGAGCCGTGTCCGTCCTTCGAAGAGGTCGGAAAGCTCGTCGACACTCAGCTTCCTCGGTAGCTCGCGCATCCGTACGGCGAAACGAGGAGCGGCACGTGGTAATGCCCGGCCACGAGGTCGACCTCGAGCTCGACGCGCGTGAAGAACGGCGACGGCGGCCAGAAGACGAGGGCGTAGCGTCCCGGCTCGAGCCCGGTTGCCAGCTCGGCGATCCGTCCGTCGTCGTCGGTCTCGCCGGCGACCACGACGTCACGATCGCGGACGAGCTCGACCCGCACACCTGCGGCGGGCCGGCCGGCGCCCGTGTCGAGCACGTGAGTGGAGATCGAAACGCTCACGTCGTGAATCTTCGCGCTTGCGCCCGCTGGGCACGCGCGATCTCGGCCTCGTCCGCGTTGACCAGTCCACCGCCTCGCACGACATCCTCGCCCTCGACGACGAGCCGGTCGACCCGGTGCGGCGCCGAGAAGACGAGGCCCGCGACCGCGTCGTCGGCGCCCGAGAGCTCGAGGACGTCCGTTCGCCAGACTGCGAAGTCGGCCCGCTTCCCCGGCTCGAGCGATCCGATGTCGTCGCGCCCCAGCACGGCGGCTCCGCCGCGCGAGCCGAGCGTGAGTGCCTCCCGAGCGGTGAGCGCAGCCGGGCCGCCGCGTCCGCGTGCCACGAGCAGGGCCTGCTTCACCTCGGCGAGGAGGTCGCTTCGCTCGTTCGACGCCGACCCGTCCACGCCGAGCCCGACGCGGATCCCCGCGTCGAGGTACTCCCGGACCGGAGCGACACCCGCCCCGAGCCGGAGGTTCGACGTCGGGCAGTGTGCGACGCCCGTGCCGGAGGAGGCGAAGTCGGCCGTGTCGTCGGCCGAGAGGTGCACGCAGTGCGCGCACCAGACGTCGTGTCCGAGCCACCCGAGGTCGGTGAGGTACTCGACGGGCGTCGCTCCGTACAGCTCCATGCAGTACGCCTCCTCCTCGCGGGTCTCGGCGAGGTGCGTGTGCAGCGTGAGACCTCGCCGGCGGGCGAGCTCGGCGGACTCCGTCATCAGCCGCTTGGTAACGGAGAACGGCGAGCACGGCGCGACGGCGATCTGGACCCTGGCTCCGGGGCCTGTCTCGTGAAGCTCGTCGACGAGCCGCTCGGTGTCCGCGAGCGCAGCGTCGATGTCCTCCACGAGCTCGTCGGGGGGGAGGCCGCCGTCCGACACGCCGAGGTCCATCGAGCCGCGTGACGCCACGATCCGGACCCCGAGCTCCCGCGCCGCCTGTACCTCCGCCTCGACGAGTCCGGTCCTGCCGCGCGGGAAGACGTAGTGGTGGTCGAAGACGGTCGAGCAGCCCGAGAGAGCGAGCTCGGCGAGACCCGTGCGCGCGGCCGCGTACTCCGCCTCTGCGTCGATCCCCGCCCAGACGGGATAGAGCTCGCGCAGCCAGCTGAACAGGTCCGCCTGCTGCGCCCTCGCCCGCGTGAGCGTCTGGTACAGGTGGTGGTGGGTGTTGACGAGCCCGGGTGTCGACGACCGTGCCCGTGAGGTCGACCCGCTCGTCCGCGTCCGGCTCGTCGCCGGTCGCTCCGACGGCGAGCACGGCGCCGTCCTCGACGAGCAGCCAGCCCGACTCGTACTCGGTCCCGGCGTCGTCGCAGGTGACGATCCAGCCGTCCGCGAACAGCCTCTTCACAGCGCGAGCGGGACGATCTCGAAGCGATCGACGTCGACGAGCCCGCGGTCCGTGATCTTGAGGCTCGGGATGACCGAGAGCGCCAGGAAGGACATCGTCAGGAACGGCGTCGCGCCGGTCCACCCGAGGTCGTGGGCGGCCGCGTTGCAGGCGCGGCTCCGCTCGACGACCTCGGCGAGAGGTGCGTCGGCGAGGAGGCCGGCCACGGGGAGGGCGAGCTCGGCGACGACCTGGAGACCGTCGACGGCGACGATGCCCCCTCCCAGCTCTGCGAGGCGCTCGATCGCGAACGCAAGCTCGCGGTCGGACATGCCGACGACGACGAGGTTGTGCGCGTCGTGCGCGACGCTCGACGCGAGTGCGCCGCGCTTCAGCCCCGAGCCCGACACGAAGCCGAGTCCCACCCGCCCCGTCGCCAGGTGCCGTTCGACGACCGCGATCTTCGCCAGGTCGTGCTCGGCGCTCGCGACCGCGTGCCCGCCTTCGACGACGGGCTCGCGCTCGAGCGACTCGGTCACGACCTGATCGTGGACGAGGCCGATCGCGCGCATCGTCCCTCCGCTCCACGGGATCGCGAAGTCCGACGGCGAGACCGGTGCGATCCGGACGGACTGGCGCACCCACTCGGGGACCTCCACGGCCGGTACGTCCTCGATCGGCCGCCCGTCCTTCAGCACCGTCGAAGGCTGGAAGCTCACGAGGTCGGGGAGGAGCAGGAGATCGGCGACGTACCCGGGCGCGATCGCGCCGTGGTTGGAGAGGCCGTGCCAGACGGCGGGATGGTGCGATGCCATGAGCAGCGCGTCCTCCGGGGTGACGCCGGCGCGGACGGCCTCCCGGACCATCCCGTTGATGTGCCCAGAGTCGGCGATGTCGTCCGGGTCGCGGTCGTCCGTGCAGAACGCCATGCGCCACGGCCCGTACTCCTCGACGAGCGGGAGGAGCGCGAGGAGATTGCGCGCCATCGAAGCCTCGCGGATGAGCAGCCACATCCCGGCGCGCAACCGCTCGCGACCCTCCTCTACGGTGAGCGCCTCGTGATCGGAGCGGATGCCGGCGGCTGCGTACGCCTGCAGGTGCGGGCCGAGCACACCCGGCGCGTGGCCGTCGACGTGGCTCGCGCCCTCGAGCACGAGCTTCTCGAGCTCGGCGGGCGATCCGTCGATGACGCCGGGGAAGTTCATCATCTCCGCCAGTCCGAGCACGCGTCGCCGGCGCATGAGCGACTCGAGATCCCCCGGCGTCAGCGGTCGGCGTGGCGACTCGAACGGCGACGCCGGGACGCACGACGACGCCATGAAGAAGACGTCGAGCTGCAGGCCCGAGGTCGCGTCGAGCAGCCAGTGCACGCCGTCGACGCCGAGAACGTTCGCGATCTCGTGCGGATCGGCGACGACCGCCGTCGTCCCCAGTGGAAGCACGAGTCGAGCGAACTCGTCGACCATGAGCTTCGGCGTCTCGAGGTGGAGGTGCGCGTCGATGAATCCAGGAACGACGAAGCTTCCGGATGCGGCCAGCGTCTCGGGGCCCCGGTAGCTGCCGACGCCCGCGATGACGCCGTCGACGATCGCGACGTCGGCATCGAGCCACTCGCGCGTGAAGACCGAGAAGACCTTTCCGCCCTGGACGACGAGGTCGGCCGGCTCGTCCCCGCGAGCCACCGCGAGACGTCGTTGGAGCCCGTCCATCGAGGGCAGCGTAATCCGTCGCGCGCTGCCGTATAGTCGGCCGGTAGTCGGCAGGCGGGACAGGAGGAGCAGATGAGACGAAGGGTGATCGGAGCGGGGCTCGTGCTCGCGCTCCTCACCGTAGCGCTGGTCATGACGACAGCAGGCTCGGCGAAGCCCGAGCAGTCGCCGCTCAAGGTGGCATTTATCTACCCGGGTCCGCACAACGACGGAGGCTGGGCGCAGGCGCACGATCGCGGCCGCCTCCTCGTCGAGAAGACCTTCGGCGACAAGGTCCAGACGACCTACAAGGAGAACGTCTTCTCGAACGCGCAGGTGCCGCAGATCGTCGCCGGCCTCGTACGCGAGGGCTACACGATGATCTTCGGGTGCTCGTTCGGCCAGCTCGAGAACGGCGTCAACGGGCAGCTCTACGCGAAGTATCCGGAGGTCCTCTTCGAGCAGGCGACCGGGCTGCAGATCAAGAAGAACCAGTCCGAGTACTTCGGCGCCGGCGAGGACACGATCTACCTCTCCGGCATGGCCGCAGGCGCTGCGAGCAAGAAGGGCCTCATCGGCTATGTCGTCCCGTTCGGCATCCCCGAGGTCGTCCGCCACATCAACGCGTTCACGCTCGGCGCGCAGGCGACGCATCCCGGCGCGCGGGTGAAGCTCATCTGGACGAACGCGTGGTTCTCTCCGCCGAAGGAGACGGCGGCCGCGCAGAACCTCATCGCCGCGGGCGTCGACGTGATCGGGCAGAACGTGGACAGCCCGGCCGCCGGCGTCGTGGCCGAGTCGAAGGGCGTGCCGTGGGTCGGCTACGACTCCAATGCGCAGAAGTCGGCGCCGAAGCAATGGCTGACCGCGGCGACGTACAACTGGGGCCCGTACTACGTGAAGCGGGTCCGGGCGGCCATGAACGGCACGTGGAAGTCGGGCTTCTACTACGGCACGATCAAGGACGGGTTCACCGGGATCGCCCCGTACGGCTCGAAGGTGTCCGCGAAGACGAGGGCGCAGATCGCGGCGAAGAAGAAGGCGATGGTCTCGGGCAAGTTCAGCGTCTTCCAGGGCCCGATCTACGACCAGTCGGGAAAGCTGAAGGTCAAGCCGGGCCAGAAGCTCAGGCTCATCCAGGACCTGTACACGATGCAGTGGCTCGTGAAGGGCGTCGTCGGCAAGGTCTCGTCGGTCCTTCCTCCGGGCTAGCGCGTGGGGGAGCCCGCCCCCGCCAGTGAAACGCAGAGAGGCGCCGGGTCGACCGGCGCCTCTCTCGCACCTGCGGTGCGGATGCGCGGGATCACGAAGCGCTTCCCCGGCGTGCTCGCGAACGACGACGTGACGTTCGAGGCGGCAGCGGGCGAGGTGCACGCCCTCCTCGGTGAGAACGGCGCCGGGAAGACGACGCTCTCGAACATCCTCACCGGGCTCTATCGGCAGGACGAGGGCGACGTCGAGCTGTACGGCGAGACGGTTCGCTTCCACTCTCCTCGCGACGCCCTCGACGCCGGCGTGTGCATGGTCCACCAGCACTTCCGGCTCGTCGCGCCGTTCACGGTCGCGGAGAACGTCGTGCTCGGCGACCATCGCAAGGAGGCCTCCTTCTTCCTTCGTGGACGGAGCACCGAGCGCGCCGTCGCCGAGCTCGGGGAGCGCTACGGCCTCGACGTGCCTCCCCGGGCGAAGATCTGGCAGCTCTCGGTCGGCGAGCAGCAGCGGGTGGAGATCCTGAAGGCGCTGTACCGCGAGGCCCGGATCCTGATCATGGACGAGCCGACCGCCGTGCTCACCCCGCAGGAGGCGGTCGCGCTCTTCGCGACGCTGCGCTCGATGGCGGATGAGGGCAAGACCGTCATCTTCATCTCGCACAAGCTCCACGAGGTGAAGGCGGTCGCCGACCGCGTGACGGTGCTGCGCGGGGGGCGAACCATCGAGACGGTCGCCGCCGCGGACGCCACGCCACAGTCGCTCGCGGCACTCATGGTCGGCCGCGAGATCGAGGTGTTGCGGCCGCTCGAGGAGGCGCGTCAGCTCACGGACGTGCTGGCGCTCGAGGTCGACGACGTCAGCGTGCCGGGCGATCGTGGCGAGACCGCGGTGAGGAACGTCTCGTTCTCCGTTCGCGAGGGCGAGATCGTCGGGGTCGCCGGGGTGGCCGGCAACGGCCAGCGCGGAGCTCGCGGAGGCGATCTCGGGGATGCGTGACATCCGGGGGGGAACGATCCGCGTCGGCGCTCGTGCGTTGCGCGGCGGAGATCCGCGGGAGTCGATCCTCGCGGGCGTCTCGCACGTTCCCGAGGACCGGCTGGGCACGGGCCTGGCGCCGAGCCTGAGCGTGACGAACAACGTCGCGATCAAGACCTATCGAGGGCGCTCGTTGTCGCACGGGCCGCTGCTCGCGCTCCGGCGCATGCGCGACGCGGCGCTCGGGATCATCCGGCGCTACGACGTGAAGACTCCCACGCCCGAGACGCCGGTCCGCAATCTCTCGGGCGGGAATCTGCAGAAGCTCGTCCTCGGGCGCGAGTTCGAGGACCACCCGCTCGTGCTCGTCGTCGCCCAGCCGACGCGCGGGCTCGACGTCGGTGCGATCGAGACGGTCCATGCGTACCTCCGCGACGCGGCGGCGAGCGGCGTCGCGATCCTGTTGCTGAGCGAGGACCTCGACGAGATCCGCGCGCTCGCGGATCGCATCCTCGTCATGTACGAGGGCGAGGTCGTGGGCGAGCTTCGCGCCGGCCACGCCTCGATCGAGGAGATCGGGCTCCTCATGGCCGGAGGCCGGGGAGCGTGATCCGGCTCGAACGCCGGCTCCAGCAGCCGTGGTGGCTCTCGGTCGCCGTGCCCATCGGATCGCTCGCGGTCGCCTTCGCGATCATGGCCGTCGTTCTCCTGGCGAGCGGGCACGAGGTCGTCGAGACGTATCGGAAGATCGTCGAGGCGGGGTTCACCGGGAACGGGGCGCTCTCGGCGACGCTCGTCTCGGCCACGCCGATCCTCTTCACCGGGCTCGCCGCGGCGGCGGCGTTCCGGATGGAGCTCTTCAACATCGGTGCCGAGGGCCAGCTCTACCTCGGTGCGATCGGCGCCTCCTGGATCGCGCTCCAGCTCGGCGACCACGGTGTCGAGTCGACGCCGCTGTTCGTCGTCTCGATGTGCGTCGCAGCCGCGGTGCTCGGTGCGCTCTGGGCGCTCATCCCGGGCGTGCTGAAGGCGTTCGCGAGCACCAACGAGATCATCACGTCGCTGATGCTCAACTACGTCGCCGGCCTCCTGCTGACGTACCTCATCTACGACAGCGCTTCGTACTGGCGTGACACCTCGACGCTGCAGGCGCGGGCGTTCCCACAGGGAAAGCCGATGCCCTCGGCCGCCGAGTGGCCGAGCTTCGGCGCGAGCGTCGTCGTCCCACTCGGCTTCGCGATCGGGATCGGGGTCGCCGTCGTGCTCTGGTTCGTCTACTCGCGCACGCGCTTCGGCTTCGAGGTGAGTGTCATCGCCGACTCGCCGCGCGCCGCCCGCTACGCCGGGATGCGCACGCGGCGCAAGATCCTCGCGGTCATGGCCGTGTCCGGTGCGGTCGCCGGGATCGGGGGAGCGAGCCAGGTCGCAGAGTTCTCGCACACGCTCGACGGCAGCCCTCAGGGCCTGCAGGCGGCGGCGTTCGGCTACACGGGCATCGTCGTCGCGGCGCTCGCGCGCTACAACCCGCTCGCCGTCTGCCTCGTCGCCGTGCTCATCGGCGGCCTCCTGAACGCCGGCTTCACGCTGCAGGGGGCCGACTTCCCGTCCGGTCTCGTCGGCGTGATGCAGGGAATCATCCTCTTCTGCGCGCTCGGGGGTGAGCTCCTGATCCGCTACCGCTTGACCGTCCGCCGCCGCTCGCGAACGCACGCACGAGGGCGGCGCGACGCCGGAGGCGGCGGCGTGAACGACAGCCTGCTCGTCATCGTCCTCGCGCAGGCGGTCCTGTACGGGACGCCGCTCCTCTACGCCTCGCTCGGGGAGCTCCTCGCGGAGCGCTCCGGCGTGCTGAATCTCGGCGTCGAGGGGATGATGGTGTTCGGCGCCGCGGTCGGGTACTGGGCGACGCAGCGAGTACACGGCAGCGACGAGGTCGTGCTCACTGTCGCCGTCGGCGCGGCGGCGCTCTCGGGAGCGGCGATGGCGCTGATCCACGCGTTTCTCACGATCACCCTGCGCGCGAGTCAGATCGTGTCGGGCCTCGCGCTGACGATCTTCGCCGGCGGGCTCGGGCTGTCCGCTTACTTCGGGGCCGAGCTCCACCTCGCCGATCTCCCGGCGACCCACCAGTTCAGGCCGCTCGACGTCCTCGGTCTCGGCGACATGCCCTTCTTCGGCCCGATCCTGTTCGACCAGTCCCTGCTCGTCTACCTCTCATGGCTCGCGACACTCCTGGTGGGTCTCTACCTCGCGCGAACGCGCCTCGGACTCAACGTGCGCGCTGTGGGCGAGGCTCCGGCGTCGGCCGACGCCATGGGGATCGACGTGGCGTTGTACCGGTACGTGCACGTGCTCGTCGGGGGCGCGTTCGCAGGCGTCGCCGGCGCCTGCTACAGCCTCGCCATCGCCCCCGGATGGGTCTCCGGGGACGTGCTCGTGAACGGCGCCGGCTGGATCGCGATCGCGCTCGTCATCTTCGCCTTCTGGCGTCCGGAGCTCTGCCTCGTCGGCGCGTACCTCTTCGGAGGTCTTTCCGCGTTGCCGTTCGCGCTCCAGGCGCACGACGTGACGATCACGCCGGAGTTCCTGCAGGCGCTGCCGTACGTCATGACGATCATCGTGCTCGTGCTCGTGTCGACGGCCTTCGCGCGCAGGCGGCTCGGCGCGCCTGCCGCCCTCGGCCGACCGTACGTGCGCGAGGAGCGGTAGAACGCCGGGCGTGGACGTCCTCACGCCGCGATCTCTCGACGACGCCCTCCGGCTGAAGTCCGAGCATCCGGATGCCGTCCCGATCCAGGGCGGCACCGACCTCATGGTCGCGCTCAACTTCGACCGCACGCGGCCCGAGACGATCCTCAACCTCAACGAGGTCGCCGAGCTCCGCGGCTGGGCTCGTGACAACGGGACCCTGCGGCTCGCTTCGGGGCTGACCTACACGGAGGCGATGGGGCTCGCCGACGAGCTGCAGGCGCTCGCCGAGGCGTCGCGGACGGTGGGATCGCCGCAGATCCGGAACCGGGGCACCATCGGCGGGAACCTCGGCACGGCGTCGCCCGCCGGCGATGCGCTCCCGCCATTGCTGATCGAGCGCGCCGAGATCGAGGTGGCGAGTGTCCGGGGCTCGCGCCACGTCCCGATCGCCGAGTTTCTCGTCGGCGTGAAGCGCAACGCACTCGAGCCGGACGAGCTGATCGTCGCCACGCGCCTCTCGCCGAGCCGCCAGCGGCAGACGTTCATGAAGGTCGGCCCCCGCAACGCGATGGTCATCGCCGTGTGCTCGCTGGCGCTCGTCGTCGATCGCGAGCGGGAGGAGCTGCGTGCGGCCTTCGGCTCCGCCGCGCCGGTCGCCCGTCTCGTGAGCGCCCCGCTCGACGAGGTCGAGACCTTCCCGGAGCAGGTCGTGGACGCGGCGAGGCCGATCGACGACGTGCGCGGAACGGCGGAGTACCGACGGCACGCGCTTCGCGTCCTCACGCGGCGTGCGCTCGAGAGGTGCCTCGCGTGAGGATCGCGCTGGCCGTCAACGGTGAGCGCCACGAGGCCGACGTCTGGGAGGGCGAGAGCCTCCTCGCCGCGCTCCGCGACCGCCTCGGGCTCCCGGGCTCGAAGAACGCCTGCGAGCAGGGTGAGTGCGGCTCGTGCTCGGTGCTCCTGGACGGCGAACTCGTCTGCTCCTGCCTCGTACTGGCGGCGCAGGCGGACGGCCACACGGTGGTGACCGTCGAGGGGCTGGCGGGCGACGGCGAGCTGCACCCCGTGCAGGAGACGTTCGCCGACGCCGGCGCAGTCCAGTGCGGGTTCTGCACACCGGGGTTCGTCGTCGCGGCAGCCGATCTCCTGCGCCGCGTGCCGGACCCGAGTGACGACGAGATCCGGGAGGCGCTCTCCGGGAACCTCTGCCGCTGCACCGGGTACGCCAAGATCCTTGCCGCCGTGCACGAGGCGGCGGGCCGATGAGCGCGACGCGCGACGCTCGAACGTGGGCGCGCGGTGCCCGGCTCCCGCCGAGCGGATGCGGTCCCCAAGGTGACCGGGGAGTTCGCCTACTCGAGCGACCTCCAGGCGGCCGGGATGCTCTGGGGTCACACCGTCAGGAGCCCGCACGCGCACGCGCGGGTACTCGCGGTCGACGTCTCCGACGCTGTCGGGATGCCCGGGGTGCATGCGGCGCTGACCCACGAGGACGTGCCCGGAGCGAAGACCTACGGCCTCGAGTTCCCGGACCAGCCCGTTCTCGCCATCGATCGCGTCCGGTACTTCGGCGAGGCGGTCGCGGTGGTCGCGGCCGACGAGCCCGAGCAAGCCCGCCGAGCGGCGGCGGCGGTACGCGTCGAGTACGAGCCGCTCGATCCGGTCACCGATCCCGAGCGTGCCACCGAGCTGGAGCCGCTCCATCCCGACCGACCCACGATGGGGCACGGATACCGCGACGACCCACGTCCGAACGTCGTTCGGTCGCTCGTCATCAGGCGTGGCGATCCCGACGCGGAGGCGGATGTCACGGTCGACGGCGTGTACGACGTCGGCCAGCAGGACCAGGCGTTCCTCGGCCCCGAGTCGGGCATCGCGATCCCGGACGGCGAGGGCGGGATCGACATCCACGTCGCCACGCAGTGGTTGCACGTCGACCGGGACCAGGTCGCGCCGTGCCTCGGCCTCGAGCCCGATCAGGTGCGGATCCACCTCGCCGGCGTCGGCGGCGCCTTCGGGGGCCGCGAGGACCTCTCGATGCAGATTCATGCCGCGATGCTCGCGCTGCGCACGGACCGCCCGGTGAAGATCGTCTACAACCGCGAGGAGTCGTTCGTCGGCCACATCCACCGCCATCCCGCGCGCATCTGGGCCGAGCACGGTGCGACCCGCGACGGGCGGCTCGTCGCCGTGCGCATGCGGATCCTCGTCGACGGCGGCGCGTATGCGTCGAGCTCGACGGCTGTCATCTCGAACGCGTGCTCCTTCGCGGTCGGCCCCTATGCGGTCGAGAACGTCGCGATCGACGGCCTCGCCGTCTACACGAACAACCCGCCCTGCGGGGCGATGCGCGGCTTCGGTGCCGTGCAGACGTGCTTCGCGGCCGAGGCCCAGATGGACAGGCTCGCGGCCGCGCTCGACATCGATCCGGTCGAGCTGCGCCTCCTGAACGCGCTCGAGCCGGGAGGCACGCTCGCGACCGGCCAGGTCGTGACCGGCTCGCTGCCGACCCGCGAGGTGATCCGACGCGCCGCGGCGATGCCGCTGCCCGAGCCCGAGGCGCTTCCCCGCGACGTCGTGCGCCTCCCCGGTGGCGCCGGCAACACCACGCGCGGCGAGGGCGTCCGCCGTGGCGTCGGGTTCGCGGTCGGATTCAAGAACATCTGCTACTCGGAGGGCTTCGACGACTACTGCACGGCCCGTGTGGTGCTCGCGGAGGACGGCTCGGCGGAGGTGCACTGCGCGGCGGCCGAGGTCGGCCAGGGCGTGAGCGACGTCGTCCTGCAGGTGGCGCGGCTCGAGCTGGGCACCGACGAGGTGGCCCTGGCCGCCGGCTCCACTGCACTCGTCGGATCGGCCGGGTCGTCCTCGGCCTCGCGCATGACGTGGATGGCGGCAGGCGCGGTCCAGACGGCCTGCCGTGCGGCGCTGGAGGAGCGCGACCGCTCGGGCGGCGGGGCGGTGGACGTCGAGCGCGCCTACCGGCACCCGCGCACGTTCCCGCTCGATCCCGAGACGGGTCAGGTCACGGACGGGCAAGCTCACGTCGCGCTTGCACTGGCTGCGATGCGCGTGGTCGTGGAGGTCGACGTCGAGCTCGGGCTCACGCGGGTCGTCTGGATCGGCACGGCGCAGGACGTCGGGAACGCGCTCAATCGCACTGCCGTCGAGGGGCAGATCGAGGGCGGCACGGCGCAGGGTCTGGGCCTGGCGCTGATGGAGGAGATCCAGACGCGCGACGGCGTGATCACGAACGCGAGCTTCACCGACTACCTCATCCCGACGTTCCTCGACATGCCGCCCGTCGTCTCGGAGCTCGTCGAGGACCCCGAGCCGGACGCGCCGTACGGGGTCAAGGGCGTCGGTGAGCCGCCGACGGTCGTGTCCACCGCCGCCATCGTCGCGGCGGTTCGCGATGCGACCGGTCGCGAGCTCACGCGCGTCCCTGTCCGCCCGGACGACATCGTCGGTCTCTGATCGAGGAAAGGGGCCTTTGCAGGCCCCCTCCCCCTCGGATGGATCAGCGAGAAGGCTCTAGCGGATCTGCGCGCGGAGGATCGTCCACCGCTGTGCCTGCGCGAGTTGCACGCGATACCGCTGGACGGAGATGGCGGCCTGGACGCGCTGGGCGGTGACGACCTGCGCCTTTATGACCTCCGCCCGGAACTGCGGCTTCGACCTGCGCGACGTTCCCGGCGGACGCGACCGACGGTGCGATTGCGAATGCGGTGATCACGGCTCCGATGGTGGCGATGCGCTTCATGGTGTGCTCCCTTCTCGTTCGATCCGTCATGAGAGGAGCCTAGGAATCGCAGACGGTCTTGTCGTTCGCGCGCGCGACGTTGCGAATGTCACCGCGGTTACAGAGACTTTCGCGTCGTGGACTGGCCGCTGCTCGCCGATCTCCCGCCCGAGGACGTCCGACAGCTGCTCGCGATCGCCCGTCGGCGCACGTTCGCACGGGGCGAGGTCGTCTTTCACCGCGAGGACCCGGCCGACTCGCTGCACCTCGTCGTTCGCGGTCGCTTCGGCGCGCGCGTCCTGACTCCGCTCGGCGACGGCGTCCTGATCGACGTCCTCGGGCCCGGCCAGAGCTTCGGTGAGCTCGCGCTGCTCGGGCTCGGCGCGCGCCGTTCTGCGACCGTGGAAGCGCTCGAGGACGGCGAGACCCGCTCGGTCTTTCGCGACGACTTCTCCCAGTTGCAGCGCGAGCATTCAGGTGTGAAGGACGTCCTCCTGCGACTTCTCGCGGAAGGGCTCCGGCGTTCGACCGACCGGCTCGTCGAGGCCCACTACGTCGATGCGGAGACGCGTGTCCGGCGCCGTCTCGTCGAGCTCGCCGGGATCTATGACGACGGGGTCGTGCCCCTGACCCAGGAGGACATCGCCGCGATGGCAGGCACGTCGCGGGCGACCGTGAACCGCGTGCTCCGCGAGGAGGAGAAGCTCGGCTCGGTCGCCCTTGCCCGTGGTCGGACCACGGTCCTCGACGGCGAGGCGCTCGGGCGGCGCTGCCGCCGCGGGAGCTAGCTCGAGAGGTCGTCGACGAGCGCGCCGAGCAGTCGGTAGCAGCGCTCGCGTGCTCGAGATCCGCACCTTCTCCCCCGGCGCGTGCAGTCCGACGATCTCGGGCCCGATCGAGATCATCTCGACGCCCTCGAGCTTCTGGCCGAGCACGGCGCACTCGAGCCCGCCGTGGACGACGACGAGCTCGGGCTCGCTTCCGAACAGCCGGTCGAAGACGGCCGCCGTTCTTCGCAGGAGCAGTGAGTCGAGCCGCGGCTCCCAGGGTGGATACGAGCGCCGCACGTCGATCACGGCTTCGCCCGTGTCTTGCGAGCGCTTCCATCCGCGCGAGCAGGTCGTCGAGGGCCGCGGCGTTCGAGCTCCGCGCCATCGAGGAGAGCAGCAACTCCCCGGACTGGGTTCGGGCGACGGTGAGGCAGATGCTCGTCTCGACGCCGTTGGACCCGTCGGGGCTCATCGCGATGGCGCCCGTCGGGATCGAGGCGAGGAGCTCGAGGACGCGACGCGTCTCCTCGGGACCTGCGGCTTGCTGCGCTCCGGCCGGCTCGAGCTCGAGCACGAGTTCGTCGTCCGTGCCCGCGTGCTGCCGGACGATCGCGGCGAGCTCGGAGCGGGCGGCAAGCTCGAACGCGTTCATGTCCGCGACAGCGACGACTGCCTCAGCGGCCCGCGGGATCGCGTTGCGGCTCACGCCGCCGTCGAGGCTCACGAGCCCGAACGGCGCCGCCTCGAAGGCCGCCTCGAGTACCTGCCCGAGCGCCTTGATCGCGTTCACGCGGCCCGCGGCGATGTCGGCACCCGAGTGCCCGCCCCGTGCGCCGGAGAGCTTCACGCGCAGCGTTGGTTCTGCACCACCGCCGTACGTCAGCGGGAGCCTGATCGACGTATGGTCGCTGCCGGCGCAGCCCACGGTCACGGCGTCGCTCGCGCCGTCGAGGTTGACGAGCAGCCGCCCCGACACGAGCGCGGCGTCGAGCGCCTTCGCTCCGTCGAGCCCCTGCTCCTCGGAGACGGTCAGGAGCAGCTCGAGTGGCCCGTGCGCCACCGCCGGGTCCTCGGCGAGCGCCAGCGCGAGCGCGACGCCGATGCCGTTGTCGGCGCCGAGCGTCGTCCCGTCGGCCCGCACCCAGTCGTCGTCGACGTGGACGTCGATCCGTCCCTCGCGCGGATCGAACCGACTGTCCGGATCGCGCTCGCACACCATGTCGAGGTGCGCCTGGAGGACGACGACCGGCGCGGCCTCCCGCCCGGACGTGGCCGGGACCGAGACGACGACGTTCCCCTCTGCATCCGTGGCGGTTGCCACACCTCGCTCCGCCGCCCAGGCGAGGACGTGCTGCCGCACCTGCTCCTCCTGCTTTCGACGGTCGAGCGATGCGGGTCAGCTCGGAGAAGCGCTCCCAGACGAGCGCCGGCTCGAGCCCGGCGAGCGGCGAACTCACCGTCGGAGCGTGAGGACTGCGCCGATGCAGAGGAACGTCGAGCCCGAGCACCCGCGGCCAGCCGACGGTGATCCGCTCCACCCCGAACCAGCCGAACCGGTCGATGACGGTCGCGAGCGCGAACTGGGCGGCGATCAGGACGGACGTCGTCGCGACGATCCCGATGCGCGGGCCTGCGACCGTGATGGCGAGGATGATGAGCGCGCTCATGACGCCGCCCAGGAGCATCCACTTCGGAGAGCCGAACGCGTCGCCGAGCCCGGCGAACGAGCGGCGAGCGAGTAGCAGCACGATGAGCGCGAGCAGCGCGCCGATGAGCGACGCCGTGGCCATCGCCTCGATGGCGCCGACCCGCTCGCCGAGCCGTCCCTGCACGGCGATCTGAACCGCTCCCCCGAGCCCTGCGGTGAAGGCCAGCAGGGCGGCGAAGGCGGTCGAGCTCACGGCGAGGACGCTATACGCTCCCCGGCGTCACCGACGAAGGAGCGCGCACGTGATCCGAGCGATCATCCAGTACGAGTCCGAGCCCGACCCCGAGCGCTACCAGCAGCACCTCGAGGAGTTCACCAAGCCCGTCGAATGCGCGGCTTTCCGGCACGGCAAGGTGTTCGGCTCGCCGTTCGGTGAACCCGCGTACCGGTACTACGCCGAGTTCGAGTGGGACGACATGGACTCGTTCAAGACCGCGGTCGACTCGGAAGCGTTTGCAGCCGCGGGCAAGGACGCAATGGCCATGGGCATCCCGTTCACCGTTCACTTCGCGTCGCTCGAGTGACCGAGCCGACGCATCCGCGCCCGGTCGATCCGGCCGAGCTCGGCTTCGAGTGCATCGTCTACGAGAAGGCGCCGCCGCGCGCGACGATCCGCCTGAATCGGCCGGACGTCCTCAACGCCTTCGACTTCCGGATGCTGCGGGAGATCGCGCGCGCGTGCGAGGACGCCTCGTGGGACGACGACATCAGGGTCGTCGTGGTCACGGGCTCCGGACGCGCGTTCTGCGTCGGCGCCGATCTGCGCTCGTGGGACGAGGATCTCCTCGGGAACTCGAGCGAGTACTGGAAGTGGTTCGGGGCGTTCAAGGACATGCACGACCGGCTGCGCGAGATCGGCAAGCCGACGATCGCGCGCGTCAACGGGATCGCGGTCGGCGGCGGGAACGAGCTGCAGATGGCGTGCGACCTCTCGGTGATGGTCGACAGCGCGTTCATCCGGCACGTCGGGCTCCAGCATGGCTCGGTGCCTGCGGGAGGCGCGACGCAGTGGCTACAGCTCATGGTCGGCGATCGGAGAGCGCGCGAGATCGTCTTCCTCTGCGACGAGATCCCGGCGACGCAGGCGGCGGAGTGGGGGCTCGTGAACCGCGCCGTTCCCGAGGCCGAGCTCGACGCGGTCGTCGACGAGTGGGTCGAGAAGCTCGCGGCACGGCTGCCGCAGACGACGCGCTACGCGAAGCAGCAGCTGAACGTCTGGCGCGACCTCGCGTGGCACCAGACCGTCGGTCACGCGCGCGACTGGCTCGCGATGTCGATGCTCGGGAACGAGGCGCAGGACGCGGTGCGTGCGTTCCTCGAGCGCGGGAAGGAGGCTCGCTGATGGCGGACGAGGTGCTCACTGCGCGAGACGGCGCGGTCCTCACGATCACGCTCAACCGGCCGGACGTCTACAACGCGATCAACCGGGCGATGCACGAGGGGCTCGCGGCAGCGCTGCGCGAGGCGAACGATCCTGCGGTTCGCGCCGTCGTGCTCACCGGAGCAGGGCGCGGGTTCTGCTCGGGGCAGGACCTGAGGGAGTTCGAGTCGCTCCCCGGCGGTGTGCGCGAGGCGCTCGAGCGGACCTACCACCCCAACGTGCGCGGGATTCGCAGCCTCGAGAAGCCGGTCGTCGCCGCGGTGAACGGTCCGGTCGCAGGCGCAGGACTCTCGCTCGCCTGCGCATGCGACGTGCGCATCGCATCGGCCGATGCGAGTTTCGTGCCCGGGTTCATCGGGATCGGGCTCGTGCCGGACGCCGGAAGCACGTGGTTCGTCCATCGCCTCCTCGGCTTCGCCCGCGCGTTCGAGTGGATGGTGTCGAACCGGCGGCTGAGCGCGGACGAGGCGCTCGACTGGGGCCTCGTCTCGGAGGTCGTCGCGGCCGACGCGCTTCACCTCCCGCGTCGCCGAGCTGGCCGCCTGGTACGCGGCGCTTGCCCACGCGCGCGGTTGCCATGACGAAGCGGCTCTTCGAGCACGCGTACTCGGCGTCGCTCGACCAGCAGCTCGGGCTCGAGGCCGAGCTCCAGCAGGCTGCGACGGAGACGCAGGATTTCGCCGAGGGCGTCGCAGCATTTCTCGAGAAGCGTCCGCCCGACTTCACCGGGGCGTAGTAGGAGCCGGCGCCCGCGCGCCGAACCTGAGGCCCTCAACCACCGTTGCGGCAACTCCCTGTCGGGCGGTACTCGACTCACGGGGCGCTGGGGGTCCACGCTCGACGACGGATCCTCGGCGCTCCGGCTTGTCTAGGGTCACCGCTGTGGAGATTCGCGCGGTCGACTACCACACTGCCGGGGAGCCGTTCAGGATCGTCACGGGCGGCGTCGAGCCGCCGCGTGGCGCGACGATCCTGGACAAGCGGCGCGACGCTTTCGAGCGGCTCGACCACGTACGCCGCTTTCTCGTCCACGAGCCGCGCGGCCATGCGGACATGTACGGCTGCTTCGTCGTCGAGCCGGACGACGCGGCGGCCGATCTCGGCGTCGTCTTCTTCCACAACGCCGGCTACTCGACCGCGTGCGGCCACGGGACGATCGCGCTCGTGACCTGGGCGCTCGACGAGGGGCTCGTCGAGCGGCGAGAAGGCGAGAATCACGTCGTGGTCGACGTGCCGTCCGGCCGTCTCGACACGTGGGCGACGGTCGAAGGCGGCCGCGTCCGCTCCGTGCGCTTCCGGAACGTTCCCTCCTTCGTGTGGGCGGAGGGCGTGGAGCTCGGCGAGCGGACGGTGGACGTCGCATTCGGCGGGGCGTTCTACGCGTCGCTCGAGGAGCGCGTCGAGCCCGCCGAGCTTCCCCGCCTGATCGAGCTCGGGCGGCGAGCTCAAGCGCGAGCTCGAGGCATGGCAGGACGTCGTCCATCCTCTCGAGCCCGAGCTGCGAGACATCTACGGGGTCGTCTTCTGGCAGCACGAGGACGACGATCCGCTCACGCAGCGCAACGTCACGGTGTTCGCCGACGGCGAGGTCGACCGCTCTCCCTGCGGGAGCGGCACGTCCGCTCGCCTCGCGCTTCTCGACCGCTCGGGCCGACTTCCACGCGGCCAGGACCTGCTGCATCTGAGCATCGTGGACACGGCCTTCACCGCCCGCGTCGTGGGCGAGACGGAGGTCGGGGGCATTCCGGCCGTCGTCACCGAGGTCGAGGGAAGCGCGTATCGGACGGGCGAGCACGTCTTCACGCTCGACCCCGACGATCCGCTCGGCGACGGCTTTCTCCTCCGTTGAGGGGGTGTAGCGCCTGCGCGCCGCGGGTACTACTTCGGGATCGCTTCAGACGTGCTCCCGAGGAGGTACGCCTCTCCTGACCTCGTAGCTCGCGGAGGGATGGGTGAGGTCTACCGCGCGACCGACACCGCGCTCGAGCGGACGGTCGCGATCAAGGTGTTGTCCGACCGGTACGCCCGGCAGGACGACGCCCGCGCGCGCTTCCGCAGGGAAGCGCTCGCGGCCGCGCGCGTCTCGGCGGCGCCGAACGTCGTGACCGTCTTCGACGTCGCCGAGCACGACGGTCGGCCGCTCATCGTCATGGAGTACCTCGAGGGCGGTTCGGTCTACGAGCGCCTGCGCAGCGGGCGTGTACCCCGCGCTCGGGCGCTCACCTGGCTCGAGCAGGCGGCGGACGCGCTCGACCGCGCACATGCGAGCGGCATCGTCCATCGCGACGTCAAGCCGGCGAACCTCCTCCTCGATCGCGACGACAACGTCCACGTCTCCGACTTCGGGATCGCGTCCGCCACGGGAGCCGACATGCTCACGGAGCCGGGGACCGTGCTCGGCACCGCCGGATACATATCCCCGGAGCAGGCACGGGGAGAGCCGGCGACCGCGGCGAGCGACCGCTACGCGCTGGCGGTCGTGGCGTTCGAGCTCTTGACGGGTCGGCGGCCGTTCGGCGGCGATACGCCGACCACCGAGGCGTTCGCGCACCTCCACGCGCCCGTTCCGCGTGTCGGCGACGCCGATCCGGCTCTGCCGCTGGCGCTCGACTCGGTGTTCGCGTCGGCACTCGCGAAGGATCCTGGCGCACGGCCGGGGAGCGCTCGCGAGCTGGTGCGACGGCTTCGCGAGGCGCTCGACGACGCGCCCGCGACGGCGGTCGGCCCGACGAGGATCTTGCGCCCGCAGCCGCGCGAGCCGCTGACGCGCGGACTCGTGCGCCACGATCACCGCGCGCGGCGGCGGCGAGGAGTGGTCGCCGCTCTCGCTGCGCTCGTGCTGGTCGGTCTCGGCCTCGGTGTCGCGGCGCTCGTCACCTCGGGCGACGGCTTCAAGCCCCCGCAGGCGACCTCTGCGCAGGACGTGCGACTCTCGGAGGCGGCCTCGACCTCGGCGTCCCGGGAGACGACGCCGACCGAGCCGCAGGCACCGAGCGGCGCCGCCCTCAATCGCGACGGCTTCGCCCGCATGCAGGCGGGCGACTTCACCGGCGCGCTTCCGCTGCTCCGGCAGGCTGTGCTCGCGCTCAAGGGCGCGAATACGCTGGTCGAGGCGTACGCGAGCTACAACCTCGCCTTCTCGAGGTTCGCCCTGGGTCGCTGTGATGGCGTCGCCGGGCTGCTCGACCGCTCGGAGCGCATCCAGGGCCACCGCTCCGAGATCGACGAGCTCCGGCGGCAGTGGGCGGCACGCTGTGCGCCAGGCGAGGACGGCGAGGTCGCACCGACCCGGAAATCGGCGCGGGCAAGGCGAAGGGTCACCGACAAGGGCGAGGGGACCAGGGCTAGCTAGAACAGGTCGAAGTCGCCGCCCAGGACGAGATCGAGCCTCCCGGTTCGATAGCCACGGACGCTGTCGCGGACGAGCGGGGACTTCCCTGGTCGATACCTGCGCACGACGACGTTCGAAGCCTCCGTCGCTTCCGCCGATTCCGGAGCCCCGGGCGCGTTGCCGCTGACGACCACCTGCACCTGGTCTCTGTCCACGACCTGGCCGCCGTCCGCTGCCTCGCCCACGTGCTCGAGCACGTGCAGACCGGCTTCGAGGCCGAGGATCTCTCCGCAGCCGAGGCCCGAGATCGCCAACCGTCGTCGTCCGTCGGCCGCGTCGAGGAGCTCGGCGCTCATTCCGCGCCGATCCGCCCACGCGACGTACATCTCGGTGAGAACGGCCGCGAACTCCTCGCCGACCCCGTCGTCTCCGCGAGCGACGCCCGACGGCCGCAGCGAGACGACGACCTCGGTGGAGGAGCCGTTCGCGACCCCTGCGAGCGCCCGATCCAGGACGTAGAGGCGTCCGGCGAGCAGGCCGACGAGACGCGGATTCGCGCGGCCGTCGTCCTTCGTGCTCCGCTGCAACCTCGTGCCGAGACGCTCGGCCGTATGGGTCGCCACCTGCATGCGCTCGAGGTACTCCGCCTCGGCGAGCAGGTCGAAGCGGTCGTCGCGCTCCCAGAACCCCGGCTCGGACACGGTCGAGAGCACGTGGCCCTTCCGCGTCTGCGCGTCGGCGACGGCCGCCGAGATACGAGCGAGCTCGGCGAGCGCGACCCGGACCGAGTCGCCGTCGCCTCGCGGCGCCCGAGCGAGATGCTTGAGATCCAGCGCCGACGGCTCCGTGTCCGCCTCGATCTCCGGCTCGTCGTCGGGGTCGACGAAGGCAACGTGGATCCGCTCGCCTGCCGGCGCCGTCACGAAGAGGAACTGGTCGCCGTCGGGCACCGACTGCTCGACGATCGCCCGTGCCAGGGGCGCCAGGAGGTACTGCTCGACCGCACGCTTGAGCGGGCGCGCGCCGAGCTCCGGGCTGAAGCCCTTGTCGATGAGGAACGCGTACGCGGACTCGTCCACCTCGACGGCCCATGGTCTTCCGCGCAGGCCACGGCGGGCGAGCGCGTCCGCGAGCTCCTTGTCGAGGAGCGCTCGCATCGCCGCCCGCTCGAACGGACGGAACACGACCACCCGGTCGAAGCGGTTCACGAGCTCCGGCCGGAACGACGCGCGCACGGCGCGCTCGATCCCGGCCGAGGAGAACGTCGCGGCGCCCGGGTCGAAGCCGACGCGGGGCGCCTCCGCGAGAGGCGAGCCGATGTTGGACGTCAGGACGATGACGCAGCGCCGGAAGTCGACCTCGCGCCCCTGGAGGTCGGTCAGGCGGCCGTCGTCGAAGACCTGCAGGAAGATGTCGCGCACCGGCTGTGCGGCCTTCTCGAACTCGTCGAGCAGGATCACCGCGAAGGGGTCCTTGCGAACCGACGAGATCAGCGTCGCACCGTGCCCGTCGATGACGGTGTCGCTCAGCAGCCGGTCGAACGACTCCTGCGTCTGGTACTCGCTCATGTCGAGCCGGATCAGGCGGTCCGGCGAGCCGAAGAGGAACTCGGCGAGCGCCTTCGCGATCTCGGTCTTCCCGGTGCCCGTCGGCCCCACGAAGAGGAAGACGCCGAAGCGGCCGGGTCGGGTCGGTGACGCCCGCCTTGATCATCGCGATCCGCTCGACGACGCAGTCGACCGCCTCGCGCTGCTCGAGAACGCGCCGGGCGAAGAACGTGCGGACCTCGTCGAGCGGCAGCGGCGCGCCTGCGTCGAGCAGAGCGAGCGGTAGCCCGGAGCTGGCGGCGATCGTCGTGAGCGCGTCGCTCGCGTCGAAGTGGTCGTGCTCGTCCTCGGCGGCCTCCGCCGCCGTAGCGTGGACGAGGCGGAGCAGGTTCCCGGGCTGCGCGACACCGGGGAGAAACTGCTGCGCGAGCTCCAGCGCCTCGACGAGCGTCTCGTCGTCGGCCTCGACCTCCAGAGCGTCGTGCTCGAGCGCGTGTCGCGCGACCGCGATCGCCGCCGCGTCGTCGAGGGGCCGCACGCGCACGATCTCGAACGCGCTCTTGACCCTCGGCCTGGCGGCGAGCACGAGCTCTGCGGCGGATGGCGTGATCTCGGCGACGAGGGTGATCGCTCCGGACTCGACGTGAGGCAGGAGAGCGTCGAGCAGCCCCTGTGGGCTTCGGGAGTGCTGCCCGGCGAAGAGCGTCTCCTGGAGCTCGGGGACGATCCACACGACGCGCTGTCCCGCGACGGCGTCGACCAGTGTCTTCACGCGCCCCTCGAGCTCCCCGATGTGGATCGCGCCGGCATTGAGCTGTGCGGCCGTCGTCTCGAACACGACGACCTCCGGATCCATGCGCTCGAGGGCGGAGCGGGCGAGCGCCGTCTTGCCGACGCCGTGCTCGCCGACGAGCAGCACCGATCGCGGCGGGTTCTGCTCGAGGGCGGCGACCGCGATCTCGACGAGCTCGCGTCTCCGACCGACGAGCAGGGCCGGTGGATCGTCGAACGGCCGATTCCAGATCCGGCCGACGCGCGCAGCGTCCGCAGCGCACGCCAACGCTCGAAGCTCGGCCGGACGTCCGGCCCGAGGTCGGGCTCGAAGCGATCGAGGAACGCCTCGAGCTCGTCGGCCTTGTCGAGCGAACGAGGTCGAACGTCGTGTCGTCGACGACCTCGCCGCGCCGATCCTGCTCTCGACGAACTCCGCGACGACGTCGTCGCGGAGCGTCCCGAGCGTCGCGGGCAGCACCGCCGCGATCACGGGGTGCTCGGCGTGGGTCGCGAGCGCACGCAGCAGAAGCCGGTCCTCGCACACGGACGGACGGACGGGGTTCCGCTGCGCCCATGCGATCCAGTCGGCGGGGACGTCGTCCCGCTCCACGAGGGCCGCGAGCGCCATCGCCGCGACCCAGCCGTTCGCGTCGCGACTCAGGGCCACGACCTCGTCGACGTCGGTCTCCTCGTCTGCGAGCGTCGCGACGGCGTCCGCGAACGCGGGCAGCGCCTCGAGCGCCTCGACGGTCATGTTCCACCAGTCGTGCTCGAGCTCGAGCTGCGCGGCGAGCGAGCGGACGTCGCCCGCGTCGTCGAGATCGTCGAAGTCGAAGTCCTCGTCGTCCGTGTCGAATAGCAGGAAGACGAAGCCGACCAGCACGAACAGCCCGAAGAGCGCCAGGCCGACGACGAGGGCGATGCCGATCCACTTGAGGACCTCCACGTGCGTACCGTGGCACTGCGGCTCGGCCGAGTCAAAGCCGCTCCTGGCGGCGGCTCTACGTCAGCAGGCGGGCGATCTCCCCGGCCTCAGGAAAGCGTCCGAGCTCGTGCTTCGAGAACACGCGCCGCCCGTCGGCGAAAACGTCGAACTGACCGCGCCCGCCGGGCGTGACCTTCGCGTCGATTCCGATTGCTCCTTGAGCTCGGCCGCGAGACTCGTGGCCCGTTCGTCGTACCCGCTTCAGGTCGGGCAGAAGAAGATCTCGACGGCCACGTCAAGACTCTAGTCGTCGAGTTTCAACACGGCGGTCTTCGTCTTAGTGAAGGTCTCGCGCACGGAGCTGCAGCCAGCTCTGCGTGGCGGACGACTAGCCCTCGCGAAGGCTGGCCGAGTGGTGGCGGTGTCCCACGCCGGACCGCTCGGACGAGCGATGACAGCGCGACAGGGCGCTGCTAGGTTCGCGGAGTCGTCAAGCAAGCGCCGAAGACCAAGACTTCTCGCCGCCGCGTAGCCGCTCTCGCCACTGCACTGTGCGTCGCGGCGCTTGCGCTGGTCCCGGTCGTGCTCGCCCAGGCCGGCGACGGCGACCACGAGGACACGGTCGACGTCTGCCATGCGCTCGGGGGAGGCACGTACGTGCTGCGACAAGCGCGTGAGACCGACTTCTACGGGGCGTGGCGCCAAGCCCACGGCACGGACCGACGCGACATCGTCTCCCCTTTCGTCATCGAGAACCCACGGCCCGACGACCCCTCGTCCTTCCCGGGTCGAAACTGGAACGAGCGCGGACAGGAGATCTACAACGCGGGCTGCGATGAGCAGCCGAGCCGGAGCCGGAGCCGGAGCCGGAGCCGGAGCCCGAGCCGGAGCCGGAGAGGAAAGTCCGGATCTGCCACCGGACGAGCGCCGAATCGAACCCGTATGTCTCGGAGGAGCCGGCCATCGCAAACAACGGTGATCTCAAGGGCGGCCACCTCGAGCACACCGGCCCGATCTACCCGGCGGCCGACTGGGGGGACATCATCCCGCCTTACCTCTACGTCGATTCGGACGGAACGTTGCAGACGTTCCCCGGCAGGAACTGGAGCGAGTCGGGACAGGCGATCTACCAGAACGGCTGCGAGCCTCCGGCACCGCCAAAGCCGATTCCCGTCGCGCCGGTGCTCGGGTGCGTCGAGGCACTCGACGGGGAACAGTTCCTCGCGCACTTCGGGTACCTCAACCCGAACCGAACGACCGTCGAGCCCCCGCCTGAGCAGAACCGCTTCTCGCCGGAGCCGGCGAATCGCGGACAGCCGAACGCGTTCGCCTCCGGGCGCGTCGAGGACGCGTTCCAGGTTCAGTGGAACGGCGGCGATCTCACCTGGAACCTGATGGGCAACCAGCTGCCCGTCTCGAGCGGCTCGAGCCGGTGTGGTGGCTCGATCACCGTCGTGAAGAAGCTGGTGCCGGCCGACGACCCGGGGCGTTTCAACCTGAAGATCGATGGTGAGGTGGTGGCTGTAGCCGTCGGCGACGAGGGCAGAGGGACCATCGCTGTCGAGAGCGGAAGGCACGCCGTCGGCGAGTCGGCGGCGCCGGGCACGTCACTGTCCGACTACCACGTCGACATCCTCTGCCGTGACGACGCGAGACCGCTCGGTGCCGGAGAGAGCGATCCGTCGACAACGGTGCAGGTCCGACGAGGCTCGGCGATCGTCTGCATCATCACGAACACGCACAGGCAGGAGCCGGGTCAGTCGGGCCTCTTCCCGATTCTCGAGTGCGTGGCCTTCAACGACTCGGGTCTCGACGTCGCGGCATGGGGCTACCTGAATCGCGGGGACGATCCGGCGGTCGTGAGCGTCGGTCCACAGAACCGGTTCTCCCCAGGAGACGCGGATCGCGGCCAGCCGACCGTATTTGAGCCCGACCGCTACGTCGGTGTCTTCCAGACAGCCTTCGAGGCGAGCAGCACGACGCTCGCGTGGACGCTGACAGGGCGAACGGCGACTGCATCTTCCGCCTCGCCACGCTGCACCGCGACCGTCGAGCTGCGCAAGGTCGTCATTCCGGCGGACGACCCCGGCTCCTTCCAGCTCAGGCTCAACGGCACCGTCGTCGCGACAGGGGGCAACGGCACGACGACCGGGCCGATCACCGTCGGCGTCGGCGAGGGCGCCGTCAGCGAGACGGCCGGCGCGAACACGGATCTGGCCGACTACGTGTCGAGCGTCGAATGCACGCGAAACGGTCGGATCGACGTCTCGGTGTCGGGAACGAAGGTCGATGGCGCCGTTTCGAACGGGGACGTCGCGGTCTGCACCTTCACGAACCGCAGGAACGGGACTCCCAGAGCCGCCCGACCGCCCAACCCGCCCGAGCCACCCAATCCGCCCGAGCCGCCGAACGGCCGCCGGTGCCGCCCACCCCGGACCGCTCCTCGACCTCGTCGTGACGAAGTCGGCCCAACCGACCGGTCGTTCGCATCGGAGGTCGGATCACGTGGACGATGACGGTCACGAACAACTCCTCGGTCGCGGCTGCCGACGTCAACGGCCTGAAGCTCGACGACCCACGGTCGTTCCGCACGAGACTCATCTCGTTGACGGCTTCGCAAGGGACCTGTCGATCGTTCACGTGCAACCTGGGACGACTTGAGGCTGAGCGCCTCGGCGACCGTCGTCGCGGTGACCGAGGCTACTTTCAGTCGGAACGGTCGTGAACATCGTCCGGGTCGGCTCCGAGGAGATCGAGTCGAACTACCGCAACAACGTGGCGGCAGCGCCGTGGCTCGCGTCGTCGGACGGAGCGCGAGTCCTGGGTGCCATCGCCGGTTGTCGGACGCTCACGGCTGCGCCGCCCGCGCCTCGAGGCTCGCCGAACGTCGACGGTGCGGCTCGAGGCGCGAAACCGCCTGGGGAAGCCGGTGGCCGGACTCGTCGTCCGCGCAGCTGGTGCAGGAGTGAGGTTGCGGGCGAGGACCGATCGACAGGGCGTTGCTCGGATGGAGATGACGCCGAGCCGCGTCGGCCTCGTGCACTTCGCTTCCGGAGGTCGGCGGACGCTCGCGAGCAGTGGCGTGCCCACGTGCTTCACGGCGCTCGGCGTGCAGCGCGACCCGGCCGACCCAGGTCACCGGCTGAGGCACTCCCGTCGGTTCAGTCGAGGATGTCGATCGGCGTGCCGAGCGGGGCGAGGCGCCGCAAGCGGCGCGCGACGTCGTTCGAGACGCGGACGCACCCGTGCGAGACGGCCTGGCCGAGAAGCTCCGGACGGTTCGTCCCGTGGATGCCGACGATGCCGTGATCGGGCCAGTCAGTCAGCCGTGAATAGGCGCTCGTCTCGAGCGCGAACGCCCCGTAGAAGGGATTCGTGGGGACGAACGCCGACTGGACGTAGAACCCTCTCCCACGCGGCGTCTCCGCCCCTGCCCGGCCAATCGCCACGGTCCCTTCGAGGAGGAGCGCATCGTCGCCGACCCGGTGCACCTCGATGCGTCGCTCATCGACGTGCACCGTTATGCGGTTCTGCGCCGGACGTACATCCACGGCCCCGGCAGGCACCCAGCCACGCGCGCCGTTCGGGCGTCCCGGGAGGCTGAGCAGGTACCACCACCGCGCCGTCCGGCCCTCGGCGACGGGCGAGCGCGAGCACCACGCGAAGCTGGCCGTCGCGTCTGAAGCGCGACAACGTGCGAACGACTCGCGCGGAGGTACGAGGGTTCGCGCGAACCGTGAGAGTTCGGAGCGTCTCTCCGGCTGCAGGGAACCTCGCGGCGACGTGAGCGTCCGCGCTTCCTGCGGGTCGGCGCGACCACGGCAGTGACGAGCGCGACGACTGCGAGCCGCCGTAGGCGCATCAGATCGTCTTGAACTGCTCGAACGGCTGGCGGCACTCCTCGCAGTAGCGGATCGACCGGCACGGCGTCGGGCCGAAGAGATTCTCGAGCTTCGTGCTCGTCGATCCGCAGTAGGGGCAGCGGAAGCCGCGCTGGAGTTGCGCCAGCTCGATCCGTCCGGCCGGCCTCGGGGTGGGCGGCGCGAAGCCGGCCGCGCGAAGCTTCTCGTGCCCTTCGGCTGTTATGTCGTCGGTGGACCACGAGTCGTCGAGCCGGACTCGGATGTCGGGGGTCGCGCCGAGCCCGGCGATCGTCGCTTCCATCGCCAGCCGCATCGTGTCGAGTGCGGGGCAGCCCATGAACGTCGGCGTGAAGTCGACCGTCACCGTGTCCCCGGCGACGTCGACGTTCTTCACGACACCGAGGTCGACGATCGAGATGACCGGTATCTCCGGATCCGGAATCTCGGCGAGCGCATCCCAGATCTCGTCCGTCGTCACCACTGTGCGCCGGCCGGCGCCGAGCGCCGCACCGAGGTCATCTCCTCCCACAGCTCGGCCAACTGCTCCTCGTGGACGCCGCGCGCGATCGGCTCGACGTCCGGCAGCGCGTGTCCGAGCTTCTCCCGAGCGCGAGCGGCGAGCTCGGGTGCTCAGCGCGTCGTCCAGAACGCCGAGCGCGTACGGCCACAGCTCGTCGACGGCCTCTCCGAGGCGCTCACGCCCCTCCTCGGTCGCGAGGAGGCGGTCGACCCACATCTCCGCGTGCATCCGGTGGTACGCCTCCTCGCGGTCCATCTTCGCCGCGAGCCCGGCGATCTCGGGATCGTCGGAGTCCTTGAGCACGGCCAGCCGGAGCTCGTCCGCCGTCTCGTAGAGCCAGTGCCGGGCGATCGTGCGCGCCCACTCGAGGCGGCGGAGCTGGACGAGTGGCGCCGCGCGGTACTCCTCGGGCGAACGGTCGAAGGCGAGCTCGTCGGCCGTCGATCCGAGCTCGGCGGCTGCGAGCTCGTACAGGGCCCGGGCGTGACCGATCTCGTTCTGCGCGATCGACGAGAACGCGACGTCCTCCTCGAGGAACGGCGCGATGCCCGTCCACTCGGAGTTCCGCCAGCCGAGGATCAGCTCGTCGTCGGCGATCGCGAGCAACAGATCGGTGCGCTCACTCACTCGCCGCTCCCGGCGCCATGTCCAGCGTCCCGGCCCGCTCGCGCGCCTCCTGCAGGCGCGCCTTGATCGAGTACCCGTCGACCCGGCGATACTTCATCTCGAACTCGTCCGGGAACTCGTCGATCTCGTGCAGGGCAGCGCGCGGCGCGAGCCAGAGCGCCACCGACTCCTGCCGCCGCCCGTACTGCTCGCGGGCGTAGATCTCCGCGAACTGCTCGTTCGGCGCCGTGACCGAGCCGGCGTGCTGGAAGGGCTGGCCCTTCCGCTCCTGCCTGAAGACCTCGTAGATCACTACGCCGCCTCTGCGAGCACCACCCGCTCGACCCACGCCACGTCCTCGCGGGAGAGCCGGCGGAACGCGAGTCGCTCCGCGGATGCAGGGCCATGGCCCGTCACGACCGCGCGGAGCTTCTCCCAGTCGGGCTCCGTGTAGAGCCACGCCCCGGTCTCCTCGTCCTTCCGCAGGGCGGGATCCGGAATGGTCAGTCCGAGCTCGCGGATCTGCGGGACGTAGCCGTCGAGGAACTGCTGGCGCGCCTCCTCGTTGGCCTGGCTCTTGATCCGCCAGACGACCATCGGATCCTCCTCCGCGGGAATCGGGTTCCCGTGGAAGTGCATGAGCGGCTCCCACCAGCGGTCGAGCGCCTCCTGGACGAGCTCGAACTGCTCGGGCGTACCCGTGACCAGCGCGAGGATCACGTCGCGGCCGTGGAGGATGTGGAACGACTCCTCCCAGCAGATCTTCTTCATGATCCGGGCGTACGGCGCGTACGAGCACTTGAGCAGCGCCTTCTGCGAGACGATGGCCGCGGCGTCGACGAGCCACGCGATCACGCCGACGTCCCCCCAGGTGCGGGTCGGGTAGTGGAAGACGTTGTGGAACTTCGCCTTGCCCGACACGAGGTCGTCGAGGCACGCGCTCCGCGGCTTGCCGAGATCCTCGACGACGCGGTAGATCAGCTGAGCGTGTCCGACCTCGTCCTGGATCTTCGCGGTGAGCGCGAGCTTCCTCTGCAGCGTCGGAGCACGGAGGATCCAGTCGCGCTCGGGAAGCACGCCCATCAGCTCGGAGTTGCCGTGCATCTCGATGAACTTCACGAGCCGCGAGCGGTACTCGTCGGGCATCCAGTCGGTCGTCTCGACCTGTCCGCCGGACTGGACGTAGTCGAGGAACTCCTGCGTGCGCGCGTCCACGTGGTGGCCTCCCTACCGAACGGTCGTTAGCATCGAGTGTAATGGCTACGCGGAGGGAGGAGTTGACGCGGGAGGCGGCCAGGCTCTTCGCGGAGCGCGGGTTCCACGGCACGTCGATGGATGCGCTCGCGCAGGCGCTCGGCGTTCAGAAGGGATCGCTCTACTCGCTCACGGGCTCGAAGCAGGAGCTCCTCTACGAGACGATGCGCGAAGGCGCGCGGGCGTTCCACTCCGCGCTCGATGCGGTGCCGGAGGACGTGCCGGCGGCGGAGCGCGTGCGGGCGGCACTTCGGGGCCACCTCCGCGTCGTGGCCGAGCAGCTCGACGTCGCGACCGTGTTCACGCGCGAGTGGCGCTACCTCGACGGTGAGTACCGCGAGGAGATCGTCGCCGAGCGCCGCCGGTACGAGGAGCGGTGGCGCACGCTCTTTCGCGAGGGCGTCGAGTCGGGGGACCTGCGGACGGATCTCGATGCCGGCGCCGCCACGCTGCTCGTCCTGTCCGCTGCGAACTGGGCGTATACGTGGCTCGACCCCGGCCGTGACACGGACGCGCTCGCGGATCGGTTCCTCGCGATCCTCGTCGACGGGATGCGCGGCTACGCGACGTCGTCGTGACGCGGATCCTCGTCGTCAACCCATTCGCCTCCGGCGTGGACGAGCACCGGCTCGCTGCGGTTCGGGCTGCGCTTCCCTCCGGCACCGAGACCTTGCTCACGACCGCTGCGGGCGAGGCGACGGAGATCGTGCGCTCGGCCGGCGAGGTCGACGCGATCTACGTCTTCGGCGGCGACGGCACGTTCAACGAGGTGTTGAACGGGCTCGAGAAGGACGTGCCGGTCGGCTTTCTCCCGGGGGGCGGCACGAGCGTCCTTCCGCGGGCGCTCGGTCTCCCGCGCAACCCTGGCAAGGCCGCGCAGCGTGTATCCGAGGGGAGGACGCGCCGTATCGGCGTCGGACGCGTGAACGGCCGCCGCTTCGGGTTCAACGCCGGGATCGGGTTCGACGCCGAGCTCGTCCGGAAGGTCGACGAGATCGGCCGCCGGCCCGATGGGAGGCGGCCCGGTGACGTGGCGTTCCTGAAGGCGGCATCGGGAGCGTTTTGGTCGCGGCACGGACGCTTCGACGAGCAACTCGAGATCGAAGGCGCCGGCCGCGCGGCATTCGTGCTGGTCGCGAACTGCACCCCCTACACCTATGCGGGAACGGTCGCGCTCGACCTCGTTCCCGACGCCTCCTTCGAGGACGGACTCGCGTACGTCGCTCCGGTGACGCTGCGTGCCCGCGACGTCCCGCGGCTGCTCGCGCGCGGCGCACGTGGCTCGGGGCTCAAGGACGGCAAGTCGCTCACGGCGCGCGACCTCGACCGGATCGTGGTCCGCTGCGACGAGCCGCTTCCGCTCCAGGTCGACGGCGAGGACACGGGAGACGTCGTCGAGGTCGTATACGAGGCCGAGCGCGCCGCGGTCACCGTCTTCGTCTGACCTAGACTGCGCTCGCGATGAGCCGCGTGCTCCCGGCCGAAGGAGACCTGCGCCGCGTCATCGGCGACGGTGAGGACGTTCTCGACGGTGAGGTCGAAGGCCTCACTCCGGATGATCTCCTCGCCCTGTACCGCGACCTCGTTCTCCTGCGGACGTACGACGAGCGCTCGGTCGTCTACCACCGGCAGGGCCGCATCGGAACGTACGCGATCTTCTGGAACCACGAGGCCATGCAGGTAGGGTCGGTCTTCGCGCTCGAGGACCGCGACTGGATCTTCCCGGCGTACCGGGAGTCGGCGATCGGCCTCCTGCGTGGGATGCCCGTCGCGACCGTGCTCTCGTGGTGGCGGGGCCATCCGACGGGGTGGTGGAACCCGCGCGACTACAACGTCGCCTCGATCTGCGTGCCGATCGCGACGCAGGTGCCGCACGCGGTCGGGTTCGCCTGGGGCTCGCGTCTCAAGGGCGAGGACGCGGTGGCGCTGACGCTGTTCGGTGACGGCGCGACCTCCGAGGGTGCGTTCCACGAGGGGGCGACGTTCGCCGGCGTGATGAAGGCGCCCGTCGTCCTCCTCTGCAACAACAACCAGTGGGCGATCTCGACCCCGCTCGCGAAGCAGACGGCGGCGCCGACGCTCGCGGACAAGGCGATCGGCTACGGGATTCCCGCCGTGCGGGTCGACGGCGGCGACGTCCTGGCCGTGTTCGAGGCGACGCGCGATGCAGTCAGGCGGGCACGCGCAGGCGACGGTCCGACGTTCATCGAGGCCGTCTCGTATCGCGCCGCGCCGCACGCGACCGCGGACGACCCGTCCGCCTACATCGATCCCGAGCGGGTCGAGGAGGAGCGCGAGAACGAGTGCGTCGGACGCTACGAGCGGTACCTGAAGCGGCTTGGCATCCTGACGGACGAGGGGGCCGAGGCGGTCAGGGCCGAGGCGCTCGAGCTCATGCGGGCCGGGATCGCCGCTGCCGAGGCCGAGCCGCCGGCGGATCCGATGCTCGTGTTCGACCACGCCTACGCGGACCCGCCGCCCTCCCTCCTCGACGAGCGGGAGGAGCTGCGGAGGATCCTCGGTGGCTGAGCTCCTGCTCGTCGAGGCGGTGAACGACGCGCTCCACGTCGAGATGGAGCGTGACGAGTCGGTCATGGTCATGGGCGAGGACGTCGGCACCCTCGGAGGGGTATTCCGTGCCACCGCGGGCCTGCAGGAGCGTTTCGGGCAGGACCGGTGCGTGGACACGCCGCTCGCCGAGGCTGGGATCATCGGGACGGCTGTCGGTCTCTGCATGGCCGGCTGGCGCCCCGTGGTCGAGATGCAGTACGACGCGTTCAGCTACCCGGCGCTCGACCAGCTCATCAACCACGTGGGGCGGTACCGGTGGCGCACCCGCGGCACGATGTCGTTCCCGCTCACGATCCGGATGCCGTACGGCGGTGGAGTCCGCGCCCCGGAGCTCCACGACGACTCGCCGGAGACGTACTACGTCCACACGCCCGGGGTGAAGGTCGCGATTCCGGCGACGCCCGCCGATGCAAAGGGTCTCCTCGCGGCGGCGATCCGCGATCCGGACCCGGTCGTGGTGCTCGAGCCCAAGCTCCACTACCGCACGACCAAGGAGGACGTTCCGGGAGGCGAGCACGTCGTGCCGCTGGGCCAGTCGCGCGTCGCGCGCGAGGGAACCGACCTCACGCTCGTCGCGTACGGCGCGATGGTGCACGTCGCCGCTCGCCGCCGCGGATGCGCTCGCCGGCGAGGCGTCGTGCGAGGTGCTCGATCTGCGGTCGCTGAAGCCGCTCGACGAGGAGGGCCTGCTCGCGTCGGTCGCGAGGACCGGGCGGGTCGTCGTCGTACAGGAGGCGCCGCGCGTGTGCGGCTTCGCCGCCGAGGTGTCGGCCGTGCTCGCCGAGAAGGCGATCTTCGACCTGCAAGGGCCGGTCATCCGCGTGACGGGCTACGACGTGCCGTATCCGTACTGGCAGATCGAAGACGCGTACATGCCGTCGGTCGAGCGCGTCGTCGACGCGGCGCGCCGCGTGCTCGCGGCGTAGTGGCGCTCCACGAGATCCCGCTCGAGCGCCGCACGCTCCACGGCCACTTCTCGCGCGACCTGGAGCCGATTCTCACGGTCGAGAGCGGCGACTCCATCGCCTTCGCCTGTCTCAATTCCGGCTGGCGTACTGCCGAGCACGAGGTCTTCCCGGAGCGGGACGAGGAGCTCGATGCCGGGCATGCGCTCATCGGCCCTGTCGCCGTACGTGGGGCACGTGCGGGCCAGACGCTCGAGGTCGCGATCGACGAGCTGCGGATCGGGGCCGGCGGGGTGACGCAGGCGGGAGGTTTCGACACGCCTCTCAACGGGCGGCTCGGCGTCGAGGACGGCGAGACGGTCACCCTGCTCTGGTCGCTCGACGCCGACGCGGCGACGGGTCGCGCCGACTCGGGGCACGAGGTGAGGCTCGATCCGTTCCTCGGTGTCATCGGGATGCCGCCCGACGAGCCCGGCATCCATTCGACGGCGCCGCCACGGCGGTGCGGCGGGAACATCGACTGCAAGGAGCTCGTCGCAGGGACGACGCTGTTCCTCCCGATCTCCGTCGACGGCGCGCTCCTCTCGGCCGGCGACGGCCACGCCGCGCAGGGCGACGGCGAGGTGTCGCAGCTCGCGATCGAGGCGCCCGTGGAGCGGGCACGTCTCACGCTGTCCGTGCGCGACGATCTGCCGCTGGCCTGGCCGGTCGCGTGGACGCCGGAGGCGTGGCTGGCGTTCGGGTTCGACGAGGACCTCGACGAGGCGGCCGCGCTCGCGATCGACGGGATGCTCGATCTCATGGAGCGCGAGCACGGGCTCGCGAGACGCGAGGCGCTGGCTCTCGCGAGTGTCGTCGTCGACCTGCGCGTGACGCAGCTCGTCAACGGCGCGCGGGGAATTCACGCGCGACTCGCGCACGACGCGCTTCGCTAGACGACAATTCGACCGATGTCGACTTGGGTCGTGCAGGTCACGGTGGTCGCACTCTTCGCGTTGACGTCGGGCGCTCTCGCCGTCGCGTGGATGCGCGGGCGGCTCGGCGTCGCGTCGCTCGTTCTGTTCGGAGTCGCCCTGGTCGTCTGGATCGCAGCGTTCGTCGCGATCACGGAGGAGTTCCACGGCGCGAACAACTTCGCGACGTGTGGCGACGAGTGCGGCGGGATCCACTATCTCTCGGCGATCGCGTTCATCGCGCCGCCGCTTCTCATCTCGCTCGCGGCTCTCGCGATGCTCGTGTCCCGCGGCCTGCGCTGGCGCGCGCGGCGGCCCGCACACGAGAATCACGGATAGTGGCGAGCTCGTTCAAGCTCCCTGATCTCGGTGAGGGCCTCACCGAGGGCGAGGTCGCTCGCTGGCTCGTAGCGGAGGGGCAGGAGGTCGCCGAGGACGACCCGCTCGTGGAGATCCAGACCGACAAGGCGACCGTCGAGATCCCGTCGCCGTATGCCGGCACCGTGCTGCAGGTCCTCGTCGCCGAGGGCGACGTGGTACCGGTCGGCACCGAGCTCGTCGTCATCGGCGCTCCGGGTGAGACGGCCGCATCCCGTGCTCCGACGCCTACACCGGCCACCCAGACGGGCCGCGTGCAGGCGACCCCGGTCGTCCGCCGCATCGCGCAGGAGCTCGGCGTCGATCTGGCGGCGTGTTCCGGGAAGCGGCCCGGGCGGCCGGATCACGGAGGACGACGTGCGCAACGCCGCCGTCGCGGCGGGCGAAGGGCGGCGCGAGCCGCTGCGCGGCGTCCGCCGCGTGATCGCCGAGCACATGGCGCGCGCTCACCGCGAGGTGCCGTCCGTGACCTGGGTCGAGGAGTGCGACTTCGAGGAGCGTTCCCCTCGACCGTCTCCTGGCGACCGTCGTCAAGGCGTGCGCCGACTCCCTCGCCGAGTACGCGGAGCTGAACGCGCGCCTCGACGGGGACGCGATCCTCTACCTCGACCGGTACGACATCGGCGTCGCAGTGCAGACCGACGACGGGCTCGTCGTCCCGGTCGTCCGCGGGGTGGACGAAAAGTCCGTCGACGAGCTCGCCACCGAGATCGCCGACCTCGCCGAGCGCGCTCGATCGGGTTCGCTCGCGGCCGAAGAGCTGCGCGGGTCGACGTTCACGGTGACGAGCGCGGGCAAGCTCGCCGGGCTCTTCCAGACGCCGATCGTCAACCACCCGGAGGTTGCGATCCTGAGCGTCGGTCGAGTGGCGCCGAGGCCGGTCGTCCGGGGCGACGCGGTCGTCGTTCGACGCGTCGGAACCGTCGCGCTCACCTTCGACCACCGCGTGGTGGACGGCGCGCGGGCAGCCGCCTTCGGGCTGGCCGTCATCGCCCGCATCGAAGGCTCGGGCTAGCTCTCTCTACACTCATCCGCGTGGGGAGCTGGTACACGATCGGCCTCTGCCTGGGCCTGGGGCTCGGGCTCTCGATCGCGATCACGGGGATCCTGGGCACGAATGTCCTCGGGATCGGTGCCGCCGCAGTGGTCGGGCGCGGTCCTGGGTGGCGCGATCGGACTCCTGATCGGCGACTCCGCAGAGACCGTGGCCGGAGCAGTCGGCGGTGTCCTCGGAGCTCTCGCTGCGGCGGCCGTCGTGGTCGGCGCACTACGACGCGGCGCGACCCGGTTCGGCGTCGGCGCATACATGGGGGCGCTCGGCGTGCTGGTCTGTCTCGTCGCGCTCGTTCCGATCGCCGGGTACGTCCTGGCGGTCGCGCTCCCGGTCCTCGCCGCCCGGATGCGAGGGCGTCAGGCCGCGCGCTTCGCAGGGCTGCGTACGCTCGCCAAGTGACCCCGTCCGTCGACGCCGCCGTCGCGCGCGCGGAGATGGTCGAGCGGCAGCTCCGCCGCCGTGGGATCACGGACGAGCGCGTGCTCGACGCGATGGGCCGCGTGCCGCGGGAACTCTTCGTGCCGGAGGGCCTCCGCCGCTACGCCTACGACGACGGCGCGCTTCCGATAGGCCAGCGCCAGACCATCTCGCAGCCGTTCGTCGTGGCGACGATCTGCTCCCTCCTCGGCCTCGACGGGACCGAGCGCGTGCTCGACGTCGGCACGGGCTCCGGGTACCAGGCCGCCGTGCTCGCGGAGCTCGCGGCCGACGTGGTGACCATCGAGCGCGTTCCGGCGCTGGCCGAGGAGGCCCGAGCCCGCCTTCTCGACGCGGGCGCTTCGAACGTCGAGGTGCGGGTCGGCGACGGCTCACTCGGAGTCCCCGAGCACGCGCCCTTCGGCGGCATTGCCGTCGCGGCCGCCGCGCCGCGCAGTCCCACGCGCCCTCTACGACCAGCTCGTCGAAGGCGGCAGGCTCGTCATCCCGCGCGGCTCGCGTCGGGGCCAGGACCTCGTGGTCGTCGTGCGTACTCCGACAGGCCCGGTGGAGCGCACCTCGATCTCGTGTCGCTTCGTTCCGCTCGTCGGCGACGAAGGGTTTGGCGATGACTGATCGTATGGGGGGCGGTGACGAGTTACCGCCCGACTACCCTGCGATGACCGTGGAGTCCTCGCAAGCTCGCCTCGACGCCGGATTCTCGCCCGCTCGCATGCGGGCCGGCATGCGCAAGGGCAAGAACTGGAAGCAGCTCGCGCAGTTCTGTGCCGTCGGCGCCACCGGCTACTTCGTCAACCTCGCCGTCTACGCGGTCCTGCTCGACGCCGCCGGGCTGCACTACATCTCCGCTGCCGTCGGCTCCTTCCTCGTCGCGGTGACGAGCAACTACGCCTTGAACCGTATGTGGACGTTCCGTGCCCAGCGCGGCCACGTCGGGCAGCAGGGGATGCGTTTCTTCCTCGTTTCGACGGTGGCGCTGGTCGCGAACCTGGCCGTCCTGCACACGCTCGTCACGCTCGGGCTCGGTGAGTTCGTGGCGCAGGCGATCGCGATCGTGCTCGTCACGCCGGTGAATTTCGTCGGCAATAAGCTCTGGTCGTTCGGACCTCGAAGCTAATCGCGCTCGCCGCGCTCGCGGCCGTCTTCTTCGTCATGCCCCAGACGGGCGCCGCTCAGGCGATCCCGGGCGATCCGGCGCGACTGAGCAAGGACGAGGCGACGCAGCTTGCGCTCGACGAAGCAGAAGATCGCGAGCTGGCTCGAGCGGTACCCGCCGGACACCACGACGAGCGCAGACTTCGACGACGAGACGCGCACGTGGACGATCAAGGTCTGGTGGGGCGATGCGGGCCAGGTCGCCCAGGCAGTGGTGCAGGACACGACGGGCCAGGTGTCCGAGGCGTGGACGGGGCCTCAGGTCGCCTGGAAGATGGCGCGTGGGAGCGAAGGGTCGTTCGGCGGCAAGACGCTCCTGAAGCCGTACGTGTGGCTCGCGTTCTGCCTCGTCTTCTTCATCGGTCTCGCCGACCTGCGCAGGCCGCTGTCCGTTCGCAACCTCGACCTGGTGATCCTTCTCGGCTTCACCGTGTCGCTCGCGTTCTTCGACCGGGGCGAGGTCTTTCGGAGCGTTCCGGCCGTCTACCCCCTGCTCGCGTACCTGCTCGCTCGCGGCCTCTGGGTCGGCTTCCGCGGACGGTCGGCGGCGCTGTCGTCCGTCTGGCCGACCTGGGTGCTCGCCGCGGCGGTCGTCTTCCTGCTCGGCTTCCGCATTGGTCTCAACCTCGAGACTCCACGGGGAGTCATCGACGTCGGGCTCGCCGGAGTGGTCGGTGCCGACCGGATCCTCGATGGCGAGGCGCCCTACGGGAACATGCCGCAGCGCGGTGACCTGAAGCCTTGCGGCCCGGAGGACGCCGAGGGCCAGGTGCGGGAGCGCATCCAGACGAACGGCCGTTGCGAGGCCGCCATCGAGCGCGGCGACACGTACGGCCCCGTCTCCTATCTCGCCTACGTCCCGGCGGTCGCGGTGTTCGACTGGAGCGGGAAGTGGGACTCGCTCCCGGCAGCGCACGCCACGTCGATCGCCTTCGACCTGCTGGCCGTCCTCGCGCTCCTGCTCATCGGAGTGCGCTTCGCAGGGCCGCGCCTCGGCGTCCTGCTCGCGTTCGGCTGGGTCGCCTACCCGTTCACCGCGTACACGCTGAACTCCAACACGAACGACGCGATCATGCCGGTCTTCCTCCTCGCCGGGTTCTGGCTCCTCACCTCGGATTCGGCTCGAGGCGTGTCCGTCGCACTCGCTGGCTGGACGAAGTTCGGCGCGCTCCTCGTAGCTCCGCTGTGGGCGACGTACCCCGGCTACGACCTTCGACGGTTGCTCCGCTTCGCGCTCGGGTTCGCCGTCGCGACCGTGCTGGCGTTCTCGATCCTCCTTCTCGAGCCCTCGCTCTGGGATGCGCTTCGCACGTTCTGGCATCGCACGATCGGATTCCAGGCCGGCCGCGACTCGCCGTTCTCGATCTGGGGGTGGGGCCAGTACCACGCTCGGGGAATCCCCGACCTCGGCTTCCTCCAGCCCGTCGTCGAGGTCGCCGCCGTGGCGCTCGCGGCTCTGCTCGCGTTCTTCCCACGTCGGAAGGGGCCCGTTCAGCTGGCGGCGCTGACCGCGGCCGTGCTGGTCGCGTTCCAGCTGACGCTGACCCACTGGTTCTACCTGTACCTCCCGTGGGTGGTCCCGTTCGTCCTGCTCTGGCTGCTCCTCCCGGCGCCTGCCGGTCAGGACACGGGCACGCGGACGGATTCGATCGAGGACGCTCTCCCCGTCTCGGAGTCGCACTCGACGAGCGCGCCTTCGATCCTCACGCCGCCCTGAGCCGTCGCGAAGCGAACGGGTAATCCGGTGCGCATGCGCCGGATCGCGAGGTCGGCCTCGACCCCGATCACCGAGTCGTGCGGTCCCGGTCATTCCGGCGTCGGTGATGAACGCCGTCCCCTTCGGGAGCACCGTCGCGTCGGACGTCTGAACGTGCGTGTGCGTTCCGACGACCGCGGTCACGCGGCCGTCGAGCCAGCGCGCGAGCGCAGCCTTCTCGCTCGTTGCCTCCGCGTGGACGTCTACGAGCACGACCGGCGTCTCGCGCTTCGCCTGCTCGACGAGCTCGTCGATCACCTCGAACATCGACGTGGCCGGGTGGAGGAAGAGCGACCCGAGGACGTTCACGACGCCGAGCCGCGATACCGCCGGTCGTCGTGACGACCGTGACGCCGCGCCCCGGCGTGTTGCGCGATGTGTTGGCAGGGCGGATCACGCGGTCGGACGAATCGAGGTACTCGCCGATCTCGGAGCGCCGGAACGCGTGGTTTCCGAGGGTGATCGCGTCCACGCCCATGGCAAGGATCTGATCCGCGAGCCTCGGAGTGATGCCGATCCCGTCGGCCGCGTTCTCGCCGTTCACGACGCATGCGTCCACCTCGAGCTCCGAGCGCAGTGCGGCCAGGCGCTCCTGCAGCGCCCGCCGTCCGGGGGCGCCGACGACGTCGGCGATGAACAGGATGCGCAAGGTCGAGGACTCTACGGAACGCCCAAGGTGGCGGACGGGAACACCTGGATGGCGACGTTGTTCCCGCCGTCGGTCGCATAGCGCTCGAGCGCCTGCTGTTCGAAACGGCTGATGTCGGTGACCGTCCCGAGCTTCGACGAGCCGGCGGCGACGTTCGCCCCGACCGTCAGCACGGGGTCGGGCCGGACGTTCTGGATCGAGACGACGAGCGACGGTGCGGACGACGGACGCAACTCGATCTCGGCCCCGACCTTGCGGCCGGAGACGATCTGGTCGCGAATCGCCACGACCGTCCCGTCCACGGGCGAGTAGACGTCCGTTCCGGCGACCGCGCCGACGTCGAGCGTGCGGAGGGGGCCACCCGAGAGCTGGTACCAGGCGAGACCGCTCCGGGATGCCCCCGTGATGCGGCGCCACAGCCGTGCGAGCAGCCCTTCGTTGACCTGCGGGCCGACCGGCTTGAGGACGAGGGCTCCGTCTTCGCTCCCATGGAGGCCGATCGCGGTGACACCGCCCTGCGCGACGGGCGACTGGACGCGGAGGTTCCCGACGGTGGAGAGGATGTGGGGCTCCGGCGGCGCGGACGTGACCGGGAGCGGCGCCGGTCGGCTCACGGCCGGGGTGCTGCTCTGATTGTCGAACGCCGTGAGGGCGAGCGTGACGACCGCGAGGACGGCGATGACGGCGATGATCGCGAAGCGCCGAGCTCGGGCCTGCGCCCGTCGCCGATCGGCCCGCAGACGGGCTGCGTGGCGGGAGCGCGGGGTCGTCGTCGCCATTTGCACGGACCGTAGCAAGGTCTCCGACGGGCGCTCTCCAGGCCCGACGGTACGATCCGCGCATGGCCGGCCCCGGCCCGACGATCCAGATCCCGCGATGGATCCAGCTGGTCGTCCTCCCCGTCGCGCTCGTCGTCGCATTCCTGCTGGCGAAGACGCTCGGTCACGTCCTGTTCCTGTTCCTCACGGCCGGCGTGATCGCCTTCACGCTCAATCCGCTCGTCCGCGACCTCACCCGGCTGAAAGTGCCCCGCGGGCCGGCCGTCGTTCTCGTCTACACGATCTTCCTCGCCGTCGCCGTGGCTCTCCTCGTCGCGATCGGCGCCGTTGCTGTCGACCAGGCGCGCCAGGCCGCCGATCGGGTCGACGAGTACGTCACCGAGCAGTCGACGGGCGGTCAGACCGCTGCGGAGCTCGACATCGACCGGCTCCAGGCGTGGCTCGACGACCACGGCCTCGAGCAGGTCCAGATCCGCGAGCAGGTGAACAAGTGGCTGGACGGGCTCAGCGCCGGCGAGATCTCCGGCTATGCGCAGGATGCGATCTCGTTCGCGCAGGGAGCCGCCTTCTCGTTCGTGCTCCTCATGTTCTCGGTCGTCCTGATCATCGTCATCTCGATCTACATGCTCCTCGACATGCAGCGACTGGAGCGCACCATCGACGCGCGCTTCCCGCCGCACGGGGGCGCTCCGCTGACGCAGCGGATCGAGGGGGCGCTCTGGGGTTACCTGAAGGGGCAGGCGATCCTCTCGACCGTCATCGGGACGAGCGCAGGCGTCGGCATGTACATCCTCGGCGTGACCGGGCTCGTCGAGGGCGCCGAGCAATACGCGCTGTTGTTCGGCCTGTGGACCGCCTTCATCGAGGTGGTCCCGTACATCGGTCCGTGGCTTTCCGCCGTGCCGCCGTTGATCTATGCGCTCTTCGCGGACCCGCCCTGGGGCGTTCTCTGGGTCGGGATCCTCTTCCTCTTCATCTACCAGGTGGAGGGGCACATCGTCGTTCCGAACGTCATGGCCAACGCGCTGCGGCTCCATCCGCTCCTCGTCATCTTCGGGCTGCTCGCCGGCGGCGAGCTCTACGGGATCGCGGGTGTGCTCGTCGCGCTGCCGACGATGGCCGGGGGACGGGCGATCTGGGAGTTCTTCCGCGAGCGGGTCGAGCTCGAGAAGTGGGACGAGGGCGGCTCGGAGGTACCCGTGGAGGTCGAGCTGGAACCCCCGAAGGCAGCGAGCGGGTCGCGGTAGCGTCTCCCTTCGTGTGGGAGTCGATCACGGCGGAGGCGTCGGCGGAGAGCCCGCTCTGGGGCGAGGCGGTCCGGCCTGTCGGTGAGCAGGAGCGTGCGCCCGTGTTCTCGCCGCTCGGCCCTCCTGGCCAGGCGCTCGGGCTCGAGACGATCTACGAGGGGTACCTCGTGCACTACGGCCGGTCTCGGCTCTTCTCGCCCGCCGACCGCGACGCGGCGCTCCTCCTCGGCGACTACCTCTACGCGCACGGCCTCGTCCGTGTCGCCGAGACCGGGGACGTCGCGGCGGTGTCGGACCTCGCCGAGCTCATCTCCTTGTGCGCGCAGTCGCGCGCCGACGGACGCGACGGCGACGGTCCCGCATGGGCGGCCACGGCGGCCGTGCTGGGCCGGGGAGGACTCGAGCTTCCCCGCAGCGCACTGCGCGAACAGGGCGATGCGAGTCTTCTGGATGCCGCCGCCCGCCACGCTGCGGGCGACGACGCCGTCGACCGCGCGCTGGGCACACATGCCCGACTCGTCGGGTAGAGTCGCCGCGATGCTCGCCGCCTTCGTCCAGCTCGTCGCCGCGGCCGAGAAGTCGGCATCCGAGGAGGGCCGCGACATCGTCCTTTCGATGCTCGTCGTCGGCCTGATCTTCGTGGGCTTCGCCATCGGCGGCGACCTGCTCGCAAAGCTGCGCAAGAAGCACTAGACCCGCGTCGGGCCGCACCAGCATGATTGAGGCCGCATGCGGCCGGAGCTTCCGACCGGAACGGTCACGTTTCTCTTCACCGACGTCGAGGGCTCGACGCGGTTGCTTCACGAGCTCGGTGCCGAGGCGTACGCCGGGGCTCTCGCCGAGCATCGCCGGGTGATCAGGGCGGCGTGTGCCGCCGAAGGCGGCGTCGAGGTCGACACCCAGGGCGACGCGTTCTTCTTCGCCTTCCCGACCGCACCCGGGGCGCTCGCCGCTGCGTCCGCGGCGACCGAGTCACTCATGTCCGGGCCGATCCGGGTTCGGATCGGGGCTCACACGGGAACGCCGCTGGTCACCGACGAGGGCTACGTCGGTACCGACGTCCATCGCGCGGCACGCATCGCCGCGGCAGGGCACGGCGGGCAGGTGCTCTTGGCTGCCTCGACTGCAGCGCTCTCCGACGCCGAGCTGCGTGACCTCGGCGAGCATCGCCTCAAAGACCTGGCGGCTCCCGAACGGATCTTCCAGCTCGGAGGGAACGACTTCCCGCCGCTCAAGAGCCTCTATCGCACGAATCTGCCCGTACCGGCCAACCCGCTCGTCGGGAGGAAGAAGGAGCTGATCGACGTGCTCCGCCTCATCCAGGGCGACGCGCGCGTGGTAACCGTCCTCGGCCCGGGAGGAGTCGGAAAGACGAGGTTCGCGCTCGCTGTGGCCGCCGAGGCGTCCGAGGCGTTTCCGGACGGCATCTGGTTCGTCGATCTGTCACCTCTCAGAGACGCGCGGCTGGTTGTCTCGACGGTGGCCCATGCCCTCGGCGCGGACGGCGATCTCGAGCGGCATCTCCGAGACGCCTCGTGCCTCCTTCTCATCGACAACTTCGAGCAGGTCGTCATGGCGGCAGGCGATCTCGCCGGGCTCGTTGCGGCCTGTCCTGGTGTTCGAGTGCTCGCGACGAGTCGCGAGCCGCTTCGCATCGGGCCGGAGCGCGAGTACACGCTCCGGCCACTTCCCGAGTCCCCCGCCGTCGAGCTCTTCCGCCATCGCGCGGGTCTGGTAGCGCCGACCGTCGACGTGGCATACGACGTCGCTGTACAGATCTGCGACGAGGTTGATCGGCTTCCACTCGCGATAGAGCTCGCGGCGGCGAGGGTGCGGGTACTGGAGCCGCTGACGTTGCTTCAACGGCTCGGGGACCGACTCCCACTCCTCGTCACGCGAGCGCGCGACGTCCCGGAGCGCCAGCGCGCGCTCCACGCGACGATCGCCTGGAGCTATGAGCTCCTGGATGCGGCGGAGCAGAGGTTGTTCAGGGCACTGGCCGTCTTCCGTGGTGGCGCGACGCTGGACGCCGTCGAGGCGACCGCCGGCGCCGGCCCCGATCTCATCGAGTCGCTGGCCGACAAGAGCCTCGTCCGACACCGTCGCGGCCGCTTCGTGATGCTCGAGACCATCCGCGAGTTCGCCCGCGACGCCCTCGACGAGAGCGACGAGTCCGACGACGTGCGGCGACGACACGCGCACTACTTCGCCGAGGTGGCCGAGAGGACCAACCTCAATGCCGGGAAGCTCCGACCCGGGGGCCAGAGGCTCGACATCGCGATCGCAGAGCAGGACAACGTCCGTGCTGCCCTCGCCTGGGCGATCGGCGCCGGGGAGCTCGAGCTCGGCCTGCGGATCGCGGCTGCCATGGAGCAGTTCTGGGTCGTCAACGATCCCGCCGAGGGGAAGCGCTGGTTCGCCACGCTCTTCGAGCATCCGAGCGCCGAGTCGGTCGAGCCCGAGCTACGGGCTCAGGCGTATCGCGCATACGGAAGCGCGACCGACATAGCCGGCGAGTTCGAGGTCGCGCGGGATCTCTACGAGCGCAGCCTCGCGCTGCACGACGAGCTCGGAGACGAGCAGGGCCGCGCGGTCCAGCTCCATCGGATCGGGCTCATCGAAATGCGGCAGGGCAATCTCGACCGAGCGCGTGAGCTCGTCGAGACCAGCCAGGTGATTCACGAGTCGAACGGCGACGTCTGGGGCCTCGCGCAGACCGTTGGCACACTCGGGGCGATCGAGCGCGACACCGGGAACGGCAACCGCGCCTACGAGCTCGTCGCACACAGCGCGGAACTCGCCTGCGAGGCGGGGGTCCCCTGGTGGCGCGCCGGCATGCTCGCCGAACTGGCAGCCCTCTCGCTCGAGGCCGAACGGCTCGATGACGCAGAGGTGAAGGCGGCGGAGTCACTCGAACTCGCCAAGGAGATGCACGACTACGGCGGACGTGTCTTTGGCGTCGGAGTTGTCGCATGCGTCGCGGCGGCTCGGGGTGACGCGGAACAGGCCGGCCTGCTCTGGGGTGCGATCGAGGACGACCGGGTCGGTGCTCCGCTCGGAGGCTGGCTCCGGCACCGTCCCGGTTGCGAGGCGCGCATCTTCGCAGCGGGCTCTCCGGTGCTGGACGAGGCGGTCACGCGCGGGCGCGACCTGTCGCTCGACGAGGCGGTCGAGTTGGCGCTGCGTCGTCCATAGACTGGCCCTCGCCGTGTCGACGCCGCCGCGAGACCTCCGCGAATGGATCGCGCTCCTCGAGGGGAACGGGGAGCTCCGACGAATCTCGGTCGAGGCCGACCCCGACCTCGAGATCACCGAGATCACCGATCGCGTCGTAAAGGGCGGTGGTCCGGCGCTCCTGTTCGAGCACCCGAAGGGCTCGCAGCACCCCCTCCTGATCAACCAGTTCGGCACCGAGAGGCGGATGTGCATGGCGTTCGGCGTCGGGTCGCTCGACGACGCGGCCGCGAAACTCGGCGACATCCTCGACATGCAGCCGCCCGACGGCATCCGCGAGAAGGTGAAGGGCCTCCTCAAGCTCAAGTCGGTCGCCGATGCGCGTCCGAAGACGGTGTCGAAGGGCGCGTGCCAAGAGGTCGTCCTCGAAGGGCCTGACGTCGACCTGACGCGGCTTCCGGTCCAGCGGTGCTGGCCGGGCGACCCGGCGCCGTTCATCACGCTCCCGGCCGTGATCACGAGAGACCCGAAGACGGATACGCGCAACGTCGGGATGTACCGGATGCAGGTCATCGACCGCAGCTCGACCTTCATGCACTGGCAGATGCACAAGGACGGACGAGCGGACCTGCTCGCGGCGGAGGACGGGCGGATCCCGGTCGCGGTCGCGATCGGCCTCGACCCTGTGACGGCCTATTCGGCGAGCGCCCCGCTCCCGAAGCACCTCGACGAGCTCATGCTCGCCGGCTTCCTGCGCGGCGAGCCCGTGGAGCTCGTCGCCTGCAAGACGGTTCCGCTCGAGGTGCCGGCGAACGCCGAGATCGTCCTCGAGGGCTGGGTCGCCAAGGACGACGTCGGGATCGAGGGACCGTTCGGCGACCACACGGGGTACTACTCGCATGCGGAGCCCTTCCCGATCTTCCGGATCTCGGCGATGACCATGCGTCGCGACGCGATCTACGCCTCGATCGTCGTCGGCAAGCCTCCTGCCGAGGACGCCTGGCTCGGCAAGGCCACGGAGCGCATCTTCCTCCCTGCCGTGCGCATGACGCTCCCGGAGATCGTCGACTACGACCTCCCGGTCGCCGGCGCGTTCCACAACTGCGTCATCGTCTCGATCCGCAAGGCGTTCCCCGGCCACGCGCAGAAGGTCATGCATGCCCTGTGGGGACTCGGGATGCTGTCGCTCTCGAAGTCGATCGTGGTCGTCGACGCGCACGTGGACGTCCACGACTACGAGGACGTCTTCTTCCGGGTCACGGCGAACGTCGACCCGAAGCGCGACGTCCTGATCACCGAGGGTCCGCTCGACCACCTCGACCACGCTCCCGGCAGGCAGTTCTACGGCGGCAAGCTCGGCATCGACGCGACGCACAAGCTGCCCGAGGAGGACGCGCGGCCATGGCCCGAGGAGATCGCCATGTCCACCGAGATCAGGGAGCGTGTGACCCGGCGGTGGGCCGAGTACGGGCTCGACGCCTTGTAGTGACACGCGTCCTCCGCAAAGTGCAGAATCCCCGCGTCGCGACATACGGCACGTCGTTGACAGGCGGGACCGCAGGGCGATTGAATCCACCGCAGGGCGCGCTTTGAGCGACACGAGTCACGACACCCCGCAGGGATCAGGGCCGAGCCTCTGGCCGATCGCGTTCGCGATCGGGATTGCGTGCCTCCTCGTGGGGCTGGTGATCAGCTGGATCCTCGTCGTCATCGGCGCTGTGATCGCCGTTGCGTTCGGTGTGCTCTGGGCTCGTGACGTGACGCGCGACGTCCGCGCGGAGGTTCCGTACGTCGAGCCGGAAACGCGCGCCGTGGCCGACGAGCCGAGCGCTTCGACGACCATCGAGACCCCGGCGGAACCTCTCGGTACGGCCTACACGCGCTCGCGCTTCCTCGAGGCGTCGACCATCGGCCTCGGGGCGGCGATCGGCGCCGTCGTCACGCTCCCGGTCCTCGGCTTCATGGTCCTGCCGTCGTTCACGAACGTCGAGGAGCACGACGCCGACCTCGGGCCGCTCGAGAACTTCCCGGAGGGCACGTACGTGATCGCCTCGTTCCTCGCCAACCCGGCGGCTGGCGAGGTGAGTCGACGCACGACCTTCGTGCGCAACAACGGGATGACGGACGCCCGCGAGCCGAGCTTCACCATCCTCTACAGCCGCTGCGTCCACCTCGGCTGCCCGGTGCAGCCGAACGGGCCGATCGACGAGGAGGCGGCCAAGAAGGTCAAGGGCGTCGAGCTCCGCCCGGTGCTCGCGCAGTCGTTCGGCTGTCCCTGCCACGGCGGTCTCTACGACTCCGAGGGCAACCGGCGTGCTGGCCCGCCCGTCCGCTCGATGGATCGCTACACGTACTCGATCAAGAACGGGCACCTCGTGCTCGGCGAGCTGTACGCGGTCGGCAACGTCTCGGGAACCGGCGCGAGCGCGCAGATCGCGCGGTACCCGTGGTCGGTCCCGGGCACGCACGTCGACGGCGTCGAGGCGTGGCTGTACCCGATCGTCCCGAGCCAGGTGACCAACTAGATGGCCGCGAAGTCCAAGCGGCAGCAGATGGTCGACATGGCGGTGCTCGCGCCGCTCGACTGGATCGACGAGCGCACGGGCGCGGTTCGCGGGACGAAGTGGTTCCTCTTCCGGAACGTGCCGCGCGACGTCAGCTGGATGCAGACGCTCGGCTCCGCGGCACTGACGGCGTTCATCGTGCAGACGCTGACGGGTGGGATCCTCGCGATGTACTACGAGCCCTCGGCTGCGATCAATCCACAGACGGGCAAGCCGGTCGCGTACTCGACGATCGAGGCAATCACGAACGAGCTGACGCTCGGCTGGCTCGTCCGCGGCATGCATCGCTGGGGCGCAAGCGTGTTCATCATCCTGCTCTTCCTGCACATGGGCCGCGTGTTCCTGTTCGGCGCGTACAAGTACCCACGCGAGCTGACCTGGATCACCGGCGTTCTCATCCTCGCCACGGGGATGCTCATGGGCTTCACCGGGTACCTGCTCCCGTGGGACCAGACGGCCTACTGGGCATCCGCGGTCGGGATCAACCTGAACGGGACGGCACCGTTCGCCGGCCCGTGGCTCGCGCAGTTCCTGGCGGGCGGGCCGGAGATAGGCACGGAGACGTTGCCGAAGTTCTACGCCATGCACATGCTGCTGATACCCGGGCTCCTGATCCCGCTGATCGGGGTCCACATCTACCTCGTGACCCGCCTCGGCGTCTCCTCGCCGCCCTGGTCGGCCGAGGAGGCGGGTCGTGAGCGGCCGCCGGCGCAGCCGACCGGAGCGCGGGCGGGGCTCGTCCGTGGGAGTGGAGGCGACTGATGGCGCGCGACCTCGGCGAACTCAACCGGGAGGACTTCGCCCGCTACAAGGACGACGTCAAGAAGGAGGGGAAGCCCTTCTTCCCGCCGGCGATCCTCCACGACACGGTCATGTCGCTCGTCGTCGTGTGCGTGATCGTCGGCCTCGCGGCCATCTGGTACTACAGCGCCGACGGTGTGAAGTCGGGAATCCTCGGGCCGTGGTACACGGAGCCGGCCGACCCCGGGACGACCAGCTTCGTCCCGCGTCCCGACTGGTACTTCTACTTCCTCTTCTACCTCCTCCGGATCTTCAAGTGGCCGGAGACGGTGTTCATCGCCACGGTCGGCATCCCGACCATCTGCCTCGTCCTGCTCATCGGGCTGCCGTTCTACGACCGGCGCCGTGAGCGGCGGCCGACGCACCGCCCGGTCGCAATGGTCGCCGCCGTGCTCACGATCCTGTCGATGGCGGTCCTGACCTGGAAGGGCGCTACCGCGAAGGAAGCCCTCGGGTCAGAGCTCGTCCTGCTCGTCCCCACGTGGGCGCAGGAACAGGGCTTCACCGGGAACGAGCAGGCCGAGAAGGGCGCGACGCTGTTCGCCCAGTCGGGCTGCCTCAACTGCCACACCTACCTCGGGCAGGGAGGCGGCAACCTCGGTGCGCCCGACCTCTCGTCGATAGGCGCGTCGAACGACGCTGCCTTCTTCGTCCAGTACCTCACCAACCCGGCGGCGTTCGGGAACACGGTGATGGGCTCCTACTCGTACCTCGGGCAGGACAACCTCGACGCGCTCGGCGCCTTCCTGGCCGCATCCAAGGGTCCGAAGTAGTCCGCAGGCCAGAAACCCGCTAGCGCGGGATTTCTGGCCGCGAGAGTCAAAGACGCTCGCTGCGTCGGTCCCGTCGCTTGCGCAGTCCTAGGGCGCATAGCCTTACGGCATGAAGGTCTTCCTCGGCGTTACGGGCGCATCCGGCGCTCCGTATGCGGAACGGCTGCTGCGCGCGCTCGCAGCCGCGGACTGCGAGGTCGGGCTCTGTGCGTCCCGGTCCGGCGTCGAGGTGCTGGCGACGGAGCTCTACCGCGACCCGTCGCTCGCCCGCGAGGAGGTCCTCGAGCGCTTCGTCGGAGGGGCCGCAGCACAGGTGACCGTGTACGGCGAGAACGACTTCGGCAGCCCGTATGCGAGCGGCTCCGCCCGCGTGGACGCCTACGTGATCTGCCCGTGCTCGATGGCCACGGTGGGGACGCTCGCGTCCGGAGCGATGCAGAACCTCATCCACCGTGCCGCTTCGGTGGCGTTGAAGGAGCGTCGCAAGCTCGTGCTCGTGCCGCGGGAGACGCCGCTCTCCTCGATCCACCTGCGCGGGCTCGCGACGCTGAACGAGGCCGGCGCCGTCGTCCTCTTCGCGGCGCCGGGCTTCTACCACGGCGCCGAGTCGATCGACGACCTCGTCGACTTCGTCGTGGCGCGCTGCCTCGACCAGATCGGGATCGACAACGCGCTCGTCGCCCGCTGGGGCGACACATGACCTACGAGTCCGGGACGCTCGCGCCCGACTCGGTTCGGGGCATGTTCGACCGCATCGCCCCGGTCTACGACGTCATGAACCGCGTCATGACGGTCGGGCTCGATCAGCGCTGGCGGAAGCTCGCCGTCACCGAGGTCGTCTGGCCCGGGGATCGCGTGCTCGACGCCTGCTGTGGAACCGGCGACCTCGCGGTCCAGGCCGAGCGTCGGGGCGGGCGAGTCGTCGGGCTCGACTTCTCGGTGAAGATGCTCGAGCGAGCGCAGCGGAAGTCGGGGGCGATCGAATGGGTCGAGGGCGATGCGCTTGCACTGCCCTTCGAGGACGGTGATGTTCGATGCCGCCACCGTCGGTTTCGGTGTGCGCAACCTTGCCGACCTCGAAGGAGGTCTGCGGGAGCTGGCCCGTGTCCTGCGCCCGGGTGGGAAGCTCGCAGTCCTCGAGATCACGCGCCCGCGTGGAATCCTGAAGCCGTTCTTCCGGCTCTGGTTCGACGTCGTCGTTCCGCTCCTCGGTCGAGTGCTCCCGGGCGGGGAGGCGTACACCTACCTTCCCGCGAGCGTCCGCCGCTTTCCGGGACCTGACGACCTTTCGGCGCTCCTCGAGAGCGCCGGCTTCGAGAGCGTCCACTACCGGCTCCTCGGCGGAGGCATCGTCGCGCTCCACGTGGGGGTGAAGCCGTGACCGCCCTCGAGGTCGTCCGCGCGGCCGCTGGCCTCGACGACTACCTCGCCGAGGTCGAGGAAGAGCTTCAACGTGCGGTCGAGCGCTACCCGGGCCTGGTGGCCGAGGTCGGGACCACCGCGCTCGCCGCAGGCGGAAAGCGCCTGCGCCCCGCCCTCGCGTTCCTGTCGTCCTCCCCCGACGACCCCCCGCCGGTGGCGCCAGGCGTCGCCGTCGAGCTCGTGCACATGGCGACGCTCGTCCACGACGACCTCATCGACGGAGCAGCCGTGCGGCGCGGCCGTGCGGCTGCGTGGAGTGAACACGGAGAGCACGCGGCGAAGGCGGCAGGCGACTACCTGTTCGCCCGGGCGTTCTCCGTGCTCGCCGCGACCGGTGACGGGCGGGGCGGTCGCCGTCCTCGCCGAGGCATCACTGGCGCTCGCGCGCGGCGAGGCGATGCAGCGGCGGCAGCGCCACGACCCCTCGACGGCGATCGAGGAGTACCTCGAGCGCTGCTCCCTGAAGACCGGAAAGCTCTTCGAGGCTTCGTGCGTGCTCGGGGGAGGGAACGGGGAGTACGGCCGGCTTCTCGGGATCGCGTTCCAGATCGCCGACGACGTCCTCGACTGCAGTGGGGAGACGATCGAGACGGGGAAGGTTCCGGGGACGGATCTCCGCGACGGCACCCCGACGCTCCCGCTGCTCCTCGCCGCGCAGGAGGACGACGTCGTACGCGACGCGCTCGCGGGAGGGCCACAGGAAGGAGCGCTCGTGCGCGTCGCGGCGAGCGGTGCACTCGAACGGTCCCGCGAGCTGGCGCTCCACTACGCTTCGGAGGCCAGGTCCTGCCTCGACGGTGCGCCGCGCCGGGACGAGCTCGAGGCGCTCACGCGGGCCGTCGTGGAGAGGAGAAGCTGATCGCCGTTCTGGAGCTCAAGACCCTGGAGCCGATCCGGGAGAAGATCGAGGCGGGAGAGCGCCTCGACTTCGACGACGGCGTCGCGATTCTCGAGTCCGACGACCTGCTCGAGCTCGGAGCTCTGGCCGACCTCGCGCGGCGCGTTCGCGGAGGAACGGACGAGGTCTACTTCGTCCAGAACCTGTACGTGAGCCAGACGAACGTCTGTCGCGTGAAGTGCAAGTTCTGCGCCTTCGCGGCGACACGGAAGCAGGAGCACGCGTACACGCTCACGACCGAGGACCTCGTCGGGGATGTCCTCGCCCAGCGCGAGATCACGGGGTTCACCGAGCTGCACATGGTCAATGGCGAGAGCCCGCACGTCGACTTCGACTTCTACCGCGACACGATCGCCGCGCTCCACGAGGCACTGCCCGACGTGCACCTGAAGTGCTACACGGCCTCCGAGATCCACCACATGACCACGCTCTCGGGTCTGACGCACGAGGAGGTCCTGCGCGAGCTGCAGGCAGCAGGCCTCGGCTCGCTCCCGGGTGGCGGGGCGGAGGTGTTCGCGGACCGCGTGCGGCGGCTCGTCGCACCGGGCAAGGAGTCTCCCGAGATCTGGTTCCACGTCCACGACGTGGCGCACCGGATGGGGATGCCGACCCATTGCACGATGCTCTACGGACACGTGGAGACGTACGAGGAGCGCGTCGACCACATCCTCCGTCTGCGCGACCAGCAGGACCGCACCGGCGGCTTCCTCGCTTTCATCCCGCTCGCGTTCCACCCCGAGAACACGGTCTTCGAGCGCCGCGGGTGGCGCCACACGACCGGCGCCGACGATCTGAAGATGCTCGCGTTCTCGCGGCTGATGCTCGACAACGTCGAGAACATCAAGGCCTACTGGATCATGATGGGCATGCCGCTCGCGGCGGTGGCGCTCCATTTCGGGGCCAACGACGTCCAGGGAACCGTCGTCCGCGAGCAGATCTTCCACGCGGCGGGCGCGCGCACCGAGACCGAGCAGAAGATCGACGAGCTCGTCCGCTTCGTTCGCGACGCCGGCCGCACTCCCGTCCAGCGCGACACGCTCTACAACGAGCTGCGGCGGTGGTGAGTGAGTCGTGAGGGAGCACCGAGCAAGAAGCCACAGACGGAGCCTGCTGCCGGGACTCCGATCTGGGTCTGGCTCGTCTACGGGCTCGGGCTCCTCGCCGGGACCGTCATCGTCTTCTCGCTCCTGTTCACATTCGGTGCGCTCGCGCTGTCGAGCGACGTCCCGGTGGGCTACGACTTCTCGTGGCCCGCAGCCATCCTCTGGGGCGGGCTCGTGCTCGCCGCGGTCGTGACCTGGATCGTGCGGCGGCGGCAGCGGTGAGGCTCGGACGCATCTCGTACGTCAACATGGCGCCGGTCTTCTACCGGCTCGAAGCCGATGTCGAGGAGGTCCCGGGCGTCCCGACCGACCTGAGTCGCATGCTGCTCGACGGCGAGATCGACATCGCTCCGATCCCGTCGATCGAGTACGCGCGCAACGCGGATCGGCTGCGGATCCTGCCGCGCGTGTGCGTCTCGTCCGAGGGCGCGGTCGACTCGATCCAGCTCGTCACGCGGCTGCAGTTCGGGCAGGTCCGGTCGGTCGCGGTGACGCCCGAGAGCGCGACGTCGGTCGTCCTTACCCGCATCCTGCTCCCGAAGGCGGAGATCCTCCCGCTCGGGATGGAGGCGGACGCGACCCTCCTCATCGGCGACGCGGCGCTGCACAGCGCGTACGAGGACCCGACGCCGCACTTCGACCTCGGTCGCCTCTGGCTCGAGAAGACCGGGCTCCCGATGGTCTTCGCCGTCTGGGCGGCGCGCGAGCCTCTCGCCGAGGGCCTCGTCGAGCTGGAGCACGCACTCGTCGCGTCGGTTCGCCTCGCACGCTCGGAGCCGGAGCTCCTCGCGCGCAGGGCGAGCGAGACGTACGGCTATCCGGCGGGCTTCCTCGCGCGCTACTTCGAGAAGCTCCGGTACAGCTTCGGGCCGCGGGAGCGCGCGGGCTTCTACACCTTCCTCGAGATGGCCCGCGACGTCGGTGCGCTCGACCACGTGCCCGAGCTCCGGTTCGTCCGCGAGGAGGTGCCCGCATGACGATCATCGCCGAGCCGACACCCGCCGTCGACGACGTCCTCGACAGGGCGCTCGGAGGCGAGCGGATCTCGGACGACGACGCCATCGCGCTCCTGCGTTCGCGCGACCTCGTCGAGATCGGACGCGTCGCGAACGAGGTGCGGAACCGTCTGAACGATCCGTCACGGGTGACGTTCATCGTCGATCGGAACCTCAACTACACGAACGTCTGCGTCACGGACTGCGACTTCTGCGCGTTCTACCGCCGGCCGGGCGACGTGCGCGAGGGCTATCTCCTGCCGAAGCCCGTCATCTACAAGAAGATCGAGGAGACCCTCGCGATCGGGGGCACGGGGCTCCTGATGCAGGGCGGGCATCACCCCGACCTCGGGATCGACTACTACGAGGATCTCTTCAGCTCGATCAAGGCCCGTTACAAGATCCACCTGCACGCCCTCTCGCCACCCGAGATCCAGCACATCGCTCGGCGCTCGAAGCTGACGGTGCCCGAGACGCTGTCGCGGCTTCGCGACGCCGGCCTCGACTCCGTTCCCGGCGGCGGCGCCGAGATCCTCGTCGACCGTGTCCGGGCGATCATCGCGCCGAAGAAGACGAAGTCCGAGGAGTGGCTCGACGTCATGCGTCAGGCGCATCGGCTCGGCATGTCGACGACGGCGACGATGATGTACGGCCACGTCGAGACGCTCGAGGAGCGGGTCGAGCACATGCGGAAGGTCCGCGAGCTCCAGGACGAGCTGCAGGGCTTCCGCGCCTTCATCTCGTGGACCTTCCAGCGCGACGGCAACCGGATGGACGACATGGTCACGGACGATGCGATGCCGACCTCCTTCGACTACCTGCTCACGCAGGCGGTCTCGCGGATCTATCTCGACAACGTCCCGCACATCCAGTCGTCCTGGGTGACGCAGGGCATGAAGGTCGGGCAGGTCGCGCTCGGCTTCGGCGCCGACGACATGGGCTCGGTCATGATCGAGGAGAACGTCGTCTCGGCAGCGGGGACGACGCACCGGACGACCACGGACGAGCTCGTCCACCTCATCAAGGCGCTGGGCAAGACCCCGGTGCAGCGCGACACGCTGTACCGCGACGTCCGCGTGTTCGAGTAGCTCGCGCCCGAGACGGGCTGTACGGATCCTGTAAGACGCTGCAAAACCGTCATTTCGATTCGGCTACCCTCGGCCGGCCGTGCCTCGCCTCGCCCTCGCCGCTGCGCTCGCCGCCGTCCTCGCGACGGGTGTGTGGGCGGGTCCCGCGGGCGCGCAGGCGACGCCGCTCTTCCCCGGAGCGACGTACGAGCAGAGCGTCGAGTTCACGCCGCACGGCCCGGTCTCGATCCACGTCGTCCGCGGCCCGCGGCCGGTCGGTCTGTACCGCCTCCGGCCGGTGCTGTCGAACGAGTCGATCGTCCAGCGCGAGACCCTGTCCGCCATGGAGAAGCGGCTGACGACGCAGGCGACCTCGGTCGGCGTCAACGGCGACTACTTCTCGCCCTCCGACGGACGACCCAGCGGGATCCTCCTCCGTGACGGTGTCCTCGCCACACCGCCGAACGCGTCGCGCTCGAGCACTGGCGTCACCCTGGACGGCCTGCTGGACGTGCGTCGGGTGAGCTTTCGCGGGACCTGGCGAGGCTCGGGCCAGCGTCGCGCCCTGAACTTCCTGAACAAGGCGCCCGGCACGAACGGGATCTCGCTGTTCACCTCCGACTGGGGGTCGACGACCCCGCGCGTCGCCGGTGCGTTCGCGGTGGTGCTCGGCTCCTTTCCGCCGGCCACCCCGAACACCGACCTCGCGGTGCCGGTCGCATCGGCAGGGCCGGCCACCTCCGTTCACATCCAGCCGGGCAGCGCAGTCCTCGTCGCGCGCGGCAATGCGGCAACGAAGCTCCAGGTGGAGGCGCAGCCCGGATCGGTGGTGACGCTTCGGCTCGGGCTCACACCGGACTGGGCGGTCGTGTCCGACGCGATCGGAGGAGGACCCGTCCTCGTCCGTGACGGCGTGCCGGTGTACAGGTCGAACGAGGCGTTCACGATCGCCCAGCTCGCGCCGCGTGGGCCGCGGACCGCGGTGGGCCAGCGCGCCGACGGCGGGATCGTGTTCGTCACGACCGACGGGCGCCAGCCCGGCTTCTCGGTCGGCATGACGAACTTCGAGCTCGCGCAGACGCTCGTGCGCTACGGCGCCGTCCGGGGAATGGCACTCGACGGCGGAGGGTCGTCGACGATGGCGTTCGAGGGGACGGTGCTGAACTCGCCCTCGGACGGCAAGGAGCGGGCGGTCTCGACCGCGCTCATGCTGCAGTACTACGGCGTCTACGCGCCGCCGCCGCTCGAGGCGGTCGTCTCGCCGAACGGCGACGGGGTCGCCGAGGAGCAGCGGCTCTCGTACAAGGTCGTGCGACCCTCGACGGCGACGGCGAGCCTCACTGCGCCCGACGGCACGATCGCCTGGCAGGAGACTGGTCGCCCGCGAGCCCGGGACGTACGAGGTCGCGTTTCCGCCGCCCGCGCCGGCCCCGGCCCTCCGCCCGAGGGCGTGCCGGCGCCTCCGACGGAGCCGATCGTCCCGGGCGAGGGTCGCTGGACCCTCACCGTGTCCGCGACGGACGATCAGGGGCTCTCGTCGTCGACGACGCGCCGCTTCGCCGTCAACTCGACGCTTGCGTCACTCCGCGTGTCGCCGGCACGCGTCGTCGTCGGGAAAGCCGGTGGGCGGGCCGAGCTGCGCTGGGCACAGGCCCGCGCTGCGCGCGTGAAGGTCACGATCGAGACGCCGGAGGGGATCGTCGTCAGGACGGTGTCGAACGCCACGACGCAGCCGGGCGAGCAGACCGTCCTCTGGGACGGCCGCGGCGCCAACCGCAAGCCGGTCGCGGGCGGCCGCTACACGGCACGCGTGACGGCGACGAACGAGCTCGGCGTGGTCTCGCTCACGCGGCCGCTGATCCGTGCGCCGCGCCAAGGGCTAGCACCCGGCGCCAGTACAGTCCGGCCCCGTGCTGGTCGCCTCCGTCCTCGGTGAGCTGACCGACGCCGTCACGTCGGCGATCGGCGACTACGGCCTGTACGCCGTCTTCCTGCTGATGCTCGTCGACGCGGTCTTCCCGGCGGCGAGCGAGGTCGTCATGGTGTACGCCGGTGCCGTGGCATCGGGCGCGTTCGCCGGACAGGACGTCGTGTTCTTCGGAGTGGAGATCGATCAGGGAGTCTCGGCATACGTCGCGATGGCGCTTGCCGGAACGATCGGCTACACGGTCGGTGCGGTCATCGGCTGGGCGATCGGGCTGTACGGCGGCCGTCCCTACCTCGAGCGCCACGGCCGCTGGCTGCACCTGGACGAGACGAAACTCGACCGCGCGGAGACCTGGTTCGAGCGCTGGGAAAACTGGGCCGTCTTCCTCGGGCGGCTGACGCCGGTCGTGCGCTCATTCGTCTCGATCCCCGCAGGTGTGATGGAGGTTCCGCTCGTCCGGTACACGGTGCTGACCCTGGCGGGCTCTGCGATCTGGTGCTTCGCCTTCGCCGGCGCGGGCTACCTGGCGGGCTCCAAGTGGGAGGAGTTCCACCACGCGTTCCGCTTCGCCGACTACCTCATTGCGGTTGCGATCGTCGGCGGCGTCTGCTGGCTCGGCTGGCGCTATCTGAGGAAGCGGCGGCGCAATACCGTGTCCGAGGAGTCGCCTGGCGGCTGACGAATCGGGGCTACACTCGCGCGCGTGACAGACCAGATCCCACTCGTCGACGTGAAGGCGCAGTACGCGCCGCTCATCCCCGAGCTCGAAGAGCGGTTCTCGGCCGTGCTCTGATCCGGCCGGTTCATCTTCGGTCCGGAGGTCGAGGCGATTCGAGCAGGAGGCTGCCGCCTACCTCGGCGTGCCACATGCGATCGGCGTCGCGAACGGCACCGACGCGCTCGTCCTGGCGCTCGAGGCGCTCGGAATCGGTCAGGGGCGACGAGGTGATCTGCCCGTCGTTCACGTTCTACGCAACCGCGGAGGCGATCGCTCGCGTCGGCGCGACCCCGGTCTTCGCCGACATCGACCCGGTGACGCTGAACCTCGACCATGAGGACGTCGCCGACCCGGATCACGGAGCGAACGAAGGCGATCATGCCCGTCCACCTCTTCGGCCGGCCCGCACGAGCTCGACGGACTCGTCGCGCTGGGTCTCCCGCTGATCGAGGACTCCGCGCAGGCGTTCGGCGCCGACGGCGTTGCGCAGACCGGGATCTGCTCGACGTTCAGCTTCTTCCCGACGAAGAATCTCTTCGCTCTCGGTGACGGCGGCCTCGTCACGAGTCTCGACGACGATGTGGCCGAGCGGGTCCGCATGCTCCGCTTCCACGGCTCGCGCGACAAGAGGACGTTCGAGCTCGATCGGAGTGAACTCGCGGCTCGACGCGATCCAGGCTGCGATGCTCCGCGTCTTTCTCCCGCGACTCGCCGGCTGGAACGCGGCGCGCCGCGAGGCGGCCGCGCGCTATGCGGAGCTCGGGCTCGGGGAGCTCGTCGAGCTGCCTGTGGACGAGCCGGGGCACGTGTACCACATGTACGTCGTCCGCTCGTCGCGCCGGAGCCGAGATCGCGGAGGCGCTGGCTGCGGAGGGCATCGCCTCCGCGTCGTACTACGTGACGCCACTCCATCTGCAGCCGGCCATGGCGTACCTCGGCGTTCCCGAAGGCTCGCTCCCCGAGACGGAGCGTGCTGCTGCGGAGAACCTCGCCCTCCCGATGTGGGGCGGCATCGAGCGGGAGCAGCAGGAGCGCGTCGTCGACGCGGTTCGCTCGGTCGCCGGCGTCCCGGCATAGCGATGCGCTCCCCGGTCAACCGTCACCGGCTGTGGCAGGTCGCGGTCGACGCGGTCTTGATCGCCGCCGCCTGGATCCTCTCCTGGTACGTCCGCTTCGATGCGGACTGGCCGAGGTACTACGACCGCTACCTCGAGTGGGACGTCGTCGCGCTCGTCGTGGGGGTCATGCTCCCCGTCTTCATCGCCTTCGGCTTCTACAACCGCTGGTGGCGCTACGTCTCGACGCAGGACATGTGGGGCGTTCTCCGCGGCGTCGCCGTGGCCATCGTGGCGGCGTTCCTCGTCTTCGCGGTGCTCGACTTCCATCCGGCGAAGGTGCCGCGCGGGATCTGGGTCATCGACCTGCTCCTCCTGCTCGCGTTCGTGATGGGTGTTCGCCTCCTCGCGCGCTCGCTCATCGAGCGGCCGTCCCCCCGCTCGCTCGTCGCCCGCGGCCGGGAAGTGCTCATCGTCGGTGCCGGCGACGCGGCGCAGCTGATCCTCCGCGAGATGCTGCGCAACCCGTCGCTCGGCTACACCCCGATCGGGCTCGTCGACGACGACGCGCGCAAGAAGAATCTCAGGCTGCACGGGATCCGGGTACTGGGGACGAGCGCGGAGCTACCCGCCCTCCTGCGCGAGCGCCGCCCGGACGAGCTGCTCATCGCCATCCCCTCCGCCTCGGGCGACGTCCGCGAGCGGATCGTCGCCGCCGCGCGCTCGGCGGGTATCCCCGTGAAGACGCTGCCAGGGCTCCACGAGCTCATCGCTGGCGACTTCAATCTCGCCGGGCAGATCAGGCCGGTCGAGGTCGAGGACCTTCTCGGGCGCGAGCCCGTGGAGGCGGACCTACAGTCGATCGCGGGCTACCTAACGGACGAGGTGGTTCTCGTCACGGGCGCAGGCGGCTCGATCGGATCCGAGCTGTGCCGGCAGATCGCCCGCATGGGACCGACGCGGCTCGTGCTCGTCGACAACGGCGAGCCCGGGCTGTTCGAGATCGAGCGGGAGCTCGTGGACGAGCGCGAGTTCCTCGCGACGGCCGCCGTGCTCGCGGATGCGGGGAACGCGACGAAGATGCGGCAGGTCTTCGAGAAGTACCGCCCCGCCGTCGTCTTCCATGCGGCCGCGTACAAGCACGTTCCGCTCATGGAGGCGAACCCGCTCGAGGCCGTCCGCAACAACACGCTCGTCACCCGCACGGTGGCCGACATCGCGGTCGAGTTCGGCGCGAAGCGCTTCGTGCTCGTCTCCACGGACAAGGCCGTCAACGCGAAGACCGTGATGGGCCAGTCGAAGGCGATCTGCGAATGGATCGTCGAGTCATGGGGGCAACGGGAGGACACCTCGACGAGATTCTGCGGCGTTCGCTTCGGGAACGTTCTCGGCTCCTCGGGGAGCGTGATCCCGATCTTCCGCAAGCAGATCGCGCGCGGGGGGCCCGTGACCGTGACGCATCCGGAGATGACGCGCTTCTTCATGACGATCCCCGAGGCGGTGCAGCTGATCATCCAGGCCGGGTCGATCGGCGGCCGTGGTCAGGTCTACGTCCTCGACATGGGTGAGCCCGTGAAGATCACGGACCTCGCCGACACGATGATCCGCCTCTCCGGCAAGGAGCCCGGCGCCGACGTCGCAGTCGAGTTCGTGGGCGCGCGACCGGGTGAGAAGCTGCACGAGGAGCTGTGGTCCGCGACCGAGCACGTCTCGCCCTCGTCGCACGAGGCGATCATGCTCGTGACACGGGCGCCGATCGACCAGAGCTGGCTCGAGGACGAGCTCGACGAACTCGCAGGCCTGGTCGAGGCCGGGGAGACGCTCGAGCTGATCGGCCGCCTCACGACAATCGTGGCGGCTCCGAGGCGGAACGGAACCCCCGACGGAGATGGCGCGGGCATCGCCGAAGCGCCGTCCGCGTCCGAAACCGTCTAGCTCGTACGGGCGGTTTCGGTCCCGCCCGCGGTGGGATACTTCGCCTGCTGTTAGGGGAGTAGGAGTCAAATCAAGGAGGTTCACATGAGGGGACGCGTCTTGCGGCGCTCGCCGCGCCTGGCGCTGGTGCTCGGTCTGGTGGCGCTCGTCATCGCAGGAACGGCCATCGCCATCGCGCCACAGCGGCCGTACGACCTCACGTTCACGGCGAAGTCCGAGAGCGAGATCCAGAACATCGACGTCGTGCGCGCGTGGCTGAAGAACTACTACGGCGCTCCGACTGCGATCGCCGGGACGACCGGCACGTGGAGGACGCCGCTCAACCTGGGCAGCAACTACGCGGCCGAGGCGCAGTCGGTCGCAGACGAGGGCTCGAAGTGGCTGAACGCCCACCAGCCGAAGAAGGGCGAGTCGAAGGCGGTGGTGTTCGACGTGGACGACACGACCCTGACAACCTGGAACTACGAGCTGTACAGCAACTGGATCTTCAACGCCGGCGACAACGCAAGCTTCGTCGGACTGACCGGCAATCCCGGCGTCTGGACCGGAAACCTGTTCCCGGCCACACCCGGGATGGTCGACCTGGCCACGAAGGCCAAGGGCATGGGGTACGCCGTGTTCTTCCTCACCGGGCGCGGCGACGCCCAGCACGCCGCGACGATCGCCAACCTCGTGAACGACGAGGCTGCCGGTCTCCCCGCTCTGAACACCGCGATCGCGCCGAGCATCGGTGCCGGCCTTCCCGAGGTCGACGCCGGCTACCCGGCACCGACAGCCGTGAACACCGGGCACCCGCTCGCCGCTCCCTTCATGGACGGCCTGTTCACGAAGCCCGCAACGGGAAACGCGGCGGCGGGTACCACGAACCAGTACCCCGCATACCTGAACAAGCCGGAGTTCTGTGCCGCGGCGATCGCCTCGAACGCCTCGTGCCCGACGACCCGCTACAAGTCGGGCACCCGCGCGTACATCGAGTCTCTGGGCTACGACATCGTCGCCAACTTCGGCGACCAGTTCAACGACCTCGACGGCGGCTTCGCGGACAAGACGTTCAAGATGCCGAATCCCAACTACTACCTCACCGGGTAGGCAGCCAGCTCTCGTGATCTCGAGCCCTCCTCGGGAGGGCTCGAGATCGGATCAGCGCTCGAGGGCGGAGAGCATGAGGTCGAGCATCAGCGCCGGATCGCGCGTCGTCGGCACGGCCTCATCGGAGCGCTTGGCCGGCTCGAGGTCGGAGGCTGCAGTGAGCACGCGCAGGCGGCCCTCTCCCACGAGCATCTCGTCGACCGCGCCGAGCTTGCCCGCGAAGGTGGTGTAGGCAGGCACTCCGAGAGCCGCAGCCTCGCGGTTCATCGTGCCGCCGGCGGACACGACGAGGTCGGAGAGCGCCACGAGGCTCTGTGCGTCGATCGCCCGCTCGGGCACGTGGATCGAGGGCAGCGCTCGCGCGGTGATCTCCGCGCGCTGATCGGTCGTCCGTGGAAGAACGACGGCGTGGACCGCCGGGTCGCGCCCGAGGCGCTCGAGAACGGCCCCGAACAGCGGGTTCGCCTCGCGGTGGTACAGCGAGACGTCGGGAGGCGTTCGCACGACGACGATCGTGCGTGTGCGATCCAGACCGAGCTGGTCGAGGACAGCGGCGTCGGGCGTGAACCCGTGGAGGTAGTACTCCTCCTTCAGCCCCGGGTACCGGCGAACCTTCCTGGTGCTTGCGCCGAGGCCGTCGAGGCGGTCCTGGGGGATCGCCTCCGGGACGACGACACGCCGCGCCGCACGGCTGCCGAAGCCGTGCTGGACGCGTGCGAACTCGTAGTCGAAGGCGTACGACGAAGGGATTCCCAGCGAACGAGCGACCATCGGCAGCTCGTGCGAGGCGTGCGAGAGCGCGACGTCGAATCCGGAGCGCCCTGCGTAGCCGCGGAGCGCGTGCAGCCGACCCGCCATCGCACGCGTCTTCCCGAGTCGCTCCGGCACCTCCGTGCCGTGGCCCGACGACGTCGTGCTCGATGCCGTACAGCGAGAGAAGCTCGGTGGTCTGCGCGTACTCCCTCGTCGTGACGGATACCTCGTGCCCGCGATCGTGCAACAGCGCGATCAGCGGCCGGAAGAACGGCACCTGCGGCGAGTTCGAGACGTCGATCCAGGCGCGCACGCGGCGACGGTAGCAGACGAGTCTACAGCAGGCAGACAGATCTGCATGCAATAGGTAGACAGATCTGTTCCACTGAGGCAGACTATGTCCCGTGGCGACGTCGAACCCGTTCCGTATCGCCGGCGAACTCGTCCCCGACGAGATGATCGACCGCGGGGCCGAGGCGGCACGTCTGCGTGCGCTCGCCGAGGGCGGACACGCGTCACGCCTCGTGGCACCGCGCCGCTACGGCAAGACGAGCCTCCTCCGTCGCGTCCTCGTGGAGGCGGCGGATGCGGGCTGGGCGACTGCGCTCGTCGATCTCGAGGGCGTGCTCTCGCTGTCGAGCATGGTCGTTCGCATGGAGCGGGCCTACGACCGCTCGCTGAAGGGTCCGGTGCGGCGTACCGTCGACGCGCTCTTCCGCTCCTGGAAGGTCGGCCTCTCGCTCGGGGCGGGAGGATTCACGGCCTCGATCCAGTCGAATCCGCGGATCGACGTCGAGAGCGTCTTCCTTCGGCTGCTCGACCTGCCGGCGAAGGTGCACGAGCGAACGGGCTCGCGAAGCCTCGTCGCGTTCGACGAGTTCCAGGACCTGCTCAGAGTCGACGGCGCCGACGGCATGCTCAGAAGTGTCATCCAGCATCAGGCCGGCGTTGCGTCGTACGCCTTCGCGGGGTCCGCTCCGACGCTGATGGAACGTCTCTTCGAAGATCCATCGCGACCGCTGCTCGAGCACGCCGTGCCCGTGGAGCTCGGCCCCCTTCCCGACGACGTGAGCGCGGCCGTCATCGAGCAGCGGTTCCATGCGACCGGCCGCGAGGTGGGGAACGCGCTCGACCCGTTGATCGTGTTCGCGCGCGGACATCCGCAGCGGCTGATGCTGGTCGCGCACCATCTGTGGGAGCTCGTCCCAACCGGCTCGAGCGCCGACGAGGCTGCCTTCGTCGACGCGCGGGAGCAGGCGCTCGCTCTCGCCGAGCCGGCGCTGCGCGCTCGCTGGGAGTCGCTTTCCGTGAACGAGCAGCGCGTGAGCGTCGCCCTCGCGGCGTCCGCCCGCACCCTGTACGCCGACGAGACGCTTCGCTTCCTCGGCCTTCGTCGCGGAAGCGTCGGTCGTGCGCTGTCGGGACTGATCGGCAAGGCCGAGGTCCGGATGACCGAGGCGGGCCCGGAGCTCACCGATCCGCTGCTCGAGCACTGGCTGGCCGAGCGCGGCGTCTTCTGACACGCGGATAAGGTCCGCTTATGGACACGCGCCAGCTTGCCGCGTTCTGCGCGGTCGTCGAGCGTCGCAGCTTCTCGCAGGCCGCCGACCGCCTCGGCGTCACCCAGCCCGCGGTCTCGCTGCAGGTGCGCGCTCTCGAGAAGCGGCTCGGAACTCAGCTTCTGGACCGCTCGGGCCGCCGCGTCGAGCCCACGGAGGCCGGGTGGCGCCTCTATCGCGGCGCGCAGCGCATGCTCGCCCTCGAGGACCAGCTCGTCGCCGACGTCGCCGCATCGGGCGAGGGAGCGCTCGCGGGCGACCTCGTGCTCGGCGCCTCGACGGGCCCGGCGGCGGTCGCGATTCCCGTCGCGCTCGCGGAGTTCCAGAGACAGAACCCGGATGTGCGGGTGTTCCTCACCGTGTCGGACACCCACTCCATCGTCGAACGCGTCGCCGCGCGTGAGCTCGAGCTGGGGATCGTCGGCGCCGCGCGACGCCATCGTGGAGTTCGGTTCGAGCCGTTCTTCTCGGATCAGGTGATCCTCGCGTGCCCGCCCGGGCACGCTTTCGCAGGGCGGTCGATCACGCTCGACGAGCTCCGCGGCGACACGTTGATCCTCATGCAGGAGGGAGCGGGCGTGCGGCAGGTCGTCGAGGATGCCCTCCGGCGACAGGGTCTCAGGCTCCGAGACCTGGACGTGAGGCTCGAGCTCGGCCTACAGGAATCGGTCCGCCGGGCGGTCGAGGCCGGATACGGCGTGACGTTCATCTCGCGGACCGCGGTCGAGGCGGACCTCGCGGCGGGGCGGCTCGCGGAGGCGCGCGTCGCGGGCCTGGACGTGACACGGGAGATCTCGCTGGCGTCCGCGACCGGACGCGCGCGAACACGGGTCGCCGACGCGTTCGTCGCGTTCGCGCGAGAGCAGCTCGCATCGTGATCGTCCGCTGGGGGCTCGGGGAGCTGGGGCCGCTGCTCGACGAGCTCGGCCTCGAGCAACCGCTCCTCGTCACGAGCCCGCGGCTCGCCGACCTCGAGGTTCCCCGGGCGGAGCGCTTCGTCGGGGTTCGGCGTCACGCGCCGCTCGACGCCGTCGCGGCCGCGACCGACGCCGCCGGGCGGGCGGACGGGCTCGTCGCTGCCGGGGGCGGCAGTGCGATCGACACCGGAAAGGCGGTCTCCGCAGCGACCGGGCTGCCGCTCGTCGCCGTCCCGACGACGTACTCCGGCTCCGAGTGGACGCCGTACTTCGGCATGCGCGACGAGGCGGGGCGCGCGAAAGCGGGCGGGTCCGGGGCACATACGGTCGCGGTCGTCTACGAGCCGGCGCTCACGCTCGACCTTCCACGGGCGGAGACCGTGGGCACCGCGATGAACGCGCTCGCGCACTCCGCGGAGGCGCTGTACGCAGGCCCGCACGACGACGCGACGACCGGCGCCGAGCGCATCGCGCGGTGGCTCCCCGTCGTGGTCGAGGACGGCCGAGAGCTCGGTCCGCGAACGGAGCTCCTCGAGGGTGCGATGCACGCGGGGATGGCGCTCGCCGCCCGCGGGATGTTCCTCGCGCACGCCATGGCCCAGGCGCTCGGAGGACGCTACGGCGCGTCGCACGGCGCGCTCAACGCGCTCTGCCTCGCTCCCGCCCTCCGCTTCAACGCGGAGGTCGTGCCGGACGCCATCGGCGAGCTCGCGAAAGCCATGAGGACCGACGATGCTCCGAGCCGCGTCGAGGAGCTTGCCCGGCTGGGGGGATTCGAGCGGCTGCGCGATCTCGGCATCCCCGACGAGGAGCTTCACGACGTCGCGGTGCAGGTGTCGGAGCGTCCCCCCGCGCGCTCGAACCCGCGGCCCGCATCCGTCGGGGAGATCGAGGCGCTCCTGCGCTCGATCTGGTGATCCGTTGACGAAACGCCATTCCGGACGGAGCATGTAAGGGATGGGAGTCGAATACGCCGGGATCCTCGCCGCGGTGTCGCTCATGGCGATCACGCTGACGGGCGCCTACGGGAAGAACGTGACCGCCGTGTTCAACTCGAGCAGCGTGGGCGTCGCTGCGGTCGCGAAGGCGGCGAAGGCGCAGAAGATCCCGCCCGCGGGGGCCAGGACCGCGTACACGCGTGCGCCCTATGCGAAGCCGGCGCTGAAGTACCTCTACGCCCTGGGCTGGATCGGTGGCAGCAAGAACCCCGGGCAGTGCGGGCTCACGCTTCTGGGCGAAGGCGCGGCGAAGGAGGCGGCGGCTCGCGAGATGCACGGGAACGCGAAGCTCGTCGGCCAGCTCAAGAGGCGGGGCATCTCCGTCTCGGCGGCCGCGAACGCGGTCACCAAGGGCGTCGTCTCGGCCTGCGCCTGAGCCGAGGAACGCTCAGGACCCGACGGGTCGCCGGCCGCCCATGATGCGGCGGAGGCTGACGATCCCCAGGATGGTCTCGCCATCCACGACGGGCAGGTGCCGGAAGCCCTTGTCGAGCATGATCTGCTGCGCGTCGTCGAAGCTCATGTCGGGCGGCGCCGTGATCGGATCCTCGGTCATCCACTGACGGACGCGTGCGTCGCTCGTGTGCACGCGGGCGGCCATCGCACGAAGCATGTCGCGCTCCGTGAGGACGCCGATGAGCCGGCCGAAGTCCTTGACGACGACCGCGCCGACGTTCTGCGCGCTCATGCGCTCGGCGACCTCGCCGAGCGTGTCCTCGGGGGCGACGGCGATGAAGCTCGGTTTGACGATCTCGCCCAGGGTTCCCATGAACGCGGGAGTGTAACGCTTTCCCGAACGAAGGCTCGTGTCGATCCGGTGTCCTCCGATAATCGGATCTAATGACAGAAATAAGGATCTACGCTACTATGCCGCTCGTGCGCGACAGCGCCTCCTTCGACGTGCTCGTGGTCGGCAGCGGCGCTGCCGGTCTCGCCGCCGCGGTCTCGGCGGAGCTCTCCGGCGCACGGGTGGGGCTCGCCACCAAGACGACGCTGCAGGCCTGCAACTCGGCCAAGGCGCAGGGAGGCATCCAGGCCGCGTTCGGCGCGGACGACTCGCCCGCGATCCATGCCGAGGACGTCATGCGCTCGTCGCACGACACGGCCGACCCGAGGCTCGTCGAGGTGCTGACGAGCGAGGCGCCGTCCGCGATCCACTGGCTCGAGGAGCTCGGAGTCGAGTTCACACGCTCGAACGGCGGGTACCGGCTCGCACGCTGCGGCGGCGCGACCCGTCACCGGCTCCTCCAGGTCGGGGATCGCACTGGCCACGCGATCACGAAGTCGCTCCGCGAGACGTACGAAGCGGGCGGTGGCGCCGAGCTGCCGCATCACGCCCTTCGCTCCGTCGCCCCCTCGGACTCGGGCTGGGCAGCCTCGTTCGAGACGAAGGAGGGCCCCGCGACGGTCGAGGCGGGCGCGCTCGTGCTCGCTGCCGGCGGACGCTGCTTCGCCGAGGCGGAGACGCGGAGAGAGCTGTCGACGAACCACCCGAACGCCACCGGCGAGGCGACGCGCATCGCCATGGACGCCGGCGCGGAGGCACGCGACCTCGACGCGCTCCAGTACCACCCGAACGGCGGTGCGTGGCCGTCGACGATGCAGGGCTACTCGATCCCCGAGACGACCCGCGCGTACGGCGCCGTCCTCCTGAACGCGGACGGCGAGGAGTTCACCGATTCTCTCGGCCCTCGCGACGCCGTCTCGCAGGCGATCTTCGACGAGGTCGAGGCCGGCCGCGGAGTGCTCACCGAGGACGGTCGGCCCGCCGTCTGGCTCGACACGACCCGTATCGAGCAGGAGGACGCCGAGATCTCGCTTCCGTACATGCTGCGCCGCTACCGCGGCGCGGGGATCGATCCACTCTCCGAGCCGATCTACACGTACCCCGTCCTCCATTACCAGAACGGTGGGCTCGTGATCGACGAGCACGCGGAGACGACCCTCGAAGGCGTCTTCGCCTGCGGCGAGATCGCGGGCGGCACCCACGGAAGGAACCGCATGATGGGCAACTCGCTGCTCGAGTGCGTCGTCTTCGGACGGCGCGCCGGGAAGGCGGCGACCGAGAGGTCGCGCGCATGACCGTCGTCACGACCGACCTCGACGCTGCCGTCGCCGACGCCGCGGCGCATCTCTACGTCTGGGCGCTGAAGGACATCCCGCAGGACCTGCGCGACGCACTCGCGGAAGCGGCGGGTCGCGAGACGTCCGTCACCGGTCAGCGCGTCCTGCAGACGATCCTCAAGAACGTCACGGTCGCCGAGGACGAGAAGAACCTCGTCTGCCAGGACACGGGGATCGCCGTCTACTACTGCAGGGTGGGCGAGCACTTCCCGCTTCATCCGGCGAGGATCTACGCGGCACTCAAGGAAGGCACGGCGCGCGCCACGGTCGAGCATCCGCTCCGCTCGAACACCGTGCACACCCTCACGCGCGAGAACACGGGCCCGAACGTCGGCTTTCGCGTTCCGATCGTGCACTGGGACTTCGTCCCCGACTGGGACGGGCTCGACGTCAAGTGCGTGCCCAAGGGCTCGGGCTCCGAGAACATGAGCTTCCTGAAGATGTGCGTCCCCGCGGACGGCGTCACGGGCATCAAGAAGTTCGTGCTCGAGTCGATCGTCGGCGCCGGCGGCAAACCGTGCCCGCCGGGGATCGTCGGTGTCGGGATCGGCGGCTCCGCCGACTACGCGATGCATCTCGCCAAGGAGGCGATCGCGCGGCCGGTCGGCACGCACAATCAGGATCCGCTCGTCGCGGAGCTCGAGCAGGACCTCTTCGGCCTCCTGAACGAGACGGGCGTCGGGCCGATGGGTCTCGGCGGCGACGTCACCGTTCTCTCCGTCCACGTCGAGCACGCCGACACGCACATGACGCTCAACCCGGTCGCCGTGAACTACCAGTGCTGGGCGGCGCGCAGGGCGTCGGCGCACGTCGCGGCCGACGGCTCGACGACGTTCGAGAGGGACGCCTGATGGCCACGCACCAGGTCACGTTTCCCGTGACCGATCCGGCGGAGATCCTGAAGCTGCGTGCCGGCGACGAGGTGATCGTCCAGGGCCACATCATCGGGATCCGCGACCGCACGCAGATCCGGATCTTCGACCAGGGCATCGAGCCGCCGATGGATCTCTCCGGTGCATTTCTCCTGCACACAGCCCCGAACGTCCGCAAGATCGGCCCGGGGCAGTACGAGAAGCTCTGCATCGGGACGACGACGTCGGCGCGCATGGTGCGGTTCACCGAGGGCCTCGGCTCACAGTACGGCGTCCGTGCGATCTGCGGGAAGGGCGGGTTCCCGGACGAGGCGATCGAGCCGATGCACCGGCTCGGGATGGTCTACTTCGCGATCGTCGGCGGGGCGGCCGCGCTCGAGACCACGCAGATCGAGGAGATCGAGGAGGTCGCCTGGGAGGAGCTCATGCCCGAGTGCCTCTGGAAATTCCGGGTGAAGGACTTCGGCCCGCTGACCGTGGGCATCGACGCGCACGGCGACTCGCTCTACCGCGAGGTGCAGAACCGCGCCAAGCAGAAGCTGGAGGAGATCTATGCACGACTCTGACGGGCACACCTTCCTGGACGTGCCCATCCGCGAGGGCAAGCCGCGCGACCGCGGGCTGACGCACGTCATGGACAAGGGCCTGAACCTCCGCGAGATCGAGGGGCTGTTCGATACCGCGGGCGAGTACGTCGACATCGTGAAGCTCGGCTGGGGGACCAGCTACGTCACGAACAACCTCGAGAAGAAGATCGCGCTCTACCGCTCCTTCTCGACCCCCGTCGTCTGCGGCGGGACGCTCTTCGAGGCCGTGTACGGCCAGTCGAAGATGGACGAGTTCAAGCGCTGGCTCGAGCACTACCGCTTCTCGCACGTCGAGATCTCGGACGGCACGCTCGACATCCCGCGAGACCAGAAGCTCGAGCTCATCGCCGACTTCGCGCGCGACTTCGTCGTCCTCTCCGAGGTCGGCTCCAAGGACTCCGAGGTCAACATCGCGCCGTACCTGTGGGTGCAGTGGATCAAGGAGGAGCTCGACGCGGGCTCGTGGAAGGTGATCGCCGAGGGCCGCGAGGGCGGCACTGCCGGCATCTACCGCCCGACGGGCGAGCTCCGCACGGGTCTCGTGGACGAGATCGAGCACTCCATCTCGTTCCACGACCTGATCTGGGAAGCGCCGACGAAGTCGTCGCAGGCGTGGTTCGTGCGGCACTTCGGCCCCGAGGTCAACCTCGGGAACATCCCGCCCGACGAGGTCATCGCGCTCGAGACACTCCGTCTCGGCCTGCGCGCCGACACGCTGAAGGAGGTCCTGCTTGGCGATTCAAGCGTCGAGCCCGCCGCAGCTCCCTGACCTCGACTTCGAGGCCATGACGGCCGAGGAGGTCATCTCCTGGACGCACCAGTTCTTCTGGCCGCGCGTCTGCCTGACCTGCTCGTGGCAGAAGCAGTCGTCCGTGCTCGTGCACATGGTCGCCGAGCTCGGGCTGCGCATGGACACGGTCGAGCTCGACACCCACCTCTTCTTCCGCGAGTCGTACGACACGCGCGACGCCCTCGTCGAGAAGTACCAGCTGAAGCTGATCCAGCCCTCGATCCCGACGATCGCCGAGCAGCATCGCGCCGAAGGGGCCGAACCTGTGGGAGCGCGACCCCGACCGCTGCTGCCACATCCGCAAGGTCGAGCCGCTCGTAAACGCGCTCCAGCCGTACGACGCCTGGATCTCCGGCATCCGCCGAGACCAGTCCCCGAGCCGCGCCCAGACACCGAAGATCGAATGGTCGGAGCGCTACCAGGTCTTCAAGATCCACCCGCTGGCGGACTGGGACGAGAAGCGGGTGTGGTCCTACATCAACGTCAACGAGATACCCTCCAACCCGCTGCACGACGCCGGGTACCGCTCGATCGGATGCATTCCGTGCACCCGCCCGACGAGCCCCGACGAGGAGGAGCGCGCCGGTCGCTGGGCCGGCTCGGACAAGCTCGAGTGCGGCATTCACGAGAACACGAACCTCGAAAGGACGGCATGAGTCAGCACATCCACGCGCATGAGCATCCCGAGTCCGAGACCGACCGCGGCGGAGGGTTCACCCTCTGGTTCACGGGGCTCTCCGGATCGGGCAAGACCACGATCGCGCACCACGTCGGCCCGGAGATGGATCGGAGGGGCCTCGTCGTCGAGTACCTGGACGGCGACACGGTCCGCACGCACCTCTCGAAGGGTCTCGGCTTCTCGAAAGAGGACCGTGACGCGCACGTCGAGAGGCTCGGCTGGGTCGCGTCGCGCATCACGCGGCACGGCGGAGCCGTCATCGTCGCGGCGATCTCCCCGTACCAGCAGGCACGTGCCAATGCGCGCGCCCTGGTCGAGGAGCACGGTCCCTTCATCGAAATCCACGTCCGCACGTCGCTCGACGAGTGCGCGCGCCGCGACGTGAACGGTCTCTACGCGAAGGCGTTCGCCGGCGAGATCAAGGGCTTCACCGGCGTCGACGACCCGTACGAGGCACCGGAGCGCGCGGAGATCGTCGTCGACACCGAGGGCATCTCCGCGGAGGAGTCGGCTGCGCAGGTCATCGGCAGGCTCGAGGAGCTCGGCCTGGTTCCGGCCAAGGTGACGGCGTGACCGCCGTCACCACCGATCGCCTGATCGCGCCGCACGGCGGGGTTCTCGTCGACCGCACGGGCGAGGCGCCGTCCGACCTCGACTCGCTCGAAGTCGTCGCGCTCACCTCGCGCGAGCTCTCCGACCTGGACATGATCGCCTCGGGCGCGCTCTCGCCGCTCGAGGGCTTCATGGGGAAGGCGGACTACGAGCGCGTCGTCGAGGAGATGCATCTCGCGAACGGCCTGCCGTGGGCGCTTCCCGTCTGCCTGGCCGTCGACTCGGCTCCGACGGGCGACCGTGTCGCCCTCACGGACGAGGCCGGCAGGCCTGTCGCCGTGCTCGAGGTCGGGGAGACATTCGAGTACGACAAGGAGCGCGAGGCGGAACAGTGCTTCCGCACGACCGACGACGCGCATCCCGGTGTCGCTCGCCTGTATGCACAGAAGCCGCTGTACCTCGCGGGGCGCGTGACCGTGTTCGAGCGCGCCGTAGCGGAGTTCCCGGAGCTCGCGCGCGACCCGGCCGAGACGCGGCGGATCTTCGCGGAGCGCGGCTGGAAGCGCGTCGTCGGGTTCCAGACCCGCAACCCGATCCATCGTGCACACGAGTACCTGACGAAGGTCGCGCTGGAGACGGTCGACGGGCTGCTCGTCCATCCGCTCGTCGGCGACACGAAGTCCGACGACGTCCCGGTCGACGTTCGCGTCGACTGTTACCGGACGCTCCTCCTCGGCTACTACCCCGAGGATCGCGTCCTCCTGTCCGCGTTCCCGGCGGCGATGCGCTATGCCGGGCCGCGCGAGGCGGTGTGGCACGCGATCTGCCGCAAGAACTACGGCTGCTCGCACTTCATCGTCGGCCGGGACCACGCCGGCGTGGGCGACTACTACGGGACGTACGACGCGCAGCTCGTCTTCGACGAGTTCGAGCCGCACGAGCTCGACATCGAGCCGATGTTCTTCGAGCACACGTTCTGGTGCAACGTCTGCGGCTCGATGGCGAGCACGAAGTCGTGTCCCCACGCACCCGAGGATCGGGTCTTCCTCTCCGGGACGAAGGTCCGTGAGATGCTCGGCAACGGTGAGGTCCCTCCCGTCGAGTTCACGCGGCCCGAGGTCGCCACGGTCCTCATCGACGCGTATCGGCAGTAGGGGTAGCGCCACGTGACGTGGCAGCTGACCCTCGCGGGCCTCCTCACGGGGCTCCTGGTCGGGATGACGGGGATGGGCGGCGGCTCGTTGATGACGCCCATCCTCGTCTTCATCTTCGGCATCCCGCCGTCGACCGCGATCGGCACCGACATCGCCCACGGCGCGGTCTTCAAGACTGTCGGCGCCGCCCAGCACCGGCGCATGGGGAACGTGCGGGCGCGGCTCGCGGGCTGGATGCTGGTCGGCTCGATCCCGGCGTCGCTCGTCGGTGTCTGGCTCAACGAGTACCTCACGGACCGCTACGGGGACGAGGCGAAGTCGGTGCTCGGCCAGGTGCTCGGAGCGGCGCTTCTGTTCGGTGCGGTGGGACTGATTGCGAAGAGCCTCGTCCAGCCGAGCGGCCCCGAGGCGGATCCGGACTGGACGTTGACGACTCGCGACAAGGTCGCTGCCATCCTCATCGGGCTCCTCGGCGGCTTCATCGTCGGGCTGACGTCCGTCGGGAGCGGCGTGTTCTTCGGACTCACGCTCCTGGTCGTGTTCCCGCTCCGTGCGCACAAGGTGGTCGGGACGGACATCTTCCACGCAGCGATCCTTCTGTACGTCGCGGGTGCCGCCCACTGGGCCGCAGGGAACATCGACTTCGGGATCCTCTTCTGGCTCCTGCTCGGGTCGATCCCCGGCGTGCTCATCGGCGGCCGCCTGACGCTGTCGATCCCCGAGCAGCGGTTGCGACTCCTCCTCGCTGGCATCCTCGGCCTGGCAGGGATCAAGCTCCTGAACGTGCCCGGGAGCCGGGACGATCGTGATCGTCGCACTCTCGGCTGGTGCCGTCGCGCTTCTCGTGCTGCTCGCGCGCCACAGCTGGATCCGCTTCGTCCGCGGCCGCGGTGCGGCGGCGTCCGTCGCGGAGTAGCCCGGTAGCATCGCGCGGCGATGCGCACGGTCTGGGTGAGCTTCGACACGATCGGCCGCGACTGCCTGGAGGCGGCGGCGGCTGGGGGCGCGGAGATCGTCGGCATCGTCACGCTGCCCGGCCCGATCGACCCGGGCCGCTCGGGTCAGTGCGCGTTCGACGGACTCGCCGAGCGATTCGACGCCGCGCTCGTCGAGACGCGGGACATCAACGCGCTGGACACGCTGAACGCGGTCCGCAAGCTCGAGCCGGACCTGATCTTCGTCGTCGGTTGGTCGCAGCTCGTCCACGACCCGTTCATCGCGATCGCCCGCGAAGGGGTGTTCGGAATGCATCCGACCCTGCTTCCGCGCCATCGGGGACGCGCACCGATCCCGTGGGCGATCCTGGCCGGTCTCGCGCGCACCGGGGTGACGTTGTTCGAGATCGTCGACGCGACGGCGGACTCGGGTGCGATCGTCGGCCAGGTCGTCGTCGACATCGCCCCGGACGAGACGGCGACCACGCTGTTCGCCAGGCTCGCCGATGCGCATGTCGCCCTTGCCCGTGAGCTCGTGCCGCAGCTCGTCAACGGGACCGCACCGCGCATCCCCCAGAATCCGACGCGTGCGAGCGCCTGGCCGAAGCGCGTTCCCGCTGACGGGATCATCGACTGGGAGACACGTGCGCCGTACCTCTACGACTGGGTCCGGGCTCAGACGAGGCCATACCCGGGGGCGTTCACGTATCTCGGCGAGGACAAGGTAATCGTCTGGGGCGCACGACCGGTCGAGCTGGAGGACGCCGCGCCCGCGGGGACGATCGTGAATCTGAGCGCCGAGGGCCCGGTGGTCGCGTGCGGCGAGGGCGGCCTGCTCCTCGAGGAGATCCAGACCGAGGCTGTGGAGCTGACCCTGGGGGCCCGGCTCGGATGACGCGTGTGCTCGTCTTCGCAGCGCATCCCGACGACGAGGTGCTCGGAATGGGCGGCACGATCGCCGTCCACTCGGACGCAGGCGACGAGGTGCGCATCGTCGTCGTGACGGACGGCTCCTCGACGCAGTACCCCGGCGACGCCGACATCCGCGCCCGCAAGGAGGACGAGGCCGTCCGCGCTGCCGCAGAGCTCGGGGTGAAGGACTACGTCCATCTCGACCTCCCCGACATGCGGCTCGACACGCTCCCGCACGTCGACGTCAATCGCGTCGTCGAGGAGCACGTGTCCGACTTCCGTCCTCAGGTCGTGTACACGCCGCATCCGGACGTCAACCGCGACCACCGCGTGCTGTTCGACTCGGTCGCCGTCGCGACGCGTCCGACGCCCGACCAGGTCGTGCGGCGAGTCCTCACGTACGCGCCGACGTCGAGCACCGAGTGGACGCCGGCGCCGCTGAACTGGTTCGTCCCGAACTGGTTCGTGGACATCACGGGGAGGCTCGAGCGCAAGTTCGCCGCGTTCGCGCACTACGAGACCGAGCGGCGCGACTACCCGCATCCGAGGAGCGAACGCGCGATCCGCGCGGGCGCCGAGTTCTACGGCGCGAGCTGCGGTTGCGAGCACGCGGAGCCCTTCGTCCTCGTTCGAAACCTGGACCCGCTGTAACTTCCGCGCGTTGGCGCGGTGGCCCCAGTTCCTGATCGTCCTCGCCTTGCTCGGCGCGACGGCCGCCGCCTTCGCAGTGACGGAGCGACTGAAGCTCGAGCGAAGCCCGATCACCGGAACGAAGGTCGATCGCGTCTTCTCTCCGGTGTGCGAGTGCGCCCGGGACTTCTCGGTGATCTCGTTCATCCTGCGGCGTCGCGAGACCGTGACGCTCGACATCCTCGACCGGAGTGGCCGGTCGATCCGTACCGTCGTCCGCAACCGGCGTGAGCCCGCCGGGCGGGTCTCGTACACGTGGGACGGCCGCGACAACGTCGATCGTGTGGTGCAGGAGGGCATCTACCGGCCCCGCGTGACGCTCAAGCGCAACGGTCGGACGATCGTGCTCCCCAATCCCATTCGGGTCGACACGACGGCGCCGGTGATCACGCTCGTGCGCGTGTCTCCGCGTGTCTTCTCGCCGGACGGCGATGGCCGACGGGATCGCGTGACCGCGACCTACCGGATCGATGAGCGCGCACGGGCCGTGATGCTCGTGGACGGCCGCCAACGGGTGCAGAGCAAGTTCCGGCGCCAGCAGGGGAACCTCGTGTGGTTCGGCCGTGTCAACGGCCGCACGGTGGGGCCGGGGCCGTACGAGATCCGGCTGCGTGCCGCCGACCGTGCCGGCAACCGCTCCATGCGCACCCGCGCGGTATCCGTCCGCGTTCGGTTCGTCGAGCTCACCCGCGAGCGCATCGAAGCAGTCGCGGGCAAGCGCTTCTCGGTGCGTGTACTGACCGACGCGAGCTCCTACGGCTGGCTCTTCGCGGGAGGGCGCGGTGTCGGCAGGCGCGAGGTTCTCGTCCTGCGGGCGCCGGCGACGCCGGGTGCGTACTCGCTCTACGTCACGGTCGGTGGGCGGGCGGCACGCGCGGCGGTCGACGTCGTCGCGCCGCCGACCCAGTGAGCCGGCCGCTCGTCGTTCTCGGTGTCAGCCGCTCGGGGACGACCCTCCTGCGCGTGATCCTCGACCGCTCGCCGGGGCTCGCCATCCCGGACGAGTCGTTCTTCGTGCCTCTGCTCGCACGGCGTCACGGTCGCACGGTCTCAGCCGAGCGCTTCCTCGACGACGTGGCGCGGATCCCGACGATCCGGGCATGGGGGTTGCAACCTGCGGACATCGTGCCGCGGATCCACACGGGGATGCCGAGGGCAGCTGCGATCGCGGCGATCTTCGAGGCGTACGCAGAGAGGGCGGGCAAGCCGCGCTGGGGCGACAAGACGCCGATGTACATGCGCCACCTCGGGCTCCTGGAGCGCCTCTTCCCGGACGCCCAGTACGTCCATCTGGTCCGGGACGGTCGCGATGCCGCTCTCTCGTTCCTCGAGATGCCGGAGGGGACGTTCACGCGAACGTGGGCGCACCCGGCGACACCGGCGCAGTTCGCGTGCCTCTGGGGCAAGGAGGTGTCGGGCGCACGAGCGCTCGGACGGCGCGTCGGCTCGGCCCGCTACCGCGAGATCCGCTACGAGGAGCTCGTCACCGACCCCGAAGGCGTGGTCGCCGAGATCTGCGCGTTCGCCGAGATCCCCTTCGAGCCGGACATGCTCGCGTACGCGGATGCCGTCGACGTGTCCGAGAAGCCGCATCAGCAGCGGCTCCTCCGGCCGCCGACCGCGGGCGTTCGAAGCTGGCGCGACGACATGTCCTCCGAGGACGTCGTTGGCCTTCGAGCAGGTCGCAGGCGACGTCCTCCGCGAGCTCGGCTACGACGTCACGTCCTCGGGCTCGAGCGCCGGTGCGGCGGCGACTCGGTTCGCGTACGACGCGCGTCTCGCCGCGTGGAACGCGTCCACGTCGCTGCTCCAACGCTCGCCGCTGTGGCGGCGTCGCCATCCGCCGCTGTCAGCGTAGGGAGCGCGGCACGTCGCGGCCGGGGGTCGCGATCAAGCGTCCGTTGAGGGAGAGGAAGTACGTCCGCTCCGTCGCGATTCCCGGTGCGTACTTGCCGAGGGGGATCCGCCACGCGAGCGAGCCGTCCTCCACACGGAGCGCGATCGTCCGCTTCTCGAGCGTCGAGACGAAGACGTAGGGGCCGATGACGACGGGCGCGCCGAGCAGCCGCCCGCCCGCCTCAGTGCTCCAGAGCTCCTCGCCGTTCGTTGCCCGGAATGCCCGGAGGCGACCGTCGAAGCCGCCTGCGAACACGCGCCCGTCCGAGACCGCCGGCGTCGTGTATCCGAGTCCGCCGACCCCGCCGCTCCAGGCGACGTGCCCGTTCGAGGCGTCGAGCGCGTACACGCGGCCAGAACGGGACACCGAGTAGAGACGTGCCCCGTCCGAGGACGGACTCGCATAGAAGCTCTCGTAACGAAACGCGTCGCGCTTGAGGTACGTCGTCCACCGCTCCTCTCCCGTGCGGCGATCGAGGCAGACGAACGAGCCGGCATAGGTCGTCACGCACACCTGCCCGCCGAAGACCGACGCGCTCGCGTTGATGCGACCCGGCGTCCGGTACGCCCAGCGGACGCGCCCGGTCGCCGAGTCGACGGCGAAGACCCTCCCGTCGTGCGAGCCGAAGTACGCCGTGCCGTCGACGACCACGGGCGACGACTCGACCTTGCCTGCCGTTCGCACCTGCCAGAGCTGTCTTCCCGAGCTCCTCGCGAGGGCGGTCACGGTGCCGTCCTGCGAGGCGACGAGGATCCGTGGGCCGTCGATGGCGGGGCTCGAAGGCAGCTTCCCGCCGACGCGTCGCGTCCACCTGACCTTTCCGGTCTCGGCGTCGAACGCGAAGGTCGTGCCGGAGAAGCCGTTGACGTAGAGCTCGCCATCGCAGTACACGGGCGGGAACTCGATGTACGTGCCGAGCCCATGCGACCAGTAGAAGCGCTTCGCGGGGAGCCCGAGCGCAGCGTCCGGCCGGGCGAGCGATCGACGCGGATCACCCCCGAACGTCTTCCAGCACCGCCTGTCGCCCACCGGCTCGGGCTCGGGCTCGGGTTCGGGTTCGGGTGCAGTCGTGGGCGGCGTCACCGTGACGCCCTCGAGGTCGGTGTCCAGCGCACCGGCGTCGGGCTCGCGGGTCACGACGGCGATCCCGATCGCAAGACCGAAGAGCGCGAGCACGGCGACCGTGACCGCGACGAGGATCCAGAGGAAGGCTTTCGGCATGAAGCAAGCGGCCGGACGCCCGACCGGGGGTCAGTGTGCCAGCAGCTCCGGAGCCGTCGGCGTAGCGATCGTCGACTCGTCCGCAACCTCGCGCGCGGCCGGTGCGCGGGCGAGCGCCGCGCATGCGAGCCCGACGACGCCCCAGGTGAGCGGGATCCTCGAAGAACCCTGCATAGAGCAGTGAGTGCACGCCGAGGACGAGGAAGACCGCCGCGAGACCGACGCCGAACGTTCGATCCGTGCGCGCGACGAGGATAGAGCGCCCACGCGACCGCGCCGAGCAGCCAGGCATAGAGCGCGAAGCCGATGACGCCGAGCTCGGCGAGCACCGTGAGCGGCGTCGTGTGCGAGGCGTTGCGGCTCGGTGACCCCTTCCTCACGATCTCGGAGCTCGCCTTCGGCTGGCCGCCGATCCCCACGCCGGCGATCGGCCGCTCCTTGAACGCCTCCACCGTGACGTCGACGAGCCGTGAGCGACCGCTCGTGACGTCCTTCGCAGACCGTCCCCCGATCGACGCCCCCGCCACGCCGGCGGCTGCGAGCGTCGCAACGAGCGCGCAGGCGAGCAGGACGATCCGGGTCCGTCCGTCGGCGCCGACCACAGCCACGGCGAACGTGACGACGAACAGCGCCACGAAGCTCGACTGCGAGTAGGAGTAGAAGAGCCCGAGAAAGAGGAACGCCACGAACCCGGTCGCGACGACCCAGTCGATCGTGCGGCCGCGGCGCACGAGGATCGCGACGAGGAGCACGGCGATCGGCACCACGAGGTATCTCCCGTAGAGGCTCGGGTCCTTGAAGAGCGAGGTGACGCGGAAGAACGACGTGTAGGCATTCGCCACCTCCACGTCTCGTCCGAAGAACAGCGTCCGGGTGTGCGCCTGCCAGATGCCGACGGCGGCGAAGAGCGTCCCGAGCGCGACCAGCGTGCCGAGCAGCGCACGCGGAAGCCACTCCGCGATCGGGCTGCGCGCGACGGTCGCCAACCCGGCCGTGAACGGGAACACGAAGAACGCGAGCGCGATGCCGCCGGCGCGCTCGTCCCATGTCCACAGGAACGAGGTGGACGCCAGCGTCACGAACGCCGCCAGCGGAAGTGCGAGCAGGAACGGCGGAGGCGGAGGTCGTTCGCCTCTGAGGATGCGGAACGCGAGCGCAAGCACGGCTGCCGCGATCACGAGGTACAGCGGCAGCAGCAGGAATGCCTCCTCGGCGCCCAGCTGGACGGGGACGCGGAACGGGGCGGCGGCGAGCATGGCGACGGGGACGACCGCGGGGTACCGCGCGAGCGGGACGGCGAGCGCGATCGCTACCGCGGCGCCGATGACGATGAGCCCTATCCCAGCCGGGTCGTGGAGTAGGAGCCCGACGTCCTCGTCCCCGACGAGCGACCAGGCGAGACCGCCCGTCGCCGCGCCGAGCAGCCCGAGTCCGATGAGCGGAAAGATCCCGCCGCGCGTGACGAGCGCGCCGACTGCACCCAGCGCGCCCAGGAGCGCGGCGATCTCCGCGAGCTGCGCGTGCTCCATGACCGAAGGACGTTACGTCACGAGTGATTGAATGGCGCGGTGATCGACGCCTGGAAGCGTGCGCTCGTGCTGGCTCCGCACACGGACGACGGCGAGCTCGGCTGTGGCGGGACGATGGCGAGGCTCGTGGAGAGCGGCTGTGAGGTGCGCTACGTCGCCTTCTCGATCGCGACACGTTCGCTTCCGCCCGGCTTCGAGCCCGACACCCTGGCCCGCGAGGTGCGCGAGGCGACGGCCGAGCTCGGCATCCAGGAGGACTGGCTCACGGTCCACGACTTCGACGTCCGGACGTTCCCGGAGCGGCGGCAGGACATCCTCGAGCTCCTCGTTGCGCTGTGGGAGGAGTGGAGGCCCGACGTCGTGTTCCAGCCGTCGCACCACGACGTCCACCAGGACCACCAGACGATCGCGCAGGAGGGTCTGCGCGCGTTCAAGCGGACGACGATCCTCGGCTACGAGGTGCCGTGGAACAACTTCGACTTCTCGTACGGCGCGTACATCGCCCTCGAGAAGCGGCACATCGAGATGAAGGTCGCGGCCCTGTCGCGCTATGCCTCGCAACAGCACCGGCGCTACGCCGACCCCGAGTACATCTGGAACCTCTCGCGCGTGCACGGCGTGAACGTCAACCGCGACTACGCCGAGTGCTTCCAGGTCTACCGCATCGTCGTCTGATGCCTCAGCGTGCGAGACGAAGGCGCGCCCCGATCGCTCTCCGCTCCGACGGCAGGTAGAAGCCGAGCGGGAGCAGGGCGAGCGGGTAGGCGAGCGCGAGCACGGACGCGACCGGGAGTCCGACCCCGGCCACCTTTCCTGCTGCGACCAGGCCGATCCCGGTTGCGGCGGCCGTTGCCACGCGCCGCCATTGGTACGCAACGGGGTAGATCCGCTGCGACCACCAAGCCATCCCGACGAACATGGTCGAGTAGGCGGCGATGGTCGCGATCGCCGCGCCCATCATCCCGTACGGCGGGATGAGGATCAGGTTGAGCGCGATGTTCACGATCGCCGCGGCGCCGGTCACGACCCAGTTGAACTGGGTACGTCGAGATCGCCCCACACCGATGGCGACGACCATGTATCCGGCGAACGCGACCGTGGAAAATGCGAGAGGCCCCACCACGCGCGACGCCGCCTCGTAGTCGGGTTTGGACGTGATCCACCGCACGATCCATGGGGAGAGAAGCGCGAGGCCCGTCGCCACCCACGTCGTGACGACGACGAGATAGGTCAGGACGTAGGCGTACGTGCGGCGTGCCGCCGCGTCGTCGTCGATCGAGTACGCGAAGGCAGGCCAGGCGAGGCGGAACGCAGTGAGCAGGAGGACGAGCGCCGACGCGATGCGCACCCCGACCGAGTAGAGACCGACCTCGTGCACGTCGGCGAGCTTCACGAGGAAGATGCGATCGGAGAAGTTCGTGACCCACAGGAAGAGCGCGCTCGGGACCAGCGGTAGCCCGAACTTGTTCATCCGGCGCAGCAGATCCCGGTCGAACTCGAGGCCGAGCTGCTCGCGGCGGTACAGCACGAGCACGGCATACACGGCGAGCGTCCCCGTGAAGTTCCCGACGATCACGCCGATCGGGCCCTTGTCGAGCGCGACGACCAGGATCAGCGTCGCTCCGACCGTGACGAGAATGTTCGCGATGCTCGCTGACACGAAAGCGGCTGAGCGCTCCTCGACGCGGAAGAGGTTCGTGAGTTGGGTCCAGTTCATCCCCGCCCAGAGACCGACGAAGGAGGCGGCGACGAGCTCCTGCGTCCTTGGAGGTCCCGAACAGGAGCTGCGAGATGTCGCTCGCAAGTGCGACGCCGACGACGAGGCCGAGCGTCGCCATGCCCATGATGAACCAGAAGGAAGTGCGGAGGACGCGACGGCGTGCGGCGGGTTCGGGCGAATCGAAGTAGAAGCGGAAGAAGGCGCTCCCGATCCCATGCGCTGAGGGCGATGCCGACGACGGTCGTGAGCGCGATCAGAGTCTCGACCTTCCCGTAGTCGGACGGCGAGAGGTATCGCGTGTACAGCGGGCAGGAGGAGCACCGCGAGGATGCGCGAGACGAGCCCGCCGAGCCCATAGACGACCGAGTGCTTGCCGAGCCGCTTGAGCTGGCCTCCGAGCGAGGACATCAGAGGCGAGCGTAGAGCGCGAGCAGGCGGTCGGCGACGCGCTCGAGGTCGTGGACCTGCTCGACGTACGCCCGCGACTCCGCTCCGATGCGCCGACGCTCCGCCGCCGAGGCGACGAGCGGTTCCAACTGCGCCCGCAGCGTCTCCTTCGACGCGCGCACGATGGGGACGCGCGTGCCCAGCTCGCGCTCGGTCCGCTCGACGGCCTCGTCGTGCAGGAACGTGACCACCGGCTTGCCGAGAGCCATGCACTCGATCGCGAACAGGCCGTACCAGCCCGCGTTCAGCTGGTCGACGACGATGTCGGCTTCGCGATAGCGCTCGAACGCCTCGTCGTGGTGTAGACCCTCGACGAGCACGAGGTCGGCGTCGAGCCCCTCGCACGCGGCAAGGACGTGCTCGGTCCCCTTGCGGCGGCGGGACGACGGCGCATGCAGGATCACCGGCCGCGCCCGGTCGGACGGCGGCACGGGGTCGATCGCAGCCACGTCGATGCCGGGTGGGATCATCTCGGCCCCGGGTACCCAGCGGATCGCGTCGTAGGAGCCGACGACCTGCGCGCCTGCCTTCTTCCCGTACGCGAGCTCGGCGTGGGACTTCCCGCGGATGTCCGAGCCGAGGTAGTGCATGACGGACTTCTTCTGCAGCGCGCCGAGCAGCGGGAACTGCAGGGACTGCGGAACGAGCGTCAGCCCGAAGTAGAAGTGGAAGACGTCCGCCCGGGGAAGGAGACGCGCAAGCGCCGACCACTGTGTCGCCTGCCGACGGACGAAGCCACCATGCCGTTCGAGCGACCAGTCGGCCTCGGAGTGGAGCTTGTAGCGGTTGAAGACGACGAGCTGCGCATCGACGCCGCGCCGCCGGAGCGCCTGGACGTTCGCCCACGGCACCCCCGCCGTGTTCACCGGGCAATGGACGACGCGCACGGGCTAGTCGAGATCGATGCGGTCGGCTCGGAGCTGCTCGAGGCGCCGCTCCTTTTCCGCGTTCAGCATCGTCCGCATCGTCAGGCCCATGGTCGCGCCCTCGTAGACCCAGATCTCCGGATGCACGAGGATCTGCAGCCACGGGAATCCGCCCCCGCGGAGCTCCTCGTGTGGGCATCCCGAGCGCCAGTGCTGGTTCGAGTCCGAGCGATACGCGGGGCGGTCGAAGTACGGCTCGGCGTACACGTTGATCGCGCCGGGAATCGCATTCGACATCTTCTCAGGGATCCGGGTTGTGCCAGGACACGACCTGATCGAAGCGGTCATCGAGCTCGACGTTCGGATAGACGGCGTGCAGACCGACTGCGTGGCCGAGCTCGCGCAGCCGCGCGACCGCCTCGACTCCCTCGCTCGAGGCGAGGTTGTAGAAGACGGACTCGGTCATGAGCAGATACGTCGCGCTGACGCTGTGCTCCGCCTCGATCGCGGCCATCCGGAGCGCGGCATCGAGCGAGAGGTCGACGTCGTGCCGAAGGTAGATCTCCCCACGCTCCGGCCCGCTCCCGAAAGAGGCGAATCGGTAGCCACCTGCCTTTCCCGCCTCGAGGATCTCGGCGTAGTGCCGTAGGTCGAAAGAGCAGCTCACGCGGCGGTCTCGACGTCCACCACGAGCTTCGAGGCAGCGCTCTCTGCTCGCCGCACCGCCTCCTCGGGCGTATCTGCGATCGCGATCACGTAGCCGCGGCGGTCGCCGTCCCGTCGCACCGGACGGATGGTCTCTCCGAGCTGGAGGTACGTGTCCGCCTGCACGACGCCCTCGGACGCGAGCACCGGGTCGAGCTCGCCGATCCGCGTGACCCGGCCGGTCCGGAGCGGGCCTGGCTCGGCGGTGAAGAACCTGATCGCGAGCGGCTGCGTGAAGCGCGGGAGAGCGACGTCGTCGGGGACGAACTCTCCGAGCGCCTGCAAGAGCGCCACCTCGACGAGGTCGACCCCCACGGCGTGCTTCACGAGGTCGGCCATCTGGCCGCCCGGAATGCGGGCGGCGACCTCGACGACGGCGACGCTCCCGTCGGGAGACGCGATCAGCTGCGGAAAGGCGATGGCATCCCTAAGACCGAGAGCGCGCACGGACTCGACCGCCACCTGGCCCGCTAGCCGAAGCTGGTCGTGCGGGATCGAGGGCGGATAGACGTGCATCCATCCGACGCCGAAGCCGATGCCGGGCGGACGCAGGCGGTCGGAAAGCGTGATCAGCGCAGGCTCGCCGATGCGGGCGACGACGATGCCGTTCAGCTCGATGCCGTCGACGAACTCCTCGAGGAGCGCCTCGCTCGTCGGCGACTCAGCGACCGCCTCGGGGAGATCTCGCTCGAGCTCCTTCCCGTGACTCGATGCGGAAGACTGCGCGCTGGCCGCCGGAGTCGACCGGCTTGAGGACCGCCGGGAAGCGGAGTGCATCGAGCGCCGCTTCGACGTCGTCGGTGGAGCGAAGGGACGCGTACGGCGGCTGCGGGAGCCCGGAGGCGCCGAGCGCGTCGCGCATCGCGCGCTTGTGGGTGAGGAGGTGCGCGGTCCCGGTGCCGATCCCGGGCAACCCGAGCGCCTCGGCGACGGCGGCGACGATGGGCACGGCGCGGTCTGCCGAGACCGTGAGCACGCCGTCGACGCCGATGCGCCGCGCGAACTCGACCACCTCATCGGCGTCCGTGAAGTCGACGACCTCGGCGACGTCGGCCGCCGCGAGTCCCGGTGCCTCGGCGTTCCGGTCGACTGCCGCGACCCGCAGCCCCCGGGCGCGCGCCTGCTCGATCGCGCGACGCTGGTGGCGGCCGGCGCCGACGAAGAGCACGGTCTTCACGGCCGCCGATGGTAACGGCGCTAGCTCACGCCGCCCGCCGGAAGGAGCCACGGCGAGATCCGTTGCCAACGTGAGATCTCGCAGCCGTTCGTCCGGGTGAACGTCGCATGGACCCGCCGTCCGTTCACGGTTCCGACGACGCGCGCCTTCTGCGGTCCGCCGTAGATCTCGGTGCAGACGGCGTCCTTCGGGAGCGGCGTGAAGAGCTTCGCGCCCGCCGACGCCAGCCGCGCGCAGGCGCGGACGGGTCGCGGCACCGTGCCCCGGGCCGGGCCGCAGCGGAGGGACCACATCCAACGCTCCGCTGGCACCGCCGAGTTCTCCCAGTACGTGACGCGGAGGCTCGTGGCAGACGAAGCTCCACCGCTCGACGCGCTCGCGAGAACGAGCCACAGCACCGCCGTCGTAACCACGAACGCGCGCACGGACCTCACGGTACTCGAGCGTCGAGGGCATCTCGCGTCGCGGCTACTGTCCGCGCGTGCGCTGGAGCACCGGTCGTCTCGCGCTGACAGCCGCCGCGTGCGTCGCGGTGTCCGTGTTCCTCGTCCTCGCAGCGAAGGTCGGCGCTCACCTGTACTACGACCCTGCTCTTTGGGCACTCGCCGGCTGGGTCGTCGCGCCCGACCTCGGGATCTTCCTGAACGCCAGCGACAGGATCCTCGAAGGCCAGACGCCGTACGAGGACGTAAACGGGATCGGGCACTACCTCGGCTACGTCTACCCGCCCTTGCTCGGCTTCGCCATGATCCCGCTGGCGGTCCTGCCTCCCGCGGTCGCGGCGAGTATCTGGGCGCTCCTGACCCTCGGGTTCGTCGCGTGGTCGCTCTGGCTTCTCGGCGTCCGTGACTGGCGCTGCTACCCCGTCGCGCTTCTCTGGCCGTTCACGCGCGAGGCCGTCGAGTACGGCGCCATCGGGCCGCTCCTGCTCCTCCTGGTAGCGGCACTCTGGCGCTACCGGGACTCGGCGTGGGGGGCGGCGGGGGCAACGGCCGCGTCTATCGCGGCGAAGCTCTTCCTCTGGCCGCTGACGCTCTGGCTCGTGTTCACGGGGCGCATCCGGGCTGCCTTCCTCTCGGTCGTGCTCGCGCTCGTGCTCGTCTTCGTGCCCTGGCTCGCGATCGGGTTCGCAGGACTCTCGCAGTACCCGGAGCTTCTGCACGAGGTCGCGAGCCAGCAGGACTATCGGTCGTACAGCGCCATTGCACTTGTGCGCTCGCTCGGCGGCTCGCCCGCGCTCGCGCAGGTGCTCTCGCTCGCGTTCGGGGCGGGGCTGCTGGCACTCGCGCTGCGAGCGGCACGCCGCGAGGCGAGCCCGTCGCGCGACCGCGACCGCATCTCGCTCGGGTATGCCCTCGCCGCGGCGCTCGTGCTCACGCCCGTCGTCTGGCCCCACTACCTCGTCCTGCTGCTCGCACCGCTCGCCCTCGCCCGGCCGCGGTTGTCGGCGCTCTGGCTGCTCGTGCTCGGGGCGACGATCCTCTACGTCTTCGACTGGTACCGACCGTCGCCCGAGGGCGAGTGGCTCCCGGTCGTCGTCATCGTGGGGCTCGTCACGGTCGTCTTCGCGGGGTCACTGAGGGCGAGCAGTCCCGATACAGCCTCGAAGTAGACTCGCCCGCGTGGCCCTGAGCGGAAAACGGATCGTCGTCACCGGCGGCGCAGGCTTCATCGGCACGACGCTCGCTCGGCAGCTCGTCGAGGAGAACGACATCGTCGCGGTCGACAACCTGCACCGCGACACGCTCGGCGGCACGCCGCTCGCCGACCATCCCAACTTCACCTTCGTCCAGGGCGACGTCCTCGACGCGCCGTTTCTGGCCGACGTACTGAAGGGCGCGACACATCTCGTGCACGCGGCCGCGATCGCCGGCGTCGACACGGTGATCGAGAGCCCGGTGCGCACGATGCGGGTGAATCTCATCGGCACGTACAACGCGCTCGAAGCCGCGCTCGCGACGAAGGAGACGATGGAGCGCATCATCGAGTTCTCGACGAGCGAGGTCTTCGGCACCTACGCCTTCAAGGTCGACGAGCAGCACGTCACGACGCAGGGCTCGGTCGGCGAGGCGCGCTGGACGTACGCGGTCTCGAAGCTCGCCGGCGAGCACATGGCGCACGCGTACCACGACGAGCTCGGACTGCCGACGGTGTCGGTGCGCCCGTTCAACGTCTACGGGCCGGGCCAGATCGGCGGCGGCGCGATCCGGGCGTTCATCGAGACGGCGCTCGCGGGGAACGACCTCGTGATCCACGGCGACGGCTCGCAGATTCGCGCGTGGTGCTACGTCGACGACATGGTCGAGGCACTCATGCTCGCCCTCGAGCATCCCAACGCAGTCGGCGAGAGCTTCAACGTGGGCAACGCGCGCTCGGCCGTGACGATCTACGACCTCGCTCAGCGCATCAAGCGCCTGTCGGGATGCCCGGGTGAGCTCGTCTTCCAACCGCTCCACTACACGGACGTCGAGTTGCGGATCCCCAACGTCGACAAGGCCCGCGAGCTCCTCGGCTTCGAGGCGAAGGTCGAGCTCGACGAGGGGATCGAGCGGACGATCGCCTGGTACCGCGAGCGCGCGAAGCGATGAGCGATCCCATCCGGCTCGCGCGGCCGGACGTCGGTGAGGCCGAGCTCGCCGCGCTCGCGGAGGTCGTGAGCACCGGTCAGCTCACGATGGGGCCGAAGGTCGCGGAGTTCGAGGCCTCGATCGCCGAGGCGGTGGGAACAGCGCACGCGGCGGTCGTCTCGTCGGGCACCGCGGCCCTTCACCTCGCACTGCTGGCACTCGAGATCGGGCCGGGGGACGAGGTCATCGTCCCCGCCTACACGTTCCCCGCGACGGCGAACGTCGTCGAGCTGTGCGGCGCCGAGGCCGTTCTGGTCGACATCGACCCGGATACGTTCAACGTCGACGTCGCGGCGGTCGCAGCGGCGGTCACCTCGAAGACGCGCGCCGTCATGGCCGTTCACCTGTTCGGGCGACCGGTCGAGTGGGAGGCCCTCCAGACCGCGGTGCCGCAGGAGGTAGCGCTCGTCGAAGATGCCGCCGGCGCGCTCGGAGCCAGCTACGGCGGGACGCCGTGCGGCGCGCTCGGGGTCGCCGGCTGCCTCTCGTTCCACCCGCGGAAGATCGTGACGACGGGCGAGGGCGGGGCGGTGACGACGGACGAGGCGGCGCTCGACGCAGCGGTTCGGCGGCTCCGCCACCACGGGTGGAAGACCCTCGGGGACATGCCGACGCCGGGCTTCAACTACCGCCTGCCCGATCTTCTCTGTGCGATCGGCATTCCGCAGATGGCCCGGCTCGAGGAGCTCCTCGAGGCCCGCGAGCGAGTCGCCGGCTGGTATGCCGAGCGGCTCGAGCATCACGTCTCGACGCCGTCGGCGGCGGAGGGCGACCGTCACGGCTGGCAGGCATACGTCGTCCAGCTCGAGCGGCGCGACGAGGCGCTCTCCGCACTCCGTGACGCCGGGATCGAGGCGCAGATCGGGACGTGGGCACTGCACCGACTCGAGCCCTATCGGGCGCAAGGGGAGTTCCCGGGCGCCGACCGCGCCTTCGAGCGCGCGCTCGCGCTCCCGTTCGCGACGACGACGACCGAGGCGGAGGTCGAGCGGGTCGCGTCGGTCTTGACAGCGTTGTGAGTGAGTGCTAACTTCCTACACCCGTGAGCCAGACTGCGACCCGACAGACCGCCGACGAGCGCCGCGAGGCGGTGCTCGAGGCCGCGCGCCACGAGTTCGCCCGCCACGGTCTGCACGGCGCGTCTACCGATGCGATCGCGCGCCGCGCCGGGATCTCGCAGCCGTACCTCTTCCGGCTCTTCGGTTCGAAGAAGGCGCTCTTCATCGCGGTCAACGAGCAGTGCTTCCAGCGCACGCTCGACCTCTTCCGCTCTGCGGCCTCGGGGAAGTCGGGCCGCGATGCGCTCGACGCGATCGGTGCCGCCTACGGAGATCTCATCGAGAGCGACAGGACCATGCTGCAGGGCCAGCTCCAGGCCTACGCGGCGTCCGTGGTGGACGAGGACGTCCGCGAGTCGACCGCGCGCGGCTACGGCCGGCTCGTCGACTACGTGGAGACGGTCTCGGGCGCCGACCGGCGCACGATCTCGGGCTTCTTCGCCAAGGGCATGCTCATGAACGTGCTCGCGGCCATGGACTACTCGCTCGCCGACGAGCCGAAGGGCTCGTGGGCCGCGCGGCTGGCCGAGGGGTACGCGGAGGAGAAGCCGTGAAGCCCCTTCTCTCATTTGTCCTGGAACTGAGTAATCAGTCACTAGATCAATCCCAGACGGAAACCGGGAGGTCACGATGAAAGCCGGTACCCGCACTGCCTGGACGTTCGTCATCACGTCGATCGCCCTCTTCATGGTCGTGCTCGACAACCTCGTCGTCTCCACCGCGCTGCCGGTGATTCGCGTCGACCTCGGCGCGTCGATCGAGCAGCTCGAGTGGATCGTGAACGCGTACACCTTCACCTTCGCCGTCTTCCTCCTGACGGGCGCCGCGCTCGGCGACCGCTTCGGGCGGAAACGGATGTTCATCATCGGGCTCGCGATCTTCACGGGCGCGTCCGCGATGGCCGCGCTCGCCCCCTCGACGGAGTGGCTCATCGCCGCCCGCGCGTTGCAGGGAATGGGCGGAGCGATCGTGACGCCGCTCACGCTCACCATCCTCAGCGGCGCCGTGTCCTCCGAACGCCGTGGCGCCGCGCTCGGCGCGTGGTCCGGCATCGCCGGCTTCGCCGTCGCCATGGGGCCGCTGGTCGGCGGCGCTGTCGTCGAGGGGATCTCCTGGCAGTGGGTGTTCTGGCTCAACGTCCCGGTCGGGCTGATCCTGCTTCCGCTCGCGACGCAGTTGCGCGAGTCGTACGGCGCCGACAAGCATCTCGACATCCCGGGCGTGGTCCTCGGCGGACTGGGGCTGCTCGGCCTCGTCTGGGGCCTCGTGAACGGGAACTCCGACGGCTGGACGAGCCCGCAGATCGTCGGCTCGCTCGTCGTCGGCGCGGTGATCCTCGCGGCGTTCGTCGGCTGGGAGCTACGGACGAACGAACCCATGCTGCCGATGCGCTTCTTCCGCGACCGCGCGTTCTCGGCAGCCAACGGTGCATCGCTCTTCATGTACTTCGGGATGTTCGGGTCGATCTTCCTGCTGACCCAGTTCTTTCAAACCAGTCAAGGGTTCTCGCCGCTCGAGTCAGGAGTTCGCGTCCTCCCCTGGACGGCCATGCCGCTGATCGTCGCCCCGATCGCGGGCGCGCTGTACCGACCGGATCGGTGGCGGGCGCATCATGGCCACGGGGCTCGCGCTTCAGGCGATCGGCCTGGCATGGATCGCGGCCGTTACTGCGCCGGACGTGGGCTATGTCTCGCTCGTCGGGCCTTTCATCCTGTCGGGGATCGGGATGGGCATGTTCTTCGCGCCGGTGGCCTATGTCGTCCTCTCGGCAGTCCGGCCGCAGGAAGAGGGCAAGGCCTCGGGAGCGAACAACGCGATCAGGGAGGTCGGCGGTGTCTTCGGCGTCGCCGTTCTCGCCTCACTGTTCGCGCACTACGGCGGCTATGCGACCAGCCAGACCTTCAACGACGGCCTCGTCCCCGCACTCTGGGTCGGCGCGGTCGTGGTCGGCGCAGGCTTCCTCCTCGCGCTGCTGATCCCGCGCAGGCAACGGGCGCAGGCGGGTGAGCTCGTGCCGAACGCCGAGGCCGCGTAGAACGAGGGTTGGCTGGGGTCGGGCGTCGAACCCGACCCCAGCCAACCACCTTGGTACCGTCGCCGCGTGATGCGCGCGGCCGCACGGATGCATGACGCGTAGGACGCGTCAGGTCGGCACGCTCGTCCTGACGGCGGCCGCCATCGCGTACCTCGTCTGGAAGGTCAATCTCGGCACGACGCTGGACGTTCTCGCCGACACGAACCTCGCCTGGTTCGCGCTGGCAGTCGTGATCATGGTCGCGACCGTCCCGGTGCTCGCGCTGCGCTGGGGATGGCTGCTCGCCTCGCATGCGATTCACGAGCGTGTTCCGTGGCTGACCCGCACCTACTTCGTCGCGTACACGGCCGGGCAGGTGCTCCCGACCTCACTCGGAGGGGACGCGGTCCGCGTCGTGGAGACGACACGGCGCCACCCCGGCCGCGCCACCGTCGTCACCGGCACCGTGCTGCTCGAGCGCGGGCTCGGCGGCGCGGCCACGCTCGCGCTCGGCGCGATCGGCTTCCTGCTCTCGATCGGGCAGTACGACGTGACCGCCTACCTCTGGCTCGAGGGTGTCTTCGTCTTCGGCACGCTCGTCCTCGGTTTCCTCTTCTTCGCGCGCACGGCTCGACCACTCCTGCGCCGGACGCAACCGCTCCTGCGGCGGCTCCGGCTGGAGAGGCCAATCAGGCATCTCTACGAGGGCATCCATCACTACCGCGGACATCCAGGGCTGCTCGGAAAGGTCCTAGGCGTCACCTTCGCGGTGCAGGCGGTGCGAATCCTCGCGATCTGGGCGGCCGCGAAAGCGGTCGGCATCGACCTCGACCCGCGCATCTACTACGTCTTCGGGCCGCTGCTGTTCCTCGTCATGCTCGTGCCGTTCACGCTGAACGGGCTCGCAGTGCGGGAGGCGTTCTTCGTCAGTTTCCTCGGCAGCGTCGGCGTGGGCGCCGACCAGGCGTTCGCGGCCGGCTTCCTCTACTTCCTCGTGACGCTCCTCCTCGCGTTCCCGGGCGCAGTGATCATGCTGCGCGACGGCCTGCGCAGCGGTCGGGTGCGGCCCGAGGTCGGGCATGGCTGACGCGAGTCGCGTCGCCGCCGTCGTGGTCACGTACGACGCGCTGCCGTGGATCGAGAGCTGCCTCGACTCGATCGCCGGGCGTCGAGACGGTCGTCGTCGACAACGGCTCCTCCGACGGGACGGTCGCCTTCGTACGCGAGCGCTACCCGAGCATCCGGCTCGTCGAGGCGGAGAACCGCGGCCTCGGCGCCGGCTGGAACATCGGCATCCGCGAGACCACTGCCCCGTACGTGCTCCTGCTCAACGCCGACGCCTGGATGACGGAGGGCTCGCTCGAGCGGCTCGTCGACTTCGCGGAGGCCCGTCCGCGCGCGGCCGTCGTCGGGCCCCGCCTCCTCAACACCGACGGCACCCTCCAGCGCTCGGTCCGGGGCTTTCCGACGGTCTGGCGCCTCGCGACCGAGTACCTCTTCCTGCGCAAGCTCGCTCCGCGGTCCTCCGCGCTGAACGCGTTCTACGCCGGCGGGTTCGACCACGACGAGGTGCGGTCGGTCGAGGTCGTGATGGGCGCCTGCATGCTGCTGCGCCGCGACGCCGTCGACCAGGTCGGGGAGTGCGACGAGGACTACTTCCTGTTCAGCGAGGAGACGGACTGGTGCTACCGCTTTCGGAATGCCGGCTGGGACGTCGTCTTCTTCCCCGGCGCCGAGTGCATCCACGTGCGCGGCGCGTCCCACAGCGGGCGCCTGTACCGCGAGAACCTCCGCGGTCACCTGCTCTTCCTCTGGAAGCACCGCGGGCCGAGGGTGGCCGAGCGCGCGCGCCGCCTATTGCTCGTGTCGTTGAGATTCCGCAGCCTCGTGTTCCGCGGCGAGCGCGGGCGGGCCTACCGTGAGGGCGCGGCCTGGCTCGCCTCGGGGAACGCCGCGACGCTCGTCGGGCGCTGACCAGTGGTCTTCCTGTATCTGAAGCTCGCGTTCGCGACCGCCGTCGTGCTCGCGCCGGGCTGGCTGCTCGCGCGCGCGCTCGGTATCCGGAGCTTCTCGGCGACTCTCGCGTGGTCGCTCGTCGTCGTGTTCGGCGCGCTCGCGGTGACATTCGCCCTCGGCTCGACTCTCACGCTGACGTTCGTCGTCCTCGTGATCGTCGCGCTGGCCGCGTTGTGGATCGGGGTCCAGCGCGGCTGGCCACGGGCCGAGACCGTTCCCGCGCGGCCGTGGGCCTTCTTCTGGGGCGCGGTCGTCGGGCTCGTGATCTGGATCGCTGCTCCGATGGTTCAGGGCGACGGGCTCTTCCATCTCGCACGCGTCCGGAAGCTCCTCCAACTCGACGCGCTGTCACTCGACCGGGTCTCGGAGTTCGCGGACGGCAGCCTCCATCCCGGCTACGCGTTCCCGCTCTGGCACGGGTTCCTCGCGTTGATCGCGAAGGTTGCGCACGAGGACCCCGAGCGGGTCGTGACCCACCTGCCGTCCATTCTCGCGCCGCTCGCGGTGGTCATCGCATTCGAGGCGGGCTGGGCGCTCTTCCGGCGCACCTGGGCTGCGGGCGCCACGGCCGGCGCCCAGGTGGCGATGATCTGCTTCGCCCCTGGGATGGGCGGCGCGTACGTCTTCCTCGCGCTGCCGGCGACCGCCTCGCGCCAGTTGCTCGTTCCCGCCGCGCTCGCGCTCGCGCTCGAGTCGGTGCGCTCACCGAGCGTCGGCGGTGTTCTCTCGACGGCGGCTGCGGGCCTGGTCCTCGCCGTCGTCCATCCGACCTACGCGATCTTCCTCTGGATCCCGTTCGTCGGCTTCCTCGCGGTGCGGCTGCTGTGGACGCGCGCCGACCTGCGCACCGGCGCCTTGGCGCTCGCGGCGCTCGTCGCTCCCGCCGGACTGTTCATGCTCTGGCTGCGGCCCGATCGTGAACGACACCCGCTCGGTCTCGCCCGGTGCCCGGGAGCTTCAGCGGGCCTTCGAGCAGTACGGCAGCCAGCTCGTCGTCCACTCCGACACGTCGTACAACCTCGCCGCCGAGGTGTTCACACGTTCGGGCGCGGTGGCGATCGCGGCACTGCTGCTGGTCCCGGTCGCGTGTCTCGCGGCCCGCCGGCGGTGGGCGGCGTACGTCGTCGGCGGCTCACTCGCGGTGTTCGTGGTCATGCTGCTTCCGTTCCTGTTCACGTCCCTCGCGGATCTCGTCTCGATCTCGCAGGCACGCCGCGCGGCGGGCTTCCTGCCTTTCGCCTTCGCGTTCGCCGGCGGGATGGGCGTGCTCGCACGTCTCGTCGGGCCGATCCTGCTCCCATTGATGCTCGGGGCGGGGATGTTCCTGCAGATCGTCTATCCGGGCGACTTCGAGTACGTCCTCAGGGAGCCCGCCCCGGCGTGGATCACCTGGCTGTCGTTCGCGGGGGCGCTGGTGGCGCTCGTCGTCGGGGTGCTCCGACGGAGGCCGGCGATCGAGGCCGGCGCTGCGCTCGCGTCGGCGGCGTTCCTCCTGCCGGTCGTCGCCGGCGGGCTTCTCGACCTCCGGCCGACGCCGCTTCCCGAGGTCGCGACGCTCTCGGGCGGGCTCGTGGACGCGGTGCGCGCGGACGTTCCGAAGGCGGCCGTGGTCTTCTCCGATCCCGAGACGAGCTTCCGCCTTGCCGCGTTCGCGCCGGTGTACATCGCGTCGGCGCCGCCCGGTCACGTGGCCGACACGGAGAAGAACAGCCCCTACGAGCGCGCGAGCGACGCGCGCCGCTTCCTCCGTACCGGCGACCTCGTCGATACCGCGCAGCTATGGCGCCGACTACGTCGTCCTCGACCGGCTCCGGACGAAGCTCGTGCTCGATCTTCCCGTCGTCTACCGGGACGACCGGTTCGTCGTCTACCGGCTCTAGCCGGGAGGCCCCCAGCCCCCGCCGCCGGGCGTCTCGACGCGGAGGAGGTCTCCGGGGCTGAGGTCGAGCACCGCGATCGCGGGGAGCTCCTCCCCGTTCAGCAGAGTCCTGCCCGGGAGGCCGTCGCCGCCTCCGCGCGCTCCGCGCGGCGCGACCGCACGCCGCTGGGTGAGCAACGAGAGCCGGCAGGTCTCGAGGACGCGCAGCTCCCGCACGATGCCGTCGCCGCCGCGGTGACGCCCCGGGCCACCCGAGCCGGTGCGCAGCTCGTACCGCTCGACGCGGAGCGGGTACGCGAGCTCGAGCGCCTCCGCGGGGGTGTTGAACGTGTTCGACATCGCCACGTGGACGCCCGACGGCCCGTCCCCGTCGGGACAGCCGCCCTGACCGCCGCCGACGGTCTCGTAGTAGGCGAAGCGGTCGTTGCCGAATACGACGTTGTTCATCGTCCCCTGACCCTGCGCCGGCACGGGAATCGCCTTCGAGAACGCGTCGAACACGACGTCGGTGATCCGGCTCGAGGTCTCCGTGTTCCCGGCCGCGACCGCTGCGGGCGACCGTGCGTTGACGAGCGAGCCCTCCGGCGCGCGCACCGAGACCGGAGTGAAGGCGCCGCCGGACGCGGGGAGGTCCGGCGCGGTCAGGCAGCGGACGACGTAGAAGCAGGCCGAGCGCGTGACGGCGAGCGGGCAGTTGAGGTTTCCGTCGTACTGCGGCGCCGTTCCCGCGAAGTCGATGTCGATGGTGTCGCCGTCGACGGTGATCGCCGCGCGGATGTCGAGCAGGCCTGCGCGTGTCTCGAGGAGGTCGGCGCCCTCGTAGCGGCCGTCCGGGAGCTCGCGAATGGCTGCTCGCACGACGCGCTCGGAGTAAGCGAGGAGCTCGTCCATCGCCGCGGCGACGCGGTCGCGTCCGCGCCTCGCGCAGAGATCCGATACGCGAGCCTCCGCGAGCCGGTGCGCAGCGAGCTGTGCACGCAGATCTCCGCGACGCTCGTCCGGGTTGCGCATCCGGGAGACGAGCGACTCGAGCGTCGCATCGTCGAGCAGGGTCGGCGGGATGACGACCCCCTCCTCGTCGAGTGTCCGCGACGCAGGCGGGAGGCTCCCGGGCTCGGAGCCGCCGACGTCCGCGTGGTGCGCCCGCGTCACGGCGAAGCCGAGCTCGGTCCGGGTCACGATGGTGAGGTCCGGGAGATGCGTTCCGCCCGCGTAGGGGTCGTTGAGGATCCACGGCTCGCCGGGTGCCGGGTCGTGGCCCATCACCGCAGCCACTGCTTCGGGCATCGCGCCGAGATGGACAGGGATGTGCTCCGCCTGCGTGATCATCCGACCGCGCTCGTCGAACAGGGCGGTCGAGCAGTCGCGACGCTCCTTGATGTTCGCCGAGAACGCCGACCGGATGAGCGCGGCGCCCATCTCCTCCGCGACCGCACGGAGCGATGCGCCGATGACCTGCAGCTCCACCGGAATCACGACGACCTCCGCAGGACGAGCGTCCCGTGGGCATCGGTCTCTCCGGCCCAGCCGTCGGGGATCCATGCCGTCGCGCCGTCCAGCTCGAGCACCTCGGGACCGCGGGTCGTGAGCGACGGCCCCTCGACGGTGACGCGCGGCGCCGGTCTCACCACGGCCGTTCGCACCGCAACGAGCTCGATGGCCCGCGAACGGTCCGCGTAGCCGTAGCGCACCTCGTGCGCCTCGTGGAATCGCTCCTCGAGCCGCGGGCCGAGCGGCACCGTCAGCTCGAACGACTGCCCGGCATAGCGGAGGTCCGCCTCACCGTCGGAGGAGAGTTCGCCCGCGTCGGCCAGCGGGGCGACGTACGTGCGCACCGCGTCTCGTCTCTCGTCGGCGGCGACCAGGCCGAGTGCCGAAAGGACACCCGCGGCCGCGGGCACGAGAACGGTGGTCATGCCGAGCTCCTCGGCGAGGGCGCACGCGTGCAGTGGGCCGGCGCCGCCGAACGCCGCGAGCGCGAAGTCGCGTGGATCGAGGCCCTGCTCGACGGACACGACACGCAGCGCCCGGACCATCTCCGCGTTCACGATGTCGATCACCGCTGCGGGGTCGATCGCGCCGAGCGCGCGCTCGGCGGCGCCCCGGTCGAGCTCGATGCCCCCGGGCAGCGCCGACGGCAGCCGGCCGAGGAGGAGATTCGCGTCCGTCACGGTCGGGCGGGTGCCACCGCGCCCGTAGCAGGCCGGCCCCGGCTCGGCCCGCGCGCTCTCCGGGCCGACGCGGAGCGCGCCACCCTCGTCGAGCCACACGATCGAACCGCCGCCGGCGCCGACCGTGTGCACGGCGAGCGTCGGAAGGCGCACCGGAAGCCCTCCGATCAGGCGTTCGTGCTCACGTCGAGCGACGCCGTCGATGATCGCGCAGACGTCCGTCGACGTGCCTCCCATGTCGAAGGAGAGCGCGTTCGGAAAACCGGCCAGCTCCGCGAGCTTCGCTGCTCCGACGACTCCCGCGGCCGGCCCGGAGAGCAGCGCGAACGCCGCATGCGCCGCGGCCTCGTCGAGCGTCGCGAGGCCGCCCGAGGAGCGCATCACGAGCGGCTCCCGAAGGCCGGCCGCAGTGCATGCGTCGGCGAGGGCGCCGAGATACCGCGCGAGCACCGGGCCGAGATATGCGTCGACCGCCGTCGTCGACGCGCGCTCGTACTCGCGGAACTCCGGTGCGACCTCGTGCGAGGCGACGACGTGCGCGTCCGGGTAGCGGCGGCGCAGCTCGGCGGCCACGATGCGCTCCGGCTCGCTGTCGCGGAAGGAGAAGAGGAGCGAGACGGCGATCGCGTCGGCGTCGAACGCCGGGAGAGTCGCGAGATCGAGCGGGACGAGCTCGCCCGTGGGGCCCGTTCGGCCGCGCACGCCGAAGCAGCGTTCGAGCGGGACGAGCGGTGGCGGATGCTGGGCGCACGGCCGGTAGAGGTGCGCCCTCGTTTGCCGGCGGATGTGCAGGACGTGCTCGAAGCCCTCGTTGGTGACGAGGGCTGTCCGCGCCCCGCGACGCTCGAGCAGCGCGTTCGTCGCGATCGTCGTCCCGTGCGTGAAGCGGTCGACGTCCTCGGCTCCCGCCGCGCGCGCGGCAGCGACGACCGACTCCTCCTGCCGTGACGCCGGTCGGGACCTTGGCGACGCGGACATGCCCGTCCGACAGGAAGACGGCGTCCGTGAACGTCCCCCCGACGTCGATTCCGAGCGCGCGCATGGAGGCATTCGAACACGAACGCCGGGGTAGAGTCCTCACACGTGCACCGTCTCGTCTGCCTGGGGCTCAGCCACCGGACGGCTCCCGTCGAGCTGCGCGAGCGCCTCGGAGCGCTCGGCGCAGGGGCCGAGCGCTGCCCGGCGGTCACCGAGCACGCTGCGCTGCAGACGTGCTACCGCGTCGAGCTCTATGCGCGCCTGACCTCCGGCGTCGAGGCCGCGCGGGAGGAGCTCGTCGACTCCCTCGCGTATGCGCACGAGGTTCCGCGTGAGCTGCTCGTCGACCACCTCTACGTCCACGCCGGCGAAGACGTCGCGAGACATCTCTGCCGTGTCGCGGCAGGGCTGGACTCGCTCGTCCTCGGCGAGGCCGAGATCCTCGGCCAGGTCGGCGACGCGCTCGCCGCTGCGCAGTCGCAGGGGTCGGTCGGGCCGGGGCTCGAGCTCCTCTTCCGCACCGCGATCTCGGCAGGTCGACGGGCCCGTTCCGAGACGGCGATCGGGGAGAACCCGGCGACGGCGAGCTCGATGGCGCTCGCCCTCGCCGAAGGCGTTCTCGGCGATCTGCGCGAGCGCCGCCTCCTCGTCGTCGGTGCCGGCCGGATCGGCCGGCAGACGCTCACCGTGGCGGCGAGTCGCGGGCTCGCGCACATCACCGTCGCGAACCGCACGAACGAACGCGCAGTCGAGGCCGCCGAGCGCTGCGGCGCTCGAGCGCTGCCCCTGTCCGAGCTCGAGGACGCGCTCGTGGACACGGACGTCGTCGTCGCGGCGACCTCGTCCGAGGCCGCGGTCCTCTCGGCGCCCACGATCGCCGCGGCGATGGACACGCGTCCGACGCGTCCGCTCGTCGTCGTCGACCTGGCCGTGCCCGCGGACGTCGAACGGGCGGCAGGCGAGGTTCCAGGCGTCCGACTCTTCGACGTCGACGACCTGCGCGTCGGCCTCGACGGCGCAATGGCCGCTCGCCTCGCCGAGGTGCCGATCGTCGAGGGGATCCTCGAGGAGGAGGTGGAGACCTTCGGCCGCAGGTATCGCGAGCTCGAGGTCGAGCCGCTTCTGTCGGAGCTGCGCAGGCATGCAGAGTCGATTCGAGCGCGCGAGGTCGACCGCGTCCTGCGCGAGCTCGGCGACGTCGACCCGATCGTCGCCGAACGCGTCGTGCACCTGTCGAGGGCGCTCGTGACGAAGCTCCTGCACGACCCGACCGTGCGCGCACGCGAGCGCGCCGGAGCGGGCGACGCGGACGACGTCGCCGACGCGGTGCGCGAGCTGTTCGGCATCTCCGCTCCGAGCGATCAGTGAGCGCTCCGCCGCTTCCCGCGGCGGTGACACTCGGCACGCGGGCTTCGGCGCTGGCGCGCGCACAGACTGATCTGGTCGCGGCTCGCCTCGCGACGGTTCGGCCCGCGCTCGAGTGCACGATGCGCGTGATCTCCACTGTCTGGTGACCGGACTCAGGACTCCGGGGAGCCGCTGCCCTCGATCGGCGGCAAGGGCCTTTTCACCGCCGAACTCGAGCGCGCCCTTCGGGACGGCACGATCGACGTCGCCGTGCACTCGCTCAAGGACCTTCCGACCGAGGACGCGCCCGGGGTCGCGATCGGCGCCGTCACCGCGCGAGAGGACGTCCGCGACTGCCTCGTCGCGTGCACTGCAGGCTCCCTCGAGGAGCTGCCCGCCGGGGCGGCCGTCGGCACGAGCAGCCTGCGGCGATCAGCGCAGCTCGCGGCGTTGCGACCGGACCTCGAGATCCGCTCGATCCGCGGGAACGTCGACACGCGGATCCGCAAGGTCTCCGACGGCGAGTACGACGCCGCCGTGCTCGCGGCGGCAGGCATCCGGCGTCTCGGACTCGAGGAGGTCGTCACCGAGTGGCTCTCGGACGAGACCATGCTCCCTGCCCCGGGCCAGGGGGCGCTCGCTATCCAGTGCCGCGCCGACGACGACGCCGTGCTCGCGCTGCTCGCAGCGCTCGACGACCCGGCCGCACGGGCCGAGACGACCGCGGAGCGGGCCTTCCTGCGCACGCTCGGAGCCGGCTGTGCGGCGCCGGTCGCGGCTCTGGCGGTCACGACGACGACCCCTCGGGTGCGTCTCCAGGGCCTCGTCGCCTCGGTCGATGGACGACAGGTGGTTCGAGTGACCGGAGAGGGAGAGCCGGCCGACGTCGGCGAGCGTCTCGCGGAAGAGGCGCTTTCTCGCGGCGCGGACCGCATACTGGCGAGCGTTCGATGATCAACCAGCCGCTCTACGGGATCCGGATCGTCGTCACGCGACCTGAGGCGAAGTCGCTCGCCGACGAACTCGAGCGCCTCGGCGCAGAGGTCACGATCGTGCCGCTCATCGAGATCCGGCCCGCGGAGGGCCGCGCGCTCGAGGATGCCGTCGACACGATGGGGAGCTACGACTGGATCGTGCTGACCAGCGTGAACGGCGTCGCCGCGGTCGCCCAGGGGCTCGCGGCGCTCGGAGCGGAGACACGGGTCGCCGCCGTCGGACCCGTGACAGCGGCCGCGATCCGCGAGCAAGGGGTCGAGCCGGCGTTCGTCGCCGCGCGGGCCTCGGAGGACATCGCCGCCGGTCTCGGTGACATCGACGGGCTGCGCGTGCTTCTCCCGCAGGCGGACCTCGCCGAGCCGCATCTCGCAGACGAGCTGCGGGGCAGGGGCGCGCAGGTGGACGCCGTCGTCGCGTACCGGACGATCCTCGTCGAGCCGCCGATGTGGGGGATCCTTCCTCTGCGAATCGCCGATGCCGTCGTCCTGGCGAGCGGTTCGGCGTGTCGCAGCCTCGCGGCCGCCGGTGGCGCCGGGGGTGGCGCGATGCTGGTCTGCATCGGCCCCAAGACGGCCAAGGTTGCCCGCGAGGTCGGGCTCAAGGTCGGTCTCGTCGCCGACGAGGCGACCTCCGACGGCATCATTCAGGCACTCGTGGACACGTTCGGCGACAAGGCGTGACGTCGTACCACTCCGACCCATTCGAGGCGCTCCGGCTCGGCCCGGGCGTCAAGCGGCCTCGTCGGCTCCGCCGTACCGCGGCCCTGCGCGATCTCGTTCGTGAGACGACGCTCGAGCCCGGCGACCTCGTCCAGCCGCTCTTCGTCGTCGCCGGCGACGGCATCCGTCGGCCAGTGGCGTCGATGCCCGGGGTCGACCAGCGCTCGGTCGACCGGCTCGTGACCGAGGCGCGGGAGCTCGACGCGCTCGGAGTGAAAGCCGTCCTCCTGTTCGGGATCCCGGGCTCCAAGGATCCACACGGACTGGAGAGCTTCGCCGACGACGGTGTCGTACAGCAGGCGATCCGCACGCTCAAGGACGCGCTGCCGGAACTCGTCGTCGTCACGGACGTGTGCCTCTGCGAGTACACGGATCACGGCCATTGCGGCCTCCTCGACGCTGCGGGCGACGTGCTGAACGACGAGACGCTCGACGTCCTCCGGCGGATAGCGGTCTCGCACGGCGAGGCGGGCGCGGACGTGGTTGCGCCGAGCGGCATGATCGACGGCATGGTCGGAGCGATCCGCGGCGCGCTCGACGACGAGGGGCTGCAGCGCGTCGCCGTGCTCTCGTATGCGGTCAAGTACGCGTCGGCCTTCTACGGCCCGTTCCGTGAGGCCGCCGAGGGCGCCCCCTCGTTCGGCGACCGGCGTTCGCATCAGATGGACCCGGGCAACGGGCGCGAGGCGCTCCGTGAGGCCGCGCTCGACGTCGAGGAGGGCGCCGATGCGCTCATGGTCAAGCCGGCGCTGGGATATCTGGACGTCGTCGCATCCGTGCGCGAGCGCTTCCCGGAGCTCCCGCTCGCGGCGTACAACGTCAGCGGCGAATACGCGATGGTCAAGGCGGCGGCGGCCAACGGCTGGCTCGACGAGCGGGCGGTCGTGCTCGAGGCGCTCACCGGCATCCGGCGCGCGGGCGCGGATCTCGTGGTGACGTACCACGCGAAGGACGCGGCTGCGTGGCTCCAGAGCGGACGGTGAAGTCGCGGGTCGACGACCGGCCCGAGGAGACGGAGCCCGCCGGCGTCGACGTCGCCGAGCACGGTCGGTCGGCGGACGGGGAGACGACGTCTCTCGACCGGCGTCTGTACATGCAGCTCCACGCCTACGGCAGCGCGGGCGATACGGGAGCCCTGATCGCCGCCCTCGACACCGCAGGCGTCACGGGCGTGCTGTACGAGGACGTCAACGACCCGACCGGCGTCGCGCTCCTCACGCTGAGCGAGTCGCCCGACGCGTTCGTCGCCGAGTTCCGCTCGTTCCTGCGGTCGGCGCCGTTCGCCGATCTCGTCCCGAAGCCCGAGCTGACGATGCTCGGCCGCACGTACGCGATCGGCTACGAGCAGGATCTCGAGGAGACCCTCGTCGATCGCCCGCGCCGCCGCGTGCTCGATCCGGCGCTGCCGTGGGCGATCTGGTACCCACTCAGGCGGTCCGGCTCGTTCGAGCAGCTGTCCCGGCGCGAGCAGGACACGATCCTCATGGAGCACGGCGGGGTCGGGATGGCGTTCGGTCGCGCCGGGCTCGGGTTCGACATCCGTCTCGCCTGCCACGGCCTCGATCGCGACGACAACGACTTCGTCGTCGGGCTGCTCGGGCCCGAGCTGCACCCGCTCTCGATCATCGTCCAGCGGATGCGCAAGACGAAGCAGACCTCGCTCCATCTCGAGCGACTGGGGCCGTTCTTCGTGGGGCGGGTGGCGTGGCAGTCCAGGACCTGAGCGAGGCGCACGCGGTCGAGTTCGAGCCGACCGCCCCTTTCCTGCGCGCGTGCCTGCGCCTGCCGGTGGAGCGAACGCCCGTGTGGCTCCTGCGGCAGGCGGGCCGCTACCAGCCCGAGTACCGGGCGCTGCGCGAGAAGCACTCGCTGCTCGAGCTGATCCGGGCGCCCGAGCTCGCGGCCGAGGTGACGCTCCTGCCGATCGACTCGTTCGACCTCGACGCCGCCATCGTCTTCTCGGACATCCTCCCGCCGCTCGTGGGCATGGGGCTCGACCTCGAGTTCGTGAAGGGCGACGGGCCGCGTATCGGCAATCCGATCTCGAGCACGCGCGCGGTCGACCTCCTCGGCACGCCTCCGGCGGAGGAGACGATGTCCGGGACGCTCGAGGCGATTCGCATCGTGCGGCGCGAGCTCGAGCCGCGCGACGTCCCCGTCATCGGCTTCGCCGGCGCGCCGTTCACGCTCGCGAGCTACGCGATCGAGGGAGGCACCTCGAAGGACTTCACGAGGACGAAGGCGTTCATGTTCTCCGAGCCCGCCGCCTGGAAGCGGTTGCTCGGGAAGCTCGTCACCGTGCAGGCCGACTACCTGCTCGCCCAGGCCGGGGCCGGGGCACAGGCGCTGCAGGTGTTCGACTCGTGGGCTGGGCGCGCGCTCGGCCGCGAGGACTACCTGCGCTACGTCGCCCCGCACAACCGCGAGCTCTACGCGGCGGTTGCGGCTGCGGGCGTGCCGGTGATCAACTTCTCGCTCGGCGTCGGCGCCTACCTCGCGGACGCCGCCGCCTGTGGCGGCGACGTCGTCGGTCTCGACTGGACGCTTCCGCTCGACGAAGCCTGGGAGCGCGTCGGCCTCGACCGCCCCGTGCAGGGGAACCTCGATCCGGCGGCCCTGCTCGCTCCCTGGCGCGAGCTCCGCTTCCGCATCGACGACGTGCTCGATCGCGCCGGTGGACGTGCCGGTCACGTGTTCAACGTCGGACACGGGCTCACGCCGCAGACGCCGCCCGACAACGTGCGCCGGCTCGTCGAGCACGTGCGGGAGCGGACGTCGCCGTGACGCGCACCGCCCCGATCGGCGTCCTCGTCATGGCGTACGGAGGGCCGGAGTCGCTCGACGAGATTCCCGGCTACCTCGCGGACATCCGCCACGGCCGTCCCACGCCGCGAGCGGTCGTGGACGAGATCACCGAGAACTACCGCGCGATCGGCGGGCGCTCGCCTCTCCTCGAGGGGACGATGCGGCAGGTCGACGCGCTCCAGGCCGAGCTCGGCGACGACTTCCGTTGCAGGCTCGGCATGCGCCACTGGTCGCCCTGGATCGAGGAGGTCGTCGGAGAGATGGCGGAGGAGGGCGTGACGGACGCCGTGAGCCTCGTGCTCGCGCCGCACTTCTCGGCGCTGTCCGTCGCCCGCTACCAGCAGAAGGTGGCCGACGGCCTCGAGCTCTACCGCGGGCGCATCCACTTCGAGCACGTTCCGAGCTACCACGACGTCGACGGGCTCGTGGAGGCGTTCGCGGCGCGCGTCGAGGACGGGCTTTCGCGCTGGCCGGAGGACGAGCGCGACTCGGTCCACGTCGTGTTCAGCGCACACAGCCTTCCCGAGCGCGTGCTCGCGTCGGGTGATCCGTACGGCGCGCAGTGCCTCGAGACGGCGAGCCTCGTCGCGCAGCGTGCGGGGCTGCCGGACGAGCGCTGGTCGTGGGCGTACCAGTCGGCGGGTCGGACGCCCGAGCCGTGGGCAGGTCCGGATCTCGGCGAGCACCTGGCGGCGCTCGCCGGCCAGGGTGTGCGGAACGTCGTATCGGTGCCGGTCGGCTTCGTCTCGGATCACGTCGAGGTCCTCTTCGACATCGACCAGAAGGCAGCAGCTGTCGCCGCGGGCCTCGGGGTGCGGCTCGAACGGCCGCCCGGCCCTGAACGACGATCCGCGCTTCATCGGAGCACTCGCGGAGCTCGTACGTGAGCGCGCGGCACCGCTTCTGGACGGCGCGGCACACCCCGCGTGACCGTCGTCGTCGTGATCGGCGGCGGGATCGCCGGGCTGGCCGCGGCGCGCCGGCTCGAGTCGCTCTCTCCCAAGACGCACGTCGTCCTCGTCGAGAAGGACGACGTGCTCGGAGGGAAGATCCGCACCGAGCACGTCGACGGCTTCGTCGTCGAGGCGGCGCCGGACAGCTTCCTCACGCGCAAGGAGCGCGGCGTCGGACTGTGCGAGGAGCTCGGTCTCGGTGACGAGCTGATCGCTCGTCGACCGGAGCATCGCGGCAGCTTCGTGCGCCGTGGGAACGAGCTGCACCCGCTTCCGGAGGGCCTGACCGGGATGATTCCGACGAGCCTCGAGGCCCTCGAGACGAGCGAGCTCCTCTCCGCCGCGGGGAAGGCGAGGTTCGCGGCCGAGCCGGACGTGGCGCCGCGATCCGCCGCCGACGACGAGTCGGTTGCCGGGTTCGTCTCGCGTCGCTTCGGCCGCGAGGCGTACGACGCGCTCGTCGAGCCGCTCATGACCGGGATCTACGGCGGCGACGGCGAACAGCTGTCGCTCCGGGCGACGTTTCCGCAGCTGCGTGCGATCGAGCTCGAGCACGGCAGCGTGCTCCGCGGGCTCTCGGCGCCCCCGGTATCGGACCGCCCTCCGTTCGTATCGCTGCGCGGCGGGATGGGCGCCCTCGTGGACGCACTTCGAGACGACCTGTCGCGGACGCAGCTACGTACAGGGCGAGGTGCAACCCGAGTCGTGCCCCGCGCGGGCGGCTTCGACGTCGAGCTCGAGGGCGAGACGATCCCGACGAACGGCGTCGTCCTCGCGACGCCCGCGTTCGCGACGGCGGACCTCGTCGCCGAGCTCGACCCCCAGCTGGCGGAGGAACACGAGGAGATTCCGTACGCGTCGTCCGTCGTCGTGACACTCGGGTTCTCGCGCGCCGACGTCGTGCCGCTCGACGGGTACGGCTACGTGGTGCCGCGCGCCGAGGGCGGAGACGTGCTCGCCTGCACCTGGTCGTCGCAGAAGTGGGAGCACCGGGCGCCGGAGGAGGCCGTGCTCCTGCGCGTCTACATGGGACGCTTCGGAGCGCGTGACGTCACGACTCGACCCGGACGACGAGCTCGTGGCCGCCGCCCGCGCCGAGGTCGAGTTCCTCGGTGTCTCCGCGAGGCCACTCCTGGTCCGCGTCCACCGCTGGCCGCTCGGGATGCCGCAGTACGTCATCGGGCATCCCGACCGGCTCGAGCGGATCGAGACCGCGCTCATTGCGCATCCCGGACTGGCCGTCGCGGGCGCTGCGTACCACGGGGTCGGGATTCCGGACTGCATCGCCTCCGGCGAGGCGGCCGCGGAGTCGGTGGCCGGTGCACTCGCCGGGGCGGGTGTGTGAGACGCGACGGGTCGGAGCGTCTGTTCGCAGAGGCGACGACGCTGCTCCCAGGCGGGGTGAGCTCGCCGGTCCGCGCGTTTCGCGCCGTCGGCGGCTCGCCGATCTTCATCGAGCGCGGCGAGGGCGCGTACCTCGTCGACGTCGACGGCAACCGGTACGTCGACTACGTCCTCTCGTGGGGCCCGCTGATCCTCGGGCATGCGCATCCGGATGTCGTGGCGGCGCTCGGCGAAGCGCTGCGGCGGGGGACGAGCTACGGCGCTCCCAGCCCGCTCGAGCTCGAGCTCGCACGGCTGATACGCGCTGCGATGCCGAGCATCGAGCTCGTCCGCTTCGTCAGCTCCGGCACCGAGGCGACGATGAGCGCCCTGCGGCTCGCGCGCGCCTTCACCGGACGGTCGAAGATCGTGAAGTTCGTCGGCTGCTACCACGGACACGCCGACCTGCTGCTCGTCCAGGCCGGCTCCGGCGTCGCGACGCTCGGTCTGCCGGACTCGCCCGGTGTCACGGCGGGGGCAGTCGCCGACACGCTGACCGCGCCGTACAACGATCTCGACGCGGTCGCCGCTCTCTTCGTCGAGCACGAGGACATCGGCGCCGTGATCGTCGAGCCGGTCGCCGGAAACATGGGGCTCGTCCTCCCGCAGCCGGGGTTCCTGGAGGGCCTGCGCGAGCTCACGGCCGCCGCGGGCGCGCTCCTCGTCTTCGACGAGGTGATGACGGGCTTCCGCGTTCATCCTGGCGGGGCGCAGGCGCTGTACGGGGTCACGCCGGACCTGACGACGCTCGGCAAGGTCATCGGCGGAGGCCTCCCGGTCGGCGCCTACGGCGGGCGGCGGGAGATCATGGAGCTCGTCGCGCCGGCGGGGCCGGTCTACCAGGCCGGGACGCTCTCGGGGAACCCACTCGCAATGACGGCGGGCGCCGAGACGCTGCGTGCGATCGCGGCACCGGGCGTCTGGGACGAGCTCGAGCGCATCGGCGCGAGGCTCGAGGCGGGGCTCTCGACGCTCGGCGACGGCATCCAGGTCGCACGCGCCGGGACGATGTTCGGGCTGTTCTTCTCGGACGTCGCCGTCACGAGCTGGACGGCGGCCGAGCGAGCCGACACGAGCAGGTTCGCGACCTTCCACCGAGCGATGCTCGAGCGAGGCGTGTATCTCGCGCCGTCGCAGTTCGAGGCCGGCTTCGTGTCCACGGCGCACGGCGATGCCGAGATCGACGCGACGATCGAGGCCGCGCGCGACGCGCTCTCCGCGGGCTGAGCGCGGCGTTCTGGCTCTACCCTTCGCGGCCGTGAAGGTGCTGCTCGTGACGATGTACTTCCCGCCCGCCGGCGGCGGCGGCGTGCAGCGCTCGCTCAAGCTCGCGCAGTACCTGCCGGCGCTCGGCGTCGAGACGCACGTCCTCGCCCCGGACGATCCCAAGTGGGTCCACCGCGATCCCGAGCTCCGCGTGCCGACGCAGGCCTGGATCCACCGCGCGCGCTACGTCGGCCCGCAGGCGCGAAAGCCGGCCGAGGAGCTCCGCGCGGCCGCCGGCCTCGAGCGCGCCGTCCTCCAGGCGCGCATCACGGCCCGACGTCTCCTCCTCCCCGACGCGAGCGTCACGTGGAACCTGACGGCGATCCCCGCCGCGATCGGGATCGTGCGCCGCGAGGGCATCGACGCGGTGATCACGACGTCGCCACCCCCGTCGGTCCACTTCGTCGGCGCGGCCGTCCAGCGTGCGACCGGTGCCCGCTGGATCGCCGATCTTCGCGATCCGATCGTCGCGAACCAGCACCGTCGCGACGACACGGCTGCGGCGCGGGCGCGCCAGGCCGCCAACGAGCAGGTGGCGAAGCTCATCGCGCGCCGCGCCGACGCGGTCACCTGCGTCTCCGAGGCGATCGCCGCGGAGGTGCGCGAGCTCGATGCGCGCGGAGAGGTGCGCGTCATCGCGAACGGCTGCGACTTCGACGACTTCGCGGGGCTCGAATACGTGCCGGGCGAGCGCTTCCGCATCACGCACACGGGCAGCTTCTTCGGCAAGCGCGACCCGCGGCCGTTCCTGCAGGCGTTCCACGACGCCGACCTCGACGCGGTCGCGCGCTTCGTCGGCGACTTCCGTGCGACGGACCGGGAGTGGGCGGACTCGCTCGGACTCGGCGACCGGCTCGAGCTGGTCGACTACCTGCCGCGCGGCGAGTCGCTGCGCTACCAGCGCGACTCGGAGGCGCTGCTCCTGCTCGTCCCCGACGCGGGCGGTCGCGGCAAGGGCGTGCTCTCGGGGAAGGTGTTCGAGTACCTCGCGGCCGGCCGCCCGATCCTGGCCGTTGTCCCGCCCGACGGCGCAGCTGCCGAGCTGATCCGCGAGACCGGCTCCGGCGTCGTGGTCGCGCCCGACGACGTCGGCGCGATCCGGGAAGCGCTCGTCGGCCTGCATAGTCGGTTCGCAAACGGCGGACTTCCCTCGGTGGAGCTCGCGAGAGCGGACGAGGACAGGCTCTCCCGGCGCGCCCGCGTCGAGGACATGGCAGCGTTGCTCGCCGAGATCGCATGACGACCCAGGCGCTCACGCTGAGTCGCAGGGGCGCCGCTGACCGCGTCCTCGTTCAGCCCTTCCTCGACGGGCTCTTCCTGCTGACGATCTTCACCGTCACGTTCCACAAGCTGCAGTGGGAGCTCGCAGGGTCGCTCACGCTCTCGGACATCCTCACCTCGGTGTTCCTCGTGCTCTTCGCCTGGGATCGTCTCGAACGGGACGACGGCGGATTCACGCGCACCGCGATGATCGCCTTCCTCTTCCTCCTCCTCTTCGCTCTGGTGTACCTGGCGGGCTTCTACAGCCTCGACACCGGCCAGGCGCTCGCGCAGTGGGCGAAGGGGATGGTGAAGTTCGTGCTCCACTTCGGGTTCCTGGTGACGGGTATCGCGCTGCTCGCGCGGCGCGGGCTCCGCTTCTACTGGTACGCCCTGGCGGCATTCCTCGGCGGGATCGGGCTCGACGCCGTCTACGGCGTCGTCCAGCTCGGGCTGGCGGAGGCGGGCGTCAATCTCGACCAGATCCTCATCCAGCCGGTCACCTCGCGGCAGACGGGGATCAACGTCTTCGGTGCGGTCGGTGGCACGCAGGAGGTGTTCCGCCCCAATGCGCTCACCGGCGACCCGAACCATCTCGGGATCGAGCTCGCTCATCCCGCTCCTCGTGCTGACGCCGCTCTATCTCCGCCTCGAGGCCGGGCACCGGCTGAAGACACCGCTCGCGATCTCCCTCGCCTTCATGCTCCTGGTCGAGCTCGCGACGCTGTCGCGCAGCGCGCTCCTCGGGCTCGGATGCGGGGCTCTCATCCTCGCGCTGCCGTATCGCCGCCACCTGAAACGGCCCGCGTTCCTCGTACCGCTCGCAGCCGTAGCCGTGCTCGTCGCGACGGTGATCGTGATCCGGCTCGACTTCTTCCTCACAGTCCTTCGCGCGAGGACGAACACCAGCCGCGGAGCGGCCTCGCCCCACTTCGCGGTCTACTCGTTCGTCCCGGACATCCTCTCGACGCACCCGTTCCTCGGTCTCGGCCTGAACAACTTCGCCGTCTACTACGAGTTCGTCACGGGACGACCGGACTTCGGCCCGCACTCGTTCTACGTCGCGACGATCGTCGAGACCGGGATCGTCGGCGCTGCTCCTCTTCGCCGCGTTCGTCGTCTGGATCTTCCGCAGGCTCGGAGCCGCCCGGCGTATCGGCCGCGCGCTCTCCGCGGCCCACGATCCCCTCGCCGCGCGGATCCGACCCGTGGCGTGGGGGATGACGGCCGCGCTCGTGGCGACGCTCGTCGCGAACGTCTTCTACCTCACGATGACCTTCTACTACTTCTACGTCTTCGCGACCCTCGCGGCAGCGCTCCCGGTCGTCGCTCTCGGCGCGCGACGCGAATGAAGGTCGTCGTCCTGACGACGTCGTATCCGCGCGAGCCGGACGACGTCGCAGGAGCCTTCGTCCGGGACGCCGTCGAGCACCTGCGAGCCGCGGGAGTCGAGGTCGCCGTCGTCTCGCCGGCGTCGTTTCGGCACTTCGGCCTCGCGTACGGCGACGGCATCGTCGGCAACGTGCGCAGACGCCCGTGGAAGGCGCTGCTCGTGCCCGCGTTTCTCGTCATCGTACGCACGGGCCGCACGCCGCGCGGCTCGTGACGCCGACCTCGTCCACGCGCACTGGCTTCCCTCGGCGCTGCCGGCCGCGGCGACGGGAAAGCCGTTCGTCCTCCAGCTCTGGGGAACCGACGTCGAGCTCGCGCGGCGCGTGCCATGGGCTGGCGCGGCGTCTCGTGCGCAAGGCACGGCTCGTTCTCTGCCCCTCGAACGCGTTGGCGTCGGAGGCGAGGGCGCTCGGCGCGCGTGCCGTCCGCGTCGTGCCGAGCGGAGTCGCGCTTCCGGAGACCGTCGGCGAGCCGGACGATCCACCTCACGTCCTCTTCGTCGGGCGGCTGTCCGAGGAGAAGGGGATCGACGAGCTGCTGGAGGCGACGAGTGACGTTCCGCGAGTGATCGTCGGCGACGGGCCGCTGCGCGACCAGGTGCCGGAGGCAGTCGGGTTCGTCTCCCCGAACGAACTCGGCCGCTACTACGAGCGGGCGGCCGTCGTCGTCTGCCCCTCCCGGCGCGAGGGCTACGGCGTCGTCGCGCGTGAGGCGATGGCGCACGGGCGACCCGTCGTCGCGACGACGGTCGGCGGCCTCGTCGATGCGGTCGAGGACGGCGTCGACCGGCCTCCTCGTGCCTCCGCGCGATCCGTCCGCTCTCCGCGCCGCGATCGAGCGGTTGCTGGCCGACGAGGGCCTCAGGCGGCGGCTCGGCGTCGCCGCACGGGACACCGCACGCGAGCGCTTCTCGTGGGAGGCCGCGACAGAGGCGACCGTTGCCTCCTATCGCGACGCGCTCGGATGATCACGGCGGGACCGGGGTGATCCCCGGCGGGACCTCGGCGTACCGCACCGCCGGCTCGTACGACACGTCGAGGCCGACGCTCTGGGTCTCCTGTCGGAACTCGCGCTGGACCGCCGGATCGTCCGGAATCCCGGTGACGACCACGCGGAATCGCTCGCATCCGGTTCGTTCGATGCGAGCGCCCGTGAAGCCCACCTCGAGAGCACGCCGAACGAGCTCGCTCGCCGTCGGCGTAGCCGAGGTCGCTCCCGAACACGGCGTCGTTCAGCTCGCCTGCCGTGGCTTCGATGTGGCAGTCCTCCTCCGTGGGCTCGCGGGCGGGGGGTCCGCCAACGACGAACGCCGCGTAGATCCCGGCCTGCTCGCCGACGAGCTCGAGCGGGGGCCGGTCGCACTGGACCCAGCTCAGCGAGTTGGTCGGCTGACTCTGGAGCTGCGCGAACTCGAGGCTCTCGCCCGAGGAGAGGAACGAGAAGAACCGCGCGCCGGTGAGCTCGCCACATCGCCGTGCGTAGAGGACTTCGACCTGGCCCGGGAAGAAGTACCGGAGCCGCCCGTCGCTCGAGACGATGCGATCGCCCGCGCGGACGTTCTCGCGTGCGAGATCGAGCTGGTACGAGAACGGCCCGTACGCGAAGTTCTCCATCTCTGCGCGGTCGCCCCAACCCGACGGGCCGAGGTCGAGCAGCGAGCGCCAGCCGTCGCGGCCGAGCCCGTCGACGGACACCACGTTCGCGAACGCGATTGCGGCGACCGCGACGGCGGGCACGAGCGCGGCGAGCGGCCGGTAGCGGAGGAGCGCGACCGATGCGCTCGTGAGCGCAGCCGCCGTCAGGAGCGCGAATGCCGGCCACGCCGGCGCGAGCAGGCGCGGCTCGTCGGGGCGTTGCGTAGCCCACACCAGCGCGACCGGAGCGAGCCACGCGAGCAGTGCGACGTGAATGCGGCGCGGGGTCGGATCGAGTCGCGCGAGGAGCGGTGCTGCGACGAGGGCGGCCACGAGCACGAGCCAGGCGACGATGCCGAGGGCGCTGCCGTCGAACGGATAGTCGATGCCGTCGCCCGCGGCGACCGGACCCGCCGTCGACCATACGACTGCAGCGGCGACGCCGACGCCGAGCGAGACCCGGCTTCCTCCCCCGAGCGCTCGTGCGAGCCCGTGCGCGAGCCCGTAGGTCACGAGCAGACGGGCGCCTGCCCCCATCCACGCGGCGCCGGCGATCGTGTCGAATCGCGCGGCCGCGCCCCGCTCGAGCCAGAAGCTGTCGTTCCCCGCGCGCAGGAGCGCAGCGAGGCCGGCGTCGAGGCGCGCGGCCTGCCAGGCGTCGTACGCGATGCCGAGACCGACCCCGATCGCTGCTCCGCCGAGCCCCGGAAGCGCGGCGCGGCCCCGCAGGACGGCCGTCGCGAGCGCGAGGCCTACGAGGGCGAGAAGTCCCGACGGCTTCGCGAGGACGGTCGCGGCCGCTGCGAGCGCCGCGAGGACGACGAGTGCCGCCGGGGAGAGTCGAGACCAGAGAACGACCGCCGTCGCAGCGCATGCGGCCGCAACGGGAACGTCCGTCATCCCGGCCGCCGCGAACGCCACGAAGACAGCCGACGTCAGCAGGCCGACGACCGCGAGCGGCGGCATGAAGTCGCGAGCCGGCCGCTCGGGTGCGAGCTGACGTGCCAGCTGCCACACCGCTGCGACGAGAACCGCTGCGAATGCGGCCGAGAGCAGCCTGCCGATCCACTCGTCCTCGGTGACGAAGCGCCAGAGGATCCCCTGGGGGACGTAGAAGAGCGGTCGCGAGACGTTCAGCGCCTCGGTGCCCGACCAGACGTCCCCCGTCCTCGCGATCGCTCTCGACCACGAGCCGAATGCGAGGGAGTCCCAGAGGCGGTAGGGGACGACCACGGCGGCGAACGTGATCGCCGCTGCGAAAACCGCCACGACGGCAAACATGAGCCAGCGCAAGACCTGAGCGAGCCGGCTCGGAGTCACGCCAGCGGACGATAACGAGGCCGCCAGCCGAGCCGCGCCTCTCCGCTGGTATGCGGCTCCGCCGGATCGGTGCGCTCAGTTGGCGCAGCGAATCCGTTGAAACACGGTTCCCGCCGCCGACCGGAATGCCGTGCGCCAGCACATGGGGTCGATTCCCTCGGCGCGCTCGGGGTTTGCATAGAGCCAGTCCGTTCGGATATCGGTTGCAGGCGATCCGACCGGGACGAGCCGCACGGTTCGCTCGAGGTGCGGTCCGAAGGCGGGATAACCGAAGTCGTTTGCACCGAGCGCGAGCCCGATCGAGCCGTCTTCTGGAACGTGTTCGTCCATGAATCGCAATACGGGCTCCAGCGCGGGATCGTGTTGGGACTGAATCTCCGACCGGTCCAGTTGCCAGACCGAGGTCGCCTGTGTGCTGTCGAGGAGCCGAAGCCCCGAAGGCTTCTCCACGTAATGGGCCATCGTGAGCAAGACGGTCGTCGCGCTGAGGGCTACCGCCGCCCAGGCGAACGCCGGTCGTCGAAGCACGACGCCCCAAAGCGATGCGGAGAGGGCGACCGGAAAGATGAAGAACCGACCCTGCCAGGGGTGGTAGGTGAGCGTCAGTGAAACGAGAATCAGCCACGCACAAGGAGAGAGGCCGGCGACGAGGGCCGTGCGTGGGATCGAGCCCCGCCGGGCGAGAATCACTGCACCCACGCCGGTCGACGAGACCAGCAGTAGACCCACTGGGCCGAACCACGAGCCAGTGTCGGACGCGACGGTGGGTGAGGCGGCATCGGTGCCTTCCGCGAGGTAGGCCTGCGGAGAGTCGAGCACATCGGACACGGCCATGAGCGCCGGCCGACCGACCTGAGTGGCCGCCACCCATATGAGCAGTGGCAGGGCGACCAGAGCGCCGGCGAGGATCGACGTGCGCCGCGGCTGTCCGGTGAGGGCCAGCGCGGAGGTCACCGCAAGGGCGGCGAGGGCGTAGAGCAGAAGGTCGGCACCATCCGAGCCGGAGAGATCGAGCCAGTCCACGAGGTCCCCCACGAGTGTCACGAGGTTCTCGCGCGGATGGGCGAGCGACGTGAGACCAGGGATGCTCGGTCGATCGCCGAGCAGGCCGCCGCCTTCGAACGCGTTCACGAGATACCAGTACGAGCCGAGCAGTGTTGCGCACGCGATGCCGACGAGTCGTGAGACACGAAGGTCTCTCGGCGGCGCCACGATCGCGAGCGCGACGAGGACTACGACGCCGTAGCCTGCCGTGAACTTGGCTCCCACTGCGAGCGCGCACGCAAGGGACCCCACCGCCACGGCTGATCGGCTGTCGCCGAGAAGCAGGACGGTGGCCGACAGGAGCAACGATGCGACGATCAGGTCGTTCTTGGTCGTTGTCGACTGGAGGACGACAATGGGAAGAGAGGCGAAGAGCAGCGCGCCGAAGGCGGCCTCGTGGACGTCGAGACCGAACCTCCTCGAGAGCGCAAAGACTCCTGCCATGCACGCCAGGGTGGCACCGAATTGGGCGAGCGCCGCAGTGGTTTCGGCGCCGGTCGTGCCGAGCAAGTACGAGAACGGGATCTCCCCGTTCGGTGGATAGATGTTCAACCGCTCGTCGTAGGCCGCGCCGATGTAGCCGACTCCCTCCTCGAGCCACAGCGCAGCGCGCGCGAGGTGGTAGTTGAGTTGATCCCAGCCATTGGGCGGCGTGCCGAGGATCAGAGCGAGTGCGTATGCAAACGCAATCGCCAGGACTCCGCTCAGTACCAGCACTGCGCGCGAATCCAGGAGGACCCGGACCGCAGGAAATGCCAGGGTCGGAGCCAGCTCTCCGCCGGTGAGAAGCTTGACCCCCAGAGCTGCGGCGAGAAGTGCGAGCGATCCGATCAGAAGCGCCGCTCGTGTCAGCTCCGCGAAAGCGGAGAGAAGAAGGACGAGCCCGACGATCTCGGCGAACGCGATCACATAGACGGCGACGACGAACTCCGCGAAGCGGCGGACAGTGACGAACGACGCCAACACGAGTCCACTGCCGATCGGACCGAGCGCGAGTATCCCAGTCCCCGCTTCGAACACGTGCGGAGTGTGTCAAGCCCCGCGGAGCACTCCGGACGGCTGGTGTTCCAGTCGGGGACGCTCATGATGCCGCCGGCCGATCCGGTCTGCGGCGGTGTGTAGCCTCATCGCCGTGACGTCCCTACGCCGAGGCGTCGCTCGTGCCCTCGAGTTCGTCGATTCGATGTGGGGCGTCGGTGCGGTCTTCGTCGTCGCCCTCGCGGTGTGGTGGATCCAGTCGATCGCGATTCCCCTCGCCGCCGGGCGCGACTTCGGCACCTACGTCGGCGGATACGTGGAGCTCTGGCAGCGCCATCCGATCGACCTCGGCTACGTCCTCGGCCGCACGCCGATCGCGCCACTCGTCACGGGTGGGCTCCTCGACGTCGCGGGCGGTGCGCTCGCGGAGCCCGCGGTGTCGCTGCTGTACGCGCTCTCGATCGTCGCGTGGTTCCTGGCGACACGCGCATTCGGCGCCGGCGCCGCGGTGCTCGTCACGGTCGCGCTCCTCGCGTATCCCGGGTACGGGATCCTCTTCCACGAGCTCGCGTCGGACTCCGTCTTCGCAGCCGCCTTCGCCGGGTGGTCGCTCCTCGCCGTGCGGGCGGTTCTCGTGCCGACGCCCGGTCGCTTCGCGCTCGTCGGAGCGGGGATCGCGGGGCTGGTCCTCGTCCGGCCCGGGAACCAGGCGCTGCTGTTACTCGCTCTGCTCCCGCTCGCGCTCGCGATCCCGTGGCGTGTGCGCCTCGCCTCCGCCGCCGCGCTCGCCGTTTCGGCGATGGCGTTGCTAGGACTGTGGGTCGTCCACAACGGCGTCCTCTACGGCAAGTACACGGTGGCGACCGGAGGTAACTCGCGGCTGCCGTTCGAGCGCGCGTACCTGAACGATCGCATCGTGCGGCCGGAGAACGGTCCCGAGTCGAGGAAGCTCGCACTCCTCGTTTCCCGGTATCTCTTGACCGAGGAGCCGTATCGGTCGTACGGGATAGGCCGCGAGGACTTCTTCACCGACCCGAGCCCGCGGATGATCAACGACCTCACCACGCTCTCCAACCGCCTATACGGGTGGAAGAGTGACTCCCGCATCCTTCGCAGCGTCGGCATCGAGGCCGTCCGAACGCATCCAGCGACGTACTCGCGGGGTGTCGCAACGACAGTGTGGGACCTGCTCCACGATCCCGTGTACCGCCCGTTGTCCGGGGAAAGCGTCGTCACGAGTGGCGGCGCCGGGGGCGTGGACGCCGGAAACGGGGAGACCATCGTCGTGAACGGGAAGCGGCTCCCCAAGCCGACGGAGGGACAGCGCATCCCGGCGCCGCACGACAGCGCACCGACCACAGCGAACGGTGGCATTCGGACGGTGTGGACGTCGCCGACGGAGCGGCACCTGGTCTTCGCGCGCCCCGAGGATCGGGAGCGGCTTGACGCCCTGCACGCTCGGATGGACGAGCTCGGCGGGCGGCTCCCGGACCGATCAGGGAACGCGAAGCTCGCGTTGCGCCTCAACCAGGCCTCGCACTGGTTCCCGCCGCCGATCCTGTGGCTCCTGGTCGGTGTCGTATCGCTCGTCGTCCGCCGTACGGACCGAGCGTTCGCGCTGGCGACGCCGGCGATCGCAGCGCTCATCGTGCTCGTGCTGAGCGCGCTCGCGATCCCGTCGGTGCCGCACTACGCGGTGCCCGTCGCTCCGGCGTTCGTGCTGCTCGCAGGCGGAAGCCTGCTCGGACCGCGCCGCCCTCGCTAGTACCATCGCCCCGTGCGCGAGCTGGTCGTCGACGGCAGGGTCATCACGAGGGACGGCCCCGCCTACGTCATCGCCGAGATCGGGCACAACCATCAGGGCGATCTCGAGAAGGCGAAGGCGCTCGTTCGCGCGGCCCGTGAGTGCGGCGCCGACGCGGTCAAGCTCCAGAAGCGCGACAACGCCAGCCTGTACACGCGGGCGCTCTACGACGCGCCGTACGACAACGAGCATTCGTTCGGCAGGACGTACGGCGAGCATCGGGAGGCACTCGAGCTGTCGGCCTCCGACTGGCTCGAGCTCCGTGAGTTCTCCCGCGAGGAGGGCGTCACCCTGTTCGGCACGGTCTTCGACGAGGCGAGCGCCGACTTCCTCGCGGAGCTCGGGATGCCGGCCTTCAAGATCGCCTCCGGCGACCTCGCGAACACGCCGCTCCTCCGCCACGTCGCCGCGTTCGGCAGGCCGATGTTCGTCTCGACGGGAGGCGGGACGCTCGAGGACGTCGAGCGCGCAGTCGACACCGTGCTCCCGCTCAACGAGCAGCTGTGCGTCATGCAGTGCACGGCGTCGTACCCGTGCGAGGTGGAGGAGCTCAACCTGGGCGTCATCGAGACGTACCGCGAGCGCTTCCCCGACCTCGTGGTCGGACTCTCCGACCATCAGAGCGGCATCGCGATGTCGCTCGTCGGCTACATGCTGGGCGCGCGCGTCCTCGAGAAGCACTTCACGCTCAACCACGCCTGGAAGGGCTCGGATCACGCCTTCTCGCTCATGCCCGAGGGGATGAGGCGGCTGGTCCGCGATCTCCACCGGATCCCGGACGCGCTCGGCGACGGCGTGAAGCGCCCGCTCGCGAGCGAGGAGCGTCCGCTCGAGAAGATGGGGAAGAAGCTCGTCGCGGCGCGCGACCTGCCGGTGGGCCACGTCCTTGCGCCGGGCGACCTCGTGGCGAAATCGCCTGCCGACGGTGGTCTGCCTCCGTACGAGCTCGAGTCGCTCGTCGGCCGGACCCTCGTGCGTCCGCTCGCGTTCGAGCAGGCCGTCGCCGACGACGACGTCGAGCGGGTCGACCAGCCCGTCGCCGCGCGCGAAGCGTGACCCCGCTCTCAGAGATCCGGCTCGTCGTGTTCGACTTCGACGGGGTCTTCTCGGACAACCGCGTATGGACGAACGACCGCGGCGAGGAGAGCGTCGCCTGCTTCCGTGGCGACTCGGCGGGGCTGCGCAGGCTGGACGAGGTCGGCGTCGAGTACTTCGTCCTCACGTCGGAGACGAACGACGCCGTCCCCGCGCGCGCCCGGAAGATCCGCATCGAGTGCGTCCGTGGGATCGAGGACAAGCTCCCGGTGCTGCAGCGACGAGCTCGAGAGACGGGGTTTCTCACTCGACGAGACCGCGTACCTCGGCAACGACATCAACGACGCCGAGTGCTTGGCAGCGGCCGGGCTGGCGGTGGTCCCGGCCGATGCGTGGGCCGAGGTCGTGCCGCTCGCGGGCATCGTGCTCTCGCGAGCCGGAGGTCACGGCTGCGTGCGCGAGCTGTGCGACGCGATCTGGGGCGCGAAGCGGGCGGCCACCGCGGCATGAGCGATCCGCTCTTCGATCTGGAGGGTCGCGTCGCGATCGTCACGGGCGGGATGGGACAGCTGGGCCAGGTATACCTCGCCGGTCTCGCGGAGCGAGGGATGCGCGTCGCCAGCTTCGACATCGTGGACGGCGCCGTTCCGGACGGCGCCCGTGCGTTCCGCGTCGACGTGACCGACCGCGCGTCGATCGAGCGCGCGCTCGACGAGCTGGTCGGAGACTGGGGTGTTCCCCACGTCCTCGTCAACAACGCCGCCCTCGACTCGCCGCCGGACGCGCCGGCCGAGGAGGTCGGACCGTTCGAGGAGTACCCGGAGGCGGCGTTCGACGCGGTGATGGACGTGAACGTGAAGGGGACGTTCCTCTGCTGCCAGGCGGTTGGCGCCGCGATGGCGCGCGAGGGACGCGGCTCGATCGTCAACGTGTCGTCCGTCTACGGTCTCCTCTCGCCCGTGCAGGAGCTGTACGAGTTCCGCCGTGCTCGCGGCGAGACCTTCGTCAAGCCCGTCGCGTACTCGGTCTCGAAGTCGGCCGTACTCAATCTCACCCGATACCTCTCGACGTACTGGGCCTCGTCGGGCGTGCGCGTGAACACGCTCACGCTCGCCGGTGTCCGGAACGAGCAGGAGCAGGCGTTCCTGGACGCCTGGGCGCAGCGCTCTCCGATGGGGCGCATGCTCGAGGCGCACGAGGCGCTCGGGGCGGTCGTCTTCCTCGCCTCCGACGCGTCGTCGTACGTCACCGGCTCGAACGTCGTCGTCGACGGCGGCTGGTCGGCTTGGTAGCGCTGCCCGACGTCGGGAACCTCATCGACGGGCGCGCGGCGCCGGCGCGCGGCGGGGAGTGGATCGAAAAGCTCCGGCCGGCGGACGAGACCCTCCTCTGTCGCGTCGCGCGCTCCGGCTCAGCGGACGTCGACGAGGCGATCTCCGCCGCTCGTCGGGCGCAGCCCGGCTGGGCCGAGCGCACGGCTGTCTTTCGCGGTGACGTCGTCCGTGACCTCGCGCTTCACCTGCGCGAGCGGCGCGAAGAGGCCTCAGCGCTCGTGATGGAGGAGACCGGCAAGCCGGAGGAGCTCGCGCTCGGCGAGACGGACGCGGCGGTGGAAATGGGGCTGTTCATCGCGGGTGAGGGGCGCCGTTCGTACGGCCGGACGACGACGGCGGCGATGGCACACCGCACCGTGCTCACGCTGAGGCAGCCACTCGGCGTGGCTGCGTTGATCATGAGCTTCAACACGCCGCTGCCGAACATCGCGTGGAAGGCGTTCCCGGCGGTGTTCTGCGGAAACGCGGCGGTCGTGAAGCCGTCCGAGCACACGCCGGCGTCAGCGTCGCTCTTCGGCGAGCTCGCGCTCGAGGCCGGCGTGCCGGCCGGCGTGCTCAACGTCGTGCACGGGCTCGGCGGCGAAGCGGGCGCGGCGCTGGTGGCGCACGCCGGCGTCGATCTGGTCAGTTTCACGGGCTCGGCCTCGACTGGACGCGTGATCAACGAGGTGGCCGCGCGCCGCCTTGCGAAGACGTGTCTCGAGCTCGGTGGGAAGAACGCGCTCGTCGTCTGTGACGACGCCGACCTCGAGAACGCCGTCCGCTGGGCCGTGGCCTCGGCATTCTCGAACGCCGGCCAGCGGTGCGCCTCGGCGAGCCGGATCATCGTGTTCGACGAGGTCTACGACGCGTTCCGCGAGCGGCTGGTCGCTGCCACGACGTCGCTCGCCCCCCAGCCCGTCATCAGTCGCGAATCGCTCGAACGGATGCTCGTGAGCCTCGAGGAGGCTCGGGCTGACGGGGCGACCGTCCTCGCAGGGGGGCAGCGGCTCGAGCGGCAGGGCTGGTACCTCGCGCCGACCGTCGTCGAGGGCGCCGCCCCGGACGCCGCCGTCTCGCGCACGGAGCTCTTCGGTCCCGTGACCGTGCTGTACCGCGCGGCGGGCACTCGACGAGGCGATCGGGCTCGTGAACGACTCCGCATACGGCCTCACGGCGGCGATCCACACGGCGAGCGTCCACCGCGCGATGCGATTCGCCGAAGGAGTGCACGCCGGCGTCGTCGTCGTGAACGCCGGGACGCACGGCTCCGAGCCGCACATGGGGTTCGGGGGCGTGAAGGACTCGGGTACCGGTTGGCGGGAGGCAGGGATCGAGGCGCTCGACGTGTACTCCGATCTCAAGGTCGTGAATCTCGTGGTCGATCCGGCGAAGGCATGAGCGACACTGCGGCAGTCCTCGGCCCCGGCGCCGTCGGAGGCGCGCTGGCCGTCCGGCTCGCGAACTCGGGCGTGCACGTCGTCTGCGTCGCGCACCCCGAGGCGGCGGGGCTCATCGCGCTGGCCGGACTCGTCGTCGAGTCTCCGGAGGGGACGCTCGCCGCGCGGGTCGAGGTGGTCGAGCAGCTCGCGAAGCCGGTGGATCTCCTGCTCGTCACGGTCAAGGCGCCCGGCCTCGACGACGCTGTCGAGCGCGTCGACCCGGACGCCGTCGCGAACGGCGTCGTGCTCCCGCTGCTCAACGGCCTCGAGCACATGGACGTTCTCCGGGCGCGCTTCCGCGACCGCGTCGCCGCCGGAACCATCTCCCACTACCAGGCGTACCGCGCCGGACGCGTGCAGATCGTCGAGGCGACGCCGCCTCCGCTGATCACGCTCGCCTCCGAGACGCTCTCGCGCGGCGGAGGTCGAGCAGGCGGCCGACATGCTTCGACGTGCGCGCATGGACGTGCGCGTCGGGCAGAGCGAGAAGCGCGTCCTCTGGCACAAGCTCGCGCGCATCGCGCCGCTGGCGGCGGTGACCTCGGTATCCGGCCGCACGCTCGGCGAGCTGCGCAACGACCCGAAGTGGCGCCCGCGGCTCGACTCGGCGATCGTCGAGGCGTGCGCGGTCGCGGAAGCGGACGGCGTCTCCCTCCGCGCCGCCGCCCAGTGGGCGATCATCGACGAGATGGCCGACGAGACCACGACGTCTGCCGCGAGGGACGTCGCCGCCGGCCGGCGGTCCGAGCTGGACGCGATCCTGGGTGGCGTCCTCCGCACCGCCGAGCGGCTCGACGTGTCCGTCCCGACGCTCACCGAGCTCGCCGCCGCCGCCGGTCTCAGGTGAGCGCGGCGCGCGCCGTCGCGTTCGTCCCGGCTCGGTCCGGCTCGGAGCGCGTCCCCGGGAAGAACATCCGCGCGCTCGCCGGTCATCCGCTTCTCGCGTACGCGATCGAGACCGCGCGCCAGAGCGGCTGCTTCGAACGCGTCGTCGTCTCCACGGACTCGGAGGAGATCGCCGACGTGGCGCGCTGGTACGGCGCCGACGTGCCCTTCCTGCGGCCCGCCGAGTACGCGACCTCGACCTCGCCGGACGTCGAGTGGCTCGCGTACACGCTCGAGCGGCTCGAGGAGCGCTACGACCTCTTCGCCCTGATCCGCGCCACGAACCCGTTCCGCGGGCCCGATGTCGTGCGGCGCGGGCTCGACCAGCTGCTCGCGACGCCGGAGGCGGACTCGGTGCGCGCGGTCGAGCGCGTGAAGCAGCACCCCGGGAAGATGTGGCTGCTCGCCGACGACGGCCGCACGATGAGCCCGCTGCTCGACCAGTCGGACCTCGAGGTCGCCTGGCACGCGGGCCAGTACCAGGCGCTGCCGCAGGTGTACGTCCAGAACAGCGCGCTCGAGATCGCATGGACGCGCGTCGTCACCGAGACCGGCACGCGCGAGGGGAACGTGCTCGCACCGTTCCTCACCGACGGGCTCGAGGGCTTCAACGTCGACGACGAGGAGGACTGGCAGCGGGCGGAACGGCTCGTCGCGGCCGGTGAGGTGACGCTCACCGAGGTCGACCGGCCACCCTATGCTCCGACCTCGTGAAGGTCGCCTCCCTCGAGACGCTCACCTGCGACGCCGGCTGGCGTCCGTGGATCTTCCTGAAGGCGACGACGGACGACGGGCTCGTCGGCTGGGCCGAGATCACCGACTCCCACGGCTCGCCGCGCGGTCTCGCGGGGATCGTCGAAGACCTCGCGCCACTCGTCCTCGGACGTGACCCCAGGCCGGTCGAGGCGATCTACTGGGATCTCTACCGCGCGACCCGACAGAGCCCGGGGTCGATCATCGCCAAGGCGCTCGCGGGCATCGAGAACGCGCTGCTCGACATCAAGGGAAAGGCGCTCGGCGTGCCGGTGTACGAGCTGTTCGGCGGCCCGACGCGCGAGACCATCCCGACGTACTGGTCGCACTGCGGCACGACGCGCGCTCGTGCGTTCGCGGTGACCGGGACGCCGAAGCTCGCCTCGTACGAGGACGTCGCCGCCCTCGGGCGGGAGGTCGTGGACGCCGGATACGCGGCCTTCAAGACGAACGTCGTGGTGCCCGGCGCCGACCCGAAGGTGCTCATGCCCGGGTTCGACGGGGGCGGCGGTACGTTGCGCGCGGACGAGATCGCGGACGCGCTCGTGCGTCTGCTCGAGGCATTCGTGAAGGGGACGAAGGGCGCCGCGCGGCCCATCGTCGACCTCAACTTCAACCTCGAGCCCGAGGGCTGCGTCCGGGTTGCAAAGGCGCTCGAGCCGTTCGATCTCCTCTGGCTCGAGGTCGACCTCTTCGACCCCGGCGCGCTCGCGCACGTCCGACACGTCGCGCCGATGCCTATCTGCTCGGGTGAGAACCTCTACGGAAGCCGCGACTTCCGGCCGCACCTCGAGGCCGGCGGTATGGACGTGGCCTCGGTCGACGTGATCTGGAACGGGTTCCACCAGGCGAAGAAGATCGCCGACCTCGCGGAGACGTTCGAGGTCAACTGCGCGCCGCACAACTACTACTCGCATCTCGCGACCTTCATCGCCGCCCAGTGGTGCGCCGCGATCCCGAACGCCCGCATCCTCGAGTACGACGTCGACGACGTCCCCTGGCGAGACGAGCTCGTCACGGCGCTGCCGGAGATCTCCGCCGGGGAGCTGCGTATCCCGTCCGGGCCGGGCTGGGGCGTGGAGCTGAACGAGCAGGTGCTCGCCGAGCACCCCTGGCCGGTGACCTGATCGTGCCGGGGCTCGTGAAGAGGGCGGTGTGGTCGGCGGCCGTGCGCATGGGCCTCCAGGTCTACGAGCCCACACCGGAGAACCTTCCGCGGCTCGACGAGCTCACGGAGTACGTCGAGGACGCACGGACGATCGGCGACGAGCGGCCGACGACCGCGACCGAGGAGTTGCCCGACCTCACGCTCGTTCCGGACGCCCTGGCGCGCGTCGTCGACGTCGAGCGCTTCAGGGGCAAGCGGGTGCTCGAGGTCGGTCCGAAGTACGGCGTCCATGCGCGCTGGATCGACCGCGAGCTGCGACCGAGCGAGCTCGTGTTCTCGGACTTCGAGTCCGACGCGCCGCTGCACGCAAAGTGGGTCGATTCGCTCGACGAGTCCGCACCGCTTCGTCTATGGCGACCTGCGCAAGGCCACCGAGCTGACGGAGCTCGAGCCCTTCGACCTCGTGTTCTTCCTCGGTGTCCTCTACCACTCGATCCACCATCTGCCGCTTCTCGGGATGCTCAACCGCGTGACCAAGCCCGGGGGGACGATGCTCTTCGAGACGACGATCGATTCGCGGCCGGACGCGCTCGTCCGGCTGCGCTGGCCGGAGAACGGAAAGGCGAAGGGCGTACCGACGGTCCAGGCCGTGAGGCTCGAGCTCGCGTGGACGGGCTGGCGCAAGGTCACCCGGTTCACCGACTACCGGCCCGGCTCGAGCGAGGCGCTCTTCCTCTGCGAGAAGACCGACGAGCTGCGCGGCGACGCCGACCTTTCCGACGTCGTCACCCCGCACCGTCCAGGGTAGGGGCGCGTGCCCGAACTCTCCGTCGTTCCGAAGGCCGAGCTCGACCGAATCCGTGACGCCGACCTTGCTGCCGACGCGCAGCTCGCGCTGGTCGCCGACGCTTGCCGGTTGAATGCGCTCGTCGCCGTCAAGCGCGCCGGGTCCGGCCACCTCGGCTCGACCTTCAGCGCGATGGACGTGGTGGCGTTCCTCCTCTTCGAGGAGCTGAACACCGCGACGGTCGGCTGGGACTCGCCCGACCGGGACGTCTACTTCTCGTCGAAGGGGCATGACGTGCCCGGCCTGTACGCCGCGCTGTACGCGCTCGGGGTCGTCTCGCAGGAGCGCCTGGCGCGACTGCGTCGGCTCGGCGGGCTCGACGGCCATCCGGACGTGGGCGTGCCCGGCATCGAGGCGAACTCGGGCTCGCTCGGAATGGGCGTTTCGAAGGGGCGGGGGATCGCCTGGGCGAAGCGGCACCTGGGACGTGGCGGCCGGGTCGTCGTCATGCTCGGCGACGGCGAGCTGCAGGAGGGCCAGAACTACGAGGGGCTGCAGGCCGCCGCGCACGAGGCGCTTTCGGGCCTCACCGTCGTCGTCGACCGGAACGAGCTGCAGTCGGACAAGCCGACGGACGAGATCGTGTCGGTCGGCGAGCTCGAGGAGCGCTTCCGCGCGTTCGGCTGGCACGCCGTGTCGTGTGACGGCCACTCCTTCGAGGAGCTGCGCGCGGCGTTCGCCGGGTTCCGTGACGTCGGGGACCGCCCGCAGGCGCTCGTCGCCCGCACCATCAAGGGCAAGGGCGTCTCCTTCATGGAGCACCCCGAGGCTCTCCGCGCGGGCGGCGGGACGTACCGCTGGCACGCCGGAGCTCCCGACGACGAGGCTTTCGCGCAGGCGTTCGCCGAGATCGCGAGACGGCTCGAGGAGGGTCTGCGGGTGCTCGGCCACGGCCCGCTTCGGCTCGAGCCGCTCGCTGCCGAGCTCGAGCCGAGTACCCAGTCCCTCGAGGGCGAGCCCGAGTCGGGCGCGGGGACCCGCAGGTCCGGAGTCACGGACGAGTACGTCGTCGACGCGTACGGCGAGGAGCTCGTCCGCCTCGGTGCGGAGCGGGAGGATCTCGTCGTCGTCGACGCGGACCTCGCCTCGGACTGCCGCGTGCGGGCCTTCGAGCTCGCGTACCCGGAGCGGTTCGTCGAGTGCGGGATCGCCGAGCAGGACATGGTTTCCACCGCGGCAGGGCTTGCGCGGCACGGCCTCCTGCCGGTCGTGAATTCGTTCGCGTCGTTCCTGGCGTCCCGCGCCAACGAGCAGATCTACAACCAGGCGAGCGAGCGCACGAAGGTGATCTACGCACTCCACTACGCGGGCCTGGTCCCGGCGGGTCCCGGGAAGTCGCATCAGTCGGTTCGTGACATCTCGCTGCTCGCCGCGCTGCCGGAGCTCGCGATCGTGCAGCCGGGGAGCCCGGAGGAAACGCGCGACCTGCTGCGCTGGGCGGTCGCTACGGACGAGAGCGTCGCCATTCGCCTCGCGATCGGGCCGTCGCCGAGACGAATCGAGCTCGAAGGCCCGCTCGCGATCGGGAGCGGACGGACGCTTCGCAGGGGTGCGGACGCCGTGCTCCTCGCGTACGGCCCGGTCATGGTCCACGAGGCGTTGCTCGCGGCGGAGCTGCTCGGCGAGCGCGGCCTCGAGCTCGAGGTCATGAACATGCCGTGGCTCAATCGCTTCGACGCCGGGTGGCTCGACGCGCTCCAGGAGCGCGTCCTGGTGCTCGAGGACCACTCGCCGGTCGGTGGCCTCGGCGACGCGCTGCGACGGGCGCTCGGACGCGACGTCACCGTGTTCGGAGTCGAGGGCTGGCCCGCGTGCGGCACGCCGGCCGAGGCGCTCCGTGTGCACGGGCTCGACGGAGACTCGCTCGCGTCGCGGATCGAGGGACTGATCGGGGGCTCGTGATGGCGGACGGGGTCTGGCTGCTCCTTCCGGACAAGCTGACGATCCGTCTGTTCTTCGAGGCCGGGATCGTGAACGGCCTCGAGGAACGTCTCGGCGAGCGCCTCGTCGTCGTCCTCCCCGACCGTGCGGAGGGGGCAGACTGGGCGCCGCGAGTGCGCGGCTCCGTGTTGTACCGGGACGACCTTGTCCCGCTGGAGGTCGGTTACCGAGAGCGGGTGTTGCGACGCATCGACCGCGCGCTCGACCGACACCTCGGCTACTACCCGCTCGCGATGCGCCTGAGTCGGCGGAACGGTTTCCACGCCGAGCGGATGCGGCCGGGACATCCGAACTGGATGCTCGACTCGGATCGCGACAGCGCGCTTCCGCACTGGGCGCGTGTCGAGCGGGCGATGGAGAGCTGGCACTTCGGTCGACACCGCTACGTGCCGCACGAGCTCTATCGGCGAATGCAGGCGGAATGTGGGGTGCTCGTCCTCTCGAACGTGCAGCCGCACGCGAGCGGTTCCGTTCCTGGTCGGCGCGCGGCGCCTGGGACTTCCGACCGTCGCGCACGTGGCGAGCTGGGATCACACGGTCGGCAAGGGCGTCATCGCGTCCTTCTGCGATTCGTACGTCGTCCAGAACGACGCTATGCGCGACGACCTCGTCCGCTACCACGAGATCCCGGAGGAACGCATCGTCGTCACGGGCTGGCCACAGACCGACATCTACGCCCGGCGTCGGCCTCGCGAGGAGTACGAGAGCCTCCTCCGCTCGTTCGGGCTCGATCCGACGCGGCCGCTCGTCGCGGTCATGGGAAACACGCCCTCCAACACGCCGTTCGAAGATCGCTTCGTCGAGCGCGTGGTCGAGTGGTGGATAGCCTCCGGCGAGGATCGGCCGTCGCTCCTCTTCCGTCCGCACCCGCGCGACCGGGAGTGGCGAGAGCGGTTTCGCGCCGCGCTCGCCACGGACGGGATCGCCGTCCAAGAGGCGAACTACACGGACTTCGAACAGCTCGCGACGCTGCTCCAGCACTGCAGCTGCGTCGTGGCCAACGCGGGCACGATCCTGCTCGACGCCCTCGTCAACGACCGGCCCTCGGTCTGCGTCCTCTACGACGAGGGCGCCCCGCCGGGGGAGAGCCACGCGCTCAAGAACCTCATCGGTGAGCACTACCGCGAGCTTGCGGAGTCGAGCGCCTTCTACCGCGCGTCGTCGTTCGAGGAGGTAGTGGAGGGCATCGGGCGCGCAATCGCACACCCCGTGGAGCTCGAGGACGAGCGGCGCCGCGTCGCCCTGCGCGTCGTCGGAGAGGTCGACGGGCACGCGGGCGAGCGCGTGGTCGACGCCATCGCTGCTGTAGTCGGAGTGAGGAGCGCAGACCGAGGTCTTGCGGAGCGCCAGCTGCGTTCCCTCGGAGACGAGCTCGTACTTCCGTCGACGAGGGTGAGGAACGCGTCGATTGCCGCACGCGGCCCGAGGAGCGGATCGACCCCGAGCGCGGACCACCCGTAGTCGTCGAAGACGAGGAATCCGTCGGTCGGAGCAGGCTCCACGAGAGTGCGGCGTCGACGAGCACGTCCAGAGCGAGGTGCGATCCGTCGACGTACACGAAGTCGAATCGAGCACCTTCGGCGTGAAGGTCGAGCAGCATGTGCCTCGAGTCGCCCACGAGCTTGCGTACACGAGAGGCATCGACCGAGGCCACGTTCACGTCGAAGCTCATTTCCAGAGGATCGTCCGGAAGCAGGTTGTCGCGCGCGGAGCTCGGCGCTGCCGGCGAAGGTGTCGACAGCCGTGACGTTCGCGTCCGGTAGCCGCCAGAGGACGTAGCAGGCTGAGAGCCCTTCGAACGCTCCGATCTCGAGCACGCGCGCCTCGCCCCTCGAGCGCCGCCGTCATCGGCTCCCAGGTGCCGATGTTGCCCGTGAACCAGTCCTGGGAGAATTGCCGCGCTGCTGACCACGTCGCGACGGAAACGCTCGCCGATGTCGTCCCGACGGTCGGCGCGACGAGCCGTCCACTCTCTCGGCGTCGGTGGGGACGGCGCGGCCGCGTGGCGGATTGCGTGCACCGACGCAGCGAGGCGAGCACCCTCTGCAGGTTCAGCCGAGGGTGGAGTCGCCACCATCGACTCGACTGCGATCGCCTCGAGTCGCCGTAGCTCCAGTCTTCAGACGACGGTTCTCCCGGAGGAGCTGGACGACGAAGTCGTCGCTGTCGGCATCGTCAGGTCACGTCGCGGCTCTTCGAGTGCGGTTTCCGAGGAGCCCGGCGAGGCCGAAGAGGACGAAAGCTGGCGCCACGGGGAGCACGAAGTGGAGGTCGGCGAAGAGGCCGAGCGGCGTTCAGGAATACCACCGCGAGTGCGGCGATCGACAGCACGGCGAGGGTCGGCCAGCCGCGCGGGCGGCGCACGCACGAGCGCGACGAGCCCGAGCAGGATCCACATCCACGGCCGCGGGAACCAGCGCGACAGCTGGTTGAGGCGGAGCGCGAGCTGCGCGTTGCCGGCGCGATCGGGGAGCGCGTCGAAGAGCCCGTCGACCTCGCGGCCGATGTGCTCGAAGCGCGGCCGCTGCGCCGGGTCGCGCGAACTCGAAGTGCCATTCGGTCGGCGACGTCCAGACCTGCCGGATGCTGTTGTCCGGCCGCGAGATCCAGACGACCTGACCGGACGGGATCGGCTCGCCCTCGCTCGGCGCCGGTAGGCGTTTTCCGTGGATGACGACTGTGGCGGGCGGTGAGCCGTCCGACGGCGCTCGGGGGCGCCGACGACACCGCTCGGAACTGCGCCTTCGAGAGCTCGTCCCACACCGTCCGCGCCACGCCGCGGGCGTAGATGCCGGGATGGGCGCGTACGCCCTCGACCCCGGCGCCGCGGAGGACGTCGTAGTCGGTGTCCCAGCCGAACACATCGTCGGAGAGCAGGTACAGATCCTCGTGCACGCGGAAGCTTCCCTTCTCGAAGAGCTCGGTCGAGCGTGACGCCGTACGAGCGGTATGGCTCGCGCGTCAGAAGATGCTGCTGCATCGCCGCGGCGAGCCGGCGCGAGTGCTCGCCGTTCTCGGGCGAGATGATGTGGTCGGTGATGAACGCGCGATAGAAGGGGACGATCGCGTTGCCGCCCCGCGCGAGACCCCACGAGTCGAACCGAACGCCGTTGTGCACGGACCATGCGATGAGCGGCACGGCGGCGGCGAGGACGAACGCTCCCGTTCGCTCGAGCCGCGCGCGCGGGGTGCCTGCGATGACGAGCGGGAACGATCGCGAAAGCGAGCAGCACGGCATTCCCGGGACGCACGAGTGCGAGCAGCGCGACCCCGAGCCCGACGAGCGCGAAACGGCCGACCGTCGGGGCGAACATCGCACGGACGACCAGGAGAGCCCAGAGCGCGAAAGCCGCGGCGAACACCGGCTCGCTCGAGAGCTCGTGGAACATCAGCGCGTACCCCTGGTAGAGAAGCAGCGTCGTCGCGACGGCGATCGCGACCCACGGTCCGAAGTACCTCGCAGCGGCCGCCCAGCAGACGATGGAGCCCGCGTATACGAGTGCCATGACCGGCTCCGCAAGCCGTCCGTCGGCGACGTCGAGGACACCACCTGCGAAGAGCGGCGTGACCGGAGTCCGGAACAGGAGCGACCATGGGAGGAGCACGTCGTGGTCGAAGAGCTGGACGTAGGCGAGGAAGTACTCGTCCAGGTCGCGACCGGCCTTGAGTGGCCAGGCGAGCGCCCGGACCGCGTACGCGACTAGGGCCAACGCGAAGAGTAGCGCGGCTCCGCGTCGGCCGGATGCGAGCCGCTCGAGCCGGACGAGGATCGCGTCGAGCTCGAGCGGGCTTCCGCCGGGTCGGGCCGACATGGCGAGCTCCGCCGGATGGCCAACTAGCCCGTCGGCAGGAGGGCGCGGTCGTGGGCAGCGGCGATTCGATGCTGGAGCTTGCCCGAAGCGCCGGATGAGGATCGGCAGCGACGCGCGCTCGAGAGCTGGTCGCCTCGAATGAGGCTCGTCATGACGCTGCTCGTTCGCGACGAGGAGGACATCCTCCGAGAGCACCTCGAGTACCACCTCGAGCGCGGGCGTCGATCTCGTGATCGTCACCGACCACCGGTCGCAGGACGGCACGCGGAGATCTCGACGTCGTACGCGGCGCGCGGGCGTCGTCACGCGTCTTCCGGGAGGAGGCGAGTTCATCGCAGCAGCACGAGTGGCAGACGCGGATGGCGCGGCTCGCGTCGACGGATCACGGGGCCGACTGGGTGCATCCTCGGCGACGCGGACGAGTTCTGGTGGCCGCGCGGCGCGTCGCTGCAAGGACGCGTTGGCAGTCGGTGCCGTGCCGGGTACGGGAGCGTGCTGCGGTCTGCATGCACAACTTCGTTCCGCTCCGCGACGACGACGCGCCGTTCGCCGAGCGGATGACCGTCCGCCTCGCGGCGACCGCGCCGATCAACGACCCTGCGACGCCCTTCCGGCCTGTCGCGAAGGTGGCCGTGCGCGGCGAGCCCCGATGTCGTGGTCGGCAAGGGCGGAGGCACACCACGTCTTCGGCGTCGCGGCGAGTCAGCTCGAAGCACTGGTAACCCGCTCGAGATCCTCCACTTTCCGCTTCGCTCGCGCGAGCAGTGCGCGCGCAAGTACCGAGAAGACGTGGACGGGCTGGCGGGCGAACCTCGCGTGCAGACCTGGCGCGGGCAGGCGCGAACGGCGGCGACGATCGAGTGGACGCGATGTGGGAGAGGCTCGCGCTCGGACGATGCGCCGTGCGGAGCGGGCTCGACGACGGGTTCGCTGGTGACCGACACGCGCTCGCGGGACGCGTTGCGCGCGCTCGGAGCGAGGCGACGCCGGACGGCGTTCTCGCGTCGGCGCGATCGGACGGCGACGCAGCGGCTCGCGCTCGTGTTCTCGGAGGCGGAGGTCGTCCGCCTTCAGCGCTGGCTCGACGACGTCGAGCGTCGTGTCCACGACGCTCGAACGAACCGCCGTCCGGCGTAGGCTCCGATGCGCACGTGAAGCTCGTGCAGACACTCGTCGTCCGCGACGAGGCCGACATCGTCGACGACCAGATCGCGTACCACCTGAACGCAGGCGTCGACTTCGTGATCGCGACGGATCACGAGTCGATCGACGGCACGACCGAGATCCTCGAGTCGTATGCCCGCGAAGGCGACCTGCGTCGGCATCGCGGTGCGAGGGCGAGATGCGCGACGGACCGTGGCGCACGCACATGGCGCGGCTCGCCGCGACCGAGTACGGCGCCGACTGGGTGATCAACACCGACGCGGACGAGTTCTGGATGCCGCGCGGCGGAACGTTGAAGGACGTGCTCGCGTCCGTCCCGGCGACGCACGGCGTCGTCTTCGCGCTCAGCCGCCACTTCGTGCCGCGGCCCGACGACGATCGCTCGTTCGCCGAGCGGATGACCGTGCGGGTCGCGCCGCCGGCGGCGATCCACGATCCGACGAGCCCGTACCGGCCGCACCTGAAGGCGGCCCACCGCGGCGACCCGGCGATCACGATCAGCTTCGGGTCGCACACCGTCGTCGAGCACTCGCTGGCGGGCGCTGCACAACTGGCATCCCGCCGACGTCCTGCACTTCCCGTTCCGCTCGCTCGCACAGTGGGAGAACAAGGGTTCGCGCCGGGCACGTGGCGACAAGCCGCTCGGCCAGTACGTCACTGCGCTCCGTGCGCCGGAGAGCGGGAGGAGCGCCGAGCGCTTCCTCGCGCTCGTCGTCGACGACGCGACTGCTCGAGCAGGGGCTGGCGACGGGCTCGCTGCGCGTGGACACGCGGCTGCGCGACGCGCTGCGCGTGCAGCGTGCCGTGTCGAGTGCGGCGGCAGCTCGGACCGAGGCGAGCGTCGTGTCCGACGGCGTCGCGCGTGCGCGACGCGGACATCGTCCGGCTTCGGCGCTACCTCGACCGGCATGTACCGTGCGGACGTCGGCAGCTGCTCGAGGACACGGGAGTGGGATAGGCTCGCGCGCTGTGACGATCGCGCTGCTCCTGGCCCTGGACGAGACGGCTCGCGACGTGGACGAGCTCCTCGCCTTCCACCGAGCCGCGGGTGTCGACGCCGTCGTCGCGGCCGGCACGGGCGCGCGCGATGCGCTCGAGAGCTACGAGCGCGACGGGTTCCTCCGGCGCGCCGGCGCCGATGCGTCTCAGACCGAGCTCGCGCGCCTCGCGGTGGACGAGCTCGGCGCCGACTGGCTCGATTCCGGGCTACGCTCGAGGAGCTCTGGTGGCCGCGCGGCGAGAGCCTGAAGGACGTGCTCGCCGTGATCCCGCCCGCGCTACGGCGTCGTGCAGGGGCTCGTGCGGACGTTCGTGGGCGAGCGCGCGAGCGCTGCCGGACGGCCGTTCGGCGTTCGAGTCGAGAACCGTGCGGACGTCGCTCCTCGGGCCGGACGGATCGGGCGGCGAGCTCGCTTCACGACGCTCCTGCGCCCCGTCTACCGGGCCGGGCCGAACATGACGCTCGACGCCGCGGACTGGACGCTCGGCGGGCGGCGCGTCCCGCTGCGTGCCTGGTATCCGATCGAGGTCTTCCGCTACCCGGTGGAGGGCGGCGTGCGACGCGCCGACGCAGATCGACGCCGGGCTCGCGGACGGGTCGCTCGTCGTCGACAGCGAGCTGCGCGATGCGCTCGCGGGCGACATCTCCTCGTTCCCGGTGCCGAGCATCGTCGACGACAGCTCGTACGCCGTCGAGTGCGCCGCGGTGGGTGAGGTCGATCTCGTGCGGCTCGACCGTCAGATCCGCGATCTCGAGCTGCGGATCTCCGAGCTGGAGGCCCGGTTCTGGCCGAGCGTGCGGCGGATGCTGAGACGGCTTGCCCGACGGCCCAGCTAGCATCGGCGGCATGGCTGACACCGAGCTGGAGGTGCGCGACCGCGCGCAGGCTCCCGCCGCCGAGCCGCTTCAGCCGGCGCCGCGCGTCGACCGAGTGACGACGATTCGCCCCGCGCCGCGCTGGCCGCACCTCGACGTCAGGGAGCTGTGGCACTACCGCGAGCTGCTGGGAACGCTCGTCTGGCGCGACGTCGCGGTGCGCTACAAGCAGACGTCCATCGGGGTGACCTGGGCGATCCTCCAGCCCTTCCTCACGATGGTCGTCTTCACGTTCGTCTTCGGCCGGTTCGCCAACTTCCCGTCGAACGGCGTGCCGTATCCGATCTTCGCGTACTCGGCGCTCCTGCCGTGGACGTACTTCGCGGGCGCGGTGGGGCTCGCCAGCTCGAGCGTCGTGTCCAATCGCGGGCTCGTGACGAAGGTCTACTTCCCGCGGATCCTCCTGCCGCTCGCGGGTGTGGCCGTGCCGCATCGTGGACTTCTTCCTGGCCTTCATCGTCCTCGTCGGGATGATGGTGTGGTTCCAGGTGTGGCCGAGTGCGGCCATCGTCCTCGCGCCAGCCTTTCTCGCGATGGCGTTCCTGACGGCGCTCGGCGTCTCGCTGTTCCTGACGGCCGTGAACGTCCGCTACCGCGACGTGCCGTACGCGATCCCGTTCGTCATGCAGATCTGGCTGTTTCTCTCGGGTGTCGTGTACGCGATCAACGCGTTGCCCGAGAAGTGGCAGTGGCTGCTCGCGCTCAATCCGATGACCGCCGTCATCGCCGGGTTCCAGTGGGGCGTCATCGGCACCGGCTCTCCGGAGCTCGGCAAGACGCTCGTCAGCGTCGCCGCGACCGCCGTGTTCGTCGTGTTCGGGCTCTGGTACTTCCGGCGCTCCGAGCCGCGCTTCGCGGACACGATATGAGCCGCCTCGATCGCAACGTTCGACCTCTCCAAGAGCTACCGCATCGGCGAGCTCCAGAGCGCCTACGGGACGCTCCGCGACTCGCTCGCGGCTGCAGCGCGCCGAGCCGTCCGTCGCGAGCGCGGCGCTCACTACGAGGAGATCTGGGCGCTTCGCGACGTGTCGTTCGAGGTTCCCGAGGGCCAGGTGCTCGGCATCGTCGGCAGGAACGGTGCCGGCAAGTCCACGCTGCTGAAGATCCTCACCAGGATCACGACGCCGACGTCCGGGCGCGTCGAGCTCCGAGGTCGTGTCGGGAGTCTCCTCGAGGTCGGGACCGGGTTCCATCCCGAGCTGACCGGCCGCGAGAACGTCTTCCTGAACGGCTCCGTGCTCGGGATGAAGCGCCAGGAGATCCAGAAGAAGTTCGACGGAGATCGTCGAGTTCTCGGGCGTCGAGCAGTTCATCGACACGCCGGTCAAGCGCTACTCGAGCGGCATGTCCGTCCGGCTGGCATTCGCCGTGGCCGCTCATCTCGAGCCGGAGATCCTGCTCATCGACGAGGTGCTCGCGGTCGGGGACGCCGAGTTCCAGCAGAGATGTCTCGGCCGCATGGAGGACATGAGCAACTCCGGCCGGACGATCGTCTTCGTCTCGCACCAGATGCAGGCGGTGGCGCAGCTCTGCGATCGGGCGATCCTCCTCGAGAAGGGCGGCGTCGTGCTCGACGGGCCGAGCGGAGACGTCGTCGCCCAGTACCTCCAGAGCGTCGGCGGGTCGTCCTCGACGCAGTTCTGGCCCGACCTCGACTCGGCTCCCGGGGACTCATTGGTCCGGCTTCGCTCGGTCCGAGTCGTCGACTCCGACGGCGCCGTCACGGACGCGGTCGACGTGCGCGACTCCGTCGGGATCGAGATCGCGTACACGGTCCTGCGGAACGACGGGCCGGCGGTCTTCCCCAAGATCAAGCTGTACGACGCGCGGCGCAACGTCATCTTCAACGCGCTCGACACGAGCGCGCGGTGGCTGGAGCCCGCGGCCACGGGCGACTACGTATCCACCGCATGGATCCCGCGGCAATCTCCTGAACGAGGGACTGATCACGGTCGACGTCGGCGTCTGCTCGATCGGCACGCTCAAGCTGCACCCGCACACCGGTGCGAACGACGCGGTCTCGTTCCACGTCCAGGATCCGGGCGAGGGCGACTCTGCGAAGGGTCGATTCGCAGGACAGGTTCAGGGGGTTGTGCGCCCGCTCCTCGAATGGACAACTCGCGAGGCCTGACCGTCTGCGAGCACGATCGATGACCTCGCAACGGTGGCCGGTGGCGCGCGTGACGTTCATCGCCGACCTTCGACGAACGGGCGCCGCAGCCGTTGCCCGCCGGGTGCGCGACTCCGGTCGTCGCTTGAGCTTGCGCCTCGGACTCCCTGGAGGCCCCGATCGACTCCTGGCGGCCATCAACGCACGTGTCGGCCGGGAGACCCCCCGGGTGTCGGTCATCATCCCGACGGTCGGGCGAGACACGCTTCGCGACGCCATCGCGAGTGCGAGCTGGGCCGACGAGGTGATCGTGGTGTTCGATGCGGCATCCGTGCCTGCGGACGCCCCGCAGGGTGTCAGGGTGTTCGCGTGCGGTCCGTCGGGGCACTGGGGGGCCGAGCAGCGAAACCTCGGCATCGCTCGTGCGACGGGTACGCATCTCGCGTTCATCGACGACGACGACGTCTACACGCCGGGCGCCCCGGCTAGCCTCGCGCGCGCACTTGCCGCACGACCCGGACGGATTCACATCTTCAAGATGCGCGACGGGGACAGGCTCTGCGGCGGACACGGATGCCTCTTCAGCGGAGGCATCGGGACGCCGATGTTCGTTGTCCCGAACGATGGTGCGACCGGCGCGTGGACGGAGCGGTACGAGGGCGACTTCGACTTCATCATGTCGACGATGGCCAGGCGCCGGCGCCGGCCGCGGTTCCATCAAGACATCGTCGCGGAGATCCGCCCCCGTGAGGGCACATGCAGATCGTAGGAATCTCACTCGTCCGCAATGAAGATCGCTTCGTCCGTCAGGCACTTCTAAACGTCGCCGAGCTCTGCGACAGGATCGTCGTCGCGGATCATCTCTCGACCGACCGGACGCCGGTCATTCTCGAGGAGCTCTCGAAGCAGCGCGATAACCTCGAGGTCGTGCGGATCTCGCATTCGGCCGAGTCACATGCGCTTATCGAGGACTTGGCGGGTACGGAGACCTGGGTCTTGTCGGTTGACGGAGACGAGCTTTACGACCCCGAAGGGCTTCGGAGCCTTCGAGCCGACCTCGAGCAGGGGGCCCACTCGGACGTCTTTCGGATCCGCCCGGCCGCGCTCCACTGCGATGAGCTCGACGTTGTACGCTCGCGAGCGACCGGTTACCTGTCGCCGCCGAGTCGTCCGCTAGTCGGGTTGTTCAACTTCGCTGCCATCGAGCGATGGACCGGGGTGCGCTCCGAGCGCCTCCACGGTGGCGATATCAGATTCAAGCCCGGATACGATCTTGACAGCTGGCGACACCTCGGCGCCGAACCCGGCTGGGACTCGAGTCCTTTCCGGGCGCTCCATGTCTGCTTCCTCGAGCGCTCGAGCGCGGATCCGGCCACGACACTGGCGACCGGACGTCCGAACCTCGCCGAGACGCGAATGTACCGCCGCGGAGCGGCTGGCACCCTGGAGCGGGCTGCTCGGCGCATCGCCCGACGTGGCGTGTCACCCGACGCAGCTGCTTGGAAAGCGGAGAAATATCGGCGCGGAGACCGCGTCACGGTTGCCACAGAGAACTTCGTTCGATGATCCCGATCGAGAACGTCACCGTCGTCGTCGCGACCTATGAGTGGCCAGAGGCACTCGACGTCGTGCTCCGGGCGCTCTCGGAGCAGCGAGATCGTCCCGTCGAGGTGCTCGTGGCCGACGACGGGTCCGGTGCGGACACCGCCGCCGTTGTCGAGCGCTGGGCACGTGAGCTGAACGTGCGCCATGTCTGGCAGCCGCAGGAGGGCTTCAGGAAGGCGCGGCTTCTCAACCGTGCGGTCCTGGCGTCCTCGGGCGACTACCTGATTTTCCTCGATGGCGACTGCGTTCCGCGCACGGCCTGGATGAGCTCGATCCGACGCGCCGCCCTGCCGGGATGGTTCGTTGCGAGCAAGCGTCTCCACCTCAGCGAGGGGTTCAGCAGGCGGGTCCTCGCGGACGCTCGGCCTGTCTGGAGGTGGTCGTCGGTCGACTGGGTCGTCCGGGCACCGCGCGCGCTCGTCACGTCGCCGCCGATGCAATTCAACCGACCCGGCGTGCTCCTTCCTGTGCGCGACCGAGACCGCCCATGGCGGCCCGGCCCCGGGAACTTTCAACCCCCATACATGGGGTACGGCTACACGTTCGGTGTCTGGCGGTCGGATCTCGAGCGTGTGAATGGGTTCGACATGCGGCTGTGCGGGTGGGACGGGGAGGATGTCGACATTGCGCAGCGACTGCTCGCCGTCGGGCTCCGTTGCGGATGGCCCGGTCCGGGCGCGTCGGTTCTCCACCTGTGGCACGCGTATCGGAAGCAGCCGGAGCGCGTACCGCGCATGGACGCGATCGTGGCCGCGAATGGTCTGAGCCAGCTCGCCTCGGAGCTGTCGTCGACTAGGTGATCGCGAACCGGGTCGCGGCGTCGAGGCCGTCGTGCGACCCCGTGAACCGGTAGCTCCGCTCGGTCAGGGACTTGAGCGACGCGGGCGAGGAGTACGTCACGGTCGCGAGGACGCGAGGCCGCTCCGTGGCGAAGCCCCCGCGGTGGAAGCCGGACGTGTTGCAGAAGACCATCGTCCCCTTCGGCGCCGTGAAGGTGCGGATGCCGTCCTCCGGGATCCGCTTCTCGAGCTCGCCGTCGGGCGGGTAGTTCTCGCCGAGCGGGCGCCAGGGCCACGCGTCCGCGTACCGTCCGCCGGGCGCGCTGCCGGGCACGTACTCGAACGGACCGGTGCCCTCGTCGACGTCGACGAGGTAGAGGAACGCCTTCAGGAGGTGCTGGTCGTTGAAGTCGCGGTGCCAGCGTTGCGACGCCTTGCGGTCGGCGTCCGCGGGCTGCGGCACCGAGTACCACAGATCGACGTACTCGAGCTTCGACCACAGGCCGAGGTAGGTGTTCGCGATGTCGAGCATCCGGTGCGACGTGCAGGTGGCCAGCCAGGGGTCGTCGAGACCGAGGTCGACCCCGTAGCTGTTGAGACGCACGACGAATTCCTTGCCGGCGCGCACGCGCAGTGCTTCGCGGTCGCCGGCGAGCGCCGTCTCCGTGTCGGCCACGAATGCCTCCGCCTGTCGCTCGACTGCCTGCCATGCCTCAGGCTCGGGAAAGAGCTCGGAGAACGGGAGGACGCAGTAGCCGTCGGCGGCGAGCTCGGCCACGATCCGCTGCTGCGTGTCGTCCAGCTCCGGCTCCGAGCCAGCGAAGTGTCGGCGGCTCGAGCGGTTGGACAGGACGCGGTCGTGGAGTGTGTAGGTCGCGCGCACTCCGCGCTTCTCGAGGGCGCTCGCGACGTGGTTGATCCTCGCTGCGAACCGTGTCTTCGTCCGGTGCACGACAGGGCCGTACGCTACCCGAGCCGTGGCGAGCGTCTTCGTCCTCTATCGCGACTCCGCGCTCCGACGGGAGGCGCTGCGGGCGCCCGAGGGGGATCCGTCGAGGTACAGCCTGTACGGGCTCGACGAGCTTCGCGCACGGCGGCTTCGAGGCGCGTCACGACCTCGAGCCCGGACTTCGAGCCGGATGCACGCAGGCGTGCCGAAGCGCGCCTCCTGGACCGCGCCGTGCGCGCTAGGCGGCGGGTATTCGGGGGACTTCGCACGGGTGCTGGCGTCGCTCGACGCCGCGAACCGTGCCGATGTCATCTTCTCCACCGTCGACACCGTCGGTATCCCGCTCGCGCTCCTCGGACGGCTCGGACGCGTGCGGAAGCCGGTGGTGTACGCGGCGATCGGCCTCCCGGAGCGGCTCGCGCAGCTCCGAGGCGCTCCGGCGAGACGCCTCTTCGAGCATGCCTTCGGGAAGCTGCACACGATCGTCGCGTACGGCTGGGGTGAGGTCGAGGAGCTTCGGCGCTGGCTCGGCGAGGGCGGGCCGCGGGTCGAGTTCGTCGCGTTCGGCGTCGACGCCGAGCACTTCCGGCCCGATCGGAGCGCAGTCGCGGTCGACGACGTCGTCTCCGTGGGCGCCGACCCTCGGCGTGACTTCCCGCTCCTCGTCGAGCTCGCGCGCCGGCTCCCGAGCCGCTCGTTTCGGATCGTCGCGTCTACCGACAATGCGCGGGCACTCGGCGCTCTCCCCGCGAACGTCGAGCTCGAGACTGACGTCCCCTTTGCTCGCGTGCGCGAATGCCTCGCTGGGCGCGAGGGTCGTCGTCCTTCCGGTGCGCGAGAACTCCTACTCCGGTGCGACGACGACGCTTCTGCAGGCGATGGCGTGCGCCAAGCCCGTCGTGGTCACGCGAACGGCTGCGATCGCGCGTGGCTATCACCTCGAGGACGAAGTCAACTGCCGGCTCGTCCCACCCGGAGACCTCGCCCGACTCGAGCAGGCTGTGACCGGCGTTTTCGACGACGACGGTCGGGCGGACGCCCTCGGGCGGAACGCTCGCGAGACGGTCGAGCGCCACCTCACGTGGTCGACGTACACGAACGAGCTTGGTCGGCTGCTCGCCGAGGCGGCGGCTGCTCGATGACGGTCGGCGGCGCATACGTCCGGGCGCCGGACCGCCGCCTCGCGCGTGGCTCGACTGCTGGGGACGGAGGTCGACGTCCTGCGCGCGCGTCGCGGTCGCGGCGGGGCGGACTTCGCGCTCTTCCACGACTTCGCTCCGCCGCCGACGGGCGGCGGGCATCAGTTCCTGCGCGCGCTCGTCGCCGAGCTCGAGCGGCGCGGGCTGAAGGTCGAGCTCGACACGATCTCCCGCGGCACCACTGCTCTGTCTGCTCAACTCGTTCAACTTCGACTTCGACCGCCTTCGCCGATTCGCACGTGACGACGTGCGCTTCGTCCACCGCGTCGACGGCCCAATCGGCACGTACCGCGGGTTCGACGACGGCACCGACGAGCGCATCGCCGCGATCAACGCCGAGCTCGCGTCAGCGACGATCGTCCAGTCGCGCTACAGCCTCGACGCCCACCGCGATCTCGGCATCGAGCTGGTCGAGCCGCACCTGATCTCGAACACTGTCGACCCTTCGATCTTCCATCTACCCGACGAGCGAGAGCCTCTTGGAGGGAGGCGCGTGCGCGTCGATCGCGTCGAGCTGGTCGGACAACCCCAACAAGGGCGGCGACGTCCTCGCGTGGCTCGACCGGAATCTCGACCACGAGCGCTACGAGCTGACGTTCGCCGGCCGTACGGACGAGGTTTTCGAGCACGTCAAGGTTCTCGGCCCGATCGCGACGGAGCCGCTGGCGGCTGAGCTGCGGCGGAGCGACGTCTATCTCGCGCCCAGCCGTAACGATCCATGCTCGAACGCGCTTCTCGAGGCACTCGCAAGCGGGCTGCCCGCCGTCTTTCGCAGGAGCGGGGGGCACCCCGAGCTCGTCGGTGACGCAGGTGTCCCGTTCGACGAGGCCGACGAAGCGGCGGACGCGCTGGACAGGCTCGTCGTCGAGCTCGACTGAGCGGCGGTCGGCGATCAGGCTGACGCGGATCGAGGAGGTCGCGGACCGGTACCTCGGGGTGCTGCGCGGATGACGGCGCGCTCTCTGGCAGCGCGGCCCGCACGGATCGCGATGCGTACGTACGTCGGCGCACGGACGCGCGCGTGGCCGAGCAACTCGCGACTGTTCGCCGTGGGGGAGCGCACGAGCTGGTCGGTCGACGAGGACGCACGCCACCTCGAGGCCGCGGCGCAGCGACTTGGGTACGACGTGGCTCCCTCCGGCTGGGCGCGCTTCGCCGAGGGCCAGGCCGTGTTCCTCACGAGTCACTTCGAGGCGCTGCAGTCCCGCTGGCTCGCGACGTCGCACCGGCTCGCCACGGCCTATCTGCACGGACGGCCCGGAACTCCCGGCTATCCGGAGTTCGATCGGGCGTACGAGACGCTGCGCGCTTCCCCGGCTCGATTCGCGGCGATCCAGGTGTCACACGCCGAGATGCGGGATCTCGTCCTCACGGCGGGCGTCGAGCCGAGTTTCGTTCACCTCATCCGCATCGGGATCGACCTCCAGAACTTCCCGATCGTCGACGCCGGTCGACGCAAAGCGGCACGGGTAGCTCTTGGCGTCCCTCGCGACGCGTTCGTCGCGGGCTCGTTCCAGAAGGACGGCGTCGGCTGGGAAGCCGGGCTCGAGCCGAAGCTCGTGAAGGGCCCGGACGTGCTCGTCGGCGCTCTCGAGCGCGTCTCGGCCGAGGTCGACGATCTGTACGTGCTTCTGACCGGACCCGCGCGGGGCTTCGTCCGGCGCGAGCTCGAGCGACTCGGGATTGCGTACACGCACGTGCTCGCGCGGGATCGCGCGGAGCTCGCGCGGGCGTACCACGCGCTCGACGTCTACGTCGTTGCGTCGCGTCAGGAGGGAGGGCCGAAGGGGGCTCTCGAGTCGATGGCCTCCGGCGTCCCGCTCGTGACCACGCGCGTCGGTCAGGCCCAGGAGATCGCGGTGGACGGCGAGAGCGCACTCGTCGTCGACGTTGAGGATTCCGAGGCAATCGCTCACGCAGTCGTACGAGTTCGCGGGGATCGCGCGCTCGCTGCCTCGCTCGTCACGGCCGGGCGAGCTACAGCGGAGCGGTTCGGATACGAGCGGCTCGACCCTGCGTGGGACGTACTCGTTCGAGAGCTGGTTACCGGCGATGCCTGATCTCGAACGGGTCGGTCGCTACACGCGTGCAGCGGCCCGCTGGGCGCGCCTTCTCGACAGGGGGCGCGCCGAGCCCGGGCGTCCGCGTCTTCTACGGGCACGATCGCGTGCCCGGGCCCGGGGAGGCAGTCGCCGGCGGGACTGCGAAGTTCCAGCGACTCGCTCAGCGCTTTCCGAACCATCCGACGGATTTCTCGCTCCTCTACCTGGGGTCGACGTGGCTGCCGCGAGACCTCGGCGCACTGCTACGGCTCGCACGCCGACGTCGCATCCCGCTCCTGGTGAACCAGAACGGCGTCGGCTACCCCGGCTGGGCCGGGGACGGCACCGAGTCGTTCAACGCGCCGCTTCGGAAGCTCCTCTCGGAGGCTGCGCATGTCCTCTACCAGAGCGAGTTCTGCAAGCGGGCCGCGGACGAGTGGCTCGGTCCGGCGGCCGGGACGTGGGAGGTGCTCCACAACGCTGTCGACGTCGATCTGTTCACGCCCGCGGATCGCCTCCCCGAAGGCGGGCCCGTGCTCCTGCTCGGCGGCGACCAGTACCAGGCGTACCGGCTCGAGCTCGGGCTGGAGACGCTGGCGGCCGTGCTGACGTCACATCCCGACGCACAGCTTCTGGTGACGGGTCGGCTCGTCGTTCCGATCGAGGCCATGGTCGACCGCCTCGGTCTGCACGGCCGGGTCCACGTTCTCGGGCGCTACACGCAGGCGGACGCGCCTGCGCTGTTTCGCCGTGCACACCTCCTCCTGCACACGAAGGTCAACGACCCCTGTCCGAGCCTCGTGATCGAGGCGATGGCGGCGGGGCTTCCCGTCGTCTATCCGCGGAGCGGCGGCGTCCCCGAGCTCGTCGACGCCGATGCGGGGATCGGCGTCCCGCATCCAGACGGGTTCGGGCGTGACGAGCCGCCGTCGCCCGAAGCGCTGGCCGAGGCGGTCGGCAGGGTCCTGACGGACCTGCCGACGTTCGCCGCCGCCGCCAGAGGCCGGGCGGTCGAGCGCTTCTCGCTAGGGCCTTGGCTCGAGCGTCATGCCGAGCTTTTCGAGCGCCTTGCGCCGCGGTAGCCGCGGATGCGACCGCTGAGTGCTGCGAGGTGGTAACGGGCCCGTTCCCGGTCGCCTCCGAGGAGTGAGACGACGGAGCCCCCGGCCGGGCGTACGAGCATGCGGGCGACGACTCGCGGCCCGTAGCCGTGCTTTCGGAGCAGGTAGCCGACGCTCGCGCCGTCTCGTGCGCCGATCTCCGTATCGTCCTCTCTGACTTCGTGCACGACCACGAGCGACGGGTCGTACTCGATGCGCGCGCCTCCGCGCACCGCGCGGATGAGGAAGTCGATCTCCTCGCCGGAGCTCCACGGCTCTCCGGACCCCAGCCCGAGCCGCTCGTCGAAGGTGCCCACCCGCTCGACGACGTCACGTCGCAGGAAGATCGCGAAGGAGATCGCGCGATTCCAGACGTTCGCGCTCGTCAACGTCGCGCCGTCGCTCTTCCACGATGCGGCCGACCGCCCGTCGGCATCGGCGGCGCGGCCGCTGAGCCCGCCGAGCCTCGCGTCCGACGCGAACCGGTTCGCGACACGGGCGAGCAGTCCCGGTGGATAGATGCAGTCGTCGTCCGGGAACGCGACGACATCGGCGTGGACTTGCGCGAGCGCGACGTTGCGCGCCCGCGACAGGCCGGGCGCGGAGCGGAGGATCTCGAGTCGGACCGCGCGACCGGCAGTGATCTCCGCGAGCCGGTCGTCGCTGTTCTGGTCGACGAGGATCACTCGCAACCGCGGATATTCCTGCGTCTCCAGCGAATCGAGGAACCGGGCGAGCTCGTCTCCCCGCCCGACCGTCGCCACGACGAGATCGAACGACGGAGACTCCGGCGACACGGGCCGTAGGCTAGGGGACGCCCGTGCCGAACGCTCCGCTCGTCACCGTGCTCCTTGCCGTCCACGACGGTGAGGACTACCTCCGGCCGGCACTCGCAAGTGTTCTCGGACAGACCGTGGGAGACCTCGAGCTGCTCGTCGTCGACGACGGATCGACGGACACCACGCCGATGATCCTCGCGGACGCCGACGATGCGCGTCTCCGCGTTCTTCGGAACGAGGAGCGGCTCGGCCTCGCAGCGTCGCTGAATCGCGGTCTGGACGAGGCTCGCGGGACGTACGTCGCTCGCATGGACGCAGACGACGTCGCGATGCCCAGACGGCTCGAGCGACAGCTCGCACGCTTCCGCGCGAGCCCCGTGCCGGCGGTCGTCGGCTCGGCGGTCATCGATCTCGACGAGGGACGGGCGAGGACGCTGCACGCGATGCCCGTCGGGACGATCCCCGTGCGCTGGGCCGCACTCTTCAGCTCGCCGTTCTTCCATCCGACGGTGGTCGTCGAGCGCGCCGTCCTCGAGCGACACGACCTCCGCTACGACACGGGGTTCGACGAGAGCGAGGACTACGACCTGTGGTCGCGGCTCCTGGATGTCGCGGACGGAGACAACCTGCCGGAGCCGCTCGTTCTCTACCGCGTCCATCCCGAGCAGGCATCGCAGCGTCGCCGGGACGTCCAGCGCTCGTTTCAGCTCCGCGTCGCGAGCCGTGCGATCGCGGCTGCGGCGCCGGAGTTGTCGCCGGAGGACGTCGAGCTCGCCTGGCGGATCGGCGCGCACGAGCCCGTCGGCGAGGCGGACGTCGACGTCGCGATCCACGCGTTCCTTGCGTTGCTCGAATCGTTCGAGCGGCGTGTCGGAGGCGGCGTGCGCGGAGCGGCTGCGCGCGCGCTCGTGCGACTCGCCGAGCGGCTCCCGCTCGCCCAACGGCTCCGGGTGACCGGGGAGGCACTTCGCCTCGATCCCGGGCTGCCCACTCACGTTCTCCGGCGGCACGCGGGCGGTCGAGCCGGTGAGCTACGCCGCGAGGCCGAAGCATGGCTCGCCCGAATCGCCGGTGACGAGCAGCCGCCCGCCCGCGTCGCTGCGGTATTCCCCGAGCCGACCCCGTATCGCGCCCCGCTCCTCGATCGGGTTGCGACCCAGCCCGAGATCGATCTCACGGTCCTCTACGCCGCCGACACCGTCGCGGGGCGGACCTGGCGCGTCGCGCCGAAGCACCGCGCCGTCTTCCTGCGTGGAGTGCGCATCCCGGGAGCGCAGCGCGTCCTCCACCACGACTACCCGGTGACGCCGGGCGTCGTCGGCGCCTTGACGGACGCGCGGCCCGACGTCGTGGTCGTCTCGGGCTGGAGCACGTTCGCCGCGCAGGCGGCGATCGCGTGGTGCGGTCTGAAGGACGTGCCGTACCTGCTCGTCGTCGAGAGCCACGACGAAGGGCCGCGCTCGGGCTGGCGGCGAACCGTCAAGGGCACCGTCGTTCCGCCGATCGTCGAGCGGGCGGCCGGGCTGCTCGTCACGGGGACGCTCGCCCGTGACTCGATGATCGCTCGAGGAGCGCATCCCGAGCGCGTGCGCGTCTTCGCGAACACCGTCGACGTCGAGGGGTTCGGCGAGCAGGTCGATCGGCTCGCCGGCACGAGGCCGGAGCTGCGCCGCGCCCTCGGTGGCGACGCCGAGGACGTGATCGTGCTCTCCGTCGCACGGCTCGCTCCGGAGAAGGGCCTCGATGCGCTCGTGCGAGCTGTCGCGGCGGCCGAGGACGCCAGGCTGTTGCTCGTCGTCGCGGGCGAAGGCGTCGAACGCCATGCGCTCCGCGCGCTCGCGGAGGAGCTCGGGGTGAGGCTTCTCCTGACCGGGCGACGTGGACTGGGAGCGGATCGTCGAGCTGTATGCCGCCGCGGACGTCTTCGCGCTGCTCTCGGACCGCGAGCCGTGGGCGGTCGTCGTGAACGAGGCGGCGGCATGCGGTCTCCCGCTCGTCCTCTCGGACCGCGTCGGCGCCGCCCACGACCTCCTCCACGACGGCGAGAACGGCCGGTCTGGTCGGCGCCGGCGACGTCGGTGTCGCCGCGTCGGCGCTCCGTGAGCTCGCGGCGGATCCGGAGCGTCGGCGAGCGTGGGGCGCCCGCTCGCGCGAGCTCGCGGGCGACTGGGGGTACGGACCGAGCGTGGAGGGATTCCTCGAGGCGGTGCGGGAGGCAGTCTCGGATCGGCGGTAGCCTGATCCCGTGTCCAGGCAACGCATTCTCGTCCTCAACCAGTACTACTGGCCCGGCGTCGAGGCGACGGCGCACCTCCTGACGGAGCTCTGCGAGGCGCTCGCGGAGGACTACGACGTCGAGGTGGTGACGGGCGTCCTGCACGGTCACGAGGACGAGCCGCGGGAGATCGAGCACAACGGCGTCCGCGTCACGCGCGTGTCGTCCACGTCCTACGAGCGCTCGGAGCTCGGGAGGCGGGCGGTGAACTACTTCTCGTATCTCGGTTCGGCGCTCAGGCAGGCGCTCTCCGGGCCGCACCCCGATCTCGTCGTCTGCATGACCGACCCGCCGATCATCGGCGACCTCGGCGTCCTCGTCGGGAAGCGCGTCGGCGCGCCCGTCCTCGTCATCAGCCAGGACGTCTTCCCGGAGATCGCGACGGAGCTCGACCGGTTGCGCAACCCGGCCGTGATCGGCGTGCTACGAGGCCTGGTCGGCGCCTACCTTCGGCGTGCCGACCGCATAGTCGCGATCGGCGAGACGATGCGCGAGCGCCTGGAGGCGAAGGGCGCTCCTCCCGAGCGGCTTCGGGTCATCCCGAACTGGGTCGACACGCGTGCGATAACGCCGCAGCCGCGGGACAACGAGTGGGCGGCGAAGCACGGGCTGGTCGGCCGCTTCGTCGCCATGCACTCGGGCAACGTCGGACACGCGCAGGACCTCGACAGCCTCGTGCGGGCGGCAACCTTCCTGCGTGACCGCGAGGACGTACGCATCGTCATCGCCGGCTTCGGCGCGCGGCACGGCGAGATGGTCGCGCTCGCGGAGCGTCTGGAGGTCACCGAGACGGTGCGATTCCTTCCGTACCAGAAGCGGCACCGTCTTCCCCTCTCGCTGTCGAGCGCGGACGTGCACGTCGTTGGCCTTGCCAAGGGTCTCGCGGGCTACGTCGTCCCGAGCCGGCTGTACGGAGTCCTCTCGGCGGGCCGTCCCGTCGTCGTCGCCGCGGAGGACACGAGCGAGACCGCGCGCCTCGTGCGTGAGGTCGGCTGCGGCGTGGTGATCCCGCCGGCGCGGCCCGACCTGCTCGCGCGCACGATCCGCGAGGCGTCTGAAGGCGCGTACGACCTCGACGAGATGGGCCGTCGCGGGCGTGCGTACGTCGAGGAGGAGGCCGACCGAGTCGTCGCCATGGAGCGCTACCGGGCCCTGGTTCGCGAGATGCTCGCCGCGTGATCGCGCGCACGACGTTCTGGGGGTCTCTCGGCGGCCCTCGCCTGGACGCATGCCGGATATCCGCTCGCGATGGGCGTGCTCGCCCGGATGCGCCCGCGCCCCGTGCGCAAGGCGGAGCAGACCCCCTCCGTCGCGCTGGTCGTGTCGGCGCACAACGAGGAGGCAGTCATTCGCAGGCGGCTCGCGAACGCCCTCGCGCTCGACTACCCGGCCGAGAGCCTCGAGATAGTGGTCGCGTCCGACGGCTCGACGGATCTCACCGACGCGATCGTCGGCGAGCTGGCGGCCGAGAATCCGCGCGTCGTCCTCATCCAGTGCCCGCGCGAGGGCAAGGTCGCGGCCCAGCACCGTGCGGTGCGCGAGACGTCGAGCGACGTCCTCGCGTTCACCGACGCGAACAGCGAGTGGAAGCCGGACGCGCTGCGCGAGCTCGTCAGCAATCTCGCCGACGAGGAGGTCGGCTACGTCTGCGGGCAGCTCCGCCTCGAGAGCCCGGACGGCGCGAACATGGAGGGCGCGTACTGGCGGTACGAGATGTGGGTGCGCGAGCAGGAGTCCGACCGCCAGCTCGATCACCGCGGGCAACGGCGCCATCTACGCGGTGAAGCGGGAGGCGTACGTGGAGGACGACCCGAAGTTCGGGCACGACTTCGGCTTCCCGTATCTCATGGAGCAGATGGGGAAGCGCGCGGTCTACGAGCCTGCTGCCGTCGCCGTCGAGAAGCCAGCGGCCGAGCCGGAGGACGAGTACGGACGCAAGGTCAGGACGATCTCGCGCGCCCTCGGCCACATCCTCACGGGCCGCGCGTTCCGTCCGTCACGCCCCCTGTACACCGCCCAGCTCGTTTCGCACCGCGTGCTGCGCTACTCGACCGGGATCCTCCACGCTGGCGCTGCTCGTCTCGAATCTGCTGCTGGTCGCACGGGCGCCCTTCTACCGGCTCTTCCTCGTGTTCCAGATCGCCGGCCTCGGCCTCGCGGGCGCGGGCAAGGCGCGGCTCCCGGTCCCCGGAGCGCGGCTCGCCTACTACTACTACGTCGTCACGAAGTCGACGGTCGCGGCCCTCGTCGGATACCTCCGCTCGGGAACGCCGCAGACCTGGGACAAGGCAAAGGGCACGCGGTGAACCGCGCGGCCGACGTCGCCGTAGCGAGCGTTGGCCTCGTGCTCGCGAGCCCGCTCATCGGCCTCGCCGCGCTCGCCACGAAGCTCGAGGACCGCGGCCCCGCGCTCTATCGCCAGACGCGTGTGGGCAAGGACGGCGTCGACTTCGACGTGCTGAAGCTCCGCACGATGGTCGTCGGGGCCGAGCGGATGGGCGCGGGCTACGCCGTCGACCGGGGGGACCGCCGGATCACGCGTACGGGCCGCATCCTGCGGCGAACCTCGATCGACGAGCTCCCGCAGCTGTGGAACGTGCTGCGTGGCGACATGAGCGTCATCGGCCCGCGGCCGACGCTGCGCTACCAGGTCGAGCAGTACGACGAGCACCAGCGCCATCGGCTCGACATCCGGCCCGGCCTCACGGGTTGGGCGCAGGTGCACGGCCGCGCGGAGCTTCCCTGGGCCGAGCGCATCGAGCTCGACGTCTGGTACGTCGAGAATCGCTCGGCCCGCGTGGATCTCGCGATCCTGGCGCGCACGCCGCTCGCGCTCTTCCGCGGTACCTATCGCGGGGCTGCGGGCGGGTGGCGGCCTAAGGCGTGACGATGCCCTTCGCGGCGAGCAGCGTGCGGTAGAGCCGGTCGACGTCATCGACGAGACGCTCGACCGAGTACCGCTCGCGAACGTACGCCGACCCGACTCGCCGAGCCGGGCACGTAGCGCGGGGTCGGCAGCGAGCTCGGCGAGCCTGTCCGCTGCGGCGTCGGTGTTCCCCGGCTCCACCAGGAAGCCGTCGAGGCCGTCGCGCACGACGTCGGGAACGCCTCCGACCCGGGTGGCGACAACCGGCGTGGCGGACGCGAGCGCCTCGATCGCGCTCACCGGAGTTCCCTCGTTCAGGGAGGGGAGGAGAAACGCGTCGAAGAGCCGGTAGTAACCGGCGATGTCCTCCTGGTATCCGACGAAGAACGTCGACCGCGCGATACCGAGATCGTGCGCGTGCTGTTCGAGGCGCTCACGATCGGGACCGTCCCCGACCATGCAGAGCACCGCGTCGATCCCGCGCGCGCGGGTCGCGCGGGCGATCTCGAGGACCGCGCCGGCGTCCTTGACGTCGGTCATCCGCCCGACCCAGCCGACGACGAACGCGTCCTCGGGGATCCCGTACAGACGCCGGTAGTCGAGATCGGCGGTGGCGTCGCTTAGGCGCTCGTCGAGTGGGATGCCGAGCCGGATGACCGTGAACTTGTCCGTCGGCGCGATCCCGCCCTCGACGAGCTCGTCGCGGACCTCCGGGCTGACCGCCACCAGGACGTCGGATGCTCGCGCCAGATTGCGCTCGACCTGGCGGAAGAACGCCGTCCGCCCCGGACCGAAGTAGCCCTTCAGGACGTGACCGTGGAACGTGTGCACGATGATCGGTGGACGGGCGCCGCCGGCCACGAGGGCGGCTGCGCGGGCGAGGGCTCCTGCCTTGGCGGTGTGCGTGTGCAGGATGTGGGGCCGTTCCTCGCGCATGATCGCGGTGAGGCGGCGGATCGACTTCGCGTCGTACAGCGGAGCGACCTCGCGCTGGATCTCCGGGACGTTGACGACCGAGACGCCGAGCCGCTCCGCGACGTACGCCATCGAGTCCTCACCGCGCGCGAGGCTTCCCGCGACGAGGGTCGTGTGGTACCCGCGAGCCTCGAGTCCGGCGGCGAGGTTGGAGACGTGGATCGCAGGCCCGCCCATGTTGAGCCGCGCGATGACGCGCAGGATTCGGATCGGCCCGGGCACGGCGCTGACCTTAGCGCCGTGGGTTCCGAGTCCTCCGAGTACGCTCTCGCGTCGATGATCGTGATGCTCACGTCGGTCGGCCAGCGGGTCGACATCGCGCGCGCGTTCCGCGCCGCCGGCGCAGTCACGCTCGGGGTCGACGCCGATCCGCTCGCGCCCGCGCTCTACCACTGCGACCGCCGGGTCATCGTCCCGCGGATCGCGGATCCCGAGTACGTCCCGACCCTCGCGGCTCTGCGCGAGGAGCACGAGGTCGGCCTCGTCGTCCCGCTCAACGATCTCGACTTCCCCGTCCTCGCCCGGGAGCGCGACCGGCTTGCGCCGGCGCTCGTGCTCCTCCCCGACATCGAGGCCTCGGCGCGGATGTCGGACAAGCTCGAGGCCCATCGCTTCTTCGTCGCGAGCGGGATCCCGTCGCCCCGGAGCTGGGCGCCGGAGGACGTCCCCGACGACGCGCGCTACCCGGTGCTCGTGAAGGCGCGCGAGGGCTTCGGCTCTCGCAACATCCATCGCGCCGCCGACGCCGACGAGCTCGCGTTCTTCCTTCGCTACGCGGGCGTGCCGTCGTTCGTGCAGGAGGCGTGCCTCGGCGAGGAGTTCTCGATCGACGTCTTCTCCGACATGGACGGTCGCTGTCTCAACGCGATCCCGCGCACGATGCTGCTCTCGAAGGGCGGCGAGTCGATCAAGGGCGTCTCTCTCAAGGACGGCGAGCTCATCGAGCACGGCGCACGCGTCGCGGAGATCGTCGGCGTCAAGGGGCCCGCGAACGTGCAGTGCTTCCGCGAGCCAGACGGCTCATTGCCCGTGACCGACGTCAACACGCGCTTCGGCGGCGGCTTCCCGGTCCCGCTTGCCGCGGGCGGCCGCTACCCGGAGCTCGCTCTCGCTCTTGCCCGCGGCGAGAAGCCCGAGCCGCGGCTCGGGGACTTTACGGAGGGCGTCGCGATGACGCGGTACTTCGCGGAGGTGTGCCTCACGCCCGGCGCGGACGGCTCGCTCCACCCGATCGACAGCGAGCGGTAACTCCATGTCGGAGACGCCATCCGACTCGCTCCGGGACGTATACGAGCGTCGCGGCGAAACGCAGTACGCCGAGCCGGTCGCGCCCGATCGGACACTCGACCGGAGGTTCGACGTGCTCACGTCGACGATTCGAGATCTGCTCCCGGTGGGCTCGTATCTCGACGTCGGTTGCGGCGACGGCCGCTACCTCAGCGGCGCTCCCGGAGCTCGGTCCACTCCCCGCGCGCATCGTCGGCGTGGATATCGCGCAGAGCATCCTCCGAAACGGCACGTAAGGCGACAGCGATCGCGGGCTTCGAGCCCGAGCTCGTGCGTGCGAATCTCGAGAGCTTGCCGTTCGGAGGCGAGGAGTTCGACCTGGTCGTGGCGATCCAAGTGCTCGAGCATCTCCTCGACCCAGTGGCAGGAGTACGCGAGCTCGCGAGGGTTCTGCGGCCGAACGGCGCGCTCGTGCTCTCGACGGACAACCGCCGAATGCTCATCACGAAGACCCTCAACGCGCCGCGCTGGGCTCTTGCCCGCGCATTCGGCAAGACGGAACGCGCGCGTGGCACTCGATTTCCCGCACAGCGCCTACTCCTCAGCCGAGCTGAACGAGCTTCTCGCGGCGGTCGGGCTGGAGGTCACGCATGTGCAGACCTTCCGTTTCAGCATGGTCGGCGCACCGCCCGGGCTCCTCAGGACGTTCCATCGCATCGACTCGCATCTTCCCGATGTCGGCATCGGTGACGTTCTCCTCGTCGTCGCACGCCGTCCGCGTAGCGACTAGCTCACTAGCATTCCGGGCCATGCGCTACCTCGTCACCGGCGCGGCCGGGTTCATCGGGTCGCAGCTCCTCCGCACGCTCCTCGAGCGCGGCCACGACGCGACGGGGTGGGACGCCTACACGGACTACTACGACCCGACGCTGAAGGAGGAGAACGCGCGAGAACTTCCGGTGACGCGCCTGGATGTCGCGGAGGACGACCTCGACCTCGACGGCTACGACGGGGTCTTCCACTTGGCGGGTCAGCCCGGCGTTGCGAGTTTCGGGGGCATCTTCCCTGTGTATGTCCGGCAGAACATTCTCGCGAGCAGCCGGCTGTTCGAGCAGGCGGTGGGTGCCGGGACGCGTGTCGTCTTCGCCTCCTCCTCGTCGATCTACGGCGACGCAGCGTCGTATCCGACACCCGAGGACACGATCCCCCGACCGCTCTCGCCGTACGGGATCACGAAGCTCGCCTGCGAGCACCTCGCGCGCACGTACGGGATCGAATTCGGGCTCGACGTCGTCACCGTGCGCTACTTCACGATCTACGGGCCGCGCCAGCGGCCCGACATGGCGTTCACGAGGATGGTGACCCACCTCGCCGAGGGGCGGCCGTTCGACCTGTACGGCGACGGATCGCAGTCGCGGAGCTTCACCTACGTCGACGACGCGGTCGAGGCCACGATCGCGGCAATGGAGCGTGCCGCGGGCGGGGCGACCTACAACGTCGGAGGCGGAGCCGAGGTCACGATGCTCGAGGCGATCGCGGCGCTGGGGCGGGTCTCGGGCCGGCGACTCGAGATCGTCCGCCACCCGCGGCGCGAGGGCGACGCGGCGCGCACGGCGGCCGATACGACCCGGATCCGCGCCGATCTCGGCTGGGAGCCCGTGACCGCGTTCGAGGACGGCCTCGCGGCTCAGTGGCGCTGGGCCGCTGCTAGGGTCGCGGCCGCATGACGACCACCTCCACCCTCGACGAAGAGCAGGAGGTCGATCTCTCCTCTGCCTGGCAGCGCCTGAAGCTTCGCTGGTGGCTGCCGGTCGGCGGACTCGTCGCGGCGCTGTCGTCGGGATCGCGCTCGCGCTGTCCGGCGGGTCGGTCTGGCGCGCGCAGACGATCGTCTACCTCGGGCAGCCCTTCGCCCCGCTCGGCGGCGGCCAGATCCAGAGCCTCGCTACGAACCCGCGCACCGTCGGGGAGATCATCCGCTCCGAGGCGGCGCTGAAGAACGCATCGGACGCGAGCGGTATCCCGGTCTCGCGGCTTCGCTCGGCCATCTCGACGCGCGAGCTCCTCGCCGCAGGTCAGCTGCGCGGCATCAACCCGCTCATGGAGATCACCGTCAAGGGCTCGGGCAAGCGCAAGGTCGAGCTGGCTGCGGCCGCGCTCGCCGACCGCGTCACGGAGCGTGTCTCCGTCTACGTGACGGAGAAGGTCGCGCTTCTCGAGGAGCAGGTGAAGACGGGCGAGATTCAGCTCGCGGAGGTGAACGCGCGCATCCGCTCTGCACAGGCGCAGCAGGCCGCGATCATCGCCGACCGCTCGATCCCGCTGGAGCAGCGGCTGCTCGTCACGTCGAACCTCAACTCCGTGATCACCACTGCCGACGCGCGCAGGGCCGCCATCCAGGACGACACCGCGGAGGCGAGTCAGCTCCTCAACCTCGCCGAGAGCGTCGAGTCGAGCCGGGTCGTCGAGCCCGCGGCCGCGAGCAAGACGACGGCCCGCTCGAGCCGGTCGTCGCTCCTCGTCGGGGCCTTGATCGGGCTCATCGTGGGCGCGATCGCCGCGCTCGTCGTCGACCCCATCGCCGGAGGGCGGCGGGGGGCGGCCGCTCCGGCCTCGTCCTGATGCTCGCGGGCAAGCGGGTCGCCGTCGTCGTGCCCGCGTACGACGAGGAACGCCTGGTCGGGGAGACGATTCGCGCCATACCCGCGTTCGTCGACCGCATCCTCGTCGTCGACGACGCCTCGCGCGACGGTACGTCCGCCGCCGCGGAGGCGGTCGACGATCCGCGCGTCGACGTCCTCCGCCACGAGCGCAACGAGGGTGTCGGCGCGGCGATCGCCACCGGCTACCGGCGGGCGCTGGAGGAGGAGATCGACGTCACCTGCGTCATGGCGGCCGACAACCAGATGGACCCTGGCGAGCTCGAGGGTCTCGTCGAGCCGGTCGCCCGCGGCGACGTCGAGTACGCGAAGGCGAACCGTCTCGTCTCGGGTGAGGCGTGGCAGGTCATCCCGCGCACCCGCTACCTGGGGAACGCCGTCCTCTCGCTGCTCACGAAGATCGCGTCGGGCTACTGGCACGTCGCCGACTCGCAGGCCGGCTATACGGCGCTGTCGCTCGACGCGCTCCGCCGTCTCGACCTCGGCGCTCTCTATCCCCGCTACGGCTTCCCCAACGACATGCTCGTCCACCTGAATGTGCAGAACGCGCGCGTGCGCGACGTCCCGTCCCGCCCGATCTACGACGTCGGCGAGCGCTCAGGCATCAAGCTGCGTTCGGTCGTGCCGCGTATCTCATGGCTGCTCTTCAAGGGCTTCTGGTGGCGTATGGGGCAGAAGTACGTGATCCGCGACTTCCATCCGCTCGTGTTCTTCTACGTCTTCGGCGTCGCCATGCTCATGGTGGGATTCGTCCTCGGGCTCGTGGAGCTCGTCCTGCGGATCGCGGGCAACGCCATCACACCCGCGACGATCGTCCTCGTCGCGGTGCTCCTCATCGCGGGACTGCAGATGACGCTCTTCGCGATGTGGTTCGACATGGAGGCCAACAAGGACCTGCGCTGAGAGCCACGCTTCGCGCAGGAGCGACCGTATGGGTGTCGTAAAGAGTGAAGCTGACCGCGGAAGCGTCCGATTAGCATCGAGACATGCCGACCTCACTCGTCACCGGCGGCGCCGGCTTCCTTGGCTCCCACCTCTGCGAGGCGCTGCTCGAGCGCGGCCACCGCGTGATCTGCGTCGACAACCTCGTCGTGTCGTCGCTCGAGAACATCGATCACCTACGCGACTCTGCATTCGAGTTCGTCAATCACGACGTCATCGAGCCGATCGCCTGCGACGAGCCGGTCGACGTCGTGTACCACCTCGCGGCGCTCGCCAGCCCGGCCGATTACCTGCGCTTGCCGCTCCACTCGTTGAAGACCGGCTCGTATGGCACGCACCACGCTCTCGGCCTCGCGAAGTGGAAGCGGGCGCGCTTCCTCCTCGCGTCGACGAGTGAAGTGTACGGCGACCCGGAGGTGCACCCGCAGCCCGAGACCTACTGGGGGAACGTGAATCCCATCGGGCCGCGCGGGGTGTACGACGAGGCGAAGCGCTACGCAGAGGCGCTGACGATGGCGTACCACCGGCAGCAGGGCGTGAACACGTCGATCGTCCGGATCTTCAACACCTATGGCCCGCGGATGCGCGCGAACGACGGTCGTGCGATCCCGACCTTCCTCGACCAGGCGCTCGCGGGCAAGCCGCTCACCGTGTTCGGCGACGGGTCGCAGACCAGGAGCTTCTGCTACGTCGACGACCTGATCCGCGGGATCGTGTTGCTTGCCGAGTCCGCAGAGCACCTACCCGTGAACCTCGGCAATCCCGACGAGAAGACTCTCCTCGAACTCGCGGAGATCATCGTCCGCCTGACGCGCTCCGCGAGCGAGATCGTCTACGAGGCGCTGCCCATCGACGACCCGCAGGTGCGCCGGCCGGACATCACGCGGGCTAAGCAGGCCCTCGCTTGGGGCCCTGAGATCGCGCTCGAGGACGGCCTGCGCAGGACGATCGCGTCGCTGGGGCACGGGGCGGCCGTCGGCTCCGCGTGAGCTCGCTCGGCGAACGCTACGAAGAGCACCACCGCGAGCGACGAGGCGAGGGCGACTTCGTCTTCGTGCCCGAGCGCATTCCATTCCTTGTTGCGGCCGTTGGCCGCGGGAAGCGTGTGCTGGACCTCGGCTGTCGCTCCGGTGCGCTCACCCGGCACTTCCTCGAGGGGAACTCGGTCGTCGGCCTCGACGTCGATCCGGCTGCGCTCGAGAAGGCGGCCGCTCTCGGAGTCGAGCCGCTGCAAGCCGACGTCGAAGAGCCGCTGCCCTTCGAGGAGGCGAGCTTCGACGTCGTGGTCGCAGGTGAGCTCTTCGAGCACCTGCGGCTTCCGGACGCGCTCGTCGCGGAGGTCCGGCGCGTACTCCGTCCGGGCGGCGTCCTCGCCGGATCCGTGCCGAACGCCTTCCGAATGCAGAGCCGGCTTCGCTTCCTTCGCGGCCGTCCGCCCGAGGACGACCCGACGCACCTGCGGATGTTCTCGCCGACCGCGCTGCGGGAGCTGCTGGCCGGATTCGACAGCATCGAGCTCCGCTTCGTCGGGGGGCGCTATGCGCGCCTGAACGCGCGGCTCTTCGCCCGCGACCTGGTCTTCACGGCGACGAAGCCCTCCTAGGGCCTGATGACGCCCTAGGACGCCGACCGAGCTGCTTCCGAACGCCGCCCTGCGGGCGATGTCGGTCTCGTCGACCATGTGACCGTCCCGCTCGATGTAGCCCCCCTTGCCGCCGATGACGAGAATGACGAGGTCGTCGGTCTCGCTCGCATTCGAGACCTTTCGCGGCGTCGTGGACTCGACGTGCACCAGGCATCCCGGGCCGAGCGTCCGCTCCTCACCGTCGACCTCCACGCGCGCCGTGCCGGAGTGGACGAAGTAGAGCTCGTCCTGGAGGTCGTGGAAGTGGTGGAAGCCCTCGTACGAGGGCGGGTAGACGATCGCGTTGACGCCGAACGCGGTCACGCCGAGGGGCTTCCGGACCTTGCGGAAGCCGTACCCCTCGCCGAGCTCGTCGATCGATCCGAAGGCGTGTCCCATCGTTAGCTCCTTTCTCCGAGCAGGTAGTCGGCTGTCCGTCGGAGCCCGTCGTCGAAGTCGACGCGCGGCTCGTAGCCGAGAAGTCGCTTCGCCGCGTCGACGTCCGCCCACGATGCGCGCACGTCGGCCTCACGCGCCGGCTCGTACGCCTTATCCACCGGCTTGCCCAGCAGCTCGCCGATTGCATCGGCGAGCGCGTTGACGGTGACGGAGCCCCCCGTCGCGACGTTCAGGATCTCGCCGCCGACGTCAGGTGCGTCCGCGGCCAGGAGATTGGCGGCGACGACGTTGTCGACGAACGTGAAGTCTCGCGACTGCTCTCCGTCGCCGTAGATGGTGATGGTGTCGCCGTCGGCGATCGCCCGGATGAAGCGGGGGACGACCGCGGCGTATTGCGACGTCGGATCCTGGCGTGGTCCGAAGACGTTGAAGTAGCGGAGCGACACGATCTCCATCCCGTAGACGCGGCTGAAGCTCGTGCAGAAGCGCTCGGCCGCCAGCTTCGCGACCGCGTACGGCGAGATCGGGTCGGGCGCCTGCGTCTCGACGCGCGGCAGCGACCCCGTGTTCCCGTAGACGGACGACGACGAAGCGTTGACGATGCGGCGCACGCCTTCGTCGCGCGCGGCGAGGAGGACGTTGAGCGTGCCTTCGATGTTGACCGCGGTCGTCGTCAGGGGATCCTGGACCGAACGGGGCACGGACGGCAGCGCGCCCTGGTGGAACACAACCTCAGCTCCCCGGACGGCGGCGTGAACGCGCTCGTACGACCTCAGGTCCCCCTCCACGAGCTGGACGTCGCTCTCGAGGCCGGCGAGGTTGGCTCGGCTCCCGGTCGCGAAGTTGTCGAGCACGCGGACGTCGTCACCTCGTGCCAGCAGCGCGCGCACGACGTTCGAGCCGATGAACCCTCCGCCCCCCGTCACAAGCGCCTTCATCGCGGTCTCTCCCCCACGATGTGGAGGTTCGCGAAGACTTCGCCGAGGCCGGGCTCGCGGAGGCGCGTGGAGTGGGTGTCGCTGCTCGTGGTGACGGCGTTGGTCGCGGCGACGTGCGGCCGGGCGACTGCGCCGAGCCGGACGCGGCGGAATCCGAGGTCGAGGTACATCGCGAAGAGCATTCCGAGGCAGGCGGTTGTGCCGGAGGCGGGGGTCACCCTAACCGACTCCCACGTGTGTGCGTCGGCATCGATCGTGTGGGGATCTAGGCGCCGATCAGCCATCCGTATCTCGAGCCGTCACCGCGCCGGCGGCCGCGAGCCCGAACAGGAGACAGCTCGCCGCCTGGAGAGGAATTCCCGCCACGATCCCCAGCGACGCCCACTCGCCGGCGAGGGTGATGACCGCGCATACGACGAGGAGTCCTGCCCCCACCGCCCACGGGGTCGGTGCGCGCGTCGCGGCGCGCCAGGCGAGCAGGAGCGCCGCGCTGCCGACGAGCAGCAGGAGCACGAGTCCGATCACGCCGGCATCCGCGAGCATCTGGACGTACAGGTTCTGAACGCCCCACTCGCGCCCTACTGCGGGGAAGGCGAGGTCGACGACGTCGGGGAAGCGGTGTCGCGCGTCGTCGACGTACGGCTCGAAAACCTCCGGCCGCGACGAGCGCTGCCAACCGACGCCGACCACCGGGTTGTCCTCGGCGATCCGTAGGCCGATGTACGCGAGGACGGTGCGCTGCGAGTAGGTCTCGACGCCGACCGGCGGGTTGTCCCCGCGGACGCCGATGAAGCGGAGGAAGTCCTCGAGAGCGTCGCCGCGGACCGCAGTCACCCCTCCGGCGACGACTGCGACGACGCCGACGAGCGCGAGCACCTGGCGCCAGTTCGGCGCGAACCGGCGTCGTGCGGCGAGCCAGAGGACGGCGACGCCGAGCGCCAGGCCACCTGCCGCCGCCAACGATCCCGCCACGACGAGCCCGAGGACCCCTGCGACGAGCGCCAGCGGGAAGAGCGAGCGCGCAGGCAGATCCTGGCGCCGCGAGGCGATCCCGGCCGCCGCGAGCGCGAGTGCGACCGCCGACAGCGCAGCGAGATCGTGATGGCCGAGAAATGACGGCTGCCGCCAACCGGGGTTCCACGCGCCGAAGATGTCGACGCCGAAGAACTGCAGGAGCGCCACGGCGACTGCGACTCCGGCCCAGAGGACGAGGCCCCCCAGCACGATGGTCAGGTCTGCGGTGCGGCGGACGAGAAGCGGCACCGCGACCGCGAGCAGGCTGTACTCGACGAGCTTGAGGAAGCTCACGAGGTGCTCGTCGAAGAGCGCGTCGTCGAGTGAGGCGGGGCGGAACGTCTGGAACGCGAGCCACACGAGCAGAGCGGCCCCGCTCACCCATAGCGCCCTCGCCGCTCGCAGGTGAGAGACGCCGGTGCGCACCGCGGCTGCGGCCGCGAAGGCGACGACGACGAGGACGGCGAGGTCGGAGAGTCGGATGTCGACCGTCGTAGCGCCCGCGCCCACGCTCAGGTCGGGCTGGTAGCGCTCGTGGAGGAAGAGGAACGGGATCGCGCCCGCCAGAACGAGCGCGCCGAGCGCGTCGCGATTCACGAGTGCCCGGAGACCGGTGGAGGCGTGCGCGCTGTCCAACGCCTCCGTGGCCACGGCGCCACTATAGGGCTGGTCCGCCTCGGATCTGTCCGAGCGACGCCCGCCCTACACTGACCCCGCGATGTCCTCTCGGCTCCTCCGGCGCCGGTCGGCGACGGCCGCGTGGATCTACGCCGCCGTCGCATGTTCCTTCGCCGGGACCGTCGTCGCGGCGCGGGTACTGGGACTCGCCGACTACGGCGTGTTCGCGACAGCGCTCGTCACGGTGGGGTTCTTCCAGACGCTCCTCGACCTGACGGTCGAGGAGTCGCTGACGAAGTTCGGCTTTCGCTACGTCGCCGGTCAGGAGTGGGGACGGCTCCGGCGGCTGTTTCGGCAGGCGGTCCTGCTGAAGCTCGCGGGCGGCTTCGTCGCGACGATGCTCCTCGTCGCTCTCGCGCCCTTCGCCGACGAGCTGTTCGACGCGGACGACATCGAGCAGGCGATCCTCGCGGCCGCGCTCCTTCCCCTCGTGCAGGCGTCGGAGAACGTCGGTGCAACCGCACTTCTTCTGCACAGCCGCTACGACCTACGCAGCGTCTACCAGGCCGGGTCCGCGGTCCTCCGCCTGCTCGCGATCGTCATCGGTGTGCACTTCGGTGTGGTCGAGGCCCTTCTCGCGATCGTCGTCGCACAGGCCATCTCGACAGTCGTGATCTCCGTCATCGGTGCGGTAGCGCTCCGGAGGTTCCCGAACGCGTCACCGCAGGACCTCGCCGAGGACGTCCCCGAGATCCGCAGTTTCGTGCTCCAGTCGAGCGTCGCAACGGGTGTGATCTCGCTGCGAAGCACGCTCGTCCCGCTGCTCCTGGGTGTCGTGTCGAGCACGATCCAGGTCGGCCTCTTCCGCGTCGCGCAGACGCCGCAGACGGGCCTGGCCGCGGCGAGCTCGCCCGCGCGCCTCGTCCTGATGACCGAGCAGACGCGCGACTGGGAGCGGGGCGAGCGCGCCCGGATCATCGCCGGGCTCCGCGCCTACTCGAAGTGGGCGGGCGCGCTCATGCTCGTCGCCGTTCCGGTGTTCTTCGTCGCGATGCCGTGGCTCATCCGGATCGTGTTCGGCGAGGACTACGCCGGCGCGACGCACGCAGCGCGGATCGTGCTCGTTGCCGCGGCGATTCACTTCGTCCTCGGCTGGACGAAGTCGCTGCCGGTGACGATCGGTCGGCCGCGGCTACGCATCGTCACGCACGGACTCGAGACCCTGGTGGCGATCCCGCTGGTCGCGGTCCTGGGCTTCGAGTGGGGTGCGACCGGCGCCGCCGTGGCCGTACTCGCCTCGACACTCGTGTTCGCAGCAGCATGGCTGGTCGTGGTTGTGCGTCTGCGCGACGAGGTGGCGGCCGCGGGGGTGTCGCTGCAGCCGTGAGGGTCGTCGTCGTGTCCGGGATCTGGCCGCCCGATCCCGGCGGGCCGGCGAGCCATGCTCCTGCGCTCGCCGACTTCCTCGCGGAGCGGGGGCACGAGGTCGAGGTCGTCACGACCGCGGATTCGGAGCCGGCGCGGCGCTCCTATCCCGTCTCGTGGACGCCGCGGAGCTCGCCGTTACGACACGCTCGGGCCGCGGCACTTGTTCGTCGGGCGTCGCGGCGGGCGGACGCGGTCTACGCGACGAGCATGATTCGCCGGGCCGCGATCGGAACGGGCCTCGCGCGCCGCCCGCTCGTCGTGAAGCTCGTGTCGGACGAGGTGTTCGAGCGTGCGACTCGCAGCGGGCGCTACGTCGGGACACTCGACGCGTTCCAGGAGACGGGAGGTGCGCGCACCCGCTTCCTACGGGCGACGCGCACTGCCGCTCTGAGGCGCGCGAGGCACGTGTTCTGCCCAAGTGCGTACCTGCGCGACGTCTCCCTGCGCTGGGGTCTCGATCGCGGCCTGGTCTCCGTGCTTCCGAACCCGGCCCCGACCGTTCCGCAGATGCCGTCGCGCGAGGCGCTTCGGCGCGAATTCGAGCTGGAGGGCGACGCTCTGGTCTTCGCGGGCCGGCTCGGCCCGCAGAAGGCCATCGGTGTGCTCCTCGACGCGCTCGTCGAGGCGGGCGGCGTCGACCTCCTCGTCGCAGGCGACGGACCCGAGCGGCAGGCGCTCGAGCGGCAGTCCGCCACGCTCGGGCTCGACGGGCGAGTCCGCTTCCTGGGAAGCGTCCCGCGCGAGACCGTGCTGCGCCTCTTCCGAGCCGCCGATGCCTCGGTTCTCCCGTCGGCGTGGGAGAACTTTCCGCACACCGTCGTTGAGGCGCTCGCGGTCGGGTGTCCGGTGATCGCGACCGCGGTGGGGGGCGTCCCGGAGGTCGTTCGGGACGGCGAGAACGGTCTGCTCGTCCCGCCGAACGACAGCGCGGCGCTGCGTGCGGCGATCGCGAGGTTCTTCTCGGAGACGCACCTGCGCGAGCGGCTCGCGGCGGCCGCGCCGAGCTCGGTCGCGGGCTACTCCGAGCAGAACGTGTTCGAGACGATCGAGGCGGAGCTCGCGAAGGCGGCGTCGGGATGAAGAAGCGACTCCTGATGGTCGGCCGCTCGCGCTACTCGCTTCCGCTCTCGCCGTCGCTCGAGCAGAAGTTCGCCGCGCTCTCCGCGGAGCTCGACATACGGGTGCTCGCCACCGAGAGCCGCGGGGGCGGAGCGGACGCACGCTTCCGGCTCGTTTCCCCCATCCGGCCGCGAGCGCTCGACGGACCGGCGTTCTACGCATCGCTTCCGTTTCGCGTGGCCCGTGAGCTTCGCGACTTCCGTCCCGACGCGGTGCTCGCCCAGGGAGCACAGGAGGCGGCTCTTTGCGCGCTGGGGCGCACGCTCGCGAGAGTTCCGACGAAGATCGTCGCGGACATTCACGGCGACCCGGCGGCGCCGACACGGCTCTACGGCTCGCGGCGGCGGCGGCTGCTCGCGCCCGTCGCGGATGCCTTTGCTCGCCGTGGGCTTCGTCGGAGCGACGGCGTGAGGACGATCTCCGCGTATACGTCCGCTCTCGTCCGTGCGGCCGGTGTCGAGCCGACGGCGGAGTTCGCCGCGTTCATGGACCTCGAGCCGTTCCTCGAAAGCGATCCCGCTCCCTTCCCGGAGCGTCCCGTCGTGCTCTTCGTGGGCGTGCTCGAGCGCTACAAGGCTGTCGACGTGCTCGCCGACGCGTGGCGTATCGCTGCTCCTCGCGTCTCGGAAGCGGCTCTCCACCTCGTCGGCCGCGGCACGCTTCGCGACGTTCCGACGAGCCTCGTTGCGGATCTCCCCGCACAGACGCGCTGGACGGAGTCGCTCCCGACTACCGAGGTCGCCCGAGCGCTCGACGAGGCGAGCGTGCTCGTCCTGCCGTCGAGGTCCGAGGGTCTCGGCCGCGTGGTCGTCGAGGCCTTCTGCCGTGGCCGCGGGGTCGTCGCCAGCCGTGTCGGCGGCATTCCGGACATCGTCGAGGACGGCGAGACGGGCATCCTCGTTCCGCCCGGAGATCCGAAGGCGCTCGCGGACGCGCTCGTCGAGGCTCTCGGAGATCGTGCTCTCGCAGAACGGCTCGGCACGGCGGCTCATGCTGCCGTGCAGACGTGGCTGGCGACGCCCGAGGAGTACGCGCGCCGTATCCGTGAGCTCGTGGACGCCGTAACCGGATAGCCCGCCTAGACTCAATCGATGCGTGCGGACCGCGCGAAGCAGCTACTGAAGAACGGCGTCTACCGAGCGATCGGCGAGACGGTGGCCGGCGCCGGGGGGCTGGATGGCGAGGCCGAACGCACGCTCCGCGTCCTCATGTACCACAAGGTCAACGACGTCCAGCCGAACCCGACGACGGTGCCGACCGGCGTCTTCGCGGAGCAGATGGAGCTGCTCGCCGAGCTCGGCTACGTCCCCGTCTCGTTGGGGCAGGTACGCGACCACTACGTCGACGGCGCGGCGCTTCCGAACGGGGCGGTCCTCATCACCTTCGACGACGGGTACCGCGACAACCTCGAGAACGCTTTGCCGATCCTGCAGCGCCACCGCTATCCGGCTGTGATCTTCGTGCCGATCGGGTTCCTCGAGGGCGACCGTCCACTGCCGCACGAGGAGGCGCTGCGGACGCTCGGCGTGCGCAACGAGACGGTCGACTGGGACGAGCTCGCGGCGCTCGAATCCGGTGGAATCCGGGTCGAGTCGCACGGGATCGGGCACCGTCCCGTGTCCGAGCTCGCGCCTGCGGAGGCAGCCCGCGAGATCGCGCTCTCGAAGCTCCGCCTCGAGGAGCGCCTGGGGCGCCCGGTCGACGCGTACGCCTTCGTCAAGGGGTCGCTCGCCGACTACCGCCCCGAGCATGTGAGCCTCGTGCAGCAGGCCGGGTATGCGCTCGGCTTCACCTCGGTCTCCGGTGCGAACGGCCCGTCGAGCGACCGCTTCCGGCTCCGCCGCTACAACGTCGAGCCCTACCCGCGGCGCACCTTCGAGCTCGTCCTCTCCGGCGCCTGCGACCTCATCTCGGTGAAGGACACGGTGCCCGGCACGTACGCACGCCGCGCGTTCAACAAGGTTCTGGGCACGGCTACCCGATGAGCTTCGAGGTCGTCCGCTACACGCCCGAATGGCGGGCGTCGCTGGTCGCCCTGCTCGCGCGCGTCGGCACGACGCAGCTCTCCGACGACGAGTTCACGTGGTGGTTCGATCGGAATCCGGGTGGCGAGGGGATCGTGTCCCTGGCGGTCGACGACGGCGAGGTGATCGGCGTCGCGGCGATGAGCTTCTTCAAGACGCGCCTCGGCGGCGTCGAGACTCGGCTCGCGATCCCGGTGAACGTGGCCACGGACGCGCGCTACCGCGGCCAAGGTGTCTTCTCGACGATGGAGGAGCGCAACGAGGAGGCCGCGGCTGCCTCCGGCTCGCCGCTCACCGTGACCTTCCCGAACGCGAAGTCGTACCCGATCTTCGTCAGGAGGCTCGGCTGGGTCGACCTGCCACGGCTGCGGCTGTGGGCCCGGCCGCTCCGGGTCGGAGGCGTCGTGCGCTACGCGCTCGGGCGCGAGGGGGAGCAGGGCGGGATGCGCGCGCCCGTGGCAGTCGAGCGCGACCTCCACGGTCTCGTCGTGCGTCCGATCACGCGGTTCGCCGAGGACATGGATGATCTGGGCGCCATGGCTGCAGGCGGCTACGGGAGCCACTTCTCGCGTGACGCCGGGTACTTCAACTGGCGCTACCTCGACTCGCCGCGGGACTACCGGTGCTTCGGGGCGTACCGGGAGGACGCGCTCGTCGGCGTCGCCGTCGTCGGCCACACGTTCAAGCACGGCGTCTCGGCGGGCTTTCTCGCCGACCTCGTCGCGGCGCCCGACGAGGCAGACGCCGTGCGCGCGCTCGTCGTGCGTGCCGTCGAAGAGGTGAAGGGAGGGGCGGACGCGCTCGTCCTGCTCCCGCCGCCGCCGTCGGCGCAGCGCCGTGCGCTCGTCCGTGCAGGCTTCGCTCCGACGAACAAGAAGCTCCGCTTCATTGGCAAGACGCTCCGCGACGGCGCCCGCCTCGACGACACCGCATCGGCCTGGCACTTCACGCTCGGCGACTTCGACTTCTTCTAGCTCCTTGACCAAGCTCGTCTTCATCACGCAGCAGGTCGATCCGGGCCATCCCGCGCTCGCCGCGACCGTCCCCAAGATTCGGACGCTTGCGGCACACGTCGACGAGGTCGTGGTGCTCGCCGACGGCGCGGTGCCTGGAGTGCTGCCCGACAACTGCCGCCTACGCACGTTCGGGGCGCCACACAAGGCACTTCGCGGCGCGCGCTTCGAGGCTGCGCTCGGGCGTGAGCTTCGAGGGTTGCGCGGCGGGGCGGTCGTCGCGCACATGTGCCCGATCTACGCCGTGCTCGCGGCTCCGCTCGTGCGGCCGCTCGGGGTCCCGCTCGTCCTCTGGTTCACGCACTGGCGCGCGAGCGGACTCCTGCGGGCGGCGGAACGGGTCTCGACGGCGGTGACGAGCGTCGACGAGCGCTCGTTCCCCCTGGCCTCGAGGAAGCTCCGTGCGATCGGCCACGGGATCGATCTCGACGAGTTCCCGTGCTCGCCTCCGCGCAACGGGGACGGCCTGCGGCTGCTCGCGCTCGGGCGTTACTCGACCGCGAAGGGGCTCGACGTCTCGGTCGCCGCCGTTCCGCTCGCCGGCGACGACGTCGAGCTGCACGTACACGGCCCGGCCCTCTCCGACGAGGAACGGGCGCACCGCGTCGAGCTCGAGCAGCTCGTCTCGGAGCTCGGGCTCGGCGGCCGCGTGACGCTCGGCGATGCAGTGCCGCGCTCCGAGCTTCCGGAGCTGTTCGCGAGGCACGACGTTCTCGTCAACAACATGCGCGCCGGCGCGCCCGACAAGGTCGTCTACGAGGCTGCAGCGTCGTGTCTGCCGGTCCTCGCCTCGAATCCGATCTTCGACGAGCTGCTCGAGCCCGAGCAGCGCTTCACGCGCTGGGATCCCGGCGCTCTCGCCCACCGGGTTCGCGCCCTGGCGCAGCTGAGCCGCGACGAGCGCGCCGCCGTCGGCCGGCGGCTCCGGGAGCGCGTTGCCGCCGGGCACTCGGTGGAGTCGTGGGCGCGCGGCACCCTTGCCGCGGCGGGCCTCTCGTGAGGAAAGGCGTCGTCCTCCATACGCAAAAGGTCGCGGGCATATCCGGCTCGGAGGCCCATCTTCTCCAGCTGCTGCCCGACCTCCGCGAGCGAGGCTGGGACATCCGCTTCCTCATGCTCCACGAGGACGAGGCCGGCGCGTGGGAGTTCGCCGATGCGCTCCGCGCTCGCGGCGTCCCGCTCGACGACATCCGTCTGCGTGCTGACGTCGACCCGGTCGCGTTCGGGCAGGTGACATCGCACCTCGCGCGTGTCCGGCCGCGGATCCTGCACACGCATCTCGTACACGCGGACGTCTACGGGCAGCTCGCAGGTTCCGTCGCACGCATCCCGCTTCGGCTCTCGACGAAGCACGGGTTCAACGAGTTTCGGGAAGGGCGCTGGTTCGGGTTCGCCGACCGTTCGGTCGGCTCGCTCGCGCACGTGCACATCGCGATCTCGCAAGGTCTGGCGCAGTACCTCGCGGAGACCGAGGGCTTCGACGAGGCCGATTTCGAGATCGTGCACTACGGGATCGCCTCGGCAGGGGACGCGACTCCGTACGACCGGCCCGAGCCGCGCCTGCTCTGCATCGGCCGCCTCATCCCGATCAAGGGTCACCTCGTCCTCCTCCGCGCGCTGGCGCAGGCGCGCGCGCGCGTGCCCGACGTGGTGCTCGACGTCGCCGGGCGCGGGCCGCTCGAACCCGCCCTGAAGGCTTACGCGCGCGAGCTGGGGCTCGAGGACACGGTGCGCTTCCTCGGGTACGTCTCGCCGGTGCAGAAGGCGGTCGAGAACGCCGCCATCGTCGTCGTGCCGTCGCTCGGAGAAGGCTTCGGGATGGTCGCGCTCGAGGGCATGGAGCGGGCGCGGCCGGTGATCGCGAGCGCCGTCGGCGGGCTTCCCGAGATCGTCGCCGACGGCGAGACCGGCCTCGTGGTCCCGCCCGCCGACGCCGAGGCGCTCGCGGAAGCCATCGTCGCGCTCGCTGGGGACCTGCCGCGTGCGGCCGACATGGGTCGAGCCGCACGCGAGCGCGCGCTCGAGGAGTTCACGCCCGAGCGCTGCGTCGAGCGGGTCGAGGCGCTCTACGCGCGCGCTCTCGAGCCTGCGCCGACGTAGTGCCGCTTTCGACGTCTCTGGACGCGCTCCCAGGCTGACGCGACCGCAAAGGCGGCGAGTATCGCGAGCAGGAAGTCCCACGGCGCGCGGTAGCGGGCTGTTCCGGCGAACACCATCGCCGCAAACGTGTTGTAGGCGAGCATGAGGAGCGCCAGACCGACGAAGTGCGGTGGGGCGACGAAGACGCCGGCGATCGCGAGGGCGTAGAGGACGATGACGAACGCGGGCTCGACAGTCCGCCGCGCGGTGCGTGCGGCGCCGCTCCCGCTCTCGTCCGACTCCCGCGGCACCGGGTTCCAGAGCATGCGCGTCGCCTGGAACGCGAGGAGCCCCTTCTCGCCCGGATGCTCACGCCAGAAGTCGACGACCTCGTCCCGGTACAGCCGCATCTGGGCGCACTCGTCGACCGTGGTCGGCTTGCCCGCGAGGGTGAGATCCGCGGCGTACTCGGGCCACGGCGGCGCGCCGGGAAGCTCCGGGACGTCGTCGATCCAACCGCCGCGATCGAGGACCTTGCGCGTGTTCTCGTTGTTCGCCTTCCAGAGGGCGCGCGAGTCCGTCGTGATCGCGTAGCAGCCGACCTGAACCTTGTTCCGCACGACCCATGGGGTTACGACCACCGCGGCGAACCCGACGACGAGCGCGGCCGCGGTCAACGCATGGCTCACGGGCGTGCGCCAGGCGACGTAGACGGCGATGCCGACCGGGAGGAGCAAGAGACGTGCGTTCCCGAGGATCGCGAGCCCTGCGACGGCGCCAGTCGCTGCGGCGAGCGGAAGCGACTGCCGCTCGTACGCGACCAGCGCGCAGAGCGCGAGGAGCGCCAGCGCCAACCCGTCGAGCACCTCGCGATTCAGGTGGACGTCGTGCCAGACGACGTACGGGTGCAGCGTCGCGATCGTCGCGGCGACGAGGCCGACGCCGGGCGAGCGGAGCCTCGTCCCGATCGCGAAGACGACCAGCGCCGTCGCGACCGCGACGGCGATTTGCGCGAGCCCGACTGCGAGCCAGGAGCGACCGAACGGCAGGTAGATCGCCGCGAGGAACCATCCATAGAGCGGCTGCGTGTACGCCGAGGGGACGCCGGGAAGGAAGCCGAACGTCCCGTGATCGACGAGCGTCGTTGCGAAACGGTCGCTCTTGTCGACGAACTCCTCGAGGATCGTCTCGCGCTCGCGTGCAAGCACCAGGAGACGCGGAACGGCCGCGACCACGACCACGACAGCGGCAGCCGTCGACCGTTTCATCTAGCTTCGGCGTCGATGGGCGCCACGTCGCGGGAACGGTACGCGGTCGTCTCCTGCCACGTTGAGCGACCGCTCGACGACTCGGTCTGGGCCTCGTTCGCCGCGCTCCAGGACGCACGTCCCGGTGGATTTGCGATCGCGGCACTCATGCGACCGCCGGACGAGGCCCGCGGAGAGGACGAGGCGACCTGGGTCGTGCGCGCCCGCGAGGCGTCGGCTCGGGGGCCGCTCGGACATCACACGCACTGGACCGCGCCGGACCACGCACGTCCGACCGGCGACCTGACTGGCGCCAGGGTGGGCGACGAGGGACGACGCTTACGGGATAGCGGCATCACCCCGACGCTGTTCTGCGGCGGCGGCTGGTACTCGGACGTCGAGGTCGCCGAGGCCTGCGCGGAGCTCGGCTACGTCGACTGCACTCCGAGGGCATCACGTCCGCCATACCTCGGGGCGGGGGAGCGCTGGGCGTCGCTGAGCGAGCCTGCACGGGTCGAGCTCCCGTCGGGCCGCGAGCTCGCCGCGATCCCGACGACGCACTCGCTCGGTGACGTCGCTCGCGCGCTCGCGCACCGGACGCTGCCACGCCTCGTCCACGTCTACTTCCACGACACCGATCTCCTCGACCGTCGTCGCCGTGCTCTTCTGCATACGGGTCTCCGCGTGCTCGCGCGTCGGGCCGACGTGCTCGACCTCGACGCGCTCGCGACGACTGCGCTCCCCGATGCGCCCCGCATAGCGTGGGACGACGTGGCTCGGCTCTAAGCTTCCACGACATGTCCGGCAAGCTCGTTCCGCCGGCGGAGACGTCGCGTCCGACGCAGACCCCGACGCAGGCCGCAGCCGGGCGCGATGTTCGAGCCTCACGCCTGTACTTGCTCTCGCGCGGGCCGATCGTGTCGGTCGTCCGTCGCTGTGTCTCCGTCGCGGCGCTCGTGGTGCTGGACGTCGTCGGGCTCGCGCTCGGGATCTACCTCGCGCTCGTCCTGCGCCAGGTGATAACCGGCGACGGGGACGTCCTCTGGAGTCTGCTGTGGCGCGAAGGCCCCGCCGAGTGGCTCAAGTTCGTCGCGCCGATCACGATCCTGGTCTTCGCACAGTCGGGTCTCTATCGGCAGCGGGAGCTCCGGCCGGGCGCGGGGAGGATCCTCGCGTGTCTCATCGTCGTCGCGCTGATCGTGCTCGCGTTCGGGCTCGGGACGGGCTACGACTTCACGACGTCCGGGCTCATCCCGACGTCGGTCGTCGCCTCGGCCGTCACCATCGGGCTCCTTCGGGCTGCATACGAGTCGGCGTCGCTCGAGGTCATGCGCGCGGCCGGGATCAGGCGGCGCGTCGTGCTCGTCGGCACGGGTGAGAGCCTCACGCGGCTCAAGAGCTCGCTGACCAGTGCTCGCAGCGGGCTGACGTACGAATTCGTCGGAATCGTCGCGCCGGAGGGCGTCCCGGGGTTCCATCTCCTTGGCTCGTGGGCAGAGCTCGCGCTCGTCCTCGACCAGGCGCGTCCCGACGAGGTCATCCTCACGGAGGCCGACTTCGACGAGCGCACCGTCCTCGAAGTCGTCGAGCAGGCGCACCGCCAGGGAATCAAGGTCCGCCTGGCGCCCGACACGACCGAGCTGCTCGTGCAGCGGGGCGAGTTCGTGCCGGGTCAGGGGGCGCCGCTCTTCGAGCTGCGGCCGCCGGTGCTGACGGGCTGGGCGTGGGCTGTCGAAGCGGACGTTCGACCTCGTTCTGAGCGTCCTCGTGATCGTGATCGGCCTGCCACTCTGGGCGCTCATCGCGCTCGCGATCAAGGTCGACTCGCGCGGCCCCGTGCTCTTCGTCGACCGGCGTATCGGCGTCGGCGAGCGCGAGTTCGGGATGCTGAAGTTCCGCACGATGGTCGTCGAAGCCCCGGCGCTCCAACCCGCGCTGGAGGAGGTCAACGAGGCAGAGGGCGCGCTGTTCAAGATCCGCGACGACCCGCGCGTGACACGCGTCGGCCGGTTCCTGCGCCGCTTCTCGCTCGACGAGATCCCACAGGTCGTGAACGTCGTGAAGGGCGAGATGAGCCTCGTCGGACCGCGCCCACTTCCGCTCAGGGACTACGAGCTGCTCGAGGACTGGCACCGAGCGCGGTATCGCGTGCTGCCCGGGATGACGGGCCTGTGGCAGATCTCCGGCCGCTCCGGGCTCTCGTTCGACGATCTCGTGCGCCTCGACTTCACGTACCTCGAGAACTGGTCGGTCTGGCTCGACATCTCGATCATCGCCAAGACGATCCCTGCGGTCGTCGGCGCGGAGAGGTGCCTACTGATGCGCTCGCCAAAGATCCTCGCTGCGGCTTCCGCAGTCGATCTCGACTTCCGCTACGGCTGCACGCCGGCGTGGTGGCAGCTGTGGAAGGGGATGTACGAGGCTGGCGTCGACCTCGTGGTCACGCCCTATCGCGGCCGGCCGGTCGAGTCGCCGTGGTGGCGCACCGCACCGAACCCGACCTACCGTGAGGGCGAGTCGTACCAGGCGGTACGAGACGTCCTCGCGCGTGTGAAGGGCGATCGCTATCTGCGGCGGGCGGAGTCGAGCCCGGACGAGTCGTCGCTCGACAAGCTCACTCGCGAGACGATCGCGCGGTGGGTGACGCCCCGCTGGAAGCGGCATCTCGAGCGCCTGGTCGAGGAGGAGAAGCCCGACGCGGTGATCGTCTTCACGATCCCGATGGCCCATCTCCGCGGCATCCCGGACGCCCTGCGTGAGCGGTTCGGCATCCCGATCGTCTTCTACGACGGCGACGTGCCGATGAGCCTCCCCGAGTTCGGGGGGATGGATACCGGGTTCAACCCCTACCACGGCGCGGATCCGTGGGAGTACGACCTCGTGCTCTCCAACTCGGAGGGGGGGATCGGGAGGCTGATGGAGCTCGGAGCGCGCCGTGCCGAGGCGCTCTTCTGGGGCGCCGATCCAGAGTTCTTCGCCCCTCAGGCGGTCGAGAAGGACGTCGACGTGTTCTTCTACGGGTACGGCGACAAGTTCCGCCGCGACTGGATGAAGACGATGGTCGGGGAGGCGTCGCGTCTCGCGCCCGATCTCGATTTCGGGCTCGGCGGTCTGGATTTCCAGGGAGACACGGGCGAAGCCCGCGTCCTGGGGGACATCCCGTTCAACCGCTTCGCCCGCGCGATCTCGGCCGCGCGGGTGAACCTGAACATGACCCGCCGGCCACACGCGACGGTTCCGGGCTCCTCCACGGCACGGCCGTTCGAGCTCGCGTCCTCTGGTGCGGCGATCGTCTCGAATCCGCACGACGGGATCGAGCGCTGGTTCGAGCCGGATCGCGAGCTCGTCGTCGTCGAGAGCGCCGAGGAGGCGGTCGCGGCGTACCGTGAGCTCGTCGCGGACCCCGGACAGGCCGACGAGATGGGCCGCCGCGCACGCGAGCGTGTCCTCGACGAGCACACGTACGCGCACCGCGCGCGGCGCCTGCTCGAGCTCGTCGGGCTCGAGGCCGGGGTCACGGTGTGACGCGCGTCGCCGCGATCGTCCCTGCGTGGAACGAGTCGGGCGCCATCGGCGCCGTCGTCGACGAGATCCACGCCTTCGACCCCGGGACGACCGTCGTCGTGATCGACGACGCATCGAGTGACGACACGGCGGCGGTCGCCGAGCGGCACGGCGCACTGGTGCTGCGTCTCCCCTTCAACGTCGGGATCGGCGGGGCGGTCCAGACCGGGTTCAGGTACGCGCGGGACGAGGGCTACGAGGTCGCCGTCCGCCTCGACGGCGACGGCCAGCACGTCGCGTCGGAGCTCGGGAAGCTCCTGGGCCCGATTCGAGCTGGGGACGCCGACTTCGTCGTCGGCTCGCGCTTCGTCGATCCGGGCGGGAGCTATCGACCGCCGTTCGCTCGGCGCATGGGCATTCGCGTGTTCGCGCGACTCGTGTCGCTCCTCGGCGGGCAGAAGGTGACGGACACGACCTCGGGGTTCGCGGCGCTGAGTCGCGCGGGGATCGAGCTCTTCGCCGTCGAGTACCCGCACGACTACCCCGAGGTCGAGGCGACGCTCGTCGCACTGCGCAGCGGGCTCCGCCTCTCTCAGGTGCAGGTCGAGATGCGGGAGCGGCAGGCCGGAACGTCGTCGATCACGTTCGTCCGGTCGCTCTACTACATCGTCAAGGTCATGCTCGCGCTGCTCGTCGCCAGCCTCCGGAGATATCCGCGGCTCGAGGCCGCGCGGCGATGACTCCGATTCGCGCGTCCATCGCGGGCGCGGTCGCCTCGCTCATCCTCATCCTCGTCGTCGTCGAGCTCGTCCGTGGACGGCGGCTGAAGGAGCGCTATGCGCTCCTCTGGCTCGCCACCGGGATCGTGCTGCTCGTCCTCTCGCTCTGGCGCGAGGGCCTCAACACGATCGCAGGGTGGCTCGGCGTCACGAGCTACCCGCCCGCCGTGCTGTTCGCAGTCGCCACGCTGTTCATCTTCCTCGTGCTCCTGCACTACTCGACCGTGATCTCGCGGCTCACCGACGAGAACGTCGATCTCGCGCAGCGGATCGCGCTCCTCGAGGAGCGCCTCAGCCGCGAACGGCAACCGGAGGGCTGAACGCGAAGATGTCGCCGGCCTCCGGGTCGTCGGCCCAGTTCGTGCCGACGCCGACCCGGTACGTCGCGGTGGGGGACCCGTCCGGATCGACGAAGGAAAGGTCGCGCGTCGTCGCGATCGATCTCGCTGCTCAGGAAGCAGTACCAGGCGACGTCGCCCGACCGGAGGCAGACCGTGTCGTCGCCCGGGCCGTCGTGGCGATAGACGCGGTAGAAGACGTCGGAACGCCAAGGACCGCCGTCCGTCCAGGTCAGTCTGCCGTGCTGTCCCGTCCTGCTGCACGTCGAGTCGGACGCCCATCGTCGACCGGCGTGAGGATGTTCCCGCTCTCGAAGTCCTGCACCACCGTCTTCTGTTGTGTCTTGCCGAGCGCCGAGGACGCCGCGATCGCAACGCCGCGGGACGAGCACGGTCGCGACCGCCGCGACGAGCGATCCAGCGCTGTGCGACCGGGCCGCTCGCGATGGGCTCCACGCGCGCGCCGAGCCGTCGCGGCAGCGTCGGGACGAGCAGCGGGATGGAGGCGAAGAGCAGGAGATACGCGGGCCACGCGGGCATCAGGAGCCGCCAGAACGAGCCGGACTCGATCGACGCGAGCGGCGAGAAGCCCTTCACGACGAGGAACGCGGCGAGCCAGCCCCCGAGGAGGGCTGCGACCGCGCCCCGCCGGACGCGTACGACCGCGAGCAACCCGGCGAACGGCGCCCACTGCGCGAGCCGCTGGCTCCAGAAGAACTCGCGGAGCTGGTCCATCTGGTCGCGCCAGTGCTCGAAGTCGAGGTCGAGGTAGCGGTTGAGCTTCAGATCGACCGCGAACGGGCCCGATCCCACGGCGACCCGGGCCTCGTCGAGGGCGAACGCGGGAACCTGGCCTAGCCCACGCACCTTCCAGAGCAGGAGGACGAGCAAAGCGGGAGCGATCGCGACGCCGCACGCGAGGCCCTCGCGCCAGCGGCGCGCGACGACGTACGCGAGGAGCGCGCCCGCAGCGACGAGCAGGTTCGGCGGCTTCAGGCCCGCGGCGGCGCCGATGAGGAGGCCTGCGAGGACGGCGTCCAGGACGCGGCCGGGCTTCAGCGACCGCACGACGAAGAGCGCGCCCGCGAGCACGAGCACCATCGACGGGAAGTCGGCCATCGCGGTGAGCCCGAGCGCCTGGGGGAGGAACTGCTCGTACCAGCGCTCCTGGTAGCGGTCGACGAAGAGCGGGATCGCCGCGAAGGGTGCGACCACCCACAGGAACGCCGCCCAGTAGCCGAGGAGCCGTCCGCCGATCTCCGGCGCGATGCCGTAGACGCAGAAGAGCGGCGATCGGGGCCGAGGACGAGGATCTGCGCGACGACGAGAGCGGGCAGCGCCTGGACGTACGTTGCTCCGGTGGCCCACGTGATCGGCGCCTGGGCAGCGCGGCCAGAGGTAGCCGATCTCCGTCGGCGGGAGCTCGCGCTGGCCGAGCAGCCAGCCGGTCGTCGTCATCCAGATCTGGTCGCCGCCCTGGAACCAGACCCAGCCGTTGTGCTCGACCGAGAGCGCGAGGATCAGGACGAGGGCGATCTGGCCGACGATCAGCGTCCCGACGACGGCGCGCGGCCGTTCGAGGAGACGATCGACCGTGTGTCCGCCCCGGCGCGCCGCGCCGACCGCGGTGCTACGTACCGACACCCGCAACCGCCGAGCGGTACCACGCGACGGTGCGCTCGATCCCCTCGCGCAGCGGCGTCCGCGCCTCGAACCCGAAGAGCTCGCGGGCGCGCGCCGCGTCGACGCTCCGGCGCGGCTGGCCGTTGGGCCTCGAGTCGTCCCAGACGATCGAGCCCTCGTAGCCCGGTCACGTCCGCGATGAGCTCCGCGAGTTCGCGGATCGAGATCTCGCGCGCGGCGCCGAGGTTGACGGGATCCGGCCCGTCGTAGCGCTCGGAGGCGAGGATCAGCCCCTCGACGCAGTCGTCGACGTACAGGAACTCGCGCGTCGGCGAGCCGTCGCCCCAGAGCACGACCTCGTCGTCGGCCTCGACCATCTTCCGGATCAGCGCCGGGATCACGTGCGACGTCTCGAGGTCGAAGTTGTCGCGCGGGCCGTAGAGGTTCGTGGGGAGGAGGAAGATGGCGTCGAGCCCGTACTGCTCGCGGTACGCCTGCGCGCCGACGAGCACGGCCTTCTTCGCGACGCCGTACGGTGCGTTCGTCTCCTCGGGGTAGCCGTTCCAGAGGTCGTCCTCGGTGAATGGCACAGGCGCGAACTTCGGGTAGGCGCAGACCGTGCCGACGATGACGAGCTTCGGCGTGGAGTGGACGCGCGCCTGCTCGAGGACGTTCGCCCCCATCGCGAGGTTCGCGAACCAGTAGCGGCCGGGGTTCGCGCGATTCGCGCCGATGCCGCCGACCTCGGCCGCGAGGTGGAAGACGAGCTCGGCGCCGGCGTCGTCGAAGAGCTGCGCCGTGTCGCCCATCGCGGTGAGGTCGTAGTCGGCGCTGCGTGCGACGACGACGTCGTGGCCGTCGGCCTCGAGCCGCTCGACGAGATGCGATCCGAGGAAGCCTCCGCCGCCGGTGACGAGCGATGCGCATCGGGGCAGGGTATCGCGGTCCTCGGCTTCCGTCGGCCGCTCTACGATGACTGCGTGAGGTCGCTCGTCGACCGGCCGGCACTGCTCCTCGGGCTCGGTGCGATCCTCGCCGTCGCCGCGTTCCAGCTCTGGATCACGCCGTCGAACCCGCCGGGCTACCACCGCGACGAGGCCGCGCTCTCCCTCAACGCCTACACGCTCGCGACAGGGGCTCCGCGACGAGGACGGGGCACGCCTCCCGCTCTTCTTCCGGTCGTACGACGACTACAAGAGCCCCGTCTACCCGTATGTCCTCGCCGGAGTGTTCAGGATCACCGGGCCGAGCCAGAGCGTCGCGCGCGGGCTTTCGGCGGCGCTCGTGCTGGCGGCGATCCTGCTGCTCGGGCTGCTGGCGTACCGGCTGACCCGGAGTTTCCTCGTCGCCACCTCGGTGGTCGTCCTGGGCGGCCTGACCCCGTGGCTCTTCGAGCTGGGGCGGATGGCGATCGAGGCCACGACGCAGCCGCTCCTCGTCGTGCTTCTCCTCCTCTGGCTCGAGCGGGTCGCACGACTGCGCGCGCTACGGCGTCCTGCAGGGCGTGCCGGCCGGGCTGCTCATCGGGCTCGTGACGTACTCGTACACGGGGAGTCGCCTGCTCGGCCCCCTGCTCGCCGTCGCGGTCGTCGTGTTCGCCGGGCGGGGTCGCTGGAACTTCGTGCTGTCCGCGTGGACGACGTTCGCTCTCGCACTCGTGCCGATCGGCGTCTACGCGATCCGCCATCCCGGGAACCTGACCGCCCGTTACGAGGCGACGACGATCGCACGTGACGGGCTCTCGGGTCCGCGCGTCGTCCTGCAGGCGATCGGGAACTGGTTCCGGGACATCGACCCGTGGCACTGGGCGACGGGTGGTGATCCCGCGCCGTACATCCACAACGGTGGGTACGGAGCGCTGTTCGCCGCGATCGCGGTCCTGGCGCTCGCCGGTGCAGCTCTCGTCCTCGCGCGTGAGCGCGGTGATCTCTGGTGGCGCTACGTGTTGCTCGCGACGCTACTCGTGCCGATTCCGGCCGCTCTCACCGTCGATCGCTACAACGCCATTCGCCTTGCGGCGCTGCCGGTCTTCGCTCTCGTCCTTGCCGTCCCCGCCCTGGCCGCGCTCCTGCGTGCTGTGCCGACGTCCTGGCCGGCCCGCGCCGCGGTCGGGGTGCTCGCCGTCTCGGTCGCCGTGCAGTACGTCCAGTTCCTCGACAGCTATCGCACCCGCGGGCCTGCCCGTGTCGTCCTGTTCGAGGCAGGTGTCGAGCCGCTCCTGCGTGAGCCGTTGAGCTCCGGCGTGCCCATCTACGTCGACTACGACGACCGCGGCGCGCAGGCGAGGTGCGCTGGCGAGCAGCTGTCGCCGGCGTCCCACAGGACAGGATCGTCATCCTCCCCGACGGGGGTGTTCCACCTCCCGGCTCGCTCGTATTCCTCCGCTTCCAGGACTGCGACTTCGACTGCGACGAGGTCGCGGCCTGGGAGGATTACCGGCTCGTGCGCTCCGTAGGCTGATGCGCCCGGCGCTGTTCTCTCGGACTCGCGGCGGTTTGTGCCGTCGCCGCATTCCAGCTGTGGGTCTCGTCTTCGAATCCGCCCGGCTTCTTCCGCGACGAGGCATCGATCGCATACAACGCCCACACGATCGCGACGGAGGGGCGCGACGAGTACGGCGCACGCTTCCCGCTCTACTTCACGTCGTTTCGCGACTACAAGAGCCCTCTCTTCGTCTACGGGCTCGCCGGAGTCTTCCGGGTCACGGGCGCGGATCGCGAGGTCGCTCGTGGGTTCGCAGCGGCCTGCGTGCTCGCAGCCATGCTCCTTCTCGGTTGGCTCGCGTATCGGCGAACATCGCACGCCGCGGTCGCCGTTGCGACGGTCGTGCTCGCGGGGACGACACCCTGGCTGTTCGAGCTCGGACGGGTCGCCTTGGAGGTCGCCCTCGAGCCGTTCTTCCTCTGCCTTGTGCTCCTCGCCGTCGAGCGCGCCAGCCGGCTCGACCGCTGGAGGACGGGAACGGCGGTCCCCGTGTCGCTCGCACTCGGCGCGATCACCTACGTGTACGCGGGCGGAAGACTGCTCGCCCCGTTGTTCGCTCTCGCGCTCGTCGCCGTGCTCACGCGCTCACGCTGGCGCTGGGTCGTCACCGTGTGGGTCGGATTCGCGGTCACCCAGGTTCCGCTTCTCGTCTACGCGCGCGCTCACCCCGGCGCCCTGTCACGTCGCTACGACGCCACGACGTTCGTCACGGACGAGATGCCGCCCTGGGAGATCGCGTGGCGCGGGGTCATCAACTACCTCCAGGATCTGCAGGTCTGGCACTACGTCGTGTCGGGCGACGTGAAGCCCTACATCCACACGCCCGGGACGAGCGCGCTCCTCGCCGCATCGGTGCTGTTGTCGCTCTCCGGTCTCGTTCTCATCCTCACTCGGCACCGGGCGGATCCGTTCTGGCGCTATGCGGTCGCCGCCCTGCTCGTGTCGCCCATCCCCGCCGCGACGACCGCCGACCGCTTCCATGCGCTCCGCCTCGCTCCCTTCGCCGTGCTGCTCGTTGTTGTCGCGATCCCTTCGCTCGAAGCGCTTCGAGCGGGAGTCGTCGCGCGCGATCGTCGCAGCCGCGTCCTCGTCGCCGCGGTCGTCGCGCTTGCCAGCCTGCAGTTCGCGGCGTTCGTGAACGCCTACCGCACCGACGGCCCGCTTCGCACCGGGCGTTTCGAGGCGGATGTCCCGGCGCTGCTCGAAATGGGTTGGGCAAACGGCGGAATCGTGTACGTCGACTACGACGACCTCGAACCGCTCGGGCTCGCGCGCTGGTATGCCCTCGACCGCGGCATCGACCAGTCGAGGGTGGTCAGGCTTCCGGACGGAGGCATCCCGCCTACCGGGGCCGTCGCATTTGGTCGGACGCAGGACTGCGACTACGTCTGCACCCGCCTGGCGGACTCCGGCGACTATTGGATCGCGAGAGTCGTGCGCCCGCGCGGCTAGCCACGCGTCCCGAGAGGGGTGCCGGTCGAGAGCCAGTCGACGCGGCCCATCCACCGCTCGCGGTTCTCGGCGTACCAGCGGATCGTCTGGAGGACGCCCTCCTCCCACGACATCCGCGGCTGCCAGCCCGTCTCTGCCGTCAGCTTCTCGTGACCGACCCGCAGAGCCATGACCTCGCTCGACCCGGGTCGATGACGGGATGCGCTCGAGACGACCTCCCGTCCCGCGGGCCAGAAGCCCTCGGCCTCGCCGACACGGAGGATGAGGTCGACCCAGTCGCGCATCGAGACGTTCTCGCCCTGCCCGTAGACGTAGACGTCGCCCGGCGTGCCCTGCGCCGCGACGGTGAGATGCCCACGGACGCCGTCCGAGCAGAAGCAGAAGTCGCGGAGCGGGTCGAGCGCGCCGAGCTCGATCGACTCGCGCGTGAGGGCCTGGGTGATGATCGTGCCCGTGACGTAGCGCGGGTTCTGGCGCGGCCCGTAGTTGTTGAACATCCGCGTGACGACGCCCGGAACGCCGAAGGCGTCGTGGTAGTTCATCGTGAGGAAGTCGGCGGCGACCTTTGCCGTCGCGTATATCGACTTCGGGTTGATCGGCGAGCGCTCGTGGAGGATGAGCCCGCCCTCGTCATCGAAGTCGTGCTGATCCGAGACCGACTCGCGCACGTTGCCGTACTCCTCCGACGTGCCTGCCGTGTCGAACTTCTCGAGCTCGAGCCCGGCGTCGACGACGGACTGCAGAAGGTTGAGCGTGCCGAGGACGTTCGCGGCCACGGTCTCGTACGGCCGGTGCCAGGACTCGCCGACATGTGCCTGGGCGCCGAGGTGGAAGATGTACGGGCGGTCGCTCGCCGACGCCTTCAGCTCGCGGACGAGATAGTCGACCGACGTGCGGTCGGTGAGATCGGCGAAGTGCACCTTCAGGCGGTTGCGGAGATGCCCGATGTTGTTCAGCGCGCCGCTCGAGGTCGCGCGCACGAAGGCGTGCACGGTCGCGTCGAGCTCGACGAGCGCGTCCGTGAGGTGCGAGCCCATGAAGCCGTCGGCGCCCGTCACGAGCACGGTGCGGCCCGCATATGCATCCCCGAAGTCGAGAAGCAGTTCGTCGCGCGCGGCGCCTGTCCAGAGGGTGTCGTTCGGCATCGTCCGTACGCTTCCGCGTCGGTGAGCAAGCGTACAGAGTCGCCCGGCTTGGGATCCCTGGCGAGCGCGGCGCTCACCGCCGTGTCGACCCTCGTCGTCACGGGCTTCGCGGCGGTCGTCGGCGTCCTCATCGCACACGAGTTCGGGCGCACGGAGGAGACCGACGGCTTCTTCGCTGCCTACGGCGTCTTCATCGTGATCGTGCTCGCTTCGCAGGCGATCCGCCTCGCGGTCCTCCCACCCTTGGCGATCGCACGGCAGGAAGGGCGCTTGCGAGGGGAGGTCGCAGGATTCGGGATCGCGCTCGCGGTTGCCGCGCTGCCGTTCCTCGTCGTGGGCGAGGTCGCCGCGCGACCCGTTGCGGACATCCTCACCGGATCGGGCTCGGTGACCGCACAGGACGTCTGCGCCGAGGCGCTGCGGTGGCTCGTGCCGGCCGGGATCGCCTACCTCTTCGCGGGCCTCGCGGCGAGCGGTCTCGCCGCGCTCGACGATTACGCGACGGCGGCTCTCGGGTACGCCCTCGGTGGGACAGCCGCACTCGTCGAGATCCTCACGCGGGTCGACGCCGACGGGATCGCGGCGCTCTACCACGGCGTCGCGTTGAACGGCGCCATCGCGCTCGCCGTCCCCGTGCTCGGGCTCGGATGGCGTGCCCGTCGGACGCGGATGCCCCGGACGAGCCTTCGCGCGACCGGTCGCTCGCTGCGGTCCCGGCTGGCCATCTTCGCGACCGCAGCGGCGCTTCCGATCGCGCTGCAGCTGCTCTACGTCGTCTGTCTGCCGTTCGCCGGCCGCGTCGAGCCGGGAGCAGTGACGAGCTTCGGCTACGCCTATCTCGCCGCCGCGAGCTTCGTCTCGATCACCGCGTTCTCGATCGGACTCGTGTCGTCGGTTCCGCTGACCCGTGCCGGTTTGGGGGAAGGGGCCGCGGCCCGGCACGTGACCGCCGCTGCGTGGGTCGCGCTGACCGTCATCGGCGGATCGGTCGGGGCATTCGCCGTCGCCGGAGGGAAGATCGTCGAGTCGCTGCTCGGCGACGCCTACGGAGGCGACATCGGCGAGGAGGTGAGCCGCCTCGTCGTCGTCCTCGCCCCGTGGATGGTCGCCTCGGTCGGCGTGAACGTCTCGTTCCCGCTGGCGTTCGTCGCCGGCCGCCTGCGCAAGCTGCCCATGATCGGTGCCTGCGCGCTCGCCCTGCAGGTGGCCCTCGCGTGGATCGGCTCGGAGCTCCTCCAGCTCGACGGTCTCGCCGTCGCGCTCACGCTCTCGACGCTTCTCGTGCTCGCAGCGCTCCTCGGAGAGCTCGGTGCGCTCGACGCCGGTCTGCGCGGGATCCTGCGCGCGGCGGCCGCGGTTGCGGCTGTCGCGCTCGTCGCGTTCGTGCCGGCGAACCTTCTGCTCGGCGCCGTGCCGGCCGCGATCGTCGGTGTCGTGCTCTACGCCGTGCTCGTCGTCGCGTGGCGCCCGCGCGGCCTCACGGAGTCGTGGGGCTACCTGCGCGCCCTGCGCTGAGCGCCGTGCGGTACACGTCCTCGTGCAAGCGTGCCGTCTCGTCCCACGTGAACGTCGCCGCGCGTGCCAAGCCGAGGGCCTGCAGCTCCTCGCGCCGCTCGTCGGCCTCGAGCATCGCCGCGGTCATCGCCTCGACGTCCGTCGGATCGAAGAGGACTGCCGCGTCGCCGCACACCTCGGGGATCGCCCCCGCGTTCGACGCGGCGACCGGGCAGCCGCAGGCCATCGCTTCGAGCGGTGGGCTGCCGAAGCCCTCGTAGAGGCTCGGGTACACGAGGCAGGCCGCGCGCCGGTAGAGCGATGCGAGCTGGCTCGACGGGACCTCTCCGAGGATCTCGACGCCCTCGGGCACCGGCTCGAGGCGGTCGAGCCCGCCTCCGGTGAGGATGAGCCGGAGCTGCGGCCTCGTCTCGCGCAGCGCCGCGAAAGCCTGGAACAGGCGCGCGTGGTTCTTGTGCGGCCAACCGCGTGCGGGGTAGAGGAGGATCGGCTCGCGCTCCTCGTCGGCCGGACGGAACGTCGTGTGGTCGATCCCGAGCGGCACGACATGGATCCGGCTCGGATCGAGGTCGAGCGCGTCCCGTGCGCGCCCTCGTACGAACTCGCTCGTGACGATGACCGCGGCCGCCGACCGTGCGGCACGGTCGTAGGCGAGTCGCCGGAAAGAGCGTCGCGCAGGCCCGAAGAACTCGGGCAGGTCACGATGCTGGATGTCGTGCAGCGTCACCACGGTGGGCGCGTCCGTGCGCGGAGTCGGCACCGTCAGTGGGTAATGGACGACGTCGAACGTCGCGACCTGGGTGCCGACGCCCTTCGTCCGCTTCGCCTGCAGCGCCATCGCCGCGATCCGCAGTGGCCCGCGCTTGGCGACGGGCGGGTCCTTCACCTCGATCGCGGGGAGCCCCTCGGCGGCGTCCTTCGCCCTGGCGGGCACGAGGACCGCGTAGTCGGCCGTCCCGACCTTTGCGAGCGAGCGGACGAGCTGGCGCGCGTAGGTTTCGCTGCCACCCATGTCGCCCGGTGAGAGCGTGAGCAGGGAGAGGCCGACACGCATCGTCTCAGCCTACTGACCGATCCGGCCAATCCTATGCCCCGGATAGAATGCCGCGATGCCCTCTGATGACGCCAAAAATGGCGATTCTGCAGGGGTTTCCGCGAGCGCTCCCGTCGACGTCGAGGAACTCTTCCGGGCGCTCCGCGAGGAGGTCCGCCGATCCGGCGCCGATCCCGGGGCGGGTGGCGGCGACGAGGATGAGCGGCGCATCGCACGGGCGGAAGCCGAGCGGCTGTGGCCGGTCTCCGCAGATCGCTCGCTGCGCCTTCGTCCCGGAGTCCGCGGCGGCCTGGGGACACCCGTCAAGGCCGTTCTTCGCAAGCTCATGCGCTGGTACGTCGAACCGCTCGCCTACGACCAGCGGTCGTTCAACGCCGCTGCGCTCCGGCTGATCGACGACCTGCAGGAGCAGGTCGATCGTCTCCAGGCGGAGCTCGAGGCGACGCGCAAGACGCAATGAGAATCGCCGTCTGCCGCCCGCAGGTGCCGTTCGCGTACGGCGGCGCCGAGATCTTCACGGACAGGCTCGTCGACGAGCTCCGGCGTCGAGGGCATGACGCAGACGTCGTATCCGTCCCGTTCAAGTGGTACCCGGGTGCACGCGTCCTCACGCAGGCGTTCCTCTGGCGGATGCTCGACCTCGAGGAGTCGGACGGGCAGCGGATCGACCTCGTGATCGGCACGAAGTTCCCCTCATACCTCGTTCGCCACTCCGAGAAGCGCGTCTGGCTCGTCCACCAGTTCCGCCAGGCGTACGAGCTCGACGGGACCGACCTCGGGCAGTTCGGCGACTCGGCCGACGAGCGGGCGACCCGCAGGAAGGTGCAGGCGCTCGACCGCGTCGCGCTCGGCGAGGCGTCCCGGCTCTTCGCGATCTCGCAGAACGTCGCCAACCGTGTCGAGGCGTCGACCGGCCTCACCGCCGAGGTGCTCCCACATCCGCCGCAGGCGCTCGAGTACCGCTGCGAGAACTACGGCGACTTCGTCCTCTCGGTCAACCGCCTCGACCGCGCGAAGCGCATCGATCTCCTGATCGAGGCGGCCGCGCGCGACGGCTCGCTCGAGATCGTCATCGCCGGCGAAGGGCCGGATCGCCAGCGGCTCGAGGGGCTCGCTCACGACCGTGGCCTCAACGGCCGTGCCCGCTTCACGGGCCGCATCCCGGACGCGGAGCTCGCAGATCTCTACGCGCGCTGTCTCGCCGTCTACTACGCGCCGGTGGACGAGGACTACGGCATGGTCCCGCTCGAGGCCTTCCTCTCGGAGAAGCCCGTGCTGACGACCACGGACGCCGGGGGGCCACTCGAGATCGTGTCCGACGGGACCACCGGGCTCGTCGTGACGCCCGACGTCGCAGAGATCGCACGGGCGCTCGGCTGGCTCCGCGACCACCGAGACGAGGCCGCCTCGTTCGGACGCGCCGGGAAGGCGATCGCAAGCGAGATCACCTGGGACCGCGCCATCGCAAGGCTGCTCTCGTGAAGCTGGCGTACTTCAGTCCGATGCCGCCGGAGCAGTCGGGCATCGCCGACTACAGCGCGCTGCTGCTTCCGGCGCTCCGCGAGCGGATCGACGTCACCGTCGTGCGTCGGGGGAAGAAGACGGCGCCGCGCGGCACCGACGTCTCGCTCTACCACGTCGGGAACAATCCGGACGCACATGCCTGGATCGTGGACGCGCTCCGCAAGCGGCCGGGCGTCGTCGTGCTCCACGACTTCGTCCTCCACCATCTCGTCGCCGGAATGACCGTCGGGCGGCGGGACGGTCACGCCTACCTCGACCTGATGGAGCGCGAGCACGGCGTCGTCGGCCGCCTGCTCGGGCACGGCGTCCTCGACAAGCGGATCCCGCCGCTGTGGGAGTCGCGCCCGGCGGACTTCCCGCTCGCCACGTTCGTGCTGGAGCACGCGACCGCGCTCATCGTTCATTCGCAATACGTGCGCGACAACGCGCGCGCCGCGGGCTTCGGCGGGCCGATCGCGATCGTGCCGCATCCGGCATGGCCGGCGCCCGGCGTCGCGCCGGAACGCGTGGCGGACGGGACCGTCGTGGGTTGCTTCGGCGTCGTGAACTCGAGCAAGCGGATCCCGGAACTGCTGCGAGCGACGGCTGCCGTTCGGAAGGAGCATCCCGAGCTCACGCTCCTCCTGGTCGGGTCGACTTCACCCGGCTTCGACCTCGACCGCCGTCTTCAGCGGCTCGGCCTCGACGACGCCGCGCTCGTCCGTGAGGGCTGGGTCGACGAGTCGCGTCTGTGGGCGCTGATGGCCGGCAGCGACGTCCTCGTGAACCTTCGGCACCCCACGATGGGCGAGACGTCGGGCAGCGTCGTGCGCGGGCTCTCGCTCGGCAAGCCGCTCGTGGTGAGCGATGTCGGCTGGTTCTCGGAGCTGCCCGACGACGTCGCGCTCGAGGTCCCGCCCGACGACGACGAGGTAGCCACGTTGACGGCCGCGCTCGAGCTCCTCGCGGCTCGGCCGGACGTCCGCGAGACGATGGGGAGGAACGCCGAAGCGCTCGCGCGCCGCGAACACGACGTCGAGCGGGTCGCGGACCTCTACGTCGCCGCGCTGGAGACCGCTGCCGGTGGCGCCGCCGTCGACGACGCCGTCCTGCAGGACGTAAGCGTTGCGGCGGCCGAGGTCGGGATCTCGGCGGAGACGGCCGAGGCGAGGGAAATCGCCCGCCGCCTCGCCGAGGTCGAGCTTGGGTAGAGCGCTCGCGCGGGTACCGACCTGGGCCTGGCTGACGGCGATCGTCGTCGCTTCAGCGGCGGTCCGCGCCTGGCTGGCCCGCGACCTGGTCGCGCCGTTCATCATCGTCGACGAGATCATCTGGTCGGAGATCGCCCGCGGCATCGCAGATGCGGGTGAGCCGCTGCTGCGCGACCAGCCCGATCCCGGCTACAGCGTCGTCTATCCCCTGCTGATCAGCCCGGCGTACGCTGCTCTTCGACGCGTTGCCTGACCGCCTACGCGGCTGTGAAGACGTGGAACGCGGTGCTCATGTCGCTCGCGGCGATTCCGGCGTTCTTCCTCGCGCGGCGCGTGGTGGCCAGGGGATACGCGCTGCTCGCCGCCCTGCTCGCAGTCGCCGTTCCGTCGCTCGCCTACACCGGCACGGTGATGACGGAGAACGCCTTCTACCCGCTCTTCCTCGCCTTCGTCCTCGTCTTCGTCGTCGCCCTCGAACGCCCGAAGCCGCTCTGGGTCGCGCTCCTCCTGGCGCTCCTCGGTCTCGCGTACGCGACGCGCGTACAGGCGGTCGCGCTCGGCACCGGCCGTGCTCCTCGCACCGCTCGTCGCTTGCGCTCTTCGAGCCCATCGGCGTCCGCGAGGCGGTCTCGCGCTACCGCTGGCTGTACGGAGTCGTCCTCGGCGCCGCGGGTGCCGTGCTTGCCTTCCAATTGGTCTCGGGGGGCCTCCTCGGGGCGTACGAGCCCGTCGGGGAGAGGAGCTACGACCTCGGCGACGCCCTGCGCTACCTCTGGTGGCACGTCGCCGAGCTCTCGCTGTACGTGCTCGTCGTCCCGCTGGCAGCGACGATCGTGCTCGTCGCCCGCGCCCGCTCGCTCGACGCGCGCCTCCAGGCCTTCCTCGCGGCGACGGTCGCCGTGACGGTCTGCGTGATCCCCGTGGTGGCGGTCTTCGCCTCGCGATTCTCCCAGCGGATCGAGGAGCGGAACATGTTCTACGTCGCTCCGCTCCTCTGCATCGCGCTCCTCGCCTGGGTCGAACGCGGAGCGCCGCGTCCGCGCGTGCTCGCGGCGGTCGCGGCGGTGATCTCGGCGCTGCTGGTCGTCGCGATCCCGTTCGACCGCTTCCTCACGACCTCCGCGATCACCGACACGCTCATGCTCCTGCCGCTCTGGTCGCTGCAGGACCGGATCGGCGAGGACTGGATCACGCTCGCCGCGGCGGGACTCGCAGCCGGTCTCGCCGCCGCGTTCCTCTTCGTCCCGAGGCGCTACGCACTCGCGCTGCCGCTTCTCGTCCTCGGTCTCTGGGTGCTCGCGGTCAGGCCGATCTGGTGGGGCACGCACGGCTTCGAGCGGTTCTCCCGTGGCGCGCTGTTCCAGGGGATCCGAACCGCCGACCGCGACTGGGTGGACGCGGCGCTCGGCCCCGGCGAGACAGCGGCGTTCCTGTGGACGGGACGGACCGACCGCCTCACGGTGAACCAGAACGAGTTCTTCAACCGCAGCGTCGGCCCCGTCTACTACGTGACCGATCCGACGCCCGGCGGACTGCCGGAGACCCGAGTGCGGATCGACCCGAAGACGGGGCGCGTCACGCTCCCGGACGGCAGCCCCGTCCGCGACGAGTTCCTCCTCGCCGACTCGTCGTTCGAGCCGGACGGCCGCGCGCTGGCGCAGGACAAGGGCTGGGGTGTCACGCTCTGGCGCGTCGTGACCCCTCTCGTCTCGGCCGTCCGCATCGACGGCCTGTATCCCAACGACACCTGGTCGGGACCGGAGGTCACGTATCTCCGGCGTCGCTGCAGGCCCGGTCGCCTCACCGTGGACCTCTCGAGCGATCCGAGCCTCTTCTCCGAGCCGCAGACGGTCGTCGCGCGCTCGAACGGGGCGATCGTCGGCCGCGTACGACTCCAGCCGACCGGGCACGCACTGCTCAACGTCCCGGTCGAGCCGGTGCCGGGGACGACGGACTGTCGCGTCCGCTACACGGTGTCGCCGACCGCTGTGCCCGCCGAGGTGATCGGCGGCACGAACACGGACGACCGGGTGCTCGGAGCCCACTTCAACCGCTTCGTCTACAAGCCCGCTCGGTGAGGATCGCATTCGACGTGAGCCCGTTGAGCCACCCGCTCCTCGGCATCGGGAACTACATGCAGGGCTCGCTCGGCGGGCTCGTCGACGCCGCGGGCGGCGAGCACGAGATCGTCGCGTTCGCACCGACGAGCATCCGTGGCCCGGAGCGGATCCGCGCCGCCCTCGCCGGGATCGACGTCGAGCTCCGCACGTGGCCGCTTCCGTTCTCCCATGCCGTTCGCACGGCCTGGAGCAGGCTCGGCCTTCCCGCGTCGGAGCGGCTCCTCGGCGCCTTCGACGCCCTGCACTTCTCCGACTGGATGTACCCGCCGCAGCGCGCCGGGGTGCGCGCGACCACGATCCACGACCTCGTGCCCCTTCATCACCCCGAGTGGACGACGGCGAGGACGCGGTCGATGCACTCGCGCAAGTACCGAAACGCGGCCGAGACCTGCGACGTCGTCTTCGTGAACTCGGCCTTCACGGGCCGTGACGTCACCGCGACGCTCGGGATCGCGACCGAGCGAATCCGCGTCGCGCACCCGGCACCCAAGACCGTGTTCACGCCCGACGGCCCGGCCGCGGATCTCGGGGCACCGTACGTCCTCACGGTCGCCACGCTCGAGCCGCGGAAGAACCTCCAGGTGCTGGTCCAAGCGAAGCCCCTGCTCGGAGACGATCTCCAGCTCGCGGTCGTCGGAGCGGAAGGGCTGGGGCGAGCAGCCGCTCCTCGACGGGCCGGGCATCCACCGGCTCGGTTACGTCTCGGACGCCGAGCTCGCCCGTCTCTATCGCGGAGCCGCGGTCGTCGCGTACCCGTCGCGGTTCGAGGGCTTCGGGATCCCGGTCGTCGAGGCGATGGCGTGCGGCGCGCCGGTCGTCGCGTCGGCGCACGAGTCCCTCGACGAGGCGAGTGGTGCCGCGGCACTCCGGGCCGACCCGGAGGATCCTGCCGCCTTCGCCGCGGCCATCGAGCACGCGCTCGCCGATCGCGACCGTCTGGTCGCGCTCGGCCGCGAACACGCCGCGAGCGTTCTCGTGGCGCGCCGTGGGGGAGACGTTCCTCCGCGGGTACGAGGAGGCGGCGGCTTGAGAGGAGACCAGGAGATCATCGTCGTGGTGCGGCGCGAGGGCGAGCTCCTCGTCATGCGCCGTGCGCCCGAGCGTCTCGGGTACTGGAGCCTCGTCTCCGGCGGCCTCGAGCCCGACGAGACGTCGTGGCATGCCGCGGTCCGCGAGCTCCGAGAGGAAACCGGGCTCGAGGCCCAGGTGCGCAAGCTGCCGATCTCGCTCTCGTACTCGCTGCTGGACGACCCTCCGGCGATCCGGGCCCGCTACGCGCCGGGCATCGAGCGCATCACCGTCCATGCGTTCGTCGCGGACGCTCCGCCGGGCTGGGAGCCCGTCCTCGACGCCGAGCACGACCTCTACCGCTGGTGCAACCTCGACGAGGCTCTCGACCTCATGAAGTACGAGACGGCTCGCGACGCGCTGCGAGCGGGCGCGGCAGCGCCGTGAGAGTCGGCGTCGACACGTCTCCGCTCGTCCAGACGCGTGCGGGAACCGCGCGCGTCGTTCGCGGGCTCCTGGGTGCGCTGCGCGACCGACCCGGGATCGAGCTCGAGCTCCTGGCGTTCGGGGGCGCCGGACGGATCTCGAGTGTCGTTCGGGACGGCATCTGGTACCCGGTCGGTCTGCGCGCGGCGGGCGCGTGGGCTGGACGTCCTCCACTGCACGACGTTCCGGGGCCCGGTCGGCTTCTCCGTGCCCACGGTCGTCACGGTGCACGACCTCGCGATCCTGCGTGCACCCGAGGCGTTTCCTCGCTGGCACCGCCTCTATGGGCGCGCGGGGCTCGAGCGGGTGCTGCGGGCCGCCGATGCGATCATCGCGGTGTCCGAGTTCTCGCGACGCGAGGTGACCGCGCTCGCGGACGTACCCGCGGAGCGCGTCCGGGTCGTTCCGAACGGAGTCGACGTGCTCTTCACGCCGGACGGCCCGCGCGCGGACGGCGACTACGTGCTCGCGGTCGCGACGCTCGAGCCGCGCAAGAACCTCGCACGCGCCGTCGACGCCGCCCACGAGGCCGGCGTCGAGCTGCGTGTCGTGGGCGCGCGCGGGTGGGGAGGCGTGGACGTACCCGGGTGGGTGGGCGAGGTGCCCGACGCCGAGCTCGCGGCGCTCTACCGCGGCGCGCGCTGCGTCGTGTACCCGTCGCTGTACGAGGGTTTCGGCCTGCCGGTGCTCGAGGCGATGGCGTGCGGGACGCCCGTCGTCACGTCCCGCGAGACCGCGATGGAGGAGGTCGCGGGCAACGCCGCTGTCCTCGTCGACCCGCTGGACCCGTCTTCGATCGCGACGGGCATCCACGAGGCTGCCTCGCGCCGGGACGAGCTCGTTCCGGCCGGGCTCGCCCGCGCGCGCGAGTTCACCTGGGATCGCGCCGCCGACGCGGTCGTCGCGATCTGGCGGGACCTCGCGTGAAGGTCGTGGCCTTCGATGCGGACGTTCTCGGGCGGCAGCGGACGGGGGACGAGACGTATGCGCTCAACCTCCTCCGCGAGCTCGGGCCGCTCGCCGCGGGGGCCGGGATTCGCCTCGTCGCCGTCACCCGGCACCCGGAGCTCGTTCCCGACGGCGTCGAGCCGTACGAGCTCGGCGCGCGCTCGCAGGAGCTCCGCATGGCCTGGACGCTCCCGCGAGCACTCCGCAGGATGCGGCGCTTCACTGTCCCACTCGCAGCACGCGCTGCCGTTGCGCCCGCCCTGCCCGTGCGTCGTCACCGTCCACGACGTGTCGTTCGCGCGCGACCCGTCGCTGATGGGCTGGAAGGACCGAACGACGTTCCGCCTCGTGGTCCCGCGCGCCGTACGGAACGCCGCCCGCGTCCTCACGGTGTCCGAGCGCACGAAGGCGGATCTCGTCGATCTCTACCAGGTGCCGGCCGAGCGCATCGTCGTCACGCCGAACGGCGTCGACCCTGCCTTCTCCCCGGGTCCAGGAGCGCACGACGTCGTCCTCACCGTCGGAGCGATCCAGGCGCGGAAGAACCAGCTCGCGGCGCTCGCGCTGCCACGGCAGTCGGTCTGCCACTCGTCGTCGCAGGCCCGGTGAAGGACCCGGGCTCGCCGCCGAGCTCCGCGGCGGCGGCGCTCGGCTCGAGGGCTACGTCGAGACGGACAGGCTCGCGCAGCTCTATCGCGACGCTGCATGCCTCGTGCAGTCGAGCCGCTTCGAGGGGTTCGGCCTTCCGGTCGTCGAGGCGATGGCCTCGGGGACGCCCGTCGTCGCCGTCTCCGACCCGGCGCTGAAAGAGGTCGCCGGCGATGCAGCCGTCGTGGTCGAGCGAGGGTGGGCTCGAAGCCGGAATCCGGACGGCGCTCGAGGAGCGCGAGCGGCTCGTCGCGGCGGGGTTCGAGCGGGTGAAGGCGTTCAGCTGGCGGACGGCCGCCGAGCGAACCCTCGCGGTCTACAGGGAGATCCTCGGGACGTGAAGGTCTCCGCCGTCGTCGTCTCGCACGGGCATGCGGACGAGCTCGCCCGCTCGCTTCCGGCGCTGCTCCCGCAGGTGGACGAGACCGTCGTCGTGGCGAACCTCTCCGGATCGGCGGCCGGCGTGCCCGACGGCGTCCGCGTTCTCGAGAACCCGCGGCCGCTCTCGCTCGCCGCGAACGTCAACCTCGGCATCGCCGCGACGAGCGGCGAGTACGTGCTCACCGTCAACCCGGACGCGATCGCGGAGCCGGGTGCCGTGGCGGCGCTCGTCGACTTCGCCGACGCGCATCCGCGCTGCGGGATCGCGGGACCGCAGATGCGCTGGCCCGACGGCAGCTGGCAGCCGTCCCGCCGGAGGTTCCCGACCGTTCGTGGGACGATCGTGCGCCGGACGCCGCTCCGCCGGCTGCGCGCTCCGTACGACACGCAGCGCGAGCACTACGCCCTCGACGAGCGCCCGACCGAGCCGGTGGAAGCGGACTGGATGCTCGGCGCGTTCCTGCTCATGCGGCGAACGATGCTCGACGAGATCGGTGGCTGGGATGCGGGCTACCGCCACTACTGCGAGGACATCGACCTCTGCTACCGCGCGGCGCACGCCGGCTGGGAGCGCTGGTACGTGCCCGACGCGGTCGTGACGCACGCCTACGCGGCCGTCATCGACCAGAGGTTCCTCTCTCGCCACACGCTCTGGCACGCGCGCGGCATGGCCCGCTTCGTCCGCAAGCATCCGGAGCGCCTGCTCGCGCTGTGACGTCGAAGGAGGACCAGTACGCGCGCCAGGCAGCCGACTGGACGGAGCGGGCCTACGCGGACGTCGGCGCCTATCTCGACCATCGCGCCGAGCTGATCGTGGCGCTCGGGCCGCGGCTCGAGCCCGGCGACGAGGTGCTCGACCTCGCATGCGGCGACGGCGGCCTCGGCGAGGCGCTCCTGGCGCGCGGCGTCCGCTATCGGGGGGTCGACTCGACGCCCGAGATGGTGGCGGCGGCGCAGCTCCGGCTCGGCGCGCGCGCGGAGGTCGTCGCGGGCGATCTCAACGACTACACGCCCCCGGAGCGGGTCGCGGCGACGACGGTGTTCCGGGCGATCTACTACGCGCGCGATCGCGCCGCCTTCTTCGCGCACGCTCGCCGAGTACACGGAGAAGAAGCTCGTCTTCGACCTCAATCCGCGGCAGTACCGCGTCGAGGACGTCCTCGGTGACCTGCGCGCGGCGGGGTTCGGCGAGGTCGAGCTCCGACCGTTCTTCGTCCCGCAGACCGTCTCGCTGCCCGGCCCCGTCCTTGCGCTCGCGAAGACGCTCGAGCGAAGCGGCCCGCTCGCACGTGCCGCGCTCCGTGCGCGCTTCACCTATCTCGTCGCGGCCTCGCGCTAGCCGTCGAACAGCGGCTGGAACCGGGCCTGGACGATGACCGCGCCGAGCTCGCGTGCCTCGCTCTTCGACGGGTCGATGTCCTTCGGCCGGAAGGTCGGCGCCACCGTGATCTCCATGCGCCAGGGCACGTTCGCGGCGGCGTGAGCGTCACGCCGTCCGCCTTGCAGTCGGGCACGTCGAACCGCCGGGTCTCCGTGACGCGCTCGATGCGCGGTTGGTTGTCCGGCCCGATGCCGACCGGGCCGATGCGCACGGTCGCCTTGCCGGTCTGGCGGAGTCCCGGCCTGGGGCACCAGCCGACGCGCGTCAGCTGCACGACGGCCGGGCCCGGCTCGTCCCTGGAGACGTCGTAGCGCGTGTAGGAGGCGCGCGCAACCGGGTCGTCGGTCGAGCCCACCATCCAGCCGTCCGTCTGCCGTCCGACGAGCGCGTCCTGCAGCTTCAGCGGCTTCCCGTCGATCCGGTAGAGGATCGCGTCCTCGCGCCTCGCGACGATCGGCGCCTGCAGCGTCACGTCGTTGACGGCGAGCGCGTACTTCGTGCCGGGTGGGGGAGTGAGCGTGCCGTCGACCGCGTCGAGGTCGGGGGTCAGGATCGGGCCGCCGACGTTGACCGCGCTCCCGTCGAGAGACCAGATCTTCTCGATCGAGGGGTTGAAGAACTCGGTCAGCCAGAGGCTGTTGGGTGTCGTCGGGATCTGCTGGCCGATCACGACGACCGACTCCCCGCCCGTCGCCTGCTGCACCCAGTCGTAGGGCTTCGGGAAGTTCGTGACGAGGAACTGGGAGAAGTGCCGCTCGCCGGCGGCCGCGTAGACCTGCCCCGTGAGCGACCATGCGACGACGACGACGGCGGCGCTCGCGGCCACGGCCGTGAAGCCTCGCGAGTGCCGGTGCATGAACTTGAGTGCGACGACGACGACGAGCGCGACGACGCAGGCGGCGATCAGCGCACCCTCGATCGTGCTCTCCGGCCACCCGAACTTGCGGTTCGCGAGCGCGGCGATCGAGAGCCCGCGCGCTTCGTAGTACGGGTAGTTGTCCAGATGGAGCGGCGTCGCCGCGACGACGATCAGCGTGAAGACGCCCGCTCCGGCGATCGCCCAGCTGCGCCCGATCCCGCGCGCGAACGCCAGTGCCGTCGCTGCGAAGAGAACGGGGCAGAGGTAGATGAGGTTCCGCTCGACGACCTGCGTCGCGAAGACGGTCGAGATGTATGCGCCCTTCACCCCGGCGTAGGCGACGAAGACCGCGAGAGCCGCGACGCTCGTGACGACGAATGCGCGCGTTCGAGGGTCGTTCTCCTCGCCCTTCGGTCGCGCGAGCGCGGACACTCCGGCGATCACGGGGAGGACGCCCATCCCGATGGCGAGCGCGCCGACCGACCAGGTCGCGTGCTCGACGATCCGCTCCTTCCAGATGAACGTCGTCTCCCGCCACGCGGTCGACAGGTGTCCCAGCGTCGCGGCGAAGGCCAACGCGATGCCGACCGCCAGGGTCACGGCGCCGACCCAGTCCCAGCGGCTCCACCCCGACCGCCAGCGTCGCACGAGCGTCGACTGCCAGGCGATCCACAGGAGCCCGAGCGCCGAGCACCATGAAGAGGATCGAGAGCTGCGTGCGTGTCAGCATCGCGACGACGGAAACCGCGCGCGGCTGCGGCGAGGCGTCCGCGCGTCGGCCGCTCGAGCGCGCGGGCGATCAGCCACAGCGCCAGCGTCGCGAGCGGATAGGCGAGCGGCTCCTCCACGAGGATCGGCGCATATGCGAGTGCCGGCACCGCGACGGCGGCGCCTGCGGCGGCGAGCGCGTACCACTTCGGGACGACCATCCGTGCGAGCCCGTACGCGGGGAAGATCGTCGCGGTCATCGCCAGGACGAGCATCAGCTTCGCGGCCGCGTACGACGCGCTCACCGATCCGAGCCACCAGACGGGTGCGAGGACGTAGGCGACGAGCGAGGCGAGGCCCGGGTAGGGGATGCCTCTCCGTGCGGGCTCACCGGTGTCGGCGATGGCGCGGGCGAGCTGCGTCAGCTCCAGCTCGTCGGTGAAGGTCGTCGGCACCAGGCGGCGCGACGCCTGCCAGGCGTAGAGCGCGGCGAGCGCGAAGTAGAGGACGAGCAGCGGAACCGCTGCGAGAAAGCGCGCCAGGAAGTCCGGGCGGGGCTCGCCGCCCGCCTTTGCCGTCGTGCTCACGTCCGTGCGGCCTCGACGGCTTCCGGAGGCGAGAGCTCGACGTGGCGACGAACGAGCCGGCAGGGCAATCCGGCAGCGTCGGCAGCGCGCGTGACGAGCTCGAGCCGCTCCTGTGGCGCGCCCGGGATGCTCACGAGTACCTCGTCCGCGCCCGTCGAGGCGATTGCGCGATCGGCCTCGTCGAGGCCGCCGAGGACGCTGACGCCGAGGATCCGGCGCCGCCGGACGCGCGGGTTGTCGTCGAGGAAGCCGACAACTCGCGTGTCGTGGCCCTCACGAAGCTCGCGGGCGAGGCTGCGTCCTGCGCGGCCGGCGCCGACGACGAGGACACGCTTGCGGTCGCCTCGCCCTCCGACCGTCTCCGGCAGCAGCCGCAAGGCGAGGCGCGACGCGCCGACGAGCAGCGTGCACAGGATCGCGTCCACGACGAAGATCTCGACGGCCGGGAACGAGCCGATCGGTCGCAGCGCGACGAGGATCAGGCAGGCGGCGATCGCCGAGCCGAAGCAGCCGACCGCGATCGGCACGACGTCGCGTGCGGTCGCGAAGCGCCACACCCTGCGGTAGACGCCGAGCGCCACGAAGAAGACGTAGCGCGCCGCGAGCAGGATCGGCAGCGCGGACAGGTAGACGGAGCGCTCGTAGTCGGTTCCGGTCCCGCCGACCGCCAGGGCATACGCCGCGAGGAAGGACGCGCAGATGATCACGAAGTCGGCGAACACCTCGGCGAGGCGACGCGGCTCGAAGATCAACGCGCGCCAGAGCGACGGCTCCGGGCCCTCGACGCCGCGCCGCGTCCGCTCCTCGAGGTCGCTCAGGAAGCTTCCGAACTGCACGAGCAGGACGAACGTCACGAGCACGCCGACGGCGGTCAGGCGGCCGTTGTCGAGGACGTTGTAGGCGAGCGCCGTCGCGCCGATCGCCGACGCGACGATCGCGAGGAGGAGCACCGCCTTCGCCTCGGAGAGCCCGTAGTACACGAGCCGATGCGACGTGTGGTCGCGACCGCCCTGCGTGACCGGCCGCTTCTCGACCAGGCGGGCGATCGTGACGAGCGTCGTGTCGAGGATCGGGATCGCGAGGACGAGGAGCGGCAGGAGGATCGTCGCGGCGGTCGTCCCGGCCACCGTCCAGCTTGCGGCGAGCGCGAGCGAGGCGAGGCCGAAGCCGATCACCATGCTCCCGGAGTCGCCCATGAACACCGCGGCTCCGCGCTGCGGCCGCAGGTTGAACGGGAGGAAGCCGCCGCATGCGAGCCCGAGCGCGATCGAGAGCGCGAGGATCGTCTCGTTCTCGTGCGCGGTCAGCGCGTCGATCGCGAAGTAGGCGCACGAGACGATCGCGAGCGTCGCCGCGAGGCCGTCCATGTTGTCGAGGAGGTTGAACGCGTTGGTGATGCCCACGAGCCAGAGCAGGCCGATCGCCCACGCGATGACGTCGTTGCCGACCAGCTCGACGTTGAGTCCGCTCGCGAGCACGACGACGGCCGCGGTGATCTGGGCGGCGAGCTTCGCGATCGGGCTCAGGTGCCAGACGTCGTCCACGAGCCCGGCGACGAAGACGATCGTGACACCGGCGAGGATGCCGCCGAGCTCGCCGGTCCACTCGATGATCCCCGACGCGAGCGCGACCGCGATCCCGGCCGCGAAGCCGGCGAAGATCCCGACTCCGCCGAAGGTCGGCGTCGGCCGCTCGCTCCACCTCTCGCCGGTCGGAACGGCGACGAGCCGCGCGCCGACCGGCGAGCGGAGGAGGAGCCAGAGAACCGCGGCAGCGACGGAGAACGCGGCGATCGCGACGATCGCATTCACAATCGGGGAAGGGTAGTCCACCGACCCTGCCGACCTAGACTGCGCGGCGTGTCCGTTTACGCCGACGTAATTCGCTACCGCGAGCTCTTCGGAAGCCTGTTCCGGCGCGACATTCGCGCGAAGTACCGGGGCTCCGTGCTCGGGCTCGGGTGGTCGCTCCTGCACCCGCTCGTCCTCATGCTCGTCTACCTGCTCGTCTTCTCCGTGCTCTGGCGCGTCACCGAGGTCGGAAGCGACGACTACTGGCTCTTCCTGCTGTGCGGGCTGCCGGCCTGGGTGTTCTTCGCGACCGCGTCTCAGGCGGCGTCGCGGAGCCTTCTCGAGAACGCGAATCTCATCCGCAAGGTGCGGTTCCCGCGCCAGCTCGTGCCGCTCTCGATCGTCGGGACGAACCTCGTCTCGTTCGCGGTGATGCTCGCCGTCGTGATCGTCCTGAGCCTGTGGCAGCTGCCGGAGGCGCGCGACACGGTCTGGCTCGCCATCCCCCTCGGCGCGCTCTTCGCCTGCATCGTCGCCGGCTTCGCGCTCGCTGTCGCGTCCCTGAACGCTCTCTACCGCGACGTCGAGCACCTGCTCCAGGCGCTGCTCCTGCCGTGGTTCTTCCTCACGCCGATCCTGTACAGCCTCAGCGACCTCCCCGGGATCGACAAGTACCCGGCTGCGGACTTCTTCCTCCACTGGGTCAACTTCCTGACGCCGCCGATCGAGGCGATGCGCGCGGCGATCTTCTCGGGGGAGGCTCCCGGCGCCGCCGACACGATCTACACGGTGGTCGCGGCTGCGGCCGCGCTCGCGCTCGGAGCGCTGATCTTCAGCCGCTCGGACGACCGGATCGCGACCGAAGTCTGACGACGGCGCGGCCCTCGAAGAGGCCGTCGCTCGCAGGCGCCGCGGGAAGCCCGTCGTGCGTCTCCGGCTCGACGCCGTCGACGAGCGACGGGAGCAGGAGCGGCTCGGCGAACCGGGGATTGCGGCCACCGCCCGGAGCCCAGGCGGCCAGGCGGCGACGGTCGGCCCTCGACTCGGCGTCGATCGCGCCGCCCACGGCCGCGTAGCCCTCGGCGTGCGCATCGAGCAGAAGTCGTGACCAGTCGGCGGCGGGGACAGCGCCGGGAACGAGGTGTGCGACGGCCGTTGCGTCGTCGGTGACGAGCGGCTCCTGCTGCGCCGCGAGCGCTTCCTCCACCTCGGGATCGGGCGGGCCGTGCAGGCGAACCGTGAGGCGCCGCTCGTCGATTCGCGGCCTGACGTCGACGACGAGGTCGAGCGTCGTCGACCCGAGCTCCTGAAACCAGAAGCGGTACTCCTCCACGAGGTCGAACGCCAGGCGGTAGCGCCCGGGCGGACGTGGTGCCGTGAGCAGCGACTCGACCTCGACGGTCTCGCCCGGGCGCACGACCCCGGGGAACGCCGACCGAGTGCCGTCCCACACGATCGGGTTCCCGAGCGGATCGAGCCAGTGGTACGCGAGCTGCACACCCTCGCGTCCGCGCGAGCGCCACGGCGCCGAGCCTGCGTTCTCGAGCACGACTTGCGCCTTCGTTGTCACGCCCGCGCGCTGCTCGCCGAGCTCGTACGCACGCCACCGCACCGCCAGCGGGCCGGCGGGGATGGGATGCTCGCCGACTCGCTCCATCGCGGGCGTACTCTGCCTTGCGCCTAGACCGGAACCCGCCGAGTGGCGGATTCCGGTCGCGCACAGATCCCTGAAGGCGGTCGCTTCGCGGCCGCGTCGTTCCGTCGCATCGGCCTCTACTCTAGGTCTCATGCAAGTCGGCGAGATCGGAGTCGAGGGCGTCGCGCGCCGCTTCCGCGTGCACACCCGTGACGCCCGCACGCTCAAGGATCTCTTCGTCCAGCGCGGGAAGACCGACGCAATCGACGTCTGGGCGTTGCGTGACGTCTCGGCCCACGTCGGACGCGGGGAGGCGGTCGGCCTCATCGGCCGCAACGGGTCCGGCAAGACGACGCTGCTGAGGCTGATCGCCGGGATCATCAAGCCGACGGCCGGCCGCATCCGCACGGAGGGCCGCATCGGCTCGTTGCTCGAGCTCGGCGCCGGATTCCACATGGACTTCAACGGACGCGAGAACGTCTTCCTGAACGGTGCGATCCAGGGCCTGCCGCGTGCCGAGATCAAGCGACGCTTCGACGAGATCGTCGCGTTCGCGGAGCTCGAGAACGCGATCGACCGACCGGTCCGCACGTACTCGTCGGGGATGACCATGCGGCTCGGGTTCGCGATCGCCGCATTCCTCGACGCCGACATCCTCCTCCTCGACGAGGTCTTCGCAGTCGGGGACGAGGCCTTCCAGCGAAAGTGCTTCGGCCGAATCTTCGCCTTCAAGGAGAAGGGCGGGACGATCGTGTTCGTGTCCCACGACGCCTCGGCTGTCGAGCGGCTGTGCGAGCGTTCGGTGTTCCTCGAAGGCGGACAGGTCGCTTTCGACGGCCCGACCCGTGAGGCGGTGACCCGATACCGACGCGCGCTCGCGGACGACGCGAACCCGGCCGAGCGCGGTGTCGGGCTTCGGGAGTGGGGCTCGGGCGAGGCGTCGATCGCGTCTGCGGCTCTCGTCGGGCACGAAGGGACCGACCGCCTGCAGTTCCTCTCCGGCGAGCCGTTCGAGCTCCAGGTGGCGGTCGAGGCCGACGGGATCCCGCCGCCGCGGCTGCAGCTCGAGCTCCGCGACGACGCGGGGACGCTCGTGGCGGGTCACGCCGTCGATCTGCGCAGCATCGGCTGGGCCGCAGGGAACGGCCATCGCGACGTTCGCTTCCACATCGGTGCACTTCCGCTCGCGGACGGCCGCTTCCATCTTCGCCTGGGCCTCACGGACGAGGCCGGGGAGCACGTGTACCACTGGCTCGACGACGCGCTCGTGTTCGTCGTCTATCCGGGGGATGACATGCGGGGCGTGGTCCGCTTTGAAGGGACGTGGATGCTCGAGGAGAAGACCGCAACCGGATGAGCTCCCGCACGTGCCCCGACTGGCCCGAGCTGATGGAGCTCGACCCCGATCTCCAGTTCAAGCACTACACCGTCGCAGAGGCGCAGCTTCCCGCGGAGACCCTCTCGCGGATCTCGCACGCCTCGCTGGGTGACGTCGAGATCTGCTGCGACCTGGAGCACCACGTCTTCAACCCCGGACACACCGATCTCGACGTGGCCGAAGCGCTTCGCGGCACGCATTGGTTCGACGTCCGCGAGTGGGCGACGTCCGGCCCGGGTTCGAACGGGTCCTCCTCGAACGGCGCCTGACTACGCTTCGCCGCGTGCCGGCGATCGTCATCCCTTACCGCGGCGACGCGAAGCGGCGGCTGGCGTCGTCGCGTCGGGCGGCGCTGGCCCTCGCGATGCTCGGCGACGTCGTGGAGGCGGCAGTTCAGGTCGGACGTGTCCTCGTCGTCACGGACGACGCGTCGGTCGTGCCCCCGGGCGTCGAGGTCGTGGACGATCCCGGACGCGGGCTCGCGGCGGCCGTTGCGGCCGCGCTCGAGTGCGTCGACGGGCATGCGCTCGTCGTGAACGCCGACCTTCCGGCGGCGACGTCCGATGCTCTTCGCCGGCTCGCCGACGCCGGGCCGGCGCTGGTCGAGGCCGCCGACGGAACGACGAACGCGCTCTCGCTTCCCGATCCGTCCGCCTTTGCGCCCCTCTACGGCCCGGGAAGCGCCGATCGCTTCCGGGCTCACGCAGGGCTGGCCACCGTCCGGATACCGGAGCTCGAGCTGGACGTGGACTCGGATGCCGACCTCGAGCGACTCGGCGCCCGCCTCGGCCAGCGCACACGCGCGCTCCTCGCCGTCCCGGCGTGAGAGTCGTCCTGCTGTCGGGCGGCGGCGGCGGAGCTCGCTTCGCTCGTGGGCTCGCCTCCGTCCTGGCGCCCGGGGAGCTGACCGTGATCGGAAACGTGGGCGATGACCTCGAGATCCTGGGCTTGCACGTCTCGCCCGATCTCGACAGCCTCCTCTACACGCTCGGTGGGCTGATCGACGCCGAGCGAGGCTGGGGGCGCGCCGCGGAGAGCTGGAGCGCGCTCGAATCGGCCGGGGGATGGGGCGGCGCCGACTGGTTCAGGCTAGGCGACCGCGACATCGGTCTTCACCTCGTCCGCACGGAGGCATTGCGGAACGGGGCCAGGTTGTCCGCGGTGACGGCGGATCTCTGCCGCCGGGCCGGGCTGACCTCGCACATCGTCCCTGCGACGGACGACCCGCTCCGGACACACGTCATCACCCCAGCCGGGCGGTTCCCGTTTCAAGAGTGGTTCGTCGGCCGCCGCCACGAGGACGAGGTCGATGCGGTCGAGTACGAGGGGGCCGACGCGGCGACCCCGGCCCCCGGCGCTCTCGAGGCGCTCGACGACGCCGACGCGATCCTCTTCGCGCCGAGCAACCCCTACCTGTCGGTCGGCCCGATCCTCGCGGTGGCGGAGATCCGGGCCGCGGTCAGGAACCGGAAGGTGCGATCCGTGGCGGTGAGCCCGCTGGTCGGAGGGTCGGCAGTCTCCGGCCCGCTCGGTCGTATGCTCAACCGCATGGCAGGAGGCACCGGTCCGGGCGACGTCGCGGCACGCTACGACGGTCTCGTCGACCTGCTCGTGATCGACGAGTCGGATGCTCCCGCAGCCGCGGAGGTCGAGCTCGTCGTCGCGAACGCTGTGATGCGCGACGTCGAGTCCGAGCGGCGGCTCGCCGAGGCGGTTCTGGAGGCAGCGTGCGCGTAGCCGTGGTCGGTGGGACAGGCCCATTCGGCCGTGCACTTGCAACCCGACTCCACGCGTCCGGACTCGACGTGATCGTCGGCTCGCGGGATGCGGAGCGCGCGTCGGCCACTGCGCTCGAGATCGACTGTGTGGGCGAGACGAACGGCGAGGCGTGCGCGGACGCCGACTTCATCATGCTCGCCGTCAACGCCGAGGCTGCGCTCGACACGGCGCGGGAGCTGCGGGACGCGATCGGCGAGACGCCCGTTCTCTCCGTCGCCTCGGAGCTGAGATTCTCGAAGCACGGAGTGTTCCCGTCGCCGGATGCGCTTTCTCTGGCCGAGCGCATCCAGGTGGAGGTCTCCGCTCCGGTCGTCGCAGGCCTCCACTCCCTCGCGGCGGCGAGCCTCGGCGCCGAGGAGCCGCCCGACGAGGACGCGTTCCTCTGCGGCGACGACGCCGACGCGAAAGCACTCGGACTCGAGCTCGCCTCTCGCCTCACCGCCGGCCGGGCCCTCGATGCAGGCCCGCTCGCGAGCGCTCGGGCGCTGGAGGGCCTCACGGCCGTCATCGTGAACATGAACAAGCGGTACAAGGGGCACGCGGGGATCCGGGTCACGGGACTGCATTGACAGGCGAGCTGCGCGTGATCCCCGTCCGCGGGATCCCGGAGCTCGACGAGGGTGACGACCTCGCCGCGCTCGTCGTCGGCGCCGCTTCGGGCTTCGAGGACGAGGACATCCTCGTCGTCGCCCAGAAGGCGGTCTCGAAGGTCGAAGGGCGCGTGGTCGACCTCACCGACGTCGCGGCGTCGGAGCGGGCGCGCGAGCTGGCCGGCGACACCGATGCCCGGCGCATCGAGGTGATTCTGCGCGAGTCGCGCGAGGTCGTTCGCTCCCGACCGCCGCTGGTCATCGCGGAGACGCCCCACGGGTTCGTCTGCGCCTCGGCCGGCGTCGATGCCTCGAACGCGAAAGGGCCCGACACGCTGGTGCTCCTCCCGCTCGACCCCGACGCCTCCGCGACCCGTCTGCGCGAACGCGTGGTCGCACTGACCGGAGCCGAGATCGCCGTCATCGTCTCCGACTCGTTCGGGCGCGCGTGGCGACTCGGGACGACGGACGTCGCGCTCGGCGTCGCAGGTCTCACCGCCGTCCTCGATCTCGACGGCCGACGCGACGGATTCGGCTACGAGCTGCACGCGACGCAGATCGCCGTCGCCGACGAGATCGCCGGCGCTGCGCAGCTCGTGATGGGGAAGCTCGACGGCATCCCGGCCGCCATCGTGCGCGGATTGCGGCTGCGCGGTGAGGGCCGCGGAAGCGACCTTCTCATGCCACGCGAGCGCGACCTGTTCCGTTAGCGCGGATAGACTCGACCCGTGCGGAAGTACGCGATTTGGGGCACCGCGACCTCTCCCGAGCACGAGGAGTGGGTGCGCGCGATCGGCAAGCAGTTCGAGGCGGACGGGTTCGTCTACGTCGGGGACATCGCCGACGCAGACTTCGTCCTCAACATGTTCGATCCGGACGATCCGAAGGCATTCCGCCGGGCATCGCGAGGGACGTACTCGGCGGCCTTCTACGAGCTCGACGAGGCCCCCGAGGATGCCCTGAAGGCCAGCTACCCGATGCTCGTCCGCACGCTCTCCAACGTCGTCCTTCTCCGCGTCCGCGGCGAGGGCGTGTGGTTCACGACCATGGAGCAGGGGACGTATCACGTGACCGAGGATCCCGAGACCATCTACGACCGTCTCGAGCCGCTCGCGACGTCTCGCCTCGTCATCGACAACGAGTGGATCCCCGACCTCGAGCCGGAGCTCTGGGACGGCGACGAGATCACCGCTGACATCGGTGACGCCGGTAGGCGGCTCGACGAGCTCGACCTCCTGCCCTCCCCGTTCCCCGTGGAGGAGTACCTCTCGGGCCGAGATCTCCGCCACGTCATGCGCCTGTACTCGGTCGGCGGTCTCTCGTACGGCAACCTCTCCGCCCGCAAGGACGAGAACCGCTTCTGGATGAGCGCGAGCGGCGTCGACAAGTCGAAGCTCGAGTCGGTCGGACGGGACATCCTCATGGTCAAGGACTTCGACGACGATCGCGGCGTCATCGTGCTCAGCGTCCCGCCGGGGATCGAGCCGAGGCGCGTCTCCGTCGACGCGATCGAGCATTGGATGATCTACCAGGCGCATCCCGACGTCGGGGCGATCCTCCACGTCCACGCGTGGATGGAGGGCATCGCGGCGACCGACGTGAACTACCCGTGCGGAACGCAGCAGCTCGCGGTGGCGGTCGCCGATCTGGTCGCGCAGGAGCCCGATCCCGGCCACGCGGTCATCGGCCTTCGAAACCACGGCCTCACGTGCACGGGTGACTCACTCTCGGAGATCCTCGACCGGGTTGCGCCGAAGGTCCTCCGGCAAGTCCCTATGTCCTGAGCCGCAGCGCAGTCACGATCGCGAGCAGCGGCGCGATCACGATGTCGTTCGCCATGCACCACACGCAGACCGCGTCGATGACGGCCAGTTGCAGCACGAGCAGGTACGCACTGAATGCGAGTCCGACGAAGGCGAGCATCGCGGCGCCGAGGCGCGCGTTCGGCGTGTCCCAGAGGACGAGCGCGAAGACGATCGTGTACGCGACGAGCCCGAGCAGGGCGACCGGAATCCCCACGAACTCGGCGTAGCTCGACCGCTGGACGGTCTCACAGCCGCCGCCCGCGACGCAGACGAGCGCACTCTCGTCGTAGTGCACCCACGTCAGGTAGCCGGCGACCGCGATACCGGTGAGAGCGACGCAGCCAGCGGCCACTCGGAGCGTCCGGTCGTTCACCCCGCGAGCGCGTCGTCGAGCGCCGCACGCATCTGGTCGAGCGAGCCGAACTGGACGAGGTACGGCTGCTCGGCTCCGATCGCGACCAGGAACGTCGGCGTGCCCTTGAGCCCGGCCGCGCTCGCGGCCGCCTCGGCGCCGTCGGCCTGCTGCTTGACGCGTTCGCTGTTCGCGTCCGCGAAGAGCTTGTCCACGTCGAGACCCGGAATCTCACCTGCGAGCCGGCGAACGAGGTCATCTGTCACCCAGCCGCTGTTCTCGCGTCCCTGGTTGCGGTACATGGCCTCTGCGAGATTCCAGAGCTTGTCCTGCTCGGCCGCGGCCAGCAGGAAGCCGTATGCCTTCACCGAGTCGTCCCCGATGAACGGGAAGCCCCGGAACTCCGTCTTGACCTTCCCGGGCCGGACGTAGTCGTCGACGAGCGTGGGGAAGAACTCCTCGGTGTACAGCCTGCAGGCGGGGCACTGGGGATCGGCGTACTCGATCAACGTGACCTTCGCGTTCGGGCTCCCGAGCACCATTCCCTGCTGTGGGATCCCGGCCAGGCCGACCACCGGATTCGGCGTCGGCGGCGGCACGCTCGAGTCCTTCCGCGAGATCACCGCGACGGCGATGAGCGCGACCGCTGCAGCGATCGCGACGCCGAAAGCGAGGACGACCGAGCGGCGGGAAGGCCGGTTCGTCGAGCCGGATTTCGTGGCCGCCATCTCGCGTGAAAGTGTGCCCACGGCGTCTCCCCGCCGCGTTTCGGGCCGGTTACACCGGTCGTTACACCCACCGACGAATGGCCGTCACCCGAACGAGGGAGTAGCTTCGTGCCCCATGATCGAGCTTGCAACGGAGCGAAAGACGACCCCGATCACGCCTCGGCAGCGGGAAGTCGTCGCACTGATCGCAGCGGGTTGCTCGAACGACGAGGCCGGCCTACGGCTCGGGATCTCCCCCAGAACGGTAAAGGCGCATTGCGACGTGCTTCGTGTGAAGCTCGGCGTGCAGCGCCGCCGCCAGATTCCGATCGCTTTCCGGCTTCTCACCGGCGAGGATCCGCTGTCCGCGGGGCGCCGCCACCTGCTTGCGGCGCGGCTTCCCCGCTGAATCGACGGTGCTCGTGGCCGCCAGCGCGGCCGCGAGCGCCGTCGACGATGGACGGTGCTAGGGTCGGCGGTCGATCCAGGAGACGTCGGTCAGGAGGGTGCGACGACTGCCACAGTCCCCGAACCACGTATCCGCAAGCGCAGGATCGTCGAGCGACCGCGCCTCTTCGCGCTCCTCGACGAGTCGAAGGCGCAGGTGCGGATGCTCATCGCTCCCGCCGGCTACGGGAAGACGACGCTTGCCGAGCAGTGGGTCGCCCGCGACGGACGCGTGGGCATCTGGTACACGGCTCGGTCCGCCTCGACTGACGTCGCCGCGCTCGCTCTCGGGATTGCGCGAGCTGCGACGGCGATCATCGACGACGCCGATCACCGTCTACGCGAGCACCTCCGCGCACTGCCCGCGCCGGCCGAGAACGTCCAGACACTCGCAGAGATCCTGAGCGAGGATCTCGCCGCGTGGCCCGCCAGTGCGTGGCTCGTACTCGACGACTACCACGAGATCACGCCGGAACCGAAGGCTGAAGACTTCGTCGAGACACTCGTCGCGCTGTCTCCAATCCAAGTCCTGATTGCGAGCCGCGTTCGCCCACGCTGGGTCGCATCCAAGCGAGTTCTGTACGGCGACGTTCTCGAACTGAGCCAAACGGCACTGGCAATGGACTCGGAGGAGGCGGCAGACGGTGCTTGCTGGCCGACAGCGCGTCATCTGTCGCGGGACTCGCCGCATTGGCTCAGGGCTGGCCCGCTGTCATCGGGCTGGCAAGCGTGTCACTCGCCGAGATCGAGCGGAGGTTGAACAAGTGCCGGAGTCGCTGTACCGGTTCTTCGCCGATGAGGTGTTCGGCGGTCTGGACCCGCAGTTCAGCGGGCCCTGTCTGCAACTCTCGGTCGTCCCGTCGCTCGACCGGGAGATCATTGCGCGACACTCCTCGGTGAACGTGATGCCGAGGCTACGTGCAACGCGGCGCTGGATGTCGGACTGTTCGTGGAGCGCGGGACGCGGATCTGAGTTGCATCCGCTGGCGCGCGTGTTTCTTGAGGAGCGAACCCAGTTTGATAGTCGATCGCGGTGCCGCGGGCACCGGAGGCGTGTCTTCGTGTCTACCGCGATCGCAAGGATTGGGACGCGGCATTCGAACTCATCAAGCGTACGCAGCTCACGGAGCTCCTCGACTCGCTAATCGCGGCTTCGCTTGATGAACTACTTGAGACCGCGAGGCTCTCGACGCTTGAGTACGTGGTGCCGTTTGGCATCCGATGCGGATGTCGAATCGGCGCTAACGTCGACTCGCTCAAGCAGAAGTACGACTGAGAGATGGCCACCTTCTGGAGGCAACCGCGCATGCAGAGATGGCAGCGGTTGATCCGGAACTCGCGTTCCGCGCGCTCTGCTAGCGGGCCGCGCGGCGCATCTCGCATCGCGTGAGGAAGCCGGATTGGAGCTCTTTCAACGCGCGGAAGAGGTAGCCGCGAATGAGGATCAGCAGCGGGATGCGAAGTGGGGGCAGCTTGCGTGTTCGATCGATCTTGAGCACCAGGACGCGATCGATGCGCTCGACGAGCTGTCGGTTGGAGTCAGGTTTGCAGATGTGCGGGAAGTTGTTCGGATGGCGACGCATCGCATCTATCTCCAGCTGCGCACCGGGTCGTTGCATCTTGAGGAGGCGGACACCGCGTGGCATGTCATCGATGCGGTGCGCGATCCAATCGTCGTAACGTCGTTCCTTAGCGCCTACTCGATCGCCCTCGCGCTTTCTGCCCGATACTCCGATGCGGCGTCGGCGGCACAAGCGTTGTCGTTGAAGTCGCAGCAGCTTCGATTCGACTTTGCGCGGCCCTACGCGTTGTGCGGCATGGCGATGGCGTACGCCGGTCAGCGCCAATGGTCGAACGCCGAGGATGCCGCAGCCGAGGCGCTCGAGCGAGCTCAGACGCTCCACGATGTCCATGCCGATCTTCTCAGTCGCTCAGTGCTGACTGCGTGCTCTACGCCCAGCAGAACCAGCTCTCACGCGCGCTCGAGATTCCGTCGCGGAACTGCCACGAGCGCTCGAAGCCTCGGTCGCCGAGGCGGCCTGCTCGCGGGCCCTTGTGCTCGCGTGCGCGGGCCGCATCGATGACGCCCGAGAGCTCAGTGCGACAGCAACTCGGGACATCAAGAGCAGTGGAACCGGCAGTGCTTGTCCCTGGCAGTGGCAGCTGTCTGCGCATTAAGGGTGGACGATGCGGATTCGGTTGAACTGGCTGATCGACTCTTCGAGAGTCCGCATTTGGCACCGGAGCGGTCGATCTTCTGGTCACGGCGTACCGTGCCTGCCCTGAGCTCTTGCCTGTTCTGCTGCGAGAGCTCCGACAGCGGCGACTTTCGCGACCTCGTCGAGCGCGTCGGCGACGCAGATCTCGCCGCCGCTGCCGGGCACCCAATGCTGTCAACGACGACCGTCGGCTATGCTGTCGCCACGCGAACGTGAGGTCTTCGAACTTGCTGACGGAGTGGTCTCAGAATCGTCAGATAGCAAGGGTGCTCTTCATCGAGGAGTCGACAGTAAAGGTGCACGCCCACCACATCTACGACAAGCTAGGAGTGCGTTCGCGAACAGCCTTGACTGTTCAGGCGGCGCTAGAACGGCCGCTCAGGCCACGTCTGCGATTGATCGACCTCGCCTGACGAGGGCTCGTCCGAGCTCTGAGCAAACTGCATGAAGTCGCGTCGCTTGGCGAGTCGATAGTCCTCATCCGCTCCCGCGAGGATGGCTTCAAAGGCTGCCACCGCGGCGGTATCGAACTGACTGTCGACCGCCTGAGCGAGGCGCAGGCGGGCCACGCGGCTGGGCATTGCGTCACGGTACGGTCGATCCGATGTCATCGCGTTGTAGGCGTCGGCAACGGCGATGATCCGCGATACGAGCGGGATCGTCTCATCGACGAGGCCGTCCGGATAGCCTTGTCCGTCGATTCGCTCGTGGTGGTGCCGCACGATCGTTGCGATCTCCGAGTACTCGTCCACGTGCGCGAGAATCCGTTCGCCGATTGCAGAGTGCTCCTGCATCTGGCGTCTTTCCTCGAGCGTGAGCGCCCCCGGCTTCTCGAGTAGACCAGGCGGAAGGCCGATCTTGCCGATGTCGTGTACGAGCCCGCAGAGATACGCCTGGTCGCGCACCTCGGCTAGAAGCCCCATTCGTTCGGCGATGTCGCGCGAGTAGATCGCGACAGCCGCTGAATGGCCGGCCGTATACCTATCCCTGGCGTCCAGCGTCGCGATGAGTGCCGCGGCGAACTGAAGGTTCGCGCGCTCGAGCAGATCGTTTGCGACAGAGAGGTCGTCGGCGAGTCTTCGCTGCTCCTGATAGAGGCCATAGAGCCGCTGGGCCGCCATCGCAGGAACCAGGAAGAGCGCAAGCGTCCATGGCGAGAACTGCACATACATGAACGCCAAGAGCGCAACGATGGGCGCATAGACGGGAGTTGTCCCCAGGAGAACGGGACGCCAGCATGTTTGCAGCCTCTCTGGGAGAGCCTCCACGCACCGCCGACGTCATCGACGCAAAGAGAATCTCGAGCACCTCGCTGACGACCGCACCAACGAAAGTAGCTGCGATCAGACCGCCGAACTCAGACGGCACGAACGAGATCGTCGCTTGGGCGGCTAGGCCCGTGAGCGGCACCGCCAATGAAACGGGTAGACGTGTACGTAGCCCACTTCAGCCGCGGCGCACGGTCGGAGTCCCGCGGCGCGACGAGCTCCGGATCGCCCAGCATCGAGGCGGCTCCGACGACGGCAGCCGCAAGTGGGCCGAAGAGGACAGCGGCGATGAGGGTCGGAGATGACCGAAATCGACTGCTTCGGTTGTTCGAGTCAATCGGACACTTGACCGCTCAGCTACCGCTGCGACGAGCGCTAGTGCGATGACGGTCGCGGGCGACTCAAGTTCGTAGCCGGCGATAAGCAGCGCTCCTGCAACAAGAGCGGCAACGAGGACGAGCGCTAACACATAGGCAGTCGTGCGACGCTGCGTCAGCGATCGTTCACGGAACCCTTGAACCATCCCTCGAATGGGGTATACGATTCGTTTGCCGTCAGTTCCCAATTGAGGAGTCATCGCCTATGGCCAGAGGCTCGAAGGTCTGGTAGTCCGTCGCATCCTCGGTTCTCCGCCGGGGGTGGGCATCCCTCTTTCGGGTGGTAACCGAACGAGGGCAAGGCTCGGATGGAGATTGGGGTTGCTGACGGACTGAGTTACGAAATGAGCCCACGTCGGAAGCCAACCGCTACGGCGTGGGCTCTACTTCTTGATTGAAGCTTCGCCAGCAGGTGGCGGACGTGGGACTTGACGGTCTCCTCCGAGAGGAAGAGCCGCTCGCCGATCTCGCGGTTCACGAGCCCGTCGGCGACGAGCTGAAGGACCTCGAGTTCGCGCGCCGTCGGATCCTGGCCCACCTCGCGTGATGCGGGCGGGGTGAAGGGGATGACCGAGCCGCGCCGTGTCGAACTCCGCCGCGCGGCGGCAGCCTCGAACCGGCGACTGTGATCGCGGTACCGGTTCATGATGTCTCGGCGCTCAGCAGCGTCCACGAGTCCGGTATCGGCGCGGAGGACGTACCCCTTTAGATCCGTCGGAGGCGTTTGGCTCGAAAGGGGGAAGGGCTGCCTTGCGAGCCTGGCGCTACGCGGACTGCTCGAGCGGGTAGTGACAGGCGGCGATGTGGCTCGAGTCGCCCGGCGCCGGCTCGAGCATCGGCTCGACCGTGTCGCAGTGGCCCTCGTGAAAGCGTGGGCACCGAGGGTGGAAGACGCATCCGCTCGGCGGGTCGACCGCCGACGGGACGTCGCCTCCGACGACGGCTCTCACTCGCCGATCGCCGTTCACGGCGACGCGCGGCACGGCGGAGATGAGCGCGGCCGTGTACGGATGCCGCGGGTCGCTCGAAGATCTGCTCCGAGTCGGCGAGCTCGACGACTCGTCCGAGGTACATCACCGCGATGCGCGAGCAGATCTGCCTCATCACGGACAGGTCGTGCGAGATGAAGACGTACGTGAGGTTGAACTCGGCCTGGAGCGAGCGGAGCAGGTTGAGGATCTGCGCCTGGACGGAGACATCCAGCGCCGACACCGGCTCGTCGCAGACGATCAGCTTCGGGTTCAGCGCCAGAGCGCGGGCGATCCCGATCCTCTGCCGCTGACCGCCCGAGAACTCGTGCGGATACCGGCTGGCGTGCTCGCGGCTCAGGCCGACGACCTGAGGAGCTCTCTGACGCGGAGCTTCGCCTCCTGCTTCGAGACGCCGCCGTGGATCGCGAAGGGCTGGCAGCACGATCTGCTCGACCGACTTGCGCGGGTTGAGCGAGGCGTACGGGTCCTGGAAGATCATCTGCATCTCGCGGCGGAGCGGTCGCAGCCGCCGGCTGCGAGAGCCGCGTGATGTCGCGTCCGTCGAAGCGGATGGACCCCGACGTCGGATCGATGAGCCGCAGCATGAGCCGGGCCGTCGTCGACTTGCCGCAGCCGGACTCGCCGACGATCCCGAGCGTCTCGCCCTTGCGTCACCGTGAGGCTGACGTCTCTCCACCGCGTGGACGCGGCCGTGCGAGCGCGAGAACACGCCTTGCTTCACGGGGAAGTGCTTCGTGACGCGCTCGAGCTCGACGATCGGGTCGGCCGCAGCCTGACTCAACTTGCCGCTCCCACGCGGATCGCTTCGCAGCTCGACGCCCACATCTCGCGCTTGCTGTCCGGCGGGCAGGTGGCAGCGATCGAGATGTCCGCCGGGCAGCTGGCGGAGCTCGGGCAGACTCCATCGGTGCACGGTGCGAAGGCGTACGCACAGCGCGGGTTGAACGGGCAGCCCGTCGGGCACGCGCAGGAGCGACGGAGGCGATGCCCTCGATCGCGAGCGAGCGTCTCGAGGCGGCGGTCGATCGTCGGCATCGACTGCAGGAGCCCCCAGGTGTAGGGATGCTGCGGCGCCGCGAAGATCTCGCGCGCCGGGCCGTACTCCATGTCGCCGGCCCGCGTACATGACGAGCACGGTGTCGGCCGTCTCGGCGATGACGCCGAGATCGTGCGTGATGAGGATCACGCCGATGTCGAACTCGCGCTTGACCCGTTCGATGAGCTCGAGGATCTGCGCCTGCACGGTGACGTCGAGAGCGGTCGTCGGCTCGTCCGCGATGAGCACCGACGGGTTGTTGCACGAGCGCCATCGCGATCATCGCGCGCTGGCGCATTCCGCCGGAGAACTGGTGCGGGTAGTCGCGCGCGCGCTCGTCCGGCCTTGCGGGATGCCGACCGCGTCGAGCAACTCGACCGCCTGCTCTGTCTGCCTTCGACTTCGAGACCGTCGCAGTGGGCGTGACCGCCTCCGCGATCTGGTCGCCGACGCGGTGCATCGGGATGGAGGCACGCGAACGGGTCCTGGAAGATCATCGCGATGTCCTTGCCGCGAATGTCGCGCATCTGCTCGGGCGGCAGCGACGAGCAGGTTGCGCCCGCCGAACATCGGCCTCGCCGCTGATCTGCGCGCGCTCGCTGGTTCAGCAGTCCCATCAGCGCGAGACTGGAGACGGTCTTGCCGGAGCCCGACTCGCCCACGATCCCGAGCGTCTCGCCGCGGTGCAGCGTGTAGGAGAGGTCCGACACCGCGCGGACATCGCCCTCATGCGTCGGGAACACGACCGACAGGTCGCGAACCTCGAGGACGATCTCTCTCACTCGTACCGGACTCGCGGGTCGAGGAATGCGTAGCCGATGTCGACGATGAGGTTCATGACCACGACGGCCACGGCACCGAGCATGACGACGCCGACCACGGTCGGCAGGTCCTGGTTGAGCGTCGAGTCGATCGCCAGCCAGCCGAGGCCCTGGATGTTGAAGACCGACTCGGTGATGATCGCTCCGCCGACGAGCAGGGCGATGTCCATGCCGAACATCGTCACGATCGGGGCGAGGCTCGCCCGCAGCGCGTGGTGCGTGATGACCCGTCGCTCCGACAGTCCCTTGGCCCGCGCGGTGCGGATGTAGTCCTCGCCCAGCGTCTCGAGCAGGGTGTTGCGCGTCATACGGGCGTAGATGGCGGCGAAGAGCAAGCGCGAGCACGGTCCAGGGCAGGATCATGTGCGAGAAGAAGCCCGTAGGGCTCTCCGTGATCGGCACGTACCCCGTGCCGCCGGTCAGGTGCAGCTTGTTCCAGAAGATGTAGAGGGCCATGAGCCCGAGCCAGAAGACGGGCGCGGAGATTCCGATGAGGACGAAGCCCATCGCGGCGCGGTCTGCGGCCGACCGACGCTTCACGGCGGAGAGCACGCCGATCGACACTCCGAGGATGAGCCAGATGATGGCCGCACCAAGAATGAGGAGCAGCGTCCGCGGCGCCCGTTCCTCCACCTGCTCGAGGACCGGAACCTGGGTGTTGTACGAGTAACCCGAGCCCCGGCCAGCCGTACTCGTCGCCCGTCGAAGAAGTTCTTCACGAAGATCCCGTATTGCTCGTACCACGGCTGGTCGAGACCCAGGCGTTCCCGGATGAGGGCGAGCGACTCGGGCGTCGGGGACTTCCCGGCAAAGCGCAAGGCCGGGTCGCCGGAGGGCAGGAGGTAGAAGACCGCGAACGTGAGCAGGAGGACGATGAGGACGACGACCGCCGCCCAAAGGATCCTCCTGGCGATGTAGAGAGCCATCGAATGCAGAAGGTAGACGAGAGCGGGGCCCCGAGGGGCCCCGCCTTCGCCTCGTCAGTCGGTCGATTCGCTCACGACTTCACTGCGACGTGCGCCAGCGCAGTGAATCCGGCGTTCTGGTCGAAGTTCCACTTCGTGACGTTCGGGCCGAGGATCGTGACCGTCTTCGCCCACATGTACGGGATCCAGGGCACGACGTCCTTCGTCAGGACCTTGTCGATCCCCGCGTAGCAGGTCGTCCGCGCATTGCCGAGCGGCAGCTTCCCGCAGCGATCGGCCAGCTTGTCGATGCTGGGGACGTTCTTGATGTTCCCCTTGAGGCCCAGCGACTTCGCCTGGCTTGGCTTCACACCCACGAGCGAGTAGTTCGTGTTACCGCTCGGGATGATGCTGCGGCCGTCGAAGAGCGGCCCGACGAACGTCGACGGCGTCCGCGAAGTCCTTGAACCACCGCGGCCGGTTCGAGATCGGGACGTTCTTCGAAGTCGTCTGGATCACCGGGTAGGCGCCGTTGACGGCACGCGACGTGAAGGTGATGCCGAGCTTCGCAGCGCCTGCCTGGACGGTTGGCAGCGTCAACTTGTCAACAGCCCGAACATCGGTGATCAGCAGCACGTTCTTGCACTCCTTCGCCGTGCAGACGCCCTTCGAGTTCGCGTACTTCGACTTGCTCATCTCGGCACGCGCCTTCGCAACGCTCCCGCGGTCGCCGGGAGTCTTGAACGGGTGGAAGTTCGCAAGCTTTCCACCTAGCACGCGTCGGCGGAATGATGTGCTCGGCGACGACGCCGGACACAGCCCCACCCCATGCCCTGCGCAGAGCCTCGCGATCCATCACCCAGTTCATGGCCCGGCGAACGTGGACGTCGTCGAACGGCGGCTGCGTGAGGTTCATGGTGATGTAGTACGTCCCGTCGGCGAAGTTCGAGTGCAGGTACTTGCGCTTGCTCGAGCTCGTCGAGTACTCGCGGAACACCTTCGGCGACGCGGTCGCGTACGAGTCCTCGAGGTCGCCGGCGCCGATCTTGTTGTAGATGTCATCGATGTTGGTGTTGACCATGAACTCGAAGCGATCGGGGTTGCTCTCCCGTGCCTTTCTGCTGTCCGTCCTCGCGTTGTAGTTCGGGTTGCGGACGAGGTTGAGCCGTCGTCTGGCCGTCGTAGCCGCTGATCGGCTTCAGCGACTTGCACGAGCTGATGTCGAGGTCATCGGAGCCCTCGATCATGTACGGCCCCGAAGCGATCACGTAGCGGCCGTAGGCTCCCGGCTTGCCCTCGAAGCACTTCGCGACTTCCTGCGGCATGGGATACACGGCCGGCATCCCGAGACGCATCAGGAAGTCACCGGTCGGCTGCGTCAGGTCGAAGATGACCGTCTTCGCGTTCGGCGTCTTGACGCCGGCGAGCGACTTCGTCTTGCCCTTGCTGTACGCGTCCCAACCCCTGATGATCGTGTAGTAGAACGCCGTACTGGCCGCCGTTCTTCGGTCGCGCCAGCCGCTCGACCGCGTACTTGACGTCCTGAGCCGTGATGGCGCGGTTCAGAGGCGGACCCCACCTGACTCCGGACTTGAGCGTGAACGTGTACCTCTTCCCACCGTTCGTCGGCTTCGGCACCTTTGTGGCGAGATCCGGGACGATGATCGATCCGGCGGGGCCGCCGACGTGGTTGTAGCCGATAAGGCCGCGGAGCAGCAGGTTCGTGTTGATGGCGAACGCGTTGGCGAGATACTCACCGGTCGGGTCGAAGCTGTTCGTCCAGCCGAAGCTCGACTCCCAGCCGACCCGGTAGGTGCCGCCCTTGGCGGCCTTCGCGGCCTTGCCGCTCGGCTCGGCCGATGCCGCCGCCACGAGCACTGCCGTGAGCGCCGCGGCGGCGACGAGTGCGGCGATCGAGATGCCGAACCGCCGCTTCGTTGGTTTAACTC
>CAWJTZ010000008.1:0-57136 GCA_963845935.1 uncultured Gaiellaceae bacterium
GTCGACGGCGGCGTGACAATCACGTTCTGATGACGACACTCGCCCACACGGGCTTCACTGTGCGCGACATCGCACGCTCGCTGGCGTTCTACCGTGACATCCTGGGCATGGAGGTCGTCTTCGAGCAGGAGAAGCGCGGCGGATACCTGGCGGCGATCGTCGGCTACCCGGACGCGCACGTGCGCATGGCGCACCTGAGGTTTCCCGGAGATGAGCACCGGGTGGAGCTCTTCGAGTACGTCGAACCCGAGCCGCAGGGAATCGCCGGCGAGCCGCGCGACGTCGGCATCACGCACGTCTGCCTCGCCGTGGACGACATTGAGGCCGTCCTGGATCGCGTCACGTCTGCGGGTGCGCAGACCTTCTCACCGCCAGTTCTCGTCGATACGGGTGCGAACGCAGGAGGACGAGGCGTCTACGTCCGGGATCCCGACGGCATCATCCTCGAGCTCTTTCAGCCGCGGAGGGAGGATCCATGAAATTGCGCGAGAGGGTGTGCGTCGTGACCGGGGGCGTCCAGGGGATCGGGCGTGCGATCGTCGAGGAGTACGTTGCCCACGGGGCCCGCCCGGCGATCCTCGACCTCAACGGCGACGCGGCGACGCAGTACGCCGACGAGCTGCGCACGCGCGGCGTCGATGCCCGTGGCTATCGCTGCGACGTCTCATCGCGTGAGGACGTCGCCGCCGCCGCGAGTGCAGTCGAGCGCGACCTCGGCCGCTGCCAGGTGCTCGTCAACAACGCCGGCCTCGCACTCATGGGGCCGTCGCTCGACTTCCCCGAGGACGAGTGGCGCCGGTCGATCGACGTGATGCAGACGGGCGTGTTCTTCTGCTCCCAGGTCTTCGGTGCCCAGCTCGTGCGGGGCGGAGGGGCGATCGTGAACATCGCGTCCATGAACGCGAGCGTCGCGTTTCCGATGCGGCTCGCCTACAACGCCGCGAAGGCCGCCGTGGTGCAGATGACCGAGGTGCTCGCGATCGAATGGGCCGAGCATGACGTCCGCGTGAATGCGATCGGGCCGGGCGTCACGCGGACGGAGCTCGTCGACAAGGCCATTCGCGACGGCTTCATCGACGCCGACAAGTATGTCGCCCGGACGCCGATGAAACGGCTCGGCAAGCCAGACGAGATCGCCAAAGCAGCGCTGTTCCTCGCCTCCGAGGAGGACTCCAGCTTCGTGACGGGCCACTTCCTCGTGGTCGACGGAGGGTGGACGGCCTTCGGCTACGTCGTCGAGTAGAGGTCGAGCTGGTGCCCCGAGAGGACGTCGCAGCCGTCCTCCGTCACGACCACGACCTGCTCCACGCGAACGCCCCATCCCTCGCCGTAACAGCCGGGCTCGAGCGCGATGACCATGCCGGGCTCTAGCAGCTGCTCGTTCCCGGGAATGATCCTCGGCTGCTCGTGCACCGTCAGCCCGACGCCGTGCCCGGTGTGATGCGGGTACTCGGCGAGCTCTCGCGCAGCTGCGTCGACATCGTCCGCTCTGACTCCCGGCGCGACTGCGGCCTTCACCGCCTCAAGAGCGGCGAGCGCTGCGGCATGAGCATCGCGAACGTGGTTGGGCACGTCTCCGTGGGCGACCGTTGCGCAGGAGTCGGCCCAGTAGGCCCCGAGGCGTGGAACGAGGTCGACGAGCAGAAGGTCGTCACGCTCGGCTCGTCGGTCTCCCGGTGCCCCGCCGACATCTCCGGTCCGAGGCCCAGTGACGAGATCGGCAAGGACGGGGAGGCGTCCGCCGGCCGCGGTCTCCATCGCAGCGCGAACCGACATCCACAGCTCGAGCTCGCTCACGCCGGGCGCGAACGCGCTGCGCGCAGCCGCCTGCCCTATATCGGCGATCTCGATCGCGGAGCGGATCGCGTCGAGCTCGTCACGGTCCTTTACTGCGCGCGCGCTCTGCAACTCGACGCCGACGTCGTCGAGCTCGATCCGCGCGAGAGCGCCGGGCAGCGATGCGGGCTCTCCGGCGGTCGGGCCGTCGATGAGCGAGAGCGCAAGCTCGATCGCGCGTGAGCGGCGGTCGACGTCCTCCACCGCGAATCCGGGGAACGTTACGGGCTCGACGTCAGAAAAGAGCGAAGCGGTCTCGTCTTCCGACACCACGATGCGCACGAGACCGGAGGCGTCGACCACGACGACTGGGGGCGCCGAGAAGGGGCTCGGGCCCCACTCGATTTCGGGCACGTGGCCGGTAAGCCACGAAACCGTCGCGGGATCCGCGCTCACGAGCGTCCGCCCGTCCGCGACCACGAGCGCCCGCTCGAGCCGTGTCACGCCCGGCCCCCCGATGTCAGCGAGCTAGTTCGGAGGTCGCGCTCGCCACCCTCGGCGGCTTGTGATCGGCGTGCGGACACGCGCGGATCCAACCACATCGCGCTCCAGAGACTGGTCTCGAAGACTGCCCCGGCCCAGCCGCCGAAACGGCGTAGCCAGAGAGGCGGCGGGACCGCTTGACTCTGGACATCGCGCGTGTCACAGTCGCTCAGTCAAGTCCTGTGGGCCTTCGGGTTCGCAGGACTTGGCATTTTGTGGGCTGTTGGCGCATCGCATTATGTGGGCTGTTGGCGCATCGAAGAGCTCGAGGATTCGGCGGGAGCGCGAGAGCGGGCTAGCCGAGACATCCTTTGCGTGCAAGCTGGGGCGAGGGGGATTAGAGATCCCCGTCGGTCATGACCCAGCCGCCCTCGGATCCTCTCGCTGCTGAATGCCAGCAACCGTCTCGTCAGCCTTGAGGTGGTCTGCGGCTCAGAGGTCCAGGGATCCTCAGCCCTCGACGGTCGCGTCGTACAGCGACCGTCGAGGACTGGACCAGCTCTCACGGTCCCTGGGGCCGAACCGCGAGGTTCTGGCCTTAGGCGTGTGAGGTGGTTGTGAGCATGAGGCTCGGACTCAGGCGTGCGTGCGCACCGAAGAGCTCAACCCCGAACACCAACATCTCCTGAATGGGCCGGGCAGGGATCGAACATCGCTGCAAATTGGCAAGTGTCAACGAGCTGGAACAGCACCGAGGACAGCACCTCGTTGCATGTTTCGCATCAATGGAGTTCGAACGCAGCGACCTCCGACTTGCAAATTCTGTTCGGCGGTGGTCAGCAGTAGTCAGAGAGTGTCCGGGACGGGATGGTTAGACGGTTTGCGTTGCAGGCATCTGTCGGTGGTGGGCGACGATTGCCAGCCTGATCTGACACAAATCTGACACCGCTCATGCCGCGGAGCATTCTCAAGCGAGAGCACACTCGCGCACGGCTCAGAGACCTATCCAGACCACGCACTGCTCTGCGTACCTGAGTCCCGCCGAAGGAGCCCGGGTTGCAGCGGAGTGAGCTCGAACCCACCGTCCGGTCGGCCCTTGATCGTGATCACCACGCGTTGCCTCGCTCCTTCCCGGAGAGTCAGGAATCCCTCGAGGCGGGCCCTCCAGGCGCGCGCGTGGCCGCCCACTCGTGGAATCCGCCCACCTCCGGTGATCTGCGCGTACCGGCCTACCACCGGCACGACCTTCCAGCTCCGGGTGCCCGTGTTCGGGAATCGAAGCTCGACGTAAAGGGTCCCTCTCTCTCCCTCGCACAGGATCCTGGCATGGACCACGTGCACCGGCCCCTCGCGGAACAACGCGCGCGCGGTGCCGTAGGCCGACGCAGTTCCCACGGCGACGACCAGCGCGGCGGCGGCCAGCGCGCCGAGGCGACGGCGATGACCACCGTGGCGCCAGCGAGTTGGCTGCACTCGACCGATTGCTCCCTCAAGCGTGCTCGCCAGGCGGGCAGACGCTCTTTGCTGCGCCTCTGCACTCGGAGCCGCGACTCCGTGTCGGAAGGTGCGAAAGAGATCCAGCTCATCCATTGAGATCAACTCCTGTCGTCGCGAGCGGAGAAACGTTCACCTGCGCCGCGAGTTCGCGTTGTGCGGTTAGCCGCGCCCGGTGAAGCCACGTGCGTACCGTCCCGATTGGGACATCCAGTGCAAGGGCGATCTCCTCGTATCTGAGATCGGCGAGCGCGTACAAGAGCAACGCATCGCGCTCGCGCGGGCGCATCGCCGCAAGCGCGCCGGCCAGTCGCGCATCGAGTGCCGAGCCGTCGACTCGTGCGACGGCCTCGTCCTCGTGGCCGACCCAGCGGTCGATACCGCTTCGACCGTAGGCGCGGAGTTGTCGGCGCTCGGACCGCCGGTGGCGATGGAGCAAGTTCGTCGCTATCCCGTACAACCACGGCAGGACGCTCCCGCTTGCACGACAGCTTGCCCGCTGCGCGAAGGCGAGTGCGAACGTCTCCGCGGCCAGCTCATCGGCGAGATCCAGTCCTGCGCGTCGATGGAGGTACGTGTGGATGGCGGGGAAGTGCCGAGCGAAGATCAATTCGAATGCTTCGGGCTCACTCAGCGAACGCGCCACGCAATCCACATCCGACGGAACTGGCTCCATCACCCTGACTGTGCCCGAAGCCCGGGATCAGGTTTCGGGCGCCAGCACGGGCGCCGATAGCTCAAGGGACATTCCCGAACACTCGGGCACGCCGGCGACGTCTCGCTTGGCAGCTACGACGGGACGGCCAGAACGCGGTATAGGTGCCACTGCTCCGGGATGCCCTTGAGCTCGTGCACACCAGCGTCTTCGAACATAAGACCCGAACCTGCGGTCAGGTCCTTCACGGTCGACGAGACGAGGAGCTCGCGCGATTGAGCGAGACCGGCAACTCGAGCACCGATGTTCACGGCGAGCCCGCCGACCTTCCCGTTGATCACCTCGACTTCACCTGTGTGCACTCCTGCCCGCACGTCGAGGCCGAGAGGCTGCACAGCGTCGATGATCGCTCGGCCGCATCGCACCGCACGCGCGGGACCATCGAATGTCGCAAAGAATCCGTCCCCGGCCGTGTCCACCTCCATACCCCTGTAGCGCGCCAAGAGTCCGCGGACAACGGCGTGATGCGGCTCGACGAGTTCACGCCAAGCGCGATCACCTAGAGCCGCCACTCGCTCGGTCGAGCCGACGAGATCGGTAAAGAGAACGGTTGCCAGAACTCGTTCCAGCTCGGGTTCTTCCTGGAGCGATGCGAGGAAGTCTTGAAGCTCTCGCAGCACGCGTTCCCGATCCCCCGCGAACGGCGCATGCTCGTCGCCGGGCAGTTCGACAACGCGCGCATTTTGCAGCTGGTCTCCGATGTATCGGGCCTGCTCAACTCGCTCGTTCGGATCGTTCGTCCGGTGCATCACGAGCGTCGGAACCGACACGGCCTTGAGCAGCGCTCGAATGTCCGTCTCGCGCCCTGTCCGCTCGATGGCCAGAGCAGACCCTGGAGAGGCCGACAGGCGCGAGTAGCGAGCCCACGCTTTGACGCGCTCGGGGTCGCGTCGAATCGCTGGGTCGACGACTGCGCTGTTCGCCTCCCAGAAGCGCTCGGTTCCCCAATGGCGATCGATGAGCTGCCACCACGCTTCGGCCTCGTCTGTCGTCCATCCCCACGGGTAGTCAGACGACGCGTAGTACGTGGCCCACATCGCGAATAGGACGAGAGCCGAGACGCGCTCTGGATAGGACGCGGCGAACAGGGTGCAGATAGCGCCGCCGTCGTCGAAGCCGAACAGCACCGCGCGCTCGCTCCCGGCCGCATCCATGACGGCTCGAATGTCGTCCATCCCGAGCTCCATCGACAGCGCCCCGCTCGTGATGGGCCAATCCGAGAGCCCGAAGCCACGTCGATCGAGCAGGATCAGTCGAAACGCGCTCGCGAGCTCGCCGAGAAAGTCGCCGAGATCCGGCACCTCCCAGACCGCCTCGAGATTGGAGAACCAGCCCGGTGCGTAGACCAGGTCGACGGGTCCTTCGCCGACGACCTGGTAGGCGATGTGGAGTCCGTCGATCGTTTTCGCGTACCGAATGGCTGGATGAGACACCGAGCGATCGTAACGTCCGTCTCTTGCGAAGCAAGAGCTGCGGAGCTCCTGGCGACGCTCAAGGGACATTCCCGCACACTAGGGGTCAGGAGCGGGAATCTGGCTCCACCACTGGCCTCCCGACGATCGCGCTCGCTGATGGGCAAGTGATGGGCAAGTTTCGTTCACTGGCGCAGAACTGGCGCACGGAAGGCTCCGTCAGCAACCAGGCCCCGGCCAGCGTTTAGTAGCGCCACCGCAGCGCCAGGGTAGGCCAGGGTGTAGAACGGGGTGATTCCCGATGTTGATTGCGGCTACACAAGCGCATGCTGTGGCCGTGAACAAGGTTCCGCTGACGGCGCCCGAAGGAGTAAGAGATGAGATCGCCGCACAAAAGCGACAAAGCTGTGGAGTCCCAGCATGTGCCTGCGAGCGCGGCAGTGGCAACGAGGGGGCCGATCCCGACCCCTGCGTTCGGGGAGCGGGTCGTGGGCGCGGCGGCGATCGCGTTGGTAGCGTCGTTGGTCATCCAGAATGCGGTGCTGGTCTGGGCCGGAGCGCCCGGCTTCGGCGACCCCATCGAGAAGGTGCTCGCCTTCCACGCGGAGCACCGGGGCGCGGTCGCGATCGCGGTCGGCTCAGAGGCGCTGAACCTGCCGCTGCTGCTCGTGTTCGTGACCGGTCTTCACGGGCTGGTCGGGCGTCGCGGGGGTGCGGGCGCCGACTGGTCGCGCCTCGCGGTGGCCGCGGGCGCGACTCTCGCGGCGCTCTTCGCGCTCTACGCCGTTCTGTGGAACGGAGTCGTATTGTCCGCCGGTGAGCTCGCCGAGCCGAGCCCGCTGTTCGAGCTCGTCTGGCACCTGCATGCAGGAGCATTCGCTCTGGCGCTGTCGGCGCTCGGCACCACCTTCATCGGCGCTGCGCTGGCGGCGCATGCGAGTCGGCTGGTGGCGCCGTGGCAGCGTGTGCTCGGCGTGGCCGGGGGAGGCCTGCTGATCGCCGCCGGGGTGGCCAACCTCGCGATCGCTGACGGCTCGCCGATCCTGTTCGTGGGGCTGCTCGGCTACGCCGCCTGGCTCGTGTGGCTGCTGGTAACCGGGGTACGGCTGGTTCGCCCGAGAGGAGGCCCCGCCGCCTGAGCTGCTCGCGAGGATCCGATCTCCCCGAGCACCTCGCGCGACGCCGGACTGAGCTTCTCGTAGCGGATCTGTCCCGGCAGCGGTGCGTTGCCCATCTGGCGACACGATAACGCCGGGCAGTCAGGGAGTCGATCCGGCGGACAGGGTTTCCTCGGCTCGATCCGATCCGGCGGGCAGCTTGTCCTGGAGTCGTCGGCGGGCAAGTTCTGGGCAAGTTCTGGTGTCTTGTCCTGTCCTGTCGGCCGCCTTGGGGAGGGGTCAGAACGACTGATTCATGCGGGTTTGTCCGCTCCCGTCCTGTCCCGTCCTGTCGCTGCCCACACGCCGCACACTCGCGCACCCCGCAGTGCTGTCGCCTCCCGAACTTGCACGAGGCGCTGGGCCGCGAGGAGCCGAGAGGGAGCGACTAACGGTCCGCAAACCGCTCGCGGCGGGCGGGCGTCCCAGCCGCTACGTCGGCGGCGAGATGTTGTGGTTGTGGTGGAAGACGAACGACGCCGCCCTGAAAGCAGAGAAAGACGAGACGAGGCTCGCACCTCTCCGTTACCCCCCGAGAGCAAGCCCCGACGCCGAGCGCCTAGCGAGGGGGAGGGAGCCTCGTAGGCCGAGAGTCGGAAGTCCGGCACGCATGATCGGAGGTCGCTCGGAATCTCCGATGAACAGAGGCCTCGTCGGCGTGTGTCAGACCGATGTCAGATCTGCACGAGGTCTCAGGCGACTTCGGCGAGTACTTGAGCCACCGCCTCGCGGGCTTCCGGCTCCCACCGCTCGACCTCGGTGCGGAGTGCTTCGTCTCCATTCTCGACGAACGCTTGAATCGCCTGGGCGTGTGAGATCGCGAAGATGAATTTCATCTCGGTCCAACTGAGTGCTTCGACCTCGGCCACCGAGCGAGGCATCCGCGGCTCGGCAACCTCAGCCTCGCCGACTCGACCAAGTCCCTCCCTTAGCAGAGTCTCCACCGCCTTGATCCGGGCACCGTGATCGGGAACCGAAATCTCCTGACTGAAGCCCTTCCCGCACTCGGGACAGGTGCACGTCGCCCACGACTGACGGCTCGTGCTGGTGGCAGCCTCGAGTAAGACGCGACGGATCGTCTCGACCTCCTCCGCGGCGGTGAGGGCGAGCGCGGGACGGACAGCGGATGGGCGATCACGGGGCTTGTGACCGAAGCTTCAGCGGCTCGGACTCCGCAGATACGGGGACCCGCGGGCGAGCGTCTCGCCTCTTCAAATGTTCGCCGTTCAGGACTGTCTCCCGCCCGAGTTCGGCCGCGAGTCGGGCGTGATGCTCGCAGAGGTCACCCGCGGTCGGTACAGAGCGGCAACTGCTGCCATCGCGAAGCGTCGCGGAACACAGCGGAGTTGCGATCTCGATGTACGAAGTGTGACACCTTTGATTACGCGTTCGCGCGCGTGCGGCTGATGCTACGCAGGCGTCCACCCAACCCTGGGTTGCGCCCATCCTGGGCCCCGATCACTGTTGAAGTGCCGCGTGTGCCTCAGCGCCCCAGCGTGCAATGAGCTCTGCAGCGGGCACGGCTTCGGCCAGCGGATACACCTGCCCGGCCCATAGGTTGATTCCATCGGCATCTGCAGCTGCCCGCGCGGCTGCGCGAAGCGGCGCGGTCAGGTAGTGGACTTGCGGGTACGCCTTCGGCGCCGCGGCGTCGTGGTCGCGCATGAAACGGTTGACGATTCCCCGAGCTCGGCGGCCGCTGAAGGCGCGGGTCAGCGCAGTTGGCGCATCGCTAGCGAATGCTGTCCGGTGCGGCGGGCTGGTCCCGGCCTCTGGGGTCAGCATCAAACAGCTCCCTATCTGAGCGGCCGACGCCCCCGCAGCGATGACGCCTGCGACTCCGACGCCGTTGGCTATCCCGCCCGCGGCCACGAGTGGCAGATCGGTCGCGCCGCGCACGAGCTGCAGCAGGGAGAGGAGGCCTATAGGCGCCGCATCGGTGTCGTCGAACGAGCCTTGGTGACCGCCCGCCTCTGATCCTTGGACGACGAGCGCATCGACGCCTGCGGCGCCTGCCATCCTTGCTTCCATCGCCCCCGTCACCGTGCACCAGACAGCAATTCCGCTGCCCTGCAGCCGCGCGACGACTGAGCGGTCGGGACACCCGAATGTGAAGGAAGCCACGGCCGGCCGCTCGCGAGTGACCAGCTCGAGCTTTCCTTCCCATCCGTCGTCGCTCCAGCGTGCTTCACCGCACTCGACTCCGTAGCGCTCGGCCTCTCCTGCGAGCCTCACGGCGTAATCGCCGACCGCTGCCTCGTCCGTCGCCAGCTGTGTCGGGAAGAAGACGTTGACGCCGAAGGCTCGCCGCGTCCTCGCCCGCACCTGCTCGATCTCCCGGCGCACCTCGTCGACCGTCTTGTAGCCGGCAGCGATGAAGCCAAGCCCGCCGGCGTCGGACACGGCCGCCGTGAGCTCCGGCGTCGACGATCCTCCGGCTAGCGGCGCGCCGACCACCGGAATCTCCATCAACGACCTGAATGGGTCTGTGGTCATGATCGCTCCGCTATCGGCGCGGGCCGACACTCACGTCGACCCGTGGCGGCAGGTACGGGTAGCAGTACGTGGTCGGGCCGCGAGGGGCGAAATCCACATTGATCGATGCCTGAAGGGTCCCGGCGCTCGTCTGCTGAACGATCTCAAGTCGCTGGCGTCGCGACCGCACGTACGGGAATCGCACCGTGTCGCCCGGCTGAACGACGCGGGCCGTGATCGTTCGACCCGCGGCGCGAAGTCGAACGCGATCCGTAGCGCTACTCCGAAACGCGCTGAACCCGAGAGCCATCCCTGCGCGTCCTGGCGCTATACCAGGCTTCAGTGATGGATCGCAGCGCCATTTGACGGTGCCAAGTGCGGGGAGCGCCACAAGGAGAAACGGTCCACGCTCTGTGCGCGAGCGAGCCGCGGACGTCGAACTCGCCGTCAGCACGACGAGGCCTCCCAGCAGGATCGCTACGACCTTTGACACCACCCCTGGCGATGGTACGCCCGTTGCCGAGGCGGCCCCTCCTCACGTGGCGTTCGTTCAGGGGGGTGGGGGTAGGGTCGTTGCACCTTCCTATTACGCGTGCGTGCGCGTGCGCGGGAGGGAAAAGTGTGGGGCGCTCGCGAGCGTCGTTTCTCAAAGCGGAAGGGCAGCCAATTGGCTGCCCTTCGCGGCGTTCGTCGGCTCTGGTTTCTAGGGCCCGATGGTGAAGGTCTGACTGCTGGTGCTCAGCAGGAACTTGGAGTTGCCAGCGAAACTGGCCGCGACCGCATAGGTCCCGTGCTTCTGGTTCAGCTTGAGCGTCGCGCTGGCCACGCCGGATCCGTCGGTATTCGCGCTCACGCTCTGGCTGCCGAGCGTGAAGAGGATCGTTGCCCCACCAACCGGCTGGTTGAGCTCGTCGATCAGCGAGGCGGTGAGAGTTAGCGTCTTCGATGCGTTCGACTGGATCGGCCCCGTGTAGGACGTCGTCGTTCCCCGCTTGAGCACGGTGACGTTCACGGCGTCCGTCCCTTGGTCACCGTCGTTGTCGGTCACCGTCACTTGAGCCTCATAGGAACCCGGCATGCCATACACGTGGTTGACGTCCTGACCCGCCGCACCGAGTGGTGCGTTCGGATCCCCGAAGCCCCACAGGTAGCTCAGAATCGAGTTGTCAGTCGGGCCGGTGTCCGAGCCGTTCCCGTGGAACGAAACTGGAACGCCCCAGAGCGCCGTCTTGTTCGGCCCCGCGTCGACCGACGGATCGACGTTGGCGACCGGCACCGAGAAGTTCAACGTCGTCTTGAGCCCGGTCGGATCGGTGATGACCACCTGCCCCGTGTGTGGAGGAGATGGATTGCCGAGGAAGTTGTCCGCCCACGCGTTGTGAACGGTCTTTCCGTAGGCCGAGTCGCCATCGTCGAATGACCAGTGGATGTCGAGGCTCTCGTCGCCACACGGGCTCATGCTTCCACCTGGCCCTGTGCCTTTGACGCTCAGCTGGATAGGAGAGCCTTCCACACCGTCGCTCGGGATCGTGTCCATCGCGACCGTCGGAGCGATGTTGTTCGGCAACAAGTTGCCGAGGTCGACGTTCTGGCCCGGTGCGCTCAGATTGATCGTGTTGATCGTGACCGGAGGCAGGCTGAAGAGATCCGGGATTCCGATGGTCGGAGTGGTATAGACGTCGGACTTGAAATCGGGGGGATTAAACGGATTCGGCACCCAAACGGTGCCATTGACTCCGATGCCCACAGCCTCGGTGACGTTTCCGTTGACATGGCTCGACGGATCGCCCATCGCGTAATTCACGGGTTCGTTGACCGGCAACGAGCATGCCAGCTTGACGCTCTCGTCTTTCGACTGCGGCGAGGCCGTGAAGGTCAGGTCCGTTGGCGACAAGACGTCCGCGCCCGCCACCGTCATCGTGCGATGAGAGGTCACACCGTCACCGTTGAGACCCGCGGTCGTCGTGATCGGCGCGACGACGTTGACGTCGAACCATGCGAAACCGAGGTCGATCAGGGTGAAGTCGAAGAGCTTGAGGTCCTTCGTATGCGAGCACGAATCGGTGAGCAGCGGCAAGCTGCAGTCCGGCAACGTGTCGTCCTCAGACACCGAGTCGCCGAAGTGGAATCCGTAGAGACTAAGGTCGTAGCCGAGCGTGTACTTGACCGCGAACGACCCCGAGTCGTTCGTGAACTTGTTCGTCAGGTCGAGCGTTCGGCCTTGACGCAGGTTCGTGTCCGTAAAGCCCAGGTCGTTGTGGCTCGGCGCGTTCATGGACGTCTTCAAGTCGAGGCTGAGGCTGCCGTGGATGTTGTCGTGGACGCTGATCGTGTCGACTCCGATGTCGACGTCGAAGTCGATCTGGCAGCACGCAAAAGGCTCGTTGAAGATGCTCGTTGTGTTGTTACCGCTCAACGGGAAGTTGAGCGTCTTTGTCACCGGTGCCCCTGAAGCCGGCGCAGCTGCAAGCAGCACAGCGCCGACGAGGGACGCGAGCGCGACCCCTAGTCGCCCTTTCATGAATTCCCCCATTTCCCTAGAAGACCGAGAGCCCCGAGAAGACCTGCGAGCTTGTGCGGGACGCTACGAGAGGGGAAGGGTGAGGTTCTATACCCCGGTCAGGCTATTTTTCTGTCGGGGCGCGGGCCCTAGCTTGTCGGAGTGAGATGGATCGCCCTCTCCGCATTCGTCGTATTGGTCCTGGGGTCGACCGCGTCCGCCGCCGGGCAAGCGGAGCCAGCGTTTCCGCGGGTTCGCGCCGGAGTGGGTAACGAGCCGACCGCCGGCGGCGGGTTCGTTGCGGGCGACCGGTACGTCACTCGCACTGCGGTAGTCGCTTGGGACCGACACTGGGGCACTCTCACCCTCTTCTTGCTCTCACGTGCAAGCGTCAACTGCCAGACGCTTCGGACCGCGGCCCACAAGCCGGGACATCTCATCCAGGTGTACGTCACGAGCAAGCCGAAGGTGACCGTTGGCCGGCGCATGTCCAATCCGCAGGTGGCCTTCCTGACGGTCGACCGAAATCCCGATGTGCCCACGCACGTCGCCGGCCTGAAGAGCGGTGCGCAGCTCACATTCACCCGCGTCGACTCCTATCCCGGAGGCGTGTGGCACGGCATCTTCAAAGTGCCGCACAACGTCTATGGGGACGGAATGCTCTACGGCTACAGCGGCACTTTTGCGGCGAGGTGGTGTCAGCTGCGGCGCTAGGCGCTGACGCGTGCGGGGGCCGCCCCCTCGCGTCCCTCGCGTCCAGGCTCCACGTTTCCGTGGCCATTGACGGGGTGGGTGCCGGGTCCTCGCGTGCGCGCGCGTGCGCGCGAGGGAAAGTGGTGGGCGCGTCCGAGCGGGGGGTAACCCGAGACCAGCCCCAGGCGCTGAGCACTTCGCGAGGGGGTGGGCCGAGTCGCGCTTCCCAACCAGCAGAAAGCCGGCCCTCTGGGCCGGCCTTCTGGCTGAGCCGAAGTAAGGCTCGGGTTTCCTGGGCCGCTTGCCTTACATCATTCCGCCCATGTCGCCCATTCCGCCCATGCCGCCCATGCCGGCTCCGGCCTTTTCGGCTGGCTCGGCGACGACCGCCTCGGTCATGAGGATGTTCTTCGCGATCGACGCGGCGTTCTGCAACGCCGAGCGCGTGACCATGGTCGGGTCGATGATCCCCGCCTTCACTAGGTCCTCGATTTCGTTCGTGTCGACATTCAGGCCCTGGCCCTTGGCGGCCTTGCGGACCTTGTCGACGACGACCGAGCCTTCGAGTCCCGCGTTGTAGGCAAGCTGCCGGAGTGGCTCCTCGAGCGCGCGGATGATGATCTGCGCGCCCGTCCGCTCGTCCGGATCGCCGAAGTCGTCCAGCTTGATCGACCCAGCTGCGCTCAGTAACGCGACACCCCCTCCCGGAACGATCCCCTCCTCGAGCGCCGCCCGCGTGGCCTGCAGCGCATCCTCGACGCGGTGCTTCTTCTCCTTCAGCTCGGTCTCGGTCGCTGCGCCGACCTTTACGACCGCCACGCCACCGGCCAGCTTCGCGAGGCGCTCCTGGAGCTTCTCGCGGTCGAAGTCGGAGTCGGTGTCCTCGATCTCGGACTTCAGCTGCTTGATACGAGCCTTGATCGCCTCGGAGTCGCCGGCACCGTCGATGATCGTCGTCGAGTCCTTGTCGATCACGACCCTGCGGGCGTGGCCGAGCTGCGAGAGCTTCGTGTTCTCGAGCTTGAGGCCGAGCTCCTCGGTGATGACCTCCGCACCGGTGAGGATCGCGATGTCCTCGAGCATCCGCTTACGGCGGTCGCCGAAGCCCGGGGCCTTGACGGCGACCGCCGTAAAGGTGCCGCGGAGCTTGTTGACGACGATCGTCGCGAGCGACTCGCCCTCGACGTCTTCGGCCACGATCAGGAGCGGCTTGCCGGCCTGGATCACCTGCTCGAGCACGGGCAGGACATCTTTGACCGCGCCGATCTTCTGGTTTGCGACCAGGATGTACGGATCGTCGAGCACGGCCTCCATGCGCTCGGCGTCCGTGATCATGTACGGCGACAGGTAGCCCTTGTCGAACTGCATGCCCTCCGTGAACTCGAGCTCGAGACCGAAGGTCTGACCCTCCTCGACGTTCACGACGCCGTCCTTGCCGACCTTCTCGATCGCGTCCGCGATCACGTCCCCGATCTCGCGCTCGCGCGCCGAGATGGTGGCGACCCGGGCGATGTCCTCTCGGCCCGAGACCTCCTTGGACTGCCTCTTCAGGTTCTCGACCACCGCGTCGACGGCCTGCTCGATCCCGCGCTTGAGCGCCATCGGGTTCGTTCCAGCGGCCACATTCTTCAAGCCCTCGCGGACGATGGCCTGGGCGAGGACGGTCGCGGTGGTGGTGCCGTCACCGGCGACGTCGTTCGTCGACGTCGCGACCTCCCGCACAAGCTGAACGCCCTGGTTTTCGAAGACGTCCTCGACCTCGATCTCGCGGGCGATGGTGACGCCGTCGTTTGTGATCGTGGGAGCGCCGTACTTCTTGTCGAGGACGACGTAGCGACCCTTGGGGCCAAGGGTGACCTTGACCGCGTCGGCAAGGATGTTGACGCCGCGCTCGAGCGAGCGGCGCGCATCCTCATTGAACTTCAGCTCTTTGTGGGGCATGTCTTCCTCCTGATTAATACGAGCTACGCGGTGGCAGCGCTGAGCTTGCGTTTGCGCGTGCCACTTGTGTGTACGGCCTTCGCGAGTACGTCTGACTCGCGCAAGATCAGAACCTCGTCGGCGCCGAGCTTGATCTCGGTTCCGCCGTACTTGGAGAAGATCACCTCGTCGCCCTCGACGACCTCCATCTGGATGTACTCCCCCGTCTCCTGGTTTCGGGCGCCGGGGCCGACCGCAAGGACTTTGGCCCGCTGCGGCTTTTCCTTCGCCGTGTCGGGCAGGACGATGCCGCTAACCGTCAGCTCCTCCTCATCGAGAACCTCGACGATCAAGCGGTCACCAAGCGGCTTCAGATTCATGAAGAACCTCCTTGAAGGAACCTGCAAGATCCCTCTCACGACTCGCTCGTGGCGAACTCCGAGAGAAGGTCCGCGCGATGCACTCAAGACTCTTGCGTGAGTCGTTCGCGACAGCCGCGCGGAATGCGGTCGCGTAAGACGGTTTCTCTGGTGGAGAGAACAGCCGGAGCCACCGCTCGTAGGACACGGGCGGTCGGTCGAAGCTAGTCGGTGGACCCGCCCTCGACGGTCGTCGTTACCGGGAGGCGGCGGGGCTTGGACTGTTCTCGCTTCTCGACGTGGACTTCGAGCACGCCGTTGGCGTAGTGCGCCCGGGCCTCGACGTCGTCAGTCCCCTCTGGCAGAGCGACCGAGCGGGTGAACTCTCCGAAGGGACGCTCGTAGCGAAAGAAGCGCCCGTCCTCCAGCTCGGTGCGGTCACGCGAGCCGCTGACCGTGAGGGTGCTGTCTTCGAGGTCGACGGCGATCTTCTCCTCCGGTATGCCGGGAAGGTCGAACGCGTAAACGAGCTCGCCCTCGCTCTCCCAGACGTCTAGCGGAGGTGCCCACATCTGGTTGGAAACGGCGGCGGCACGAGCCGGCGATTCGAAGATGGTTTTGATGAGCCGTTCGAACTCGCCATTCATGGCGGCGTTCCGTAGCGGCTCGCGAAAGCGGACGAGAGTGGTCATAGACCCCAGCTCCTATCAGTTGAACAAGGATATTATCACATAATTTTAGTCGCTCACTAGCAAATCTTGCGACCGTGTCGCGACCGCTGGGGCTGCCAGCGTCGAGCGCGTCGGGATCAAGACCGGTCGCCGTCCCCCGCGAGGTGCTATGCCCGTCCTGAGACAGAAGACTCGCGTGCCCGAGCGTTCGGGAATGTCCCCTTGACTCGGAGTCAGCGCACGAGCGCCGCGAGGATCGCGCGAAACGCACATCCGCGACTACGAGTACCGTCAGCTTATGGACGACGCCGATCGTGACGTGCTCGAGTTCATCGGCGATCAGGGGAAGACGGCCGAGCAGGTTTCCGACCGCTTCCCAAGGTTCGATCTAGAGGGCCTCGTTCGAGCCGAGCTAGTTCGGCCGCGTCGGACCAACCCTGTCGGGACGCAGTCGCGTCGCGTTTCGCCTGCGCCCGACCCCACGTCCTACGTGCTCACCTCTCGCGGAGCGGACGCAATTGGCCTCGAACCGCACACGCTTCACTCGGAGTGATGACCGCCTCGGCCACCCCGGCAACTAGACTCTGAAAGTGGGGAGAGTGCAGGAGCGGGCAGCCGAAGACCGCCAGGCGAAGCTCGAGCACATCCAGCAGCAGGTTTCTTCGGGTGTTCTGGTGATACGTCAGATGACTCGCGCCGAGCGGGCGAAGTGGGACAAGCAGCGTGCGATCCTTGATGCCAACTTCACAGCGGCCGAGCGCACCCGGCGCGACTCTGTGCTCCGGAATCGGCGCCAACGCGCCGAGCGTCTCCTCGGACTCGCCCAATAAGGCCCTCCGCGGGCGAATCGCATATGAATAAGGGGAGTACACTGGTTCGACTGGCCCTGCTGCCAGAACCCCGGCCGAAAGCCCGCAACCTCCCGACGCGCAATGGCGCGCGAGACGTAGGAGCCCAGGCGAACAGGATTCGACGTGCGGGGCCAGCACTTCGTTGTCGAGCTGCCGTTGAGCAGCCGGCGGCCGGGAGGTTCTCATGAGCAAGAGTTCCGAGAAACCGAAAAAGCAGCAGAAGCAGAAGCCGCAGAAGACGCTCAAGGAGCGCCGCGGCGAAAAGCGCGCGGCCAAGAAGCTCGGCTCTGGCTCCTTTCTCCCGGCAGACAAGTAGACCCGGCAGCTCGATGGATGACTACGAGGTAGTCGCCGAGGAACTGAGCAAGCTCGCGGAAAAGTGGCACGAGCTCGAAGAGCGCGTCGCAGAGGTCGAGAGAGTGAACGCGCGTCTTGAGGAAGCCGCCCTGACCACGGCCCGCGCCCTGGGAGAGGTCTCACGCCACTGGGACGCGGTGTACGACGCCATGCGCCGAGGCAGAATCGAGGACGAGATCTCGTCCGAGCGCGACCACGATGCGGCTGCGGCGCACCGCGGCGAGTCATCGGACTAGAGGTCATCGCGCCAGGGCGCGCGGCGCGCTCGCGTTCTCGCTGATATTCCGCGAGCTCGCACGAGGGCGGTGGTACCGTGGATCAGAGACAGCTCCCTCCTTCCGCCGCTGCCCTCACTCCGAGTAGCGCCGGGTCTGAGCCTATTGAGAGGAGAGCAGTCATGACGCAGTTGCTAACCGAAACGCCTACGGAGGCCGCGCATGCGGCCGCCCTGAAGGCCGATCACCTGGAGCGCGATCGGGAAGCGTGGAACCTTCCGCAAGCCCCAGACCTCTTCGCATGTTCGCCGTTTACGACCGTGTCTCGTCCGTGCTCGGCTGCGAGTCGCGCGTGATGCTCGCAAAGGTCTCCTGCGGTCGGCACAGAGCGGCACTCGCTGCCATCGCGAAGCCTCGCGGCACAAACGTCAGCGAGGGGGCTGATGTCGAAAGTGTGACACCGTAGATTCGGCGTGCGAGCGGCGGCGGGAAAGCCTCGTCGGGACCCATTCCCGAGCGAGAATGACGGCGGAAGATCGCGGTTCCGCCTATCGGCGGTGCAGCGAGGGTCTTTTGTACCGTCACTGGTCGATGGACCACACGCACGCACACCCAGCGCAGGACGGGTCCGAATCCCTCAACCGAATGGCTGTCCGGGCCACCTTGCACTGCCTGACTGGTTGCGCCATCGGTGAAGTCCTGGGCATGGTTATCGCCACTGCCCTGGGTTGGGGGAACGCGGCGTCCATCACGCTTTCCGTCGTTCTTGCATTCCTCTTCGGCTACGCGCTGACGTTCGGGCCCATCCTGCGGGCAGGCGTACCGTTCCGTCGCGCAGCCGGGCTGACGTTCGCGTCGGACACCGCCTCGATCACGACGATGGAAATAGTCGATAACGCGTTCATCCTGGTCGTGCCGGGCGCGATGGCGGCAGGGCTTTCGGATTCGTTGTTTTGGTGGAGTTTGATCGTCAGTCTTGTCATCGCATTCATCGTGACCGTGCCCGTGAACCGCTGGCTGATCGCGCGCGGTCGTGGCCACGCGGTCGTGCATCAGTTCCACTGAGCGGTGTGATTACGGTGCCGTCGGGCCGCGCCCGGCCAGGGTCGCCGTGATTTCCGCGAACTGGTGCAGCGTCGTTTCGTCTTCAGCCAGGTAGCGCCCAACCAGCGCCGCGCGTTCGTACCACCCCCGCGACCAGGCCCCAGCCCGAGAGAGACGTTCAGTGGGGTGGGGTAGGGTCATGACACCTTCCTATCACGCGTGCGCGCGCATGCGCGCGAGGGAAAGTTTGGCGCGCCCGAGCGGCGCTCACGCCCGTCACCAGCCCAATGCGAGCAAAGCGTCCGTAGGGGTGGGGGTACCCTCGACGCCAGGGGGTGGGGTAGGGTCGTTACACCTTTCTACTACGCGTGCGCGTGCGAGAGAACGTGGCGGGGGCGCGTTGACGTCGACGTTGGCCGATGAGTCGCGACCACGATCAGCACGCTTGGCGTGCGACCGCTTCCGTTCGCTGCGGTTACAGATCGACGATTACAGGCCAACGCGCGAACGGAACGTCAGAACCTGGCAGTGCCGCCGGCGCGATGTACTCCGCCAGTTCGGCCTTGCGATCCCAGGCTGCGATGACGTCGGGATCGAGGTGCGCGTCGTCGACGGCATGGTCCGTCGACCATTCGAGGACCACGAGCACCTCTCCCGCCGGCGCTCGTACAACCGGCACTCGCCGCGCGGTCACGTGGCCGCGGCGGCGAAGGATCGCCACCTCTTCGTGGAGGAAGGCTAGGAACTCATCTTCGCGTCCGGAACGCGGGCGATAGGCGGCAAGCGCGAGTTCCGTCCTTTCAGGCACCACTCTTCTGAGTCTAGGAGCCGGCAGTCGGCAGCCCGATCAGAACGCTGCGCGGCATGTGTTATGCGGGCTGCAGCCGAGTCTCGAAGGCGAGCCATGGGAACGAGCAAGCGCCGCGCGCATTGCCTCCTCGTCGGTGAATGTCCCCTCGAGGTTGATCACGTCGCCTGCTGACCTCGTGCGGGCTACTGCTCGTCGTCGGCTCATTCGTACGCGATAGCTTCGAGCGGATCGAGCCCGGCAGCCCCCGAGCGGGGAAGATCGCGGCGATGATCCCTACGACGATCGCCGCGGCGCCGGCTAGACAAGGTGGCCGACGCGTATCCCGAATTCATGGAGCGGCGCGGCGCCCTGGTCGTCGCGATCACCGCGCTTGCGTGGGAGCGAGGACGTCCGCTTCACTTCCGGACGAACCCCGACGACGTCGGTCGTCTCGAGCGACTCTGCGTCCTCGCGCTCAACGGAGCCTCCGTCGACCGCGCGCTCGTTAGAGGATGAGTCCGCGGCCCTCGCCCATAGAGCTGCTCGAGCGATCAGGTGCTCTGTTGACGGACCAGACGTGGGGTTGAGCGTGGCTAGCGTCTGGATCCGCATCCGCGAGACGAAGGCCGCCGCGAAGCGATATCGCGTCGAGTACAGGCTCGGCGGACGCGAGTCCAAGATCCGCTATGGCGGTTCGTTCAAGACGCGGCGTGAGGCGACCGCCCGTAAGGGGTGGATTGCCGGCGAACTCGCAGCGCTGCGGATTCCCGTTCCGCAAATGCTCGAGACGGACCGGTCGACGCTCCCGACCCTCGCCGAGGCATCCGAACGCTGGCGCGAGTCTCGGATCGACGTCGGGGAACAGACCGCGGCGATGCATCGTTCTGCGTTCGTGCGAATCGCGAAGGTTGCGCCGCATTTGTCCCTCCGCCGCGTCGACGAGATGACGGTCGACGACGCAGCGTCGCTCGTTGCTGCGCTTGCTGCCCACCCCTACAAGCGCGAGACGATTCGGAAGACGCGCACCGCGCTCGCCCAAGTGCTCGACCACTACGCGATCGATCCGAACCCAGTGCGCGACTCCCGCGTGAAACTGCCGAAGGAGCGCAAGGCGCACATACCACCACCCCTCGCTGAGCACGTCGAGCGGATCGCAGACGCGATCGCGCCCGAGTACGTGTTGCCGCTACTAGTCATCGACGAGTGTGGCCCACGGGTCTCCGAGCTCGAGATGTGCGAGGTCGGTGATCTCGACGAGCATCGACGCGCGATCCGGGTTCGCTGGACGTATGAGAAGAACGAGCGGTACCGGCATCTCGACCTGCCCGACGACCTGTTCGCGGCGCTAGTTGCCACGCTGCCGGCACGTGAAGATCGGAACCACGAGGCGCGGCTCTTCCCCAATCTGACAGATGCCCGGATACGGATGGCGATCACGAGAGCGTGCAAGGCGACAGGCACTCCTCACTTTTCTCCACACGGCCTTCGCCGCCGGCGAGGATCGCTTCACTACAAACGCACCGGCTCGCTCGCCGAGGTCGCTGAGCTCCTCGGCGACTCCAAGCGAGTCGCCGCGGATCACTACGTCTACGCGCTGACGGACTACCGGGAGACCGATCGGTCGATCGCACTCGCGCGAGCCCGAGCGTGAGACTGAGGAGGCATGCGGACACAAAGGGCGTGGGACAGCACGGAGGACAGCACCCGATCGCACGCGGAGCATCGATCGCACCCTCGACATACCGACCCACGCCGATTGCCGTTGATGATCGCGCTGTGTATGGGCCGGGCAGGGATCGAACCTGCGACCTTGGGATTAAAAGTCCCCTGCTCTACCGACTGAGCTACCGGCCCGCAGCCGTTGAGTGTAGAAGCGGCCGGGCGGGCCGTCTCTACACTCCGACGCGGCCCCCATCGACTAGCGGCCTAGGTCACCACCCTTTCAAGGTGGCAGCACGGGTTCGAATCCCGTTGGGGGCACCTCCCCAATCCGTGGGCGACGGAGCGGAAACAAACATTGTCGGCGGGAACTCGATTGGCGAGTGCCCACCGCGCCTAAGCGACTCCGAGTCAGTCATCTTCGGGCCGACGTGTAACTGACGTGGAAGGCCCGCCATCCGGCGGGCCTTCCAGTTCCAGGCATCTCCGTGTCCCCGCCGCGCCGACGAGACGGGGCGGGGCGAACGCGAGCGCTGGCCTATGAGGAGAGCGCGTGAGCGCGCGCCGGGCTAACGACGTGATGTAGCTCGTAGAAGCCGTCACGGGACGGCTCCGTGAAGTTGCCGGGGTTCGGAAAGGCTTCCGGCCCCATGTCGACGAGGGGCTGGACGTGCTCGGCGAGGAAGCGCTCCGCCTGCTCTTTCGACTCCCAGACGTCGATGATCCTGAACACCCCGGCGTCGTCGTCGAAGCCTGCGGTGTGTGCGATCAGGCCGTCGAACGGCCCATCGCCAATCTTCTCCGCAACGAAATCGTAGTTCTCCGTCGAGCGGTTCTCGATCGGGAATTCCTGTACGTAGGCGACAGCCATGTCTCCTCCTTGGACGATTGATTCGATGCTACGCCCATGGCGCGAGTCTGGGCAATAAGTGTTCGGGGGCGGCTTGGCGAACCGCGGCAGCGGGCCCGATGCCCCGGCGTGAGCGCCTCCTCGCCCTGTCGCCCCGTCTCTCGCCTCGTGGCCCATGACCACGTAGGGAATGCCCTGGAAACGGCTGGTCGCCGCGTCCCATTCAACGTGGCAGCACGGGTTCGAATCCCGTTGGGGCATCTAGGTCTCGCTGGAAGAGGCCCAGATGTTGATGGCACCGTCCGTCGCGTGGCTATCGATCTCGGCGAGCTCGTCGTCCGCGAACGCGAGGCGGTCGACGGCCGCGACGTTGTCCTCGAGCTGCGCGACGCTGGATGCGCCGATCAGCGCGGACGTCACACGCTCGTCTCGGAGCACCCATGCGAGTGACATCTGCGCGAGCGTCTGGCCGCGGCCCTGCGCGATCTCGTCGAGCGCGCGGATCTTCCGCAGCGACTCCTCGGTGAGGAGTTCTGGTGAGAGGGAGCTCGGCCAGCTCGCGCGCGAGCCCTCCGGGATCCCGTCCAGGTACTTGCTCGTCAGCATCCCCTGCGCGAGCGGGGAGAAGGCGATGCAGCCGACACCCAGCTCACCGAGCGCGTCGATGAGGTCGGGCTCGATCCAGCGGTTGAGCATCGAGTACGACGGCTGGTGGATGAGGAGCGGCGTTCCGAGATCACGCAGGATCGCCTCGGCCTCGCGCGTCTTCTCGGCCGAATACGACGAGATCCCCGCGTACAGCGCCTTGCCCGAACGCACGGCCGAGTCGAGCGCGCCCATCGTCTCCTCGAGGGGCGTCTCCGGGTCGAAGCGGTGCGAGTAGAAGATGTCGACGTACTCGAGCCGGAGACGGGCGAGACTCTGGTCGAGGCTAGAGAGCAGGTACTTTCGCGACCCCCACTCACCGTAGGGGCCAGGCCACATGTCGTAGCCCGCCTTGGTCGAGACGACGAGCTCGTCGCGGAACGGCCGGAGATCCTGCTCGAAGAGGACACCGAAGTTCTCCTCGGCGGAGCCGTATGGCGGCCCGTAGTTGTTCGCGAGGTCGAAGTGCGTGACCCCGAGGTCGAAGGCGCGCCGGACGATCGCACGGCCGGTCTCGAGCGGGCGGTCGTGCCCGAAGTTCCACCAGAGACCGAGCGAGATCGCCGGCAGCTTGAGCCCGCTGCGACCGCTCCGCCGGTAGAGCATGCGGTCGTAGCGCTCGCCGGCTGGGACGTACTGCATGCGCTCGAGAATAGTCGGGCGCTACGGGCGGGACGAGCAGGAGTCGCGTGTCGCGTCGCGCCGGCGCGCCGTTACTCAGGCTGTGCAGGTTTCACGATCAGGTCATCCGTGCCGAGAGACGTCGGTGTCGGCTCGTCGTCACGTCGTCGCTGATGCGCAGAGCCGTCGTCGGGCTCTGCTCCCGAACGCCGCTCCTCGGCGTCGAAGCGATGGATGAGGGCAAGCATCCGCTTCGTCAACGAGCGTTCCTCGTCCGCCGGCTGGGGAGCGTTCTCGGGGGTCGTCATGCCCCTGCTATCGGCGAGACACCCCTTGGCCGTGAATCCCGCGGCGATCGGGAGCTGGCGCTCAGCGCGTACCCCGAAGCCCTCGGCGCAGTGCCTCGAGTCGCCGCCGCGCCTGCTTCGTGGGGCGCGCGCCGAGATCGGCTCCGAGCGGACGCGAAAGCCGCCGCTCGGCAGCGCGGAGTTCGCGGACGATCAGTGACTCGGGCGTCTCCGCGTACATCGTTCGTGCATCGCTCGCCGGGCCTCGGCGCTCGGCCACTCCGGTCACCACGAGGGTGCGACGGTCCGTCTCGATGGTCACTTCGATCGTGTCTCCGGTCCGAACGACCTTCGAGGGCCTTACGCGCTCGCCGTTCAGGTGCGCCCGCCCACCGAGGACGGCGGCGGTCGCTGCGCTTCGGGTCTTGAACATGCGCGCCGCCCAGAGCCACTTGTCGATGCGCACCTGATCCACGGCGCCATGATCGCAGTAGTTCGCGAGGTATCTGCCGATCGAGGCGTGGGCCTGAGGTCGTACCGGGAGTGATACCGTGGTTGACATCCAGCTCCCTCCTCCCGCCGCTTGAACTCACTATGAGTTGCGCCTGGTTCGAGCGATATAGAGAGGAGAGCTCGATGGTCTCGACTCAAAAGTCCGACAAGTTGCTCGCGAAACTGGACGGGCTGCTCGATCAGGCCGTCAGGGTCGTGCCGCGACCGCGCGACAATTTCGCGGCCGCGATTCGCGCGATGAACGACGGTCGCTACGACGCCTCGAGGGACCGGTTCCGCCGACTCGAGACCCACGAGCTGCTGGCGAGAGACATCACCGCAGCGGTCGATGCCGGAGCTCCCGAGCGCGAGTCCGAGTTCCTCAAGCGGGTCTCCGTTCGCCTTCGCGCCGAGTGATCGCCGTGCTTTCGAGGCAGTAGCGCCGGACCCGCCGAAGGCGGCGTTTGTGTGATCCTGTGGCCGCCGGGGGGCGGTTAGCTCAGCTGGTAGAGCGCCTGCTTTACACGCAGGTGGCCGCAGGTTCGAGTCCTGCACCGCCCATCTGAGAAAGCCCTGCATAGAGAAGCCCCGCGATGCGGGGCCTCTCGACGTACCCGGTGCGGCAGAACGTCAGTCCCAGTCGCGCCCACCACCACCACGCTCCTCGTAGTACGAGCTGAGCCGACCGCGATACGACGAGTCGTACGCGATGCCCTCCTCGAGCTCGGGAGCGTTCTTGATCTGATCCTTCGTTTGGCTCACGAGGATCTTCTGGTCCTCGTGGTCGACACGCTGGATTGTCCCGGCGGGCAGCATGACCTTCTTGCCGAAGATCCACGGGCCCGTGTCGATGACGATGTACGCAGAGCCGGCGTCGTAACTCGCCTCGTCGACCTTGCCGATCGAGCCGTCCAGCGCCTCGACCTCGTACCCGACGAAGTTGGCCTTGTCGACACCCACTCCGAGCACTGCCTGGTCGTACGTCCACAGATCAGTTTTGGTGCTGGTTGTGTTCGCCATCACTCCTCCTTCGGAGACGTAGGGATTCCCTCGATCCCTACCCGCGCGACGCGCCTGCAAACGAGTCCGATCAGCGTTCGAGCCCGCGGACAGATCCGGGAGGTGACCCTCATCGGGATGCTGTGGGCTGAACCGCCGGCTACCGGCTTTGCTTCTTGGCGGCGCGAGCCCCTCGCACGCGTCCGAAGTAACGGGCGATCCTGAGCCGCTCGCCGTACATCTCGCGAAGCTGGCGCAGCTCCAGCCGATCGAGCGCCGGCCAGCGTTGAAACAACGTCGCTAGCTTGTCATCGCGGATAGCACGTTGCTCGAAGAGCTCTGCGGCTCCCAGCACGGCGAGGTCGTCGGGAAGCTCTTTCATCAGCCGTGTCTTACCCGAGTGGACATGCCGACAAACGCAGTCCGACAATCTGGGCCAGGTGGCGCACACATCGCGTTCGTCCATGGCCGGGACGGGGTATCTGACGTTCGTTACTCGGAGATAGGAGGACTCGGATGTCGTTCTGGGTTTGGGTTCTGATCATCGTTCTGCTCGTTCTCTTGCTGACCGGCGGCGTTTACGTCCGTCGCTAGCCGGAGGAGCATCAACGCGATCGAAGCGACCGCCCACGGGCGGTCGCTTCACCTTGCGGGTCTTTCAGCTGACGGGCGAGTAGTTCGTGACTCGCATGCACGGTCAGCAGGTAGGGATTGGTCCGCTAGTGCTCGCCGCGATATGGGGCGAGTACGGGAACCGCAACGAACCGTGCTCCCCGCCATGCGACCGTGTCGGGCCCGAGAACCCTGATCTCATCGCGGCTCGAACCGAGCGCTCGCAGGTGATCGATGGCGGCCTGCAGGGCGCTGCTCGAATATGTGGTCGTCACGGTTCGGCGACCTGAGTGAATCTCGAACTCACGGTACGACGCGGTCGCTCCTCGTGCCTTGCGTCTCATGCGTCAATCTCCCCCTTCGAAGAGCGGCTAGGCGCTCTTCATCGTCGCGTGGCTCGGACTGGCCTCCCCAGCCCAGGACCAGTTCGCGAATACCCATCGACATCGATTCCTCAACCCCATCCGGGCGCGGCGCACCCTGCTTCTCCCGACCCGGCAGGGCGCTGCCGAGCTGAGCCCGGACCCTTTCCCCCATCACCGCATCATCGTCGGCAGCCGCGATAAGTCACTCCTTCGAGAGGAAGAATCACTCGGTCGAGGGATCTAGCTTCGGCGTCTTGTCGGGGCCTTCGCGGACGTCGACGTGCCGTTGCGATCCTCGCGTAGACCCGTGATGTCCGGAGAGACGGATGCGCAATCTCTCTCGCCGGCGATGGATTCGAGCTGAGAGCCACGCGCGGTTCGTTCGCGGCGGTTCCAGCTGCCGAATCCCTCACAAGAAGGCCCGCCGCCGGGCTATGGTGGGCTCTTGGCAACTTCTTCCTCGATCCAGCCGGCTCTCGCCAAGCCCCTGCTACGAGGCGTGCTGCATCAGGTCGGCTTCGGCGTTTCCCTGGTGCTGGGGGCGCTTCTCGTCGTCGGATCGGCAGGAGCCAGCGAGCACGTCGGCGCTGCCGTGTTCGCCGCCTCGGTCGCCGCCTGTTTCGGTTTGAGCGCTCTCTACCACCGTGTGAACTGGCGGCCTGGCCCGCGGCTCTGGATGCGTCGTGCAGATCACGCCGGCATCTATCTCCTGATCGCCGGGACCTACACGCCTGTCTGCCTGCTCGCGCTCGACGGAGCCTGGCGGTTCGCTGTATTGGCGGTCGTCTGGTTCGCCGCGGCTGCGGCGATCGTCTTCAAGTTCGCATGGGTGGACGCGCCGAAATGGCTTGCGGCCGTCATCGGGATCGCGCTCGGCTGGGCAGGTGTCGCGCTCATGCCGCAACTAGCGACACGGGTGCACCCCGTTGCGATCGCTCTGCTTGCACTCGGGGGCATCGCGTATACGGTCGGCGCGGTCATCTACACCCTGAGACGGCCGGATCCCGTACCCAGCGTGTTCGGCTACCACGAGGTCTTCCACGCGCTCACGATCGTCGGCGTCGGCTGCCAGTACGTCGCGATCGCTTTCTTCGTGCTCCGAGCGGGTTAGAGCCTGGCTGCGGCCGGGGCTATCGCTTCACGCGGTAGTCGACGAACGTTGCGAACTTCGACTGGCGAACGCCGAGGTGCTCGAGGTCGATCGACTTCGTGAATCCCTCGAACAGCCGCTTGCCGCCGCCGAGGACGACGGGAGCGATGATGATCGTCAGCTCGTCGACGAGATCGGCTTCGAGCGCCTGGCGAATCACGTCGGCGCCGCCCATGACGTGGACGTGCTTGTCACCTGCTGCTTCACGGGCCAGCTCGACCGCCTCTTCGACGCCCGACACGAACGTGAAGGCGTCGCCCTCGGGCTGCTCCTCGGGCCGGTGGGTCACGATGAAGACCGGGAGACCCCACGGGTTCTTGTCGCCCCAGTGGTCGGCGGCCTCGTACGTCCACCTGCCGCTGACGACGGCGCCAAGCTTCGACACCGCATTCTCGAGCCAGACCGCGTCCTCGCCGGTCGCCTCGCCGAGATCGTCCTCGGACTCGTAGGTCCACGGCCCTCCGAATACCCAGTAGTGCAGGCGCTCGCCACCTTCGCCGAGCCCCTGCTTCGCGTGATCGTTCGGGCCGGCGACGTAGCCGTCGACCGACGTCGTGATTCCTGCAAGCACCTTTGTCATCGCGCACTCCTTCGTGTCGGATGGGTACCCATGAAGGACTGCGCGAACGCGCAGAACTCATCGTCGGTCAGTGTGCGACGAGCTGTTCCAACTGCGCAGCGCGTCGGCGCTGCGACACGGTGCCCAGCCTCCGAAGTGCCGCTGCAGCTTCCAGGTCGTGTGCCGCCTCGACCAGCGTGCGCTCGGTCGCGGGGGATGGGTGACCGAGGTACGAGAGCAGGGCGGCTGCAGTGCGTGCGCGTTCTTCTCGAAATGTCCGTCGGCGGATCATTGCGTCGGTGACCTCCTCGATCAGCACGTTCCCTGCTTCGCCGTGCGAGCGAAACGTGCCCTCCTCAAGTTCACTCGTTCGAGTGACGGCGGCGTCGGAACGCGCGAGTGGGGTCGTCAGGCGGTCGAGACGGGCAACTCGGCTGACTGCGCGTACCCGATGGTCAGCAGTGCGTCCTCGATCTCGTCCAGGATCGCCGGGTCGTCGATCGTGGCAGGCGCTGTGTACGTCTCGCCGTCGGCGATCCGGCGCATGGTCCCGCGCAGGATCTTTCCCGACCTCGTCTTCGGCAGGCGATCGACGACGACGGCGGACTTGAACGCGGCCACGGGGCCGATCCGGTCGCGTACCAGCTGGACGACCTCCGCGACGATCTCGTCGTGCGGACGCTCGACGCCTGCTTTCAGGACGAGGAAGCCGACCGGGAGCTGGCCCTTGAGCTCGTCGGCGACCCCGACCACCGCGCACTCGGCGACGTCCGGGTGGGCGGCCAACACCTCTTCCATCGCTCCGGTCGAGAGGCGGTGGCCGGCGGTGTTGATGATGTCGTCGGTCCTCGCCATGACGAACACGTAGCCGTTCTCGTCGACGTAGCCGGCGTCGGCGGTCTGGTAGTAGCCGGGGAAGGCCGAGAGGTAGGTCTCCCGGTAGCGCTCCTCGGCGTTCCAGAGCGTGGGCGAGGCGCCGGGAGGAAGCGGCAGCTTCACGACGAGCGCGCCGATGTCACCCGCCGGAGCCTCGTTGCCGTCCGAGTCCATGACGCGCAGGTCCCATCCCGGGACGGCGCGCGTCGGCGAGCCGGGCACGACCGGGAGGCGCTCGATCCCGATGCAGTTCGCCGCGACCGGCCAACCGGTCTCCGTCTGCCAGTAATGGTCGATGACGGGGATGCCGAGCTTGTCCTCTGCCCAGCGCAGCGTCTCGGGGTCGCAGCGTTCGCCTGCGAGAAAGAGCGCGCGCAGCTTCGACAGGTCGTAGTCGGCGATGAGCTCGCCGTTGGGATCCTGCTGGCGGATCGCGCGGAACGCCGTCGGCGCGGTGAAGAGCGTGTTGACGCCGTGCTCGGCGCAGACGCGCCAGAAGGCGCCCGCATCGGGCGTGCCGACCGGCTTGCCCTCGTAGAGGACGGTCGTGCAACCGTGGAGCAGCGGGCCGTAGACCGTGTAGGAGTGTCCGACCGTCCAGCCGATGTCCGAGGCGGCCCAGTACACCTCGCCCGGGTCTGTGTCGTAGATGTTCTTCATCGACCACGCGAGCGCGACCGCGTGGCCGCCGTGGTCGCGGACGATCCCCTTCGGCTGCCCGGTCGTCCCCGACGTGTAGATGACGTAGAGCGGGTCCGTCGCGAGGAGGGGGACGCATTCCACCGGCTCGGCGCCCGCGACCGCCTCGTGCCACTCGAGGTCGCGTGTGGGATCGAGGTCCGCCTCGAGCGTCGGACGCTGGAGGACGATGCAGCGGTTGGGCTTCCACTCGGTCGCCCCGAGGGCGGCGTCGAGCAGAGGCTTGTACGCGACGACTCGTCCCGGCTCGATCCCGCACGAGGCCGTCACGACGACCTTCGGCTGCGCGTCCTCGATCCGCGTCGCGAGCTCGTTGGCAGCGAACCCACCGAAGACGACCGAGTGCACGGCCCCGATCCGCGCGCACGCCAGCATCGCTACGAGCGCTTCGGGGACCATCGGCATGTAGACGATCACCCGGTCGCCGTGCCCGACGCCCTCCCGCGCGAGCGCGCCGGCGAAGCGCGCAACCGCATCACGCAACTCGCGGTAGGTGAAGCCCGCCTTCGTGTCGGTGACCGGCGAGTCGTAGATCAGCGCGAGCTGCTCGGCGCGGCCGTCGTCGACGTGGCGGTCGAGCGCGTTGAAGCATGTGTTCATCCGGCCGCCCGTGAACCAGCGGTAGAAGGGTGCGCGCGAGTCGTCGAGGACGCGTTGCCACGGCTCGGTCCAGTCGATCAGCGACGCTGCGTCGGCCCAGAACGCCTCGGGCTCGTCGAGCGAACCGCGGTAGATCTCGTCAAACCGGCCCACCGGCTTCGACGGTACGCCTTCTCCGGAAGCTGGTCAACGACGTATCTAATACGGCGCGTGGAATTCGATACCAAGATCGCGGTCGTCCTGCGCGACGACCTCGCCGGTTGGCAAAAGGCGAACGTGACAGCTTTCCTCGTCAGCGGCGTGGCCGGGGCGAACCCGGACACGGTGGGCGAGCCGTACCGCGACGCGTCTGGGAACGAGTACCTGCCGATGTTCGTCCAGCCCGTGCTCGTGTACGAGGCGGACGCGACTGCGCTACGCCGCGCCTACGAGCGGGCGATGGACCGCGGCGTCACGCCCGCGATCTACACGGCGGAGCTGTTCGCGACCGGGCACGACGAGGCGAACCGCGCCGCGGTCGCTTCCGTCAGCGCCGAGGACCTCGACCTCGTGGGGATCGCGTTCCGCGCCGAGCGGAAGACGGTCGACAAGGTGGTCGACCGCCTCCGCTTCCACCCGTAGCCGTCAGGAGCTACGCGACCAGCTCGGCCGTCTCGAGGCCGAACTGGATCGGGTTCTGCTCGGGATCCTTGCTCCACTCGAACCAGCCGCCGTCGTACACGGCGACGTTCTGCCAGCCCATGAGGAGCGCGTAGAACCACGTCTCGCTCGCGCGCCAGCCCGTCCCGCAGTAGTACGCGACCCACTTGTCCGCCGTGATGCCGGCGTCCGCCCAGTTGGCGGCGATCTCGGGATACGCGCGCATCGTGTTGTCCACGTTGCGGTAGTGCTGCATGTGGTACGCGTCGGAGCCGCAATTGCCCCAGACGTCGCCCGCGATCCGGCCTGCGGGCTCGATGTAGTTGTAGCCGCTGACCTCGCCGATGTGCTCGCGCCAGGTCCGGACGCTCACGAGGGCGGCGCCGGTCGGGTCGGCCAGGATCTCCTTCGCCTCTGCGAGGTCGACGATGACCTCCGGGCGCACCGGGATCGAGACGCCGAACGACTCGACGGGGGAGGGCTCCCGAGGCGTCGTCTCGAGCTCGTTGCCCGCCTGCACCCAGTGGTCGAACCCGCCGTCGAGAATGCGCACGTCCTCGACGCCGCAGTACGTGAGGATGAGCGCCGCGCGGGCGGCGGCGATCTGACCCGCGCGGCGACCTGGCCATTTCTCGTTGGCTCGCCCCTCGGTGTCTCGGCCGTAGAGGACCACGGTCGTGTCGTGGGTGATGCCGAGGCGCGTCGTCGCCTCCTCGAGCTCGGCCGGCGTGCGGCGGTTCCAGTCGACCGGGTTCTCGAGCCAGTTGGTGTCGAGGTAGAACGCGCCGGGGAGGTGGCTCTCCGCGTACTCCTCGGGGACGCCGAAGTTGACGTGGAAGAGGCGGAAGCGGCCTGCGGGCGCCGCTTCGGGGCGCTTCCCGTCGAGCACGGCGCGGAGCCAGTCGACGTGGACGAGGCGCTCGTACCTCGGAAGCCGGGCGAGCGGGAGGGCTCCGTCACTCGCCCAAGCCTCCAAGTCGTCGAAAGTCGAGACGTTCGTGTAGCCGAGCGCCGTGAGCCGTTCCGCGAGGACTCTCGCATCGCTCCCGTAGAGCGCGACCTCGCGCTCCGTCGTGATGCCCTTCGTCACGAGCACGTCGCCGATGTCGGCGTCGTCGAGGATGCCCTCCCACTCCGCCGGGAACGAGATCGCGCCGGGGACGTGGCCTCCGCGCGCGGCGCCTGCCGCGCGCCAGCCGTTGTACAGGTGGAGTGGCCTGGTGTCGACGACCGCGAGGGCCGGATCGTCGAGGCGGGCGCGGAGCTCGTCGGTCGTCATGCGCGTCTCCTTCTCACTTCACTTCGGGAAGCTTCGAAACTATTGAAAGTGAAGCAAGAAGTCAAGCAGTAGGGTTTCCGGCGTGACGCTCTGGCCGGGAGGCTCCGCACGGAGTACGCCGCGGTCGGGCGAGCTCGTTTTCGCCGCAGGCGCTTGCCCGATCGACGACCCCCGGCTAGCGGACGAGGACGGGCTGCGAGGTCGCGGCGGTCGCGCCGCTGATGTTGCCCGCCCAGATCCGGCAGGCGATCGTGCGCCCGCGGTCGGCTTTCGCGAGGACGCGCGTGCTGCCGACGGCGTGCGTGAGCACCCGTATCCCGCGGAGCCAGCGGTACGAGAAGACGATCGGACGCTGTCCCGACCACGTGCCGTGCCGGCAGGTGACGGTGCTCCCGACGGCGGGCTTCCCGCTCACGCTCGGTGCTCCCACGTTGCGCGGCGCACCGGCGCCGAGGCCCTTGCAAGCCGACCCGCAGGCGGTGAGCACGAAGGGGCGGATGAGGGTGGCCATCCCGAGCGCGCCGGCGGCGTTCAGGTGCAGCCCGTCGGGGTTGAACCAGTCCTTGCCGCGGCTTGCCGCGCTCCCAGTCGGCGATGCGGAGCTCCGGCCAGCGCGGCGCCTGCGCCTCGATCGTCCGATTGATCTTGCGGTAGTCGTCGGTCTGCTCTCGAAGCGTGAGCCAGATCACGTGCCCGACGCCCTTGTCGACGAGTGCGTTGACCACCTGCGCCATGTCGGTTTCGTAGTTGTTCTCGGGGTCGTTGTAGCCGACCGCGACCACGACGATGTTGCCGAGCTGGGCGAGCGTCGACTCCTTCACGATGTCGAGCACGGACGGTGGGCGTCCGCCCATGTACGCACAGCCGATCGGGACGAGCTTCCGGCAAGGCGCGAGTTCGAGGCGCAGGTCGATCCCATCGCTCAGGATCGTCCGTGCATCGGGGACGTAGTTGAGCGAGTCGGCGATCGAGTCGCCGAACATGGTCACGCGCGGGCCTGCTGCGGGCGCGGCCTCGGCGCCGTGCGCCGACGAGAGAGAAGCGACTCCGAGCAGCACGACGACGAGAGCGAGAGCCGATCTCATCGCGGGCACGGTAGCTCGCCGGCGCCTACCAGCCGGCGGGCGGCGCGACGTAGACCGCGACGCCGAGCCCGGGCAGCTTGTCGCTGACGAGGTCGCCGAGCGGCTTCACGGTCCTGCCCTCGCGGAAGACACGCAGCGAGCGTCCGCCGAGCCCGGGTACCGAGAAGGACGCCGTCGCATCGGAGGTCGACGTGTTCACCGCGATGACGTAGGTCGCGCCGTTGTAGCGCCGCGCACCGATGCGCACGGCACCGTCCGTCGACCAGTTCGCCTTCGCAACCGGGGAGAGCAGCGCGGGGGCGAGAGCGAGGATCTCGCGGTTCGTCAGGCGCACCTCGCTGCGGATCGTCTCCTCCCACCAGTCGGGGAAGTAGCCGATGCCCTTGGCGCCGCCTGCGATCGCGAGCCACGTCTCGGCCCGGACGACGGTCGGAGTCGGATCCTGGTTCTCGCGGCAGTGCTCCATCGGGCCTGCCTCGATCCACTGGAAGGTCGGCTTGCCGCGGGTCAGCGAGACGATCTCGCGCTGCATCCAGTAGACGTTGTCGATCTGCTTGATGTCGCACCGGCCCTCGACCGGATACGTGTCGAAGCCGACCACGTCGGCACGCGCGAAGAACTCGTTGTAGATCTGGCGCCTCTGTCGGGCGGCGCCGCGCGTTGCGAGAAGTGGTCGGTCACCGTCAGGAAGGTCACGCGACCCTGGCCCTGTGGCCGGGGGAGGTTCGCCGCGATGCGAACGGACATGTCCGCCTCGTCCGGGAGGTGCCAGCCGACGAGGCTCGGCCCGGAGATGCCGGGGGTCTTCGCGTCGACGGTCGACATCGCCTTGCCCGCGAGGCGGTCGAACTGCTCGGCGGGGTTCGAGCAGTCGACGCCGAGGAAGAGGTTGATCCCGGCATTGAGCGACGTCGGGTAGTACGTCGGGCACTGGCGCCAGACCATGCGGGGGAACACCGCGACGCCGTTCACGCGCATCGGCGCGGAGTTCTCGACCGTAGGCGTGCCTGCGGGGAGCGAATTCGATCCCGGAGGCGTTGTCGGCTGCGTCGGCGTGACGCCGGGCGGGAGCGCGGGCGGGAGGACGAAGGGCGAGCCGCCTCCGCCTGCTGAGCCCGATGCCTCGGCTGCGGCCGGGACGGCCGTCGCCGCGGTCGAGCCGGGCCAGGGGTCGGTTCGGAAGGCGCCGCGCGCCTCTGCTGTCAGGCCGTTGCGCCAGCGGGCGACGACGCGGAACTTGTACGACGTCGCGGGCTCGAGACCCGCGAGCGTCGTGCGCGAGACGAGAGCGGCACGGGCAGCGGTCGTGGGCGACCAGATGCCGTACCGGTCGTCGACGCCGACCTCGAGTACGACGCGTGCCGGGTCGGGGACGCTCCACTTCACGACGGCGGAGAACGGGTACGTCTCGACCGAGACGACGTCCGGAACCGGGTTTTGCGACGCGGGCGCGCCGGTCGACGCGAGCACGCAGAACGCGCTCAGCGCAAGCAGAGAGAGTCCAGCCGAACGCCGCAGCATGGGAGGAAGGTCGGCACCCGGGCTTCCCTGGCCGCGTCCCTCGAACGAGGGACGGCTACCGCGGCTTCGTCTCGGCGACGGCGCGCCGCGCCTGGATCTCGTACGGGTTCGACCGGTAGCGCGTCGTCAGGTGCTTCCACGCCATGTGCAGCGCGCGGTGCTGTCCTTGCCAGATGTGGCAGAGCTCATGCGTGATCAGGTCGTCCGGTAGGTCTCGTCGCTTCAGCAGGATCGTGCGCCAGAACGCGTAGCCGACATAGCGGCGAAAGCCGGGGAGATGGAAGAACCAGGGCGCGACGAAGACGCGGACGCGCTCGATCCGCACGGGCTCGGGATACCAGTCGAGCGTGTCGAGGCGTGCCTTCGCGCGCCGAAGCGCAGCCTCGAGTGACGGCTTCACTACGGCAGCGGCCGCGAAGCGGACGCCTTCAGGGGTCTTGGCGCGCCAGAAATACGCACTGCGGATTTCTGGCGCTAGCCGGAAAGCGCCGGATTGAGCACCATGATCGGGCTCCCGTCCTGCGCCTGGAGGTAGCTGTACTCGTAGAGCCGGGAGCGCGTCGTGCGCTCGACGACGCGTTGCTCGTCGGCCTGGATCTCACCGACGCCGGGTGTCAGCGGAGCGGTGAGCGTCTGGTCGATCGGCTGCTGGAGCGCGCCGCGCACATCCCCTTTCTCGAGGAAGACGGCCGTCGCTGCCTTGCCGTCCGCGCGCGGAGGAAGGAGCACGAGGGTCGAGTCGATCCCGTCGAGGTAGTGGAACGAGTACAGCGCGAGCTCGAGCGCCTCCCGCCGGAGGAGCTGGCCGCGGGCGACCGTGGGCTTCCCCTCGGGGATCGAGCACGAGGCTCCCAGGCCGCACAGCGTGTACATGACCGTTCCATTCGCGTTGACGGTGCTGACGTCATCCGGCTCTGCGCGGCCGGCGGTCGTATCGGGTCGCACTGCGATCGCGCGCACCTGGAACGACGAGCCGTCCGGGCCCGTGACGATGGGCGGCCCGGAGTACGTGACCGCGACCAGCGGCTTGCCGCTCGGGAGCCGGTACTGGTCGCCGACGTGGTCGCCGATCTGCGCGACGCGTCGCTCGGCGCTTCCGGTCGGCTCCCACGCCGACCACGCGGGAGCGGGGGCGGGGCTCCCGCGGCCGACGAGCACGAGCAGCGCTCCGACGCCCGCGCCCGCGACGATCGCGAGCGCGACGTAGAAGGCCGCAAAACGGTTCCGGTAGGCGACCCGCCGCGCACGATCCGCGCGCGACTCCGGAATCGTCCCGACGGTCGTGCCGACGCCGTTCGCCGAGACGGACTTCGCGTCGGCCGCCGCCTTCTCCATCACATCGTCGGCCACGAGTCCTCCTCGGACAGGTCCACGTCGGGAATCGAGATCTTCGACTCGTCCAGCAGGTTGAGGAGCTCGTCGCCGAAGAGCTCGCGGCGCGCGTTCAGCACGTCGGCGATGTGCTCGACCGCCTCTCGGTTCGCGACGATGAGGTTGTACGCGGCGACGTACGCCTGGCCGAGCAGCTGGCCGACGATGGCGCGCTTGTCCTGGTCTCCGAGCACGGAGCCGATCGGGTTCGAGTCGAAGGGTCCGCCGCCGCCGGTCCGGTTGACGATCTGAAGGCCGATCTTCTCGAAGCGCTTGAGGATGCGCTCCCGCGCCTCCTCCTCGGTTTCGTCGTCGCGCGGCGTGACGGTGAACGGCTCCGGCCCCATCGCGGAGGCGCCGACCATGTACGCGGCCTGAGCGGTCACGCTCAGGACGTCGCCGCCGACGCCGTTCGAGTTCTCGCCGTAGAACACGCGCTCGGCCGCCATCGCGCCGAGGGCCCAGACGAGCCGTGCGAACTCCTCACTCCGGAAGCGGCTGAAGCGCTCCTCCTTCTCGAGCGCCTGGTGGTGCCCGAGCGCGCCTCCGCGCATCCGGATGGAGAGCCGCGTTGACTCCGCGCCCTTCAGGTAGACGTGGCCGGCGGCGGCATGGCCCGCCTCGTGAATGGCAACGGCGCGGCTCTCCTCCGGGATGTACTCGATGCCGACTGCGGTACCGGCCTCGAGAGTTGTCATGGCCTCGACGAGGTCGTCCCAGGTCAACGCCTCGCGGGCCGAGTGGTGCGCGATCGTGAGCGCCATCGACGTGACCTGCTCGAGCATCGCGGGCGCGTACCCGTTGGTGACGCGCGCGATCTCCTCGCGCTTGTGCGGCTGGTCGAGCTCCGGGGCGTGCGCGACCTTGCCGAGGTAGAGGTCGAGGACGTCGAGGCGGTCCTGCTTCGTCGGCGTGCGGAACCAGACGTGGCGGCCCATGCGTCCCGGGCGCGTGAGCGCCGGGTCGAGCCGGTCGACGGGCACGTTCGTCGCGCCGATGAAGTAGATCTGCTCGCTGCGTGGCTTCGCGGCGCGGATGCGCAACGAGCGCTTTCCCACGCGGCGCGGGACGATGTAGATCCCGTCGAGCAGCGTGTTCGTCTTGTTCGTGAAGAACTTCTTGAAGAACGGCGGGTTGTCGATCCCGTCCATGACGACGAGCAGCTGGTTGAGCGCGAGCGAGCCGCCCCCGCCCATACCGCCGGGGAACATGAAGTTGGCGATGTCGTTCATCCGGCTCGCGAACGCGGAGGGGCCGGGCGACTGCGGCGCGCGCTCGGTGAAGAGCCGCTCGCGCCACTGCCGGCTCTCGAGGATGAGATCGCCGGAGGGGTTGAGCGCACCGAACGGTCCATAGAAGAGGTAGTCGTGCACGTCCGGCGGGCGCGAGCCACCCGCGAAGCCTCCGATGCCGCCGGGGTTCAGCGCCTGCCGGCGCATGCCGACGGCGTCGATCTCGTCGATGAAGACGATGCACTGGCCGCCCCACTTGCGTGCGAGCCGCTTGGCGCGGCGCGCGAGGATGCGGACGATGATCGCGTCGATCCCGACGAATGTGGCGGCGAAGCCCGAGCCCGGGATCGAGATGAACGGCGAGTTGAACCCGGTCGCGAGTGCCTTCGCGAGCATCGTCTTGCCGGTGCCGGGGGCGCCCAGGAAGAGGAGGCCTCGCTCGCGCTTGCCGCCCGCCCGCTCGAATGCGTCGCCCGACTGCCAGATGGAGACGACGCGCCGCACCTCTTCCTTCGCCTCGGCCTGGCCGCGGACGTCCGCGAGCTTCACGCCCCACTCGGCGTCGCCGGGCTCGAAGGCCTGGATCTGCGAGAGGTTCATGATGAGCAGCGGGCCGAAGAGGATCGCGAAGTTCATGAGCATGTAGAAGGGAAAGATCAGGAGGAGCGGCAGGATCCCGACGAGGTAGCCGGTGCCGCCGATCAGGTAGAAGAAGACGCCGACGACGATCGCGACGATCGCGACCTTCAGCCAGAAGCGCCAGAACCACACGCGCCGGCGCGCGACGACGTCCTCCTCTCGCAGCTGCTGGCTCTCGAGCCCGAAGAGGCTCGGGCGCGGGATGAAGCGGTGGAAGACGAGGTCGAAGACGCCCCGGAAGCAGACGACGACGAGGAGCGCGGCGAGGATCGACCAGTACCACGCCCAACCCTGCGTCTGGTTGAACCAGACGACGAGCGCCGGGGCGGTGAGGAGCGCGACGATCGTCGCGGCGCGTGTCAACCGGCGCCACTGGCTGGCGAGCTCCGTCGAGAGCTCGGTCTCCTGCAAACCCCCCAACGGCTGGGCCTCGGTCGCCACGTTCGAAGTGTAGGGACGCCTGTTCAGCCCGGATGTTTGCGCGGCTGCTAGCGTCGCGGCCGTGTCCAGCGCGGTCATGACCACGAGCGAGGGGACGATCGAGCTCGAGCTCTTCGACGACGACGCCCCGAAAACCGTCCAGAACTTCACGAAGCTCGCCGGCGAGGGCTACTACGACGGGCTCGTCTTCCACCGCGTCATCCCCGACTTCATGATCCAGGCCGGCTGTCCGCAGGGGGACGGGACGGGCGGGCCGGGCTACTCGTTCGAGGACGAGTTCAACGACCATCCGGTCGCGCGCGGGTACCTCGCGATGGCGAACGCGGGGCCGAACACGAACGGCTCGCAGTTCTTCATCGTCACGACCGAGGCGGCGCCGTGGCTCGACGGGAAGCACACCGTCTTCGGCCGCGTGACCTCGGGCCAGGACGTCGCCGACAAGATCTCGTTCGTCGAGCGCGACGGGCGCGACCGGCCGCTCGAGCCGGTCCTCATCGAGTCGCTGACGATCTCCTAGTCACTAGGCTCCGGTGATGGAGCTCGAGGGCAGGACGGCGGTCGTCACGGGCGCGTCGAGCGGCATCGGCGCCTCGACCGTGCGCAAGCTCCGCGAGGCCGGAGTGCGGGTCGTCGGCGGTGCCCGGCGCGTCGAGCGGATCGACGCCGACGTCGCGCTGTACGTCGACGTCACCGACGAGGAGAGCTCGGCCGCTTTCGTCGAGCAGGCCGTCGCCGAGCTCGGCGGTGTCGACATCCTCTTCAACAACGCCGGTCTCGCGCTCGGGCGCTACCCGTTCACGGAGTCGAACCTCGAGGACGAGGCGACCGTCCTGCACACGAACGTCGACGGTGTGCTGCGGATCACCCGGCTGTGCCTTCCGCACATCCGCGACGGCGGCCACATCCTCTTCATGGGCTCGGTCGCGGGGCGGCAGGCGTACCAGAACGCGGCCTCGTACGTCGCGGCGAAGTTCGGGCTGCGCGGCTTCGTGTACGGGCTCCGCGAGGACCTCCTCGGGCGCCCGATCCGGATCACGACGGTCGACGCAGGGCTCGTGGCGGGGACGGAGTTCTCGCTCGTCCGGTTCAAGGGGGATGCCGAGAAAGCGGCTTCCGTGTACGAGGGGGTCGACCCGATCTCGCCCGACGAGGTCGCCGACTGCATCCTGTTCGCCCTCACGCGGCCGTTGCACGTGAACGTCGACGAGATCGTGATCAAGGCGCTCCAGCAGTCGAGCGGCGCCCGGATCGTGCGCCACGGGGAGTAGGAGGTGCTCACGATCCTCGAGGGATCGACGTTCTGCATCTCGGACGAGCGGGGCGACATCGGCGCCAAGACGAGCGGGTTCTTCGCGCACGACACGCGCTTCCTCTCGCGGCTCGTGCTCACCGTCGGCGGCGCCATGCCGCTCCCGCTCTCCTCCGGGCGGGTCGAGCACTTCCGCGCGGCCTTCTACCTCCGCAACGGAACGACGACGGGACTGCCTCGCGACTCGATCTCGATCGCGCGCGAGCGCTTCGTCGGAACGGGCATGCAGGAGCGCGTCACCCTCCGCAACGAGAGCCCCGAGCGGCTCGAGGTCGAGGTCGCGATCGAGGCCGAGGCCGACTTCGCGGACATCATCTCCGTGAAGCACCACGACTTCTCGCTCGGGGATCCGGACCTCGCGCAGGCGCTGCCGCCGCCCGCGCCGACGAGCCTCGACGACACGGGCCGCCAGCTCTCGATCGTCGACCCGCGCGGCGACCTCGGCACGCAGCTCGTCTTCTCCAAGCCGGGGCGCCTCGAGGAGCGCACCATGACCTTCGGCGTCGCGCTCGAGCCGCACGAGCGCTGGGAGGTCACGGTCGACGCCCGCCCGTGGCTCGACGAGGAGCTCGAGACGTTCGAGGAGCTGGACGCGGAGCGTGAGAGCGCGAGCGACGTCGTCGCCGCCTGGACGCTGCGGGTACCCGCGTGTGCGCGGTGGGTGGGAGAGCCTGCGCCGCTCGTTCGACCGGTCCATCGGCGACCTCGCCGCGCTTCGTATGCGCACGGGCGAGGACCGTCGGCCGCTGTTCGCCGCCGGCATGCCGTGGTTCATGACCGTCTTCGGTCGCGACACGGCGATCACGTCGTTGCAGACGCTCATGCTCGGGCCGGAGATCGCGATCGGCGCGCTCGACGCGCTCACGGAGCTGCAGGCGCACGAGGAGGACCCGAACGTGGACGCCGAGCCGGGGAAGATCGTCCACGAGGTGCGTGAGGGCCGCTGCGCGGAGACATGGTTTCCGCGCTACTACGGCTCGATCGACTCGACGCCGCTGTACCTCGTCCTCATGGCGGAGACATGGCGCTGGACGGACGATGCCTCGCTCGCGCGCCGGCTGCGCGAGCCCGCGCTCCTCGCGCTCGAATGGATCGACCGCTACGGCGACCGCGACGGCGACGGCTTCGTCGAGTACAGCCGCATGGTCGACTCCGGGCTCGCGAACCAGTCGTGGAAGGACTCCGGCGACTCGCAGCGCTTCCAGGACGGCCGGTTCGCCGAGGCACCGATCGCCGCGGTCGAGGTGCAGGGCTACGTCTACGACGCGAAGCGCGGCCTCGCCGAGCTCGCGCGCGAGGTCTGGCGCGACAAGGCGCTGGCCGAGCGGCTCGAGCGTGAGGCCGACGAGCTCCGGGCGCGCTTCGACGAGGCGTTCTGGGTCGACGAGCGCGGAGGCTTCTACGCGCTCGCGCTCGACGGGAAGAAGCGCAAGGTCGACGCGCGCAGCTCGAACATGGGTCATCTCCTGTGGAGCGGGATCGTCGCTCCCGAGCGTGTCTCGAAGGTCGTCGACCAGCTGCTGTCAGAGGATCTGTGGACCGGCTGGGGGATCCGCACGATGGCGAGCGACGCGGCCGCATTCAACCCGATCAGCTACCACAACGGCACGGTATGGCCGCACGACACGGCGCTCGCGGCATGGGGCCTCGCGCGGCACGGGTACACGGCCGAGGCGCGCCGCATCGGACGTGCCCTGATCGAGGCGGCAGCGCACTTCGACTGGTCGCTGCCCGAGGTCTTCGCCGGCTACGCGCGTGACGAGACGCCCTTCCCGATCGCCTATCCGACCGCCGCGCGACCGCAGGCGTGGGCCGCAGGCACCCCGATCCTGCTCGTTCGCGTGCTCCTCGGGATCGAGCCGGACCGCGAGCGGCAGCGGCTCATCACGACGGTGACGGACGAGCTTCCGAGCTGGCTCGACGGTTTGCGAATCGAGGGCGTGCGGGCATTCGGTCGTACGTGGACGGTCGACGTCGAGCGCGGCCATGTAACGATTGCGGAGGGCGTATGACCGTGACGAAGAACCGCGCGCAATGAGAGTCGGCCTCGTGTGTCCGGTGTGGTTTCCGGTGCCGCCGGAGGCATACGGGGGAACCGAGCGCGTCGTCGCGCTCCTCGCCGACGGTCTCGTCGATGCGGGACACGACGTCACGCTCTTCGCGTCGGGCGACTCGCAGACGCGGGCGCGGCTCGAGTCCGTGTTCCACACGGCGCCGAGCGAGTGGATCGGGCACACGTACTGGGAGATGCAGCACGCGCTCCACGCGTTCCTCAAGGCGGACGAGTTCGACATCGTCCACGACCACACCGGGATGCTCGGGCTCGCATTCGGCGGCCTGATCGAGACGCCGTTCTGCCACACGGTCCACGGCCCGCTCGACGGGCAGCCCGGCCGGCTCTACGACCAGATCCTCGAGCTCGCACCGAAGGCGCAGATGATCTCGATCTCGATGAACCAGCGAAAGCCGAGGCCGAGCTTTCCCTGGATCGGGAACTGTCCGAACGCCCTCGACCTCTCCATGTATCCGTTCCGGCGCAAGCCGGGCGGCGACTATCTCGTCTTCCTCGGGCGCATGAGCCCGGACAAGGGCGCCCATCGGGCGCTTGCGGTCGCTCTCGAGACCGGCCTACCGCTCAAGATCGCCGCCAAGTGTCGCGAGCCGCTCGAGATCCGCTACTTCGACGAGTTCATCCGCCCGCATCTCGGCGGCTCGATCGAGTACGTGGGCGAGGTCGGGCACGCCGACAAGGTCGAGCTCCTGATGGGAGCTCGCGCACTCATCTCGCCCATCGACTGGGAGGAGCCGTTCGGCCTGATGATGATCGAGGCCATGGCGTGCGGGACGCCGGTCATCTCGACGCGGCGCGGCGCGGTACCCGAGATCGTCGACCACGGGAAGACGGGCGTCGTGGTCGACAACTACCGCGAGATGGAGGAGCCCGAGGTGCTCGAGCTCGCCGACTCTCTCGATCCGGTCGTCATCCGCAAGGAGGTCGAGACCCGTTTCTCGCCCGGAGATGATGGTCTCGAACTACGTCGCCGCATACGAGGCGACGATCGAGGCGACGCGCGGCGCGTGACGCTCAGGTCGCGGTACGACCGCGAGATCGTCTCACTCGCGCTGCCGGCGCTGGGCGCGCTCGCGGCGGAGCCGCTCTACCTCCTCGTCGACACCGCCATCGTCGGGCACCTCGGGCGCCCGCAGCTCGCGGCTCTCGGCATCGCCTTCACGATCCTCGGCGGGACGTTCGCGATCTTCAACTTCCTCCAGTACGGCACGACTGCGCAGGTCGCGAGGGCAGGCGGTGCGGGGGAGGAGGAGACGGCCAGGCGGCTCGGGGCGCAGGCGGTCTGGCTCTCGCTGGCGTTCGGCGTCGCCGTCTCGGGCCTCATCGCCGTTCTGGCTCCCCAGCTCGTCGCCCTCATGGGCGGCGACGGGCAGACGGCCGACTACGCCGTCGAGTACCTCCGCATCGCGGCGATCGGCTTCCCGGCCGCGTTCCTCGCGCTCGGCGCGCAGGGCTACCTGCGGGGCGTTGCAGATCTGCGGACGCCCCTCGTCGTCCTCATCGCGGGGAACGTCGCAAACGTCGTTCTCGAGGTGCTGTTCGTCTATGGCTTCGACTGGGGAATCGCCGGGTCGGCGTGGGGGACGGCCATCGCGCAGCTCGGCATGGGCGCCGCTTTCGTCGTGGTCGTGGTCCGGCAGCTGGCGCCGGGGGAGGCCGCAGTTCGGATCGCGCTCGCGCGTCGCGTCCTCTCGCTGGGCAAGTGGATCTTCATCCGCACGACCGCGCTCATGCTCTCGTTCGTCCTCGCGGGCGCGGTGGCGACGCGCTTCGGCGACGCCTCGATCGCCGCGCATCAGGTGGCCTTCCAGCTCTGGATCTTCCTCGCGCTCGTTCTCGACTCGGTCGCGATCGCCGGGCAGATCATCGTCGGCCGCGAGCTCGGTGCCGGGCGTCGGGAGCAGGCCTACGGCGCGAGCGAGCGGATGATCTGGCTCTCGGTCGCGCTCGGAGCGGCCTTCGCCGCGCTCATGCTCGTCCTCGCGGGAGTGCTTCCGCGCGCGTTCACGGGCGACGCGTCCGTGCTCGACGAGACGGCACTCCTGTGGCCGATCTTCGCGCTCATGCAGCCGCTGAACGGAGCGGTGTTCGCGCTGGACGGGATCCTCATCGGCGCGAGCGACGGGCCGTTCCTCGCGCTGTCGATGGTTGCCGCGTTCGCGTCGTGTGCCGTCGTTCTCCTTGCGGCGCTCGAAGCGGACTGGGGAATCCGCGGCGTCTGGGCCGCGCTCCTGGTTCTCATCGTCGTGCGGCTGACGCTGATGACGACCAGGTTCCGGCGCGGGCGCTGGCTCGTGACGGGGTGGGCGTGAACGTCCTCGGTGGGGAGCTCGAGCCGTGCTCGGTCGATCCGGTGACGGGCTACTTCCGCGACGGTTACTGCCACACGGCCGGCTCCGATCTCGGCTTCCACGTCGTCTGCGCGGTCATGACCGAGGAGTTCCTCGAGTTCTCGGTGTCTGCCGGGAACGACCTCGTGACGCCGCAGCCGCAGTGGATGTTCCCGGGACTACGGCCGGGCGACCGCTGGTGCGTCGTCGCAGCGCGTTGGCAGGAGGCGCTCGAAGCGGGCGTCGCACCGCCGGTCGTCCTCGAGGCGACCCACGCCTCGGCGCTCGAGTTCGTCTCGCTCGGGGACCTCGAGGCGAACGCCTTCGAGGATCTAGGCGGCCGCTTCGCGCTTCTTGCGCCAGTAGCGCTCGAACCCGCGGAAGTGGTGCCAGAACGGTCCGGCGCGCTGGTACTCGTCGACGAGGTCCGAGTCGACCTGCGACATGTCCTCGGCCGCGGCGGCCACGAACGTCGGCTCGTCCATTCCGTCCTCGACCCACTCGCCCCAGCGGCCGAGCGTTCGCGCGCAGCCTGGAGAGATGCGACTCGACGTCGTCGAACACGCCGAAGTGGATGAGCGCGAGGCGCGAGGGCGCGCGCCGCTCGATCTCGGTGATGGTTCGGTCCCACGCCTCGAGATCGAGTTCCGGAGGTGGGCACGGTGGCATGACGAACTGCCCGCCTTCGAGGCGGACCCCGGCGGCATCGCCGGCATAGAGCGTGCCGTCCGCGTCGAGGTAGGACACGTGATGCCACGCGTGGCCGGGAGTCGGAAAACATTCGAACCCCACGACCCGGTCGCCCACGACGTGGACGTTCGCCTCGGGGATCGGCGCGAGTTCGCCCCACAACTCGTCGAACGCGTCGCCGTAGAGCCGCCGGGCGCTGGCGTCGAGCTTCGAGGGATCCACGAGGTGCGGCGCGCCGACCGCGGATACGTGGACCTGCAGCGCCGGATGCTCACGGACGAGGACACCCGCGGCACCGGCGTGGTCGAGGTGGATGTGCGAGAGGAGGAGGTGCCGGATGTCGGTCAGCTCCAGACCGTGCCCGGCGAGGCCATCCTTCAGGGCGGCGATGCAGGTCGTCGGCCCGCAGTCGAAGAGCGCCGGCCCATCGTCCGTCTCCAGCAGGTAGCAGGCGACGATTCCCTGCGCCTGGTGGTGGAGGTCGATCGGCCCCGCGCTCACACGAACGATCCTAGGTGAGCGGGTCGGGCGCGCCGACCAACGAGCTAGGACGCTTCGACCGTCGTCTTGAGCCCGGCCAGCATCTTCTCCCAGTTGGCGCGCGAGTGCTCCGCGGCTTCCTGCGACGGATTGTTGTCCTGGCTCAGCGACACGTGGGTCGTGCCGTTCGCACCCTCGAGCTCGTACGTGAGCGTGTGGTAGTTCTCGGGGACGTCGTCGTCGCCGCCCAACGGGCTGAAGTGCGTCATCTTGAGCTTGCGCTCCGGCACGACCTCGAGGACCTCGCCCTTGTCCTCGTATGCCTTCCCCTCGTACTCGCCCTTCCACACGATCGAGCTGCCCGGCTGCCAGTCGGTGACGACTCGCGCACCGAACATGTACTGCTCGATCACGTCGGGATCGGTGAGCGCTCTCCAGACGCGGCTCGGCGGTGCATCGATCTCGGTCTCGGCTGTTGCGACAAGATCTGCCATGTTCGCCGGCATACCCGCCGTCGCTCGACGGCAAACGCCTAGCCCGCGAGTGCGATCTCGAGGTCGTCGACGAGGTCGTCGGCCGACTCGATGCCCACGGAGAGCCGGATCAGCGTCGGCGGGACGGCGAACGGAGCATCGGCCGTGGAGGCGTGCGTCATGCGCGCCGGGTGCTCGATGAGGCTCTCGACCCCTCCGAGACTCTCCGCCAGCTTCCAGATCCTCGTGCGTGCGACGAGGTCGACGGCCTCCTGCTCGTCCTCGAGGAGGAACGAGACCATGCCGCCGAAGTTCCGCATCTGGCGCGCGGCGATCGCGTGCCCGGGATGCGAGGGCAGACCGGGGTAGAGGACCCGCTCCACGCGAGGGTGCCGTTCGAGGTACGAAGCGACCGCGGCGGCATTTCCGCAGTGGCGGTCCATCCTCACGGCGAGCGTCTTCACCCCGCGGAGCACGAGCCAGGCGTCGAACGGCCCGGGCACCGCTCCGAGCGACTTCTGCAGGAACGCGAGCTCCTCGGCGACGGCGTCGTCGTTCGTCGCGAGGAAGCCGCCGACCACGTCCGAGTGGCCGCCGAGGTACTTCGTCGTCGAGTGCAGGGCGACGTCGGCGCCGAGCGCGAGCGGCTGCTGCAGGTACGGCGTCGCAAAGGTGTTGTCGACGACGACCGTCGCTCCGACCGCGTGCGCCGCCTCCGAGGCGGCGGCGATGTCGACGAGGTTCAGCGCCGGGTTCGTCGGCGTCTCGAGCCAGACGAGCCTCGTGCGCTCGTCGAGGTGCTCCGCGAGGCCGGTCGAGATCTCCTCGGGCGTGAGGAACGTGAAGCGGTAGCCCTTCGGCTCGTAGACCTTCGTGAACATGCGGTAGATCCCGCCGTAGACGTCGTTCACGGCGACGACGTGGTCACCCGGCGAGAGCAGGTGCATGAGAGTGGTGGCCGCGCCGAGCCCCGAGGAGAACGCGCGGCCGTGCGCTGCGCCCTCGAGCGATGCGATGCACTCCTGCAGCGCCGTCCGCGTCGGGTTGCCGACCCGGGCGTAGTCGTAGCCCTTGTGGACGCCGACGGCGTCCTGGACGTACGTGGACGTCTGGTAGATCGGGGTGGTGATCGCGCCGGTCGCGCTGTCCGGCTCCTGTCCCTCGTGGATCGCGCGCGTCTCGAAGTGCACGGCCGGATGCTACTGACGCGCGTTCGCGACGAGCCAGGCGCGCAGGCTGGCGAGCCCCTCGTCCGCGCGAGAGGTGTCGCCCCATGCGCCGAGCACGTCGAGCGACCCCGTCTTCCGGTCGAAGCGCGGCTCGATGCGTCCGACGATGCGGTCGCCGACGAGGACCGGTAGGACGTAGTAGCCGTACTCGCGCTTCGCCTTCGGCACGTACATCTCGAGTCGGTAGTGGAAGTCGAACAGCGCCTCGGCGCGGGCACGGTCGTGGATCAGCCGGTCGAAGGGCGAGAGGAAGGTGACGCGGTCGGGAATCGAGGCGTCGGAGACCTCGGGATGCGCCTCCCAGCCCTCGCGCGTCAGCCGCACGCCGAGAGCGCGGAAGCGCTTCGCCGCGAAGGCGCGCTCGGCGTCGCGCAGCGAGACCTTCTCCACCTCGGGATACCAGCGCTCGGCGAGATCCCACAGCCTGCTTCCGCCGGTGCGGCCGACGACGGCCACGACGCCACGGGTGTTCAGGATCTGGAGCATGAGCGACACGTTCCGCGCGCCCCACCAGGGATGCTTCTCGTCGCGCTTCGCCGCCGAGTGCTCGCGGAGCACGCGGGACGGCAAGGGGCCGTCGCGCTCGAGCTCGCGCAGGATGTAGCGCTTCAGGCTCGCGTGCTCGCGGAGGATCTCGTTGGACATGCGCTCCGACGCGGTGGAGCCGGGGCGCCTCCGCCGCATGCGCGCGAGGAGCAGCGGGAGGTCTTCGGACGGCCAGATGAACGCGTTCCACTCGATGAGCTTTCGCTCGTCCCAGAGCAGGCGGTCGAGCTCGGCCACGTCGAACGGCCCGAGGCGGCTCCAGAGGACGAGGTGCTGCGGCGGCGCGACGGTCGAGATCGGGTCGATCTGGAGGAAGCCGAGCTTCCGGACGGTGTCGAGGACGTTCGTCGCAGAGCCGTCGAGGAGTTGCGCGCGTACAGCGATCCGGCGCGCCTCCTCCGTCGAGACGATGCTCATCCGCCCTGAAGGCGCCAGGGGAGCTCTTGCTCCTCCTCGCCCGACTCGACCGGTGTCTCGCCGACCCGTGCGTCGTGCCAGTCGGCATAGCGCGTCGTGAGCGGCGCCGCCGTCACGCCATGCGCGAGCACGGAGAGCCCGACCGTGACGAATGCGGTCGTGAGGATCGCGCGTCTCGTGCGGAAGCCCTTCCTCCTCCAAGACGAGCAGCGCGAAGACGATGGACGCCGCGCCTCTGGGCCCGAACCAGCCGAGGAAGGCGACGGTCGGCCTCCGCGCGCCCGTTCCCAGCATCGAGATCGCAACAGGGACCATGCGGATGACCGTGAGGCTGAGGATCGCGTAGAGCGCGATCTGCCAGGTCGAGGTCGCGGATCGCCGGCCCGAGGAGCACCGCGCCGAAGAGGACGAACGTCACGGCGGCAAGGACGGCGCCGGTCTGCTCGATGAGGTGGGACACCTCGCCGCCGCGGTGCCGCCGCATACCGCCGAAAGCTCCACCACCGACGAACGCGGCGATGAAGCCCGATCCCCCGATTGCCTCCGCGAGGCTGAATGCGAGGAGCGCGCCGGCGAGCGGAACGACCTGGAGCCAGGTGTCGTCGATGAGCCTACGCACGGTCCCGTGGACCACGACGGCAGCCGCTACGGCTCCGGCGAGAACTCCCGATCGAGGACGCCGTACCCGATCTTCTCGGCGACGAGCTGGACGGCATGGCCGTGTCCGATCGCCCCGTCCTCTGCGAGCGCGACGGCGAGCGCGATGAGGAAGAGCGGAACGCAGATCCCGTCGTTGAGACCGGCCTCGACGTTCAGGCTCTGGCGGATTCGCACCGGAAGGCGCTTGGACGTGACGACGGCCTGCCCCAGGGCCGCGTCGGTGGGGGCGAGAATGATGGCGACGAGGAGCGCCTCGGGCCAGGCGAGGTAGGGGAGCAGCACCAGCGCGAGGGCGAACCCGGCAAGGATCGTCAGGGGGAGTCCGATCCCGAGCAGGCGTGACGGGATGCCGAGCGATCGCCGGAGTGCAGCGAGGTCGATGCGCGAGGCGTCGGAAAAGAGGACGACGGCCAGTGTCGCTTCGGCGACGGCCTCGACCTCGAGTCCCTCCGCCGCCGGGTCGATGAGCCCGAGCGCATCGACGCCGACGACCAGTCCGGCGGCGGTGAAAATCATCGGCGCCGTGATCGGGGTTCCCTCGATGCGTCGCGAGATCCCGGCGAAGCCGAGGAGGATGACCGCGAGCGCGACGAGCTGCCAGTGCATCAGCGGACTCTCGCAGAGTCAGCGACGGACGCGTTCGAGCCCGATCGTCCGTCGCAGCCGGTCGAGCGCACGGTCGAAGGCGTCGTCCAGCGCCGCGGACCGGCGGACGCCCGGCTCGAGATGGAGCGCCTTCACCACGAGCGTGCCGTCGGCGCGCTCGGACTTCAGGTCGGCGCGCCCGACGATCCGATCGCGCCAGAGGAAGGGCAGGACGTAGTAGCCGTACTGGCGTTCGTGGCCGCGCTTGTAGACCTCGATGAGGTGGTCGAACCCGAGGACCCGGCGCGCGAACGGCCGGTCCCAGAGGAGGTTGTCGAAGGGCGAGAGGAGCGCTGCCGTGCTCGGGCGGGCGGGGTCGAGGTCGGTGCCCGGCGAGGACGAGCACGTCGGCCCCGCCGTCTTCGACACGGAGCCGCTCGAGAACCCCGTCGGCGACGAGAGCCTCGGTCGTGGGCCGGATGCGCGCCGTCCCGCCGGCCATGCGCCAGTGCTCCACGATCCCCGATTCCGTCAGCGCGCCTCGCGCCCGCACGGCGCGGAGCGCAAGCTCTCGGTCGCGCGTCGCCTCGTCCGGCGCGGGCGCGTCGAGGACCTCCCGGGGAAGCACCCGCTCCGCGAGGTCGTACGAGCGCTGGAAGCCGCTCACCCGACCCGCGATCACGAGCTCGCCGGAGTTCCAGAGCGCCTCGAGGACCAGCTTCGCCGGCTTCCAGTTCCACATCCCGCCGCCGCCCTTGCCGTCGAAGTCGCGCGAGGTCAGCGGGCCGCGCTCGCCGATCGCCGCGAGCACCTCTTCGGCGAGCCCGGGATGCTGGGCGATCACGTCGCCGCGCCACGGGTGATGGCGCGTCATCCGGAGACGGAAGAGCGGCCACTCCTCGACCGGGATGAGACACGCCTCGTGCGCCCAGTACTCGAAGATCCGGCCCTCTCCGAGCAGCCGCGAGACCGATTCGCGCTGGGATACGCGCCTACACGCGAGCCGAGCGCGATCCGGTGGCTCCGCTCGACGGCCGTGATCGAGTCGAGCTGGACGCACGAGAGCGCGCGGATCGCGTCTTCGACCTCGCGGCGCGTCCCGGTCCGCGCCCGCCCTGCGTAGCCCTGGGCTGCGATGACGATCCTCCGGAGCGCGGCGATCGAGACGGTGCGCATGCGGCATTCCTACCGGCTGCACCGTGGCTACGGTGCCGCGATGCCGGAATGGGATGCGGAGATCGAGGTCGACGGGACGCTCGTGCGCGCGCTCCTTTCCGAGCAGTTCCCCGAGCTCGACGCCTCGTCCGCGCGTCTCGTCGGCGAGGGGTGGGACAACGCAGTCTGGGTCGTCGAGGAGACCTGGGCATTCCGCTTCCCGCGGCGCGCGGTCGCCATCCCGGGCGTGGAGCGCGAGCTGGCGGTGCTGCCCGGCGCTGGCGCCATTGCTCCCGGCGCGGATTCCCGAGCCGCAGTTCGTCGGCACGTCCGGGCGACGCGGTTCCCGTGGCCGTTCTTCGGCGCCCGGCTGCTGCTCGGGGGTGGAGCCGTGCGACGCAGGCCTGGACGACGGCGAGCGCGAGCGAGTTGGGAAGCGCGCTCGGCCGCTTCCTCCAGGTGCTGCACTCGCCGCGAACACTCGTGTCCGCCGACCCGGGTTCGGAGCTTCCGGACGATCCGATCCGGCGGGCGGATACACCTTTTCGCGTGAGGCGGACGCGGGAGCGGCTGGAAGAACTCCCGTCTGACCTGTGGCGGCCGTCGCGCGCGTGTCGACGAGATCCTCGCCGAGGGCGAGCGGCTCGCGCCGAGTACTCGACGCGCGTCGCTCACGCATGGCGACCTCCACGTCCGTCACCTGCTCGTCGCGGGAGGCTCGGTGAGCGGCGTCATCGACTGGGGTGACATGTGTCGGTCCGACCCGGCGATCGACCTCATGCTCGTCTGGATACTCCTCCTGCCGGCCGGGCTCGAGCCGCGTTTCGTCGAGGCGTACGGGCCCATCGACGACGAGCAGGCACTGCGCGCACGCGTGCTTGCGCTCTTCCTCGGGCTGACGCTCGCGCTCTACGCGCGCGACGTCGGGCATGCGGCGCTCGAGCGGGAGTGCGCTCGCGGGCCTCGACCGGACGCTCGTCGACTAGTCGGGGACGCGGCCTTCGAGGATCGCGGCGAGGCGCGAGGAGTCGATGTTCCCGCCGGAGACGATGCACACCACGCGACCCTCACCGCCGAGCCCGGCCAGCGCCGCCGCGACGGGAGCCCTGCCGCACCCTCGCCGACGATCGCGCGCTCGTTCCAGCAGCGTCCGCACTCCTCCTGCGGCGTCCGCGAGCGAGATCGCGAATGCGTCCGTGACGAGCTCACGCGCGTGCTCCCACATCCTCGGCAGGAGCGCCCCGAGCCGGCGCCGTCGATGAAGGACGGCGTGTACTCGATCTTCACCGGCTCGCGGCCGTTCCGGATGGCCGCGGTCACGGGCGCGCCTGTCTCGGGCTCGCAGACGAAGATCTTCGTCTGCGGCCGGAGCGCGCGTACAGCACTCGCGATCCCGGTCGTCAGCCCGCCGCCGCCCCACGGTATGAGGACGGCGTCGAAGTCGTCGAGGTCCTCGACCAGCTCGAGGCCGATGGTGCCGTTGCCGGCCATCACCGGCGGATCCTGGACGGGGTGGACGAAGAAGCCCTCGACACCCTCGCCGAGGTCCCGCTCGCCGTCGGCGTCGACCGCGGCCCACCACTGCTCCCACGACACGCGCACGATCCTGCCCCCGAGGCGCTCGACCGCCGCGAGCTTCGTCAGCGAGGCGTTGTCGGGTACGACGATCGTCGCCGGTACGCCGAGCTCGCGTGCCATCCAGGCCACGCCCTGCGCCATGTTCCCCGTGCTCGTGGTGACGAGGCCGTCGCGGAGCTGGTCCGGCGGCGCGCTCAGCACCGCGTTCGCCGCGCCGCGCAGCTTGAAGGACGCGATCGGCTGCAGGTTCTCGAGCTTCAGCCAGATCTCGGCGGGAGCGTCGACCCGCAGGCGGACGAGCGGCGTGCGGATGACCGTGCCCGCGATACCGCTCGCGCGCGGCCTCGATGTCCGCCAGCGGGATCAGAACGGAACCTCGACGCCGACGCCGCGCTCGCGCGCCGTCGCACGATGAGCTCGGCGGACGCGAGGTCCTCGACCGCGATCCCGAGCGACTCGAAGATCGTCAGCTCGTCCTCGTGCTCCCGTCCGGGATGCATGCCGGCGAGCACCTCGCCGAGCTCCGCCTTGATGTGGTCGGGGCCGACGGCACCCTCCTTCGCGGCGAGGATGTAGTCGCCCGCCTCGTTGAGGCACGACTCGCGGCGGTCGGTGAAGAAGGAGGAGTGGGCGACGGTCTCGGTGTCGAGCTCGCGGGTCGTCGGGAAGCAGGAGCCCACGGCGTTCACGTGCGCGCCGCGCGCGAGCCAGCGGCGCTCGACGATCGGCTCGACCGACGCGGTCGTCGTGCACACGACCTCGGCGCCGAAGAGGGCCGCATCGATCGGACGGCGCGACCGTGGCGCCGACCTCGCCCGCGAGCTCCTCCGCCTTCTCGAGGTTGCGCGACCAGATGCGGATCTCCGGGTCGTCGAGGACGGCGCGCATCGAGTGGACGTGGCCGCGTGCCTGTGCGCCGGAGCCGAGGATCGCGACCCGCTGCGCGTCCGGACGCGCGAGCGCCCGCGTCGCGACGGCGGAGACGGCGGCCGTGCGGATCTCCGTGATCGGCGACGCGTTCATGATCGCGACGCAGCTCGCCCGTGTCCCCGTCGTGCAGGAGGACGCCGCCCATGTGCGTGTCGAGTCCGCGCGACGGGTTGGTCGGGACGATGACGATCTCCTTCAGGCCGTACGCCTTCGTCGGCGCTGCGCGGTACGCGGGCATGAGACCGAGGAGCGTGTCCGCGCCCTCCGCTCGAGCGATCGAGCGCAGTGGGTTGTAGAGCTCCCCGCGCGCGAGCGACGCGAGCACCTCGGTCATCGCCTCGATGCAGGACTCCATGTCGAGCAGCTCGCGGACGTCGTGCTCCGAGAGGACGATCACGGGAACAACCCTCGCAGATCGGCGTGCTCATCGGCGCAGAGCTCTAGCGAGAGCGCCTCGCGCACGGGCTCGAGATGCTCGGCGCGCGTCGGCCCGACGACGACGGCGGTCACCTCGGGCGCGCCGAGGAGCCAGGCGATCGCGAGCCCGGCCATGGACACGCCGCGGGCCGACGCCTGCGGACTCGAATGCCTCGAGCGCGTCGAAGATCGCGTCGGACTCGTACTTGCGGTAGCCGGAGGGGCGCTGGGTCATGCGCGACCCCTCGGGATACGGCGCGCCGCGCCGGTAGCGGCCGGCGAGCCAGCCTCCCGCGAGCGGGCCGAACGCTTCGTAGCCGAGACCGTGCTCGTGGCAGACGAGAAGATCGTCTCGCCGTCGCCGCAGTCGAGCAGCGAGTACGAGTTCTGCACCCACTCGTAGCGCGTGAGCCCCTCGAGCGCGGAGATCTCGACGGCCTCGGCGAGCTGCGCCGCCGTGAAGTTCGAAGCGCCGACAGCCCCGATCTTGCCCTCGCGGACGAGCTCGTCCAGCGTCGCGAGCGTCTCCTCCTGCGGCGTGTCGGGATCGAAGTCGTGGGCCATGTACAGCGGGAGCCGTTCGAGCCCGAGCCGGTCGAGGCTCGACTCCACCTGGCGGCGGATGCGCTGCCCGGCGAGGCCGCTGTCGCCGTCGTCGCGTCATCGGGTTGAACGTCTTCGTCTCGACCGTGATCGCGTCGCGGACCTCCGAGCCCTTCGTCGCGAGCCATTCGCCGATCCAGGCCTCGCTGCGTCCACCGCCGTAGGCGTCCGCCGTGTCGAACGTGCGGATGCCGAGCTCCCAGGCGGCATCCATGATCCGCGGCGCTTCCTCGTGCGGAATCCCCTGGCCGAAGAACGCCGGCGAAGAGCCGACCCCGCCGAAGTTGCCGCAGCCGAGGACGATCCGCGTGACGGAGACCCCGCTGCGTCCGAGCTCGCGTGTTTCCACGCGCGCGATCCTAGGCCGGACGGGACCCGTTCGTACCGAGTTCGGGCTGCGTGAACGAGGACGTGATCTCGACGGCGCGGCCCTCGGCGACGGACGTCGCCGTCGCATCGAGGATCTCGACGATGTGGGCAGCATGCGCGCCGGTCGCCCGGTGCGGTCGACCGCTGACGATCGCGTCACTCAGCTCGCCGAGAGCCCGACCCCAGTCGGTGCCCGCGGAACGCGTTCTCCACCGGGACGTTCTCGTACGGCTCTCCGAACCGAGCGAGCTCGACCGTGGCGTCGAACTCCTGCCAGTCGGAGAGGTAGACCGAGCCAGTGTCGCCGTGAAGCTCGATGCCGCCCTGCTTCGTGCTGCGGGCGACGTAGAAGTTCGCAGTGAGGCGCACGACCGTACCGCTCTCGAGCTCGACGACGGCGACACCGAAGTCGGGTGCCTCGGGCGTGAACGGCTCGCCGGTCATCGTCATCCGGTCGGGAAAGACGACGGTCCCGAAGGCGGTGACGCGGCGGGCCGGGCCGAACATCGCGGTGAGGATCGTGAGCGGGTAGACGCCGACGTCCGCGAACGGCCCGATGCGGTAGAAGGGCTGCGGGCGAGGGTGCCAGCTCTCGATCCTGTTCCAGTTCACCTCTGCGTACGCGACGCGAACGCGGCCGATCGCGCCCGACTCGACGAGCCGCCACATCGTCTGCTGGGCTTCGCCCATGAAAGTGATGGGAGAACACGACAGCCGGAGGCCGCGGTCGGCCGCGAGCTCGACGAGCGAACGCGCGACGGCATAGCTTCCCGCGAGCGGCTTCTCGCTGTGGACGTGCTTGCCGGCACTCAGCGCTGCGGTCGTTACCTCCGCATGAACGGCGGGAACCGTCAGGTTCACGATCGCGTCGACGTCCGGGTCCCGGAGGACGTCGTCGAGCGACGGATAGTGGACGCCTCCGAAGCGATCGACGAACGCCCCGCTCAGCAAGGGGTCAACGTCCGTCGCGCCGGCGATGCGAACCGACGGGTAGGCGCTCATCGTCTCGCCGTACGCGCCCGAGATGTTGCCGCACCCGATGACGGCGACCCGGAGCGCCTCAGACACTGTGCGCTGTCCCTGCCGTCTCGAGCTGCTCCCGGATCGCAACGAGCATGCGAGCGCACTCGTCGGTCGGGTCGCGATCGAACGAGTGGTGCTCGACGCTCACCGGGCCCGTGTAGCCGATGTCCAGGAGCGCCCGGACGCAGTCGGCGATCCTCGCGCAGCCGTCGCCGTGCATGCAGGTGACGTGTGTGCCCGGCTCCTCGACGTCCTTCAGGTGCACGTGGAAGAGCCGGCCGGAGAGATCGTGGATGGCGGCCACGGGGTCATAGCCCTGGGTCGCCCACCAGCCGGTGTCGACCGCAGCACCGAGCATCGGCTCGTCGCCGATCGCCGCGAGCACCTCGCTCGGCGTCCGCTCGGGGTGGTTCTCGAGCCCGAAGCGCACTCCGTGTGCAGCGAGTACTCGCCGCAACCGCCTCGCGATCGGCCTGGACGATGCTCCCGGGGCCAGCTATCAGGTCGACGTCGAGCCGGTTAGCGAGGCGGCACGCCGCCTCCACGTCCGCGGTGGTCGTCCCGATGCTCCCAGCAAGGCTGACGAGCCGCACGTGGTGGCGCGCGAGGGCGTCACGTGCGATCACGACGTGGTCGGGTGTAGCCCAGCGCCAGTTCAGGTGGCCGAACCAGAGGTCGATCGCATCGAAGCCCGCGCCCGTGATCGCGGTGAGAAGGCTGTCGAAGCGCGCCTCGAACGTCTCGAGCGACTCGAAGGCGGCGTTGGTCGCGTCGTCGAACGGGCCCCACTCGTCGGAGGCTCCGTAGCCGAGCTCCCTGGCCACGTAGTTCGCGCTCATGAACGACAGCGCGAACGGGGGCGACATCTGCGCCTTCTCTTCCACTACTGACCGAACGGGGGCGCCGTCGAATCACGGACAACGAGCCTCGTCGCAAGCTCGACGCGGAGCGCCTCGACCCGCTGTCGGTCGAGCATTCGCCCGAGCAAGCTGATGGCGGTGCGGCCGAGCTCGGCGAGCGGCTGCCGCACCGTCGTCAGAGACGGGGTCACGTTCGGCGCGAGCACGGCGTCGTCGAAGCCTACGACGGAGAGCTGGTCCGGAACGACGAACCCACGCTCGCGGGCTGCCCGGAGAACGCCGACCGCCATGTTGTCGTTCGACGCGAAGATCGCGGTCGGAGGCGTCGGCAGGTCGAGCAACGTCAGTCCTGCCGCATAGCCGCTCGACACTTCGAAGTTGCCGTCGACGATCAAGTCGTCCGATGGAAGGACGCCCGCCGCTGCGAGCGACGCGCGGTAGCCGTCGATGCGCTCGACGGTCGCGGCCCAGCCGGCGCGCCCCGCTACGTGCGCGATGCGACGATGACCGAGCGCAAGGAGATGATCGGTCGCCGCCTTGGCCCCGGCACGGTGCGCGGCGGAGACGGCAGGAATGTCCTCGCCGAGGGGCACGCGCGGATCGGCGACGACGAACGGGTAGCCGGACGCTTGGAGTGCCGCGAGCTCGATGGTCGACTCCTCCGGGAGCGTGATGATCGAGCCGTCTGTGGCGCCGTCCGCGAGGTGCTCGAGCACCGAGACCTCGCGGTCGTGCTCGTGCAGCGTCGTGTAGACGACGACCCGCATGTCCTGCTCGTAGGCCGCCTCGATCGCACCGGCGAGGATCTCGGCGAAGTAGTCGCCGCGGACCATGGGCATCGTCAGGCCGATGTGGCCGGTGCGGCCTGCGGAGAGGGCGCGCGCGCTGCGGTTCGTCGTGAAGTGGTTCGCGCGAACATGACGGAGCACGGCGTCGCGTGTCTCCGGTGCGACGTCAGGGCGGTCGTTGATGACGCGAGAGACGGTCGCGACGGACACGCCCGCGAGCTCTGCGATGTCGCGGATCGTCGCCCGGCCGTGTCCTCCTGGATCTCTTCGTGTCGCCATCGCCGCCTTCGTGTCGCCGGTTCCGGAACCGGTTACGGTAGCACGTCAGCCGGAAATCCCCTACGCCTGCTGAGTCGCAGGCCCGCCTGAGCCGGGCAAAACTTGCATTTCCGGTGAAGCTGTGTAATCGTTTCCGGAAATTTCCACGGACTGCAGGCATCCAGAACATCGCCCTGAGCGAGAAAGGATCGGTATGCGACGCGAATCTCGTTCCATCCGCAGGTTTGGGACGGCCGCCGCCCTGACGGGTGTTCTCGCGGCCATCGCACTGCTTGCGAGCTCGAGCGTCACCGGCGCCCCCGGAGTGACGTACAGCGCACAGGCTGGCCACAAGTGTCTCGTGATGACCGGGTCGGGTGACCCGGCCTTCACGAAGAACTTCAACCCCTATGCCGGTGGCGGGCTGCCGACCAACTCCATCGCGCAGGGTGCTTTCTACGAGCCGCTGATCGCCGTCTCGGCCGGCGGCGTCCAGACAAAGCCGTGGCTCGCCCGCAGTTGGAAGTGGTCGAACCGCAACAAGACGCTCACCCTCGCCCTCGCGAGGAACGCGAAGTGGTCGGACGGGAAGGCGCTGACATCGGCCGACGTGGTCTACAGCCTTCTGGCCGGCCGGCAGGACAAGACGATGGACCGGATCGGTATCACTGGCGCCGGCAACAACATCGCCTCGGTCAGGGCCAAGGGCAAGTACGGCGTCGCCATCACCCTGAAGAGCGCGGACTCGCAGTTCATCGGCGCGACGCTGAACCGCGCGTTCGTTGTCCCGCAGCACATCTGGTCGAAGGTGGCGGATCCGGCGACCTTCACC
>CAWJTZ010000009.1:0-184787 GCA_963845935.1 uncultured Gaiellaceae bacterium
GTCCTGCTCTACGAGGGAGCTCGCGGGTGGAGGGTGTACCGGAGCGTCCTGTTCCTGCCCTACATCCTTGCGGTCCCGATCGTGGGAATCGTCGCCAGCTACATCTTCCAGCTGAACGGTGCGCTCAACAGCATCCTGCGCGCGGTCGGACTCGACGGGCTCGCGCTCGACTGGCTCGGGAGCGAGCGGCTGTCGCTGCTCACCGTCGGAATCGTGATCGTCTGGCGTGAGGTCGGTTTCGGGATCATCCTCTTCCTCGCGCGCCTGCTCACGATGGACGACGAGCAGCTGGAAGCCGCACGAATCGACGGTGCTGGCTGGTGGAGCCAGCTGCGCTACATCATCGTCCCCGAGCTTCGCGGGACGATCGAGTTCTACGTCGTCGTCGCCTCGATAACCATGCTCGCCTGGGTCTTCGCCTACGTCTACACCATAACCTCCGGCGGGCCAGGGACATCGTCGACGGTGCTCGAGCTCTACATCTACAACCAGGGCCTCCGGAACTCGCTTCCGGGGATGGCGTCCGCGGTGGCCGTCGTCCTGCTCGGCGCGACGCTCGTGGGGATCACACTCCTGATGCTCATTCGGGCGCGCGCCGCCCAACGTGAGGAGCTCGCGTGAAGCTGGGCTTGAAGACCGGCCGAATCGCGCGTCAGGCGACGCTGTTCGCGATGGCGGTGCTCACGCTCTACCCCGTCTGGTTCATGCTGTCGACGGCGTTCAAGACCCAGGGTCAATACCTCGACAGCCCGTACGGCCTGCCCTGGCCTCTGTCGCTCTCGAACTTCGGCGACGCGGTGCACGGCGGCACGTTCCTGCTCTGGTTGAAAAACAGCGCCATCCTGACGCTCGGAGCCGTGATCGTCTCGACGGCGGCCGCTGCGCTCGCCGCCTTCGCGCTAGCCCGGATGCAGTGGCTCGGCCGCAACGTGTTCTTCGCGGTCAGCACTGCCCTCATGGTGGTCCCGCCCGTCGTGATGCTCTTGCCGCTCTTCATCCTCTTCACGGGCCTCAACCTCGTGAGCACGTACCAGGGTGTAGTCCTCATCTACGCAGGGCTCACGCTCCCGTTCTCGACGTTCATGCTTACGAACTTCTTCCGCGCGATCCCGAACGAGCTGATCGAATCGGCCGTCACGGACGGAGCACGTCACGGGTCGGTTCTCATCCGCATCGTGCTCCCGCTGTCGGCGCCCGCCCTCGTGACGCTCGTCGTCGTGAACGGCCTCTGGGTGTGGAACGAGCTGCTCATCGCACTCGTCTTCCTCCCGAGCGACGAGCTCAAGACGCTCATGGTGGGGGTGACCGTGTTCCAGAGCAAGTACAACCTGAACGTCCCGGTAACGATGGCGGGGATGCTGCTCGCCTCGGTGCCGATGTTCCTCGTCTACCTCTTTGGTCAGCGGTTCTTCATCCGCGGCCTGACGGCCGGGGCGGTGAAGGGATGACGCGCTTCGAAGGCAAGACGGTCATCGTCACCGGCGCGGGACGCGGGATCGGGCGTGCGATCGTCGAGCGCTTCGCGTCCGAGGGCGCCGACGTGCTCTGCGTGGGGCGAACGCGTGAACCGCTGGAGGAGACGGCGGCCCTGTGCGGGTCGGCCTGGGTCGTGACCGGCGACGTCTCCCGCGCGGAGGACGTCGATGGTGTCCTGGCGGCCGCGCTCGAGCGGTGGGAGCGGATTGACGTGCTCGTGAACAACGCGGGGATCGACGACGAGACTCCGTTCCTCGATATGAGCGAGGAAGACTGGCGCGCTGTCATCGCCACGAACCTGACGGGCGTCTTCCTGATGTCGCAACGCGTCGCCCGCACCATGCGAGATTCGAAGGGCGGTGTCATCCTCCACAACATTTCGATCGACGCGCTTGGCGGCGACGGGCCGTTCGCGAGCTACAACGCGTCGAAGGCTGCTCTCCTCGGGCTGAACCGGACGATGGCGCTCGAGCTCGCGCAGTACGGGATCCGGGTCAACGGCGTTTCCCCCGGATTCACGCACACCGACATGACGGAAAGGGCCGTCGGGCCCAAGCTCATGGCGTACCTGAACGGCTCGTTCGAGCGCGTCCCGATGCGCAGGCTCGTCAAGCCGGCGGAGATCGCAGCGGCGTTCGCGTTCCTCGCCTCCGACGACGCTTCCGCCATCACAGGGCAGAACCTCGTCGTCGATTGCGGTCTGACGGCCAACTGGTTCATCCTGGAGACGCTGCCGGGTGAGTGAGATGGGGTGCGTCGCCGGCTGGCGTGCCATCGCGGTGGGAGACGACGTGCTGCGCGCTGTCGTGCTCCCCGAGCGCGGTGCGGAGCTGCACTCGCTCGTCCACGTCCCGACGGAGACCGAACTGCTCTTTCAGGCGCCGTGGGGTCTGCACCCCCCGAGTCCGGACAGGACGTCGTTCCTTGACCGCTACGCGGGCGGCTGGCAGGAGCTTTTTCCCAGTACGAACGACGAGACGACCTACGGCGGCGAGACGATCCCGTTCCACGGGGAGGTCGCGCTCCTGCCGTGGGAGTGTGAGCGGCGCGAGGGGGCGCTGGTCTGCCGCGTCCGCTGTGAACGGACGCCGTTCCTCCTCGAGCGCACGCTCCGCTTCGACGGCGGCCTCATAGTCGAGGAGCGCGTGACGAACGAGGGAGACGACGCAGCGCACTTCACCTGGGGCCACCATCTCGTCCTCGGGCCGCCCTTCCTCGAGCCCGGGGCGCGGCTCGAAATCCCGGCTCGGACGATCGTGACGATTCCCGAGGTGTGGGAGGACACGGCGCGTCTCGAGCCGGGGCAGCGGAGCTCATGGCCTTACGCGCGACTGCGAGAAGGCGGCACCGTCGATCTTCGCTCGGTCCCTGGGCCCGAGGCAGCGAGCCACGACGACGTGTACCTGACGGACCTGGACGACGGCGTCGTGAGCGTCGAGAGCAGTCGGCTCCGCGTTCGCCTCGGCTTCGATCACGGGCTCTTTCGTTGGCTCATCTCCTGGCAGCCCTACGGCGGCGCGCTCGACGAGCCGCTCGCCGGGTCGTACGCGCTTGGCATCGAGCCCTGGGTTTCCATGCTGCCGCTCGGCCAGGCGGTCGAAGCGGGCGAGGCGATCGAGCTCTCGCCAGGAGCGTCGCGCGAGACGACGCTCCGCCTCGACGTGGAAGAGATCTAGCCTGTGGCCGACGTCGTCTTCACCGGCGCGGGCAAGGTGTACCCGAACGGCACGCGTGCCCTCGTCGACTTCGACCTCCACATTCACGACGGCGAGTTCATGGTCTTCGTCGGCCCCTCCGGCTGCGGAAAGACGACCGCGCTTCGTATGACCGCCGGCCTTGAGCCGATCACCGAAGGCGAGATCCGGATCGGGGATCGTGTCGTGAACACGCTGGAGCCGCAGGAGCGGGACGTCGCGATGGTGTTCCAGAACTACGCGCTTTACCCGCACATGACGGTGCGCGACAACATCGCCTTCGGCCTCAAGATGCGCAAGGTGCCGCGCCACGAACGCCAACGCCGGGTCGAGGAAATCGGGCGCGTGCTCGGACTCGGCGAGCTCCTCGATCGCAAGCCTCGTCATCTGTCCGGCGGCCAGCGCCAGCGGGTTGCGATGGGTCGCGCGATCGTCCGCGAGCCCGCCGCGTTCCTGATGGACGAGCCCCTGTCGAACCTCGACGCTCGTCTGCGAGTACAGATGCGTGCGGAGATCTCGCGCATTCAGCGGGACGTGGGTGCGACGACGATCTACGTAACGCACGACCAGGTGGAGGCGATGACGATGGGGGACCGTGTCGCCGTGCTCCGAAAGGGACAACTGCAGCAGGTGGACGGGCCGCAGACCCTGTTCGATGCCCCCGAAAATCTCTTCGTCGCGAGCTTCATCGGCAGCCCCGAGATGAACCTCCTCGAAGGGGAGGTCGAACGCTCCGGGGACGGCATTTCACTCCGGCTCGGACCCAACGTCGTGCCGCTTCCTTCTCGTACCGCGCTTGCGTCGAGGGTCGGCGAGCGGGTTGCGGTCGGCATCCGCCCGGAGTACACGGCTCCGGTGATGCACGACGAGCCGCGGCTCGACGCGCGCCTCGTCGTCGCGGAGCCTCTCGGCTCGGAAACGCTCCTGCACGCCGAGGTGTCGGTCGTCCCTGTGCTATCCGAGCAGGTGCTCGAGGTCGTGCTCGACACCGACGCTGCTGTTGCGGCCGACCTTGAAGCCGCCGCGGCGGATCGCCGGTCGCCCTTCCGGGCAAAGTTCGCCGGCACGCATCGGGGTGCGACGGGCGATCCGATCTCGATCGCAGTGGACGTCGAGCGTCTCTACTTCTTCGACTTGGTGACGGGAACCGCGATCGCCTGACCGGTGCCCGGCGGCCACGGCGCGCTGGCGGCGACTTCGTCCGTATCTCGGCTTCAACAGCTAGCGCGTTGGCCTCGTGATTTGTCGTACAAGAAATCTTTCACGGACAGAGCGGCGGACTTCTAATCCGCGGGTCGCAGGTTCGAATCCTGCCGGGCGCGCACTGAGTCGCAACTAGGAGCCGGTGCTGCCCGGTCGATCAGACGGCGCCGCACGTACCCTCCGCCAGAGCGATGCGGGCTGCGTCGTCGAAAGGGGTGAGTGGGAACGGGAGCAGCGCTAGCAGACGATCGTTGCGTACGACCGTCGGGTTGCGAAGACCTTCGATCAGCGGGCGCGCGATACCGGCCCTCACCGGGGTGACGAGGTGGAGCCAATACGAGGAGAGCCTGGGACTCAGCACGGGCACCTCGATGACGAGACGCCGCCGGCCGCGGATGTGTGCGATTCGCTCGATCATCTCCTTGTAGCTGAGCACGTCGGGACCGCCGACGTCGAAGCTCTGACCCCGAGCCTCGGGCATGCGCGCGACCCCGACGAGGTAACGGACGACGTCCGCCAGGGCGATGGGCTGAGTCGGCGTCGCCACCCATCTTGGAGCGATCATTGCGGGCAGCCGGTCGACGAGCGAGACGATCGTCTCGAAGGCGGCGCTCCCGCGACCGATCACCACGGCGGCGCGGAGGGTCGTCACCGGAACCGCTCCGGACGAGAGCGCGACTCCTGTCTCGAGCCTGCTCCGGAGGTGCGGGGACAGGTCGGGCAGGTCGTCGCCGAGCCCGCCGAGGTACACGAGCTGGGAGACACCCGTGCGCTCGGCTTCGCGCGCGACCGTCTCGGCCGCCTGGCGATCGACTCTTGCGTAGTTCGGAGTCCCCAGTGAGTGGACGAGGTAGTAGGCCACCTCGACGCCCTCGAGCGACCGGCGAACGGATGTGGGGTCCGTGACGTCGGCGGCGACAGTCCGCACACCCTCGTGCGGCGACCCATTGGGTCGCCGCGAGACGGCGACCACCTCCTCGGATTCGGCGAGGACCGAAACGAGGGCCGTGCCGACCACTCCCGTCGCTCCCAACACCGCGACCGTCACGAATGTGCCTCGGCGATGAGTCGGGCGAAGTAGCGCCGGCTGATCGCGGCATGAAATCGCCGCTGCACGAAGCCGAGTGTGACTCCGAGCCGTGGAACGAACTCGGTCACCTCCGCACGCAGCTCGACCTCCGCGCGGCCGATCTGCGATAGGGCAAGCGTGCCGCCTTCCCGACGTGTGAGCAGTCCGCCGCGAATCGCGTAGGTGCAGCTGACCCGGCTCCCGTCGACGGACGTCTCGGCTGGCAGGAAGCTCAGGAGGACAGGGCCTCGTCCCAGCAGGCGCAGCTCGACTCCCACCGGTCCCTGGCGGCAGTAGACGAGCCCCCGGCTGGCGCGAACCGCCTCTCGCCAGTACCGCTGCCCGAGGTCTTTCGCGCCGGCGTCGGATATCTCGACAACGGGTCGAGCGGAGCGCGCGCGCTGGACGGACGTGAGGGTTCCGTCCTCGCTCCTCGAGTGCACGGTGCTCCACGCTTCGATTCGACGGCGCACTGGAGCTCCTCAGTGCTCGGCTGCAAGGAAGAGAGCCGTCACTCGCTCCGCTTCCCGGACCGGATCGTCGGTCAGCGCGAGGGCATCGAGTGCAGTCGCTTCCAGACCTTCGGCCCCCGCGCCGCCGACCGCGAGCCGCCGGGCGTGCGAGATCTGTCGCAGCTCCGGGACGAGCTCTCCGACTCGCTCCGGCGTCACAGCGCTGACGACGACGAGATCGACGTCGAGGGTATTGGCGACATCGCGGATCGTGTCGAGCGGCGTATCCGCTCCCAGGTACTCGATCCGCCAGCCATGCGTACGCAGTGCGAGGCCGAAGGCGATCAGCCCCAGCTCGTGCTGCTCTCCCGGGACGCACCCGAGGAGCGCGCGAGGACCGACGCCTCGTCCCCAACCCCGCGCGATCCCGAGCAGCCGCCCGCGGACGACGTTGGATGCGAAGTGCTCCTGCGCGACCGTGATCTCGCCACGCACCCATCGGGTTCCGAGGTCGCGCAGGTACGGCATGACGATCTCGGAGAGGAAGACGTCGAGTGTGACCTCTGCGAGCAGTCGGTCGAAGATCGCCTGCGCACGAGGCTCGTCGAACTCCTCGAGTGCGGCCGCGAGCTGGTCGACCGCGGCCACCGACGACCCACGAGCGGTGCCGGCCTTCGTACTTTCGCCGGGGGCCCGCACCGCTGCAGCGGCAGCCTCGGCGGCAGCCAGCCCGTCCGCCAGGTGCTGCTGCATGACGCGGACGCGCTCGAGATCGGCCAGCGAATAGAGGCGGAGACCTCCGGGCGAGCGGATGGGATCGAGCAAGCCGTATCGGCGCTCCCATGCACGAAGCAGCTCTGGGCTGACTCCCGAGCGCCGGCTCAGCTCGCCGATCCGCAGTTGTGAGGGTTCCGACATGCCCCAAATATACAGAATCTGGACGAAACCTTGACAAGAGGATTCGGCCGCTGGTACGGTGCTGCCTCTGAACAAAATCTCTACAGGAGGTGGACAATAATGAAGAAGATCGATTTGCTCGCTGCAGTACTCGTGCTGGTCGGCGCGCTCAACTGGGGTCTCGTGGCAATCGCCGAGTTCGACCTCGTCGCGACGGTCTTTGGCATGGAGTTCGGCGAGACGAACGTCGCGAGCCGGATCGTCTATGGGCTCGTCGGCCTGGCAGGCGTCTACGGCGTCGTCTGGCTGGCGAGTCGGCGTTCGGCCGCCGCCACTCGGCCCGCGATGACCTCATCGGCCTCGCACTGACCGAACACACAAACCGCACTAACGAGAAAGGACTATCGACATGAGAAAGTCACGCTTCATCCTCGCGCTCCTCGCCGTCGCGGCGGTCGCAGCTGCTGCGATTGGATCGTCTGCCTCAGCGGACACCCGCAAGGAGGGGGACATCGTCTCGACGGCAGTGGACGCCGGCCAGTTCACGACGCTCGCCTCGCTGCTGAAGAAGGCGGGCCTCGTCGGAGCGCTCCAGGCCAAGGGGCCGTTCACCGTCCTCGCCCCGACCGACGCGGCGTTCGCGAAAGTGCCCAAGTCGACTCTCGCAGCGCTCGGCGCCGATCGGGCGAAGCTCAGGTCGGTCCTCCTGTACCACGTGATCGCCGGCAAGGTCCCTGCGGCGAAGGTGGTCAAGCTGCGCTCGGCCAAGACCCTCAACGGGCAGACCGTCCGAATTCGCGTCGTCGGAGGCAAGGTCTTCGTCGGTGGCGCGCGGGTGGTGAAGGCGGACGTCTCTGCGTCGAACGGCGTCATCCATGTCATCAACCAGGTGTTGATCCCTCGTTAACCAGAGGACGAGTTCGACCGCCCGGCGTTGGCGCCGGGCGGTCGGCTCTGCATCGAACAAGTGGTTGCGAGATGTTTACTGGATAGCTGACGTGCGGTACGAATTTGGCGGATAAGGAATTTGGCGGATAAGGAATTTGGCGGATAAGAAAGCCTCGAGCTCGCGATCGAGATTTGGCTTGAACAAGGGGCTGAACCGGCGTTCTTGTAAACAAGTCGGCGGACTTCTAATCCGCAGGTCGCAGGTTCGAATCCTGCCGGGCGCATGGAAGTGCGTGCGAAATAGGCAGTTTCGCCGGTCAACGAACGTTGAGAACGGGACTGCTTCGCCCCATTGGACAGGTTTTCTTACCCGACATTCGCCGGCGTGGCCAGCTTTGCGTGACGCCTGCCGTGCTATGCGCGCTCTTGTGCGAGCCGCTCCTCGTGACCCTCGGACCTGTAGGCCTCCACCGGATCAGCGGGCAGGCCCAACTCCGCCCGAAGGGCTCGGAGGATCGGACGCACGTCGGTCTCGAATGCGTCGGTCAGCACCCGGTGCGCGCCGAGCACGTCTCCAGCGAGCTGTGCTTCGCGTAGTGCCTCGCGGTCGACGAGCAGTGCTTTCGCGTATGCGGTCTGGATGTTGACGACCGACTGGATCATCGCCTCGATCTTGCCCTCGATGTTGTGCGACTGATCGATCATGAAGGCGATCGCATCTGCGGTCGTCGCCGTGGTCGGATCGCGCTTTGCGGAGACGATCTCGCTCATGATCCGGAAGAGCTCGAACGGATCGATCGAGCCGACGATCAGGTCGTCGTCGGCGTACTTGCGGTTGTTGAAGTGGAAGCCGCCGAGAAGTCCTTCCTCGAGCAACAGTGCGACGATCTGCTCGACGTTCGTTCCCAGCGGGTGATGCCCGGTGTCGACGAGCACTTGCGCCTGCGGACCGAGCGCGCGGCAGACGAGGACGGCGGTGCCCCAGTCGGGTAGGTCGGTGCTGTAGAAGGCAGGCTCGAAGAACTTGTACTCGACGAGGAAGCCGCATTCCGGCGGGTAAGGCCGCATACAGCTCTCCGAATCCTTCGAGCAGACGCCGATAGCGGTCGCGCAGGTCGTCCTGGCCCGGATAGTTCGTGCCGTCCGCCAGCCAGACGGTGAAGATCGTCGGAGTTCACCTGCTTCGCGATGTCGATGCACTCGAGGCAGTGGTCGATCGCCATCCTCCGCACGCGTGCTTCGGGATGACAGAAGCTGCCGAGCCGGTAGTCGTCGCCCTGGAAGACATTTCCGTTGATTGCGCCGAGCCTCACGCCTTCGCTTTCGGCGAAAGCCGCGAGCTCGTTCCAGTCGTCGACCCGGTCCCAGACGACGTGGATCGCAACCGTCGGACAGGCTCCTGTCAGGCGATGAACGAGCGCGGCATCGGCGATCCGCTCGTAGACAGTTCGGGCAGCGCCGGGCCAGGGATAGACGTGGAAGCGTGTCCCAGAGTTGCCGTACGCCCATGACGGCGTCTCGATCTCGAGTTGCCGAAGCTGCACCAGGAGCGCCTCGACGTCCACGCCGCGCTCACGAATGATCTCCAGCCCGAGGGGGTCGGTGCTCACTCCGGCGAGTCTGACCGAACGGACTGAGCCGTGCACCAGTCATCATGCGCCTCCGTGCGTGTCGCGCTCTTCGTCACGTGTCTCAACGACACGCTCTTCCCCGAGGCGGGGATCGCGACGGTCCGCGTTCTCGAGCGGCTCGGGCACGACGTCGAGTTTCCGGAGGCGCAGACATGTTGTGGCCAGCTGCACTTCAACACCGGATACCAGGATGCCGCCGCCGCTCTTGCTCGTCGATTCGTGCAGGTCTTCGCCGAAGCTGACGTTGTCGTCGCACCGTCGGCCTCGTGCGTGGCCATGGTGCGAGAGTTCTACCCCTACCTCGCCGAGCAGATGGACGACGCCGATCTCGCGCGTGACGTCGCGCGAACTCATCCCGCGGGTCGTCGAGTTGACCGAGTTCCTGGTGACACGCCTCGGTGTGACAGAGGTCGGAGCGTCGTTTCGTCATCGCGTCACGTATCACCCGACATGTCACTCGCTGCGTGCTCTGCGCCTCGGCGACGCGCCGCTCGCGCTCCTGCGCGCCGTGGACGGGCTCGATCTCGTCGAGCTGCCGCGGGCGAACGAGTGTTGCGGGTTCGGTGGAACGTTCGCGATGAAGAACGCCGAGACGTCGACGGCGATTCTCGACGACAAGCTCGAGGCAGTCATGGAGACGAATGCCGAGGTGGTTGCCGCGGTCGACATGTCGTGCCTGATGCAGATCGGCGGGGGGCTGTCTCGTCGTGGGGCCGCCGTGCAGACCCGGCACGTCGCCGAGATCCTGGCGGCGACATGAGCAAGGCGTTCTCGGCCGGCGCGCACGAGGCTCTTCGCGACACGCAGCTCAGACGGAACCTCGCACGTCGCGACGACGACGATCCGCGGCAAGCGAGCCGCGGTCACGGCGGAACGCCCGGACTGGGAGGAGCTGCGCTTCGGCGGGGGAAGCGCTCAAGCGACGCGTTCTCCGCCACCTCGACCACTATCTCCTCCGATTCGAGTCGGCGGTCACGCAGGCAGGCGGCGTCGTGCACTGGGCTCGCGACGCAGAGGATGCCAACGAGATCGTGGTGGGACTCGTCCGCAGAACCGGAGCCCGCGAGGTGGTGAAGGTGAAGTCGTTGACGACCGACGAGATCGGGGTCAACGATGCGCTGGCTGCTGCCGGAGTCAGAGCGATCGAGACCGATCTCGCCGAGCTGATCTGCCAGCTCGCCGGCGACAAGCCGTCTCACATCCTCGTTCCGGCGATCCACAAGAACCGCGTCGAGATACGGGATCTCTTCCGACGCGAGCTCGGTCAGCCGGAGCTCTCCGACGAGCCAAGCGTCCTCGCCGCGGCAGCGCGTGCGTACTTGCGCGAGCGGTTCCTCGACGCGACCGTTGCGATCAGCGGCGCGAACTTCGCCGTCGCCGACACCGGCACGGTCTGCGTCGTCGAGTCCGAGGGGAACGGGCGGTTCTGCACGACGCTGCCGAAGACGCTCATCACGATCCTCGGGATCGAGAAGCTGGTGCCCGACGTTCGAGGACCTCGAAGTGTTCCTCCAGTTGCTGCCGCGTTCGTCGACCGGCGAGCGAATGAACCCGTACACGTCGCTCTGGACGGGCGTGACTCCTGCCGACGGACCGCAGGAGTTCCACGTCGTGCTGCTCGACAACGGACGAACGAACGTCCTCGCGGATCCGGTCGGACGCCAGACGCTCGCCTGCATCCGCTGCAGCGCGTGTCTGAACGTCTGCCCGGTGTACTCGAGAACCGGCGGTCACGCGTACGACTCGGTCTATCCGGGGCCGATCGGCGCGATTCTCACGCCGCAGCTCCGGGGGACAGCCGAGGCCGGCTCGCTGCCGTTCGCCTCGAGCCTGTGCGGTGCGTGTGCCGAGGTGTGCCCCGTCAAGATCGACATCCCGCAGGTCCTCGTTCACCTTCGAGCGCCGCGTCGTCCGCGAAGAGGTCGGAGCTATGGCTCCGGAGCGGCTCGCGATGAAGGGCTGCCGCGCGCGCGCTCGGAAGCTCGCGCCGCCTCCGGCGCGCGCAATGGCTCGGCCGACTGGCGCAGCGACCGTTTACCGACGATGACCACCGGATCCACGGGTTGCCCGGACTCTCGGCCTGGACGCGAACGCGCGACCTGTCCGGCATGCCGGCGCGATCCTTCCGCGATTGGTGGCGCGACCGATGACGGTGCGCGAGGAGGTCCTCGCACGAGTCGCCGCCGCGCTCCGCGACGTGCCGTCCGACGAGAGACCCGAGGACGTCGCGGTACCGCGTGAGTACCGGTTGTCCGAGGAAGGCGACGTCGTCGCGCGGTTCGTCGAACGCATCGCCGAGTACAAGACCACGGTCCGTCGCGTGTCGGCCGACGACGTCGCCTCGGTCGCAGCGGATCAGTGCCGCCTCCGTGGTGTCGCGCGACTCGGCATCCCGTCCGACCTGCCGATCGAGTGGCAACCGGACGGTCCCGAGCTCGTCGTCGGTTCGCTCGACGCTCGTGCTCTCGATGCGCTCGACGGAGCAATGACGGGCTGCGCGCTCGCCATAGCCGAGACCGGGTCGATCGTGCTCGATGCGGGCGCGCGGCAAGGAGGCCGCGCGCTCTCGCTCGTGCCCGACTACCACCTATGCGTGGTCGAGGAACGCCAGGTCGTCGGCGGCGTCCCCGAAGGCATTCGGGCGATCGGTGTGTCCGTCCGCCGACGCCTTCAGCCAGTGACCTTCATTTCGGGCCCGTCCGCAACGTCGGACATCGAGCTCGCGCGCGTCGAGGGCGTCCATGGCCCACGAACGCTTGATGTGCTGGTCGTCGCAGGCACGTAGCGGTCTTTCGTTCTAAGGAGTTTCGTAAGTTGCATTGACAAGTTCGAAACGACCTTTATAAGCTCGCACGCGTAGGTACCTCGATTTGCCGACAGCGACGCGCACGCGACCGAATGCAGAGAGTCCTCGAGCTTCTCGAGACGAGGGACAGCGTTCACGTTGCGGAACTTGCGGATGAGTTTTCGGTATCTGCTGTCACCGTGCGTCACGATCTCTCGGAACTCGCACGCCAAGGGCTCGTCGCCCGTGTGCGCGGCGGGGTTCGCGGGCTCCAGCGGGGACAATCGGAGCTCGCGTTCGACGTGCGTCTGCACCTTCAGTCGCCCGAGAAGCGCGCGATCGCGATCGCAGCAGCCGCGATGGTCGGGGACGGAGAGTCGGTCGCGCTCGACTCGAGCACGACCGCGTACTACCTCGCGCTCGAGCTCCGAAAGAAGCGCGAGATCGTCGTCGTGACCAACGGTCTTCTGAACGCCGTCGCGCTTGCCGACTCTCCTGGCGTCAACGTTCTCGTCACCGGAGGCATGTTTCGCCTCCCCGCCATGTCGGTCGTGGGTGATCCCGCCGGCGACGTCCTGCGGGGTACGCGTATCGACAAGGGCTTCCTCGGTGTTCGCGGCATCAGTGTCGATCGCGGCCTGATGGACCTCAACCCCGAGGAGGTTCAGATCAAGCGGGAGATGGCGGCTGCGTGCGAGAGCGTCGTCGCGATCTTCGACAGCACGAAGTGGCACCGGAGCGCGCTGCTCTCGTTCGTTCCCTCGGGTCGGGTCGACGCAATCGTCACCGACAGCGGAGCTCCGGCGGAGCTGGTGCAGGCATGGCGCGAGCGTGGCGTCGACGTGACCACGGCGGAACCCGAGTCCGCGGCTCGGTACCCGGAACGTCTTCCCGGGCTGCGTCCACGGACCGACGGCGAGTCGAGCGAGCACGTCGTCCGTTCACTTCGGAGCGTGTGACGTGACGACCATGGCCGCCGTCGATCTGGGTGCGCAGAGCGGTCGGGTGGCGCTCGGGACCTTCGACGGTGACCGCCTCTCGGTCGTCGAGGTGCACCGCTTCCCGAACGTCCCTGTGCGAGCGCGCGGCACGCTCCACTGGGATGTGCTCCGGCTGTACGAGGAGGTCCTCGAGGGACTGACTGCCGTGGGTGCCATGTCGGACGCCGTCGATTCGGTCGGAGTCGACTCCTGGGGTGTGGACTTCGGCCTCCTGGATCGCGACGGCCGGCTCGTCCAGAACCCGGTACACCACCGGGATCGACGCACCGAGGGCGCAATGGAAGCGCTCTTCGCTGAGGTGCCGGCGCGCGAGATCTACGAGCGCACCGGCATTCAGCTGATGCCGATCAACACGCTCGTTCAGCTCTTCGCCGCTGTCGCGGCAGACGAGCGGTCGCTCGAGATCGCCGAGACCCTCCTTCTGATCCCGGATCTCCTCCACTTCTGGCTCTGCTGGCGTCGCGGCGTGTGAGTACACGAACGCGACGACGACCCAGTGCCTCGACCCGCGAGCGCAGGCGTGGGCGACCGACCTCCTCGAGCGACTCCGATTGCCTGCCGGAGTCTTCCCGGACGTCGTCCGCCCGGCCACGGTCCTCGGCGCCCTCCTCGACGAGGTGGCCGAGCGGACACGCCTGCGCCGCGCGGTCGCGGTTGCCCCTGCGACACACGACACGGCATCGGCGGTTGTCGCGGTTCCGTTCCGCAGCCGGGAGTCGGTGTACATCAGCGCTGGAACGTGGTCACTCGTCGGTATGGAGCTCGACGGGCCGCTCATCGACGACAACTCGTTCAGCGCGAACCTGACCAACGAGGGTGGGATGGACGGCACAGTCCGCCTGCTGCGGAACGTCAACGGTCTCTGGCTCGTGCACGAGTGTCAGCGCGCATGGGCTGCCGAGAGGGTCGTCGCTCGGGTTCGACGAGCTCGTTCACGCGGCCGAGCGTGCTCCGGCTTTCGCCTCGTTCATCGACCCCGATGACGCTGCCTTCGTCGTCCCCGGGGCGATGCCGGAACGCATTCGCGATTTCTGTGCCCGCACCGGCCAGCCCGTGCCCGAGGAGCCGGGCGCAGTCATCAGGTGCGTTCTCGAAAGCCTTGCGCTGAAGTTTCGGTTCACGATCGAGCTTCTCGCGAGAGTCACCGGCACGTCTCCGCCCGAGGTTCACATCGTCGGCGGTGGCGCGCGCAATCGCCTGTTGTGTCAATGCACGGCCGACGCCACGGGCCTCCCGGTGCTTGGCAGGCCCCGAGGAGGCAACGGTCGTCGGAAACCTGCTCGGGCAGGCGATTGCGCTCGGGGACATCGCGTCACTCGCCGAGGCGCGTGCCGTGGTGCGCGAATCCTTCGAGCCGACGCTCTACGAGCCGACTCGACACGCGGAGTGGACGCAGGCCTACGCGCGCTTCGAGGAGATCCTCGGCGTGCCCGAGCGTGGTGCAGGGCACGAGGCATTGGCCCGATGAGTGCTCCGACCGCGGAGCTGCTCGCTCCGATCCCGGTGCCGGAGAACCGGTGGGAACCAAGCGCCGCGGCGAGCTTGTCCGGCGTCGGCGAAGTGGTCTACCGCTCCAACCTTCTCGGCGCCGACCGAGCGCTTGCAAATCGAGGCGGCGGGAACACCTCCGCGAAAGGAATCACCGTCGACCACGCCGGACGCGAGACGCGTACGCTCTGGGTGAAGGGCTCGGGCACGGATCTCGCGACGATCACGGCGGACGGCTTCGCGGCTCTTCGGTTGGACGAGATCCGGGCGCTCGAGGAGCGAGACGCGATGGACGACGCGGAGATGGTGCGCGTACCTCGTGCGCTGCGCTTTGGCTCCCGACCAGCCTCGGCCGTCGATCGAGACGCTGCTGCATGCGTTCCTGCCTGCCGCGCACGTCGATCACACGCATCCAGACGCGGTCATCGCCCTCACCGCGTGTCCGGACGGCCGCGATCTCGTGCGAGCGACGTTCGGCGACGAGGCCGTATGGCTCGACTACGAGAGGCCAGGCTTCCAGATGTCCAAACGGATCGCGGCGCTGCTTCGCGAGAATCCGAACGCCCGCGGGGTGCTCCTCGAGAAGCACGGTCTCGTGACCTGGGGCGAGTCGAGCTCCGCCGCTTACGGGTCGACGCTCGAGTTCGTCGGTCGCGCAGCGCGTGCACTCGAAGCAGCTGGGAACGGGAGGTTTGGGCTTGGCGGAGCCAAGGTGCGAGAGCCTGCCGATGCCGAGGTCGACGAACTGCTGGCCCAGTCGCTGCCGAAGCTCCGCGGCGCGTTGCTCGAGGAGTCAGAGCGGGTCGTCCTGCAGGTCGACCGGAGTGGCGAGGCCGTCGCGTTTGCTTCTTCTGTCCGAGCACCCGAGGTCAGCCAGATCGGTGCACCGTGCCCGGATCATCTGATCAGCACGAAGCACAGGCCGCTATTCGTCGAGTTCGACCCCGACCGCGAGAGCGGGTCAGAGCTCGGTGAGGCATTCCGTGCGGGCGTTTCCGAGTTCTCCGAGTGGTACCGGCAGTACTACGAACGCAACGTGTCGGACGAGAGTCGACCGTACGCTCAGGACCCAGCCGGACCACGGGTCGTGCTCGTTCCCGGCGTCGGGATGGTCACGTCGGGCGCGGACGCGATGAAGGCGAAGGCTGCAGGGGAGCTCTATCACCGCGCGATCGCGGTGCAGAACGCGGCCGAGGCGGCAGGCGGGTTTCGGTCGCTGAGCGAGTCGGAGGCCTTTGCCATCGAGTACTGGCCTCTCGAGCGCTACAAGCTCGCGCAGCTTCCACCGGCGCGGGAGCTGACGGGCCGTATCGCTCTCGTCACTGGCGGCGCGAGCGGTATCGGCCGGGCGACCGCTAGGGTTCTGGCCGAGCTCGGCGCGCACATCGTCGTCGCTGATCTCAACTGCGCAGGCGCGGAGGAGGTGCGAGCGGAGATTTGCTCGCTTTTCGGAGAGGGCCGTGCGCTTGCCGTTGAGGTCGATGTCACGAGCGAGGAAGCCGTCAAGACCATGGTCCGACGCGCCGTGCTCGGCTTCGGTGGCCTCGACATCCTCGTCTGCTCGGCAGGCATTGCCAGCAGTGCACCTGTGGTCGAGACGACGCTCGCGGACTGGGAGAAGAGCTTCGCCGTGCTCGCGCGCGGATACTTTCTGCCGGCCCGAGAGGCGTTCCGCGTGCTGATCGATCAGGGGCACGGGGGTTCAATCGTCTTCGTCGGCTCGAAGAACGCGCTCGTCGGTGGGGCGAACGCGTCCGCATACTCGTCCGCAAAGGCCGCATCTCTCCATCTTGCGCGGTGCCTTGCCGAGGAAGGCGGAGAGCACAGCATCCGCGTGAACACCGTCAACCCGGATGCCGTCATCGAGGGGTCGGCGCTCTGGTCCTCCGATTGGAAGGCAGAGCGCGCGAGCACGTACGGCATCGACGCCGACGATCTCCCTGCCTTCTACCGCGGCAGGACTCGGCTCGGCGTGAACGTCTACCCGGAGGACGTCGCCGAGGCGATCGCGTTCTTGGCAGGGCCTCGTTCTGCGAAGTCCACGGGCAATGTGATCAACGTCGACGGCGGTGTCACCGCCGCGTACCCCCGGTGAGCTGGCATGTCGCGAGACGCGCCCGGAAAGGAGGACCGACAGCCCGAATGAGCCACGAGTCTCGCGGCAGGCATCCGTTCCGTCAGCACTGGCGTAGCGGTTTTCTCCCAACACTCTGAAAGGAACGACATGCAGAAGAACAGAGGTCTACGCATCGGCTTGCTGGTCGCTGCGGCCGCGGTCCTCGCGGTCGGCGTAACGGCTGTTGCGTACGGCACCACCGGCACCGCCTCGAAGGGCAAGACCTTCTACTTCATCCCGAAGGACACACTCAACCCGTACGAGGTGATCGCCGACCGCGGAGGCAAGATCGCGCTGACGCAGCTCGGCAACAAGCAGGTCGTATCGTCGGGCACGCAGGACACGGCGGCAGCTCAGCAGCCGTCCATCCAGGCGGCGATCCAGACCGGAGCGGACGGCATCGTCATCGCCGCCAACGATCCGCAGGCCGTCTGCCCCGCAATCAATCAGGCAATGGCCAAGGGCATGGCCGTCGTGTCGTTCGACTCGGACTCGAACTGCCGTCAACTGTTCATCAACCAGGCGGACACCGAGACCATCGGCCGCAGCCAGATCGCGTTGCTCGGCAAGCTCATGGGCTACAAGGGCGAGTTCGCGATCCTCTCGGCGGCCTCGACCGCCACGAACCAGAATGCCTGGATCAAGTACATGAAGCTCGAGCTCAAAAAGCCCCGCTACGAGAACATGAAGCTCGTGAAGATCTACTACGGCAACGACAACCCGGCTCAGTCGCTGCAGGCGACCGAGAGCATGCTGCAGGCGTACCCGAACCTGAAGGGCATCGAGTCGCCGACGACCGTCGGTATCTCGTCCGCCGCGCAGTTCCTCTCGAACTCGAAGAAGTACAAGGGCAAGATCGCCCTCACGGGCCTCGGCCTGCCGAGCCAGATGAAGAAGTACGTCTACAACAACACGGTCAAGGAGTTCGCGCTCTGGAACCCCGAGGACCTCGGCTATCTCGCCGGGTACGCCGTTTCGGCGATCGCCGACGGGAAGATCACGGGCAAGGTCGGCCAGAAGTTCACGGCCGGCAAGCTCGGGAAGTACACGATCATCAAGGGTGCCGACAAGAAGCCCCAGGTGATCCTCGGACCTCCGTTCGTCTTCAACAAGAAGAACGTCGGGAAGTTCAACTTCTAGATCGAGGGGCGAGGGGCGCCGCCGTCGCGGCGCCCCTCGACTTCGACAGAGGACACGAATGCCGCGCGTGTGCTTTCAGCTCCAGGTGAAGCCCGAGAGAATGGCCGAGTATCGCGAGCGGCACGCTGCCGTCTGGCCCGAGATGCGCGACGCACTCGCAGCGACCGGCTGGCGCAACTACTCGCTTTTTCTCTCGGACTCCGGGATGGTGATCGGCTATCTCGAGTGCGAGGATTTCGAAACAGCAGTTCGGGCGATGGAGCAGACCGAGGTGAACGCGCGCTGGCAAGCCGAGATGGGTGAGTTCTTCGTCGGGCTCGAAGGGCGCCGCCCCGACGAGGGCTTGGTCCGGCTCGACGAGATCTTCCATCTGGACTGACGATGAGCGCGCCGGCTGACCCTCTGCTCGTTCTGGAGCATGCTCAGAAGAGCTTCGGCGCCGTACGAGCCCTCGAGGACGGGCACATCGAGCTCAATCGTGGCGAGGTTCACGGGCTCGTCGGCGAGAACGGGGCGGGCAAGTCGACGCTCGTGAAGATCCTCGCCGGCGTCCATCGTCCCGAAAGCGGCCGACTCCTGCTCGACGGCGAAGAAGCGATCTTCGACAACGCCAAGCAGTCGCAACACGCCGGAATCGCGATCATCTTCCAGGAGCCGGCGCTGTTTCCGGATCTGAGCGTCGCCGAGAACATCTACGTCGGCGTGCAGCCGCTCAAGCACGCCCGCCGCATCGATCACAGGCGCATGCGGCGGGACACGGCTGCGCTCTTCGACCAGCTCGGTGTCCGGCTCGCTCCGGACCGGCTCGCGCGCGGCCTGTCGATCGCGGACCAGCAGCTCGTCGAGATCGCCAAGGCACTCACTGCCCAGGCTCGCGTGATCGTGATGGACGAGCCGACGGCAGCGCTGACCATCTCCGAGGTCGAGCGCCTCTTCTCGATCGTCCGGACGCTCACGGAACGCGGGGCAGCAGTGCTCTTCGTCTCCCACAGACTGGAGGAGGTGCGTGCCCTCTGCCGGCGCGTCACCGTCATGCGGGACGGGCGCCATGTCCTGACGAAGCCGGTCGAGGAGCTGACCGAGCAATCGATCATCCACGCAATGGTCGGCCGGGACATGGATGCGCTGTTCCCGAAGGTCTCCTCCGAGCCCGGCCGTGTCGTCCTCAAGGTCGACCGCCTCACCCATGAAGGGGTCTTCACGGACATCTCCTTCGACGTGCGCGCGGGTGAGATCGTGGCGCTCGCAGGTCTCGTGGGAGCGGGTCGGAGCGAGGTTGCGCGCGCCATCTTCGGCATCGATCGATGGGACGCGGGCTCGGTCGAGGTCGACGGACGTCCGCTTCCGCCGGGCTCGCCGACACGGGCGATGGCCGCCGGCGTCGGCCTCGTGCCCGAGGACCGCCGGCTCCAGGGGCTGATCATGGACCTCTCCATCGAACGAAACGTGGCGCTCGCCTCGCTTCGGCGCGTGCAGCGTTTTGGACTGATTCCGCGCGGTTCCGAGCGACGTTTCGCGGCAGACTGGGCCGTGCGACTGAAGCTCAAGTACGGGCGCTTGACGAACCCGGTCTGGACGCTCTCGGGCGGCAACCAGCAGAAGACCGTGCTCGCGAAGTGGCTTGCGCGGAAGCCCGCGCTTCTGATCGTCGACGAGCCGACACGCGGCATCGACGTGGCGACCAAGGCCGAGGTGCACCGCCTGCTGTCCGATCTCACAGCGCAGGGCGTCGCGGTGCTCATGATCTCGTCGGAGCTGCCCGAGGTGCTGGGGATGGCCGACCGGGTCATCGTCCTCTTCGAGGGACGGGTAACCGGCGAGTTCAGCCGCGCGGAGGCGGGGGAGGACGCGATCATGCGCGCCGCGACGGGGCTCGAAGCGGTGGAGGCTGCGTGACGACGACGGCCGAGCGCGCCGGGGTTCCACCACTCGAGGGACGGAGCCGTTCGCACGCGGTCGCCGAGTTCATGTTTCGCTTCCGCGAGCTCGGCATCGTCCTCGCGATCGTGATCGTGGTGGGCGCGACGACCCTCGACAACCACCGGTTCGTCAGCACGACGAGCCTGCAGCAGCTGCTCTCCGGCGCGTCGATCATCGCGCTGCTCGCGATCGGCGAGACGATCGTGATCATCACGCGCAACGTCGACCTGTCGATCGGGTCGATTCTCGGGATCTCCGCGTACGCCGTCGGGGTCACGTTCGTCCATCATCCCGACGTCCCGATCCCGGTGGTCTTCCTCGTCGCGATCGGGATCGGCGTCGTGTGCGGTGTGGTCAACGGAGCGATCGTGACGATCGCCCGGGTGCCGAGCCTGGTCGTCACGCTCGGCACGCTCTACGTGATCCGCGGGATCACCGCTGCCTGGGCAGGGGGAAACCAGGTCGGCGCTGCGAGCCTGCCAGACAGCTTCGGCAAGATCGGCTACGGGACGATCTTCGGGTTCGTCCCCTACCTCGGCATCTTCGCGATCGTCGCCGTCGCGATCGCGACATACGCGATGCGCTCCTTTCGGACGGCCCGCGACTTCTATGCGATCGGGTCGAATCCCGAGGCCGCACGTCTCGCGGGGATCCCTGTCGAGCGCCGCGTCTTCCTCGCCTTCGTGCTCAGCGGCGGCATCGCAGGGATGGCGGGAGCGGTCTGGCTCTCGTTCTTCGGCTCGGTGGACGCGATAGCCGGCGCCGGCTACGAGTTCCAGGTCATCGCGGCCGTCGTTGTCGGCGGCGTCGCGATCTTCGGCGGAAGCGGCACGGTGCTCGGTGCGGCGCTCGGTGCGCTCCTCCTGAACACGATCGACAACGCGCTCGTCGTCGTGAACGTGTCGTCCAACTGGAACCAGGCCCTGGCCGGAGCGCTTCTCCTTGGCGCGATCGCGTTCGATCGACTCATCGCCGTCAGAGTTGCTCCCGCATTCAGCACACGAGGGAGAGCGCGTGGCTGAGACACCCCCTCAGGTCGAGGACGCGTCGGTCGCCGGCCACCGCTCGCCCTTCCGCGCGCTCGTCCGCTGGGAGAGCGCGCTCGTGCTGCTGCTCGGAGCGACGATCCTGTACGGCACGTCGACGTCCCCGGCCTTCTTCCAGTCCGGCAGCTTCTTCTACATCGGCCTCAACGTCGGCGAGGTCGCGATCATGGCGCTTCCGCTGGCGCTGATCGTGATCACGGGAGAGATCGACCTCTCGGTCGCCTCCATCCTCGGTCTCTCGGGAGTCGTCATGGCCGAGCTGTTCGCGCACGGGTGGCCGATCTGGCCGGCGATGGGAGCTGCATTGGTGCTGGGTGCGGTCGCAGGTGGGTTCAACGGATTCCTCGTCACGCGGCTGGGCTTGCCTTCGCTGGCGGTCACGATCGGGACGCTGACGCTCTTCCGCGGCATCGCTCAGGTGATCCTGCCCAACGACACGATCCAGGTCTCGCAGGCGCCGTACTCGAACATCGGCGTGATACCGATTCACGGCACGCAGGTCCCGTGGTCGATCGCGTTCTTCCTCGTTCTGGCGGTCGTGTTCGGCGTCGTCCTGCACGCGACGCCGCTCGGTCGTTCGATCTACGCCATCGGCGCGGGCCAGGAGGCGGCGTTCTTCGCGGGGATCAGGGTCAAGAGGATCAAGTTCTGGCTCTTCGTGCTCTCTGGCTTCTTGGCGGGTTTCGCCGGCATCCTCTGGACGCTGAAGTTCTCCTCGGCACGCTACGACTCGGGCGTCGGGCTCGAGCTGTACGTCGTCACGATCGTCTTGCTCGGTGGGATTTCGATCTTCGGGGGCCGCGGCACCATCGTCGGCGTCCTTCTGTCCGTCGCCGTCCTCGGGTCGCTCCAGACCGCGATGACGCTCGATCTCGTCTCTGCCCAGGACCAGAACATCGTGATCGGGAGCCTCCTGATCTTGAGCGTGATCGTTCCGAACACGAGCGACATCTACCGGCGGGCGCGCCTTCGGTTGGGCAGCGCCCTCGCACGCAGACACGCCGGCGAACGCATGCCTCAGGAGACGGGATGACGCGCGGTACGCCGCCGCGGGTGGGCGTCTTCGGGATCGGCCTCGCCGCCTACTGGCCGCAGTTCGAAGGCCTCCACGAGCGACTCGCGGGGTACCAGCGCGGTCTCGAGGTGAGGCTCTCCGAGCTCGGCGCGGACGTCGTCTCCGCCGGGCTCGTCGACACGCCGGAACGGGCGGCCGAGGCGGGCGACCGGCTCGCCGCCGAGCGCGTCGACATCGTGATGCTCTACACGGCGACGTACGCCACGTCGTCCCAGGTGCTGCCCGTCGTGCAGGTCGCGAAGGCTCCGGTCGTGATCCTCAACCTGCAGCCCACCCGGTCGCTGGACTACGAGAACATGACAACTGGCGAGTGGCTCGCAAACTGCTCGGCCTGCTGCGTGCCCGAGCTCGCGGGAGCATTCACACGCGCAGGCATCCCGTACCGCACGGTCACCGGAACGCTCGTCGAAGACGACGCTGCCTGGGGTGCGCTGAGCGACTGGATCGACGCCGCGCACGCGGTCCGAAGCCTGCGCGTCGCGCGGTTCGGTTTCCTCGGGCACACCTATCCCGGGATGCTGGACATGTACTCCGACTTCACGCAGGTGCAAGCGCAGGTGGGCTCACACGTCGAGGTGCTCGAGATGGACGACCTCGTGGTGCGGGTCGAAGCGGCCGAACCGGATGCGATCGAGAGGAAGGGGGCCGAGATCCGTGAGATGTTCGAGCTCGCGGAGCCCGGTACGGATCCGATCGCGGACGACATTGCTCCAGAAAGCTTCGACTGGTCCGCGCGCGTCGCGGTCGGGCTCGACCGGCTCGTCGAGGACTTCGCCCTCGACGGGCTCACGTACTACTACCGCGGGCTCGGCGACAACATCAACGAGCGCGTCGGCGCCGGCCTGATCGTCGGCAACTCACTGCTCACCGCGGGCGGGATCCCGACGTCCGGCGAGGGCGATCTGAAGACCAACATCGCGATGTTCATCCTCGATCGGCTCGGCGCGGGCGGCTCCTACACCGAGTTCTACGCGCTCGACTTCGACGAGGAGTTCGTGCTCATGGGCCACGACGGTCCGGGCCACATCGCGATCGCGGACGGTCGACCGGTGCTGCGTGCCCTCAAGCTCTACCACGGCAAGTCGGGCGCCGGGCTCTCGGTGGAGTTCAAGGTGCGCCTCGGTCCCGTCACGATCCTCGGTCTTTCGCAGACTGCCGACGGACGGCTCAAACTGATCGCTGCAGAGGGCGAGTCGATTCCCGGCCCGACCTTCCGGATCGGGAACACGAACTCGCGCATCGAGTTCGGCATGGCACCTGGGCCCTTCATGGACGCCTGGTGCGCGGAAGGGCCGACTCACCACGTCGCGCTGGGCACCGGGCACCAGGTCGCACGGATCCGCAAGGTCGCGGATCTGCTCGGGCTCGAGCTCGCAGTGATCGAGTGAGCGTGCGCTTTCTCGGCCCGGACACGGACGCCTACGTCGCGAGCGTCCAGCGTCACGCGTCGGAGTTCGAGGAGCAGACAGGACTCTCGCTCGAGATCCAGATCGTGCCGAGCGACGAGTACTTCTCCAACAAGATCCACCACCTGCTCGACGGCGAGGGTGCGGCGGACGTCTACATGTCGGGCCCGGTCCTCGTCTGGGAGCACCTCGCCGCTGGATTCGTGAAGCCGCTCGACGAGTTCCTCGACAGAGCCGGTGACGGATACGACCCGTCGGACTTCGTCGAGCGGCTCATGCTCTGCAACCGCTGGAGCGGCCGCTTCGGCGATCCTCTCGGGCAGGGACCGCTCCTGGAGATTCCCGTGAACTGCGAGTCGTACAACCTCGCATACGTGCCCGGGGTGCTCGAACGCGCCGGTCTCGAGGTGCCGGAAACCTGGGACCAGTACTTCGCGACGGCCCGAGCGGTGGTCGAGAGCACGGGGGGCAGCATCCGCGGGTTCGCCCAGCGCGGCACCGGTGCCTGGCACACGATGTACACGGGGTTCGCGACCCAGTTCTGGTCGTACGGTGCGTCCGATTTCGAAGGAGGCCGCTCGTCGCTCGCGACGCCCGCGTCGCTCCACGCAACCTCGGACTTCATCGCCGCGCTCCACGATGCCGGCCCCGCCGATTGGCCGAATCAGCGTTGGTACGAGCTCGCGCTCGACTTCGCCCGTGGCGGATACGGTTTGATCGTCGACTCCGACCACTACGTCGCGTATTTCGAGAACAGCGCGTCTTCTGAGCTCGTCGGGCGAATCGGCTACGCAGCGCCGCCGCTCGGACCGACTGGTTTGCGTCGGCCCAACCTCTGGACGTGGTCGGTCGTGATGAACGACCGGACCAAGGACAGTGACGCTGCCTGGCGGTTCATGGAGTGGGCGACCGGGCGCGAGTTCCTGCTCCGCTCGGCGTTCGAGGGCAACATGAATCCGACTCGCACGAGCATCTGGGACGACGAAGGCTTCCGCGCACACACGTCCGGCTGGGGTGCGTTCTACGGCGTCGCACGCACCCTGATCGAGCGGGACGCGTTCGTACTCGTCACGCCGGCCTCGAACTACCTCTCGGTCGCCGAGCGCTGGGTCGAGGCTCTGCTGGATGTCTACGCTGGTCGCGCCGAGGCGGCCGAAGCGCTGGGGCGCGCGGCCGATGCGATCGATCAGCTCGTCGGCGGATGATTCGGTCGGGCGGGGCGTCGGCGCTTGTCTTACCCGACATCGGCGGTTTGTCACGGGACAAACGGCGGTTCAACCAGAGCCTGGCGGACCGGGCTCTGGTTTTGTTGCTTCGTCTGTTGCCGACTCTCTGCGCTCAGGCGTTGCTCTCGTCGTCGAACTCCGCGACCTCGATCGCGACCGCGAGAGCCTCGACGATCTTCCCTGTCGCCGATGCGACGCGCGCCGTTCCGACGATGGGGGCGATCGCGGCGAGCACGCCGCGGATCTGTTCGGCGTCGATGTCGAGCTCGCTCGCTGCCTCGAGGTTCATCAGGTACGAGATCGTCGGGGCATCGACTGCCACGAGCGCCGCGATGCGAACGAGCATCAGCGTCTCCGGATCGAGGCTGGAAGCCTCGATCGAGTCCGCGGTCATGCTTGCGAGCAAGTCGAGAACCGGAGTCTCGCTTGTCGATTCAGCCATGGTGCCGTCCTTTCGGTAGTGGTTCGTTAATTGCGCGAGAGCCGCTTGAGCCTACTGCCGCGCCGTCGCGGTCGCGACCGGTTGCTCGACCGCTTCGTACTCGCTCGGCCCGGACACCATTTGCGCGTCCGCGTTCGAGCCACCCTGGAGCTTCCGGCGCCAGCCCGCGAGGATGTCGTGCACGCTCGCCGCGCCGAGAATCAGGACCCTCCGGAACCCGGAGATGCTCCGGATGGAGGATGAAGGGACGCGTCTGGACCCCGCCGATACCACCGTGGAAGGAGATGAGCCCTCGAAGGCGCAGCCCTCGTCGAGATCGGGGTCGTAGAAGCTGCCGACCATGATGTCGCCGACCAGCACGCTTGACAGCTCGACGGGCAACGCGGGCTTTCGCTGTGGGCGGGACATCTAGGACGCCCGATGTCCCGACGCGTACTCAGCAGGCGATACTTCTCGTGATGGCATCGAAGGACGACGAGCGCTCCGGGCTTACGGACGCGGCCGGACGGGTCGCCTTCTTCCCGGCACGGGCAGCCGCACGGGCCTGGCGTGGGCCGCTCGAGGAAGCAGCGGACGAAGTTCTCTCGGCGCCCGAGATCGCCCGCGTGCTCGACCGTGCGCTCGCCGGTTCGCTGCCCGAGGAGTTCGCGCGCTCCGTCGTCCGCCACCGTGTGCTCGAACGCATCGCTGCCGAGCTCGCCGCAAGCGGGGAATTGGAGCGGCTCGTCAATGCTGCGCTCGCGAGCCCGCAGACGCTCGAGCTCACGGACAAGGTGCTCGCAAGCGACGAGACGCAAAGCGCTCTCCGCCACGTCGCCTCGAGTCCCGAACTCCGAGACGCGATCGCTCGACAGACAGTGGGTCTTGCAGACGAAGTGATCGTCGGCGTTCGTGCCTCCGCCGCGCGCCTCGACGATCGTGCCGAACATGTCGTACGCCGCCCCGTGCGAGCCGAGCGTCCTCCGTACGGTGGGATCGCGACGCGTGCGATCGCGCTGGCAGCTGACGCAGCGGTGACGATCGTCCTCTTCATGTCGGTAGTTGGGATCGTCGCGCTCGTCGCATCGCTGGTCGGAGGATTGCGTCCCGAGTGGCTCGTCGGCGCACTGCTCGCTTCGGGCTGGACGCTCACCGCGGGGACGTACTTCGTTCTCTTCTGGAGCTCCGCGGGACAGACGCCGGGAATGCGGCTGCTCCGCGTGCGTGTTCACGGCCCCGGCGGCAACCCTCCCTCGATCGGTCGATCACTGGTGCGCCTGGTCGGGCTCGTGCTTGCGATCGTGCCCATGTTCGCGGGATTCATCCCGGTGCTGTTTACCGAGCGGCGCCGCGGGCTGCCGGACTTCCTCGCGGGAACTGTCGTCGTCTATGACGACACGCGCGTCTGAGCGCCTAGCTTTCAGGGACCGCGCACAACGGTGACCGACTCGTCGAGGGGCCACTCTTTGACGAAGTCGTCGCGGCCTTCCACTCGCAGTAGGGTGCGCACGCCCGTGTCGGTTCGTTCGATCGCACGCATCACCTTCGCCTCAACCTGATCCTGCCCAGCAACGTCGATCAGTACGACATCACCCAGCTGAAGCCGCTGCACGTCGTACTCCATCGCCATCAGGACGAGTGCAAATTGCGTCGGGGATCGAAGCGCACCCACGGCTGTCGCCGTCGTGCTCCGTTGGACTGGCGCGGCTGGCGCGCACATGCCTGATGTGCAGCGCTTTTCTGGCGGCTCCCGCCCATGCGAGCCGACGTTCCGGGAGAACCGCTCAGTCACAACGGCATGGATCAAAGGCGTGCGGACCATGGGATGGCTTGTTGTCTAGAAATCACGGTTCTGCGTGGTTCCGTGGCTCTTCAGGCGATAGGCGGAAAGTGGTGGTCTGGGCCGCGGGTAGGGAGGTCGCCGAAGCTGGCGGGATAGCCTCCGCCGGAGGAGGAGGAGCTTTGGTCGACGTGGACGAGCAGCTCGGTGGTCGCATCTGCGGCGCATGTGGATCGCCTGCCGCGACAACGGCCAAGTTCTGTGCGGAGTGCGGGGCGCGCCTCGAGCCCGCCCCCGAGACGCCCGAGCTCCGGAAGCTCGTCAGCCTGCTCTTCTGCGACCTCGTGGGCTCGACGGCGCTCGGCGAGCGACTGGATCCCGAGGCGTTCCGGCGCGTCCAGCTTCGCTACTACGCAACCTGCGAGGAGGCCCTGCACCGCCACCGGGGGACGATCGAGAAGTTCATCGGCGACGCCGTCATGTGCGTCTTCGGCATCCCCATCGCCTACGAGGACGATGCCCACCGCGCATGCAGAGCTGCGCTCGACCTCATCGCCGGCATCGAAGCGCTGAACGTCGAGCTCGAGGAGGTGTGGGGGGTGCGGCTGGTCGTCCGCATCGGCGTGAACACCGGCGTCGGCATCGTCGGCGACCCGAGCGGCGGACGTGCGCTCGTCACGGGCGATCCGGTGAACACCGCGGCGCGGCTCGAGCAGGCGGCCGGCCCGGGCGAGGTCCTCATCGGCGCAACGACCCGCGAGCTCATCGGAGACGAGGGCGTGTGCGTCGCGGTGCCCCCACTCGAGCTCAAAGGGAAGGGCGGGCGTGTGCCGCGCCTGGCGGCTCCTCGACATGAGCACGGCGCGTTCCGAACAGGTGGCGAGGGGGTCCGCGATCGCGCTGATCGGACGCGAGGACGAGTTGCGCCGGATCGAGTCCTGGCTCGGGAGCGAGGAGGTGGCGCGGAGCGGTGGCTTGTGTCTGATCCTCGGGCCGCCCGGAATCGGGAAGTCGCGGCTCGTGGCGGAGATCGCGGCAAGGACGACGCGGGCCGCCTACTGGGGCCGATGCCCTCCCTACGGGGAAGCGATCACGTACCGCCTCCTCGCCGAGTGGCTCGACGGGCTCGGTGAGGACGTCGATCGAGCGCGCCGCGGGTGCGCGGGGCGCGGAACGGCTCCGCTTCGCAACGGAACAGAGCGACGCGCCTGCGACGACGGCAGAGATCGAGCAATCCGCGCTCGTGGTCATGAGTGACCTCGGCCGGGCGGCAGAGGTCCTGCTCGTCGCCGAGGACGTCCACTGGGCGGAGCCGGCGATGCTCGACCTCCTCGTCTCCTTGTCGCGCGTGCCCGGAATCCCCGTTCTGGCGACGGCGAGACCGGAAGTGCTCGACGCCCGGCCCGACCTCGCCGACGCGGGCCAGGACGTGCGCATCCCGCTCGAGCCCCTCGACTCGGCGTCGTCGGAGCTCATGCTCAAGGAGTTGGCCGCGCGACGTTGTCGGCGCGGACGGCGGGCGGCTCGTGCGCGATGCGGAAGGGAACCCGCTGATGCTCGCTCCAGCTCGCGCGTCACGTGGCGGAAGGGGGAGACCCGGAGAAGCTGCCCGCGGGGCTCGAGGCGGTGCTCCAGGCTCGGGTCGAGGGCCTGTCCGCCGAGGAGCGCGCCGTCGCCGAGCGTGGCGCGGTGATGGGTAGGGAGTTCTGGGATTCCGGAGTCGAGGCGCTCGCACCCGACACCACGTCTCCGGCGCCAGCGCTCGCGCTGCTCGCTCAGCGCGACTTCGTCGTCGAAGGACGAGCGGACGGGGCGCCGCAGCTCGTGTCGCCGACGCTCTCGCACGTCTTCTCGAGCGTCGCGCGCCCGTACAGCTTCACCCACGCGCTCCTTCGCGACAGCGTCTACGAAGCGACGCCGAAGCTCCGGCGCGCCGATCTGCACGAGCGGCTCGGAGGCATCCTGGAGCAGTCAGGTGCGTCCGACGAGCTCGTCGCCTTCCATCTCGAGCGCGCGGCTCGGTTACGCTCGGAACTGCGCCCTCAGGAGAGCGAGGAGCTCGCCGCGCGCGCCGCCGGGCATCTCGAGCGCGCGGGCGAGCGTGCGCTGGCCCGAAGGGACGGGGACGCCGCTCGCGCGCTGCTCACGCGCGCTGCGGCTCTGCTCGACGACGGGACGCTGCACGGGAGCGGATCGAGGCGAGCCTCGCAGTCGCAGGCCCGGCGGCCGGCGAGGTCGAGCTCGTCCCGGGCGACGTCATCGGCGGCTACCGCGTGCGGGCGATCGCCGGACGTGGCGGGATGGGTGTCGTCTATCGGGCGGAGGATCTCGCCCTCGGGCGCGAGGTCGCCCTGAAGGTGATCGCTCCCGCAGCTCGCAGGAGACTCGCGCTTCCGGCAGCGCTTCGCCCGTGAGAGCCGCATCGCAGCAGGCCTGGAGCATCCGAACGTCGTCCCCGTCTACGGTGCCGGCGAGGAGAACGGACGTCTGTTCATCGCGATGCGGTACGTCGACGGCACCGATCTCCAGCAGCTTCTCCGGCGAGGGCGCGCTCGACCCGCATCGCGCCGTCGCGCTCGTCGGCCAGGTGGCGGAGGCTCTCGACGCGGCGCACGCGCGAGGTCTCGTGCACCGCGACGTCAAGCCCGCGAATGTCCTCGTCACGTCGATGCGGCGGAACCGAGCAGGCCTACCTCACCGACTTCGGGCTCACCCGCGAGACGGCGGCGGGGGACGGGCTCACGAAGACCGGGCAATGGGTGGGAACGCTCGCCTACGTCGCGCCGGAGCAGATTCGCGGCGAGCCGGTCGACGCGCGCGTCGATGTCTACGCTCTGGGCGCCGTCCTCTATCAGGCGGTGACGGGGAGCCCGCCGTTCGGGGTCGAGAGCGAGCTCGAGGCCCTCGCCGCTCACCTCGACGAGCCGCCGCCGAAGCCGAGCAAGAGCGGTGCCCCGAAGGCGCTCGACGACGTCGTCGAACGGGCGATGAGCAAGGATCCGAGCCGCCGCTTCCGCTCCGCTGGCGATCTCGGTCGCGCCGCCGTCGCCGCCGTCGAAGGCGGCCGCGTCCGGCTCGCCGAGCGGAGCGTGGCCACCGGCGCTGCGGCTCCCGTCGACGTCGGTCGGCGGCGTCATCGCCGCTCGCGGAGCGGCGTGCTCCTGGCGGGCGCGGGCGCAGGAGCGGTCGTCGTCGCGGCCCTTGCGATCGCAGCGCTCGCCGGCGTCTTCTCCGGGGGCGGGGGAGCGCCGGACAACCCGGCCGGCCGGATCGTCGGAGATCCGGTGTCACTCCCCTACGACCCCGATCACCTCGCGGCCGACGACACGTACGCCTGGGCGCTCGCCGGTCAGAGCAATCGGCTCATGCGCGTCGACATCGGCACCGAGGAGACCCAGGCTTTCTCAGCGGCAGTCGACCTCGGCGGCGGCTCGTTCACGGACGTCGAGCTCGGGCCGAACGCGGTTTGGATCGCGCATGCGGTCGCAGATGTAGGAGGCGTCGACCATGTGGATCCGGAGACTGGTCAGGCGGTCCAGCACGTCCCGTTCCCGTTCGCCACGGCACTGGCGGTCGGCGATGGAGAGGTGTGGGCAGTCGCGCCGGGCAAGGCGAAGGCGCCGGGCAGCCTCGTCAGGATCGCGACGCCCGCCGATCGGATCACCTCCAGGGTGGACACAGGGCACGATCCGACGGATGTCGCCCTCGCGGGAGGATCGGTCTGGGTCGCGAACCGCGCCGACGGCACGGTCTGGCGCATCGACCCGCGGACACGAGCCGTCAGGGCCAAGATTCGTGTCGGCAGCCAGCCGGCTGTTCTTGCCGTCGGCGGAGGCAAGGTGTGGGTCGCCAATCTCGGTGACAACACCTTGATGCGCATCGATTCCGGCACGGGTCGAGTCGAGGGCGCAGCGATCTCCCTCGGCAAGGAAATCCACGACCTGGCCGCGTCCGACGACGCCGTCTGGGTCTCGGCGGCCGATGGCACGGTCACGCGGCTCGACCCGGCGACCGGCGAGATCGTCGGCTCGCCCCTCTCGCCGGCGCGCGCCCCGCTCTCGCTGGCGGTGAACGGCGGCGTGGTGTGGGTCGGAAGCGTCGCGGACAGAACGCTCACGAGGATCGAGGATGGCGGATGAGCGCCCTCTTGACCCCGCGTCCGGACGCTCGTAGGCTCGCGACCTCCAGACGGAAGGCTGCGGATGGGCGTCTCTGCGGGTAGTCAGCTCGGCCCTTACCTCGTCGAAGAGCGAATCGTCTCGAGCGGCTCGGGCGAGTGGTTCGCCGCTTCGGACGCGTCGCTGGAGCGGGCCGTGTCGGTGCTCGTCACTCCCGTGCCAGCAGACGAACAGAGCGCGTCCACGCTACGCGACCGAGCGCGCCGGCTCGCCGGGGTCACCGATGCGCGCCTTCTCCCGGTCTACGGGCAGGGTGAGGACGGAGCGCAGCTCTGGCTCGCCACCCGCCGGACGTCGGGGCAGTCGCTCGACGGCGTCGACAGGCTCGAACGACCCCGCGCGGCGAGGATCGGCGTGCAGATCGCCGACCAGCTCGCGGCCATGCAGGACGCAGGCGTTGCGCCGGACGAGATCGGCCCGGCGGACATCGTGCTCGAGGGTGCCGATGGCGGAGAGCGCGCCTGGCTGCTCCCGAATCCGCTCCGGCCGCAGGGGCCCGATGCTTCCGGAGCGAGCAGGTCGCTGGTACGACTGCTGGACGAGCGGACTGGCGAGCCGCTGCTCGCCGATCCACAGCTCGAGCCCACCGCACTCGTGGCGCAGCTCGCCCCACTCGGGGTCGAGCGGTCGCGGCGCCCGCTGCTCGTCGGAGTAGCGGTCGCGCTTCTGGCGATCGCGGCCGCGATCCTCGCGGTCGTCCTCGTTCGCGAGCTCGTCGTCCTCCGGCGACGCCAACGCGCCGGTCGCCAGCGAGGCTGTCCGCATCCCGCTCAACGCGAGGGTCGCAGGGCTCATCGCGGGTGACCGCGACGTCTGGGCGATGACGAGCGACGGAGCGCTCGTCCACGTCGACGCGGAGAGCGACAGCGTCGTCGGCGCGCCGACGAAGCTCTTCCCGAAGGACGCCTACGTGGACATGCGCGTCGAGGGGGACACGCTCTGGGTCGGAGGGCCGGGGCTCCTCGTTCGCCTGGACTCGTCGACGGGTCGCGTGCTCCAGCGGACGAAGCTCGGGAACGAGGCGGTGAGCGGCCTCCTGCCGTCGAGCGGACGGCTCTGGGCCACGCTGAACGTCGGCTCGGACCCACGCGTCCATCTCGCCAGCTACGCGTCCGATGGCCAGCGGACGGTCGGGCCCGGAGGAGCCATTCGGGCTCTTCGCGGTACCGGTGCTCGAGAAGAACGGGACCGTCTGGGCGATCGGTGGGAACGGAGCCTTGACGAGGGTTGCCAGGTCGGGCGCAGTCGAGACGATCGCGTTCGGGGGCCAGGCCGGATTCCCCGTTGCGGAGGACGGGCGGATCTGGGCGCCGACCAGGATCGACCGCACCGTCGTGCCGATCGATCCCGACCGGATGTCACTTGCGCGCGCGATCAACCTCGACGGGGAGCCGCCGAGCACGGCTGCTGCCGAGGGCTCGGTCTGGGTGCTGACCCGGAACCCGAGCCTCGTCTATCGCATCGATACCAAGACGGCGAGGCTCCTCGGCTCGCCGATTCCGGCCCCCGACGGGGCGTCGTTCATCAGGTCGGGTGCAGGCTCGCTCTGGGTCGACGATCCGAAGACGAATGCCCTCGTCCGGCTCACGCCGACGGATCCACCGCCTGGCGCCAGCGAGGTCGAACGGCAGACGACACTCTGAAGAACGGGCCCGTTCCGGCCAACGTGAGGCTCCACTACACGGGCGCGGGGCCGCACTTCTCCATCCAGGTGCCCGACGACGGATGGGTGGCCGAGGCAATCGATGCGTCGCTTCCGCAGTTCGAGCTGATCCGGCAAGAGGGTTCAGGGCTGAGCATGTCGGTCACGAAGCAGGTCTTCGACCAGTCCGGCCGACTCGCGCCCGTGCGCACTCCTGCGGACTTCCTCGCGGCACTCCGGAAGCGGGACGACGTCCGGATCCGCCGCGTCGAGAACGTGGATCTGAACGGCGTCCGTGGGCTCCGGGTGACGTTCGCGGCCATTCCGAAACCGCCGTTCCCGAAGCTTCTGTGGAGCGGTCACCCTGCGCGGTCCTGTTCCCGATAACCCGCGGCACGTTCGTCCTGCCTCCGGGGAACGAGGAGTTCACGATGGTGAAGAGCGGCCGTCAGGTCCTGATCGTGGACGCGAGCTTCGGTGCGAAGGTGGATCCGAGGCTCAAGGCGAGGATGAACACCCTGATCGACTCGATCCGGTTCGAGCCCTGAAGGAGCTGACGGGATAGGGCTAACGCATGAGCATCCAAGACGCCAGGGCGACACAATCCAGGGCATGACGGATCTTGAATCCGCCCGCACCGCATGCGAAGAGCGTTCATGGCTTGATGCGTACGACGCTTTCGCGCGGGCCGATGAGGAAACGCCGCTTGACGCCGAGGATCTCGAGCTCTACGCGACGACGGCCCGAATGCTCGGGCGAGACGACGACGCGCTGGCAGTTCTCGAGCGCGCACATCACCGGTATCTCGAGCGACAGGAGACGCGCCGTGCGGCGTATTGCGCAGGCTGGATCGGGATGAGCCTCGCCTACCGAGGCGCGGTCGGGCCTGCTGGCGGTTGGCTCGCCCGTGCGCAGCGTCTGATCGAGGACGAGCCCGAGGAGACGGTGGAGCACGGCTACCTGCTGCTGCCGGCGATGTTCCGGAAGGAGGCGGAAGGCGACTTTCTCGCAGGCGCCGCGATTGCCGGCGAGGCGGCTGCCATCGGCAAGCGCCTGGGCGACCCAGATCTCTTCGCTCTGGCACTGCACGGCCAGGGCCAGATGCTGGTGCAGGCGGGCCGAGTGCAAGAAGGCCTCGTGCTGCTCGACGAGTCGATGGTCGCGGTGACCGCGGGAGAGGTGTCTCCGTTCGTCGAAGGTCTCGTGTACTGCGGCGTCATCCTCGCCTGCCAGGGGGTGTTCGAGGTGGGGCGTGCGAGGGAGTGGACGCGAGCGCTGACCTCGTGGGCAGCACGGCAGCCGGATCTCGTTGCCTTCACCGGCCGCTGCCTGATCCATCGTTCCGAGCTCCTGCAGCTCGACGGCTCCTGGGACGAAGCGCTCGAGGAGGCGCGACTCGCAGGCACACGCTTCGATCCGCTGAGCGTCGTGACGGGGCTCGCGCACTACCGTCAGGGCGAGGTGCTCCGCCTGCTCGGCCGCTTCGAGGAGGCGGAGCAGGCATACCGCGAGGCGAGCAATCTGGGCTGGGAGCCGCAGCCCGGCCTTGCGCAGCTTCGGCTCGCCCAGGGAAAACACGACGCCGCGCTCGCCGCGATCCGCCGAGCGAGCGCAGAGGCCGAGGAGCCGCTCAAGCGCGCCGCGTTGCTCCCGGCGCACGTCGAGATTGCTCTCGCCGCCGGCGAGGTTGAGGAGGCGCGGAGGGTGTGCGCCGAGTTTGTGCAGCTGGCTGAGCGCTACGAGAGCGCGATGCTCGGCGCGATGGTCGCGCATGCGCAGGGTGCGGTCCTCGTCGCTGCGGGGGAGGCCCACGGCGCGCTCGGCCCGCTGCGCGATGCCCATCGAGTCTGGCTCGCGCTCGACGCGCCGTACGAGATCGCGCGCACCCGGTTGCTCGTCTCGCGTGCCTGCGCCGATCTCGGAGACGACGAGGCGGCGAGGCTCGAGCTCGAGGCCGCACGGGAGATCTTCGAGCGGCTCGGGGCGGCGCCGGACCTCGCGCGACTCGCCGGGCGAGAGGAAGACGCGCACGGGCTGTCCCGGCGCGAACTAGAGGTGCTCCGCCTCGTGGCATCGGGGAAGACGAATCGCGAGATCGCCTCGACGCTCGTCATCAGCGAGCACACCGTCGCGCGGCACGTGCAGAACACGTTCCGGAAGATCGGCGTCTCCTCACGCGCCGCGGCGACCGGGTACGCGTTCGAAAACGGTCTCGTCTGAGCTCGGGCATCGTGGTCAGAACTGACCACTGAGGCGCTGCCGCAAGATGGTGGATCCGCGCGATGCGCTCCTACGCCCTTGAGGCCTACCGTCGTTGCATCGACGAAGGAGGCAACGATGGAGCGCTACGAGACGGTGATCATCGGCGGTGGACAGGCGGGGCTCTCGGTCGGCTACTACCTGCAGAAGCGGAGTCGATCGTTCGTAATCGTGGACGCAAGCGAGCGGATCGGAGACTCTTGGCGGCAGCGCTGGGATTCACTGAAGCTCTACTCTCCCGCGTTCCGCGATGGATTGCCCGGCATGCGTTTCCCTGCCAAGCGGACCGCGTATCCCACGAAGGACGAGTTCGCGGACTACCTCGAGGCGTATACGGAAAGCTTCGAGCTGCCCGTGCGCAGCGGTGTCTCGGTGGACGCTCTGACGAAGGAGGACGGGAAGTACGTCGTCCACACCGGCGAGGGCGGCTTCGAGGCGGACAACGTCGTGGTCGCCACAGGCGTCTTCAAGAAGCCGTACACGCCCGACTTCGCAGGCGAGCTCGATCCGAGCATCACGCAGCTCCACTCGAACGACTACCGGAATCTGTCGCAGCTGCAGAAGGGACCGGTTCTCGTCGTGGGCGCGAGCCACTCCGGCTCGGACGTTGCGTGGGAGGCCGCCTCGAAGCACGACGTTGTCCTGGCAGGAAAGGACACGGGGCAGATTCCGGCGCCGATCGAGAGCCGACGCGGGCGGCTGGGCTTCCGGCTGCTCTTCTTCGCGGGCACGCACATCCTCACCGCGGACACGCCGATGGGTCGAAAGATGGGTTCGCACATTCGCCACGGTGGCGCGCCGCTGCTTCGGTACCGGCGCAAGGATCTCCTGCGAGCGGGTGTCGAGCGTGTTCTCGAGCGCGTCGTCGGCGTCAAGGACGGGATGCCGGTGCTCGAGGGGGGTCGCGTCTCGACGTGCGGAACGTGGTCTGGTGCACTGGATTCCGCCCCGACTTCAGCTGGATCAGGCTTCCGTACGAGATCGGTGACGACGGCTATCCCGTGCAGTACCAGGCGCCGTTGCATCGTCTCCGGGCCTCTACTTCGCAGGCCTGCCCTTCCTGCACTCGTTCGCGTCGATGCTCATCGGTGGAGCGGGGCGCGACGCCGAGCGCGTCGCCCGGCACATCGTCGCGGTGCGGGCACGCGAGCTCGAGGCGGAGCGCGAGCCGCGCGTGCTGGCGGTCGCGAACGAGCGCGTCGCCTCGTGACCGAGGTCGTCCTCGTGTGGAACGGCCTCGTCTCGGAGTCCCCGGCGCTGCGCGCCAGGCGTCACACTTCGTGCATCGACATCGCAGCTCCGCTGCGTTCGGCGACGCTTCGCGATGGCAGTACCTGCCGCTCCGTGCCGGCAACGGGAGACCTCTGCGAGCATCACGCACGACTCGCAGCCGAACGTGGGCGGGACACGGTCCTGAGCGGCGATCACTTGAAGAGGCGAGACGCTCGCCAGCGGATTCCCGTGGACGCGGAATCCGAGCCGCTCGACCTCAGATCACACGCCTCCGGTCGCCATCCGCCGTCCGGCCCGCGCTCGCCCTGACTGCAGCCGAGGAAGTCGAAACGATCCGCCGCGTCCTACTCGAGGCGGCGACAAGCACGAGCCGGCAGTCGTGGGCGACGTGCACCTGTCCTGAGTGCGGGAATGGCTTCCGTCAGGAGATCTCCGTGCCGGATCACGGTGCAAGGATCAAGGCCGTGGAGACACTGCTCCGCGAAGGTCTCGGTCGCGTCGGCGAGGCTGAGTTTGCCGAGCGGCGATGCCTCGCTCGGTGGCCGAGGTCGAAGCTCTCAGCTGGAGTGAGATGAAGGTTCATCCTCGCGATCTCATACGCGCACGCGATCCAGGCGTTCGTCGACCAAGGTGAAGATGCGTTGCGATCGGAGCTCGAGCGGTGGGAACCGGAGGCTCGCGCGGGCAGTGGGTCGAGCACTCGCCCGAGGTCGCGTAAGAGACGTCAAGTCCTGACATCCGTCGAGAGTCGGATATCCGGCAGGAGCCATGCAGCGGTACCCGACCCTCGATGCCATCGGCGCCTGATAGCCACCCGTGGATGCCACAGCCGAGAGGCAGACCAGGCGGCCTAGCTGTGCCTATCGTGCTCGAGGCGATCCGCCACGCTCCGAAGTACCTTCAGCGCAATCCGGGGCGACCTCTCGACGAGCCGTCGGAACGCACGGTCGCTGATGACGAGCAGGCTCACCTGCGAGGTCGCCGTCACCGTCGCCGTGCGAGGCTTGTGCGTGAGGATCGCGATCTCACCGAACCAATCCCCTTGGCCGAGGTCGGCCAGCTTCCTCCCATCGCGCCGAACGGCGACGGCACCGTCGACGACGATGAAGAACTCACGACCGAGCCGGCCCTCCTGGGTCAGCTCCTCGCCTTCCCATGCCATGCGCTCATCCGCGCTAATCGCGACCTCGATGAGCTCGGCTTTGGTGCATTCCGAGAAGAGTGGAATCCGCCTCAGCAGCACGACCTTCTCGTTCTTGCTGAGGGACACGCGGCGATCCTATGCCCGCTCCTGGTAAGCACGTGGCACTGTCTCTCGCGTCTTCAGCCCGAACATCGACCGAAGGCGAGTCGGCACCGCCGGCGATCGGCGTTCTGAGCTCTCACGCGCGGGCTACGTCGGTCGCATCAGCTTGCGCCCTGGGCGATGACCTCTGCCGCTTGCTCGACGCTGAGAACGTCAGTGTTGACGACGAGGTCGTAGTGCGTAGGTAGCTCGGTCTCGACGCCGTAGAAACGTCGCAGATAGTCGCTTCGGGCGGCATCAGCGTCCTTGATCGCCTTCCGGGCGGCCTTCGGGATCGAGCCCGCGCGATTCCGACAGCCTGCCCACGCGTGTCTCGGGAGATGCGGTCAGAAGGACGCGAAGTACGTTGGGCCTGCGGGAGAGCGCAAACGACGCTCCATGGGAGACGATGACGACGTCGCCACGGTCCGCAGTCTCCTCGATCGCGTCCTGGATCAGGCTTCGGACGGCTTCTGACGAGACTTCCTCGTATGGATGTGCCATGCCCGCAATGCCGTAGCTGTCCGGAACCGCGGCTCTGCCGAACTCCCGGGCTATCCGGCTCAACGCCGACTTTCGCTTCTCTTCATCCGCTACATCGCCGGGAGAGATTCCTCCTTTCGCCGCCGCCTGCGCGATGATCTCGTCGTCGATGTAGCGAAAGCCGAGCCGTTCTGCGACGAGCTGTGCAGTCTGGCTGCCGCCGGCTCCTTCGGCTCGCGAGATACAGACAGCACGGCAAGCCACTCAGCGACGTTAGTCCTGCTGCTGCATCGTCGTCAAGGGGCGCGTCGCGCGCGCCCACCACCTTCCCTCGCGGCCACGCGTAGTAAGGAGGGTGTGGTGTGACCCGCTACCCCACCCCCTCGAACGTGTTGCGCGGGTCGGGCCTGGTCGCGGGCCGGCTCTGGCGCGCCCACCACTTTGCCTTGGAGAGCTATCGAACGATCTATCTGGCCAACCGCGCAAGGCAGCCCTACCGCCCGTGCCCAACACAGAGGATTACGGCTACGGGAGGTGGTGTACCTGTCCGCTCCGGCCGAGGGAACGTCGCATCGTCGTCGGTGAGAGTGACTCCTGCATGCGCTCGACAGCGTCGGCGGCGAGATCTCTCGCTTGGTCGATCAGCCCCTCGGACGCTGTCGAGCCGAACACGGTGTGCGTCACTACTCCACTCCGTAAGACCTCATCGACCACAAGCCACGCTCCCGGGAAACGACCGGGGATCCTCATTCCAGGTTTCGGCACTGCGGATACCCACCGGATCTCCGACGAGTCCGGGGTGATCAAGACAAGACAGATGTTCGGGAGTCCAGACACGGCGTATGTATTTGACCCGGCTGCGCCGTAGCCTGCCCGAGCCGCCGGACGCCGCTTTGCTGCAAGCGACGGCGTAACCGTCTCGGTCAGCTCGTCGAGAATTGACCCGGTTGCGTCCTGTACGTCCCGGCTGCCCGCACCTACCGTGACTTTTCGGTGAGTCCGGCACGACCGCTCGGGCGCGTTCATGCTTGCCCGCGAGGCCCGGGCCATCCGGTGAGAGCCGGAACTGCGGCGTCAGGCAGCCACCCGGCCCGCCCCGCCTTAGCGCAGCGCACCGACCGAGCCAGCGACCTCTCGGGCCCACTCTCGGAGCCGCTCGACGACGCGGCCTCAGCTCTTCACCGCAATAAGTCGACGGGGACGAGTCGGTCAATCGACCCGAGGATGAAGTGCGCCGTTGCGGCCGCGCGGTAGAGCCGAAGCTCGGCTGGCGGCTCGACATCCTCGAGCGCCAGCGCGCCACCACCCTGGCCGAGAGAGCGTCGTGAGAAGACGTCGATCATGGCGAGACGGTCGTCGCCAGTTACCTCTTCGGCGGTGGCCGACATGTAGACGCCCTGGCCGGTGCCGATCGGCACCGACGAGTCGTAGATCACGAGGCTGATCTGAGGCCGGGCGACGAGATTACGGGAATGGAGAGTCTCAGGTCTCGACATCCACAGGAACTCGCGATAGTCGACGTGGGCGTAGTAGACGGGGGAGACCCAGGGGCGACCGCCTTCGTCGGCGGTGCCCAGCACCATGTAGAGGTTGGTGTCGATGATCGCCCTCGCCGTCGCGACCGGATCGGTCTCCCCGCGCATCCCCGCAACCTACGTCCTCCACCTCGGCGGCCCGGGAATGGGGCACGGCGCTGGCGGCCGTTTGGGTTGACTCGTACGAGCTAGCGCCGATGATCAGACGAGAGGGTTGGGGGACGAATCCCGTTAGCGCGGGCCGCGCAACTAGGAGCGCCGGGGCGAAGAGCCCGCGCTCCCCCACCTGGGAGGACGGCCCCAAAACTGCCATCTAGGCACTCGCGCTCGAGCGCGTCATGCGGGTGGCATCTCAACCTCCTAGATTCCGGCCATGGCGGGGGTCGATGAAGTGGAAACACTGCGAAAGCGTCCTTCACCGTCGCCGTCAGGCGCACGAGCTGAGAAGCGCCCGATGCTTAGGCAGCGCGGCTGCCCCCAGAGCCGCCCCGACTGGCTCAGCTAGGCAGTCGCGCCGGAAGTGTCGCGAATGCTCGTGAGATGCTTGTTCCGCAGCGTGCACGCGTCACTGATGCACGATGTAATCGCGCCATGAGCCGGACACGCGACATCCTCGTGGCGCTGTCCACCGGTGGCGCCAAACAGTCGCAATGGCCGTCACGCGTCTCGGGGACCCTCTTGGTTGAGCGCCGCTTCGTCAGTGGACCACGCTGACGCAGTCGTCATCGGCGCCGGCGTGGTCGGCCTCGCGACGGCGCGCGCCTTGGCGAAGGCAGGGCGCGAGGTCGTGATCCTCGAGGCCGAAGACGCAATCGGGACGCATACGAGTTCGCGTAATTCGGAGGTCATCCACGCCGGGATCTACTACCCACAGCATTCGCTCAAGGCGCGGACCTGCGTGGAGGGTCGGCAGCGCATGTACGCCTACTGCGACCAGCGCGGAGTTCCGCACCGGCGCTGCGGCAAGCTGATCGTCGCCACCGACGCCGCGCAACTGGACGAGCTGGAGGACATCCGACGGAGGGCGCACGCCAACGGAGTCACTGACGTCGTACACCTGAGCTCGGATCAAGCTCGCGCCATGGAACCGGAGTTGCATTGCGTGGCGGCTCTGCACTCGCCCTCGACGGGGATCATCGACAGCCACGCGCTGATGGTCGCCTACCTGGGCGATGCGGAACGCGCCGGGGCAATGCTCGCGTTGCAGAGCCCGCTCACGAAGGGGGTCGTGCGCGCCGACGGGATCGAACTGCACGTCACCGGCGCCGAACCGATCCTTGCCAGGGAGGTCGTGAACAGCGCAGGGCTGCGGGCGCCTAGTCTCGCGCGCCGCATCGAGGGCTACCCCGCCGACCTCGCGCCGCCTGAGCTCTATGCCAAAGGCAACTACTACTCCCTCGCGAAAGGCTCGCCGTTCTCGCGCCTCATTTACCCGGTGCCCGAGCCGGGAGGCCTCGGCGTACACGTGACGCTCGACCTAGGCGGCCGCGCGCGCTTCGGCCCGGACGTCGAGTGGACGGACAGGATCGAGTACACGGTGGATCCGCGGCGCGTCGAGCGCTTCTACGCGGCTATCCGGCGTTACTGGCCCGGACTTCCAGATGGTGCGCTGGAGCCGGACTATGCGGGCATCCGCCCCAAGATCTCGGGAAGGGATGCGCCCGCGGCGGACTTCCTCGTGCAAGGCTCGCGGGAGCACGGTGTCTCGGGCCTGGTGCACCTCTTCGGGATCGAATCTCCCGGGCTCACCGCCTCGCTGCCGCTCGCGGACGCGGTGATCGGGCAACTCCGGTGACCAGCCCTTCCTAGAAGCCGCTCATCCACGACCGGCGGCGGAACTTGCCTGCGTTACGCCGGCGGCACTAGTCCTACTCAGGCATCGGTGATCGTTGCCTCCACGTCGCGACCGACGCGCTGTCGGCGCCACCAGCGGTTCGCGGCTGGGGCACTTGCTGCAGTTCTGCACCACGTGGGCGAGTCTCGCGAGGTCGTGAGCTTGGCGTGCCGCACGTCAAGGCCAACCCCACAGGGCACACAGCGGAGACGCAGACCGGGCGCCGACGTCAGGGAACCCCTCGAGGGGAAGGGTCGCGTCGATGCCGATCTGCGTCGTCGACAGGATGCCCGCCTTGGCGGCGATTCCAAACGCTGGGAGGTACGAGATCAGGTCAAGCGAGGTTTCTTCACAGCGACGCTCTCGACCAGGCGCGCGGTGCCTATCAGCCGTCGTATCGAGCCCTCGCAAGCGTGAGATCCGAGGCGACGCGGACCCGATGCGAGGCGGGCGTCGTAGGCAGGGTTCCCCAGCGAGGTCTCGCCCGGTCTGCGTGGTCCCGGGCGAGTACGCCAGGTTGCGCCATGCTCAAATCTCGAATGGGATTCGTCGCCGTCCAAGGCGGGAACACATGGAGAGTGGCCTCGTACGCGGTGAACAGGCGAGCGGTCGCGCATGCCCGCGAGCTCATCGGGCGCCGACAGTACGTGGTGCGTAGCGAATGGGGCGAAGCGCAGCCGAAGGCCGCCGACCAGGACGCATACCTTGCCTCACACACGTGGAAGGAGTACGCGGTGTGGCACCTCGGGCTCACCGAAGGCCCGGGCGACGAGACGAAGGGGAGATACGCGTTCGTCTACGGCGACTTCCGGCGCGTCCATCGCTCCGGACTCATCGCGTGCGTGTACCGAGCGGCCGAGTGGGATCACAAGGAGATCGAGCTCGCGGCGCACAGGCTCCTCCAGCTACTCGACAAGACGCGAGCAAAAGGCCGCTAGCGCACGAAGGCCGTCGACTCGATCCGCGCGCGGCTCACCTCGGTGCGGACGGTGTTGAGCATCCGCCTGTCGCGGCATGCCGCACAGCGCAGCTCGACGTTTGCGATCCACCGCAGCCCGCCCTTCGAAAAGGGGACGATCTGCTCGTACTCGAGATCCTCCGTCGACCGGCAGTCCACGCAGCGGCCGCGATCCCGGCACCAGACCGCGAACCTCACGATCGGCGAGACCTCCTCCGCCTTTCGCAGCGGCGGAGGCTCGTGCCCGAGAACACTCGCGCGGACGCGTGCGAGCTCGTTCGCCTGGTGCTGCCGTTGGAGGTCCGAGCGAAGGACGAGCGTCGCGACGTTCCTCGCCGACAGACCCTCGTCGTCCCACCAGAAGCGATCGAGGTACCACCACCAGTGGCGCCCCTCGCGATTCGCGACGAGGACGGGTCGATCGACCTGGGCGGAGGCGAGTCGCGCGAAGCGTCGCTCGGAGCAATCGAGGTGGTGCCGAGCAGAATGGAGGCGGAACACCCTCGCCCTGCGGCCCTCCCCACCGTCGAGGCTCGCGTCGCGCTCCGCGCGTTCGAGGCGCAGGCGGCGCTCCTGGAGCTTCTCGCGCGCGACCCGGAGTCGTCCCCTGACCATCTCGATCTCACGAATGAGAGCCTGCTCGCCCTTCGGATCCCCGAGCTCGCGGACGACCGCGAGTTGCGAGGCCAGCCGCCACAGGGCGTCGCCCGCGAGCCGTGCCTCCACCTCACCGCGCATGACGTCGAGCTCGGCACGCGTGAGCCGTCGAGTTCGCCTCGTCGCGCGCCGGTCGGCCTCGCGAACTTCGAACTGCTCGATGAAAGCCGCCCTGTCCTCGACGAGCATCGCCGCCGTCCAGCGTACGACGAGCGCCGGAGGGACAACCGCGCCGGGTCGATGACTCCTGCCCCGCACGGCGGTCTGATACTGGACATCCGCGAACGAAAGGACCGGACGATGAGAAAGCTGGTCGTGAGTACGTTCCTCACCCTCGACGGCGTCATGCAGGCGCCGGGCGGCCCGACCGAGGACACCGACGGCGACTTCGCCCTCGGCGGCTGGTCGGTCAACTACTGGGACGACCGGATGGTCGAGGTCATGGCCGAGGCGACCAGCAAGCCGTTTGCCATGGTCCTCGGCCGCAAGTCGTACGACATCCTGGCCGCGCACTGGCCGCACGCCTCCGAGGACGAGGGCGCATCGATCTTCAACAACGCGACGAAGTACGTTGCATCACGCGGCCGGCCGACGCTCGAATGGGAGAACTCGGTCCTGCTCGAGGGCGACGCTGCGGAAGCACTTGCGGAGCTCAAGAAGAAGGACGGCCCTGAGCTCCAGGTCGTGGGAAGCTCGGACCTCATCCAGTCGCTTCTGCGCGCGGGCATCGTCGACGAGTACCGCCTCTGGCTCTTCCCTCTTGTCATCGGGTCGGGAAAGAAGCTCTTCGGAGACGGAACTCTCCCCGCCGGCCTGAAGCTCGTGGACAGCACGCTCTCGACCACGGGTGTCGTGATGGCGACGTTCGAGCCTGCCGGAGACGTCGTCCCGGGGTCGTTCGCGCTCGAGTAGCGGCTACGCCCGGGTCCAGAGCGCATCCGTGCCCAGCGGCGTCCGGACGGCTCGGCCCTGCTCCACGAGCTCGGCCAGGAGGTCACTCGCCGCTTCTCGATCGGGGATCGGATCGGAGCCCTCGGCGAGGAGCAGCGCGACCTCCGCGGTCGTGAGCCCGCCGGAGAAGAAGTCGAGAAGCGGCTCGGGCGACTCGGGCGGAGGCACGCGCTCGAGCCCGGGCGCGAAGTTCGCGAGAACCGTGTCGTAGGAGAGGAGTGGCTGCCAGCCGCCGGCGACGGCCGTCTCCTGACCGCGGCGGAAGACGACGGACGGAGCCGTGTAGCGCACGCTCCCGTCGGACACCGTCGTCTTGTCCTGCATGTGGGCGGGCGTGCCTTCCGCAGATCGGGCCTCGGCACGCTGGCGCTCGTACTCGGCGACGACGTCCGGGTCGTCGGCGCGACCTGCAATAGCGCCCACTGTTGACCGGAGGCTTTCGGTGTCGTCCAGGTACACGGAGCCGGCGAAGTACCCGAACTGGAGCGCGCGCAGAGCGCGCCACTCCGACCCTGGATCGTCGAGCCCGGCGGCGGCGACCGCCCGGCAGCCGCGCCCGGTTCCGGACGGACGCTCCTTCGGCTCGGTCGCGAACGGCATCCCGTAGCGCTTTCCGAAGACGTGCCAGCGCTCGAGGGCGCGATGTCCGTCGAACGTGCGGACGGCCGAATCGCTCGGCTCCTCGCGAAGCCCGATCATCACCAGCCTCCACGAGAGCTGGTCGCGGAAGCGCCACTCGAGCACGCGGAGCGCCGGGTTCGCCGAGTACGCCCACGGGCAGCCGGCATCGGTGTAGAGCGTCGCATCGAGCATGGGCACCGGCGATGGTAGTCACGAGGAGAGGTGGTACCCTCCGCCTGCTCGGCCGCGCTAGGTGGGGAGTCAGCGGTTCCCTGAACCCGAAATCCGCTCCATGCGGGGCCGAACGCCGTCCGAGGGACGGTTCGTCGGGCCAGGGTCTGCGCACGCGGCGTTGACGATCGGGTCCCGCGCACTGGGAGCGTCCGAACCGCGTCAGGTCCGGAAGGAAGCAGCGCTAAGGACTCCCTCTCAGGTGCCGCGGTTCCGCCCGATCCGAGCAGGCGACGTGGATTCCTCCGGTGAGGCCGCTTTCGACGACGGAGCGCGTGGCCGAGCCTTTGATTGAATCAGTGCAGTGACTGCCCTTTACCGGAAGTACCGCCCGCAGGGGTTCGACGAGGTCGTCGGACAGGAGGCGGTCGTCAGGACGCTGCGGAACGCGATCGAGCACGGCCAGGTGCGCCAGGCGTACCTCTTCGCCGGCCCTCGCGGCACGGGCAAGACCTCGATGGCACGGATCCTCGCGAAGGCGCTGAACTGTGCGGGGACGCCCGGCCCGTCGCCCGATCCCGACAAGGCGTGCCCGGTCTGCCTCGCGATAGCGAACGGCACCTCGCTCGACGTCGTCGAGATGGATGCTGCGTCGCAGCGCGGCATCGACGACATCCGCGAGATCCGTGAGCGCGTCGTCCTCCAGCCGGTCGAGGGTCGCTTCAAGATCTACATCCTCGACGAGGCCCACCAGCTGACCGACGCTGCATGGCAGGCCCTGCTGAAGCTCATCGAGGAGCCGCCTCCCCACCTCGTGTTCGTGTTCTGCACGACCGAGTTGCAGAAGGTGCTCGCGACGGTGCGCTCGCGCTGCCAGACCTTCGTCTTCCAGCGGCCACGGCTGCCGGATGTCGTAACGCTGCTGCGCCGCGTCGCGGAGGGCGAGGGGATCCAGGCGCAGGAGTCGGCGCTCTCGCTCATCGCGCGCTCCGCGCGCGGCTCCTTCCGCGACGCCGTCTCCACCCTCGACCAGCTCGCCGCCGCGACGAACAGCTCGATCGACGCACAGTCCGTGCTCCAACTCGTCGGAGCGGTCGACGAGGAGTCGCTCCTGCGCCTCTGCGACACGGTGGTCGACCGCGACACGGCCGGCGCGCTCCTCTTCCTGGAGCAGCTCGCCGAGCAGGGTCAGGATCTCGGTCGGGTCGTGATCGACCTCCTCGAGCACCTGCGGCACCTGCTGCTCGTGCAGCACATGGGCCACGTCCCCGAGTCGCTTCCGGTCACCGAGGAGACGAAGGAGCGTCTACGCGAGCAGGCGAACCAGCTCCCGGAACCCACGGTGCTCCGGCTCATCGACCTCCTCGCGGTCGCCGTCGAGGACATCCGTCAGGGCGCGGACCCCCGGCTTCCGCTCGAGCTCGCCCTCGTGAAGGTGACCAGGCCCGCCTCCGACCTCTCACGCGAGTCGCTCGCGCATCGTGTCGAACTGCTCGAGTCGCGCGCGCCGAACGTCACGACACCGGCTGCGAGCGCGCCACCGCCGGCGCCCGTGGCGGTGGTCGAAGCCCGGCCCGTCGAGGCGCCAGCGACGGACGCCGCGGCCGCGCCGCCCGTCGAACTCGAGCAGGTCAGCGAGGCATGGGACCGAAGCATTCTCGACGCCGTCCGCGAGCGCTCGATCCCGATTGCGAGCCTCCTGACCGAGGCGACGCCGACCATCCTCGCCGACGACACGCTCACGCTCGAGTTCCCGGCCGGCGCCGACTTCCATCGGCGCCAGATCGCCGAGCCGCAGAACATCGGCATGCTCCGCGATGCGCTCTTCGAGGTCACGGGGCGCAAGCTCGCGGTCGTCCTCGAGTCGCGCGAGGCCGAGGAGCACCTGGCGCCGGCGAACGACGAGCCGCTTTCGGAAGAGGACGTCTTCGCACTGCTGAAGGAGACCTTCGACGCCCACGAGGTGGAGGCAAGCGACGAATGAACTTCGACATGAACAAGATGCTCAAAGAGGCACAGCGGATGCAGGAAGAGCTCGCCAAGGCCCAGGAGGAGGCTGCGACCGAGGTCGTCGAGGCTTCCGCGGGCGGCGGGATGGTGACGGTCAAGGCGAACGGCGCCGGCGAGATCCTCTCGGTCGCGATCGATCCGCGGGCGATCGACCCGGACGACCCGGAACTCCTCGCCGATCTCGTGCTCGCGGCCGTGAACGAGGCGCTTCGCTCGGCTCGTGGGCTCATGGAGTCGAAGATGTCCGGCCTGCTGCCCGGCGGGATGGGCGACCTCGGCGGCCTTCTTCCGGGCGGCTAGTCAGCGACCAGAAGGCGCTCAAACCCCAGCCGGAGTGTCCGAAAGGGACGGCTAGGCTCCGGGCGTGCTCAGCCCGGCGGTCGAGAATCTCGTGACCCAACTGACGAAGCTCCCGGGGATCGGGCGTCGAAGCGCGCAGCGACTGGCGTTCCACATCCTCTCCACTCGTCCCGATGAGGCGCTCGAGCTGTCCCGGGCGATCGAAGAGGTCAAGGCGCGCGTTCGCTTCTGCCGGGAGTGCGGGAATCTGACGGAAGAGGAGCTCTGCGACGTCTGCGCAGACGCACGTCGTGACCGATCCGTCATCTGCGTGGTCGAGCAGCCGGTGGACGTCGTGTCGGTGGAGCGAACGGGCGAGTACCGGGGTCTCTACCACGTCCTCGGCGGCGCACTGTCGCCGCTCGACGGGGTCGAACCTGGGGATCTCCGAATCGACGGCCTGCTCACCCGCGTGGCGGCGAACGGCGTGACCGAGGTGGTGCTCGCGACGAACCCGACGATGACGGGGGAGGCGACTGCCGCCTACCTCGCCGATCGCCTCCGCGACACGGTGCGCGTCACGCGGCTGGCAAGCGGGCTACCCGTCGGCGGGGACCTCGAATATGCGGACGAGGTGACGCTGGGCCGGGCACTTTCGGGCAGACGGGCGATGTAGGTCCGCGCCTGATTTCTGTCGCAAATTGCGACTTTCTCGTATCCGGGGGGTTGCATCCGGTACGTCGGCTGTCATAGGTTGCACCCACTGAACCGGCGGGCCTTCGGGTCAGCCGGTTCAGTGTTTTTTGGGGCGTTTTCGCGGCGAATCCTTACACTGGCGGCGATGATCGATCCGGAGCTCCGCATCGGCATCGTCGGCGCCACCGGCGCCGTCGGGCGCGTGACGCTCCAGCTACCTGGTCGATCGCGGATACGACGAACATCCGCACGTTCGCCTCGTCGCGATCGGCCGGTGGACGGCTCGGCGACTTCGAGGTCGAGGAGGCGACGGACGCGCGCTCTCGGCGCCGGCGACCTCGACGTCTGCTTCTTCTCCGATCGGGACGCAATGAGCCGCGAACTCGTTCCGATCGCCGCCGAAGCCGGAGCTGTCTGCATCGACAAGTCCGCGGCATTCCGGCTCGCAGGACGGCGTTCCGCTCGTCGTGCCCGAGGTGAACGGCGAGCGCGCCCTCGAGCACACGGGGATCATCGCCAATCCGAACTGCTGCACGATCCCGCTGACGATGGTGCTCGCGCCACTCCACGACGCGGCAGGGCTTCGCAGCGTTCGGGTCTCGACGTACCAGTCCGTCTCGGGAGCCGGCTCGGACGCGATCGACGATCTGCGCGCCGAGGACGCCGACGACCATCTCCTGCGGATGGACTGGGAGTTCGACGGCGTCGAGTTCGACGAGGAGGCGAAGCTGCGCGACGAGACGCGGAAGATCCTCGAGCTTCCCGAGCTGCCGATCAGCGCGACGTGCGTCCGCGTTCCGGTCGTCGTCGGCCACGCAGAGTCCGTCTGGATCGAGACGGAGTCACCGCTCTCGCCGGCGGAGGCCGAGCGCATCCTGGCCGGCGCTCCCGGGATCCAGCTCGAGACGGTCCCGAGTCACGGCCATGCGATCGGCAGCGACGACGTCATCGTGGGACGCGTCCGGGCCGATCTCGCCGGCCGAGAACGGCCTCACGCTCTTCCTCATGTGCGACAACCTGCGCAAGGGCGCCGCGCTCAACGCAATCCAGATCGCAGAGCTCCTCGTCGGCGCGTCACTGCCGAGCTACTTCGGCCAGCGCGCGAGCTAGCCGCCGCCCGGGGGCGCCGGGGCCGGCACCGGCGCGAACGCCTCGCGGACCAGCGTTGAGCACCTTCTCGCGCGCGCCCTCCTCGACCGGCTGCAAGCCGCCGAGGTCGAGGCGAGCGAGCTCGATCCGGCCCGAGGTGCGGAGCGTCCGAAAGCCGAAGTCCGCGAGGAAGTCGCGCGGGAACACGGTTCGGTGGACGAGGAAGCGCTCCGACGGCGGGCGTCCCCTCCCGGTACCGGTAGGCGAACGCCTCGAGTGCCCGCGCGCCCTTGTCCCGCGCCTCGCCGATCGCTGCCAGGAAGAGCGACTGCTCGACCCACGGCTGCGTCTCGGTGAGGAGGTACGCGCAGGTGACGAGTACCGCGTCGTCCGAGGGCGGGCCGGCAGGCAGGTCGGCGGCGCGTGGGAAGAGGGCGGCGGGTCCGTACTGCATCGAGCCGAGCACGCGGCCGTCGTCGTCGCTGTACACGGTCCCCCATGCCCCCCACTCCTCCTCGGCCCGCTCGCTCCACTTCCGCTTCTCCGCCTCGCGGTTGCCGCGCGACTGCCACCACACACAGTCGCGGCACACCGAGGGCGCGGTCTCGAGAGTCGCGCCGGTGAGACCGGCGAGTCGTGACGTCATTGCTTCGCGGGAGCCGCGCCGACGCTCTCGACGACGACGTCGACGACGCCGACCTCGAGGTCGGCCATGCGGGCGAGGTACTCGGACACGCGCTCCTGCACCTGGCGGGCGACCGCTTCGGACGCCGCACCCCACTCGAGCTCCAGGTGCACCACGACGTCGGCCGCGGCTTCGCGTCTCGTGACCTCCGCGGCACCGCGCGTGAGAGCCGAGACGCCGTCCACCTCCTCTGCCGCATCGCCCGCGTACCGCGCGAGGACCTCGGGCGAGATGACCGGCGCCTCCATCAGGCCGATCGTACAACCAGCTCCGTGACCTCCGGTCGCGCGAAGAGCCGGAAGGGGACGAAGGTCGTGCCCAGGCCGGGCGAGACGTGCAGCGTCGTCGACCCGTACTCGTAGACGCCCTCGACGTCGCGTGCACGCAGGTGCGCGAGCCGCAGCTTGCCCCCCGGATACGGAACGACGATCTGGCCGGCATGGAGGTGCCCCGCGAGGATCAGGTGGAAGGCGCCCGTCGGGAAGGCGCCTCGCGATCCCGGGGAAGTGGCAGAGCAGGATCCGCAGGTCGGCCGACTCGTCGATCACGTCGGCCGGGTGCGCCTCCCGGCGGGCGTAGGTGCGTGGATCGACGCCGACGATCTGGACTCTCCGCCCAGCCACGGTGCGCTCGACCGACTCGTCGCTCAGCAGGGTGACTCCCGGAATCGCGGCGAGCTCGCCAGGATCGACGCGTTGCGAGAACGGGTCGCGGCTGTCGGCGAAGTCGTGGTTGCCGAGGACGACGTAGCACCGCCGAGCTCGCGCAGCGCTCCTCCAGTTCGGGGACGCCCGAGCGACGCGAGACGAGGTCGCCCGTGACGCAGACGAGGTCGGGCTTCCGCTCGACCACCCACTCGACGGCCTCACGCACCGCGCGTCGCCCGCGCGAGGGCACCCCGAGGTGGAGGTCCGAGAGGTGCGCGATCCGGAGCCCGTCGAGCTCGGCCGGCAACCCCGTCGACGCGCACCTCGACGACCCGCCGTCGCAGCCAGCCGGCCTCGAACCACGCCCAGGCCGCGACCGCCGCACCGGCGGCGAGCACGACGACCAGCAGCCAGGTCAGACGGAGAGCTTCTCGGTCACCGGCTCGACCGAGACGACGTGACGCTTGAACTTCAGCTCGGACGCATCCAGCCCCGCGGCGACGCCGACCAACTGCGAGAGGTGCAGGATCGGCATCTGGAAGTCCTTGCCCGTCTGCTGGCGAAGCTTCGACTGCCAGGCGTCGAGCGAGAGGTGGCAGAGCGGGCAGGGCGTCACCATGGCGTCGGCTCCTGCCTCGCGCGCCTGCTCGATCGGCTGGATGAGCTCGGCCAGAGCCACGTCCTCGCGGGCCTGGATGATCGGGAACCCGCAGCACTTGATCTTGGCCGGGTAGTCGATCGGCTCTCCGCCACAAGCCTGGATGACCCGCTCCAGCGACTGGGGCTTGTCCGGGTCCTCGAACCCGAGCAGCTTCGACGGGCGGAGGATCTGGCAGCCGTAGAAGGGCGCGATCTTGAGGCCCTTCAGGCCCTTGTGCGCAGCCGACTGCAGCAGCTCGTAGCCCTCACCGGCCGAGATGAGCCAGAGGAAGTGCAGGACCTCGACGCCGCCCGTGTACGGCGGAGCGCCGACGGTGACGAGGTTCTCGTTCACGCGCGCGAGGAGCGCGGCGTCGTTCTGCAGCGCGTGGTTCGCCTGCCGGAGGTTGAGCGTGCAGACGTTGCAGATCGTCATCAACGTGTCGGCCCCGGTCTCCTCGGCATACGCGAGGATGCGCGCGTTCAGGTGGAGGTAGTAGTCGGGCTCCGCCTCGTGGATGTCGCCCGCACCACAGCAGGTGACCGCCTCGAGCTCGATGAGCTCGAGGCCGACCTTCGGCGCGAGCGCCTGCGTCGAGGTGTCGAGCTCCTTCGCGGAGAGCGAGGCGAGACAGCCCTTGTAGTAGGCGACGGTCCTCACTCGGCGTCCTTCTCGATCGGGAAGCGGCGCAGGGAACGAGCCTTCGCCATACGGATCGCGCTCCTCGTCCGTGTCCAGCGCGAGATGGGCGAGCGCCTTCTCGGACTGGACGATCCCGTCGGCGCCGTCGCGGCCCTGCTCCTTCACGAGGTCGTAGAGCGCACGAGACTCCTCGACGTGCTTCGCCACGTGCGGCGGCACGGGCGGCGGCACCTTGCCGTGCTTGAAGAGTCCCATCGCGAACTTCACTTCCTTCAGCGACTTCGCGACGCCCTGCGTCTTGGGGACGAGCTCGGTCTCGCGCAGCCAGCCGGTCGTCTTCGCCGAGGTGACGAACCACTTCGCATGCTTCGCCCCCATGTCGGAGTCGATGCCGGCCTTCATCGCCTCGGCGCCGAGCTTCGCGATCGCGTCACGTGGGTCGACGCCTTTCGGACACCGCTCCTGGCAGAAGTAGCAGCGCGTGCAGTCCCAGATCCCGTGCTCGCTGGAGTAGGACTGAAGCCGCTCGACGGTCGCCCGGTCGCGCGGCGTCTCCGACGAAGCGCATGCCCTTGGCGAGCGCCGCCGGGCCGAGGAAGTCCGGGTCCGCCTCCATCGAGTTGCACTCGGAGACGCAGCAGCCGCACATGATGCAGAGCGACTCCTTGTGGATGACGTCCATCTCCTCCTGCGAGACGACGTACTCCTTCTCGCCGGGGTCCGAGTAGCCGGGCTGCAGCCACGGCTGGACCGAGCGGATCTTCCCCCAGAACGGCTCCATGTCGACGACGAGGTCCTTGACGATCGGCATGTTCCCCATCGCGGAGATGACGGGCACGTGCCCGGACTCGGCGATGTCGACCATCCGCGTCTTGCACGCGAGCACGGCGGCGCCGTCCATGCGCATGCCGCACGAGCCGCAGATCATCATCCGGCAGCTCTTGCGGTAGGCGAGCGAGCCGTCGTGCTTGTCCTTGACGATGTCGAGCACGTCGAGGAGCGTCGCCCAGTCGGGCGCGTCGACCTCGTACTCGCGCAGCGCACGCTCGCCCGCGACCGGGTCGTAGCGCCAGATCTTGAGTGCCATCTTCACGTCAGTACTTTCGCTCCTGCGGCTGCCACTTCGTCATCGTGACCGGCTTCCAGTCGAGCTTCGCCTCGCCATCCTCCCAGGTCGTGATCGTGTGCCGCAGGAAGTTCTCGTCGTCGCGATCGGGGAAGTCGTGCGGCCGCGCATGCGCGCCGCGGCTCTCCTTGCGGGCGAGGCCCGAGACGACCATGCACTCGGCGAGGTCGAGGAGGTAGCCGAGCTCGAGCGCCTGGGTGAGGTCGGAGTTGAACACGTCGCCCTTGTCCTCGACGACGACGCTCTCGTAGCGCTCGCGGAGCTCCTGCACGATCTCGCCCTGACGCTGCATCTGCTCCTCGCGCCGGAAGACGCCGAAGTTCTCGTGCATGGTCTCGGCGAGCTGGTCGCGGATCTGCCACGGCCGCTCCCCCTCGGAGCGGTCGAGGAGCTGCTTGAGCTCGCGCTCGGCGTCGACCTCGACCGACGCCGGAACGTCGACGGTCGTGTGGGAGAGCGCCCACTCGGACGCGTGCCTTCCGACCCGCTTGCCGTACGTGATCGTCTCCATGAGCGCGTTGCCGCCGAGCCGGTTCGCGCCGTGGACGGAGACGCACGCCACCTCGCCGGCGGCGTACAGGCCCTCGAGCGCCGTCAGGCCCCAGACGTCGGTGTCCACGCCACCCATGTGGTAGTGGGCGCCCGGCCGGACGGGGATCGGCTCGTAGATCGGGTCGACGCCTGCGAACGTCATCGAGAGCTCGCGGGTCCCGTGCAGGCGCTCGACGATCTTCTCCGCCCCGAGGTGGCGGAGGTCGAGGAGGACGTTGCCCTCGACGCCGCGCCCCTGGTCGATCTCGGTCTGCTCAGCGCGTGAGATGACGTCGCGGGAGGCGAGCTCCATCGCGTTCGGCGCATAGCGCACCAGAAAGCGCTCGCCGTCCTTGTTCAGGAGGTACGCGCCCTCGCCGCGGCAGCCCTCCGTGATGAGGACGCCCGTCGGCGCGAGCGTCGTCGGGTGGAACTGCATCATCTCCATGTCCTTCAGCGCGACACCGGCGCCGAGCGCCATCGCCATCCCGTCGCCGGTGCAGGCGTAGGCGTTCGTGGTCCCGGTGTAGAGGCGGCCCGCGCCGCCGGTCGCGAGGATCACCGTCTTCGCGCCGATCGCGCTCAGCCCGCCGTTGATGAGATCCCAGGCGATGACCCCCTGGCAGCGGTCGTCGTCGACGACGAGCTTCCAGGCGAAGAACTCCTCGTACGTCTTGATGTCGCGCTTCATCACCTGCTCGTAGAGCACGTGGATGAGCACGTGGCCCGTGATGTCGGCGGCATACGCGGTGCGCGGCTCGCCGGCAGCGCCGAACGGCCGCTGCGCGATCCGGCCGTCGGGCGTCCGCGAGAAGACCGCTCCCCAGCTCTCGAGCTGGTAGACGTCGTCCGGCGCCTCGTTGCAGAGGATCTCGATCGCGTCCTGGTCTCCGAGGTAGTCGGAGCCCTTCACCGTGTCGAACGCGTGCTTCTCCGGATCGTCCTCGGACGCGTTGCCGAGCGCCGCGTTGATACCGCCCTCCGCCGCGCCCGAGTGGCTGCGGACCGGGTGGATCTTCGACACCATCGCGACGTCCGCGCCGGCGTCGTAGGCCTCGATCGCCGCGCGCATGCCCGCGCAGCCGGCGCCGACGACAACGACGTCATGGACCGCGTCCACCGCGGAGGACGCTACCTGATCCCCTGGCGGCCTCTACCGTCGAACGAACGTCGCGCGAACGCTCGTCACCGCGCTCATCGGCACGGTGCAAACGGCACGCGCGCCCTTGCATGCGCCGCCCCAGGAACGGAGCTTCCAGCCCTTCGCCGAGACGGCCATCAGGCGTGCCGGCTGGTACGACGGCAGGGCCGCGGAGCACCCGGTCGGCACTGGATTCCGCCGGAGCTCCGCACGGACCCGCGACCCGCGACGCGGACCGTGAGCCGGAACGCCGCCGGAGCGAAGAGCGCCGAGACTGCGGTACCGGCTGCGACGGTCACCGAGCACGCTCCGCTTCCGGAGCACGCGCCCCCCCAGCGCACGAGCTTGGCGCCCGCTCCCGGCGTCGCCGTGAGCACGAGCCGCTGGCCCGCGTTCCACGTCGTGGAGCAGCTGGCGGAGCACTCGAGCCCCGGCACGTCGGCGTCCACGGATCCGGGACCCGCAACCGCGAGGGCGAGCGGGGCCTGACCGTCGAGGCGCAGCGAGCCAGGCGGAGTCCTGCGAGTCCGTCCACCCGCCGGAGTGCCCGTAGTAGTCGTCCCGTCCGGGATCGAGCACCTTCGCCGAGAGCTCGTTCCGCCCGATGAACGGGTACATGAGGTCCACGTCGCTGTCGCACGTGTGCCCGCTGGTGTCGCCCGTGCACGCATGCGGCGTCCCGTCCGGGACGGCTCCCGTCGTGTGCAGGAACTCGTGCGCCGCGACGGCCGCGGTCGAGATCCCGACGCAGGAGCGGTAGAAGACGACGGCGAGCCCGAATCCGTTCGGATCGTTGCTCGCCGCCCTGGCCGCAGACGTTGTCCTCGTCCGACGGGCCGTCGTAGTAGACGAGGTACTTCGTGAACTGCGACGTGAGGCCCGCCTGCTCGAGCGTGTCGAAGATGAGCGAGAAGCGGCCGTCGAGCGGCGCCAGCTGCGAGCCCGGACGCGAGGACCGGACGGTCGTGATGTCGAGCTGCGTCGCACAGGGGAACGTCGCCACGTCGTTCCGCGGCGCGCGCGTCGAGTCCTGGCCGCGCCACCAGGCGTCGATCTGCTCGGCGTCCGCCTGCATCACCGGTGCGACGGAGCCGAGGTTGTCCGCCCCGTCGGACGGGATGAGGTACACCCAGTGGATCGGGTTGCCGGCGACGACGTTCGGCGCGCGGTCGGCGGTGGCCGGGGACCCGCACCAGGTGGCAGCGGTGGCAGCCGGCGCGGCGCTCGCGCCGACGGGCTCGAACGTCGACGAGCGCCGGAGCGCATGCGCGCTCGCATGTCCGGGGCCTGCCGCCGCCGTGACGGACGCACGCGAGCACCGCGACGAGCGCGCCTCCCGCGGCGGTGCGCCTCACGCAGTCGTCACCGAGACGCGCACCCTGCCGAGGAGGCCCGTCTGGGTAACGCGCACGAACATCGATCGCTGGCCGCAGATCGACCCGTCGAGGCGCTTCACCCGCTGACCCACCCACCCCGCGCGCCGCAGGACGGTCTGCCGGTTCGCCGCGACGAGGGCGACGTCGACCGTGCTGCCCGCGCTCGGGACGGTCGCGCTGACGCGCGACGTTGCCGTCGAGCGGCGTCGCGAGCGGGATCCACCAGACGCGTGCGGCCTTCTTCCCGAACGTCTTCGTGAAGAGACGCGTGCGCGGCGCCGTCCAAGGCTGGAGCACGTCCTGCTCGGCTGCGGCGAGGTCACCCGCGTCCGGGAAGAAGCTCTGCGCGATGATCGGCCACGTGGCGGTCGTGATCCCGGCCTTGCGCTCGTCCATCAGCCGGTAGACCTCGGCCCACGCCTCACCGGGGTTCAGCGGGTAGTTCGAGCCCTCGTCGCCGGGGTACGCCTCCTTCCGCGTGACCCGAGCGCAGACGTTCGCCGCGCTCGCCCAGCGCTTCGGCCCCCAGTCGATCGCCGCCCACGGGTCGTTCAGTCGGTGCGCCGCGACGTGGTGGCCGTACTCGTGCCTGCACGACCTCCTCGGCCGACGTGTCGAAGGCCGCCTCGCCCGGCGCGACCAGCTGGTCGCGCGCGTAGCAGCCGAGCGCGCGCGTGCCGCAGATCTCCTGCACCTCGTCGAACGTCACGATGTACGCCTGCAGCTGTGCGAGCTCGGGCCCGTGCGACGAGGTGCGCGAAGAACTCGGCCCAGCCTTCGGGCGTTGCCGTCTCGACCGGGAGCGCGTCGGAGACGAGCACATCGACGGTCTCGCCCGTCGACGTCGTGGTCGGACCGCCGTGGAACGTCGTCTCGGCGCGCGGCGAGCCGGCTCGCGCTGAGCCGGGCTGTCGCGTCCGCCTCGAGCGCGCGCGGCCGACGTCGCGGGCTGCCCTGGCTCGCGGCTCGGCGCGAGGGCGAGAGCGACGAGGAGCGAGCACCCCCGAGAGGAGAACGGCGAGCCGCCGCATGGTCGGGTGCGCCACCCGACCCTTATAGCCGCGCGAGTGTGAACCGTGCGTAAGAACGGGGCGCCTGCTAGGCGCGAGGGCCGGCCGCTGCCACGCCGGGCTCGACGTCGTCGAAGCGCGTGAAGTTCGCGCGGAACATCGCGGCGAGCTCCGCCGCCTTGCGCGTCGTATGCGTCCGGATCGGCCCAGGTCGCGCGCGGATCGAGGAGCGTCGGGTCGACGCCCGGCACCTCGATCGGGACCTCGATGCCGAACGATCGGCTCGACGCGGTACTCGACGGCGTCGAGCTCGCCCGAGAGCGCCGCGTCGAGGAGCGTGCGCGTCGCCTGGATCGGCATCCGCCGACCCTGGCCGAACGGCCCTCCCGTCCAGCCGGTGTTCACGAGCCACACGCGGACCGCCGGGTGCGCGTCGAGCTTCTCGCCGAGCATCCGTGCGTAGACGGACGGAGGCTGCGGGAGGAACGGCGCGCCGAAGCACGCCGAGAAGGTCGGTTGCGGCTCCGTGACGCCGATCTCGGTTCCGGCGAGCTTGGCGGTGAAGCCGGAGAGGAACCAGTACATCGCCTGGTCGCGGCTCAGTCGTGCGATCGGCGGCAGGATCCCGAACGCGTCGGCAGTGAGGAACACGACCGAGCTCGGATGACCAGCCGCGCTTCGCGGGGAGCGCGTTCGCGATCTGCTCGAGCTTGTACGCCGCACGCGTGTTCTCGGTCTTCGAGTCGTCGTCGAGATCGAGGACGCCGCCGCTCGTCCATGACGACGTTCTCGAGCACCGTCCCGAACGACCGTGTCGTGCGCGTAGATCTCCGGCTCGGCCTCGGCCGAGAGCCGAATGACCTTCGCGTAGCAGCCACCCTCGAAGTTGAAGACGCCGTCCTCGGACCAGCCGTGCTCGTCGTCGCCGATCAGCCGCCGCTCGGGATCCGCCGAGAGCGTCGTCTTGCCGGTCCCCGAGAGCCCGAAGAACACCGCGACCCGACCGTGGTCGTCCGACGTTCGCCGAGCAGTGCATCGGGAAGACGCCCTCGAGCGGCAGCCGGTCGTTCATGACGGTGAAGATCGACTTCTTGATCTCGCCTGCGTAGAACGTGCCGCCGATGACGACCTCGCGTCCGCGACGGGTGCAGGAGGACGAACGTCTCCGAGCGCGTCCCGTCCTCGTCCGGATCGGCCGAGACCGAGGGCGCGTGCAGGACGAGCGCCTCGGGCTCCATCTCCTCGAGCTCCTCCTCGGTCGGCTCGATGAACAGCGTCTTCGCGAAGAGCGCATGCCAGGGGCTCTCGCTGATCACGCGCACCGCGATGCGGTGCGCCGGGTCGGCGCCGGCGAACGCGTCCACGACGTAGACGTCGCCCTCGCTCAGCCGGTCCGTGACCTTCTCGCGCAGCCGCTCGAAGTCGTCCTCCGAGATGTCGGCGTTGACGTCGCTCCACCAGATGCGCGACTCGGAGCCGGGCTCGCGGACGACGAACTTGTCCTTGGGCGAGCGGCCCGTGTGCTCGCCGGTGTCGACGACGAGCGCTCCGCCCTCGGCGAGCCGCGCGTCGCCGCGCGCGAGCGCGTGCTCGTACAGCTGCGACGTGGTCGGGTGCCAGAAGACGTGCCCTCGAACGGAGATTCCGTGCTGGGCGAGCTCGTCCCGATCGGGAACGATCGCGATCACGAAATCTCATGCTACGCGCAGGAGCGCATCCGTGGCTCGGGATCCGGTTTAGAGTGCTTCGGCCGCCGACAACCGAGAGAGAGGCGCCGCCCGATGAGCGCCCCCACGCGCGAGACCGTCGCATCGTCGATGCCGCAGCTCAAGGAGGAGCTCGCACGGCTGGTCGCGATCCCCTCCATCTCGGCGCTCGGCTATCCGGCAGAGACGCGGCCCGCGCTGCTCGAGGCGTACGAGGAGATCGCTCGTCTCTTCGAGGGCGCCGGCGTGACGATCCTCGATCCGCTCGAGCTCCCCGACACCGCGCCGGTGCTGCTCGGCGAGATCCCGGCGCCGGACGGCGCGCCGACGGTTCTCCTCTACAGCCACTACGACGTCGTGCCCGTCGGCGAGGAGGCAAGTGGGAGTCGCCGCCGTTCGAGGCGACCGAGCGTGACGGTGCGATCTACGGGAGGGGCGCGGCCGACACGAAGTCGAACATCCTCATGCACGTCGGCGCGATCCGTGCGTGGGGCGGGCGAGCCTCCGGTCGGCATCAAGGTCGTGATCGAGGGCCAGGAGGAGGTCGGAGGCGGCGCGTTCTCGACGTTCCCGACGATCCGTCCCGAGCTGTTCGGCGCCGACGCGATGGTCATCGGCGACATGGGGAGCGTCCGGCCCGGCGTGCCGACGCTCACGATCGCGCTGCGCGGGATGATGGCCGTGACGGTCGAGGCGCGGACGCTCGCCGGCCCGAAGCACTCGGGTCAGTTCGGCGGCGCCGCGCCGGACGCGCTGCTCGCGCTGATCCGCGCGCTCGCGACCATGCACGACGAGAACGGCGACGTCGCGGTCGAGGGGCTCCGACGCGAGCCGTGGACGGGCGCCTCGTACACGGACGAGGAGTTCCGCGACGCTCTCCGAGGTGTTGCCGGGCGTCCCGTTCCTCGGAACCGGAGAGCTCGGCGAGCGCATCTGGTCGGGGCCGGCGCTCACGGTCACCGGGGTCGACGCGCTCCCGGTCGAGCGCGCGTCAACGCGGTCGTGCCGTTCGCGCGCGCCAAGGTGAGCGGGCGCGTCCATCCGCAGCAGGACCCGCTCGAGGCGCAGGCCGCGCTCGTCCGCCACTTCGAGAGCCTGCGGCCGTACGGCGTCTCGCTCGTCGTCCACACGGCCGAGACCGGGAGCGGCTTCGCGGCGGACACCGCCGGGCCGCGTACGCGGCCGCGCGCGAGGCGCTCGCGAGCGCCTGGGGCGGCGAGACCGTCAGCGTCGCGACGGGCGGGTCGATCCCGCTCGTGAACTACCTCCAGCAGGCGGCGCCGCGAGGCGGAGATGCTGCTGCTGGGCACGACGGACGGCTTCGCGAACATCCACGCGCCGAACGAGCGCGTGCTCGTCGACGAGTTCGAGAAGGCCGTCGCTCGCCGAGGCCGAGTTCTTCGGCCGCTACGCCGAGGCGTTCGAGCGGGAGGAGCGCATGAGCGAGCACGAGCGAGCCCGCCGCCGCCGGCCGGCGAAGCCCGCGCTGATGGAGCGCATCCTCGGCGCGATCGAGCGCGGCGGGAACAAGATGCCCGACCCGGCGATCCTGTTCGTCTGGCTGTGCGTCGGTCGTGATCGTCCTCTCCGCGCTGCTCGCGTGGGCGGACATCGAGGTCACCTATCAGGTCGCGAAGCCGCCGCCGGTTCCCGTCGAGGAGGTCGTCCAGGGCGGCTCCACGCAGCCGTCCGGCGGCTGCCGGACGCGTCCGTGCAGGAGGGCGAGTACCGGATCGTCGAGGAGACGGCCGCGATCCAGAGCCTTCTGCCGGCGACGGGATCCGCTTCCTGTTCACGTCGTTCGTCGCGAACTTCCGCAATTTCGCGGCGGTCGCGATCATCCTCGTGGTGATGATCGGCGTCGGCCTCGCCGAGGCGGCGGGGCTGATCGGCGCGCTCATCCGCAAGCTCGTCGGCGTCTCGTCGGCGGCGATGCTGACGCCGATCATCATCTTCATCGGCGTCCTCTCGAGCGTCGCCTCGGACGCCGGGTATCTCGTGCTGATACCCCTGGGCGCGGCTGCGTTCAAGAGCGTCGGGCGCAACCCGCTCGCCGGCATGGCGGCTGCGTTCGCCGGCGTCGCCGCGGGCTTCGGCGTCAACTTCCTGATCACGCCGCTCGACGGCGTGCTGACCGAGATCACGAACGACGCGAGCGCGCTCGTCGACCCCGAGCGCTCGATCGACCTCGCGGCGAACCTCTACTTCGGCATCGCCTCGACGATCCTCGTCACGATCGTGATGACGCTCGTCTCCATGCGCATCGTCGAGCGAGCCTCGGCGAGCACGACCCCTCGCTCGAGCGGACGACGAGTCGCTCGACGCCGACAAGGGCCCCGAGGTGACGCCCGAGGCCGAGGCGAAGGGCCTCCGCTATGCGCTCTTCGCGACGCTCGCCGTGGTCGTCGGGATCACGCTTCTCACCGTGCTCCCGGACGCGCCGCTGCGCGACCCGGTGACCGGCGACATCATCGGCGACTCGCCGTTCATGGACAGCCTGATCGTGATCATCACGATGATCTTCTTCGCGGCCGGGCTCGCCTACGGGCGCGGCGCGGGGACGATCACGGACGAGCGACGAGGTGCTCGCGTCGATCACGAAGTCGTGGGCCGGCCTCGCGGGCCTGCTGTTCCTGTTCCTGCTGATCGCGCAGTTCATCGCCTACTTCAACTACTCGAACATGGCGCAGGTTGCCGCGGTGAAGCTCGGCGACTGGCTCGAGGAGGCCAACATCGGCGCCGTCTGGCTCCTGATCGGCTTCGTCCTCGTGACGATCCTCGTCGACTTCATCATGCCCGCGGCGATCGCGAAGTGGGCCATCCTCGCGCCGATCTTCATCCCGCTCTTCCTCCGCCTCGACGTCGCGCCGCAGACGGTGCTCGCCGCCTACCGCGTCGGCGACTCGCCGGTCAACGTGATCACGCCGCTGATGGCCTACTTCCCGCTGATCGTCATCTTCGCCAGCGATACCAGAAGGACGCCGGGATCGGCACGGTCGTCTCGATGATGCTCCCGTACGTCGTCATCCTGTCGGTCATCTGGACGCTCTTCTTCATCGCCTGGTACCTGGTCGGCATCCCGCTCGGCCCCGGGTCGCCCGTCCATCTCGACTAGCGCGGCACGGGAGCCTGCGCCCGTGAGCGACGAGACGATCACGTTCCTCATCCTCGGCGCGGTCGTCGCCGTCTTCGTCTGGGACGGGCTGCCGGTCGCGGTCGTCGCGATCGGCGTCGCGCTCTCGCTCTGGGCGACCGACGTCCTCGACGCTCGAGCAGGCGCTCGCCGGGTTCGGCGACCCGAGTGTGCTCTTCATCGCGTCGCTGTTCGTCGTGAGCGAGGCGCTCGACGCGCCGGGCGTGACGGGATGGGTGGGGCAGCGGCTCGTCGCGCGCGTCGGGCGACAGCCGGACGCGCGCTGCTCGTGCTGACGATGCTCGTCGTGCGCCGGACTGACGGCGCTGATCACGCCAACGGCTCGGTCGCCGCGCTCGCTCCCCGTGGTCGTGCTGATGGCGGTGCGGACGAGGCGCGCGCCGTCGCAGCTCCTGATGCCGCTCGCCTTCGCGGCCCATGCCGGCGGGCTGCTCGTCGCTCACGGCGTCGCCGGTGAACGTCGTCGTCTCCGAGGCCGCGGACGACGCGGGAGTCGGCGCGTTCGGCTACTTCGAGTTCGCGCTCGTCGGCGTCCCGCTGCTCGTCGGCTCGATCGCGATCGTCGTCGCTCTCGGCGAGAGGCTGCTCCCCGATCGCGACGCCGCGGGCGATCAAGCGCGACTTCAGCGCGCACGCGCGGACGCTCGTCGAGCAGTACGGGCTCGACGTCGAGGCCGAGGGCCTGCTCACGCGCGCACCGGCGTCGCGGAGGTCGTGATCCCGCCGCGCTCCGGGCTCATCGGCGAGACCGCGTTCCCGGGCATGGTCACGGACAGCGGCGACCTCGTCGTGCTCGCCGTCCAACGCAGGGGCGAGGAGCTCGCTGGGCGAGACGACGCTCGAGGTCGGAGACACGCTGCTGCTCCAGGGCACGTGGGGGGCGCTCGACGAGCACCTCGACGACCCCGACGTCCTCGTCGTCGACGAGCCCGACCAGGTGCGCCGTCAGGCGGCGCCGCTCGGCCCGGGCGCGCGGCGGACGCTCGTCGTGTCGCCGCGATGGTCGTGCTGCTCGCGACGGGCGTCGCGCCGCCGGCGGTCGCCGGGCTGCTCGCAGCCGGCGCGATCGTCCTCATCGCGCGTGCTCACGATCGAGCAGGCGTACCGCGGCATCCAGTGGACGACGGTGATCCTCGTCGGCGGGATGCTCCCGCTGTCGACCGCGATGACGCAGACCGGTGCGGCGGAGCAGCTCGCCGACGGGCTCGTCGACGTCGTCGGCGACGCCGGGCCACACGCGCTGCTGCTCGGGCTCGTCCTGCTCGTGTTCGTCGCTCGGGCAGCTCATCTCGAACATGGCGACGGCGCTGATCGTCATCCCGATCGCGCGTCAGCGCCGCCGCCGAGCTCGACGTCTCGGCGAAGCCCGTCCTGATGGCCGTGTGCGTCGCAGCGGCGGCCGCGTTCCTCACGCCGGTCGCGACGCCCGCGAACCTCATGGTGATGGAGCCGGGCGGGTACCGCTTCGGCGACTACTGGAAGCTCGGCCTGCCGCTGCTCGTCGCTCTTCGGCGTCGTCGCCGTGCTGCTCGTCCCCGTGATCTGGTCGTTCTGACGTCCGTCGGTGGACCGAGAATGGCGCAGTGATGCGCCTCGCGCGACAGTCGTGGCTGTGCTCGCGGCACTCGTCGCCGTCCCCGCGGCGGCCGCCGACCTCGCGCGACGAGCAAGCGCTCGCCGAGCGCTTCGCGCCGATCGTTCGGCTCGTCGAGCAGGAGGACGTCTGCGGCTACGGCGAGCCGTTCATGCCGACCGACATGGACCTCCTGCTCGACGAGGAGACCGTCGCGCTCCGCGGCCCGTGGAACTCACCGACCTGGTGAAGATCGCGCCCGACCGCGGACGATCTCGTGAAGCGCTTCGAGTACCACCTCGACTTCCCGGCAACGCGCTCGATCCCGGGCTGCGACTACGACCGCTGGGCGCAGCGCCTGACGGAGGGCAGCGAGCCGGTCGTGTACGCGCACGTCGTCGGCGAAGCCGGCTCCCCGGAAAGCTCGCGCTCCAGTACTGGTTCTTCTATCCCTTCAACGACTTCAACAACACGCACGAGGGCGACTGGGAGATGATCCAGCTCGTCTTCGACGCGCGCCGACGCGCGTGCGGCGCTCGACGACGGAGCCGGTCGCGGTCGGGTACAGCTCGCACGAGGGAGCCGAGCGCGCCGACGTGGGACGACGAGAAGCTCGAGCTCGTGGACGGCACGCGGCCGGTCGTGTATCCGGCTGCCGGCTCGCACGCGAACAAGTACACGCGACGCGCTGTGGCTCGGCAGCTCCGCCGAGGCGGGCGTGGGCTGCGACGACACGCGGGGCCCGCACCGCGAGCTCTCGCCTCGTGTCGTGACGATCCCGAGCGACCGGTCTGCCGCCGAGGCTGCCTATCCCTGGATCGCGTTCGAGGGGCGCTGGGGCGAGCTGCAGAAGGCCTTCTTCAACGGCCCGACCGGCCCGAACCTGAAGACGCAATGGACGCAGCCGATCACGTGGTCGGAGGACTGGCGCGACCGGAGCTACGCCGTCCCGACGGGAGGCGCCTTCGGCACGGGCTCGACCGACTTCTTCTGCACCGCCGTCGCGCAAGGGCTCGCGGGCGTTGTCTCAGCTCCTCAACAATCCGGTTCCGCTGGTCATCCTCCTCGCGACCGTCCTCGGCCTCGTCGATCTTCGCGGCAGTGCGCGCGACCTGGACGCCCGTGGCGCCCACGCGGATCGCCCGGCGGCGGGCATGGGGCCAGATCGTCTCCGCCTCGGCGAGGATGTACGTGCGGCGGCCGCTGCTGTTCCTCGGCCTCGGGCGTGCTCCTCATCCCGATCGCAGTCGCCATGACGTTCGTGCAGTGGCTCCTGCTCGGCGTGATCGACGCTCTCGGAACCGTTTCGGGCGAGGGGGCCGGCGCGTGGGCGTTCCTCGTCCGTGTCGTCGGCACGACGTTCGCGCTGCTCGGGCTCGGGCTCGTCATGGCCGCGACCGCGTGCGCGCTCGTCGAGATGGACGCGGATCGCCCGGTCGGCGCGTGGGACGCCTATCGGCTCGCCGCTCCGGCGGTTCCGGCCGCTCCTCGGCGCGATCGCGCTCTTCGTCCTCGTCTGGGTCGTGCTGACGACGCACCGTCTTCCTCATCCCGATCGCGCGTCTGGCTCGGCGTCCGCTGGTGTCTCGTCGCGCCCGTGGTCGAGCTCGAGGACCATCGGCCCGTTCCCGGCATGCGCCGCAGCGCCGAGCTCGTGCGTCGCCGCTGGATCCGGGTCGGCTCGCTCGTCGGCGTCAGCGCGGCGCTCGCGCTCCTCGCCGGCCCGCTCCTCGGCGCGATCCTCATCTTCCTCACCGGATGCCGCTCGCGCTGCTCAACCTCGTCGCCGGCGTCGTGTACGCGCTCGCGATGCCGTTCGTCGCCCTCGTGACGGCCTACGTCTACTTCGACGCCCGCGCGCGCGTCGAGCTCGAGCCTTCGAGCAGCTCTCCGAGCTTCCGGCCGAGATGCGCTCGCCCTAGACGGGCTCGGCCTCGAGGGGCCTGGTCGCCCGCGACGAGCTCTGCGAACTTCCCGCCGCGGCGATCAGCTCGTCGTAGCGTCCCGAGCTCGACGACGCGCCCCTGTCGAGGACGACGATCTGGTCGGCGTCGCGGATCGTCGAGAGCCGGTGTGCGATCGCGATCGTCGTCCGGCCCTCGACGAGCCGCTCGAGCGCCTCCTGCACGAGCCGCTCGGTCTGCGTGTCGAGCGACGAGGTCGCCTCGTCGAGGACGAGGATCGGCGGATTGCGCAGGATCGCGCGCGCGATCGCGATGCGCTGCTTCTCGCCGCCCGAGAAGCGGTAGCCGCGCTCGCCGACGACGGTCTCGTAGCCGTCCGGCAGCGACGCGATCAGCTCGTGGATCTGCGCCGCGCGCGCCGCGTCCTCGATCTCCTCGTCGGTCGCGTCGGGCGCGCGAAGCGGAGGTTCTCGCGCACGGTCGCGTTGAAGAGGTACGTCTCCTGCGAGACGACGCCGACCGTGGCGGCGAGCGACTCGAAGGTCAGCTCGCGGACGTCGACGCCGTCGATCGTGACCGTGCCCGCGGGTCGCGTCGTAGAGCCGCGCGACGAGGTAGCCGAGCGTCGTCTTGCCCGCGCCGGTCTCGCCGACGATCGCCGTCTTCGTACCCGCCGGCACCTCGAAGGACACGCCTGCGAGCGTCCAGGCCCGTCGTCGTAGCGGAACCAGACGTCGTCGAGCGCACGTCGCCGCGCACGCGCGTCGACGCTCGCGCGTGCCCTCCTCGATGTCGACTGCAGGTCGAGGTACTCGAAGATCCGGTCGAAGAGCGCGAGCGAGGTCTGGACGTCGATCTGGACGAGAGCAGGCTGCCGATCGGGGAGAAGAGGCGCGTCTGCAGCGTCGTGAAGGCGACGAGCGTGCCGATCGAGATCGCCGCCGAGCCGCGCCGATCGCGAAGCCGGCGAACCAGTAGACGAGCGCGGGCATGATCGCGAACGTCATCTGGATCGAGGCCATCATCCAGCGGCCGGCCATCCGGCTGCGCACCTCGAGGCCGGCGAGCCGCTGCGACTCGCCCTCGAAGCGGTCGGCGAGCTCGTCCGAGCGGCCCATCGTCTTGCCGAGCAGGATCCCGGAGACCGAGAGCGACTCCTGGACGAGCGACGAGATGTCGGCCATCGACTCCTGCCGCTCGGTCGTCGCGATCTTGCGCTGCTCGCCGACGCGCCTGGTCAGCCAGACGAAGAGCGGCATCAGCGCGAGCGCGAAAGCGCGAGCCGCCAGTCGAGCAGGAACATCGCGATGACGGTCGCGATCACCGTCGTCACGTTCGACATGACCGAGGTCGCGGTCGAGGTGAGGACGTTGTCGACGCCGCCGATGTCGTTCGCGATCCGGCTCTGCACCTCGCCGGTGCGCGTGCGCGTGAAGAACGCGAGCGAGAGCCGCTGCAGGTGCCGGTAGACCGCGGTGCGCAGGTCGTGCATCACGCTCTGGCCGACCTGCGTCGAGAGGAGCGACTGGAAGACGCCGAAGACGCCGGTGATGACCGCGATCGCGATCATCCCGGCGCGAGCGCGGTCAGCGGGCGCATGTTCTCGTCGGGGATCGCGGTGTCGAGGATGTCGCGCAGCAGGAACGGCGAGACGACGCCGAGGGCCGCCGAGAAGACGATCAGCGCGCAGACGACCGCGAGCCGCGCGCGGTACGGCCGGAAGAGCCGGACGATCCGCCGGAGGTTCGCCTGGCGGACGGCCGGGTCGGCCGGCCGCTCGGGAACGTCGTCGGCCGTGAATGAATCGAAGCGTCGTCCTGGCACGCCGCTAACTGTGCCTGTGGCGGCTTGTGCGGGTTCCGGGCGTACCATCCGAGAGTGCTGTCCGAGGCGCCGAGCTCGTCCGTCGTCGAGTTGCTCGACTGGGTCTCGGCTACGCCGCGCACCTACTCGGAGACGCTCGAGGCGTGGAAGACGCACTGCCCGCGCCTCTCGATCTGGGAGGACGCGCTCTCTGCGGGACTGATCGCGATTCGCCGCACGGGCGGGGACTCGCTCGTCGTGCTCACGACTGCGGGGACGCAGGCGCGACGCCGCGCGCACGCGTGAGGCAGGCAGCAGCCGCTCTCCGACGAATCCGTCGGACGTGACCACGAGTGCTGCGATCGACCGCTTCCTCGAGCACGGAGGGCTCGCGCCCGCGACGCAGCGCGCCTACGGCTCCGACCTCCGGCGTTCGCCGCGTACCTCGATCGCAGCGGAGTGGCGCTCGCCGAGGTCGACGCACGCGTCCTCTCGGACTGGGTCGCCGAGCCCGGAGGCGGACGGGACCGGCTCGCGCCGCCCTCGATCGCTCGCCGCCTCGCGGCCGTGCGCTCCTGCTCCGCTTCACGTTCGGTCCCGCCGCCGTCCCGGAGGCGTCGCTCGCCCCGCGTCGCCCGCGCGTCTGCCCGACGCGCCGAAGACCGCCGAGATCGACGGCTGCTCAAGCTCGTCGACGGCGAGTCGCCGCCGCGCTCCGGAACCGCGCGCTGCTCGAGCTCCTCTACTCGGCGGGGCTACGGAGCCAGGAGGCGGTGACGCTCGACCTCGTCGACGTCGACTTCGACCGCGAGGTCGTGCACGTCCGCGGCAAGGGAGGCAAGGAGCGCGTCGTCCCCCTCGGCGAGGAGGCCGCACTCCAGCTCGCGCGCTACCTGCAGTCGGGAAGGCCGGCGCTCGCGGCCGGCGCGAACGACGCTCTTCCTGTCCGCGCGTGGCCGGCGCCTCGACACGAGCACGGTGCGACGGCTGCTTCGCCATCCGCATCGGCTCCGCCATGCCTTCGCGACCCACCTCCTCGAGGGCGGCGCAGACCTGCGAGTCATCCAGGAGCTCCTGGGGCATGCGTCGCTCTCGACGACGCAGATCTACAGCCACGTCGACGCCCGCCGGTTGCGGCGCGTCTACGACAGGTCACATCCTCGGAGCTAGGCGCGCCTCAGCGCAGCGAGCCGCGCCGCCTCGATCCGGCGAGGCGTCGACGCGTCCCTCGACCAGCGCGGCCACGCGTACTTCGTCGAAGACCGCAGCTCGCAGCCGAGGTTGCACGCGAGCCGCACGCCGCCCCGACCCGCGCTGAACAGCCCAGCCGTGCCGAGGATCGCCGCACCTCGCCTGCGCCGCGCCGCTGCCGCACCAGGTTCAGAACGGCCCAGTCCTCGATCCCGTCGCGGATCTGCACGAGACGCGCACTCGGCCATGCGCCGTTCGGCCCCGGGTAGAGAAGGACCTGCTCGCCGGTCCCGATCGACTCGAACGGATTCGCCGGGCCGTAGCTCGTCGTCCCTTGCGCATAGAGGAAGCCCTGCACGCCCTCGAGCGCCGTCCACAGGAGAAGCATGCGCGGGTTCGAGAGCGGCTCGGTGGCCGCGAGACCCGGTGTTCCCGGCGTTCCCGTGTAGGTGTACGCCCACACCATCTTCCCGCGCTCGCGCACCCTCGTGAGCAGCGCGAGGTTGTCGCGGGCGCGGGACTTGCCGGCGCGCGTGTCCACGGGGCTCGTCCACGTGCCGTAGTACCGGCGGGAGAGGACCGTCCAGATGTCGAGGTCGTCGTCGCCCTTGCCGTCCCAGAGGAAGCTGTTGGCGCGGGACGGGTTGCCCGTCATCAGCTGCCGTCCGCCCGGGAAGCACTGGTGGAGGGCCTTCGCCTGCCGTGCGACGAGCCGCTGCCCATCGAGGCTGGGCTCGTCGTAGCCGAACAGGTAGGGCAGCGGAGAGGCCCCGAGCACTTCGTTCTGGCTCCAGAAGGTGTGCACGCGTCCGAGGTAGTCGCACCACGTCTCGGGCGCGAACGGGCTCATCTGCGCGATGTAGTTGTGGGTGGACGTGCGGTTGCTCGAGATCGGGATCCGGAGCGCCGAGAACCCGGGCGACGCGCGCAGCTGCCCGAGGAAGTTGCCCGCGGAGTCGAGCCACCACCTCGAGCTCGACTCGTATCCCGCGGGTGCGCGCGGCTCGCCGAAGCCCCATGAACCGGGCGACACGCGGTAGGCGCCGAGCATCGCGAAGAGCGCGCGGTTCGCGGCGATGCGCTCGTCGTGGTTCGAGAAGCCGTAGAGCTGCGCAGCCTTCGCCACGTAGGACTCGGGGCTCAGGTTGAACGACGTCAGGAGGTTTCCGACACGTGTCCCCGGACGCGGCAAGGTCACCGGGAAGACGGCGATGCGGACGGGGACGACGGTGCGACGCCCGTCCGCGGTGACCGCGAGCGAAGCCGTGTAGCGCCCGGGTCTCGTCCCGTACGGCACGTCCACCTGGACGTGGACCGGCTGGTTCGGGCGCTCGGTCGCGCGCTCGGTCCCGTCCCAGGGCTCCAGTGCGTCGGCACGGACGCGCCACCCACCGCCACGAAGTGCGCGAAGAAGAGATTCACGCCGACCCCGCCGCCGGGTGCCGTTGCGACTCCCACGGATACGCGCTTCGCGCCACGCACGACCACGATGCCGTTCTCGCGCTCGCCGATCGCGGCGTTGACGGCGACGTACCCGGTTCCGCCTCGAGGGAGCGCTCCGCTCGCCGCGATCGACTGCGACGACGGGTACGCGACGACCGACTCGGCGCCGGCAGTCGCCGAAGCGGAGCCCGAGAGCGCGACGACCCCGCCGACGAGCGCCGCGAGGAGCACGGCACTGCGTCGGAGCGCGCGCGAGCGGGACGGTTGTAAGAGGAGCCGGGAGCCGTTCGGCGAAACCGGGCAGGCGCCGTGAGTGCTTCCGACCCCGACGTCGAGCGCTACCTGCTCACCCTCCAGGCCCGCCGGTCCCCCCGGACCGTCGACGCGTACCGGCGCGACCTCGCCGACCTGCACGCGTTCCTCGACAAGGACGTGGCTCGGGTCACTCCCGAGGAGCTCGAGTCCTGGGTCGCAACGATGCGCGCGGAGGGGCTGGCCGCCTCGACGATCGCCAGGCGAGTCTCCGCAGTGCGTGCGTTTTTCCGTCACCTCGTCGTTATCGGCATGCGGGACGAGAACCCCGCTGCCTCAGTCCAGCTACCGCGCCGAGCCCGCACCCTACCTCGCGCGCTCTCGCCGGCCGAGACGGAGCGCCTGATCGACGCCGCGACCGGGACCACGCCGCGCTCGCTGCGCGACCGTGCTCTCGTCGAGCTCCTGTACGGCGCGGGGCTGCGCGTCTCCGAGGCGGTCGGGCTCGAGAAGAACGGCGTCGCGCTCGAGGAGCGCGTCGTGCGCGTGCTCGGAAAGGGAGACAAGGAGCGCCTCGTGCCGTTGGGTCGTCCGGCCGCGGAGGCCGTGCGGCGCTACCTCGCTCTCGGCCGGCCGCACCTCGACCGCCGCTACCGCCCCGAGCTCTTCCTGAACGCGCGTGGCGGTGCGCTGACCCGAGCCGGCGCGTTCCTCATCCTGCGCAAGCTCGCCGACCGCGCCGGTCTCGAGCCCGGCCGCGTCCACCCGCACCTCCTGCGCCACTCGTTCGCGACGCATCTGCTCGAGGGCGGCGCGGACCTCCGATCGGTCCAGGAGATGCTCGGTCACGCCGACCTCGGCACGACCGAGCGGTACACACACGTCTCCGACCGCCGGCGCCGCGAGGTGTACTTCCAGGCGCATCCGCACGCCCGGCGGCGCGAACGCCCGCGCGACGGCTCGAACTCCGCCTAGGCGACCCACGCAGAGTCGGCGAGAGCCGACCTCGGCGACCTTCGAGTCGCCCGCATCGACGAGCGTGACATGGCCGAGCTTCCGCCCCGCCCGCGGCTGCTTGCCGTACAGGTGAACGTGCGCTCCGGGAATCGCAAGCAGGCGCTCGCGCGCCGGGACTCCTCCGACCAGGTTGACCATGAGACTCCGGCCGCGCGCCTCGGTCGAGCCGAGCGGGAGACCGAGGATCGCGCGCAGGTGATTCTCGAACTGGCTCGTCTCGGCGCCGTCGATCGTCCAGTGGCCCGTGTTGTGCACGCGCGGAGCGAACTCGTTCGCGAGAAGCTCCCCGCCGGCGTCGAAGAGCTCGACCGCGAGCACGCCGACGTAGCCGAGCTCGTCGAGGAGACGCGTCGCGATCTCCTCCGCCTCACGCTGTGGCGCAGCCGGCGCGGGGCGCGCGAGACGCGGCGAGGATCCCGCCGCGGTGCTCGTTCTCGACGAGCGGATAGAAGGCGGTCTCGCCCGTCGCGCCCGCGTACCGCCACGATCGACAGCTCGCGCTCGAACTCGACGATTCCCTCCGCCAGCTCGTCTTCTCCGAGCGACTCTGCGCGCCGCCACGAGGCGCTGGCCCTTGCCGTCGTAGCCCAGGCGCCGCGACTTCACGAGGGCGGGCACGCCCACCGCGTCGAGCGAGCCGAAGGGAGCGGTCGCGATCCCGAGCCGCCGGAAGAGCTCCTTCTCGACGAGACGGTCCTGGCCGCACTCGAGCGCGCGCGCGTCAGGGACGGCGCGCACTCTGCGCGCCGCGTCGACCGGGACGTTCTCGAACTCGTAGGTGACCGCGTCCGCGCCGTCGGCGAGCAGGTCGAGGCGGGCCGGGTCGTCGAAGGCGCCGACGATCAGCTCCCCCACGTCCCCGGCGCACGCGTCCGGCAGCGGGGTCGAGGAAGCGCAGCCGGACGTCGAGCGGCGCGCCCGCAAGCGCGAGCATGCGCCCGAGCTGCCCGCCGCCGAGGCAGCCGACGAGCGCCGTCACGCGGCCGGGTCGGGCTCCGCCAGAACGGACTCGGTCTGCTGCTCCCGGTACGCCGCCAGGCGTTCGTGAACGGCTTCGTCCGCGCGCGCGACGATCGCGGCGGCGAGCAGGGCTGCGTTGACCGCACCGGCGCGCCCGACGGCGAGCGTCCCGACCGGAACTCCCGCGGGCATCTGCGCGATCGAGAGGAGCGAGTCCAGGCCCTGGAGCGTCTTCGACTCGACCGGCACGCCGAGCACCGGGAGCAGCGTCTTCGACGCCGTCATCCCGGGGAGGTGGGCGGCCCCTCCGGCGCCGGCGATGATCACCTGCAGCCCGCGCTCCTCCGCCGACTCGGCGTAGGCGAAGAGCTTGTCCGGCGTGCGATGGGCCGACACGACCTCGGTCTCGAACGGAACCCCGAGCGACTCGAGCGTCTCGGCGGCGTGGCGCATCGTCTCCCAGTCCGAGCGGGAGCCCATGATGATGCCGACGACGGGCGCGTCGCTCACGGGCCGAGCCTACTTCGCGCGCGACTTCTTCACGAGCAGCGCCGCGACCGAGCGCGCCGTCTTGCGCAGCTCGGCGTCCTCCTCGTCGTCGCCTGCGATCCCTTCGAGGATCTGGATCGTGTCCCGCTGCGGCGTGCCGTTCTTGAGGCAGACGATCGCGAGCCGCCGGACGGCGGCGTTCGGGTCGCGCGCGGCGAGCTCGTGCAGCAGCGGGCGGAACGCGTTGACGTCGCCGGGGTGCGTCCGCGAGAGACCCTCGAGCGCGATGAGCGCCGACCCCCGAGCCGCCGGGCTCTCGTCCTCGACCCCGCGCCGGAGCAGCTCGACCTTCTGCCGGAACCGGAACTGCGCGATCGCGCGGTAGGCCTGGGCCCGAACGCGGTAGTCCGCGTCGCGCGCTCCGGCCTCGATCTCCTCGTCCCACTGCGAACGGAGCGACGCGAGCGCCTTCTCGTCGCCTGCCTGCGCGAGGGCGTCCGCCTCGGCAGCCGCCTCGGCGAGCGTCATCGGAGATCTGAGAGCGAGCGGGGGCCGGGGCCGATGTACCGCGCCGCCGGCCGGATCAGTCGGGCCACGCGCTTCTGCTCGAGCACGTGCGCCGACCAGCCCGCGACGCGAGCGCACGCGAACATCGCAGGCGTCAGCTTCGCGCGGGATGTCTGCGACGTCGAGCACGATCGCCGCCCAGTACTCGACGTTCGTCGCGAGCACGCGGTCGGGATGGCGCGCCTGCAAGGCCACGAGCGCGGCCGACTCGAGCGCGCGCGCCGTCTCGACGCGGGGGGAGCCGAGCTCCTCGGCGGTTCGCGCGAGCAGCCGGGCACGCGGGTCCTCGGCGCGGTAGACGCGATGCCCGAAGCCCATGATGCGGTCGCCCCGGGAGAGCAGGTCGTCCACGTAGCCCGTCGCGTCGCCCATCGCCGCAACCTCGTCGATCATCGGGATGACGTGCGCCGGCGCGCCGCCGTGGAGCGGCCCGGACAGGGTCCCGATCGCCGCGGACATCGCGGCGCCGGCGTCGGCGCCGGTAGAAGCGGCGACGCGAGCCGTGAACGTCGAGGCGTTCAGCCCGTGCTCCGCCGTGCAGATCCAGTACGTGTCGATGGCGGTGACGTGCCGGGGGTCCGCCTCGCCGCGCCAGCGCAGCAGAAAGCGCTCCGCTGCGGTCTTCCCACCGCGAGACGACGTCGTCGGGGACGGAGTCCTCGTGGCCGTCGGCGACCCGCGCAGAACGTGCGACGATCGACATGACCTGCGCGGAGAGCCGGCCGAGGTCGTCCCGCGCCTGCTCGTCGGAGATCTCGGTGACCTTCCCGAGGCTCCAGACGCCGGAGAGCCGCGCGATCTCGGCCTGTGCGTCCGCCGGCGCGTTGCCCGTGAGGGACGGGGGCTCGTACGGGTCCGGCTCCGGCATGCCCGGCTCGAGGCTCTCGTCGACGAGGAGCCCCCACACCTTCTCGTAGGGGACGTGCCCGACGAGCTCCTCGATGTCGACGCCCCGGTAGCGGAGCGCACCACCCTCGCGATCAGGCTCGGCGATCTCCGTCTCGACCGCGACGACGCCTTCGAGTCCCGGCTTGAAGTCCGCGACTTCGCTCATCCTGCGGGAGACGCTACCTGACCGGGATTCGTCGATGGTGCAGCTACGATCGCGCAGCCCATGGCCCATCGAGTCACCCTCATTCCCGGCGACGGGACCGGGCCTGAGCTCACCGAGGCGACCCGCCGGGTCCTCGAGGCGACGGGCGTCGCGTTCGACTGGGACGTCCGCCAGGCCGGTGTCGACGTCATGGAGTCGGCCGGCACACCGCTGCCCGAGGACACGCTCGCGTCGGTGAAGGCCAACGGCGTGGCGCTGAAGGGGCCGATCACGACCCCGATCGGCACCGGATTCCGGTCCGTCAACGTCGCCCTGCGGCACGAGCTCGAGCTGTATGCCTGCGTCCGGCCGTGCAAGTCCTACGCGGGCGTCCGCTCACGCTACGAGAAGGTCGATCTCGTCGTCGTCCGCGAGAACACCGAAGACCTCTACGCCGGGATCGAGTACGAGGCCGAGAGCGAGGACGCGAAGACGGTGATCGACACGCTGAACGCGCTCCAGGCGAAGCAGATCGCCCCCCGGTCGGGCATCTCGGTGAAGCCGATCAGCGCCGCAGCGTCGGAGCGCATCATCCGCTTCGCGTTCGAGTACGCGCGCGAACACGGCCGCCGCGAGGTGGCCGGCGTGACGAAGGCGAACATCATGAAGTTCACCGACGGGCTCTTCCTCGCCGTCTTCCGCGAGGTCGCGGCCGACTACCCGGACGTGGCAGCGCGCGAGGTGCTCGTCGACGCGCTCACGATGCAGCTCGTCCAGCGGCCCGAGGAGTTCGACGTCCTCGTGCTCCCCAATCTCTACGGCGACATCGTCAGCGATCTCACCGCAGGGCTCGTGGGCGGGCTCGGGGTCGCGCCCGGGGCGAATGTCGGCGAGCAGGCGGCCGTCTTCGAGGCGACACACGGCTCGGCCCCGAAGTACACGGGCCAGAACAGGGTCAATCCGACGGCGATGATCCTCTCCGGCAAGCTCATGCTCGAGCACCTTGGTGAGCCCGACGCGGCGCAGCGCCTCGAATCCGCGGTCGCAGCCGTCATCGCGGCCGGCGAGCGCGTGACCTACGACCTCAAGCCGACGCGCGACGACCCGACCGCGGTCGGCACGTCCGACTACGCAGACGCGATCATCGAAAGGCTGGGAACCTGATGCGAAAGAAGATCACGGTGGTCGGCGCCGGGAACGTCGGTGCGACGTGCGCGCAGGAGCTGGCACGGCGCGACTACGCCGACGTCGTCCTCGTCGACATCATCCCGAAGTTCCCGCAGGGGAAGGCGCTCGACATCAACCAGGCGGCCGCCGTTCTCGGCTACGAGCCTGCCATGCTCGGTTCGAACGGCTACGAGGAGTCGGCCGGCTCCGACGTCGTCGTCATCACGGCCGGCAAGCCGAGATCGCCCGGGATGAGCCGCGACGACCTGGTCTCGACGAACGAGGCAATCGTCTCGTCGGTCACGAAGGAGGCCGTCAAGCACTCGCCGGACGCGATCCTCGTCGTCGTCTCCAATCCGCTCGACGCGATGTGCCATGTCGCGAAGGCGGCCTCCCGCTTCAAGAAGCATCGCGTCGTGGGCATGGCGGGCATCCTCGACACCGCCCGCTTCTCGACCTTCATCGCGCAGGAGCTCGACGTCTCCGTGAAGGACGTCACCGCCGTCGTGCTCGGCGGCCACGGCGACCAGATGGTGCCGGTCGTCTCGGCGACGAACGTCGGCGGCGTCCCGCTGCCCGAGCTGCTCCCGAAACGCCGGATCTCGAAGCTCGTCGAGCGGACGAAGGTCGGCGGCGGTGAGCTCGTGTCCCTGCTCGGGACGTCGGCCTGGTACGCGCCCGGCGCCGCCGCGGCGCAGATGGTGGACTCGATCTGCCTCGACGAGAAGCGCGTCCTTCCGTGCACCGCGTACCTCGAGGGCGAGTACGGGATCTCCGGCCTCTACATGGGCGTCCCCGTCAAGCTCGGCGCGGCGGGCGTCGAGGAGATCGTGAAGCTGCGGCTGACCGCCGACGAGAAGAAGATGCTGCGCACGTCCGCCGCCGCCGTGCGCGAGGTCGTCGGCGTCCTCAAGAAGAAGTAGGGCGATGGACCTCGGACTCAGCGGCAGGACGGCGATCGTCTGCGGCGCGTCGTCGGGCATCGGCCTCGGCATCGCCGAGTCACTCGCGGGCGAGGGCGCGAACGTCGTCATGTTCGCGCGTCGAAAGGAGCTCCTCGAGCAGGAAGCGGAGCGGCTGGGAGGTGTCGCGGTTCCGGGCGACGTCACGAACGCCGCCGACCTCGAGCGCGTCGTGAACATCGCGGTCGAGCGGTTCGGCGGCGTGGACATCCTCGTGAACAACTCGGGCGGGCCGCCGCGCGCGGCGGCGACCGAGCTGGAGGCCGACAACATCCACGCCGCTGTCGACCTGCTGCTCGTCTCCGCAGTGCGACTCACGTCCCTCTGCCTCCCCCACCTCGAACGCAGCCCTGCGGGCCGAATCCTCACCGTCACGTCGTCCACCGTGCGCGAGCCGATCGACAGCCTCGCGCTCTCGAACTCGATCCGGCCCGGCATCGTGGGATGGTCGAAGTCGCTCGCCCGCGAGCTCGGGCCGAAGGGGATCACGGTGAACTGCCTCGCGCCAGGCCGCATCGACACGGAGCGGATCCGCGAGGTGTACCCGGACGGTCCGACCGAAGAGGATCTCGCGTCGATCCCGCTCCGCCGGCTCGGCACGACGCGCGAGGTCGGCGACGTCGTCGCGTTCCTCTGCTCCGAGCGCGCCTCGTACGTGAGCGGCATCGTCGTGCTCGTCGACGGCGCTCTCACCCGCGGGCTCTAGTGGCAACTTGAAGCGGTTCGCCGGCACCGCGGTCGTGCTCGGTCTGATCGGGCTCGCGGCCACAGCGCTCCTGCTCTGGTGGCTCCCCGCCGACGACTACCTCTTCGTGCCCGACCGCGCCAAGCCGCTCGCCGCGCAAGGTCGAGGTCCAGGGCGGCCGGTCGAACGCCAAGGGCGACGTCTACTACATCGACGTCTTCGTGCGGCGCATCCGCAAGCTCGAGCAGCTCCTCCCGTTCACCCGACCCGACGGCGCGACATTCGTCCCGGCGAAGAAACTGGCCCCCGACGGGACGACCGACGCAGAGCGTGACCGGCAAAACGCCGAGGACATGCAGCGCTCCGAGCAGATCGCGGCGGTCGTCGCACTCCGCGCGCTCGGCTACCAGGTGACCGCGACGCCCCGCGGCGTGCTCGTCACGAGCATCTATACGGACGTGCCGGCCGCCAGGGTGCTCGAGCCGAACGACGTGATCGTCGGCGTGAACGGAGTGTCCGTCGTCACGCCCGCTCAGCTCCGGCGAGAGATCAGCGGAGTCGAGCCGGGCGACGACGTCGGTCTCACCGTGCGGCGCGGCGACAAGGTCAGCGACGTCACCGTCAAGACGGTCGCCGATCCCCAGGACCCTTCGCGCGCCGTGATCGGCATCTTCGTCGACCAGGACGCGAAGATCGAACTGCCGGTCGACGTCGACATCGACCTCGGCCGCGTCGGTGGCCCATCGGCCGGGCTTCCCTTCGCACTCGAGATCGCCCGGCAACTCGGTCGCAACGTGACGCATGGCTGCCGGATCGCCGCGACCGGTGCGCTGGGACTCGACGGAACCGTGCTCCCGATCGGCGGCGTGAAGCAGAAGACGATCGGCGCACGCCGGGCCGATGTGGATTTCTTCCTCGTGCCCGCGGGCGAGAACGCGCGCGATGCACGAAAGAACGCGGACGGCCTCCGGATCATCCCTGTTGAAAGTTTTCAACAGGCGTTGCGGAGGCTGACAACAAGTCGCGTAAAATGCTGAATTTGCAGGTACTTCGTCCTCACTGACAACACGCGCAATTTGCGGCGAATTCGTTCGGACGGGGGGTTGTCCGGCGTGTACCTCCTCGCCAGAATGCTGGCTGGCCGTGAGGGGCGGCCGACCGAGGGAATGGCATCGAAGAAACGCACACCAGTCACCTGCGCCGACTGCTACTTCCGGCAGGAAGGCCTGTGTGCTCTCGCCGGCAACGTCCCGTGCCCAACGTTTCGCGCGTCGACCCACGGCACGCTGTCGCCGCCGCTGCAGCCCCGCCTCGTTCCACGGGTGCTGCAGACGGTCCAGGTCGGTCAGGCCGCCTAGACTTCCGGCGTGAGCACGCAGGGCAGCCCGCCTCCGAGCCCGGAGAAGGACACCCCCTGGAAGCTGATCGTCTTCGGCGTGCTGGCGGTCTACGCCCTGCTCATCATCTTCCTGAACCGCAAGCAGGTCGAGGTCAGCTTCGTCTTCTTCTCCGCCGAGATCTCGCTGCTCGTGCTCATCCTCCTCTGCGTCGGCATCGGCTTCGCCGCCGGCTACCTCTTCGAGCAGCTTCGCGAGCGCCGCAAGCGGAGCATCTCCGCCTAGGCTCAGCCGAGGAGGCGCATGATGCGCTCGACGCCCTCGGTGATGCGCTCCGGGCGTCTCGTAGCTGTACGCGAAGCGTGCGCTCGTCGCCCCGCCACCCGATCCGTGCGGGAAGAACCCGCCCCCCGGGATGAAGGCGACGCCTTCACGCTCCGCCGCACCCGCGAGGGCGGCGGCGTCGGCGCCGTCGAAGTCGACCCAGACGAAGTACCCGCCTGTGGGATGACTCCACGACGTGCCGGCCGGGGCATGTTCCTCCAGCGCGCCGAGCATCGCGTCTCGACGCTCCCGCAGCTCCGAGCAGACACGCACGAGGTTCGATTCGAAGCGGCCGCGGGCGACGAACTCGTGGACGACCGCCTGCGGCAGAAACGGAGGCGAGATGTAGGTCGAGACGGCCCGCTCCTCGAACGCCGCCGCCTGCGCCTCGGGCAGCACGAAGTACCCGCTGCGGACACCGGGCGCGACCGTCTTCGAGAACGACGACGTGTACGTGACGAGCTCCCCGCCCTCGAGCTCGCGAAGGCTCGTCTCGGGCTCGCCCTCGAAGCGGACGAGCCCGTACGGGTCGTCCTCGAGAACCGCGAGCTCGTGCTCGCGCGACGATCTCGACGAGGCGCGCACGGCGTTCGGCCGACAGCGTCCTCCCGCTCGGGTTCTGAAACGTCGGGATCGTGTACAGGAACGACGGCCGCTCGCTCCGGCTGCGCAGCTCCACGTCGAGTGCGTCCGGATCGAGACCTTCCTCGTCCATCTCGAGCGCGACGACCTCGACCCCGTCTCGTGCGAGGATCTTGAGCGGGCGGTCGTAGGTCGGCGCCTCCACGAGCACGCGTCCCGGAGTCCGCGCGAGCTGCTCGGCGGCGTAGAAGACGAATCCCTGGAGCCCGCCGACCGTGAGCACGACCCTCTCCGGCTCGACGCCGTGCCGCCCCGCGATCCACTCCCGAAGCGGCCCGTATCCGCCGCCCGGCCCGTACGCGAAGACCCGTCGCGCCGTCGCGCTGCGCCACCGCGTATGCGCACTCCGCGAGCTCCGCGGCCGGGATCAGCTCGGGCGCAGGGGCTCCGCGAGCGAAGGAAATGGGCGGCTGCGACACCCCGTCGAGCCTACGTGAAGTAGGTGTCGTCGTCGGCGTAGGGCGGCACGCAGCAGCAGAGGAGCGTCGCGCCCGTAGCGCTCGCAGTCAGCTGGTGCCACGCCCCCGGCGGGATGAGGATCGCGTCGCCCGGCCCGACCGACCGGACCTCGCCGTCGATCTCGAGCTCGCCGCCGCCCTCGACGATGAGGTAGATCTCCTCGCTCCGCGCGTGGTAGTGCCGCTCCGTCGCCTGGCCCGGCGCGAGCGACGCCTCGGCGAGGCTCTGCACGTTCGTGTGCAGGTACTCGCGGATCGTCGAGCCGTCCTTCGTCGTGAACGGCATCGCGTCGCGATCGCGGTTACGGATCTCCATGGCGCGGCGCGCCGCTACGCGCGGGCGATCTCGGCAACGAGCTGCGCGGCCTCGGTCGGCGTCCTGCCGACCCGCACGCCTCGCGCCTCGAGCGCGTCCTTCTTCGCCTCGGCCGTGCCGGCCGAGCCGGAGATGATCGCCCCGGCGTGGCCCATCGTCTTCCCCGGCGGCGCCGTGAAGCCGGCGATGTAGCCGACGACGGGCTTCGACATCTCGGACTCGATGAAGTCCGCGGCCTTCTCTTCCTCGTCGCCACCGATCTCACCGACCATCACGACGTACTCCGTCTGCTCGTCGGCCTCGAAGAGCCCGAGCACGTCGATGAACGACGAGCCGACGATCGGGATCTCCCCCGATCCCGACGATCGTCGAGCAGCCGATCCCGAGCTGCGTGAGCTCGTGGCCGATCTGGTACGTCAGGGTGCCCGACCGGGAGACGAGGCCGATCGACCCCTCCCGGAAGATCTCGGCCGGGATGATCCCGACGTTCGCCTTTCCCGGCGACAGCGCGCCGGGGCAGTTCGGCCCCACGATGCGGATGTCGCGATCCTGGACGAACGCGTGCAGACCGAGCATCTCGTGTGCCGGGACGCCTTCGGTGATGCAGATCACGGTCGAGATGCCGGCCCCGATCGCCTCGTACATCGCGTCCGCGGCGAACGCCGCGGGGACGAACACCATGGCCGTGTTCGCGGCGGTCTCGGCGACGGCGGCCGCAACCGAGTCGAAGACGGGGATCCCCTCGACGTCCTGGCCACCCTTCCCCGGAGTCACGCCCGCGACGACGTTCGTGCCGTGCGATCGGTTCCGCAGCCCGTGGAAGCGGCCCTCGGAGCCCGTCAGCCCCTGGACGACGAGGCGGGTGTCGTTGTCGACGAGGATCGCCATCAGGCCGCCAGCTCCACCGCGCGGCGCGCGCCGTCGAGCATCGTCGCCTCGGTCGAGAGGTTCGGCAACGCTGCCTCGGCCAGGATCCGCCTGCCCTCCTCGGCGTTCGTCCCGTCGAGCCTGACGACGATCGGAAGCTCGAGGCCCATCTGGCCGACCGCCTGCAAGATGCCCCGCGCCACCTCGTCGCCGCGGGTGATCCCGCCGAAGATGTTGAAGAAGATGGCGCGCACCTGCGGGTCGCGCGTGATGACCTCGAGCGCGTCCACGACGCCCTGCGCGTCGCCTCCGCCTCCGAGGTCGCAGAAGTTCGCAGGGCGTCCGCCGGCGAACGTCACGACGTCGACGGTCGACATCGTCAGACCGGCCCCGTTCCCGAGGACGCCGACGTCGCCGTCGAGCTTGACGTACGTCACACCCTTCTCGCGTGCCAGCGCCTCCAGCGGATCCGCCGCGGCGGCGTCCCGCAGCTCGGCGAGCTCGGGGTGCCGGAAGAGCGCGTTGTCGTCGACGGAGAACTTCGAGTCGAGCGCACGAACCTCGCCCTCGGGCGTGACGATGAGCGGATTGATCTCGCAGAGCATCGCCTCGGTCGCGACGAACGTCTCGTACAGCTTCTGGACGATCGCGGCGATCTGCTTCTGCTCGCCCGGATCGGTGACGCCACCGTCGTACACGAGTCGGCGCGCGTGCCACGGATGACAGCCCTCGAGTGGGTCGACGTGGAGCCGCACGAGCGCGTCCGGGCTGGTCGCGGCGACCTCCTCGATCTCCATCCCGCCCTGGGTCGTGAACATGAACAAGGGCTTCTTCCCGCTCCGGTCGAACGTGAGCGAGAGGTAGTACTCGCGCTCGATGTCCGAGGCGCGTTCGATCCACACCTTCGTGACGACGTGGCCGCGGATGTCCATGCCGAGGATCTCTCCGGCGCGCGCCTCGGCCTCGTCGGCGGTCTCGGCGAGCTTGATGCCGCCGGCCTTCCCGCGGCCGCCGGTGAGGACCTGCGCCTTTACCACCACCGGGAAGCCGAGTTCGTCCGCCGCGGCTCGCGCACCGGCTGGATCGAGGGCGAGACGGCCCTCCGACACCGGGATCCCGTGTTGCCGGAAGAGCTCCTTCCCCTGGTACTCGTGGAGGTCCAAGGCGCGCGCGAGTCTACCGCTCGACCCACGGGGGCCGTCCGCGCAGGTGTGCGAGCATCTCCGCGGATTGAGCCGCTCCTCGCTCATCGTGCTGCTCGCGCTCGGGGCGACGTTCGCCGGCTTCGTGCTGGCCACGAATGCGCAGCGCCTGCGCGGCGACGATCCGGACGTCGCGCCGAGTGTGGCCGCCGGCCCGCAGACCGCGACTCTCGGCTGGACCGAGTCGTACGGCCCGAGCGGGAACAAGGTCGTGTTCACGGTCGACAGGCTCGAGGTCACCGAGACGGGCTGGAACGCGCGCGTCGGAATCGACAACCGCACCGAGGTCGGCTGGGAACTCGCACCGGGCGCGACGCCGGAAGGCTCGTTCGGCCTCCAGCTCTTCGAGACCGGCGACGCGGACGAACTCGACGAGCGCAATCGGCGCGGCACGCTGCCGGCCGTCCGTGCCGCGGAGGACTACGCTCCGGAGCTCCCGCGGATCCTCGAGCCCGGAGCGTCGTGGGAAGGGACGATGTCCGCGCGAGGGTCTCTCGTGGCCGGGAGCTATGCGCGCGTGACGTTCGGGACGCTCATCGCCGTCGGAAACCCTCCCGAGGGACTGAGCGAGATGGTCGTCTGGATCACCGACCACGCCTATCACCTCCGGCCCTGACGGCTCCCGCCGGTCATACGACTCGCGCGACGAAGCCGGCCTGCGGCTCGGGGTCCGCTCCGCAGCTCGCCGGCACGGTCGGTCCGAGGCTCTCCTCGACGACGGCGACGTGCTCCCGACCGGCGGCGTCCCGGAAGCGGACGATCGCGCCGTCCGCCTCGACGAGCTCGAGATCCGCCACCCCGTCGAGATCTCGGGCAGTCCGCACCGCCAGCTCCGCTGCCTGGACGCGCGCCGCGTAGACCGACCGGCCGCGGTAGTGGGAGAGGTCGATCCGCCCCGCCAGCGCACGGGCGACGATCGTTGCCGAGCCCTCGGGCCCGACGCGCCCGAGGTGTACTCCCAGAGGGAGCACGAGTACGTTCGCCGCAAAGCGATGGCCACCCTGGTGTGACGAGAGCCAGAGCTGGTCCTCGTCGAGCGGCTCGGCCAGAGCGGCGAAGACGGCGGTCCCGCGCTGCGCGCAGCACGCATCGCGAGCTCCATGGCCGCAGACGAGGACGAGAGGCCCGGCTATCGGCTCGCCGCCGTGTTCGAGGTCGACGTCGGCGAGCTGGTCGGGCGACGCGAGCGAGAAGCGCCGGACCGCGCCGTGCGTCTCTCCGGCGCGCACGACGAACGCGAGCCGTCCGGCCTCGCGCGTGCGACCCGGACGGCGAAGAAAGAGCAAGCGCGACGACGGCGTCGTCTCCAGCCATGCGCGAACGGCATCGCGAGCCGGGTCCGGCAGCCCCGCTCCGGCGGCGACGTCGCGCTGCCATGTCCCCGGAACCTCGACCAGGAGCCAGTTCTCGGCCGTCGTCGCGGTGGCTCCGAGCTGCTCGCCCGCCAGCTCGGAGAGGTCCGCACAGCGCTCGGGGCTGCTCACCCGGACTCGAGCACGCAGATGACCTGACCGTTCGAGACCTGATCACCAGGAGCGACAGCCAGTCCGGTGACGACGCCGTCGGTGGACGACACGATCTCGTTCTCCATCTTCATCGCCTCGACCACGCAGATGAGCTCTCCGGCCGAGAGGGAGTCACCGTCCTCGACGGCGACGGACAGCACCGTGCCCTGCATCGGGCTCGTGATGGCGCCGGCGGCGTCGCTGCTCAGCCCCTTGCTCCGCTCCCGGTGGCGGCGTGCGAGGTCGACCCATGGCGGCTCCGGGGCACGCAGCTCGATCTCGTGGCGACGACCGTCGATCTCGACCGAGACGGCTTGCTTGCTCGTCGCGAGCCGTCCGTCCAGCAGCGGCGTACCGACCGTCATTCGACGCGACAGCTGCTCGAGTTCCCGCGCACGGTCGGCGAGCTCCTTCGACTCGACGACGCCGCCACAGGTCCCTCCGTCGACGAAGCAGGGTGTGTCGAGAAGGGCTCGATGGAAGCCGAGCAGCGTCTCCGGCCCCTCGATGACGAACTCCTCGAGCGCCCGCAGCATGCGCCGCCGCGCGTGCTCGCGGTCGACGTCGTGGACGACCAGCTTCGCGATCATCGGGTCGTAGAGCTCCGAGATCTCGTCTCCCGCCCGGACGCCCGAGTCCACGCGCACGCCGATGCCCGCCGGCTCCCGGTAGGCCGTGATCCGCCCCGGTGAGGGCAGGAAGCCCCGCGCCGACGTCCTCGGCGTTGATGCGGCACTCGATGGCGTGGCCGCGAAGCACGACGTCGTCCTGGGTCACGGACAGCGGCTCCCCGGCAGCGATACGGATCTGCTCGCGCACGATGTCGATCCCGGTCACGGCCTCGGTGACGGTGTGCTCGACCTGCACGCGCGTGTTCATCTCGAGGAAGTAGTACGCACCGTCGACGTCGAGCAGGCCCTCGATCGTTCCGGCGGATCGATAGCCGACCGCACGAGCGGCGTCGATCGCGATCGTCCCGATGCGGGCGCGGAGCTCGTCGTCCACGGCGGGCGACGGCGTCTCCTCGACGAGCTTCTGATGCCGCCGCTGGATCGTGCAGTCGCGCTCGCCGAGATGAACGACGTTGCCGTGGGAGTCGGCGAGGACCTGGACCTCGACGTGCCGCGGATCCTCGAGGTAGCGCTCGACGTAGACCGCCGGGTCGGCGAAGTACGCCTCGCCCTCGCGCCGGGCGCTCTCGAAGGCACGCTCGACGTCGTCGGCGGAGCGAGCGACGCGCATCCCTTTCCCTCCGCCCCCCGCCGACGCCTTGACGACGATCGGGTAGCCGACGTCGCCCGCAGCGGCGAGCGCGTCCTCGACGGAGGTAGCAGGTGTCGTGGTGCCGGGCACGACCGGCACACCGGCTGCGCGCATGCGCTCACGCGCCGCGATCTTCGACCCCATCGCCTCGATCGCCTCGGGTGGCGGGCCGATCCACACGATGCCCGCCTCCTCGACCCGGCGCGCGAACTCGGCGTTCTCCGCCAGAAACCCGTAGCCGGGGTGGATCGCGTCCGCCTCCGCCCGAACGGCGACCTCGACGATCTTCTCGGCACGAAGGTACGACTCGCTCGCCGGCCCCGGCCCGAGCAGGTACGCCTCGTCCGCAACGGCGACGTGGAGCCGGTCGCGATCGACCTCGGAGTAGACGGCGACCGTCCCGATCCCGAGCTCGCGGAGCGTGCGGAACACGCGGATCGCGATCTCGCCGCGATTGGCAACGAGGATCTTCCGGAAGGCCGTCACGGGACGCGTATTCTCCCCGACGGTGAGCCTTCCGGATCAGCTCACGGTCGCACGGATCGCCGCGGTCCCGATCGTCGTGCTCCTCTTCGCGTGGGACTTCCCGCATCACGCCTACTGGGCGACGGCGGTCTTCGTCGTGGCGATGGCTACCGATCAGATCGACGGCTGGCTCGCACGCCGCCGCGGGATCAGCTCGGCGCTCGGAACGCTGCTCGATCCGGTCGCCGACAAGGTGCTCGTGCTCGCGGCGCTCGTCATGCTCATCGGCGAAGGCGTCGCGCCAGCATGGATGATCGCACTCATCGTCGTCCGCGAGATCCTCGTCTCGGGGCTCCGCCTCGCCGCGGTCGAGCGCGGCGTCGTTCTCGGAGCCCGTGATCTGGGCCGAGCGAAGACCTGGGCACAGGCCCTTGCCGCGACCATCGCGGGGCTGGCTGCCGCCGGAGCCTGGAGCGACAACGTGGCCTGGTGGGCGCTCCTGCTCGCGCTCGTCGCGACCTGGGTGTCGGGGCTCGACTACGCGCGTGTCGCCCCGCGGGTGCTGCGCGGCGAGAGCGCGTAGCTCCGGCGCATGGCCGACCGCCTGCGGCCGCTCTGGGACTTCGACGACCTCGACGCGACCGAAGAGCGACTCCGCGAGCAACTCGATGCCGAGAGTCCGACGAGCGACGGTCGCGCGGAGGTCCTGACGCAGCTCGCCCGCGTCGAAGGGTTGCGCGGCGAGTTCGAGCGCGGGCGACGCCCTGGCTCGACGACGCCGGAGCTCGGGCGCACGGCGCAACGGCGCGTGCGCGCGTCGACCTCGAGCGGGGGCGGATCCGACGGTCGAGCGGAGACCGAGAAGCAGCGCGTTCCCGCTCTTCGAGTCCGCGTTCGCGGCCGCGCGGTTGGCGGGCAGCAGTACTTCATGGCCGCGGATGCCGCCCACATGGTCGCGCTCGCCGCGTCCGATCGCGACGAGTTCCTCGAGTGGACGAAGCGCGGCATCGAGCTCGCGGAGGAGCCGCGAGGCGGCGTCGTACTGGCTCGGCCCGCTCCTCAACAACCTCGGCTGGGAGCACTACGAGGCAGGGCGAGTACACGCTCGCACTCGACGCGTTCGAGCGCGCGCTGCACGCGCGCGAGCGCGAGCCCGAGAACAGGCGGCGATCGAGATCGCGCGCTACGCCGTCGGGAAGACGCTCCGTGCTCTCGGACGTGCGGACGAGGCGATCCCGTTGCTCGAGACGGCCGTCGCGTGGGCAGAGCGCGCCGGCAAGTCCGGACGGCTGGTTCCACGAGGAGCTCGCCGAGGAGTACGCAGCCGCCGGTCGGCTCGACGACGCCCGTGGGCAGGCGAGGCTGGCGATCCCGCTGCTCGAACGCGACGACCCCTCGTTCGCGGACGACGAGGAGCGCCGGATGCGGCTCGCCGCCCTCGCCGAAGAGTCCTAGAGCGGGATGTTCCCGTGCTTGCGCCGGGGCGCGGGCTCGCGCTTCGAGAGCGCCGTCTCGAGCGCCGAGACGAGCACGGGTCGCGTCCGCCGCGGCTGGATGACGTCGTCGACGTAGCCGCGCTCCGCAGCGGTGTACGGGTTGGCGAAGCGCTCCTTGTACTCGGCGATGAGCTCCTCGCGACGCGCGTCGGGATCCTCGGCCTCCGCCAGTTCGCTGCGGAACACGATGTTGACTGCGCCCTCCGGCCCCATCACGGCGACCTCGGCGGTCGGCCAGGCCACGTTGAAGTCGGCGCGGATGTGCTTCGACGACATGACGTCGTACGCGCCGCCGTACGCCTTGCGTGTGATCACGGTCAGCTTCGGCACCGTCGCCTCGGCGTAGGCGTACAGGAGCTTCGCGCCGTGACGGATGATCCCGCCCCACTCCTGCGCCGTCCCGGGCAAGAATCCGGGAACGTCGACGAACGTGACGAGCGGGATGTTGAACGCGTCGCAGGTCCGCACGAAGCGGGCCGCCTTGACGGACGCGTCGATGTCGAGGACGCCCGCCAGCGCCCCCGGCTGATTGCCGACGACACCCACGGCATGCCCGCCGAGCCGGGCGAAGCCGCACACGATGTTCTCCGCCCAATGCGCGTGGACCTCGAGGAAGTCGCCGTCGTCGACGACCCGCCCGACCACGGCCTTGATGTCGTAGGGCTTGTTGGGGCTGTCGGGTACGAGCGTGTCGAGTGACGGGTCCTCGCGGTCGACGGGGTCCGACGGCGGTGCATACGGCGGCGAGTCGCCGTTGCTCTGCGGCAGGAACGACAGCAGGTAGCGCGCCTCCTCGAGGCACGCGTCCTCGTCGGCGGTCGTGAAGTGGGCGACGCCCGAGCGCGTCGCGTGCGTCGCTGCGCCGCCGAGCTGCTCGAAGCTGACGTCCTCCCCCGTCACCGTCTTCACGACGTCGGGGCCCGTGATGAACATGTAGGAGGTGCCCTCGACCATGAGCACGAAGTCCGTGATCGCGGGCGAGTAGACGGCACCGCCCGCGCAGGGTCCCATGACGAGCGAGATCTGCGGGATGACGCCGGACGCCTGCACGTTCCGCCAGAAGATCTCGGCGTAGCCGGCGAGCGACACGACGCCCTCCTGGATCCGGGCGCCGCCCGAGTCGTTGATCCCGATGACGGGGCAGCCGTACTTCACCGCCAGGTCCATCACCTTGCAGACCTTCTCGGCGAACACCTCCGAGAGGGAACCGCCGAAGACCGTGAAGTCCTGCGAGAAGACGAAGACCTTGCGACCGAGGACGGTGCCGTAGCCGGTGACGACGGCATCGCCCCACGGCCGGTTGTCGCGCATCCCGAACTCGACCTCGCGATGCCTCGCGAAGCGGTCGAGCTCGACGAACGTTCCGGGGTCGAGGAGCTTCTCGATCCGCTCGCGAGCGAGGAGCTTCCCGCGCTCCCGCTGGCGCTCGACGTGCCTCTCGCTCGCCGGGTGGAGCGCGTCCTCGCTCAGCTCCTGCAGCCAGCGGAGCTTGGCCTCGGTCGTGTCGTGGATCTCGGCCATCGCCCGCGGAGCCTAACCAGGGTCCCTGATAGCTTCGCGACGGTGCCGAGCACACCGATCGACCGCTCGACCGCATGGCCGTTCGAGGACGGTGAGCCAGGGCCGTTCACGTACTCGCGCTACTCGAGCCCGACGCTCGCGGAGGCCGAGGCACGGATCGGAGCGCTCGACGGAGGCGAGGCGCTGCTCTTCGCCTCGGGCTCCGCGGCCGCGACGTCGCTCGTGCTCGCGCTGCTGGGTCCGGGCCAGACGGTCGCGCTCGCGGAAGGCGCCTACTACGGAACCGGCGCGATCCTCGACGAGCTCGCGCGCTGGGGCATCGAGAAGGTCGAGTTCGACCAGACCGGTCCGCCGCCGGACGGCGTCGACCTCGTCTGGCTGGAGGCGCCGTCGAATCCGTTTCTCACGCTGCCGGACTTCGCGGCCGCGGCCGCACATCCGGCGCGTGTCGTCTGCGACTCGACGGCGGCGACGCCGCTCAACATCCGACCGCTCGAGCACGGCTGCGACTTCGCGCTCCATTCGGCCACGAAGTACCTCGCCGGGCACGACGACGCGCTCGTCGGCGCGCTCGTATGCCGAAGCGCGGAGGACGCCGCCCGGCTGCTCGAGTTCCGGTCGCGTACCGGCCCGGTCCCGGCCTCCGACACTGCGTGGCTCGTCCTCAGGGGCCTTCAGACCCTCGAGGTCCGCGTCGCCCGGCAGACGGCAACGGCGCAGGCGCTCGTCGCGCGGCTGGAGCGCCATCCCGACGTGACCGTCGTTCGCTATCCCGGCTTCGGCGGCCTCCTCTCGTTCGACGTCGCGGACGCGGTCGCGGCTCGCCGGGTCGAGACCTCGACCCGCCTCATCGTGAACATGACGAGCCTCGGCGGCGTGTCGACGCGGATCGAGGCCCGCGCCCGCTGGGAGGGTGAGCGCGTCCCACCGGGCCTCCTGCGGCTCTCGGTGGGGCTCGAGGACGCCGATTCGTTGTGGGAGGACCTCGAGCGAGCCCTCGGCCGGCAATGAGCTTCCTCGACCGCATCCGCTACCACCGTCCGCCGAAGACGCCCCAGGAGGCCGACGCGCTCGCGCTCCGGCAGCTCGAGGGTCGCGGCGCGGACCTGTCGCTGCCGCGCCATGTCATCCACTTCCTGCTCTTCGAGCGGGAGAGCGACGCGCGCGCGGCCGCGGCCGCGATCGAAGGCAACTCGTGGACGACACGCGTCGACCCACCCACCCCGACGGTGGCCGAATGGTCCGTACGCATCGACGGGCACCGTGTCGTCGGACCCGACACGGTGGCGGCGTTCCGGGCGCAGTTCGAGCAGGCCGCGACCGTGCACGACGGTGAGTACGACGGCTGGGAGGCCGCCGCAACACCGTGAGGCGTCAGATGTCGAGCCGCAGCTCCTCGAGGTCGAGGTCGCGCGCGACGCGGATCCAGACCTCGTTCGAGATCACACCGCTCCGCCGAAGCTCGACGAGCGCTCCGCGCTCGGCGTCGAGCAGCTCGCGGCGCAGCCTCTGGTAGTCCTGGGAGCGAAGCTCGATCGCGCCGTCGTCGCCGTCGTCGAAGCGCGCCCGGAACCGACTCGTCCTGAACCGGTACGCCCCACGCATGCGCTCGGCCGTGTCCTCTCGGACCCACTCCTCGTCGACGAGCTCCTCGAGGCGCGCGAGCGCCGCCTCGGCCGCGTGGATGCGCGCCTTCGCGTCCTCGATGTCCTCTCCGCCGTCGTCTTCCAGGCCGAGCAGGCGGATGACGAACGGGAGCGTCAGGCCCATGCCGACGAGCGTGGCGAGGATCACGCTGAACGTGAGGAAGAGGATGAGGTCGCGACCGGGAAAGGCGTCACCGGCATCGGTCTCGAGCGGTAGCGCGAGCGCCGCCGCGAGGGAGACGGCTCCCCGCATCCCGGCCCAGGAGACGAACACCGCGCCGCGCCAGCTCGACATGCGCCTGGCGATCCACTTCGGCGCCTGGAGGACCGCGAACACCCACACGAACCGGACGGCTATGACGGCGGCGCTCACGAGCGCCGCATAGCCGACGAGCGTCCAGGGCGAGTACTCGCCGAGCGAGTCCACGACCACGGGCAGCTGCAGTCCGACGAGGACGAACAGCAGCGCGTTCAGGAGGTACTGGACGATCTCCCACACCGCGACGCCCTGCAAGCGCACCTGGGCGGTCGTCAGCTCGGGCGTGTGCCAGCCGAGGTAGATGCCGGCCGTCACCGCTGCGATGACCGCCGAGACTCCCATGAGCTCGGCCGGGATGAACGCGACGTACCCGGTGAGGAGCGAGATCGTGATCTCCGCCGGCGGGTTGTCGAGCCGAAGCCGGATCTGGCGGACGAGCCAGCCGACGACGAGACCGACGCCGATGCCTCCGGCGACGCTCACGACGAAGAGCCCGCCGGCGTAGAACGCCGAGAACGACCCGGCGACCACGGCCCCGACCGCGACGCGGTAGGCGACGAGCCCGGTGCCGTCGTTCACGAGGCTCTCGCCCTCGACGATCGTGACGAGCTTGCGCGGTACGCCGTAGCGCCGCGCGATCGACGTCGCGGCAAGCGGGTCCGTCGGCGAGACGATCGCGCCGAGAACGAACGCACTCGCCCACGAGAGCCCGTCGATGAAGGCATGCGCGACGACCGCGACGCCCACCGTCGTCGCGACGACGAGGCCGATCGCGAGGAGCCCGATCGGCTTCATCGTCGCCCTCAGGTCGCGGAGGGACGTGAAGAAGGCTGCACCGTAGAGAAGCGGCGGTAGCACGCCGAAGAAGACGAGCTCCGGCTGGAGCTCGAACTCCGGCATCCCGGGGAGCACTCCGAGAGCGAGGCCGCCGACCACGAGCAGGATCGGGTATGGAATGCGCAATGCCGGGGCGATCGCGAGCAGGGTCGCGACGGCGAGCAGGAGCGACAGCGCGACGAGCCCGACCTGGAGATCGAGGTGCACCGGCGGACTCTGCCAGCGGCGCGTCGTGCTCCGTCGCCTTGCTCGGTTCTGCCATCCTTAGCGAGCGTGGTCAGCCTGTTTCGCAAGCCGAGCGAGATGCCGAAGCCCGGGGACGCACTCCCCGGCCGCGACACGCCCGTCGTGATCCCGGGGGACCACCTCGTGCTCGGCACTCCGATCGGCCCGCCGTTCCCCGAGGGAACCGAGCGCGCGATCTTCGGCATGGGCTGCTTCTGGGGCGCCGAGCGAATGTTCTGGCGGGCGCCCGGTATGTACACGACCGCCGCCGGTTACTCGGGCGGGTCGACGCCGAACCCGACGTACCAGGAGGTCTGCACCGGCCGCACCGGCCACAACGAGGTCGTGCTGGCCGTCTTCGACGCGTCGAAGACGAGCTACGAGGCGATGCTGAAGATCTTCTGGGAGGGCCACGACCCGACGCAGGGCATGCGCCAGGGGAACGACGTCGGCACCCAGTACCGGTCCGGGATCTACTGGACTTCCGAGGCGCAGCGCGACGCCGCGATCGCTTCACGCGAGATGTTCCAGCAGGAGCTCTCCGGAGCCGGGTACGGGCCGGTGACGACCGAGATCGTCGAGGCGGGGCCCTTCTACTACGCCGAGGACTACCACCAGCAGTACCTCGAGGCGAACCCGAATGGTTATTGCGGCCTTGGCGGGACGGGCGTGACTTGCCCTGCGCCAGCGAGGCAGCGGCAGCGGCTGGCGAGTGACGACCGGGGTGCCCGCGGCCATCGTGCCGAGCCGGGCATCCTCCGCGACCCTCGGCTCGACGACGTAGCTCGCCCCGACCATCAGCTCGGAGTTAACCCGACGCGGAGCTGAGGGTGCATCGGCCCGGTGCAGGACGAAGCCGTCGAAGACCCGGTGCAGCGCCACCTGCGTCGCCCGAATGCCGTCGGCGCTGACTAGCCGAAACTTTCGTCCAGGACGACCTCGTAGATGCCAGCCGAAGTTCGCTTGATCGTGTCATCCGAAGGAGACATGGAGTCGAGCGCAGCGTCGGCACGTCGCACGTCCTCCTCCGTCTTGCAGAACGCGATAGCGACAGACGCTCCGCTCGTGCGGTCAACGAGTTCCACCCACCGCGTCACGGTGTCCATCAGCGTGCGGACTTGCTCGGGGGACCGGGCGTCGGCGGGTACGTTGCCCGACCGAAATCCATCCATCTGGCGCTTCATCTCCGCGACTTCCTCGTCGACGCGGCTCACATCGCCGCCTTCGAACCGTGCGACTCGTGCATACATGGCGTCCTCCCTTCGGACGTAGCCGTCACCGGCCAGCGTACTCCCGTCGCTCTATAGGGCACCAACGAAAGAGGAGGCCCGGAGGCCTCCTCCGTCGAGCGCGTTGGAGCCGGGTTCAGACGGTCACGGCCACCGGGATCGGAGCGAACAGGACGGCGGACTCGAGATCGCCGGGTCGGCCGTCTAGCTACCGGCGTCGCCTGTGACCTGATCGGCAGCGTCCGAGGCTGCGCTGGTGGCCTTGCCAGCCGTGGCCTTGACCTTCTTGGTGGCCTCGCTACCGGCGTCGCCTGTGACCTGATCGGCAGCGTCCGAGGCTGCGCTGGTGGCCTTGTCAGCCGTGGCCTTGACCTTCTCGGCGGCCTCGCCAGCCTTCTCGGCGGCCGTCTTAGTCAACGAGGACGCTAAGTCCTCCGCTTGATTCCACGTGGAGCCCGCGGACTCTTGGTTTTTCCGCCAGAAGAAGACACCGACAGCGACGGCACCAATCGCGGCGAGCAGCGCAATGAGCAATTTCATCCCTACTCCTTTCGTCACTTCGATGCTATAGCCGCGAGGGTCACCCTGGGGTGGCGTGCCGGGCGAGCATCGCTTTCGTTCGTCCGCCGGTGATGCGGGGTTCAGGCGGCGGCGGCCACCGGGATCGGAGCGAACAGCAGCGGGCGTTATCAGCGGATGGGCTGTGCTCGATGCCTGGAACTAGGAGGGCCCGCGAGTCGGCGGGCCCTCCCACGTTCAGTAAGCGTCGGCTGACGACCTGCGAAGTGACTAGCGTCGGATTCTATGACTCGCGCGGGGGGCACTCGCCAACCGAGTTCCCGCCGACAACGTTCAGGTTGCCCTCCGTCGAGCACGTTTATCTGAGCGGTGGGCGTGTTGTCGTGGCAGATCAGGTTCCCGGCGATGACGTTGGTCTGACGACCTCGGTGGAGTCAAATAGCCCTCGGAATGAGTATCTGGCAGTGTCCAATGCGTCCCAGTGTTCTTCGAGCCACGATTGACGTTCCCGCCGACGGTGGTTTCGAATCGCACGCCGATCCAGAGCCCGCTGCCAGCCCTGGAGGATCAGGTTCCCGCCAATCGTGTTGTCCTTGATCGGGAAGTTGCGATTCCGAGGCCGAGCTACCGCCGCCATTCGAAATGACATTTCCACCGAACAGTGACATCTCGCCGAGATAGAGCGGTCAGCGGGTCGCTCGCGTGGATGCTGCCGCCAACGAACGCCGGAGTCGCCTGCACTCGGGGCCGTAGTCACCCAAGCCGAGAACGGCACCCTTGTCGACCTTGACGTTGCCGGTGATGGTGACCGATCGACGATGACGCTAGCGTGGTCGTTCAAGATTGCGCACCGTCGGCGACTCGGTAGGTCGCCGTTGATCGTCACCGTTGCGCCAGGGCTGAATGTACACGAAGCCGGTGACGGTGAATCCGGCTAGTGCCTGCTGCGATGACCCGCCTGCATAGAGCCGCTGCCCGCCGAGCAAGTCTCCGCACCCGGCAGCGCCGCGAACGCAGACGATCCAGCTGATACCCAGCACGAGCAGGATGCCCGAGCTGAGCAGAAGTAGAAGCTTCATATCCCCTCTCCCCATCTCTTGGTACTCGGCTTACGTCAAGCCGGGGGAATCATCTCCGAATATTGCGGCGCGTCGTCAACCAAGCCCACTGCCTCGACCGCTACGGGGATCGGAGCGAAGAGCAGATCCGCGGCGGATACAAACGTTGGCGAACCCGAACGGCTACTGCGGGCTCGGCGGCACCGGCGTCTCGTGCCCGATCGGCGTCGGCGTCAGCGCCGCGAACTGACGCCTACGGCTCGGCTTCGATCGTCGCTGCGACCGCGCCTCTGGCCTGTCGCTCGGTCGTCAGCCCGGTCCCGCCGGCGACACGCTGTGCGATCCAGACGGGAATGATCGACGCGACGATCACGAACAGCGCCACGACGTTGACGACAGGCAACTCGCGAGGTCGCGCGAAGTTCGTGAAGATCCAGATCGGCAACGTCTGCTGCGCTCCGGACGTGAAGATCGTCACGACGACCTCGTCGAACGAGAGTGCGAACGCGAGCAGCGCACCCGCGAGCAGCGCGGAGCGGAGCTGTGGGAACGTCACGAAGCGGAACGTCTGCCAGGCGTCGGCTCCGAGGTCCATCGACGCCTCGTCGAAGTTCGCGGAGACGCGCCTCATTCGGGCGACCGCGTTGTTGTAGAGCACGACGATGCAGAACGTCGCGTGCCCGATCACGATCGTCCAGATGCTGAAGCTGATCCCGATCGGCGCGAGGACGTTCAGGATCGTCGCCTGCAGCGCGAGGCCGGTGACGATTCCGGGCAGCGCGATCGGAAGGATGACGAGGAACGAGATGATCTCGCGCCCGAAGAACCTGGAACGCGAGACCGCGAGTGACGCGAGCGTGCCGAGCACGAGCGCGATCACGGTCGCACCGAGAGCCGCCTTGACGGAGAGCAGGAGTGCATCGCGGACGTCGGGGTCGTTCCACGCGACGCCGAACCACTTCGTCGTGTAGTGCTGGATCGGCCACGTCTGCGAGATGTTCTCGTTGAACGCGTAGATCGCGATCACCACGAGCGGGAAGTAGATGAATGCGAGCGTCGCTCCGGCGCCGAGCCTCAGGAAGATCCTCGCCGTCCGCGACTCGGTCACGCGCCCCTCACAGGCTCTCGAAGGCTCCGAGGCGCTTGGCGCCCCAGAGGTAGACGGTCATGACGGCAACCGGGACCATCGCGAACGCTGCGGCGAGTGGAAGCTGCAGGCCACGGTCCGAGTAGATGACGGTGCCGATGAACTGCTCGTTCGCGATGAGGCCGGGCAGGATGTAGTCGCCGAGCGTGAGCGAGAACGTGAAGATCGACCCGCGACGATCGCCGGGAGCGTAAGGGGCAGCGTCACCTTCCAGAAGGTCCGGAGCGACCTCCCGCCGAGATCCGCCGACGCCTCGAGCAAGCGACGACGGAATCCGCTCGAGGCCTGCGTAGATCGGAAGGATCATGAACGGCAGCCAGAGATACGTGAACGCCAGCCAGAGACCGGTCGACGTGTAGCCCGGGCCCGACAGCCCGAACGGTGCGAGCAGCCAGTTCAGGACGCCGTCCTCGCCGAGAATGGTGCGCCAGGAGTACGCCTTGACGAGGTAGCTCGCCCACAGCGGCGTCAGCACCGCGACCACCAGGAGGTTGCGCGTGCGTGGCGACGCGACCCTCGCCATGTAGTACGCGATCGGGAAGGCGAGAACGGCGTCTGCGATCGTGACGAGCGCGGCCATGCTGATCGTCCTGAACGCCACGTCCCGGTAGACCGGCTCCTCGACGAGCGTCCGGTAGTTGTCGAGGTTCCACGAGTGGACGATCTCCGTGCCCAGCAACCCTCCGACGCTCCAGAACGAGGCGAGCAGCAGCAGCACGAGCGAGCCGAGGTAGATGACCACCATCCATCCGAGCGGGCGCGGCGAGCAGCGCCCCCAGCCGGAGTCGGGAATGGCGGAAGAAGAAGGTCGAGAGACGTCGCCCCGGCCCTTGCCGGGGCGACGTCTCAGCGTCAGCGAGCGAGGTCACGCTGGTCGCGTGCTAGCCCTTGATCTCCGTCCAGGCCGACCTCCAGTCCTCCGAGGTCTTGCAGACGTCTCCGCGATCGTCGCCGCAGTCGGCCTGGGGCGTGTTCCAGAAGTAGATGTTGGTCCAGTAGGACTCGTCGTTCGCGTGGTAGGTCTCGCAGTGGGCCTTGTCCGTCGTCAGATCGCACGACTTCGCGTTCGACGGCGCCTCGCCGAAGTACTCGGCGACCTTCGCGTTCGCCTCCGGCGAGATGATGTAGTTCATCCAGAGGTACATGCAGTTCGGATGGGCGGCCTTCGACGCGATCATCCACGTGTCCGACCAGCCGGTCGTCCCCTCCTTCGGGACGATCGCCTGCACCGGGACCGGCGGCTTCTCGGCGGCCATCAGGTTGACCATGTACTGCCAGGTCGTCCCGACGGCGGACTCACCCGACTTGAACGACGTGACCTGCTTCGCGTACGTCGAGCCGTCCCAGTACTCGCCGATGTTCGGCCGCTGCTGCTTCAGCAGATCGACCGCGGCGTTGAACTGGTCCTCGTCCAGCTCGTACGGATTCGTGATGTTCAGGTCCGGCTGCGTCGCCTTCAGGTAGATGGCGGCGTCGGCGATGAAGATCTGGTTGTCGTAGATCGACAGCTTGCCCTTGTAGTCGGTGCCGGGCCAGATCGGCGCCCAGCTCGTGTTGGTCTTCGGCAGATCGTTCGTGTTCCACACCATGAGGTTCGCACCACGGCCGTGCGGCACCCCGTACCCGACGCCGTCGACGGTGTTGTACGACTGGTCCTTCAGGCCCTCGAAGACGTCCGCGTAGTTCGGGATGAGATCGAAGTTCACGGGTGCGACGTCGCCCTTGGCGATGAGCCGCAGCGTCGCGTCACCCGAGGCGGAGACGCCGTCGTACGCACCGGTCGACATGAGGTCGACCATGTCGTCCGAGCTCGCGCCGTCCTTCGTGTTCACCTTGCAACCCGTGTCCTTGGTGAACTGGTCGGCCCACGACTTGTCGGCGTAGCCGGCCCAGATGACCAGATTGACCTCGCCCTCGTTCTTCGCGTTCGCCTGGATCTCCTCGAGCGTCGAGCCGAGACCCTCGATCTCGGTGCTCGCCGACCCCTCGTCGTCGCCTCCACCGCAGCCGGCCGCGACAACGCTCAGTGCTCCCACGAGCAGAGCGAGCGTCGCCCAGACGGCGATGCGCTTCCTTCTCATTCGGATCCTCCCTCCGATTCGTCGATCACCGACTCCTGCCCGGGGCGCCACGCGACGCGCACGCGCCGTCCCTTGACCTCGAGCACCTCGCTCGAGCCCTCCTCGAGGTTCTGCGCCAGTACCTGCAGCTCGCCTCCGCGGTCGAGCGTAACGTGGTAGCGCGTCACCGGCCCGACGTACTGGACGTCGCGCACCGTTCCCGCCTCGACGTGCGACCCGTTCTCCGGCTCTTCGCCGTCCTCCAGCAGCGTGAGCTTCTCGGGGCGCACGGTGTACCGCCGGCCGTCGCGCTCGATCACGTTCGAGACCCCGACGAACCCGGCGATGAACTCGCTCTGCGGGTGCTCGTAGATCTCCGCAGGAGGGCCGATCTGCTCGATCTTGCCCTCGTTGAAGACCGCGAGCCGGTCCGACATCGTCAGCGCCTCTTCCTGGTCGTGCGTCACGTACACGAAGGTGATGCCGACCTCGCGCTGGATCCACTTGAGCTCGAGCTGCATCTCCTGGCGCAGCTTGAGGTCGAGCGCGCCGAGCGGCTCGTCGAGGAGGAGCACCCTCGGGCGGTTGACGATCGCGCGCGCGAGCGCGACGCGCTGGCGTTGCCCGCCGGACAGCTGTCCGGGCTTCCGGTCGCCGTAGCCACCGAGGCGCACCATCTCGAGCGCCTCCCGCGCACGCGCCTGCCGGTCGCCCTTCTTCACCTTCTTGACCATGAGCCCGTACTCGACGTTCTGCTGCACGGTCATGTGCGGGAACAGCGCGTAGTCCTGGAAGACCGTGTTGACCGGCCGGTCGTAGGGCGGGAGGCGCGAGACGTCCTCGCCCGCGAGCTCGATCGTGCCCTCGTCGGGTATCTCGAATCCCGCGATCATCCGCAGCGTGGTGGTCTTGCCGGAGCCCGACGGGCCGAGCATGGTGAAGAACTCTCCGGCGGGGATGTCGAGGTCGACTCCGTCGACCGCGACGACCTCCCCGTAGCGTTTTGTCAGGTTTCTGACGCTGATGTCCGGGGCGCTCGCCTCAGGCGCCAAGCGACTCCTCCAGGATGGCGAGCCCCTCGTCCAACTCGTCCGGCGCGATGTTGAGAGGGGGTAGCAGCCGAATGACGTTCCCGTAGAGACCGCAGGAGAGAAGGACGAGACCGCGCTCGAACGCGGCTTCGACGACCGCCTTCGCACGGTCGGGCGTGCGCTCGGCGAACTCGAATGCGAGCATCGATCCGAGCCCGCGCACCTCGCCGATCTCCGCGTGGCGCGAGGCGACGTCGTCGAGCCGCGCGCGCAGGGTGACCCCGAGCTCGCGTGCGCCCGCGAGGAAGTCGTCCTCCGTCACGACGTCCAGGACCGCAAGCGCGGCTGCGCAGGAGAGCGGGTTGCCGCCGAACGTCCCGCCGAGGCCGCCGGGCGGGACCGCATCCATGACCTCGGCGCCGCCGGTCACGCCTGCGAGCGGGAGACCGCCGCCGATCGACTTTCCGAACACCGTCATGTCGGGCGCGGCTCCGGCGTACTGCTCGATCGCCCACATCGTCCCGGTACGCCCGACACCGGACTGGACCTCGTCGTTCACCCACAGGATCCCGTACTTGCGGCAGAGCTCCTGGAGCTTCGCCGGATAGTCCGGAGGCATCGCGAGGAACCCGCCCTCACCCTGTACCGGCTCGAGGACGAGACACGCGACGGTCGCCGGGTCGACGTCGGCCTTGAAGAGGTGTTCGAGCGCCGCGATCGAGTCGTCGGACGAGATTCCGTGGAACGGGTACGGCGAGGGCGCGCGGTAGACCTCGGGGGCGAACGGGCCGAACCCTGCCTTGTACGGCTTCACCTTGCTGGTCATCGACATCGCCAGCAGCGTTCGCCCGTGAAAGGCATTGTCGAAGGCCACGACCGCCGGTCGGCCGGTGGCCCAGCGCGCGATCTTCACCGCGTTCTCGACGGCTTCGGCGCCGGAGTTCACGAGGATCGACCGCTGCTCGCCGCCCCCGCACGGCGACAGCTCGGCGAGCCGCCGACACACCTCGACGTACGGCTCGTACACGCCGATCATGAAGCACTGGTGCAGGTAGCGATCAGCCTGCTCCTTGATCGCCTCCACGATGGCTGCGTGCCGATGCCCGGTGTTCTGACATCCGATTCCGCCGGCGAAGTCGATGAACGACCGCCCGTCCGGATCGGTGACGCGCGCGCCCTCGGCGTGTGCCACGACGAGCCTCGGCGTCGACATGCCGGGAGCGACGTAGCGCGCTCGGTCGGCGAGGATCCGCTCGGCCGCAGAGGTGTCCGTCGGCTGCATCGCGCGATTATCTTCGCTGGAGCGGCATCGCGCCAACCCCGAGGCACCGCGTCACGAACGCCGTAACCTTCGCTACACGCCGGAGTAGCTCAGCTGGTAGAGCACCTGATTTGTAATCAGGCGGCCGTGGGTTCGAGTCCCACCTCCGGCTTTTCGTGGCGGGGGAACCAAGGTTCCCCCGCCGACCCCCTCCTTCGCCGCGTGCACGAGCAGACCGGCACGAGCCTCACGGCCGGCAGAGCCGGCCTCCGGCGCTCGCGCGATCCGATCGAAAGACGTTGAAAGAGGGCAGGCGGTCTAGGCGAGCACTTCGCGCGTCTTCTGGTGCGCGAGGATCTTCCGCTTCACGCGCTGCAACGCGTTGTCGATCGTCTTCGTGTCGCAGCCGAGGTCCTCGGCCATCTCCTCGTAGGAGTTGCCCTCGAGGTAGAGCGTGAGCGCCTCGGACTCGAGCGACGAGAGACCCGACCCGAGGCAGAAGACGAGGCTCTGGAGCTCCTCGGTCGAGATGACGCACACGGATGGGTCGTTCACACTCGGCCCTGGAAGTGCGTCGCCGAGGGTGCAGTCACCCTCGGACTCCTGGCCCGCCGGAGTGTGACTGAACGAGACGTACGTGTTGAGCGGGGAATGCTTGAAGCGCGTGGCCGTCTTGATCGCGGTGATGATCTGTCGAGTCACACAGAGCTCGGCGAAACTGCGAAACGACGTCTCCTTGTCTGGTCGGAAGTCCCGCACCGCCTTGTACAGGCCGATCATGCCCTCCTGGATGAGGTCGTCGCCGTCGCCGCCGGCGAGAAAGTACGAGCTCGCCTTGAGCCGCACGAACCCCGTATACCGACGCATGAGGTCGTCGAGCGCGTGCTGGCTGCCGTTCCGGGCCTTCATCACGAGCTGGAGGTCCTCGAGCTCTCGCTGGACCTTCTGGGCTGGCTTCAGTGCTGTGGCTGTGCGAGCTGCCATGCCGGTAACCCCCATGTCGACGGCGTGAACGAGGCTTGCTGCGGGACGATCATCCTGTCCGTGGTGCAAGTCTCACCTTGAAGTTGAGGGAGAACCTAGCACCATCGAGCGAGCGTTACAAGGGGTTTGCGAGAATTGCAAGATGCTAAGAACATATGTTCGATCGCGCTCTCCTCCGGGGTGCGGCTGGCCGCACTGCGCACGAGGCATACGTCTGCCACGATCCGTCCATGAGCCGCACCGTGCTGATCGTGGACGACCACCCGAGCTTCCGAGCCTCGGCGCGAGCCATGCTCGAATCCGAGGGCTTCGTCGTCGTGGGCGAGGCAGAGGACGGCGCGGGTGCGCTCCGGGCCGTCGAGGCAATCGCTCCCGACGTCGTCGTCCTCGATGTTCAGCTGCCCGACATGAACGGCTTCGACGTCTGCGCGGAGCTCGAGCGCCGTTACGGCGCGCCGCCCGACATCATCCTCGTCTCGAGCCGTGACGTCTCCGACTACGGTGAGCTCGTCTCCTCGTCGTGCGCGTGCGGCTTCGTGGCCAAGGGCGAGCTCTCCGGCGACCTCGTGGCCGCCCTCCTGCCGTGAATCGCGTCCTCATCGTCCTCGGTATCGCCCTCCTCGTCCTCGAGGCAGCCCTGGCGGCGGTGCTCCTCGCGACCGTCGACTCGGCGACCGGCGGTGCCGTCGGCGGCGCGGCAGGAGGCGCGGCCGGCGGCACCCAGCTCGTCGGCGCGGCGACCGAGACCGACTGGACCGAGATCGGCCTCGCGATCACGGCAGGGGTCGCGTTCGTCGTGAGCGGCCTGATCGCGTTGACGCTGCGGCCGGAGAACCGAACGGGGATATACCTCGCCGCGACCGGCTACGTCTGGTTCTTCGGAGCGCTCCAGCAATCGAGCAACGACTGGCTGTTCACGATCGGGTTTCTGTTCGGCAACCTCGTCTGGGTGCCGTTCACGGCGCTCGTGCTCGCCTATCCCACGGGGCAGTTCGAGACCCGGATGCAGCGCGTGTTCCCGATCGTCACGGGTGTCGTGCTCGCTGTGCCGGCGCTGCTGGGGGCGTTGCTCGACTCGCGGCCGGCCTCGGACTGTCCCGAGTGCGCCGACAGCGCGATCGCGCTCAGGGGCGACACGGACGCCGGGCACGTGCTCGATCTCTTCACCTCGGTCGCCGGGCTCGTTCTGATCGCGATCGCGATCACCATGCTCGTGCGCCGCTGGCGCAGCGCGAGTCCGGCGATGCGGAAGCTCGCGTGGCCGGTGATCGCGGCGGGCATTGCCGCCCTGGCCGCCATCGGGCTCCTCGTGGTCAGCAACGAGATCTCGACCTCCGCCTCCGATGCCGTCCAGCCGCTGTTCTTCGTCGCGTTCGCCGCCGTGCCGGTGTCCTTCCTCTTCGGCGTCCTGCGTACGCGGCTCGCACGCTCGTCGGTGTCGGAGCTCGTCGTGGCGCTGGACGCAGGAGAGCCGCTCCGAGGCGCGCTCGCAGGCGCGCTCGGCGATCCCGAGCTCGACGTCGTGTACTGGCTCGACTGGCGCCGCGGCCTCGGAGGCGCCGGCTGGGTCGATCTTCAGGGCCAGAGCGTCCAGGAGCCCACGCCGGACGAGCGTCGGGCAGTGAAGCTCGTCGAGCGCGACGGGGTCCGCGTGGCCGCGATCGTCTACGACCGGGGACTCGACGCCGAGCCCGAGCATCTCGAGGCGGTCACCGCCGCAGCGGCTCTCGCGCTCCAGAACGACCGGCTGCAGGCGGAGCTGCGAGCGGAGGTCGGGTTCATCAGCACGGTGACCAACACGGCGCCGAGCCTGCTCGTGAACATCGGGACCGACGGCCGCGTTCGCAGCATCAACGTCGCCGCGCTCGAGGCGTCCGGCCTGGCCGACGAGGAGCTCGCGCGTGGTGAGCACTTCTGGAACCTCTTCATCGAGCCGAGCGAGCGCGACGGCATGATCGCGCGCTTCCACGCCCTCGCCCCCGACTATCCGGCGGGCGAGTACGAGAACACGTTCACGAACACGCGCGGCGAGATCCGCACGATCTACTGGCGCGCGGCGCCCGTGAAGGACGCGGCCGGGCGAGTCGTGAGCATCGTCTCGGGCGGCCTCGACATCACGGAGCGCCGAAAGCGCGAGCTCGAGCTCGAGCGCGAGCGCGACGCGACGACGACCGCCCTCGAGACGATCCCCAGCATCGCCGTGCTGCTCGATCGCGACGGCACGATCCGAGACCGTGACGTCGACAACCCACGCGTCGGAGCGAATCGTGCATTCCGGCAGGCGCTCGGCTGGCGCGACCACGAGCTCGTCGACACGCGCTTCATGGACCTCGTCGTCGACGACGACGGGAGGGCAGAGGCCGCGATCGCGACGGCCGGTGCGGGGGGCGCGTCGGAGGAGGTCGAGTCCGAGCTGCGCTGCGCCGACGGGAGCGTGCGCGCTTTCCTCTGGACCGCCGTGCCCGTCGCGGACGTGACCGGGCGCACTCAGGCGCTCGTACTCGTGTCGGGGATCGAGGTCACCGAGCGCCGACGGCTCGAGGTCGAGAAGGAGCGCGAGCGTGCGTTCCTGAACGCGATCGCGAACAACGCACCGAGCATGCTCTGCCTGATCGACGCCCAGGGCCACCTCACTCAGGAGGGCGGGAACATCGCGTTCGAGCACACCCTCGGCTACGCGCCGACGGAGATCGGCGGGCAGGTCCTGTGGGAGGACTTCGTCGATCCTGCCGAGGCCGACGAGGTTCGCGCGCTCGTCGCGGCGGTCGCCACGGGCGAGCTGCCGAAGGAGCACGACAACACCTGGGTCACCAGCGACGGCCGTCGGCTGTCCGTCGCCTGGACCTGCACCCCGCTGCCCGAGATCGACGAGCGGCGCCTGTTCCTGATCACGGGCGTGGACATCACCGAGCGCAAGCGCACCGCGGAGCACCTCCACGCCTCGAGAGCACGCCTCGTGAAGGCCGAGGATCGCGCGCGGCGCGCGCTCGAGCGCAACCTCCACGACGGAGCCCAACAGCGGCTCGTGGCCCTCTCCGTCGCGCTGCGGCTCGTCGAGTCGAAGCTCGCGTCCGACCCCGCGGCGGCCACCGAGCTACTCGCCGGCGCGCGCGAGGAGCTGACACAGGCCCTGGCGGAACTGCGAGAGCTCGCCCGCGGGATCCACCCGGCCGTCCTCACGGACCGCGGCCTTCGCCCCGCGCTCGAGATGCTGGCGTCGCGGACGCCCGTCCCGGTGGAGGTCGTCGCCCCGGTAGAGCGCTTTGCGCCTGAAGCCGAGGCGGCCGCGTACTACGTGATCGCGGAGACCCTGACGAACGTCGCGAAGTACGCGCAGGCGACCTCGGCGCGGGTCGAGATTGCGCAGTCGAACGGCTCACTCCAGGTGCTCGTGTCGGACGACGGCGTCGGCGGCGCCGACCCCCTCGGAGGGTCCGGCCTTCGCGGATTGGCCGACCGCGTCGCCGTCCTCGACGGGACGCTCGAGGTCGTCAGCCCGCTCGGCGGAGGCACGGCGATCCGCGCGGAGATCCCGCTGGCCGAGGAGACAGTCGAAATACACTCCGGCCCGTGAGCACGCTCCCCACCGGCATCGTCACGTTCCTCTTCGCGGACGTGGAGGGTTCGACCGCCCTGCAGAGCGGGGCGCCCGTGATCTACCCGGACGCGATCGCGCTCCTCCGCCGCACGCTACGCGAGACGGTCTCGGCGCGAGGTGGCGCCGAGTCGGACGCCGTCGGGGACGAATACGTCGCGGCGTTCGGCGAGGCTCCCGGCGCAGCCGGGGCGGCGCTCGAGATCCAGCGTCGGCTGCGGGACACCGAATGGCCGGGCGGGATTCGCGTGCGCGTCCGGGTGGGACTGCACACCGGCACGCCGATGCTCGGCGAGGAGGGGTACACGGGCATCGACATCGTCCGCGCCTCGCGCATCGCGAACGCCGGTCACGGGGGCCAGATCCTCGTATCCGCCGATACGGTCGGCGTGCTCGAGGACGTGCCGACGAGAGATCTCGGCGAGTTCCGGCTCGAGGGCCTCGCCGACCCCGAGCGGATCCACCAGCTCCTCGCAGACGACCTTCCCCGCGACTTCCCGCCGCTTCGCAACACCGTCTCGACGCTCGGCGCCGGTGTGACGGTCGCGCTCGCGGACGACACGGTCCTGCTCCGCGAGGGGATCGCGCGGCTGCTCTCCGACTCGGGGTTCGACGTCGTGGCCCAGTCCGGCGACCCCGACGATCTGCTCCGTCACGTCGCCATGCACAAGCCGTCCGTCGCGATCGTGGACATCCGCATGCCTCCGACGCACACGGACGAGGGAATCCGGGCAGCGCGCGAGATCCGTGAGCGGTTCCCGGCGACGAGCGTCCTCGTGCTCTCCCAGTACGTCGAGGCGGCGTACGCGATGGACCTGTTCGCGGAGTCGACAGAGGGCCTGGGCTACCTGCTGAAGGACCGGGTCGCGGACGTCGAGGAGTTCGCGAACGCCGTACGCCGCGTCGCCGACGGCGGCTCCGCGCTCGATCCGGCCGTCGTCGGACAACTCCTCGGCCGGAGCCGCGAGCACGACCCGCTGGAGCAGCTCACCGCACGCGAGCGCGAGGTGCTCGAGCTCATGGCCGAGGGACGGTCGAACCAGGCCATCGCCGACCGCATGTTCGTGACGCTCCGGGCGGTCGAGAAGCACGTGACGAGCATCTTCGTGAAGCTCGACCTGCCGGCGACGACGGACGACCACCGCCGCGTCCTGGCCGTGCTCGCCTTCCTGCAGGCCTGAGCGAGCGGGGTGCGGGTAACCGCACCCGAAGACACCTGGCCGCCGCACCCCGGGCGCCACCTGGCCGCGCGATCCTGGGCAGGCACTGCATTCGACCCAGGAAAGGAAGCGAGATGTCACCTCTGAGGCACAGCACCAATGTCGCGGCCCGGATGGGTCGCTGGAGCGCGAGGCATCGCAAGACCGCGATCTTCGGCTGGCTCGCGTTCGTCGTGGCGTCGTTCGCGATCGGAACGGCCATCGGCATGCAGACGATCGACCAGAACGATTCCAACGTCGGCGAGGCGCGCCGGGCGGATCACATCATCCGCGACGGCGGGTTCTCGCTCGACGAGCAGTCCGAGTACGTCCTCGTGCAGTCGCCGACTGCAACGGTGAGCGATCCCGCGTTCCGCGCGGTCGTCGCCGATGCGATCGCAGCCGTCGAGCGCTTCCCCCAGGTGACGAAGCTGCGCTCGCCGCTCGCACCGGGCAACGAGGGCCAGGTCTCGGCTGACCGACACTCCGCGCTGATCCAGTTCACGCCGGACGGCTCGTACGACGACGCGGTCACCTACATCGACTCGATCACCGCAGCAACCGACGCGGTGCAGAAGGCCAACCCCGACTACTACGTGGGCGAGGCCGGGAGCGCGTCGACCGGCAAGGCGCTCGACGAGATGTTCGGCTCGCAGCTCGCGCGCGCCGGGCTCATCTCGATCCCGATCACGCTCGCCATCCTGCTGCTCGTGTTCGGGTCGCTCGTGGCGGCGTCGATCCCGCTCCTGCTCGCGCTCACGTCCGTGTTCGCGACCCTGGGGCTCGTGGCGCTGACGAGCCAGTTCGTCCCGATGGACGAGTCGGTCTCGGAGGTCATCCTCCTGATCGGGCTCGCCGTGGGCATCGACTACTCGCTCTTCTACATCCGCCGCGAGCGCGACGAGCGTCGCGTCGGGAAGAGCGAGTCGGCCGCACTCGAGGCCGCTGCCGCGACCTCGGGCCGCGCAGTCCTCATCTCGGGCATCACCGTGATGATCGCGATGGCCGGGATGTTCTTCTCGGGCGACAAGACCTTCATGTCGTTCGCGATCGGAACGATGACGGTCGTCGCAGTCGCGATGATCGGATCGCTGACCGTCTTGCCGGCGATGCTGGCATGGCTCGGCGACCGCGTGGAGAAGGTGCGCGTCCCGTTGCTCTGGCGCGTCAGGCGCACGGACGGCGACTCGCGCGTCTGGGGCTGGATCCTCGACCGCGTGCTCCGGCATCCGCTCGCCTCGGCAGCCGGTGCCGTCGCCGTGCTCGTCGTCCTGGCTCTCCCTGCGTTCAACCTGCACACGGCGATCTCCGGCCTCGACGCACTGCCGAAGTCGCTGAAGGCGACGCAGTCCTACAACCGCGTGAACGACGCGTTTCCCGGCGGTGCGACGCCCGCCGTCGTCGCGATCTCCGGCGACACGTCCGATCCCGCGCTCCGCGCGGCCGTCGCAGATCTCGAGGACCGGGCGCTCGCGTCCGGTAAGGCGCTCGAGCCGATCAGGGTCGAGGTCGCACCGGGAGGCGAAGCGATGCGGGTCGCGATCCCGCTCGTCGGGCAAGGGAACGGACAGGGCGTCGAACGACGCGCTCGCGACCCTGCGAGACGAGCTCCTGCCGGCGACCGTCGGCACCGTCGACGGCATCGAGTACGCGGTCACCGGCGACACGGCGGCGTCGAAGGACTGGAACGACGCGATGAAGTCGGCCGTCCCCGTCGTCTTCGCCTTCGTCCTGGCGTTCGCGTTCCTGCTCCTGCTCGTCTCGTTCCGGTCGATCGTCATCCCGCGTGAAGGCGATCCTCATGAACCTGCTGTCGGTCGCGGCCGCCTACGGCGTCATCGTCGCGATCTTCCAGTGGGGCTGGGGCGAGAACCTGCTCGACTTCAACTCGAACGGCGGAGTCGCCTCGTGGCTCCCGATGTTCCTGTTCGTGATCCTCTTCGGCCTCTCGATGGACTACCACGTGTTCATCCTGAGCAGGGTTCGCGAGTACTACGACCGCGGCCTCGACACCGAGCACGCCGTCGCGCAGGGCATCAAGTCCACGGCCGGCGTCGTCACGAGCGCCGCAGTCGTGATGGTTCTCGTGTTCGGCGTCTTCTCGCTCATGCCGATCATCGACATGAAGGAGATGGGGATCGGGCTCGCGGCCGCGATCCTGATCGACGCCACGATCGTCCGGGCGGTCCTCCTGCCCGCCACGATGAAGCTCCTCGGCAAGTGGAACTGGTACCTCCCGCGCTGGCTCGAGTGGCTTCCGGATCTCGAGCACGAGCGCTCGGTGGAGCCCGTGCCGCAGCGGGCGGCCGCCTAGCCGGCTCGAGACAGCGCCCCGGTCGCCCTCGTGGCGGCCGGGGCGCTCTCGCGTCTACTCGCCGCGGCGGAGCCGCTCGAGGCGCTCGCGGGTCTCCGCGTCGAGGCGATCCCCGACCCGCCCACCCGCTCCCGTCTGCTCCCGTTCGATGTGCTCGACGGGCGCGAGCTCGGCGAGGAACGCACTCGACGCGAGCTTGCGCACCTCCTGCCCGGACGTCCAGCGCACGGCGTGGTCGGACGAGACGACGCAGACGCGCTCGGAGCCGCGGTTGTCGGCGGCAAGCCGTTCGAGCAGATCGTCCGCGTGCGGTGCGAACCGGATCTGCAGCGGGCCGATCGCACGCTCCTCCCCCACGCCGTCGAAGACGACGACACCGCGCGCGCCTCGGCCGGCCACGTAGCTCGCGAGCGTGTCCACCAGCTCGTCGCGATCGGCGAACGAGCCCGCGTGGAGCAGGTTGTAGCCGTCGAACAGGTAGAGGGTCGGCTCAGCCACGGCGAGCGGTGCGCTGACGGCGCGCCTCGAAGAGCAGCACGGCGGCGGCGACGGAGACGTTGAGCGATCCGACCTTCCCCGCGAGCGGTATCGCGACGGTCGCGTCGCACGTGCGGCGGACGAGCGGTCGCACGCCCTTCCCCTCCGCGCCGAGGACGAGCGCGACGCCGCCCGTGAAGTCGGCATCCCACAACGGCACGGTTCCCTCCGCATCCGCCGCGAACGCCCACAGCGCGTCGCCCTTGATGTCCGCGAGGTAGCGGGCGAGGTTGGGCACGACGGCGACCGGGAGGTGCTCGACGGCGCCTGACGACGCCCGGCAGACGGCGGCCGTAACGCGCGCGGACCCGTGCGCCGGGACGACCACGGCGGTCGCGCCCACGCCTTCCGCGCTGCGCACGACAGCGCCGAGGTTGTGCGGATCGGTGACCTGGTCGAGACAGACGAGCAGCGGTGAGTCCTCCTTTGCGAGTTCGTACGCGTCGGCGTAGCGGAAGGGCTCGCACCACGCCACGACGCCCTGGTGGTCGCGCGTGCCCGCGGCTTCGGAGAGCACCCGCTCGGGCTTCACCTGCGGGCGAGGGCCGGCGTCGAGCCACGGGATCTGCGACGACGGCCCGCTCCGTCACCCACGTCTCCAGGACCTGCCGCGGACCGCGGTAGAGCTCACGCGTCGCGTTTCGCCCGTAGACGAACTCGCGTGTCAGCGTCATCGGCGACGAACGAGACGAAACGAGTCGGCCTCGTCGCGCACGTCCCAGCCGGCCTGCTCGATCTCGGAGCGCAGGCGATCGGCTTCCTCGAAGTCGCCGGCTGCGCGCATCATCAGCCGTTGCACGGCCAGAGCGACGACGTCCTCGGGCGCCTCGTCGAACTCGGCGAGCGACTCGAGACGAAAGATGCCGAGTGCGCGGCGCAGCAGGTCGTGGTCGCGCCACTCGTGCATGACGGCGAGCGCGGCGGCGGTGTTGAAGTCGTCGTCGAGAGCGGCGGCGAACCGCTCCCACGAGTCGGCCGGCGCGGGCTCGGACGCGTTGCGGAACACCTCGCGGAAGCCCTCGGCTCGCGCAGCCGCCGACTCGAGAGTCGCGTCCGAGTACTCGAGCGGCTTCCGCCAGTGGCCGGTCAGGAAGAAGGTGAGCAGCGTCTCTCGCCCCCAGCGATCGAGCGCAGCTGCAAGCGAGACGTCGTTCCCGATGGACTTGTGCATCTCCTCGCCCGCGAAGGTGAGCATCCCGTTGTGCATCCAGACGCTGAGCGAAGGGGTGGTCGAGCGCGCGCGACTGCGCGATCTCGTTCTCGTGGTGCGGGAACACGAGATCGAGCCCGCCGCCGTGGATCTCGAACTCCGGCCCGAGGTGCTTCTCCGACATCGCCGAGCACTCGATGTGCCAGCCCGGCCGGCCGAGCCCCCACGGTGACTCCCACGACGTGTCCTCGCCCGGCTTGTGCGCCTTCCAGAGCGCAAAGTCGCGCGCATCCTCCTTGCGCGGGTTCGGCTCCTGCTCCTCCACCTGGTCGAGCCGCTGTCCGCTGAGCCGGCCGTAGTCCGCATATCGGGCGACGCGGAAGTAGACGTCGCCGTCCGACTCGTACGCGAACCCGCGCTCGATCAACTGCGCGATCATCTCGATCTGGTCGGGGACGGTCTCGACGGCCGTCGGCTCGACGTCGGGACGGCCGAGCCGGAGGCGATCGTGTCCTCGACGTACCAGCGCGTCGCGTCGTCGGCCAGACTGCGCGCTCTCGCCGGGCGCGGCGTCGTAGATCTTGTCGTTGATGTCCGTGATGTTGATGACGAGCTTCGTCTCGTAGCCCGTCTCCCGGAGCCAGCTGCGGAGCCACATCGCGACGACGAACGGCACGGCGTTGCCGACGTGGATGCGCTGGTACACGGTCGGTCCGCAGGAGTACATCCGGATCGGCCCCGGCGGCGGCGGAAGGTCGCGCAGGCCGCGCGTGAATGTGTCGTGCAGGCGCATCGCGCGATCGTAGTCAGGCGGCGGCACGAGCGCGGTCGGCCCGGGCGACGGCCTCCTCGCGCGACAGCGCGGCGAGGACGGCACCGAGCTCCGGGCCCTTGTCGGCCCCTGTCAACGCGAGCCGGAGCGCGTGCAGGTCGCCGCCGACGGCCTTCAACTCACGCACGATCCCGCGCGCATCGTCGTGCGAGAGCCGCTCCGGGGCCGCAGTGCGCAGCTCGCCGAAGCGCTCGAGCGTCGGCACCGCATCGGCGTCCAGCGTGACGAGCTGCGGCTCGAGCACGAGTCGTGCGTACTCGCGTGCCTCGACGAGCGTACGGGCGCCTCGCAGAGCCGGGACGACATCGACCGGCGCGTCGGCGGCAGCCGCGAGCTCGGCATCCGGCATCGCCGCGATGGCATCCACGGCGAGACGTCGCAGGCGCGAGACGTCGAGCTGGACGTCGTGCTCGGGCAGGCCGAGCTCGTCGAGGTACGACCGCACTGCCGCCGGAGGGAATCCCGCCTCGCGCAGCTCGGCGATCGAGGAGTGCCCGTGCCGCTTGGAGAGCTTCTTTCCGTCCTCGCCCAGGATCAGGCCATGGTGGATCACGACCGGCAGGTGCGTTCCGAGCGCGGATGCGATCCGCGTCTGAACGGGGAGGTTCGGCCGGTGGTCGTTACCGCGCACGACGTGCGTGATTCCGAGCTCGATGTCGTCCACCACGGACGCGAGCTGGTAGGTCGCGGTGCCGTCAGCCCGAAGCAACGTGGTGCCTCCGGCGATGAGGCGAACCGATCCGTCGTCGTCCTGCTCGGCCTTGCCGGACTCCACCGCCCGCTCCGCCGCCGCGGAATACGAGGCACCGCGCTCGCTCTGGCGAACGGGGCCCTCGTCGATCGCGACGCCGAGCCAGGCCAGGTCTCCGAGGATCGCCTCCTCCCCACCCTCGACCGCACGGCTCGCGTCCGTGTCGTCGATCCGCAGCACGAGCACGCCGCCCTGCTCGTCCGCGAAGTGCCGGTTCGCGACGGCCGTGAGCGCGTTCCCGACGTGCAGCGACCCGGTCGGGCTCGGCGCGAAGCGGACGCGGACCGACACGTCTAGGCGTCGATGCGCACGTGGCCGGGCTGCGCAGCGACGCGATCGAGCCAGGCGCGGATCGCCGGGTACGGCTCCAGGTCGAAGCCGCCCTCGTGGGCGACGTGCGTGTACGCGTAGAGCGAGATGTCGGCGAGCGAGTACCGGTCGCCGACGAGGAACGCGCGACCCTCGAGGTGGCCCTCCATCGCGTCGAGCGCCGCGTAACCGCCCTTCATCCGCTCGGGGAGGCGGTCTGTGAACGCCTCAGGCGTCCCGGAGTACGCGATCCAGAAGCGCGCGACCGCGATGTTGGGCTCGTGGCTGTACTGCTCGAAGAACTGCCACTGCAGCACCTGGGCGCGCTCGTACCGATCTGCGGGCACGTACTGCGTCCCGTCGCCGAAGTACCAGAGGATCGCATTCGACTCTCCCAGCGGGAGCCCGTCTTCGAGCACGAGCGTCGGGACGCGGAGCCCGGGGTTCAGTCCGCCGAGCACCTCCGCGCGATTCGAGCGATCGACCACGCTCATCTCGACCATCTCGTACTCGAGCCCGAGGTGGGCCAGGAGGAGGCGCACCTTGTAGCAGTTGCCCGAAACCGCCGAGTTGTAGAGGCGCAGCACGTCGACAGCGTAGTCGGGTGTGACTACGCTCCGACGATGGCCGTGAGGCGCCTCACCGACGAGGAACTCGTCGCGATGCTCGAGCTGGCGCGCAAGGCCGACAGCGTCGAGCTCAAGTTGACGGTGCCGGCTGCCGACCACCGGGCCGCGATCTCGTCCTCGGCCTCGATCCGCTCGAGGCCCAGATCCGGCAGGTCTTCTTCTTCGACACGCCGCAGCTGACCCTCAACGCAGCGGGACTCGTGGCGCGCGCACGTCGGATCCAGGGCCGTGCGGGCGACACCGTGGTCAAGCTGCGCCCGGTCGACCCGGAGGGCCTCCCGGCCGAGCTCCGGCTGTCGCCGCACCTCGTCGTCGAGGTCGACGCGATGCCGGGCGGATACGTGTGCTCCGCGACGCTCAAGGCCAAGGCGGAAGCGACCGAGGTCCGAGCAGTCGCCCTCGGTGGGCTCCCGATCCGGAAGATCTTCTCGAAGGAGCAGCGCAGCTTCTTCGACGCCCACGCCCCCGAGGGCATCGCCATGAAGGAGCTCTCGATCCTCGGTCCGATCTTCGTCCTGAAGCAGAACTCCCAGCCGAAGGCGCTCGGACGACGCCTGACCGCAGAGCTCTGGTTCTACCCGGACGGCTCCCGGATCCTCGAGCTGTCGACGAAGTGCACCGCGTCCGACGCGTTCCAGGTCGCCGCGGAGGCGCGCTCCTTCCTCATGGACAAGGGCGTGAGTCTGAACGGCCGACAGGAGACGAAGACGAAAGCGGCACTGACGTTCTTCTCGAAGGAGCTCCGGGCCGCCGCCACGAGCTAGCGGTACTCCGGGTTCGCGAAGTCGAAGCGGCACCCCGCGTCCCACTTGGACCGCTGATTGCCGTGGGCCGGCACCCCGCCCGCGTCCTTCAGCAGCCGGGCGAGATGGAGGAGATTCCACGTCATGAACGTCGTGTTCCGGTTGGTGAAGTCGTTGTCCGGGCCGCCCGAGCCCTCGTCCAGGTAGGACGGGCCCGGCCCCGCCTCCCCGATCCAGCCGGCGTCGGCCTGCGGCGGGATCGTGTATCCGAGATGTTGGAGCGAGTAGAGGATGTTCATCGAGCAGTGCTTGATCCCGTCCTCGTTGCCGGTGATCAGGCAACCGCCGACCTTCCCGTAGTACGCGTACTGCCCGTCCTCGTTGAGCACGCTCGAGCAGGCGTAGAGCCGCTCGATGACGCGCGTGCACACGGACGACTTCTCGCCGAGCCAGATCGGCGAGCCGAGAACGAGGATGTGCGCGGCCTGGACGCGCTCGTACAGCTCGGGCCAGTCGTCCGACGCCGCCCCGTGCTCGCGCATGTCCGGCCAGACGCCGGGCGCCAGGTCGTGATCGACGGCGCGGACGAAGTCGACCTCGACGCCGTTTCGCTCCATGATCGCGGTCGAGATCCGCATCAGCCCCTCGGTGTTCGAGAGCTCCGGGGATGGCTTGAGCGTGCAGTTGACGAATAGCGCCTTCAGGTCCGAGAAGTCCCACGTGCTGGTGCTGCAGAGCTCCTCCTGGAACGACGTCAGTGTCATGTCGGCCTCCTGCTCACGAGTCGTAGGTCGTCAGCTCGATCGTGTTGCGATCGGGATCCGGGAAGTACAGCGAGCGCGCGTTTCCGTGATCCTCGAAGCGGAACTCGACGCCATGCTCGCGCAGGCGTGCTTCCGCTCGCACGAGCTCGTCCGCCCCGACCATGAAGGCCACGTGGCGGAGCCCCGTCGACTCCGGCTGTCGCTCGGGCGCCTCCACCTGCGCCTGGAAGAGCGCCACACAGGCACCGAACTCGCCCATGAAGACCGGCCAGTCGTCTCGTCGCGGCTCCCCACGTTGCGCGAGACCGAGCACGTCGCGATACCACGCGATCGAGCGTGAACGGTCGCTGACGTTGAGCGACACGTGATCGAGTCGTTGCAGTTCCACGACAGAATTCCACCATGTCCGCGACGGCGACCGAGCGCCTACTCGACTGGTTCGCCGCGAACGGACGGGATCTGCCGTGGCGGCTGACCCGCGACCCGTACGCGATCCTCGTCAGCGAGGTCATGCTCCAGCAGACCCAGGTGGAGCGCGTCGTCCCGCGCTACGTCGCCTGGCTCGAGCGCTGGCCCACTGTCGAGGCGCTCGCATCGGCGTCTCCGGGCGACGTCATCCGCGAGTGGCAGGGGCTCGGTTACAACCGTCGCGGGCTGAACCTCCATCGCGCGGCGTGCCGTGTTGCGCGCGACGGCTGGCCCGCCGACCTCACGGAGCTGCCGGGTGTCGGCCCGTATACATCGGCGGCCGTCCGCTGCTTCGCGTTCGGCGAGGACGTGCTCCCTGTGGACGTCAACGTCGAGCGCGTTCGACGACGCACGGGCGTCGACTTCGACTCGGCCGCCGCCCAGGCTCTGATGGACCTCGGCGCCACGGTCTGCCTCGCTCGGATTCCTCGGTGCGAGATGTGTCCGCTCGCCACCGGCTGCCCGTCGCGCGGCATTCGCGACGAGCCCGCGCGGAAGCAAGGTCCGTTCGACGGCTCATTTCGACAACGACGCGCCGCGACTCTGCGGCTCGTCGCCGACGAGCCGCGCGAGCTCGACGCGCTCGACGACGAGGCCGTGCGCTCGCTCGAGCGCGACGGACTGGTCGTGATCGCGGACGGCCTGGTCGCGCTGCCGGGCTAGACGCGGTGGTGCACCCAGACGTTCGGCTCGACGTGCGTGCCGATCCCGTCCTCGACCACGAGCGTCGCGAGCGCGCCGGGAAAGACGTACTCGCCGTCCGCCGGAAAGAGCCATGCCGGTCCACTCCGCCCACTCGGTCGCCGGCGCCCGGATCACCATCGACCGCGGAGCAGCCCCGAGGATCTCACCGCCGACGAGCTCGTGGATACGGAGCCAGGGATCGAGGTGCGTGCCGTCGTCGCGCCGCCAGAGCATGTACTCCTCGATCGGGATGAGCGGGTAGCGCTCCTTCCACGTCGGGCGCACCGGCGCGATCACGCCGGCCGACAACCCGGCCGCGCGCGCGTTGTCCGTGAACGTCCCGATCATTCGGCTCGACAGCTGTCTGCCCTTGTGCTCGGGGCGACGCTGATCGCGATCGCCATGAGCGCGGTGTGCGGGGCATCGCCGGTCATCCCGCGGACGAAGCCCTCGTCCCAGCCGGACGGGAGATCCTCGCGCGAGCCGTCCCACGACAGCGGGACGGCGTGCGCCTCGGCGAGCAGCTCGTCGCCCTCCACGAGCGCGACCTGGAAGTCGGGGAAGTCCGAGTAGAGCCGGCCCCAGTAGAGATTCCCCGGCTCGTTCTCGTTCATGTACGCCGGGAATGCCGGCAGCACGAGCTCGTCGAACCGGCGCTCCATGAGGTCGGGGCGATCCGCGTACCGGACGATCTTCATCGCCCGAGGAGGGCGACGGCCTGTGCGGCGAGCCCTTCGCCACGACCCGTGAACCCGAGCCCATCGGTCGTCGTCGCGCGCACGGCGACGAGGTCAGGGTCGACGCCCAGCGCGCCGGCGAGCCGTCTACCCATCTCGTCGCGCGTCCCGCCGATGCGCGGCTCCTCCCCGATGAGGACGCAATCGGCGTTCACGAGCGCCCAGCCCGCTCCTCGAACCTCCGCGTAGGCATCCCGGAGCAGGTCGAGCGAAGACGCTCCGCGGAACCGCTCGTCTCCCGACGGGAAGTGCGAGCCGATGTCGCCGAGGTTCGCCGCTCCGAGGACGGCGTCGATCAACGCATGCGTGAGGACATCGCCGTCGGAGTGCCCGGCGAGCCCCCGCGGATGCTCGATCGGCACGCCTCCCAGCACGAGCGGCACGCCCACTTCGAGCGCGTGCGCGTCGAAGCCGATTCCGACCCTTAGCTCCATCAGGCGAGCGAGGCTAGCGCGTCGGGGAGCGACGCGAGGTCGTCGAGGCCGAGCGCCGCTTCGGGCGGCGTCCGCTGCAGGCGCCCCCACGGCCCGCGTCGGACGTGGACGGCGACCAGTCCCGCGGCAGCGGCAGGAAGCACGTCGTTGTCCACGCGGTCGCCCACGTACGCGAGCTCCGGCGCTGCCTGCCCCATGAGCTCGGCGACCTTGTGGAAGAACGCAGGGTCGGGCTTGCGCACGCCGAGGCTCGCCGACGACGAGATGACGTCCGCCGGAAGCGCCGACTCGCGCGCCCACGCCTCGAGCGTCTCCGTCTGGTTGCCGACGATCCCGACCCGGAGGCCGAGCTCACCGCACGCGCTCGAGGCACTCCCACGCGTCCGGGTACAGGTCGTCGAGCGAGTACGGGATCTCCTGCCACCAGCCCGGCGGCTCTCGAGCCCGAGATGACCCCAGAGGGCGTCGTGCTCCTCACCCCGCTCGATCGTGACACCGAGCGCCGCCCAGACGACGTGCGGCTGCAGACCGGCGCGCTCGCAGAGGCGGCGCCACCAGCGCTCCTCGTCGACGAGCGTCTCGCCGACGTCGAACACGACTCCTCTCAGAGCCACGACTCGACGAGCGCGAGATCGGCGGAGGTCGTGATCTTGAGCAGCCGTCGTTCGCCGTCGACGACCGCGATACGACCCCCCATACGCTCGACGAGCGAGGCGCAGTCGGTTGCTCCCGCGAGGTCGCCCGCGAACGCCCGCCGGAGCACCGGCGCGAGGAAGGCCTGTGGCGTCTGCGCCGCCGCGAGCCCGGTGCGGTCGACGGTCTCCTCGACGACGCCGTCGCGGACGCGCTTCAGGGTGTCCGCGACGGGCAGGACGGGCACGACGCCGTCGAAGCCCTCGCCGAGCGGCGCGAGCAGCCGCTCGACGACGGCGTCGTCGACGAGCGGTCGGGCCGCGTCGTGGACGAGCACGACGAGCGCCTCCTCGGGAACCTCGGCGAGCGCAGCCGCCACCGAGTCCGCCCGGGTGTCTCCCCCGGCGACACAGGCGACGACCTTCGACGCCGCGAGCTCCTCGGCGAGCAGGATCGCGGGCTCCTCCCACCCCGGGGCGCAGCCACGACGATCGCGTCGACCAGCTCGCAGCGGTCCAGCCGGTCGAGGCTCTCGGCGAGCAGGGGGCGCCCGCCGAGGCCCGCGAACGCCTTGGGGCGATCGATACCGAGCCGATCGCCGGACCCGGCGGCGGCGATCAGCGCCCAGGTGGCCCCGACGTCGCCGGAGCCGGCCAAACCCTACGCGCTCGCCGTTGCGGCCTTCGGCTTCGCTCGTGCCTTCGGCTTCGGCTGCCCGGCCTTCGACAGGACGTCGTCGAGCCAGAGGGCTGCCTCTTCCTCGTCCATGTCCTTCGCGTACATGAGCTCGGACGCGAGGATCTTCTTCGCCTTCACGAACATCTGCTTCTCGCCGGTCGAGAGGCCCTTCTCGTTGTTGCGCACGGCGAGGTTCCGCACGACCTCCGCGAGCTCGAAGATGTTCCCGGTCTTCATCTTGTCGCGGTTGTGCTTGAAGCGGCGGTTCCAGTTCTTCGGCATCTCGGTCGAACCACCCGAGAGCGTCCGCACGACCATGGCGACGGTGCGCTGGTCGATGACCGTTCGCAATCCCACCCGCTCCGCGTTCTCGCAGGGAACGTTCACGGTCATGTCGTTGTGGAGGATCTGGATGGTCAGGTACTCCCGTGTCTCGCCCAGAACCTCGCGCTTCTCCTTCCGCACGACTGTCCCCGCGCCGTGGTGCGGATAGACGACCTTGTCGCCGATGTCGAACAAGAGGGCCTCCCCGATGTCGGTGTCCGTCGCCTTCACGAAAAAAGACCGGCAGCGTGTTCCTGCCGGCGATCGGTTCACATCATAGCGCGTTCTTCACAGGCGATTAACGGAAGCGCAACGGGGTCAGAACCTACGCGGCCGCCTCCTCCGAACGCGATCCCGCCTCGAGCCCGGCGGTGATCGCCGCCCTGAGCGTCTCGGCCTCCGCGAGCCGTGCGGACGAACGAGCCGTCGTGCCCGCCGGTACGACGACGGTCACGATGCCGAGCTTCGCGCACTCCTCGAGTCGACGTTCGGACTGCGAGGCCTGGCGGAGACGGCCCGTGAGACCGATCTCGCCGAAGGCCGCGAAGCCCTCGCGCACGGGTACTCCACGCGCCGCCGACGCGATCGCGAGCGCCACGGCGAGATCGGCGCCCGGCTCCTCGATGCGCACCCCGCCGGCGACGTTGACGAACACGTCGGAGCTCGCGAGCGCCACGCCGGCGTGACGCCCGAGGACGGCGACGATCATCGCGAGCCGCTTCGGGTCGACGCCGGTCCCGACCCGCCGCGGCATCGCGAGATCGGTCGGGGCGACGAGCGCCTGGATCTCGAGCAGGATCGGGCGGGTGCCCTCGAGCGCACACGCCACGGCCGCGCCGACCTCGCCCGCGCGCGTCGTGCCGAAGAGCTCCGACGGGTCGGGCACGCCGACGAGACCGGCGGCCGTCATCTCGAAGACGCCGAGCTCGTTCGTCGAGCCGAAGCGATTCTTCGTCGCACGCAGGACGCGGTGCTCGTGGTAGCGGTCGCCCTCGAACTGCAGGACGCAGTCGACGAGGTGCTCGAGGACGCGCGGCCCGGCGACCGCGCCGTCCTTCGTGACGTGGCCGACGAGCACGGTGGCCACGCCCGCCTCCTTCGCGACGCGGAGCAGCCGGCCCGCCGCCTCGCGCACCTGGGCGACCGAACCGGGAGCAGAGCCGAGCGCGGAGGCGTGCAACGTCTGCACGGAGTCGATGACGCAGACGTCCGGTCTCTCGGCCTCGAGCGTGGCACAGACCGTGTCCAGCTCCGTCTCGGCCAGGATCTCGACCGTCTCCGTGCCGCCGAGTCGGGCTGCGCGCAGCGAGACCTGCGCGGCGGACTCCTCGCCGGTGACGAGCAGCGCGCGACGTCCGTCGCGTGCGATCGCCCCGAGCGCCGTGAGGAGCAGGGTCGACTTGCCGACGCCGGGCTCACCCCCGACGAGGACGAGCGAACCCGGAACGAGCCCGCCGCCGAGCACGCGGTCGAGTTCCGGAACGCCCGTCGAGATGCGCGCCGCCTCTTCGGAGCCGACGTCGCCGAGCGGGATCGGCTTCACAGCGACGGCGGCTCGCGTGCTCCGTGGGCGACCCGTGCAGCTCCTCCACGAGGGTGCCGAACGCGCCGCAGCCCGGGCACTTCCCGAGCCAGCGGCCCGACGTCGTGCCGCATTCCGCGCACGTGAACTGGACGGTGACCTTCGCCACGAGTGAGCTTCAGTCTAGGAACGAGGTCCGACGCCCTCCTCGCGAAACTGAGCCGATTGGCTTGAAAGTGTGCGACCGGTGGTTAAGAGTGCCCGGAGACCGCCGCAGACGTCGACGAAAGGACGGGGTCGGAATGGACCGATTGAATGCCCTCGGGCGCGGGACGAAGCTCATGTTCATCGCAAGCGTCCTGCTCCTCATCATCAGCTTCTTCAACTGGCAGGAAGTCGACTTCGACCTCGGCCCGCTCGGTTCGGGGAGCGCAGGTGTCAGCGCCTGGGACGACATCGGCGGGATCATCATGGGGATCCTCACGATCGTCCTGATCGCGCGGATCGTGGCGCGGGTGGCAGCCGTCGACGTCCCGATCCCCGTCTCGTTCGCGATGACGAGCGTCCTCCTGGGCGTCCTCATCTTCATCATCGCGCTGCTCAAGAACCTGACCGACAACTACTCGACCTGGGCGAGCTACGTCGGCGTCGGACTCGCGTTCCTCGTCGCCGTCGGCGCGTGGCTCGAGGCGCAGGACGCCGGCGGGCTCGAATCGCTGAAGAGCGAAGCGACGAGCTTCGGCTCGTCGGGGAGCGGCAGCCGCAGCCGCACCGGCGGCGGCCGCACCGGCCGCCACGCCACCCCCACCCCCGCCCGTCGAGACCGCCCCTCCCGCGACGAGCGAGCCGCCCGAGGCGACCTCGGACGCGGCTGACGATGCGGCGGACGCGGCAGAGGACGCGACCGGCGGCGACGAGCCGTCGAGCCACCAGAGCTAGCGCCGCGAACCCGCATGCACCACCGCGGCGCGCGAGCCGGGCCGCGGTGGTGACGTGCATCGAGAGTTCCTGGAAACCTCGCGTTTTTCTGCTGGGCGAGTACGCTTCGGTGGGTACGGATCGGACTGCGGCCGTCCGACGCCCGACCCACGGCCGAAAGGATTCAGATGGCGACGTTCAAGGCCCTCTCGCGAGGCTCGCAGATCGTCCTCGTTGCAGGCCCGCTGCTCTTCGGGAGCCTGTTCTTCACGTGGCAGCACGTCGAGGTCGACTACGGGCGAGCAGGCGTTGCCACGATCTCACTCGACGGGTGGGACGCCTGGGGCCTCCTGCTCGCGCTCCTCGTTCTCGCGACCGTCGTGCTCGTCGCGCTGAGGAGCTTCACGGAGGGCGAGCTCTCCGACGACGTCCCGTGGGCGACGATCACCCTCGGGCTCGGCGCTGCCATCTTCGCCGTCGCGCTGGTGAAGAACCTGACCGACGCGGGCTCGTCCTGGCTGAGCTACGGCTTCGTCGGTCTCGCGGGCGCGGTGCTGGTCGGCGCGTACCTCGACTGGGCGGACGGGCGAAAGAGCGACAGTCCGGCCCTGGCGAGCAAGCGCCGTGGGCTCAGGTCAGCCGCTTGACGAGGAGCGCGCGGTCCTCGCCGGGGCCGTCGTAGTCCTCGACGACCCGCTCGACCTCGAACCCCATCGCCTCGTGGAACGCGAGCGACCCCTCGTTCGACGGTGAGGTGACGCAGCGGACGAGCGTCCGGCCGTTCGTCGCGGGCCTCGTCGAAGAACCGCTCGTAGAGCGTGCGTCCGAGACCCTCGCCGCGGTCCTCCGGAGTGACGCCGACGAAGTGGATGTACGCCTCGTCGGCGGACGTCTGCGAGAGGAAGCCGCAGACGAACCCGAGCAGCTCGCCGTCCGCGTCCTCGGCCACGAAGCTCGTCCCGTCGAAGTGGATGAAGAAGAGCTTCGGGAGCATCGGCGCCATGTCGCGGCCGCCCCACCACACGTTGATGCGCCCGATGACGCGTCCGTAGTCGGACGACTTCGCAGGGCGAACCGTCACTTGCGCAGGACCGGCGTCCGCTCGCGCGGACTCGGTCGCGCGGGACTCGCTGAAGCCGGCCGCTCCGCGGCCGGGTGCTCGTCACTCACGAGCGCTCAGGCTAGTTGTCGGACGGCTCGTCGACGAGCTCCGCGAGGTCCGCGAGCACGTCCTCGCCGTCCGCCGGACCACCGACCGCGGCCGGCACCGGCGTACCCTCGATCACGCGGATCTCGACCGGCGGCTCGCCCTCGGCGGGATGCTCTCGGCGGTCGACGATCAGCGTCGTGCCGGGCGCGAGCTCGCGTCCGAGGATGAAGTCCGCGAGCGGGTCCTCCAGCATGCGCTGGATCGCGCGACGAAGCGGTCGCGCACCCATGGCCGGGTCGTACCCCTGCTCGACGAGGAGCTCGCGCGCCTCGTCCGTCAGCTCGATGACGACGTCGTGCTTGCCCATCTCCTCGCGGACGCGCTTCATCATCAGGTCGACGACCTCGAGGATCTCGGACTTCTCGAGCTTGTGGAAGACGATGACCTCGTCGATGCGGTTCAGGAGCTCGGGCCGGAACACCTTCTTGAGCTCCGACATCACGCGCTCCTTCATCTCGTCGTACGAGAGCCCCTGCTCGTCGCCGATCGAGAAGCCGAGCGTCTGGTTCTTCGAGATCTGGGCGGCCCCGAGGTTCGAGGTCATGATCACGATGGTGTTGCGGAAGTCGACCTTCCGGCCCTGCGAGTCGGTGAGCTTCCCGTCCTCGAGGATCTGCAGGAGGATGTTGAAGACGTCGGGATGCGCCTTCTCGATCTCGTCGAGGAGGACGCACGAGTACGGCTTGCGCCTGACGGCCTCGGTCAGCTGGCCGCCCTCGTCGTAGCCGACGTAGCCTGGTGGTGAGCCGACGAGCCGCGAGACGGAGTGCTTCTCCATGTACTCCGACATGTCGACCTGGATGAGCGCATCCTCGTCGCCGAAGAGGAACTCGGCGAGCGTGCGAGCGAGCTCGGTCTTCCCCACGCCGGACGGGCCGAGGAAGATGAACGAGCCGGTCGGGCGCTTCGGGTCCTTGATGCCCGCGCGCGCGCGCCGGATCGCCTTCGAGACGGCGACGATCGCCTGGTGCTGGCCGATGACGCGCTTGTGCAGCTCGTCCTCCATCCGGATGAGCTTCTGCGACTCGGCCTCGGTGAGCTTGAAGACCGGGATGCCCGTCCACATGGAGACGATGTCGGCGATCTCGTCCTCACCGATCTCCGGCTGCTCCTCGTCGGCCTGGTTGCGCCACTCCTCCTCGAGCTCCTTCTTCTTCTGCGTGAGCTTGCGCTCCTTGTCGCGGAGCTGCGCGGCCTTCTCGAACTCCTGCGCCTCGATCGCGCCTTCCTTGTCGGCGCGGACCTTGTCGATCTCCTCCTCGAGCTCGCGGTAGCGCGGCGGCGCGGCCATCGTCGCGATGCGGACGCGCGAGCCCGCCTCGTCGATGAGGTCGATCGCCTTGTCCGGGAGGTGGCGGTCCTGGATGTAGCGGTCGGCGAGGACGGAGGCGCCGCCTGCAGCGCCTCGTCGGAGATCTTGCAGCGGTGGTGGGCCTCGTAGCGGTCGCGGAGGCCGCGCAGGATCTGCACGGTCTCGTCGATCGACGGCTCCTCGACGCGCACCTGCTGGAAGCGGCGCTCGAGCGCAGCGTCGCGCTCGAGGTACTTGCGGTACTCGTCGAGCGTCGTCGCGCCGATCGTCTGGATCTCGCCGCGCGCGAGGGCGGGCTTGAGGATCGACGCTGCGTCGATCGCACCCTCGGCGGCGCCGGCGCCGACGAGGTTGTGGAGCTCGTCGATGAACAGGATGATGTCGCCGCGCTGGGTGATCTCCTTCATCACCTTCTTCAGGCGCTCCTCGAACTCACCGCGGTACTTCGACCCGGCCACGAGCGCCGCAAGGTCGAGCGTGTAGATCTGCTTGCCCTTGAGGATCTCGGGGACCTGGCTCGAGGAGATGCGCGAGGCGAGGCCCTCGACGACGGCCGTCTTGCCGACGCCTGGCTCGCCGATGAGCACCGGGTTGTTCTTCTGACGGCGCGAGAGGATCTGCATCACGCGCTCGATCTCGGTCTGACGGCCGACCACGGGGTCGAGCTTGCCCTCGACCGCGGCCTTGGTGAGGTTCCGGCCGAACTGGTCGAGCAGCTTCGAGCTCTTCGTCTTCTCGCCGGGCGCGACGCTCGCGCCGGACTGGCGGCGGCCGGGGCCGGAGAGCATGCGGATGATCTCGTTGCGGATCTTCTCCGCATCTGCGTCGAAGTCGAGGAGGATTCGGGCGGCGACACCCTCGTTCTCGCGCACGAGGCCGAGGAGGATGTGCTCCGTCCCGATGTAGTTGTGACCCAGCGAGAGGGCCTCGCGCAGCGCCAGTTCGAGGACCTTCTTGGCGCGCGGCGTGAACGGGATCTGACCGGTGGTGACCTCGTCGCCCTGACCGACGATGCGGGCGACCTGGGCACGCACCTCTTCCACCGTGATGTCGAGCGACTCGAGGACGCGGGCGGCCAGGCCCTCTTCCTCGCGCAGGAGGCCGAGCAGGATGTGCTCCGTGCCGATGTAGTTGTGCTTGAGGGCCCTGGCCTCGTCTTGCGCCAGGACGACGACCTGTCTTGCCCGCTCGGTGAATCGCTCGAACAACTCCCTCGACGCTCCTTTCGGGTCGGTTTCCGGAGACCGCCCTCGCTCCCCGGGTCGAAGGGACTGTCTGATCGTAGCCGACTGGTCTCGTGTCGAGTCTCATACGCCGGGTTCGCCCGGCGCCCTCGGTACCCTTCTCGGCCGTTGAGCAACGAAGCCTTAATCGGCGCGCAGCGATGAAAGTCCTCGTCACCGGCTCGTCGGGCCAGATCGGCACGAATCTCGCGCTGCGGCTCCAACGCGACGGACACGACGTCTTCGGGGTCGACAAGCGCCAGAACACCTGGACGGACGAGTTCCCGTACCTCCTGCAGGACCTCGCAGGCCATTACACGGCCTTCCGCGGAGGGATCAACGGCGTCGAGTACCCCGACGTGGACCTCGTCGTCCACCTCGCCGCGCACGCGAAGGTGCACCAGCTCGTGCGCCAGCCGCATCGCGCGCTCGAGAACGCGGTCATGACGTTCAACGTGCTCGAATACGCCCGGCTCCGAAACGTCCCGATCGTGTTCTCCTCCAGCCGCGAGGTGTACGGCGACGTCCACCGTTTCGAGGAGTACGGCGAGCAGGTCGCGGACTTCGCATACGCGGAGAGCACGTACTCGGCGTCGAAGATCTCGGGCGAGGCGTTCATCTACGCGTACGCGCGCTGCTACGGCCTCCCCTACCTCGTCTTCCGCTTCTCGAACGTCTACGGACGGTTCGACAACGACCTGCAGCGGATGGTCCGGGTCATCCCGCTCTTCATCCACTCGATGCTGCGCAACGAGCCGATCACCGTCTACGGCGGACGCGACAAGACGCTCGACTTCACCTACGTCGACGACTGCGTCGACGGGATCGTCGACGGGATCGAGGCTCTCGCGAACGGCCGGGTCGTGAACCAGACGATCAACCTCGCGTACGGAAAGGGCAACACACTCGTCCGGTGCGCAGAGCTCATCGCGTCGGAGCTCGACATCGAGCCGCAGATGACGCTCGCGCCCTCGCTGCTCGGCGAGGTGACGCACTACGTAGCGGACCTCTCGAAGGCGCGGCAGCTCCTCGGCTACAGCCCGAAGACCCCGCTCGACGAAGGGATCGCCAGAGCGGTCGCATGGTTCCGCGAGCACCGGGCCGCCCACCCGGAGGACGACGTGCCCGTGACAGCCGACCACGAAGGGTCGGCGCCCGAGGTGGGTCCCGTCTGGAAGAAGGCCGCGACCGCCTGAGCAGTCGCTAGGCCGCTTCTGCCTGCGCGTCGCGGATCGACATCGCCTCGTCGAGGCTCGCGCACGCACCCGCGACGAGCAGGGCTCCGACCTCCTCCGCGCCGAGCGGCGGCGCGAAGTGGAAGCCCTGACCCGCGCGACAGCCGAGCCGACGTAGCTCGGAGGTCTCCGCGGCCGTCTCCATGCCCTCGGCCACGAGCGCGACGTCGAGTGTCTTGGCAAGGTCGACGATCGCCTGGACGAATCCCTGGCGCATCGCGTCCGCGTCGAGCGCGCTCACGAACGAGCGGTCGACCTTGAGCGTGTGCACCGGGAGGTCCTGCAGGAGGGCGAGGGACGAGTACCCGGTGCCGAAGTCGTCGAGCGCGAGCCGCACGCCGAGAGCCGCCACGTCGGTCAGGACGGCACGGAGCTCCTCGTGCCTGCGCGCGAGCACGCTCTCCGTCAACTCGAGCGTCAACGCCTCGGGCGGGAGCCCGGACTCGGTGAGCGCCGCGCGGACCGCGTCGACGAGCACCCCGGGCCGAACCTGGCGGGTCGACACGTTCACGTTCAGGTTCAGATCCGCGGCGCCGGATGTCTCGAAGCGCCAGCGCGCAACCTGCGCACAGGCCTCGGTCAGCACCCACGCGCCGATCTCGACGATCTTCCCCGTCTCCTCCGCGAGCCCGATGAACTCGCCCGGCTGGATGAGGCCGCGTGTCGGATGGGCCCAGCGGACCAGCGCCTCGACCCCGACGACCGCGCCGCTGTCGAGGTCGACGAGGGGCTGGTAGTGAACGACGAACTCCTCGCGCCGCGCTCGCCTCAGCTCGGCGACGAGCTCCAGGCGGCCGACGAGGTCCTCGGCCATCGTCGGCATGTACATGGCGTACTGCGCCTTGCCCGACGCCTTCGCGCGATACATCGCGACGTCGGCGGCGCGCAGGAGATCGTCCGCGACCGTCCCGAGCGCGATCCCCACGCTCGCACTGACGAAGACCTCTCGCCCCTCGATCTCGAACGGCTTCTGCAGGGTCGCGACGATGCGCTCCGCGGCGTCGACGGCCGATGCCGCGCCCGCGACCTCCTCGATGAGGACGGCGAACTCGTCCCCTCCGAGTCGCGCGACCGTGTAGCTGGGCGAGAGCGAGTCGCGGAGCCGCACACCGACACCACGGAGGAGCGTGTCTCCTGCAGCATGGCCCAGCGTGTCGTTGACGCCCTTGAAGTCGTCGAGGTCGAGGAACAGGACCGCGACCTCGGCGCGTGCGAGCTGGCTGCGCAGGACGAGTGCATGCTCGACGCGGTTCGTGAAGAGCGCGCGATTCGCGAGGCCGGTCAGGGCGTCGTGGAAAGCCTGGTGGCGGAGCTGCTCCTCGGCCTCGTGGCGGGCGGTGACGTCGAGCAGGTAGCCCTGCAGCACCGATCCGTCCGGATCGGAAACGACGCGCGCCTCGTCCTGAACCCACACGTACCTGCCGTCACGCGCGCGCAGCCGGTACTCGACGAGCAGAGGCTCACCGGTGGTGTGCGTGAGCTGGTGCGCGGCGAGCACGCGCTCGCGATCCTCGGGATGCAGGATCTCGACGAAGAGGTCGTGGTTCTCGACCCACTCCTGGACGGTGTAGCCGAGCATCTGCTCGATCTGCGGACTCGTGTAGACGTTCGAGCTGACGTCGTCCAGCCGGTCGATGTAGACGGACAGCGGCAGCTGCTCGACGAGCGCGCGAAAGCGGGCCGCCGTTCCGTCGAGCGCGGCCTCGCCGCCGTCGGTCGATTCCCGCTGATCCGGCACCGTGGATACGAATCGTCCTCCGTGAGCCGGCCGGAGACCCCTCGATCGGAGTACGTCGTTCGAGGGCCCCGGTTAGGATCGGCGGATGGACGAGATCAGCGAGCGCGAGCGGCTCTCGTGGGCGGAGTTCGGGGCCGCGTCGCGAGAGCTCGCCCGCCAGGTCACCGACGACGGCTACGAGCCCGACCTCGTCCTCTCCGTCGCTCGCGGAGGGCTCCTCGTCGGCGCCGCGCTCGGATATGCGCTCGACGTGAAGAACACTTGGACGATGAACGTCGAGTTCTACACCGGCGTCGAGGAGCGCCTCGACGTGCCCATGATCCTCCCGCCGGTCCCCGAGCTCGTCGACCTCGACTCGGCTCGCATGCTGATCGCCGACGACGTTGCCGACACCGGCGAGACGCTCCGGCTCGTGAAGGACTTCTGCGCGGGCAAGGTCCTGGAGGTGCGCTGCGCGGTCCTCTACGAGAAGCCGCCGTCGGTCGTGAAGTGCGAGTACGTCTGGCGGCGCACCGATCTCTGGATCGACTTCCCGTGGAGCGCCGAGGCGCCCGTGACGCAGCAGCTAGCCGGCGTCCGGCCGTAGCGCCGGGAAGAGAATGACGTCGCGGATGGTCTCGCGGCCGGACAGGAGCATGACGAGGCGGTCGATGCCGAGGCCGAGGCCGCCCGTCGGCGGCATCCCGTACGAGAGCGCCTCGACGTAGTCGGGATCGCCGCGCACGCCTTCGACGTGCGCGGACTGCTCGTCGAACCGCCGCTGCTGCTCGGAGGCGTCGTTGATCTCCGTGTACGCGTTGCCGAGCTCCATGCCGGCGGCGAAGTACTCGAAGCGCTCCGTGATGGTCTCGTCCTCATCGGTCACCCGTGCGAACGGCGACAGCTCGACCGGGTGGCCGTACACGATCGTCGGCTCGATCAGGCCCGGCTCGACGAAGTGGCCGAACGCGTGGTCGACGAGCTGTGACCAGTCCTTGTCGGCGTCGGTGTCGACGCCACGCTCGGTGAGCCACGCACGGAGCTCGGCCTCTTCGCGCGTCCAGAGCTCGTGCGCCTCGAGCGACTCGACGAAGCCGATCCGCTTCCACGGCCGCTTCAGGTCGACGTCGTGCCCACGGAACGTGACGATGGTCGTCCCCGACACATCGACCGCCACTCGCTCGAGCATCGTTTCGATCCGGTCCATGGTGTCGGCGAAGTCGGCGTACGCCTCGTACCACTCGAGCATCGTGAACTCCGGCTGGTGCTTGTACGAGACGCTCTCGTTCCGGAAGTCCTTCCCGATCTCGTACACGCGCTCGAGCCCGCCGACGACGAGCCGCTTGAGGTAGAGCTCGGTCGCGATCCGCAGATAGAGATCCGCATCGAGCTCGTTCGAGTGTGTGACGAACGGGTGCGCGAAGGCGCCGCCGTAGCGCGGTTGCAGCACGGGAGTCTCGACCTCGAGGAACCCCTCCTCGTCGAGGTAGCGACGGATCGACGTGACCACCCGCGCGCGCAGCTCGAACAGCGCACGCGAGTCCTCGTTCATCAGCAGGTCGAGGTAGCGCTTGCGGTAGCGCGTCTCCTGATCCGTGAGGCCGTGGAAGGTGTCGGGCAGAGGACTCGTGTTGCGGGCCAGCACCGTCAGCTCGTCCACCATCAGCGACGGCTCGCCGCGACGTGACTTCGCAGGCTTTCCCGAGACGCCGACGACGTCGCCCAGGTGAACCTCGACGTCGCCGATGCGGCCGGTGTCGCACATGAGCTGGACGCGCCCTGAGCGATCGACGAGGTCGAGGAAGACGAGCTTGCCCATCTCCCGCCGCGCCATGACGCGGCCTGCGAGACGCCGGATCTCGTCGACCTCGCCGCCCGGCTCGACCCCCTCGGTGGCGGCGCGGACGTCCGCGATCGCCTCACGGTCCGGAAAGCGCTTCGCGCCCATCGACGCGAGACCCTAACCTGCCCCAGCGGACGGGGCTCGCGCGCGGGTGCTCGACCCGCACGATCCGGGCACCCTCGAAGCTCTGGATCGCGTTCGAGCCTCCGCCGCTGGCCGCCAGTTACGCCAACGACGGCGACACGGTCACCTGGAGCGACCTGAAGGCCCTGCCTCCCCACGACAGCGCCGAGGATCAGCGACAGGCAGAGGTCTTCGCCATGCCGTGGACGCGCACGGCCGACGCGTCGGGTCGTGAGCTAGAGGATCGAAAGTATCGAGGAGGTCGGGGCCGCGCTACGCGGCCTTGATCTCCATGATCTTGAACTTCACCTTGGAGCCGCGCGGCGTGATGACCTCGACCGTCTCGCCCTTCTTGCGCCCCATGATCGCCTTGCCGACCGGCGATTCGTTCGAGAGCTTGCTCTCGGCCGGATTCGCCTCGGCGGAGCCGACGATGAAGTACTCCGTCGTCTCCTTCGCGTCGACGTCGCGCAGACGCACGACGGCGCCGATGGAGACGACGCTCGTGTCCACCCGCTTCTTGTCGATCACCTGGGCGTTCGCGAGCCGCTCCTCGAGCTGCGAGATGCGGTGCTCGAGCATCATCTGCTCGTTCTTCGCGTCGTCGTACTCGGCGTTCTCGGCGATCTCGCCGAATTCGCGTGCGGCGGCGATGCGCTCCGCGATCTCGCGGCGTCTGGTCGTTCGCAACCCCTCGAGCTCGCTCGTCAACTGCTTGTAGCCCTCGGGGGTGAGGATCACGTCCTTCACGAAACGCCTCCAGAGACGAAAATCGGGGGCCTGCCCGGCCCCGACAACTGCGGAATGGTAGCTACCCCGTTTGCGGGCCGTCAAACAGCCGCGAGTACGATCCCACGACCGTGATCGACCTCCGCGAAAGCTGGCGAATCGGGCCTGTCGAGGTACCCACGCGCCTCGTTCTGGCGCCGATGGCGGGCGTCAGCGTGCAGGCGTTCCGTCGCCAGGGACGTCGCTACGGCGCCGGGCTCGTGTGCTCCGAGATGGTCAGCTGCGCCGGGATCGAGCACCGCAACGAGAAGACTCTCGGGTACCTCCGCGTCGCCGCCGACGAGCACCCGCTGGCCATCCAGCTGTTCGGGTCGGAGCCTCGGACGATGGCCGAGGGTGCGCGCATGGTCGAGGCGGTCGGCGCCGACATCGTCGACGTCAACTTCGGTTGCCCTGTGAAGAAGGTCACCAAGACCGGTGCTGGCGCGCACCTGCTCGAGGATCCGGATCGCGCGTGCGCGATCGTCGGCGCGATCGCGGACGCCGTGGACATCCCCGTGACCGTGAAGCTTCGGCGTGGCGTTCACAACGGCTCGCGCGCCGCGCTCGAGCTCGGGCCTCGACTGGTCGACGCGGGCGCGTCGTCGCTGACACTGCATCCGCGCTCAGCGCAGCAGATGTACACCGGAACCGCCGATCACGTGTTCACGGCCGAGTTCGTCTCCCTCGTCCACGTCCCCGTGGTCGCATCCGGCGACGTGACCTCGCGAGCACGAGCGCAAGCGGTGCTAGCGACGACTGGCGCCGACGCGGTCATGGTGGGACGTGGCGCACAGGGGAATCCGTGGGCGCTGCGAGAGATCGTCGACGGCGACGCGTCCGAGCCCTCGCGCGAGGAGGTCGCGGCCGAGCTCGTGCTCTTCGTGCGCGAGACCGTGCGAGAGCTCGGCGAGCGACGGGCATCGGGATTCCTCAAGAAGTTCTACGGCTGGTACCTCGGGCGCGGCCGCTTCCCGAAGGAGTTCAAGCAGGAGCTCCTGCAGCTCGACTCGACCGAGGAGGTCGAGCGACGCCTTCTGGCAGCCGCTCCCGGAGCTCACGAGATCGTCGAGCGGCTGGAGGCCGAGGTGCCATCCGGAGCAGAGCTGACGCTCGAGCTCCCGGTCTCCGTCTACGGCGGCGGCTAGTCCTCGGCGCCGCCGACGAGCGCGGTCGCGACCCCGAGCCCGATGTACACGGTTCCGCTGACGTAGCGCTGCGTCCGCACGAAGCGGCGCGAGCGGCGCAGCATCCCTCCAGCCGTCCCGGCCGCGATCGCCCAGATCGAGTCGGTGACCAGCCCGAGGAGCGCAAAGAGCACGCCCAGGAACGCGATCTGCACGGCCGGGTGCGGCGCATTGGGGTCGACGAACTGCGGGAGGAACGCCAGGAAGAAGAGCGCCGTCTTCGGGTTCAGGACGTTGACGACGATGCCCTGCGCGAACGCGCGGCGAAGGTTGCGCTCGCCGCCGAGCGCGACGTCGGCCTCGGGATGCCTCGAGAAGAGCGTCCACAGGCCGAGCCCGACGAGGTACACCGCGCCCGCGATCTTGACAGCGGTGAACGCGACGGCGGACGACAGGACGAGCGCGGAGAGCCCGAGCGTCGCCGCCGTGATGTGCACGAGCGTCCCGACATGAATGCCGAGCACCGAGGCGATGCCCGCGCGGCGTCCGTGCTCGATCGAGCGGGCCACGACGTAGAGCACCGCAGGGCCGGGCACGAGGAGCAGGGCGAGCGCCGCTAGGACGAAGAGCCCGATCGCAGGCGGGTCGGGGATCACGCGTTCAGCTCCCAGACGAGCCGGAGGCCGTCCAACGTCAGGAAGGGGTCGATGCGCCCGATCGTCTCCGAGTGCGGCGCGACGAGATCCGCGAGACCGCCGGTCGCGACGGCGGGCGCCTCGACGCCGAGCTCACCCCGGATCCGACCGACGATGCCGTCGACCTGACCGGCGAACCCGTAGACGAGGCCGGACTGCAGCCCGGCGACGGTGGTCTTTCCGATGACGGCCTCGGGTGCCGCGTAATCGACCTTCACGAGCCGCGCGGCACGGGCGAAGAGCGCATCCATGGAGATCTCGATCCCGGGCGCGATCACACCGCCCACGTACTCCCCCGCGGGAGAGACGACGTCGAAGTTGGTCGATGTCCCGAAGTCGACGACGACGACGGGCGCGCCGTACCGGTCCTTCGCCGCGACGGCGTTCACGATCCGGTCGGCGCCCACCTCGCGCGGGTCGTCGTAGCGGATCGGGATCCCAGTCTTGACACCCGGCCCCACGACGAGGAGCGCTGCGTGTGCCCACTTGCGGGCAAGCGCCTCCCATTCGCGTACGAGCACGGGCACGGTCGACGCGAGGCAGATCCCGTCGACGCTCTCGAAGTCGAGGAGTCCCGAGAGGAGCACGCCGAGCTCGTCGGCCGTCGTCGAGCGCTCCGTCGCGAGGCGCCAGTGGTCCGCGAGCTCGCCGTCTCGGTAGAGACCGAGCGCGGTCTGGGTGTTGCCGACGTCGACAGCGAGGAGCATCGCGGAAGAGTGAATCAGAGCGCCGTGGCGGAGGTCGTCCAACTCGGCACGACCTTGTTAGAGTCGGCGGCGGTGTTCGGTAGGCGGAGTCGCGACATCGCAGGGCCTGCGGTCGCGCTCGCGGTTGCAGGAGTGATCGCGGGGGCGGTCGCAGCAGGCGTCGTGGCACGCCGGCGCAGACGACCGAAAGGAGCGCCGATGGAGAACGCCAAGCTCATCGCCAGACGGGTCTTCGAGGAACCGTGGACCGGCAACTTCGACGTGATCGACGAGTTCGTCGCTCCCGACTACGTGGGACACGACTCGGCGGAGCCGGAGCCGATTCGCGGCCCGAACGGCGTCATCGAGTTCATCGAGCGGTACCGGTCGGCCTTCGGCGGCGCAAGGCTCACCGTCGACGACCAGGTCGCCGAAGGCGCCAAGGTCGCGACGCGGTGGACGGCGCGCGGCACGCACACCGGCGAGATCGCGGGCATCGGGCCCACCGGGAAGGACGTCACCGTGTCGGGACTGACCATCTCGCGCTTCGCGGGCGGCAAGATCGTCGAGCAGTGGACGACCTGGGACACGCTCGGGATGCTCGTACAACTCGGCGTCGTGCCGTCCTCGGCGGCGAGCGAAGTCCACTAGACGCCGCGAGGGCTTGCAGGGCCGTGCCTCCACTCGGCGAATCCGCCGAGCGGAGATGTCGAGCTTCTTCACGTCCCAGCACATGCCCTGCGCCGAGTGCGGCGCGTCGCTGCGCGCGGCCGACCGCGAGAGGCACACGTGCGACCCGGAAAGGCGGCTCGAGTACCGGATCTTCCAGATGCGCGACGAGGTCGCCCGGCTCGACGTCAGCCTCGGCGCGTACCTCGACACACCGGAGGGAAAGTTCGCGCAGTGGCTCGCCGAGCGCGAGCGACGTGACGCCGGCTAGAGCGTGTCGTCGTCGCCGGGGAGAGGCTGCCCGAGGCGATCCGCGAGCGCCTCGGCCGTGAGGCGCGGCTCCTCGCCCTCGCCGCGCAGCTCCTCCACCGTGACGTCGCCGGAGGTGTAGACCTCGGCGCGCGGGATGATCCGGCTCGGTCGGTTCTTGTCCCACACCCACACGTCCTCCATGCGGACGTGGAAGTACGGGTAGCTCACCTGTGGCAGCGCCTCGAGGTCGAGCTTGTTGCAGAGGTACGTCGCGTCCTGGGTGAGGACGCAGTACCGAAACAGGGAGAAGACGGCCGAGTACTCACGTTTGAGGGAGAGCTCGAGCTCGGCCTCGTAGTCGTCGAGATCGTCGAGGTGGGACATCGCGGGTCAGTCTAGCGCCGCGCGTGCCGCAGCCACGCTGCCGAGCCCGGGTATCTCGAGCGCGGGATCGAGGTCGGCGAGCGGCTCGAGCGCGAATCGACGCTCTGCCAGCCGAGGGTGCGGCACCCGCAAGCCGGGCTCGTCGACGATCTGGTCGCCATAGACGAGGAGGTCGAGATCGATCGTCCGCGGCCCCCACCGCTCGGCGCGAACGCGACCGAGCGCACGCTCCGTCTCGAGCAGCACGTCGAGGAGCGCCCGCGGCGCGAGAGTCGTGTCGATCGCCACGGCGCCGTTCAGGAACGGCGGCTGATCGACGACCCCGACCGGATCCGTCTCGCGCAGCTGCGACACGGCGACGACCTCGACTCCGTCGGCGGCCGCGAGCAGGTCGACGGCGCGCAGGAGCGTCACCTCACGAGGCCCGAGATTCGCGCCGAGCCCGACGTATGCGCGCGTCACGCGCGCGAGCGCTGGACGATCGCGGCGGCGTAGTCGACGGGCGGATCGAGCACGACGTCGGGCTTTCGCACGCGAACCCGGACACGCTCGACCGCCGGATACCGCTCGACGATCCCGTCGGCGATCGAGCCGGCGAGTCCCTCGAGCAGCAGGCGCTCCTCGCCGGCGAACACCTCTCGGACGAGGGCGGCGAGCTTCCGGTAGTCGACGGTGTCCTCGATCCGATCCGTCTCGGTCGCGTCGCCGCGGACGTCCGCCCAGAGGTCGACGAGGAATCGTTGACCGAGGCGTCGCTCCTCCTCGAGATAGCCGTGATGCCCGAAGACGACGAGACCCATGAGCTCGATCCTCATACGTTGATCCTTCCACGCTCGACCGCCGCCGCAACCTCGAGCGCCTCGACCGTCTCGCGCACGTCGTGCGCGCGAATCATCCACGCGCCCCGCTCGAAGGCCGCCACCGCGGCGGCGATGGACGCCGCGAGGCTTCCAGTCGTCGCGCCGGCGTCGCCGAGGATCCTGCCGAGCGAGCTCTTGCGCGAGACACCGACCAACACCGGACGGCCGAGCGCACGTAGTGCGTCCAGCCGGCGCAGGAGCTCGAGGTTCTGGTCCGACCGTCTTCCCGAAGCCGATTCCCGGGTCGATACAGATCCGCTCCTCGGCCACACCGTTCTCGACTGCGAACGCGACGCGTTCCTCGAGGAAGGCCAACACATCGGACACGACATCGTCGTATCGAGGGGCGACCTGCATCGTCCGCGGCTCGCCCTGCATGTGCATGAGACAGACGAACACGTCTCCGCCGGCGACGACCTCGGCCATGTCCGGGTCGCCACGAAGCGCGGTGACGTCGTTGACGAGCTCGGCGCCGAGCTCCAGCGCGCGACGCGCGACGACGGCCTTCGAGGTGTCGACCGAGATCGGGAGCCCGCGAAGTCCCTCGAGCACCGGCTCGATGCGCGCGAGCTCCTCCTCGGCCGAGACCTGCGCCGCGCCCGGCCGCGTGGACTCGCCACCGACGTCGACGAGCGCCGCGCCCTCGAATGCCAGCCGTCTGCCGTGGTCGACGGCGGCGCCCGGGTCGACGAACCGACCGCCGTCGGAGAAGCTGTCGGGCGTGACGTTGAGCACGCCCATCACGGACGGTCGGCGCCAGCGCTCCTCGAACGACGTGTCCGCGGCCATCGCGCGGAGCGTAGCTCCGTCTGACTGCGGGGCCAGAATCGACCTCCATGGACACACCTGGCTCGAACACGGGCCCGCTCGGGCAGCCGAGAGGTATCGGCTTCGCGATCCTGATGGCGATCATCACACTCGGGATCTACACGCTCTACTGGGTCTTCAAGACCCAGGACGAGGTCAAGAACCACTCCGGCCAGGGCGTCGGCGGAGTGCTCGGCCTCGTCATCTACATCGTGGTCTCGATCGTCACCTGGTTCCTCGTACCGTCCGAGGTCGGGAAGATGTACAGGCAGGACGGCCGAACGGCGCCGTTCTCGGGCTGGACCGGTCTCTGGCTCCTCCTCCCGATCATCGGGGCGTTCGTCTGGTTCATCAAGATCCAGGGCGCGCTCAACCGGTACTGGGAGTCGAAGGACACCGGCTCGTTGCCGATGAACGAGCCCGGCGTCGCCTGACCTGGACAGACCGTGCGCGGTAGGGCCACAGGCGTGGCCCTGTCCGCGCTCGCGGTGCTGGGACTCGTCGGCGTGGTGGCGGTCGCGGCGACCGGGTCGGTCCCCAAGGGATCGAGTTCCTCACGACCGCCCTCGGACACCTTCCTCGACACGATCTTCACGCTCTGGATCGTCGCGGTGGTCGCCGGTGGGGTGCTGCTCGTGTACGGGCTCGTGCAGCGCCAGGCGATCGCCAAGCAGATGGCGTCGGGCCGGTACACACGGTTGTCGCTCCTGGCTTTCGTGGCGTTCGTCGGCTTGGCGACGGTCGGATACAAGGCGTTGAACCGGTGGACACCGCACGGCCGGGAGCCGCCCGACGAGAACGTCTTCGGTGGCGCCAGGCCGGTGAGCCCGACCACACCAGGGGACGAAACGGTCACGCAGTACGAACCGAGCGTGAGCTGGATTCCGATCGCCGCGGCGATCGCGCTCGTCGGAGTCGCGGTCATCGCGTACGTCGCATCCGGGCGACGCACCCGTCACGCCCGCGATCCTCACGCGGAGCTCGCGCGGGACCTCGCGGACGCTCTGGACGACGCGCTCGACGACCTCCGCGCAGAGGCCGACCCGCGGCGCGCGGTCATTGCCGCGTACGCGCGCCTGGAGAGAATCCTGGCCTCCGCCGGAGTCGCGCGGATCCCGTCGGAGACGCCGGACGAGTACCTCGGGCGCGTTCTCGGCGACCTCGAGCTGACGCCGGGCGCGATCGGCCGCCTGACCGGGCTCTTCACACAGGCTAAGTTCTCGCACCACGACGTCGACTCGACGATGAAGGAGGCCGCTATCGGCGCACTGGAACAGGTTCGGGACGAGCTGCGGACGCTCCGTCGAGCAGCCCAGAGCTCCCGAGCTCCGCCAACGGGCCGTGACCTCGTGAGACGGGACGTCTTCGCAGCGCTGCGACTCCTCGTCGTGCCGACGATCGCGCTCGTGCTCATTGCCGTCGGCGCCTCCGGCCGCATCGAGCTGGCGGCCCGGGTCTACGCGCTGATCGTGGCCGGCGTGGCTCTCGTCGTCGCGCTGCGCGCGGTCGGCCGGGCGGATCCGCCCGAGACGCCGTTGCGCGATCCGGCGAAGCGGGCGGAGCGCAAGCGGCGTCCACCTCCAAGCCTCGCACGCCTCGAGCAGCTCGCCGCGCTGGGCGTCGCAAGCTCCTTCGACCTCCAGTACCGACTGCTCCCGCCGCTTCGTGCCATTGCCGCAGGTCTCCTCGCGTCCCGTCGACGCATCGACCTCGACGGCGACGAGGTGGCGGCGCGACAGGCACTCGGCGAGGAGACGTGGGAGCTCGTCCGGCCGATGCGGCCGGCCCCGGAGGATCGTGTCAGCCGCGGACTGTCACCCGCTCAGCTGACTCGTGTCGTCGACTCGCTGGAGCGCGTGTGAGCATGGAGCTCTCCCAGGTTCGGGCGCTCTCCGACCAGGTGCTCGACGAGGTCGAGCAGGCAGTCGTCGGCAAGCGCGAGCCACTCGAGCTCGTCTTTCTCGGCTTCCTCGCCGACGGTCACGTGCTGCTCGAGGACTACCCGGGCCTCGCGAAGACGCTCGCTGCGCGCTCGTTCGCGCAGGTGCTCGGAATCGACTTCGCACGCATCCAGTTCACCCCCGACCTCATGCCCTCCGACGTGACCGGGTCGTCGATCTGGAACCAGCGCGACGCGGACTTCGAGTTCCGGCCGGGGCCGATCTTCACGAACCTGCTCCTCGCCGACGAGATCAACCGCGCCCCTCCGAAGACGCAGGCTGCGCTCCTCGAGGCGATGCAGGAGCGCCAGGCGACGATCGAGGGCCTCACGCACCGTCTGACGCCGCCGTTCCTGGTCGTCGCGACACAGAACCCGATCGAGTACGAGGGCACCTACCCGCTTCCCGAGGCGCAGCTCGACCGCTTCCTCCTGCGAACGGCGTTCGGCTATCCGAGCCGCGAGAGCGAGATCGACGTGCTCGCGCGCCGCATCGAGCGCGCGGCCGACGACGTCGTGCTCCGCACGGTGATCGATCGCGAGACGCTGCTCGAGATGCAGCAGGCCGATCGAGACGGTGTACGTCTCGGACGGCGTGCGCGCGTACTGCGTCGACATCGTTGCGGCGACGCGGACGTCGCAGAGCGCCGCGGTCGGCGCAAGCCCGCGCGGGAGCCTCGCCCTGCTCAAGCTCGCCCGCTGCCGGGCCGCCCTGCAGGGGCGCGACTACGTCCTCCCGGACGACGTGAAGGCGATCACCGTCCCGGCGCTCGCGCACCGGCTCGTCCTTCGCCCCGAGCTCTGGGTGCAGCGGATCAGCGCCGAGGACGTCGTGCGAGAGGTGCTCGAGAGCGTCCCGACCCCGCCGGCCGAGGACGTTCGCCCAGCCGCACGCCCGTGACCCGCGCCGGGAACCCCCGCCTGGTCGGATACACCGCTCTCGCCGCGCTGGGGCTCCTCGGCGCGCTGGCGCTCCGCAGGCCCGAGCTCGCCGTCGTCGCGGCACCCTTCGCGCTCGTCCTCGCAATCGGGTCGCGAGCCCGAGACCCACAGCTCGAGGTCGCCTTCGAGATGGACGCCGAGCGGACGCTCGAAGATGCCGAGGAGATCGCGACGGTGACCGTGAGCGCCGGGCGAGCCGTCGATCGGCTCGAGCTCATGGTCGATCTGCCGCCCGGCGTGGAGGTCGTCGACGGCGGCGCGGCGCGCAGCATGCGCTTGCAGGCAGGCGAGGAGCGCGAGCTCGGCATCACGCTCCGCTGCCGCCGCTGGGGGCTGTACGACGTCGGAACGGTTCGGGTACGGGCGCGAGATCCGTGGCGCCTCGTGACGTGGGAGAGCCGCGTCGAAGCGTCCCACCGTCTGAAGGCGTACCCGCGGCCGCTCACGCTCCGACGACTACTGGCGCCGATCGAGACGCAGGCGCTCGCCGGCAGCCAGGTCGCGCGGACGAAGGGCGACGGGGTCGAATACGCGGACATCCGCGACTTCGTCCCCGGCGACCGCGTCCGGTCGATCAACTGGCGGGCGTCCGCCCGACGGCAGGGGCTGGTGGTGAACGAGCGCCATCCCGAGCGCAACACCGACGTCGTGCTCTTCGTCGACAGCTTTGCCGACGTGCGCAACGAGGACCGAAGCGTCCTCGACGAGGCCGTCCGGGCCGCTGCTGCCCTGGCGACGAAATACCTCGAGCACCGCGATCGGGTCGGGCTCGTCGCGTTCGGCGGCGTCCTGCGCTGGCTGCAGCCCGGGATGGGCTCGACCCAGCGCTACCGCCTCGTCGAGACGCTGCTGGAGACGGGCGTCGAGCCGACGTACACGTGGCGCGACGTCAATGTCATTCCCGCGCGGATCCTCCCTGCCGCCTCGCTCGTCCTCGCCCTGACCCCACTCGTCGATCCGCGGTTCGTCGCCGCGCTCGAGGACCTTCGTGGCCGCCGCTACGACGTCGCGGTCGTGGAGGTCGACCCGGTCCCGCTCGTCCGGCCCGGCCCGACCGAGGTCGAGCGCGCTGCGCACCGGCTCTGGATCCTGGAGCGCGAGGTGCACCGCTGGCGCCTCGAGACGCGTGGGATCGGGATCGCGACGTGGGGCGACGAGGCCCTGGACACGGTGCTCGAGGAGGTGAGGACATTCAGGCGCTACGCGCGAGCGGCTCGCGTCTAGCCACGGGACTCGGCAGCGTCGCGTGCCTCGTCGGCGTCGCAGCCGTGCCACTGGGTCGTGGCGACGACACGTTCCAGCAGATCGACGTCCGTATCGCAGCGGTCGCCTTCGTGGCGCTCGTCGCTGCGATCGTGCAGGGCTGGTCGTGGCTCGTCCCCGCGGCGATCGCGCTCGTCGGCGGCGCGTATGCGGTCGAGCTCGCGCTCGACGATGCGCCGCTCGACGTCGCGGCGCCCGTCGTGGCAGTCGGCCTCCTGCTCGCAGCAGAGCTCGCCTACTGGTCGCTCGACGAGCGAAGCCATACGATCGGCGACCCCGGGGAGGGTCTTCGGCGAGCGGCCTTCGTAGCGACAGGAGCTGCCGGCGCACTCGTGGTTGCGAGCGCGCTGCTCGCTCTCGTCGACGAGGTGCGCGGGCGCGGGCTCGCCCTCGATCTCGCGGGCGCAGTCGCAGCGGTCGCCGTCGTGGTCACGGTCATCGCGAGCGCCCGGAGTCAGCCGAGCACGGAAGCGTAGAGCGGCCGCTCGAACGGCCAGTCCTTCGCGAGCCAGGCCGCGACCGTCTGCCTGAGCGGTGCATCGAGCTCGGCCCGGGACGCTCGCACCCAGGACTGCACGTGCGCGTCGTGCTCCCCGCCTCGGGCTGGATAGACGTAGACGCACCCGACGACCTCGCCGTCCGCATCGAGCACCGAGTACGTGAAGCCCGTTCTCGCCGCGAAGTCGGCCGCATGCCGCTCGAGGTCCCTCCGGTTGTCGTCGAGACTCATCTCGTGCGGCCACGAGCTGTCGTGTCCGTACCCGGCTGACCCGAGGATGTGCTCGATGCTCGACGACCATGCCGCGTAGTCGCGCTCGTTGTGCTGCGGGCCGAGCGGCTCGAGGCGGAAGCGATCGGTGACGAGGCCGAGCGGCGGCTCGAACCCGTCGGGGACGAACAAGCGCTAGGAGGTTGCCGGGTCCGGCGGCGGCTGCATCGCCGTGCCCGGAATGGGGCGCGGCTGCGGCTTGAGCTTCGGCTTCGCCTCGGCCTCCGGCTCCTCGATCGCCGGCACAGGCGTCTCCTCCGGGAAGACGGACTCCTCGGCCTCGCCCGCGAGGAGGCGCTCGAACTGATCCTTGTCGATCGTCTCGCGCTCGATGAGGATCGCCGACAGGCGGTGGAGCTCTTCCATGTGATCGCGCAGGACGCTCGTCGCCGACGAGTGGGCCTCCTCGATGACGCGACGAATCTCGTCGTCGATCTCCTTCGCGATCTCGTCCGAGTAGTCGGGCTCGGAGCCCATGTCGCGACCGAGGAAGGGGAGGTCGTGGTTACGGCCGAGCACGCGTGGCCCGAGCTTCTCCGACATCCCGAAGCGCATGATCATCTGCTTCGAGGTCGCCGTGACGCGCTCGAGGTCGTTCGCAGCACCGGTCGTCACCTCGTGGAAGACGAGCTCCTCCGCGGCACGGCCGCCGAGCGTCATGGCGAGCTCGTCCATCAGCGTGGACTTGGTCGTCAGGTACTTGTCCTCGGTCGGCAACGAGATCGTGAGGCCGAGCGCCTGACCGCGGGACACGATGGTGATCTTGTGGACCGGGTTCGTGTTCTCGAGGTAGTGGCCGACGAGCGCGTGGCCCATCTCGTGGTAGGCCGTGATCTTGCGCTCCTTCTCCGAGAGGAGACGGGCCTTCTTCTCGGGCCCGGCGATCACGCGCATGATCCCTTCCTCGAGCTCGTCCTGCTCGATCATCTTCTTGCCGTTGCGCGCGGCGAGCAGGGCGGCCTCGTTGATGAGGTTCGAGAGGTCGGCGCCCGTGAAGCCGGGGGTGCCCGCGGCGAGTGTGTCGAGGTCGATGTCGCGCGAGAGCGGCTTGCCGCGCGCATGCACCTCCAGGATCTTCCTGCGGCCGAGGCGGTCCGGGCGGTCGACGACGATCTGCCGGTCGAAGCGGCCCGGCCGGAGCAGAGCCGGATCGAGGATGTCGGGCCGGTTGGTAGCGGCGATGAGGATGATGTTGTCCTTCATCTCGAAGCCGTCCATCTCGACGAGGAGCTGGTTCAACGTCTGCTCGCGCTCGTCGTGGCCTCCGCCGAGACCGGCGCCGCGATGCCGGCCGACCGCGTCGATCTCGTCCATGAAGATGATGCAGGGCGACGCCTGCTTCGCCTGCTCGAAGAGGTCGCGGACGCGCGAAGCGCCGACGCCGACGAACATCTCGACGAAGTCGGAGCCCGAGATCGAGAAGAAGGGGACGCCCGCCTCGCCGGCGACCGCGCGCGCGAGGAGCGTCTTGCCCGTCCCCGGCGGCCCGTACAGCAGTACGCCCTTCGGGATGCGCGCGCCGAGCGCCTGGAACTTCTTCGGGTTCTCGAGGAACTCCTTGATCTCGTGCAGCTCTTCGACCGCCTCGTCCGCGCCGGCGACGTCCTTGAACGTCACCTTCGGGGAGTCCGGCGACATCCGCTTGGCCCGGCTCTTGCCGAAGCTCATCACCTTCGAGCCACCGCCCTGCACCTGGTTCATGAGGAAGATCCAGAAGGCGATGAGGATGACGAACGGGAGGACGTTGATGAGGAGCGCCCACCACGCCGACGAGCCCGTGCCCTTCGAGTCGAACTTGACGTTTTCCGCCTGAAGCAGGTTCTGGAACTGCGTCGCCGACTGCGCGGTCGGGTAGTTGACCTTGACCTTGCCGCCCTCGACGAGGTTCGCGGTGATCTGCTGTCGGTTCGGATTGAATTCGGCGTCGTTGACCGCGCCTTCCTTCACCTTCGCGATCAGCTGCGAGTACGTGATCTTCTGCTCCTGCGAGCGCCCGGGCAGCAGCGTCTGACTCGCCAGATAGACGAGCAGCACGATGATGATGAGCGGGAAAAGTGCGCTGCGGAAGAAGCGGTTCACGGTCGGTCGTCGCAGGTTAGCACCGTCAATCTTCGGCACCCACGCCCGAATCCTGCGTCCCCCGTTATGCGCCGATTGCGGGGATTACGTGGCGTTCGGCACGAGAGCTAGTGCGCGGGCGGAATCAGGTCCGGGTGCAGGACGGCGACGTACGGCAGATTTCGGTAGCGCTCGGCGAAGTCGAGCCCGTATCCGATGACGAAGCGGTTCGGGATCTCGAAGCCGACGTAGCGGACGGGCACGTCGATCTCACGCCGCTCGGGCTTCGTCAGCAGCGTCACCACCTCGAGCGACGCAGGCTTGCGGGCGCCGAGGTTCCGCATGAGGTAGGACAGCGTCAGCCCGGAGTCGATGATGTCCTCGACGACGAGGACTTCACGTCCCGAGACGTTGATGTCGAGGTCCTTGAGGATCCGCACGACGCCGGACGAGTCGGTGGCCGCCCCGTAGCTCGAGATCGCCATGAAGTCGATCTCGCACGGCACGGTCAGCTCGCGCATGAGGTCGGCCATGAAGAACACGGCGCCCTTGAGCACGCCGACGAGGAGCAGGTCGCGGCCCGCGTAGTCCGCGGAGATCTCGGCGCCGAGCTCGCCGATGCGCGACTGGAGGAGATCCTCCTCGATGAGGATCTCGCCGACGCCCTTCTCGAGTTCGGTCTGCGTCACTCCTCGGGATCTTTCCATGCGCGGACGGTGTCTTCCCAGCCAGGTGCGACCGCGACGCCCGGGACCGCGACGACGCCGTCGCCCGAGACCACGAGCGGCCACGTGTCGCGGGCGTCGCGCGGCACCTTCGCGTCCACGAACACGTCCTGGATCTTCCGCGTGCGGCCTGCCAGGCGGTCGCCGGGACGGCGCGTGCGCACCGTGAGACCGGGGCGCTCGCTCTCGATCCGCCACGGCCCGAACTGCACGCGACCCTCGAGCCGCACCTCGTCGTACTCGCGCACCGCGCGGACGCCGGCGCCGAGGTCGGCGCTCTTCGTGCCGTCGACCGACGAGAGCAGCGCGACGAGCGTCTGCTCGAGCTCGCGCGGAAGCCGTGGCCGCTCGTCGGCGAGCGCGAGCAGGTTCCGGTCGGCGCCGGGATGCAGCCGGCGGAGGAGCGGGAGGATCTCGTCACGGACGAGGCCACGCTGCAGTTCCGGCGTTCGACGAGTCCGTCCGGTACGCCAGACCCTGCTCCTCGCAGTAGCGGACGGTCTCCTCGCGCCAGACGTCGAGCAGCGGCCGCACGACGCCGTCCTCGCGCTTCGCCTTGATCCCCTTCGCGTTGCCGGAGGACACGAGGCGGTAGAGGACGGTCTCGACCTGATCGGAGGCCGTATGGCCGGTCGCGCGGAGGCCGAGACGATTCGGTCACCTCGTACCGGATCGCGCGCAACGCGGCCTCGGAGGCGCCTTCCGACTCTGCGTGGCGCGAGACGATCTCCGCTCCCAGCACGTCCCGACAGAAGGCGGCGTCGGCATCGGACTCGGCTCCGCGCAGGCCGTGGTCCACGTGGACCGCGGTCACGCCGAACCCGAGCTCGCGAAGGACGTGCCACAGACACGTCGAGTCGGCCCCGCCCGAGACGAGGCAGGTGACCTCCCCGCCCGGCGTGATCAGGTCGTGACGCCGGACGGACTCCTCGACGCGCTCGCTGAGGGCGCTCACGCACCCATTCTGGCGCAAGGGCAGGATCCGCCGAGACGCGAATCCTGCCCGCGCAAGGATCCCCGAGGAGGCCGCTCCGCGGCCGCATGCCGTGCAGGCGGCCCGCGCTGGCGACCGTCAGTCGCGGAGGGACGAAGCGTCGGCGACCTGCGACGCGGGCGACACGTCGATCTCGACGGGCTCCGCGTAGTCCCAGAGGAAGAGGTCGCTCACGCGCGAAACGCTGGCGCGAGGCTCCACGACTCGAGCAGCTCGGCCGCGCGCTCGACGTCCGCGCGCTCGAGCCGGTACGGGAGCGCGTGCGCGACTGGCGTCATGCGCGCGGCCGGTGACCAGCCCTTCGGATGCATCGAGCGTGTAGCGGAGCATCAGCGCATGACCGACGAGCAGGATCGCGTCCTCGTCGCGGGCGAGGAGTGCTCGGAGCCCCCGGGCGAACCTCGCGGCCGCGTCGGCACGGCTCTCGCCCCCGCCCGGCGCCCGTTCGTCCGGCGACCGCGCCGCAGCCCACGAGCGGTACGTGTCGAGCGACCCTCCGTCGAACGAGCCGAAGTGGATCTCGTTGAGCTCGGGAACGACGATGACGCCCACGTCGCGCCCCTCCAGCGCGAGCGCGAGCGTCTGCTGCGTGCGCGCGAGCTCGGTCGTCGCGGCCAGGGCGATTCTTTCGGCTGCGAGGAGCGCCCGGAGCGCGCGCGCCTGCTCGACGCCTTCCGGAACGAGCCCCTCGCCCGGCACCGCACACGATGCGATCCCGTCGCGGTTCGAGCCGGCAAGCCCGTGCCGGGCAAGGATCAGCGACTCCATGCCGCTAGAAGAGCAGTGATCGGTAGTCGAGCACGTGCTCCATCCCGATCGTCTCGTACAGGCGGATCGCCGGCGCGTTCTCGGCGCGGACGAAGAGACACACGGTCGGGACGCCCTCGAGGAGGACGCGGCAGAGGTCGGAGAGCCCTCGCGCCGCGTAGCCGAGGCGGCGCACCTCCGGATCCACCCACACCTGCTGGAGCTGCACCGCAGCGGGCGTCCACGCCGACGCCTCGGCCTTGAAGAGGATGACGCCGTCCTCCTCCCAGAGCCACGATCGCTCCTCCTCGATCTGGCTGCGCGTGCGCCAGCGGAAGCCGTCGGCGTCGCGCCGCAGCGGGTCGAGCCCGAGCTCCTGCTCGTGCGCGGCGGCGCACGCCGGCATGAGGAGCTCGAGGTCGTCGAGCGTCGCGGCTCGGAGCCCCGTGCCGCCCGGCGCGGGCGGCTCGCGGATCACGAAGACGGGCTGACCCGGACGGTCCTCGCGCGGCCCCGGCAACCGCTCGCGGACGGCGTCCCACAGGTCGGACACCGCGCCGGACTCTCCGATCAGCATGCGCGGCGCGGCTCGCACGGTCTCGCGTGCGAAGGCTGCGCAGCCGTCTCCGGACGGGACGACGTTCACCCCGAGATGGCACAGCGCATGGAGCTCCCCGTCCGCCTCTCCCAGCGCGACGAAGCGGCCGAGCCCGCGCCGCGCGACGTCCTCCAGGAACACGCGCTCCACCGGGTCCTGGGCGCAGAACCGCAGGATCTGCTCACGCGTGGGCTCGACGAGAGTCCGGGCCAAGGCGCGAACTGTAAACGGGTTCCGCGCCGTCACTCCCGCTCGAACCCGTAGGGTTTCGCGCGATGCCGATCCATCTTCGAGCCGAGCCTGGCGACTACGCAGACGCCTGCTTGCTCCCGGGCGATCCGCTCCGCGCGAAGTACATCTCCGAGACGTTCCTCGAGGACGTGCGGCAGGTGAACAGCGAGCGCGGGCTCCTCGGCTACACGGGCACCTGGAACGGAAAGCCGGTATCCGTCCAGGGAACCGGCATGGGCTGTCCGAGCGCGACGATCGTCTTCGAGGAGCTCGTCCAGCTCGGCGTGAAGCGCCTCCTCCGTGTCGGCACCTGCGGCGGCCTGCAGGCCGACCACGCGCTCGGCGACCTGATCGTTGCCATCTCGGCGGTCCCCGCCGACGCGACGGCAACCCACCTGGTCGGCGGAGAGCCGCACTGCCCCACCGCGAGCTGGGAGCTCGTGCACGAAGCGGTTCACGTCGCGAAACACGCGAAGGAGCCGCTCCGGGTCGGGCCGATCGTCTCGAGCGACCTGTTCTACAACCCGGACGAGGGCCAGTACGAGCGCTGGTCGAAGCGCGGGATCCTCGCCGTCGAGATGGAGGCCGCGGCACTCTTCACGCTCGCCGCGCTCCGGGGCGTGCACGGGGGCTGCCTGCTCACGGTCAGCGACATCGTCGTCGAAGGCGAGTTCGTCAGGATCTCCGACGAGGAGCTCCGCGCCGCGGTCGACCGGATGACGCGGGTCGCGCTCGACACCGCAACGGCGGCCGAAGACGAACACTAGCCCCGGCCGGACCGTCTTCCTCGTCAACCCGGCTTCGGCCGCCGGCTCGACAGGGAAGCGCTGGCCGGAGATCGCGCACCGTGCGGCTGCCCGGGGGTTGGACGGCGACGCGCTCATCTCGGACGCGCCCGGGCAGCTCGGCGAGCTCGCTGCCGGGGCCGTGCGAGACGGCGCGCGGCGCCTCGTCGTCGTCGGCGGCGACGGCTCGGTGAACGAGGTCGTGAACGGACTGGATCACACGCCCGACGTCGAGCTCGCGGTCATCCCACGGGGAACCGGATGGGACTTCGTGCGGACGTTCGGCATCCCCAACGATCTCGACGACGCGATCGACGTCGCACTCGCCGGAGCGGTGCGCGAGATCGATCTCGGGACGGCGAGCTACCGCACGTGGGCCGGCGACGAGGCGCGCTCGACGTTCGCGAACGTCGCCAGCGCCGGCATCTCGGGCGCGATCGCGCAGCGTGCGAACGACTCGTCGAAGGCGCTCGGCGGCAAGGTCTCGTACTACTGGGCGACGCTCTCGGTCTTCTTCGGGTGGCAGACGGGCGAGATGCGCGTGACCGTCGACGGCGAGTCGCGGAGCGGGAAGATGATCGACGCGATGATCTGCAACGGGCGCTACCTGGGCGGCGGCATGATGATGTGCCCGGAGGCCGAGCCCGACGACGGCCTCTTCGACGTCCTCCTCATCGGCGACGTCACCAAGCGCGACCTCGCGTTCGTCCTGCCGAAGACGTACAAGGGCAAGCACCTCCCGCATCCGCGTCTCGAGCTGCTCCGGGGGCGCGTCGTCACCGTCGAGTCGGAGGAGCCGTTGCCGATCGAGCTCGACGGCGAGCAGCCCGGGAACGACGCCTGCGCGGTTCGAGGTCGTGCCGCGAGCGCTGCGCCTGCGAGTCCCGGCTAGGGGTTAGCCGGCTTTCGCGGCGCCTGGCGCCGCGCGGGGGTCTTGGCCTTCTTGAGCGCCGTGACCTCCTTCTCGAGCCTCGCCACGCGCGCCTCGAGGGCATCGATCCCACGCACCTTCTTCGCCAGCTCGTCGACGCGCGCACGCAGGTCGTTGACCGCGGTGAGCGCCTTCTGTCCGCCCGGGAGGTCCGCGATGCGCTGCAGCGCCTCCTCCCCGGCGTCGGCGAGCCGGGACACGAAGTCCTTCTCGGCCTTGGGGTTCTCGGTCGTCTCTGTCATGCCGCAGTCATACCACTCCGCTCAGCCGAGCGCATCGACGATCGCGGACAACGTCTCGCCCGCACCGGCGTCGATCTTCAGGAGCGCGCGCTCGTCGAGCGCGGTCGGCCCGCGGTTCACCACCGCGAACGCCTGCGCCTCGAGCGGGAGCCCGGCAACGGGCCACACCTCGAGCGACGAGCCGACGACGAGCAGCAGCCGGGCTCCACGGGCGAGCTGGGTCGCCTGCTCCATCGGCCCCGCGGGGAGCAGCTCTCCGAAGAGGACGACGCCAGGCTTCAGGATCTCGCCGCACTGTGGGCACGCAGGAACCGGGCTCACCTCGAGCTGAGCGAGCACCGCGTCGGACGGCTCCGTCCACAGGCAGCGAAGACATTCCGCCGACCGGATCGAGCCGTGCACCTCGACCACGGACTTGCTCCCGGCGCGCGAGTGGAGCGTGTCGATGTTCTGGGTGACCACCCCCTCGATGAGCCCTCGTCCTTCGAGCTCGGCGAGCGCGCGGTGCGCCGCGTTGGGCTCCGCCTCACGGAGCACTCCGATCCGTTGGCGGTAGAAGCCCCAGACTCGCGCCGGATCGCGCCTGAATGCCCGGAGTGAGGCGACCTCGAACGGGTCGACCTCGGCCCAGATGCCCGAGTCGGACCGGAAGTCGGGGATGCCGGACTCCGTCGAGACTCCCGCGCCGGTGAGCACGACGCACGGCTGCCGCTCGACGATCAGCGTTGCAAGCGCTGCGGCCGACACGGGCGGATCGTAGTGTTGGCGCCGTGGATGACTTCTCGTTCTCGACCGATGTGCGCGTTCGGTTCGCGGAGACGGATGCACAGGGCATCGCGCACCACGCGTCCTTCGTCGTATGGCTCGAGGTCGCCCGAGTCGCGTACCTCGCCCGCCATGCGGGCGGCTACCCGGCCTTCCGCGAACGCGGTCTCGAGGCGCTCACGACCGAGGTCTGCCTCCGCTATCACCGGGCCGCTTACGTTCGACGAGACGCTCCGCGTGTGGGCTCGCTGTGGAGACGTGCGCGGCGCGCGATTCACCTACGAGTACCGCGTGGAACGCGACGGCGAGCTCGTGGCCGACGGCTACTCGAAGCACGCCGTCGTCGACCGCGAGACCTATCGCCCGACGCGCGTCCCCGACTGGCTCGTCGAGGCGATCGTTACGGCCGAGGCGTCGCCGGCGTAGTCGTCGTCTCGGTCGTCGGCTCCTCGTTCGGCGCCGTCGTCGGCTTCTTCGGCTTGGCGACGACCTTCGTCCCCACCCGCACGACGCGCGTCTCGCCTTCGTAGGACGTCGTCCAGGTCTCCGAGTGGATGAGCTCACCGTCGGCGGAGTAGATCTCGCGCGTCGCGCTCGTTCGGGTCGGCGCCGACCCCTCCTCCTCGACCACGGTCTTGCCCTTGGGCAACGTCGCATCGTCGACGCGCTCGACCGGCACCTTGCCGGTGACGACCAGCGGTGTCGCCGAGCTCTCGATGCGCCTCGTCTCTCCGCCGTAGACGGCGACGCTGATCCCGTCGCTCTCCGCGAAGCCCTTCACGAGCACCCAGGCCTTCGTGTCGTTCACGAACTTGAGATCGAGCGACGGCCAGTACACGGTCGCATCGCGGCCGAGCTGGTAGCGGCTGATGTAGAGCGAGTGCGGATGCCGCTCCGTGATCCGCAGGCCTGCCTCCCACGCCGCGTTGAAGACCGTGGTCGCGACCTGAGAGGTACCGCCACCGACCTCCTCGGCGTACTCGTTCCCGATGATCACGGGAGCCGACCGGAAGCCGCGCTCGAGGGTGCGCTCGCCGATCGCATCGTTCAGCGAGAAGGTCCCTCCGGGAGCAACGAGCGTCCCGTCGAGCGCCCGCACCCCGAGCTGGAGGTTCATGATCCGGTCCGACGTCCCGGAGTAGTACGTCTTGTACGAGGACATGCGGCGGTCGATGCCCATCGCCAGGGCCTCCGCCGTCGAGCGCTCGGGCGCCGCGCGGACGACGTTCAGCCGCGCGACCCGGTTCACCGGCCGCGTCGCAGCGCGCAGGATCGCGCGGGCCGCCTGTGGCACGTTCACCTCGAGCCCGTCGCGCGCAGGGACGACCTGGACCGCATCGCCGGAGACCGCGAATCCCGCATCGCGAGGCGGTCTGCCGACGACGTTCGAGAGCGTGCGGAAGTACGCGTCGGCGGCGGTTCCGCCGATCGCGAGCGTCGACGAGCCGTCCTGCGGCAGTCGGAGAAGCGCCGCGATTCGCTGCCTCGGAACACGGAAACTCCGATCCGCGGCCTTCACGACGATCGGGCGCGAGATCGCGAGCCGCGCGCTCCCCGAGGCCGCCGCGAGCATCTCCGCCGTCACCTTCGGAGGCGTCACGGTCACGGGAAGCAGCGTCGCGCCGGGTAGCCGCTCGAGCTGTCCGAGCGAGCGCACGATGGCCTCGGCGGCAGCGTCTCGGTCGAGGCGCGTCCCGGTCTCGTGCGGGACGACCTCGATGCGCAACCCATGGCGGACGAGCTCGGCGCTCTTCGGCGCTGCTTCGACGTCGCCGGCGATCTTGTCGAGCGCGTATTCGAGTGCCGCGTTCGAGACGGTGAGACGCGGGAGCACCTCGGCGCCGAAGACACGAGCACGGAGCCGCCTGAAGCCGCGCAGCGGGCCGAACCCGTCGCCGGCGCGACCTGCAGCGGCGACGGCGGCAGTCCAGTCCGGCTGGACGGCCAGCTGATTCGCGGCGAAGTGGTACGTCTCTCCAGCCGCGACGAATGCCACGGGCTGGGACGAGCGCTGCTCGAAGAGGTGGTCCAGCTTCGCAACCGCCTCGTGGCGCGTCAGCCCTCCGACGTCGACGCCTGCGACCTGCGTCCCGGCGGCGAGCTCGCTCCGCGAGCCGGCGAACGCCAACCCGACGAGGATCGCGAGGACGGCGGCGATCCCTGCGACGAGGGCAAGCATCCGTGGCGCAGCGACCGCGCGCCGGCGACGGCGGGCTCGGGGTGGATAGAGAGGCGAATCGACGCGCAAGGAACGGCGCATTCTAGTCGCGCGTCGTCTCGACGGCCCGCGCGATTTCGTTGCCGAACGGTTGCCAAGGCGCTCCGGGTCTGGTCAACAGCTGCGCGCGTTTGCCGACGAGGATCGGCAGTCGGTGATGGTGGGATGGCGTGCCCCACGAAGGGCGCGCTCAGAACACGAAGAGCTCGATGCCGCCCGAGACGTAGAGCTCGACACCGGTGATGTAGGCCGCGAGGTCCGAGCACAGGAAGGCGATCGCGTTCGCGATGTCCTCGGGCTCCCCTGGGCGCTTGAACACGGTGCGCGATGCGATGCGCTCGTTCATCGCCGCGTTCGCCAGGTGGAACGCCTCGGTGCCGATGATCCCCGGGACGATCGCGTTGCACGTGATGCCGTGTCGTCCGCCCTCCATCGCGAGCGTCTTCGTCAACCCCAGGATTCCGGACTTGGTCGTCGAGTAGCTCGCCTGGCCGAATCCGCCGAGCGTGCCGGCGACGGACGCCATGTTCACGATCCGACCCCACGCACGCTCCTTCATGTGCGGCCAGACGGCCTGAGCGCAGTTGAAGCCGCCGCTGAGGTTGACCCGCAGGTCGCGCTCCCACAGCTCCGCGCTCTGGTCGTGGAACTGACCGACGTGGTCGAGCGTCCCGGCGTTGTTCACGAGGATGTCGACCGACCCGAGCTCTTCGACCGTCCGCTCCACGGCAGCCGCCACCTGCTCGCGGTCGGTGACGTCGCACCGCACCGCCAGCGCCCGCCGCCCGAGCGCACGGATCTCTTCGACGGTCTCCTCCGTGTGGACCATCCCGCCGGTGCGAGCGGCGGTCGCGAGCGCGCCCCAGCGGTCCGTGTCCTCGGAGAGCTCCGATTCGACGAGGATGTCCGCGATCGCGACGTCGGCGCCCGCGCGAGCGAGCGTCAGCGCGTCGGCCCGGCCGAGCCCGCGCGAGCCCCCGGTGACGAGAGCGACCCGCCCGCTGAGATCGATCTCGAGAGCCACGACGACGACCTTAGTCGCCGCGTGGGAGGAAGATTTCCTTCGCGATGACGAGCCGCTGGATCTGCGACGTCCCCTCGTAGATCTGGAAGAGCTTCGCGTCGCGCATCAGCTTCTCCACCGGGTACTCCTTGATGTAGCCGTAGCCGCCGAAGACCTGGACCGCGTCCGTCGTCACCTTCATGGCCGTGTCGGCAGCGAAGCGCTTCGCGAACGAGGACTGCAACGTCGCCCGCTCGCCCTGATCGTGGAGCCAGGCCGATTGCCAGACGAGGAGACGTGCTGCCTCGATCTCGGTCGCCATGTCCGCGATCAGGAAGTTGACGCCCTGGTGCATCGCGATCGGCACGTCGAACGTCACACGCTCCTTCGCGTACTCGACGGCGTGCTCGAACGCGGCCTGCGCGACACCGACCGCTCCTGCAGCCGTTCCGGGGCGCGTGAAGTCGAGGGTCCTCATCGCGATCTTGAAGCCCTCTCCCTCCTCGCCGATCCGGTTCGCGGCGGGAACGACCACATCGGTCAGCCCGAACGCCGACGTGTCGGTCGAGCGCTGCCCCATCTTGTCGAGGTGCTTCTCGATCTGGACGCCGGGTGTGCCCATCGGGACGATGAACGCCGAGATGCCGCGGTGCCCTTTCGTTGCGTCGGTCTTCGCGAACACGACGGTCCATGTCGCCCGCCCGGCGTTCGTGATGAACGTCTTCGAGCCGTTCAGCACGTACTCGTCACCACGGCGCTCCGCGGTCGTCTTCATGCGCGCCACGTCCGATCCAGCGTCGGGCTCGCTCAGCCCGAACGAGCAGAGGATCGGCTCCTCGAGGAGCGGCGGGAGCCATGTCTCCTTTTGCTCGTCGGTGCCGGCGAGGAGCACCGGCCCCGCGCCGAGCCCGTTGGCGAGGATCGACGTGGCGATGCCGGAACATCCCCAGTAGAGCTCCTCGCCGACGAGCATGCCGTCGAACGCAGGCAGCCCGAGGCCACCCAGCGACTCGGGAACGTGGAGGTTCATGAGGCCCAGCTCGTGCGCCTTCGCGATCACGTCCGCGGGGTGCGTCGAGTGCTCGTCGTACTCGGCCGCCTTCGGCCGGATCTCCTTCTCCGCGAACTCTCGCGCGAGCGCGCGAAGCTCTCGCTGCTCGGCCGTCAGCGCGAACGAGACGCCGGCGCCGACGCCTGTCTCCAGCTGGGTCATGACCTTCGCTCCCGGTTCGATTGACTGGTCAGTCAATCAAGTCTACGCCCACTTCGAAGAGCCGGTCAAGCGCTCGACGGCGTTCCGTAGGATGTCGGAGGCATGGCGACCACCACCGAGCGTTCCGCCCTCGACCCGCTCGACTACCTCGCGATCGACGCCCTCCTCGACGACGAGGAGCGCGCGATCCGCGACACCGTGCGCCAGTTCGTACGCGACAACGTCCTCGACGACGTCGGCGACTGGTTCGAGAAGGGCATCTTCCCGCGCGAGATCTTCCGGGAACTCGCGAAGCTCGGTCTCCTCGGGATGCATCTCGAGGGATACGGCCTCCCGGGGGCCAGCTCCGTCGCCTACGGCCTCACGTGCATGGAGCTCGAGGCCGGTGACGCCGGGGTGCGGAGCGCCGTCTCGGTGCAGGGCTCGCTCGCGATGTTCCCGATCTGGAAGTACGGCTCCGAAGAACAGAAGGAGCGGTGGCTGCCCGCGATGCACGCCGGCGACGTCATCGGCTGCTTCGGCCTCACGGAGCCCGACGCGGGCTCGGATCCGGGCTCGATGCGCACGCACGCACGCCGTGACGGATCGGACTGGATCCTCAACGGGGCGAAGATGTGGATCACGAACGGGACGATCGCCGACATCGCGGTGGTGTGGGCACGAACCGACGAGGACGCGATCCACGGCTTCATCGTCGAGCGGGACATGCCCGGCTTCTCGGCGCCCGAGATCCACAAGAAGCTCTCGCTGCGCGCGTCGGTCACCTCCGAGCTCGTCCTGCAGGACGTCCGGGTGCCGGAAGCGAACCGCCTGCCCGACGTGACGACGCTGCGCGGCCCGCTCTCGTGCCTGAACGAGGCGCGATTCGGCATCGTCTTCGGCGCCGTGGGCTCGGGCCGAGCCTGCTTCGAGGCGGCGCTCGAGTACTCGAAGGAGCGGATCGTGTTCGGTAAGGCGATCGCGGGCTACCAACTGACGCAGCAGAAGCTTGCGGAGATGGCCCTCGAGCTGAACCGCGGCTTCCTCGTCGCCCTCCACCTCGGCCGCATGAAGGACGACGGCACGCTCCGTCCCGAGCACGTGAGCCTGGGCAAGATGGGCAACGTCCGCGGCGCGATCGAGGTCGCGCGAACCGCGCGCACGATCCTCGGCGCGAACGGCGTGACGCTCGAGTACCCGGTCATCCGCCACGTCAACAACCTCGAGTCCGTCCTCACCTACGAGGGGACGCACGAGGTGCACACGCTCGTGGTCGGCCAGGCGCTGACCGGCGCGAACGCGTTCCGCTAGGCCGGCCTCAGGCCTCGCCGTCCCAGTACTCGGCCGGCTCGCCGCGCATCATCCGAAACAGCCGCTTGCCGGCCGCGTCGACCGCCGAGATCTGACCGCTGTCGAGGTACTCGATGACGTCGGGCGACAGCAGGGTGGAGAGCATGAGGACGCGGATCGGCGCGTCGGTCCGGTTCGAGATCTGGTGCGCGCCTCGTTCACCGCGCGGGAAGGCGACCACGTCGCCTTCCCTCAACTCCTGCTCGCCGTCGACCGTTCGGAGGGTCGGACGACCGCGGAGCACGATCGCCCACTCCTCGTTGGCGTGATGCGTGTGGTACGGCCAGAGCCGGTCGCCGGGCTCGAGCTCGTACATGCTCGCCCCAAGCAACTCCGCATCGACGTGAGCGCCGACCCACGCATCTTTGCTCCGCCAGCCGGGCCGATCCTCCACGCGGTCCCACTCGTCGCCTTGCAGGTTGAAGACCCTCGGCACGCCGCGAGCCTAGGCGCGAAGGCCGCGGAGCGCGAGTTCGATCGCGGTCGTCTCGGCGGTCGCCAGATCCGCTTCCGCATCGGGGAGGCCGCCCAGGACCCAGCCCGTCAGGACTTCCTCGAGGCCGCCGTAGACGATCCAGGCGGCGAAGCGCGGATCGACATCGCGGCGGAACTCGCCTGACGCCTGCCCCTGCTCGATCACACGCTGCAGGATCGCGAACGCCTCTCGAACCTCCCCGACCTGCTCCTGCAGGTGCTGGCTGCGCGCGACCTCACGGACCATGACGGTTACGAGCGCCGGGTCGTTCCGCCACGTGCGCAAGAGGATCTTCGCCATGCCCTCGAGCTTCTTTGCCGGGGGCTCGTCGGACTCCTCGACCGTGCGGAAGCGCCCGATCAGCTGGCCCCAGTTCTCGACGAAGATCGTGCGCAGCACCTCGTCCTTGGACGAGAAGTAGTGGTAGAGGAGACCATGAGCGACGCCCGCGTCCTCGGCGATGTCCCCGACCCGCGCGCCGTGGTAGCCGTGATCGGCAAAGACGCGGATCGCCGCGTCGAGGATGAGCTTCCGCTTGTCCGCGGGAGCGATTGAACGGTCAGTCAACGCTGACGAGGATAGAGCTAGGCTCACGCGGCGTGCAACCGCTGACCGACACGCTCGTCGTCGACTTCACCCGCTACCTCCCCGGCGCGTACGCGAGTCGCGAGCTGACGCGACTTGGAGCGCGGGTCGTGCGCGTCGAGCCGCCGGCCGGCGATCCGATGCGCCCGACGGCGACCGCGTGGGACACCGCGCTACGCGCGGGAAGCGAGTCCGTCGTCTGCGATCTCCCCGCAGACGCGGCGTTCGCGCGGGCGCTCTGCGCACGAGCCGACGTCGTGCTGGAGGGGTTCCGGCCCGGCGTCGCGACGCGCCTGGGCGTCGGCCCGGGCGACGTTCCACCCGCGACCGTCTACTGCTCGATCACGGGCTTCGGCGACGTCCCCCAGCACCGAGCCCGAGCCGGCCACGACCTCAACTACCTCGGCTGGGCCGGCGTCCTCGAGGACACGTCGCCCGGGCTTCCGCCGATCCAGATCGCCGACCTCGCTGCGGGAGCGCTCGGAGCCGTGACGCAGGTGCTCGCCGCCCTCCTCGAGCGCGCGCGCACCGGCGCGGGACGCCACGTCGTGGTCTCGATGACGCACGGGTCGCACGCACCTGGTCGCGCACCGGCTCGGCGGCGAGCCGGTGGCGCGCATGCTGACCGGCGGGCTCGCGTGCTACCGCATCTACGACACGGCGGACGGGCGCCGGCTCACCGTCGCGGCACTCGAGCCGAAGTTCTTCCGAAGTCTGTGCGAGCTCATCGGGCGCCCCGAGCTCGCAGAGCGACAGTACGAGGCAGACCAGGACGCCGCTCGCCCTCGAGCTCGCCGCCGTCTTCCGCACGCGCACCCTCGACGACTGGCTCGGGCATTTCGGCGACGAGGACGTCTGCGTCGGCCCGGTCTCGACGCGGGCGGAGGCGGCGGCCGTCTTCGGCACTGCTCGAGGTGGCGAGGCGGTGCCGCTGGGAGCGCACACCGACGCCTGGCGGCGCGAACTAGGAGCGCACGAGACCTAGCGCCGCCGGCAGTGCGAACAACGTGTCGATGCGATCCGGCGCGTCCGGCAGCACTCCGTCGCGGTCGAGCAGGATCGCCCGGATCCCGAGAGCCCGCGCGCCCTCGATGTCGTCCTCGTAGGAGTCTCCGATCATCGCCGTCTCCTCCGGCCGCGCGTCGAGCGCACGGAGCGCCGCGACGAAGATCGATGCGTGCGGCTTGACGCGTCCATGCGCCTTCGAGCCGACGACGGCGTCGACGTCGAGGGCGTGATGCTCGACGAACTCCTCGAGATCGCGCTGACCGTTCGATATGAGCCCGATCACGAGCCCGTGACGCCGCAGCTCGTCGAGCACGGGGAGCGCGTCCTCGTAGAGCGAGAAGTTCTCGTGCCGCTCCCATTCGCGGACCATCTCGGTCGCACACGCGCGTGCGGCACCGGGATCGCCCCCCATCCCGAGGACGATCTGCTCGGTGAAGGCGATCCAGATCTCCTCGTCGTGAACGAGATCGCGATTGTGCTGCAGCGTCTCGATCGCGCTCGCACGGGCGTCGTCATAGCGACCCGGGTCCAGCGTCAGACCGTGCCGCTCGCCGAGCCGCCGGTAGCCCTCGGGCCCAAGCTCCGGCCCCGGCCGAAAGAGCGTGAAGTCGACGTCGAACAGGACGGCCTTCAGCATCGGATCGAGGATAGACGAACGCCGAAGAGAGCACGCTCGATCGATCGCCGGAGGCGGGCTCCGCCCGCCGGGAGGCCCGCCGCGGTCGAAAGTGCGAGCGGGCCAGGAAGGGGGGCACGCGGGGGAAACCGTCGGTTTCCCCCGCGATTTAGTCGGGGTGCCCAGATTCGAACTGGGGGCCTCTCCGACCCGAACGGAGCGCGCTACCAGGCTGCGCCACACCCCGAGCGCGGAAAGGGTACCGGCTCACCGGCCGGCGAGCCGACCGTCGAACGCCGTTGCGCGGGCCGCGCGCGCCGCAGTATGCTCAGAGCGTGAAGGACGTTCTCGAGAGGCGGGACGCTTGACCCGCCCCGGAAGCGAATGACCCGGAGCCCGACGAGCGCTGAACAGCGCCGGCGGGCTTTTTCTTTGCCGTTCTACGCATCCGAGGAGGAAGCATGGCCAACCACCTGACGCCCGAAGAGCTCGCCAAGGAGATGGGGATGGACCGTGACGAGGTCGTCCGTATCTGCATCGAGGAAGGCGTGCCGATCTACCACGGCAAGATCGACAAGACGCTCTTCCAGGCATCGCTCGAGGCCGTCGGGGCCACGGCAGGCGTCTCCGCCTCCTCCTAGCCCGACGCGACGAACCGCGGGCTCGCCCGCGCGATGCAGCTCGACCACATCATTCTCGCGGCCTCGGCGCGAGGCTCCGATACGCCCCGGCTGCCGTCCGCCTACGGCCTCGAGCCGTCGCCCGGAGGCCGCCATCCCGCGTGGGGCACGGCCAACTGGATCGTTCCGCTCGGCGACTCCTATCTCGAGCTGATCGCAGTCGTCGACGAGCATGTCGCGCGAGGCAACGACTTCGGCCGCCGAGTCCTCGACGCGAGCGAGGGCGACCTGATCGGCTGGGCGGTCCGGCCCGACGACATCGACGCCACGGCGGCCCGCCTCGGCCTGAGCGTCGGCCAAGGATCGCGAACGCGTCCGTCCGGGGAGCGCATCGAGTGGCGCATGGCCGGTCTCGAGGATCGCGCTCGAGCGGCCGTGGCTGCCGTTCTTCGTCGCGTGGCGCGACCCGGCCGCCTTCCCCGGGGCGACTGCGGCACCTCCTGCGCACGTGACGGGACTCGAGATCGCGTGCGACATCGACGAGCTGTCGGCCTGGCTCGGGCCGCATTCGCTCCCGCTCGACGTTCGATCCGGAGACGCGGGCGTGACCGCGGTCGTCCTCGACGGGCCGCGCGGCCCGATCACGCTCGGGCGGTCGCGCGCGAGCTAGCTCGCCTTGCTCTTCGCCCTTCGCGTACGCGTCGGCTTCGCGGGTGCGTCGTCGTCTGCAGGGCGCTTCTTCGCCGCCGCGACGCTCGCCTTCAGCGCTTCCATGAGGTCGATGACGGGAGCGACCTCGACGGGCTCCGGAGCGACGATCTCCTCGCCGCGCATCTTCGCCTCGAGCAGCGCGCGCAGGTCGCGGCGGTACTCGCTGGCGAGCTCCGTCGGCTCGAAGTCACCGGCCAGGCTGTCGATCACCTGGCGCGCGAGATCGAGCTCCGACTTCTTGACGGTCGTCTCCTCGACGGCTTCCGAGATCTCGGCCTGCGAGTACACGTCCTCTGCGAGGAAGAGCGTCTCGAGCGCGAGCGCGCCGTCCCTCGCGCGGACGAGGCACAGGCTCTCGCGGCCTGCCCGCACGAAGCGCCCGAGCGCGGCCGTCTCCGTCTCGCGCATCGCCTCGAGCAGCAGGACGTACGGCCTGCGCTGCGCCGTCTGCGCCGCGGGCACGAGGTAGTACGTCCGGTCGAAGAAGATCGGGTCGACGTCGTCCTGCTTCACGAAGCGCGTGATCTCGATCGAGCGGGAGTCGTCGGCGCGCTCGATCGCTTCGAGATCGGCGTCCTCCACGATGAGGAACTGGCCCTTCGTCACCTCGAAGCCGCGGACGATCTCGTCCTGGGTGACCTCGCGGTCGTGCGTCGGGCACCAGCGCTTCTGCTTGATCGGCGTCGAGCACTCGCGGTGCAGCAGCCGGAACGACACGTCCGACTGCCGGGCGGCGGGCTTCGTCGCGGGAGCGAGCCCAACGGGGATCGAGACGAGGCCGAAGCTGAGTGATCCGTTCCAGGTCGTTCGCATGGGCTAAGGGTATTCCACGGCGCGCGAGAACTCGATACCTGCGCGGACCTGCTGGATTCGACCTGGAATCCCGGACCCCTCCCGGGCTAAGCTCAGAATGTGACGGAGACGGCCGAAGCCGCCCGCGAAGACCACCGATCCCGGCGCATCCCGGCGCACGATCGCGCAACTCTGGAACGACACGATCGCGGCGGGCCGCTCGACTCCCGCATACCTGGCCGAGACCGACCACGGTCGGCGCGAAGTCTCGTGGACGGAGGCGGACGAGCGCGTTCGGGCGTATGCCAACGGCCTGCTCGGCCGCGGCGTGCGCAAGGGCGACAACGTGGCGCTGCTCGCGCGGAACGGCCTCGAGTGGGCGCTCGTCGACTTCGCGCTCGCCCGCATCGGAGCGGTCGGGATCCCGGTCTACGCGTCGAGCTCGCCCAAGGACGTCGGCTACCTGCTCGCGCACTCCGAGGCCGTCGCCGTCGTCTGCGAGGACGCCGAGCAGCTCGCGAAGGTCGAGGCCGTCACCGACGACCTCCCGTCGCTCCGAGCACGTCCTCACCTATCACGACCTCGACGGACTCGCGGCGCACGGCGCCGACTTCGCGGCCGCGAACCCGGCGGCGCTCGACGAGGCGACGGCGGCCGTGACCGAAGACGACCTCTACACGATCATCTACACGTCCGGGACGACCGGGCCGCCGAAGGGCTGCATGCTCTCGAACCGCAACTACTTCGAGATGGCCACCGTCGTCGACCGGATGGAGACGACCTACTACCGGCCCGACGACGTCATGCTTCTCTACCTCCCGCTCGCGCACAACTACGGGCGGTTGATGCTCTTGCTCGGGGCGCACGTGGGGTTCACGATCGCGTTCCTCGCCGATCCGCTCGCGGGTCGCCGAAGCGCTGCCGCAGGTCCGGCCGACCCTGCTCCCGAGCGTCCCGCGCGTGTACGAGAAGGTCCACACCGCCGTCGTCGCCCGATTCGACGCCGCCACGGGGGTGAAGAAGCGCCTGCTCGACTGGGCGCTCCCGATCGGGCGCGAGGTGAGCCGGCTCGAGAGCGCCGGCGAGCCCGTTCCCGCCGGACTCCGTCGGAAGCAGCGTCTCGCGGACAAGCTCGTCTTCAGCAAGGTGCGGGAGCCCTTCGGCGGAAGACTCCGCATGCCCGGATCGGGAGGCGCCCCGCTGTCGAAGGAGATCATCGAGTTCTTCGACGCCGTCGGGATCCGCATCACCGAGGGCTACGGCCTCACCGAATGCACGACCGCTGCCAGCACGAACCGGCCGGACCTGTACCGCTTCGGGTCCGTGGGCCGACCACTCCCGGGCTTCGAGGTGCGCATCGCCGACGACGGCGAGATCGAGGTCCGGTCGGAGACCGTGTTCCAGGGCTACTTCAAGGAACCCGACGCGACGGCCGCCGTCCTCTCGCCGGACCGCTGGCTCAAGACGGGTGACATCGGGCACCTCGACGAGGAGGGCTTCCTCCACATCACCGACCGAAAGAAGGACATCCTCGTGACGGCGGGCGGCAAGAACGTCGCGCCCCAGAACATCGAGAACGACCTCAAGACGTCGAAGTACGTCTCGCAGGCGCTCGTGATCGGTGACAAGCGGCCGTACGTCGCGGCGCTCCTCACCCTCGACCCGGTGGAGATCGGCCGCTGGGCGGCCGAGCTAGGCGTGGAGTCCGACGTCGCCGCTCTTGCGGCCGACGAGCGCGTCCACGAGCTCCTTCAGGACGCGGTCGACGATGCGAACCGCGAGCGCTCCCGATTCGAGCAGGTCAAGCGCTTCGCCGTCCTCCCACGCGACTTCACGATGGAGGAGGGCGAGATCACCCCGACGCTCAAGGTCCGCCGGCGAGCCGTCCAGGAACACTTCGCCGACGAGATCGACGCGCTCTACGCCGACCCGCAGGTCGGCAGCGATCCGGTCGAAGACGGCGCGGGCTAGAGGCGGCGGGCGCCGACGAACGAGCCGTGGCCGGCGAGGCTCGCGATGCGCACCACGTCGCCGGTGTGCGGTGCGTGCACCATCTGACCGCCGCCGATGTAGATCCCCACGTGTCCGAGCCCGCTGAAGAAGACGAGGTCGCCGGGCTGTAGCTGGTCGTACGAGACCGGCGTCCCGTAGCTGTACTGCGACGCTGCGTGGTGCGGCAGGTAGACCCCGACCTGGGCGTACACGTAGGCCACGAAGCCCGAGCAGTCGAAGCCGGTGGACGGGCTCGAGCCGCCCCAGACGTACGGGATGCCGAGGTACTGAAGGGCGATTCCGACCACCTGCGCGTAGCGAGGCGCCGGGAGGTTCGGATCGTACGAGGGCGTGTCGTAGGTCGGATCGCTCGCGATCTGGTCGACGACGTCCTGCTGCGCCTGCTGGGCCGCTACCGCCGCCTGTGCCTGGGCCCGGGCCTGCGCGGCGAGCGCAGCCTGGCGCCGCGCCTCTTCCGCGCGCATCTGGGCGATCTCGTCCTTCACCGAGTCGAGCATCCGCGTCTGCTCGGCGATCTGCGACTCGATGTACTGCTTGCGATCCGCCTGCTCCTGGACGATCCGCGCCTGATCCTCACGATCCTGCTGCAGCGTCGTGCGGCGCGTCTCGACCTCCTTGCGGTACTGCTTGACCGTTCTCAGGATCTGCGCATCCTGGCTGGAGACGCGCTCGATCGCGTCGAGCCGCGCGATGATGTCGTCGAGGCTGCTCGAGCCGAGGATGACCTCGAGCGTCGAGTCGCCCTGGCCGTCGACGTAGAGGTCTCGCAGGCGTGTCGCGATGCGCCTCTGAGAGACGACGAGGCTCTTCTTCGCGGCGACGAGGTGCTTCGCGTTCGAGGCGAGGTCGGCGTCGATCTGGTTGAGCTGGATGTTCGCGTAGTTCCACGCCTCGCTCGCCTGCTCGAGCTGCCCGTTCATGCTCTCGACCTGAGCCTCGATCGCCTCGGCCTGCTGGCGCTTCGACGTGATCGTCTGTCCGGCGGCCGGTCCAACGGCAAGCAGAAGCCCGGCCGCAGCAGCCGCAGCGAAAACGACTATCGGCGCCCATCCGGTCCGCGAACGCGTCAGAACGGTTCGTGGTCGTCCCCGGACAGCCCCGCCGGTGGCGGTCTGGCCCGTCACAAGTGGGAGACCCTAGCAGCGTCTACGGACGGCTGCAACCGACAACAGAGCCAAAAGTTCTGCAAAGAGGGCCTTTGCCGGGGGTCCCTCGCGTGCAGGTCTGTTAGGGTCACCGCCTCGTGCGTAGGGGAACGCGCAGGTGGGGGCCGGTGCTCGTGACGGTCCTCTTCGGTTTCGCTCTCGGTATCGGAGGTTCCGCCTTCGGCCAGCCGCAGGCTCCGCAGGCGTATCGGATGAGGGTCGACGTGGTGGCCTACTCCCTTCCGGGGTCGACGGCTCTCGGGGTTCCGGTGCGGAGAGGCGTCGTCGCGGTCGACCCGCAGCTGATCCCGCTCGGGACGAAGCTCCACGTGCCCGGCTACGGCCCGGGGCTCGCCGCGGACGTCGGATACGCGATCAAGGGCAAGATCATCGACGTCTGGTTCCCCACGATGGCCAAGGCGCGGCAGTGGGGCCGGCAAACGGTCACGATCACCGTCTATCGCTAGACGACGACCTCCGCCGTCGGCGGGCTCCGGTACACAGTCGTCCGTGAATCGCATGCGATCGGTCGCCCTGATGGCCGTCGTCGTGGCGCTCGGCAGCTCCGCCGCGCCGGGGACTGCCGCGGCGCCGTCGATGGACCTGGCTCTGAGCAAGGCGCTCCGCGCGCCGGGAATCGCGCCCGCCCGGACAGGCGCGATCGTCGTCGACGCCGCCACCGGCGCGACGCTCTACGCGCACAACAGCACTGCTTCCCTCCTTCCGGCGTCGGTGGAGAAGCTCGCGGTCTCGTACACCGCCCTCCACGTTCTCGGGCCGCAGTTCCGATTTCGAACGGAGCTGGTCGGCGTAGGGTCGCGATCGGGCCGCGTGTGGCAGGGAAGCCTCGGGCTCGTCGGGTACGGCGATCCGACCCTCACGCGCGCGGATCTCGATCGGCTCGCGCGCCGGTTCGCCGATACCGGGATCAGACGCGTTCAGGGACGCGTCTTCGGCGACGACACGTACTTCGACTCGCGGCGCGACGCGCTCGGCTGGAAGCCGTCGTACGTCGGCATCGAGTCGAGACCGCTCTCCGCGCTCTCCGTCGCGGATGTGCCGTTCGCGGGCAGCAACGGCTCTGCCGCCGCGGCGGCCAGGGCGCTCACCGAGTCGCTACGAGCTCGCGGCATCGCCGTCACCGGACGGGCCGGAGAAGGACGAGCTCCGGCCGATGCGCTCCCGATCGCCTTCGACCTCTCCCAGCGGCTCGCGAACGTCGTACCGCGGATGAACGCCGACTCGGACAACTTCGTCGCCGAGATGGTGCTGAAGGGCCTGGGGGCGACGGTCGCGGAGCCCGGATCGACCGCCGCGGGCGCGCGGATCGTTCGCTCGACGCTGCGCGGCGCCGGCGTGCGGCTCGCGGGCGTTCGCATCGCCGACGGCTCGGGGCTGTCGCGCTTCGACCGCGTCACCGTGAGCGCGCTCGCCGACATTCTCCGCGCCGCGTCGCTCGACAAGCGGTTCGGGAAGATCTTCGTCGGCTCGCTCGCTGTCGCGGGCGTCTCGGGCACGCTGGAGCGGCGTCTCGCCATGCGACCCACCCGCGGACGCATCCACGCGAAGACGGGGACGACGAACCGCGCATCTGCGCTTGCGGGCTTCGTCGGCAGGCGCTACGTGTTCGCGATCGTGCAGAACGGCTACCCGGTCCCGTACTGGTGGGCGCGCCTCGCGCAGGACCGCTTCGTGACGCTGCTAGCGCGCCCCTAGCAACGACGCGAGCTCGGCCTCGGAGAGCACCGGCACGCCGAGCTTCTCGGCCTTCTGCGCCTTCGAGCCCGGGCTCTCGCCGACGACGACGCCGGTCGTCCTCTTCGAGACGGAATCCGAGACCTTCGCCCCGAGCGCCTCGAGTGCGATCTTCGCCTCCTCGCGCGTCCACGCCTCGAGCGTTCCCGTGATGACGTACTGGTTGCCCGTGAGCGGCCCCTCGGGAGGGCGGTCGTCCTCGGCGAGCTCGAGCTGCAGGCCCAGCTGCCGCAGCTCGGCAACGAGCGCGAGGTTGTCCGGATCGGAGAACCACTCGGCGATGAGCTCCGCTCGCTCCGGCCCGATCCCCTCCACCTCCTCGAGCTGCTCGAGCGTGGCCGCCGCCAGCGCCTCCGCCGCGCGGAAGTGCAGCGCAAGGCTGCGGGCGATCACCCACCCGACCTTCGGGATGTTCAGCCCGAAGAGCACACGCGAGAACGGCTGCTCCTTCGAGCGCTGGATCGACTCCCAGGCGCGCGTCGCCGAGATCTCGGCGAAGCCTTCGAGCTCGGCGAGTTGTTCCGCGGTGAGCCGGTAGAGGTCCGGGAGCGAGCGGACGATTCCCTCGTCCCAGAGCTTCTTGATCGTGCTTCCGCCGACGTTCTCGATGTCGAGCGCTGCTCCGACCCAGTGATAGAGGGTCTCCAGTCCCCGTGACGGGCACGCGCGATTCGGGCAGCGATGCATGACTTCGCCCTGGGGCCGCACGACCTCCGTGCGGCAGAGCGGACAGCGCTTCGGCATCCGCCACGGCTTCGTTCCCGGCTCGTGCTCGCCCGCGGGTCCGACGACCTGCGGGATGACGTCACCGGCGCGCTGGACGATCACGCGGTCACCCACGCGAATGTCCTTTCGCCGGATGTCGTCTTCGTTGTGGAGCGTCGCACTCGTCACGGTGACGCCACCGACGTGCACCGGCTCGAGCTCCGCGAGCGGGTTCAGGACGCCGGTGCGGCCGACCCGGACGTGGATCGCCGTCAGGCGCGTCACCGCCGAGGTCGGTGCCCACTTGAACGCACGCGCGAAGCGCGGGCGGCCGTGCAGAGAGCCGAGACGACGCTGCTGGTCGAACGAGTCGAGCTTGATCACGATGCCGTCGATCTCGTATCCGAGTCCCGCTCGCCGCTCCTCCCAGGCAATGCAGGCGTCGGCGACGTCGTCGATCGAGTCGAGGCGCTGCGCGTCCGGGTTCGTGCGGAACCCGACTGCTCGCAGCCATTCGAGCGCCTCCCACTGCGAGGCGAGCTCGAGACCCTCGAGCACGCCGATCCCGTAGACGAAGATCGAGAGCGGGCGCTCCGCGGTGACGCTCGGATTGAGCTGTCGCAGCGACCCTGCCGCCGCGTTCCGCGCGTTGGGGGCGGGCTTCTTCCCGGCGGCCAGCTGCGCCTCGTTGAAGCGCACGAACCCCTCGACCGGGAAGTAGATCTCGCCCCGCACCTCGACCCGGAACGGTGGCGCCTCGCCGAGCATCCGGAGCGGAATCGCCTCGATGGTGCGCAGGTTGGCGGTCACGTCCTCCCCGCGCTCGCCGTCGCCGCGCGTCGCTCCCCGGACGAGCACGCCGCCCTCGTAGACCAGCGACACGGCCGAGCCGTCGATCTTCGGCTCGAGGACGTAGGCGACGGCCTCATCCGTGCCGAGGCGCTTGCGGACGTCGTCAGCCCACTTCTCGAGTGCCTCGCGCGTCGTGACCTTCTCGAGCGAGCCCATGGGCGACAGGTGCGGGATCTTCGTGAACCCGGCCGCGGGCGCGGCACCGACCCGCTGCGTCGGCGAGTCCGGGCCGACGAGCTCGGGATGCTCCTCCTCGAGCGCCTTCAGCTCGTCGAACAGCGCGTCGTACGCCGCGTCGTCGATCTCGGGGTCGTCGAGGACGTGGTAGCGGTGATTGTGGTGCCTGATCAGCCGGCGGAGCTCCGAGGCGCGCTCGGCCGGCGCAGCAGTGGTCCTAGAGGACACCCAGCAGCTCCTCGGGGGTGCGCACGAATGCGTCGGGCTCCTCGGCCAGCAGACGCTCGTCCGGGTGGATCCCTCCCCACCCGACGGCGACGGCGAAGACGCCAGCCGCTTTCGCCGCGCCGATGTCGAAGGGCGAGTCGCCGACGTAGACCGCCTCGTCCGGCGTACCGCCCAGCTGCTCGATCGCGAGCAGAACCGGCTCGGGATCGGGCTTGTGACTGCTCGTGTCCTCGAACCCGACCACGACGTCGAAGGCGCTGGCAAGCACCGGAAAGCGGTCGAGTGCGAGCCCGACGGTCCGGTGGCGCTTCGCGGTCACGATGCCCAGCTTCCGCCCCTCCGCCTTCAGCGCCGGGAGGACGGACAGCAGCTCGTCGAACGCCTCGAGCGTCTCGTGCAGCCCGTCGTTGTGCTCCTTGTACGCCTCGAGCAGCTCGTCGACGTGGTCTGCGTCGATGGCGGTCATCTGGGCGACGATGCCCTGGCCGCCGATCGTCATCTGCAGCTCGGCCGGCGGGATCTCGCGTCCGAGGACGGTGCCGACCGCGTGCTGCATCGACGCGAGGATGATCGGCCCCGAGTCGATCAGCGTCCCGTCGAGGTCGAAGAGGACGATGCGGAAGCGCACGCGGCGATCGTAGCCGCGGTCAGTAGTCCACCCTTTCGAGGTAGAGACCGTGCGGAGGCGCCGTCAGACCGGCCTCGGCGCGCGGGCGGCCATCGAGTAGCCGCTCGATGCGAGCCGACGCATCCGATCCCGACTCCAGCATCGTGCCGACGAGCGTCCGCACCATGTGACGAAGGAAGCCATTGGCGGTGATCGTGAATTCGAGGCGCGACCCGTCGACGTCCCAACCGGCGGCGTGGACGTTCCGCACGAAGACGTCATGCGACGTCTCCGTCGGCGTGAACGCGCGGAAGTCGTGATCGCCCAGGAGCACCTGCGAGGCGGCGTGCAGAGCAGAGGAGTCGACGGGACGCGTCCACTGAAGTGACCGCCGAGCATCGAGCGGCGACCGCCGGCCCGCGTGCACGCGGTACCGGTACGAACGGGATCGCGCCGAGTGGCGGGCGTGGAACCCGTCCGGCGCCTTCTCGGCTGCGGACACGGCGACGTCCTCCGGTAGCGCTGCGGTGAGTGCTTCCGCCGCATGTTCCAGAGGCGGTCCGCCCTCGGCGTCGACACTCGCGACCTGTCCTGTCGCATGCACGCCGGTGTCCGTCCGGCCCGCGACCGCAAGGTCGTCCCAGCTCGGGAAGACGGCGTCGAGAGCGTCCCGCACGACTCCCTCGACGGTGCGGAAACCCGGCTGCCGCGCCCAGCCGCGGAACCCGGTCCCGTCGTACTCCAGCTTCAGCTTCAGCCGCACGGCGAAGGCCTCAGGGCGGAAATCCCGGCGGTCGGGCGCCGATCGTCCCGGCGTAGGCGCCCGCGGCCCGGATCGGCTTGCCGTCCCCGAACTCGGAGGCCAGCACTGTGGAGATCGTGAAGCGCACGCGGTTCCCGGGCGCACATCGCACCGGTGCAATCGAGATCGAGCCCCGCGCCCCCTCCTCCTCGTGCCGCCTCGTTGCCCGTGACGGAGCGGCGACGCGATCGCCACGGCCGCGACCGCGGGCGTCACGCGGGCGCGACCTCGAGCGTGAGTCCGTCGACGGCGCGCACGACGATCGGTGCGCCCGCTTCGCATCCGAGGTCGCAGCGCGCCCGCCAGATCTCGCCGTTGATCCTCACCTGCCCCTCGGGGTCGAGAGAATCCATCGCGACGCCGGTCAGGCCCACGAGCGTCGACGCTCCGACCTTCGCCTTCCGCCGCTTCGAGTACCAGATGCCGACGCCGACCTCGACGAGGTCGACCACGATGGCCACGACCACCGCGATCACGCCCCACGGCGAGGGGAGCACGAACAGCGCGAGCAGGAGCGCGATGAGGAAGAGCACCCCGGCAGGGTACTCGGCCGATGGAGGCGGCTATTCCTCGGCTTCGGGCTCTTCGGCGCGCTCGGCGCGACGAGCCGCGAACGGCGTCACAGCGGGCTCGAAGTCGACGAGCTCGAGGTACACCATCTCGGCCGCGTCGCCCTGGCGCTGGCCCAGCCGGACGATGCGCGTGTATCCGCCCGGGCGGTCCGTGAACCGGGGAGCCACGTCTGCGAACAGCTGGTGCACGACGTGATTCGAGCGAAGCGCGGCGAGCGCCTGCCGCCTGGCATGGAGATCGCCGCGCTTGCCCAGAGTGATCATCTTCTCGGCGAATGGCTTGACCGCCTTCGCCTTCGCCTCGGTCGTCTGGATCCGGCCGTGCTCGATCAAGGCCCCCGCGAGATTCGAGTAGAGCGCCTTGCGGTGGGCGGAATCCCGCCCGAGCTTCTTGCCGGATCGCTGGTGCCTCATGACCTCAGACGAGCTCCTCGCCCTTCAGCGTGAGGCCGTGGGCGCCGAGCGCGGAGCGAACCTCCTCGATCGACTTGCGACCGAAGTTCGGGATCGCCACGAGCTCGTTCTCTGACTTCGACGTGAGGTCGCCGATCGTCTCGATGCCGACCCGCTTGAGGCAGTTGTACGAGCGGACGCCGAGCTCGAGCTCCTCGATCGGGAAGTTCTCCATCCCGTGCATGACCGGCGCCTCGGCGATGGCCTCCGGGGCCTGCTCGCCGAAGCCCTCGATCGCGTCGAGATCGGTGAAGATCATGAGCTGCTTGATGAGGAGCTCCGCCGCCTGGCCGATCGCGTCGCGCGGCTCGATCGAGCCGTCCGTCGTCACGTCGAGGACGAGCTTGTCGTAGTCCGTGCGCTGACCGACGCGCGCGGCCTCGACCTCGTACGCGACGCGGCGCACGGGCGAGAAGATCGAGTCGATCGGGATGACGCCGATCGTGGTCTCCGGCCCGCGGTTCAGCTCGGCCGGGACGTACCCGCGGCCGCGGCCGATCGTGAGCGTGATCTCGAGCTTGCCCTTGTCGGAGACGTGCGCGATCTCGAGCTCCGGATTCAGGATCTCGAGGTCGGCGGGGGCCTCGATGTCGGCCGCCGTGACGACGCCGGCGCCCTTCTTGGCGATGTACACCTCGACCTCGGGCGACGCGCCGTGCAGGCGGACGATGAGGCTCTTCAGGTTGAGGATGATGTCGGTGACGTCCTCGCGGACGCCGGGGAGCGTCGTGAATTCGTGGGCGACGCCCTCGATCTTCACGGCGGTGACCGCTGCGCCCTCGAGTGAGGACAACAGCACCCGGCGAAGCGAGTTCCCGAAGGTGTGTCCGAAGCCGCGGTCGAGCGGCTCGATGGCGAACACGCCGCGATGCTCGTCGGCGTCCTCGTGGACGATCCTCGGGACCTGGAAGTCCATAAGGCTGGTTCGAACTGCCACGTGAGTCCTTTCCTTTCGGTGGTGCGAGAGTTCTGCGGGGTTACTTCGAGTAGAGCTCGACGATCAGGGATTCCTGCACCGGTGCGTCGATCTCGTCGCGCTCGGGCCACTTGAGAACGGTGCCCGTGAGCCCGTCGTGGTCGGCCTGGAGCCATGGCGCCACGCTGGCGGTGAGATCCGTCGCGTCGCGCACGAGCTGCTCGACCGGGCTCCCTTGCTTGAGCGAGACGACGTCGCCTGGGCGAACGCCGTAGCTCGGGATGTTGACCCGGCGCCCGTTGACCTGGAAGTGGCCGTGACGCACCAGCTGGCGTGCCTGCGCGCGGGAGCCGGCGAACCCGAGCCGGTAGACGACGTTGTCGAGACGTGTCTCGAGCATGCGAAGCAGGTTCTCGCCCGGGGCCCCGAGGCCGCGCGTCGCCTTCTCGTAAGTCATGCGGAACTGCTTCTCGAGAAGGCCGTAGTACCGGCGGGCCTTCTGCTTCTCGCGCAGCTGGAGCAGGTACTGGCTCTGCTTGATGCGGCCGCGGCCGTGCTCTCCGGGCGGATAGCTGCGGCGCTCGACCGCGCACTTCTCGGTCAGGCAGCGCTCACCTTTCAGGAAGAGCTTGATGCCCTCACGGCGGCAGAGACGGCACTTGGGGCCGAGGTCACGGGCCATCAGACACGCCTCCGCTTGCGCTGGCGCACGCCGTTGTGCGCCTGCGGCGTCACGTCCTTCACGCCGAGGATCTCGAGGCCGGCGGCCTGGAGCGAGCGGATCGCCGTCTCGCGTCCGGAACCGGGGCCTTTGACGAAGACCTCGACCTTCTGGAGACCGTGCTCCATGCCTTTGCGCGCGGCGTTGTCCGCGGTCACCTGGGCCGCGAACGGCGTCGACTTGCGCGAGCCCTTGAACCCGGCCGAGCCGGCGGACTCCCACACGATGACGTTTCCCTCGGCGTCGGTGAGCGTGACGATCGTGTTGTTGAACGACGTCTTGATGTGCGCCTGGCCGATGGCGATGTTCTTGCGGACCTTGCGGCGCGTGCGGCCGCGGGCCGCGGATCTGCGGGGAGGCGCCATCGACTACTTCGCCTTCTTGCCGCGTCCGACGGTCTTCTTCGGGCCCTTGCGCGTGCGGCCGTTCGTCTTCGTGCGCTGACCGCGCACGGGGAGCCCGCGGCGGTGGCGGATCCCACGGTAGGCGCCGATCTCTTGCAGCCGCTTGATCGCCTGGCCGCGGTCGCGGCGAAGGTCACCCTCGACCTCGACGTCGGAGTCGATGTAGTTGCGGAGCTTCGTGACCTCCTCGTCGGTGAGATCACGGACCTTCTGCTCGGGATCGAGGTCGAGCTCGCGGATGATCTTCTGCGAGGTCGACTTGCCGATCCCGTAGATGTAGGTCAGCCCGATCTCGAGCCGCTTCTGCGTCGGGAGATTGACTCCCGCGATGCGTGCCATGTGGCTTCTAGCCCTGCCTTTGTTTGTGACGGGGGTTGGTGCAGATGACGATCGTGCGGCCGTGCCGCTTGATCACGCGACAGCGCTCGCACATTGGCTTGACGGATGGGCGGACTTTCATCTGGTTACTTCATCCGAAAGGTGATTCGGCCGCGGGTGAGGTCGTAGGGAGAGAGCTCGACCTTCACACGGTCGCCCGGGAGAATGCGGATGTAGTGCTTGCGCATCTTTCCCGAGATACGAGCGAGGACGTCATGGCCGTTGTCGAGCTGGACCCGGAACATCGTGCTGGGAAGCGCTTCGACCACCTCGCCTTCGACCTCGATCTTCTCTTCCTTGACTGCCACTTCGCGCGCGAACAGACCTTTCGGTAGACGGTTTCCTGTGAGAACGTGCAGCACAGCCGGACGACCGCACCGCGGCGGCACATCGTAGCAGACGTTCGTCGACTAAACCCGCACGCCTCCTGGTATTCCGACGCGAGGCGTGAGGATCCGGGGGCCGTCGGCCAGGATCGCCACGGTGTGCTCGAAGTGGGCGGACATCGAGCCGTCGGAGGTCTTGATCGTCCAGCCGTCCTCCATGACGTTCACGTCGGAGGAGCCGGCGGTGATCATCGGTTCGATCGCGAGCGTCATCCCCTCGGACAACCGCGGGCCGCGACCCGGTTCTCCGAAGTTCGGGATGTGTGGATCCTCGTGATAGTGCCGACCCACGCCGTGACCCACGAGACTGCGGATGACCGAGAACCCGGCGTTCTCGACGAGCTCCTGGATCGCGTGCGAGACGTCCCCGACGCGGTTCCCGACGACCGCCTCTGCGATCCCGGCCGCGAGGGCGTCCTGAGCGATGTCGAGCAGCCGCTGCGAATCGGCATCGATCTCTCCCACGCCGAACGTGTACGCGCTATCGGCGATGTAGCCGTCGAGCGTGACGCCGACGTCGATCGTCACGAGGTTGCCGTCCTCGACGACGAACTGGTCGGGGATTCCGTGGACGACCACGTCGTTCGGCGAGATGCAGATCGCCTTCGGGTAGCCCTTGTAGCCCTCGGAGGTCGGAATGGCACCGTGCTCTCGGATGAACGCCCCAGCCGCGGCATCGAGCTCCTCGGTGGTAACGCCCGGAGCGAGCAGCCCGCCGACGTGCGCGATCGTCTCGGCGACGAGCGCCCCCGCCGCCGCGATCTTCTCGATCTCGCGCGAGCTCTTTCGGATGATCACGTGGCCGTCACTCCCTCGAGCGCATCCTGGATCGCCACGAACACGTCGTCCATCGTCTGCTCGCCGTCCACGATGACCTCGATCCCCGCGACCTGATAGCGGTCGACGACGAGCTCCGTGAGCTCGTGATACTGGCGCAGGCGGTTGGCGATGGCCTCCGGCGAGTCGTCTGCGCGCCCTTCCTGGGCAGCACGCTCCCGGAGGCGCTCCGTCGCGACCTCGTCGGAGACCTGGAGGAGGATCACCGCATCGAGCGGCTTGCCGATGTCGTCGAGCATCGAATCGAGCGCTTCGGCCTGCGGGACGGTGCGCGGGAAGCCGTCGAGGACGAACCCGTCCTCCTCCGCCAGTCGCTCGCGGATGAGGTCGATCGTGAGGTCGTCCGGCACGAGGAGGCCCTCCTCGAGCATGGGGCCGACCTTCCTGCCGAGCTCGGTGCCGTCCGTGACCGCGGCTCGGAACATGTCGCCCGTCGCGATGTGCGGCACGCCGTAGCCGGCGGCGATCCGCTTTGCCTGGGTCCCTTTTCCGGACCCCTGTGGGCCGAGGATGAGTATTCGCATGGATGCCTCGCGGGCTACTTGAGGAAGCCCTCGTAGGAGCGCATCATCATCTGCGACTCCATCTGCCGCATGGTGTCGAGCGCGACGCCGACGACGATCAGCACCGACGTGCCGCCGAGAGCCCTCGAGTTTGCCTGCGAGAAGCCGGCGTAGGCGATGAAGAGGCTCGGGAGCACCGCGACCGCGGCGAGGAAGAGCGACCCCGGCAGTGTGAGGCGCGAGAGGACGCGGTCGAGGTACTGGGCAGTCGGCGGGCCGGGACGGATACCCGGGATGTAGCCGCCGTACTTCCTCAGGTTGTCGGCCTGGTCGACGGGATTGAACTGAACCGCGGTGTAGAAGTACGTGAAGACCACGATCATGAAGCCTTCGATCAGCAGGTAGATCCAGTCACCGGGCTGGAAGTACTGGTTCACGAAGTCGCGGGTCGCGGGGAAGTACTGGGCCATGGTCGGCGGGAACGCGAGGATGGCCGCGGCGAAGATGATCGGGATCACGCCGGCCATGTTCACGCGCAGCGGGAGATAGGTCGAACCACCGGCGGTCATCTTCCGGCCCACCATCCGCTTCGCGTACTGCACCGGGATCCGGCGCTGGCCCTCCTGGACGAACACGACGGCTGCGCAGATCCCGACCGCGAGGAGCGGGAAGAAGAGCTTCTCCATGGGGCCGCCGTTCCACCAGGCGACGATGGCGAGCGGCCCTCCTATGAGAATCGACGCGAAGATGAGGATCGAGATGCCGTTGCCGATGCCGCGCTTCGTGATGAGCTCGCCGATCCACATGAGGAGGACTGTTCCGGCCGTCAGCGACACGATGATGAGCACCATCTCGCCCGAGCCGGCGTTGAGCGCGCCCTGGCTGCGGAACAGGAACGCATATCCGGTCGCCTGCGCCGCGGCCAGGATGACGGTGAGGTAGCGCGTGTACTGCGTGATCTTCGCGTAGCCCGCCTCGCCTTCCCGCTGCAGCTCGCCGAGCCGGGGGATGACGACCGTCATCAGCTGGATGATGATCGAGGCCGTGACGTACGGCATGATCCCGAGCGCGAACAGGGAGAACTGCGAGAGCGCGCCTCCCGAGAACAGGTTCAGCAGGCCGAGGATCGTCCCCCCGCGACCCGAGAAGTAGTCCTCGATCGTCTGTGAGTCGACGCCCGGCGCCGGGATCCACGACCCGAGCCGGTAGGCGGCGAGCATTGCCGCCGTGAAGAGCACGCGGGTGCGGAGCTCCGGAACCCGCCAGGCGTTCGCGAGCCAGGAGAACATGCGCTACTCGGCCTCGGGCTCCGCTGCCTCGGGCTCGGTCGCCTCCGGGCCGCTCTCTTCGACCACATCGGGCTCGTCGGCCGACTCCTCGGGCGCGGGTACGGAAGCCTTGTGCTTCTTCTTCTTGCGCTCCACCGGCTCGCGCAGCCGCGTGACCGTGCCACCCGCGGCCTCGATCTTCTCGACGGCGGACTTCGAGAACGAGTGCGCGGTGACCGCAAGCTTCTTCGTGAGCTCGCCCTCGCCGAGGACCTTCACGTCGACGGCGAGCTTCGCGATGAGCCCGGCGGCCTTCAGCGCCTCCAGCGTGACGTCCGCACCCGCCTCGAAACGCTCCTCGAGCGAGCCGACGTTCACCGGCTGGTTGTACGTGCGAAACGGCCCGATGGGCATCGCGTCCGCGGACGTGTTTCCGCGGAGCTTGCCGGTGCGCATGTCGATCGGCATCTGGCCGCCTTCGAACCCGGCGGGCATCTTGTGGGACCCGGCGCGCGACTTCTGGCCCTTGATCCCGCGGCCCGAGTAGCGCCCCTTGCCCGAGCCCAGCCCGCGCCCGACCCGCTTGCGGGCCTTGCGCTCCTGCGCCGGCTTCAGGTTCGAGAGATTCAGCTCGTCGCTCACGTCAGTGCTCCTCGACCGTCACGAGATGGCGGACCTGGCGCAGCTGGCCCTGCAGCTGCGGGGAGTCCTTGTGCTCGGCGCTGCGGCCGATCTTCCCGAGGCCGAGCGCACGCAGGGTCCCGAGGTGGCGATCGGACTGGCCGATCCCGCTTCGGACCTGGGTGATCTTCAGCTGGCTCACTCGCTCGGCTCCTCGGGTGACTCGACGCGGCGACCTCGGCGACGGCTGCCTCCTCCGTCGCGTCCTCTTCCTCGGCGACCTTGATCTTGAAGGGCAGGACCTCCGCGATCGTCTTGCCGCGCAGCGCGGCGACGTCCTCCGGCCGCACGAGGCTCTGGAGGCCATTGACCGTAGCCCGGCACATGTTGATCGGATTTGTCGTGCCGAGGCTCTTCGAGAGCACGTCGCGAATGCCGGCGAGCTCGAGCACGGCCCGCGTGCCACCGCCGGCGATGACGCCCGTTCCCTCGCTGGCCGGGCGCAGCACGACACGGGCGGCGTCGAAGCGGCCGACGATCTCGTGCGTGATGGTCTGCCCGTGCTTGGGGACCGTGAAGAGGTTCTTCCGCGCGTCCTCGACCGCCTTCGAGATCGCGAGCGGCACCTCACGCGCCTTCCCGTAGCCCAGGCCGACGCGGTCGACCTCGTCGCCGATGACGACGAGCGCCGTGAACGAGAACCGCCTGCCGCCCTTCACGACCTTGGCGACGCGGTTGATCTCGATGACCCGCTCCTTGAGCTCGCGGGACTCGTGGACGTCGGTGCTGCTCAAAACTGAAGCCCTCCTTCGCGCGCGCCCTCGGCGAGGGCCTTCACGCGTCCGTGGTACAGGTAGCCGGCGCGGTCGAACACGCAGGCTTCGACGCCGGCCTTCTTCGCGGAGGCGGCGAGCGCCTTGCCCACCTCGGCCGCCTGCTCGGTCTTCGAGCCGGACGAGCCGACGCCCTTCCAGCTCGCGGATGCGAGCGTGCGCCCCGTCTCGTCGTCGATGAGCTGGGCGCTGATCCCGCGGTTCGAGCGGAATACGAGGAGACGCGGCCGCTCGGCCGTGCCGGCGACCTTGCCGCGCACGCGGCGGTGACGGCGCAGGCGCGCCTGGCGCTTGGTCATGACGCTCATGCGCGCTTCCCGACCTTCCTGCGAACCAGCTCGTCGCGGTAGCGGATGCCCTTGCCCTTGTACGGCTCGGGCGGGCGTACCTTGCGGATCTCCGCGGCCGTCTGGCCGACCATCTGCTTGTCGATCCCCTTGACGACGATCTGCGTCGGCTGCGGGACGTCGAACTCGATCCCCTTGCGCGGCTTGATCGTGACCGGGTGCGAGTAGCCGACCGCGAGCTCGAGGTCGGTGCCCTTGAGCTGCGCGCGGTAACCGACGCCCTGGATCTCGAGGTGCTTCTCGAAGCCCTTCGTGACGCCCTCGACCATGTTCGCGATGAGCGTGCGGGTCAGGCCGTGCAGCGCGCGGTCCTCGCCGCGCTCGGTCGGGCGCGTGACCGTGATCTCGCGTCTCCGTCTTCTCGACCTGCATCCGCGCCGGGACGTCCTGCGAGAGCTCGCCGAGCGGCCCGTTCACCTGAACGCGCCCGGGGGAGATCGCGACCAGGACGCCGGCGGGAAGATCGATGGGTCTGCGGCCGATTCGCGACATCGCTACCAGACGAACGCGATCACCTCGCCGCCGACGCCGCGCTCGGCGGCCTGGCGGTTCGTGATCACTCCGACGGAGGTGGACATGATGGCGGTGCCGAGCCCGCCGAGGACGCGCGGCAGCCGGTCCTTGCGCGCGTAGACGCGGCGGCCCGGCTTCGAGACGCGCTTCACGTTGGTGATGACGCGACGGCGGTCGCGCGCGAACTTCAGCTCGACGACGAGCACCTTGTACGGGAGCGGCTGGCCCTTGTCGTCGGTGGCCTCGACGACGCGGAAGTCCTTGATGTAGCCCTCGTCCTTGAGGATGCGCGCGATCTCCTCCTTCATCTTGGAGGTCGGCATCGAGGCCGAGTCGTGCAGCGCTCGGTTCGCGTTGCGAATCCTGGTCAACATGTCCGCGATCGGGTCGGTGAGCACCTTCTGACCTCCTACCAGCTCGACTTCGTCATGCCGGGAACCGCACCCTGGTGCGCGAGCTCGCGCAGGCAGATCCGGCAGACGCCGAACTTCCGATAGACCGCGCGCGGGCGCCCGCAGCGGTTGCAGCGCGAATAGGCGCGCACCTCGTACTTCGCCTTCCGCTTCTGCTTGACGACGAGAGACTTCTTGGCCACTTACTGTTCCCTTCTCTCAGTTGCGAACGGGAGACCGAGCGCGCCGAGCAGCGCGCGGCCCGCCTCGTCGGTCTTCGCCGACGTCGTGATCGCGACGTCGAGGCCGCGGATCGCCGGAACCTTGTCGTAGTCGATCTCCGGGAAGATGATCTGCTCCCGGATTCCGATCGAATAGTTGCCGCGGCCGTCGAACGACCCGGGGTCGAGACCACGGAAGTCGCGGATGCGCGGGAGCGCGATCGACGCGAGCCGGTCGAGGAACTCGTACATCCGAGCGCCGCGCAGCGTCACGCGCGCGCCGACCGGCATGCCCTCGCGAAGCTTGAAGCTCGCGATCGACTTCGTCGCGCGACGAACCTGGGCGCGCTGACCGGCGATGATCGTCAGCTCGTCGATGGCCGCGTCGAGCGCCTTCGCGTCGGTTTTCGCCTCGCCCACGCCCATGTTCAGCGTCACCTTCGTGACCTTCGGGACGTCCATGACCGTCGAGAAGCCGAGCTCCTCCTGCAGCTGCGGGCCGAATCTCGCCCTCGTACCGCTGCTTGAGGCGCGGCACGTACGTCTCCATGGTCGGCGCCTCGGTCATCAGCGATCGAGCTCCTGGCCGCACCCCTCGCGCTTGCAGACGCGGACGTGGACGACCTCGCCCTTCACTTCCTTCTCCGCCATGCCGACGCGCGTCGGGTTGCCGCAGACCGGGCACACGACCATGACGTTCGACACCGGGACGGGCGCCGGCTTGTCGAGGATCCCGCCCGGGACGACCTGAGCGCCACCCATACGCGACGAGTCGCGGATCGGGCGGGGCTTCGTGTGCCGCTTCGCGACGTTGAGGTTCTCGACGATCACGCGCCGCTCGGACGGGCGCGCCTCGACGACCCGGCCACGCTTGCCGCGGTCCTTGCCGCTGAGCATCTGCACCATGTCGCCCTTCTTCACCTTCATCTTCGTCGCCATCTAGAGAACCTCCGGTGCGAGAGAGACGATCTTCATGAAGTTCCTCTCGCGAAGCTCACGCGCGACCGGGCCGAAGATGCGCGTCCCGCGCGGGTTGGACTGCGGATCGATGAGGACGGCGGCGTTCTCGTCGAAGCCGATGAGCGTGCCGTCGTCTCTCGAGTAGGGCTTCTTCGTCCGAACGACGACCGCGCGCACGACCTCGCCCTTCTTGACCGCGCCCTGCGGCGTGGCCGTCTTCACGGTAGCAATGATCACGTCGCCGACCCGCGCATAGCGCCGGTGCGACCCGCCGAGCACGCGGATGCAGAGAAGCTCACGGGCACCCGTGTTGTCGGCCACGCGAAGACGTGATTCCTGCTGGATCACTTCGCGGCCTCCACGATCTCGTGCAGCCGCCAGCGCTTCATGCGCGAGATCGGACGCGTCTCGATGATCCGGACGACGTCGCCCAGCTTCGCCTCGTTCTGCTCGTCGTGAGCGTGCAGGCGGGTCGAGCGCTTGACGACCTTCTTGTAGCGCGGATGCAGCTTCACCACGTCCACGCGGACGACGATCGTCTTGTCGGCGCCCGCCGAGACGACGGTGCCCTGGCGCTCCTGGCGCCGACCGCGGTCGTGCTCGGGCTTCGGCAGCCGCGTGATCGGCTTCCGCTCGCCGGCCGGCACGCGCTTCGGACGTGTCTTCTTGGGACGCTCGGAGCGCGGGGGGCGCTTCTTCTTCTGCTTCGGACCCGAGACGGCAGCAGGCTCGGCGGGTGCCTCTTCGGCGTGCACGACTGCCTCCGCTGGAGCGTCGTCGCCGGCAGGCTCGTCGGCCGCGGCCTCCTCGACCACGTCCTCGGCCTCGGCCGCCAGGGGCTCCGGCTCCTCCGCAGGCGCCTCTTCGACGGCCTCGTCGGTGGGCTCCTCCGCAGGCGCCGCGTCGGCGGGCTCTTCCGCCTCTGCGACGGGCTCGGCCTCCGCGGCGGGCTCCTCGCTCTCGGGCGCCGTCTCCTCGACGACGTCCTCGGCCGGCGTCTCGTCCGGGGTCTCTTCGGTCTCGGTGTTCTCTGTGTTCTCGGTCTCGTCGGCCATGTCCTAGTTCCCTCGTTCGCGTTCGTTCCGGACGGTCAGGATGCGGGCGATCTCGCGCTTGGCGTGGCGCAGGCGCGCGCTGTTCTCGAGCACGCCGGTCGCGGTCTGGAAGTGCAGGTTGAAGAGCTCCTGCCGCGTCTCGGCCATCTTGCGGTCGAGCTCGTCGTCGGTCAGGGCGCGCAGCTCTCTAGCTCTCAAAGAGATCGGCCTCCCTGCGCACGAACTTCGTCTTGAGCGGAAGCTTCTGCCCGGCGAGCCGGAGCGCCTCCTTGGCGAGCGGCTCGTCGACGCCTGCGAGCTCGAACATGACGCGACCGGGCTTCACGACGGCCACCCACCCCTCGGGCGAGCCCTTGCCGGAGCCCATGCGCGTCTCGGCCGGCTTCTTCGTGAACGGCTTGTCCGGGAAGAGGTTGATCCAGACCTTCCCGCTACGGCGGATCTTCCTCGTCGCCGCGATGCGCGCAGCCTCGATCTGCCTGTTGGTCACCCAGCCGGCCTCGAGCGCCTTCAGCCCGTACTCGCCGAACTGCACGGTCGTCTGCCCCGTCGACATGCCGCGGCGGTGGCCTCGGTGATGCCGGCGAAACTTCGTCTTGCGCGGCATCAGCATCAGCTCTCGCCCTCCTCGGGCGTCGCCTCGGGAGCGGGAGCGTCCTGCACCTCGGGCTCGACGGCGGGTGCCTCGGTCTCGGGCGCGGCAGCGGGCGGCGCCTCCTGCTGGAGGTCCCTGCGGGGTCTCTGCCCCGGCCGACCGCCACCTGGACGCTGACCGCTGCGGCGCTTGCGCGGCACGATGCCGAGGCCCTCGCGGTCCTGGCCGCGCCGCCCGCTCTCGCGCGACGCGCCGAGGCCCTCTGCGGACGCGCCGCGTCGGCGGCGGGCCTGATCCTGGTCGCCGAGGCGGGCGTCGCGCGCGCCGGGCGCGTCGTAGCCCTCGGGCATGATCTCGCCCTTGTTGACCCAGACCTTGACGCCGATGATGCCGAAGGTCGTCTTGGCCTCGGCCTGGCCGTAGTCGATGTCGGCGCGGATCGTGTGCAGCGGCACGCGTCCCTCGGAGTACATCTCGCGGCGGCTCATCTCGCCGCCGCCGAGCCGGCCGGCCGCGGTGATCTTGATCCCCTGGGCGCCCGACCGCATGGCCGAGGCGAGCGATCGCTTCATCGCTCGGCGGAAGCTGACCCGATTCACGAGCTGCTCCGCGATCGACTGGGCGACGAGCTTCGCGTCGAGCTCGGGCCGCTTGATCTCGTTGATGTTGATGTGGACGTTCTTCTTGGTGATCGCATGCAGCTCTTTGCGCAGCGCGTCCACCTCGACACCGGACTTGCCGATGACGATGCCCGGGCGGGCGGTGTAGATGTCCACCGTGATCCGCTGCTTGTCCTTGCGGATGAGGATGTCCGAGAGACCCGCGTGCGACAGCTTCCCGAGGATGTGCTCGCGGATGCGAACGTCCTCGAGGAGGTAGTCGGCGAACTCGGGCGTGCCCGTCCACCAGTTCGACTTCCAGTCGTGGATGACGCCGACGCGGAAGCCGCCGGGATGCACTTTCTGGCCCATCAGGCAACCGCCTCCTTCTTCTTCCGCCGAGACGTGGCCCCAGCTCTGGACTTCTTTGCCGTCGCCTCTTCGGCCGCGGGCGTCTCGGTCGCCTGCTTGCGCGGACGACGCCGCGCGTTCTGCTCCGGGACCTCGGCGAGGACGAGCGTCACATGGCACGTGCGCTTGCGAATCCGGTTGACGCGGCCGCGCGCGCGAGGCTTCCAGCGCTTCAGCGTCGGCCCCTCGTCGGCGTAGGCCGCTTCGACCACGAGGTCGTCTCCGTCGAGGCCGTGGTTCGCCTCGGCATTCGCGACCGCGGAGCGAAGGACCTTCTCGATGTCCGTCGCCGCGGCGCGCGGAGTGAAGGCGAGGATCGTCCGCGCCTCCGGCACGCTGCGCCCGCGGATGTGATCGAGCACGACGCGCGCCTTCCGCGCGGACGTGCGAACCCACTTGGCCTGCGCGCGAACGCGCATGCGATCGTCCTGCACGACGGCTGCCATCAGCGCTTCTTCACCTGCGTCGAGCGATCGCCGGCGTGGCCGCGGAAGGTTCGGGTCGGCGCGAACTCGCCGAGCTTGTGCCCGACCATCTGCTCGCTGACGAACACGGGCACGTGCTTACGGCCGTCGTGGACAGCGATGGTGTGCCCGACCATCTCCGGGAAGATCGTGGACGCGCGCGACCAGGTGCGGATCATCCGCTTGTCCCCGCTCGCATTCATCGACTCGATGCGGCCGAGCAGCCGCTCCTCGACGAAAGGTCCCTTCTTGGAACTGCGACTCATCTAACGCCTCTTCTCCTTGCCGCGGCGCCGGCCGCGGACGATCAACGTGTCGGATTCCTTGTGCTTGCGGCGGGTGCGCTTCCCGAGCGTGGGGACGCCCCACGGCGTGACGGGATGCCTTCCGCCCTTGGACTTGCCCTCGCCGCCGCCGTGCGGGTGGTCGACCGGGTTCATCGCCGACCCGCGGACGGTCGGGCGCTTGCCGAGCCAGCGGCTCCGGCCGGCCTTGCCCGAGGACTGGTTCGAATGATCCGTGTTCCCGACCTGGCCCACCGTCGCGCGACAGGTCAGAAGAACACGGCGGAGCTCACCGGACGGAAGCCTGAGCACGGCGTGCGGGCCGTCCTTCGCGACGAGCTGGATCTGCGAGCCGGCAGAACGCGCCATCCGCGCCCCCTGGCCCGGCTTCAACTCGACGCAGTGGACGAGCGTGCCCGTCGGGATGTTCGAGAGCGGGAGCGCGTTGCCCGGCTTGATGTCCGCCTCGGGCCCCGACTCGACGGTCGAGCCGACGCGGAGGCGGGCCGGGGCGAGAATGTACGCCTTCTCGCCGTCCACGTAGTGGAGCAGCGCGATGCGTGCGGACCGGTTGGGGTCGTACTCGATCGCCGCGACCTTCGCCGGGACGCCGTCCTTGCGGCGCTTGAAGTCGATCTTGCGGAAGCGGCGCTTGTGACCGCCGCCCTGGTGGCGCGTCGTGATGCGGCCACGGTTGTTCCGCCCGCCCTTCTTCGTCACCGGCTCGAGCAGCGTCTTCTCGGGCTCGGTCTTCGTGACCTCCTCGAAGCTCGAGGTGGTCATGAAGCGACGGCCCGGGCTGGTGGGCTTGTACTTCTTCAGCGCCATCAGACCGCCGCCCCCTCGAAGATCTCGATCTCGTAGCCCTCGCGCAGCTCGACGATCGCCTTCTTCCAGCCGGGCCTGCGACCCTGCGAGAACCCGCGGCGCTTCGGCTTCGACTGCACCTTGACGATGTTCACGGCCGAGACCTTCACCGCGAAGAGCTCCTCGACCGCCTGGCGGATCTGCGTCTTGTGCGCGTCCTCGTGCACCTTGAACGTGTACTTGCGATCGGTGATGAGCGAGTAGCTCTTCTCCGATACGACGGGAGCGAGGAGGACCTGGTTCGGATGAAGGCTCATTCGGACGCCTCCTCGACGCTCGCGGCGCCAGCCCGTCCGAGGACGAGTGGCAGCGCGGCCTCCGAGATGATGACCGAGCGCGCCCATACGAGCGACGCGACCTCGAGCTCGGCCGGTGCGACGACCAGGACCTTCGGGAGGTTGCGGAAGGACTTGATCACCCGCTCTTCGTCCTCGGCGACGACGATGAGCGTCGGACGCTCGTCGAAGCCGGTCGAGCAGCTCGGCGGCCTGCTTCGTCGAGGGCACGTCGAACCCCGAGCCGTCGAGGATCGCGAGCGTCCCCTGAGCGGCGTGGTGCGAGAGCACGCCCTTGAACGCACTCCGGCGCGCCTTGCGGTTCACCTTGACCTCGAAGCTGCGCATGCCCGGTGCGAACGCGACGCCGCCGCCCGTCCAGTGCGGGGCGCGAGTCGTACCTGCGCGCGCCCGGCCGGTGCCCTTCTGGCGCCATGGCTTCGAGCGCCCGCCGGCGACGAGCCCGCGGCTCTTCGAGCCGCGCGTCCCCGCGCGCGCAGCGTTCATCTCCGCGCGCACCGCCTCGTGCACGAGGTGCGGCTTCAGCTCGACGCCGAAGACCGCCTCGTCGAGCGAGACGTCGGATGCCTTCGAGCCGCCGATGACGGGTGCCTTCAGGCGCCGCCATCACGCGGTCCTGATCTCCACGAGCCCGCCCTTCGCTCCGGGGACGGAGCCAGCGACGAGCAGGAGGTTGCGCTCGACGTCCACCTCGTGGACGACGAGCCCCGGCTGCGTGACGCGCGTGCCGCCCATGCGGCCCGACATCTTCATCCCCTTGAACACGCGGGACGGGTACGCGGACGCGCCGATCGAGCCCGGCTTGCGGACGTTGTGCGAGCCGTGCGAGACCGGGCCGCGGGTGAACCCGTGGCGCTTGATCGTGCCCTGGTAGCCCTTGCCGATGGAGACGCCCGAGACCTTGATCGCCTCGCCCGGCTCGAACGACTCGACGGTCACGGTCTCGCCGATCGCGACGTCCACGACGCCACGGAGCTCGACGAGGTGGCGATGCGGCCCGGCGCCCGCCTTCGCGAGATGGCCGACCTCGGCCTTCGACAGCTTGCGCTCGGCGACCGCGCCGAACGCGAGCTGGACGGCGTCGTAGCCGTCGACGTCCGACGTCTTCACCTGGACCACGGGGCAAGGCCCCGCCTCGATCACGGTGACGGCGGTCACCGCCCCGGTGTCGGGGTCGAAGACCTGGCTCATTCCGAGCTTCTTGCCCAGGATTCCTTTCAACGCGAGCATGCCTTTCATGTCGTCCTAGAGCTTGATCTCGATGTCGACCCCGGCCGGGAGGTCGAGCCGCATGAGCGAGTCGACCGTCTTCGGGGTGGGGCTGTGGATGTCGATCAGGCGCTTGTGCGTGCGCACCTCGAAGTGCTCACGCGAGTCCTTGTCCTTGAACGGGCTGCGGATCACGCAGTAGACGTTCTTCTCGGTCGGCAGCGGGACGGGACCGGTGATGGTCGCGCCGGTGCGCTGCGCCGTCTCCACGATCTGGGACGCCGAGCGGTCCACCTGCTGGTGGTCGTAGCCCTTGAGACGGATGCGGATCTTCTGCTGCGCCATGGTGTGAGGAAAGGAGGGGCGAGTTGCCTCGCCCCTACTCCATGATCTCCGTGACGACGCCGGCGCCGACCGTGCGACCGCCCTCGCGGATCGCGAAGCGGAGGCCCTGGTCCATGGCGATCGGCTGATGCATGTCGATCTCCATGTTCGTGTTGTCGCCAGGCATGACCATCTCCTGGCCCTCGGGCAGCTTGATCGCACCCGTCACGTCCGTCGTGCGGAAGTAGAACTGTGGCCGGTAGCCGTTGAAGAACGGCGTGTGGCGGCCGCCCTCGTCCTTCGAGAGGACGTACACCTCGGCCTTGAACTTCGTGTGCGGCGTGATCGAGCCGGGCTTCGCGAGCACCTGGCCGCGCTCGACCTCCTCGCGCTTGACGCCGCGCAGGAGCGCGCCGGCGTTGTCGCCCGCCTGGGCGTAGTCGAGCGTCTTCAGGAACATCTCGAGACCGGTGACGACCGTCTTCTCGGTCTGCGGGTGGATGCCGACGATCTCGACCTCCTCGCCCACGGTGAGCTTGCCCTGCTCGATGCGGCCCGTGACGACCGTGCCGCGACCGGTGATCGTGAAGACGTCCTCGATCGGCATGAGGAACGGCTTGTCCACGTCGCGAACCGGCTCTGGGATGTACGAGTCGACCGCGGCCATGAGCTCGAGGATCTTGGGCGTCCACTCGGCGTCGCCCTCGAGCGCCTTGAGCGCCGAGACGTGGACGATCGGGATGTCGTCGCCCGGGAACTCGTACTTGGAGAGCAGCTCGCGGACCTCCATCTCGACGAGCTCGAGCAGCTCGGGGTCGTCGACCATGTCGGCCTTGTTCAGCGCGACGACGATCGACGGCACCTCGACCTGACGCGCGAGCAGGATGTGCTCACGGGTCTGGGGCATCGGGCCGTCGGCCGCGGAGACCACGAGGATCGCGCCGTCCATCTGGGCGGCGCCCGTGATCATGTTCTTGATGTAGTCGGCGTGACCGGGGCAGTCGACGTGCGCGTAGTGGCGGTTCTCCGTCTCGTACTCGACGTGCGCCGTGTTGATCGTGATCCCGCGCTGCCGCTCCTCGGGCGCCTTGTCGATCGCGTCGAACGAGGTCGCCTCGGTGTTGGTGCCAGCCTCTGCGAGCACCTTGGTGATCGCAGCGGTGAGCGTCGTCTTGCCGTGGTCGATGTGGCCGATCGTGCCGACGTTGACGTGCGGCTTGGTGCGCTCGAACTTCTGCTTAGCCATCTGCTCCTATCCTCCGAGCTCGTCTTCCTGCGATTACGGTGTCTTGTCGCCTCCCACGATCGCCTCGGCGATCGTGGCCGGAACTTCCTCGTAGCGGTCGAACTGCATCGTGAACGTCGCGCGGCCCTGGCTCATCGAGCGCAGGTCGGTCGCGTAGCCGAACATCTCGGAGAGCGGAACGCTCGCCTTGATCGACTGCGACGCGCCCACCGGCTCGAGTTGCTCGACGCGCCCGCGACGACCGTTCAGGTTACCGATGACGTCGCCGAGGTACTCGTCGGGCGTGACGACCTCGACCGACATGACGGGCTCGAGGAGCTTCGGCTTCGCTCGCTTCATGCCCTCCTTGAAGGCCATGGAGCCGGCGATCTTGAACGAGCGCTCGCTCGAGTCGACGTCGTGGTACGAGCCGTCGATCAGCTCGACCTTCACGTCGACCACCGGGTAGCCGGCGACGATGCCCGAGCTCATCGCCTCCTGGATGCCGTGGTCGACCGCGGGGATGTACTCCTTGGGCACCTTTCCCCCGACGATCTTGTCGTCGAACTCGTAGCCCTGGCCGGGGTTCGGAAGCATGTTGATGATGACGTCGCCGTACTGGCCCGAGCCACCGGTCTGCCGGACGAACTTGCCCTGGATCTTCTCCGCCGGGCTCGTGATCGTCTCGCGGTATGCGACCTGCGGGCGGCCGACGTTGCCGTCGACCGAGAACTCGCGCTGGAGCCGGTCGACGATGATCTCGAGGTGCAGCTCGCCCATCCCCGCGATGAGCGTCTGCCCCGTCTCCTCGTCGGACGAGACGCGGAAGGTCGGATCCTCCTCGGCCAGGCGCTGGAGCGCCGTCGCGAGCTTGTCCTGGTCGGCCTTCGTGCGCGGCTCGATCGCGACCGAGATGACCGGATCGGGGAACGACATGGACTCGAGGACGATCGGAGCCGAGTCCACCGCGAGCGTGTCGCCCGTCGTCGTGAACTTGAGCCCGACGGCTGCGGCGATCTCGCCGGCGCCGATCTCCTCGCGCTCCTCGCGGTGGTTCGCGTGCATCTGGAGGATGCGCCCGATCCGCTCGGTCTTGCCGTTCGTCGTGTTGAGCACCCGGCCACCGGCCTTGACCTGACCGGAGTACACGCGGAAGTACGTGAGCTTCCCGACGTACGGGTCGCTCATGACCTTGAAGGCGAGGGCC
>CAWJTZ010000010.1:0-189958 GCA_963845935.1 uncultured Gaiellaceae bacterium
CAGAACGCCGCCAGCAACTCCTCGATGATGGTGACCCGCACCTCCGCTGGCTGGGCTTTGATCCAGACCCACGCCTCGGCGCTTGGCATCCGCATCGGCGGTTCGGCCTCGACCCGCCCCGGTGCGCCGATGCGATCACGCAGCCACTCCCGAAGTTCGTCGCAGATCGATCCCTGATCTGAAGGCGACGATCTCCAACTTCGTCGCGTCGTAGGGCCACTGACGCTCGAGCGGATACACGCTCAGAATCCTATGCCGGGTCGTGCGCTATCACCGCTTCGTGAAGTACTAATGACCAGCATGTCCAATGCGCTAGTAGGTCAGAAGGAGCGCCCGTCCACGGTGACGATCCTCGTTGACGAGCAGCTGCGGGAACGGCTTGTCAGGACGGCGCGAGCGAACGAGCGATCAATCGGTGCCGAAGTTCGGGTCGCCCTGCGTGAGTACTTGAAGGACGACGACGAGATGGAGGCAGGAACATGACCTACACCGAAGACGAGATTGCGTTCAGCCTGGGACTCCCTGAAGGGCGAAGGCTCGACCCTCCGGGTGGTGGTCTGGGCGACAAGGTGTTCGGCAATGTCTCGATGTTCCCCCGTGCCACAGAGGCGCGAGTCGCGGCGGCAAGGCAGTACGCCCGCGAGGTTCCCGATGAGCGCATTGATCGCTCCACCGATCCCTGGACAGACAGAGAGACCGGCGAGACCTACGAGCTTGTGCGCTAGTACTTCAACGTCGTCGATCCCTCGGAGTCCGGTGCAGTCGCGTTCACGGTCTCCGATGGGTGGATCCTGGGTCTGCGGCCTGGGGATTGGACGGACGAGATCAAGTCGGTCTTCGTTGGCAACATGACCATGCCTAGGGGTCGGGCATGACCAGCGAGGAGTTCCGCGAGCAGCGTCGGCAGATCGCCAATCGCCGTGACCTGGCCGAACGACTCGTCGCGAGCAAGGCTCGACGTGAGGCGGCGGAGAAACGGGAGAGGGCTGCACGGGGATCGGTGGCGTGGGCTGTGCAGCATCACCTCGATCCCTGGCGCATCTATGAACCTCAGCCTCGCGTGCAGATGCCTGCCTTCGGCGGTCTCCGACCAACGCCCACCGCGTATGAGCTTGATCGGCGAGCGAGGCGAGTGGACGAGATCCTTCAGAGCATTCTCTGAGTTGGTGCGGGTGGACGATCCAGACATCGCCGTCAGGTCAGCGCGTGTTGTTCTCTTCGAGGGGTGGCATACGCGAGAGGAACACGACAGCCATGACGTTGATGAGAGCGAGAACACCGACTGCAAGCAGGACGTACCACCAGATGGTCATGGCATCGACGGTAGGTGCGGGGAGCCGGGCCGTACATGACACATTCGGGTCAACTCTCGACGGTCGCGGCGGCGTTCTGGGTCGTGGTCATCGTCGGCTACGCGGCCATCGCGGTGGTCGCACTGACGCGGATGAGCGGGAGGCAGCGGTGAACGCGAAGACTCGTCGGAGGCTGCGGCAGCGCAAGTACGACACCGGGCCGCATCGGAAGATTCGCAAGGGCCTCGTCCCGCTCGTCGCTGCCGGGCTTGCGACCTGTGCGAGATGTGGTGAACCCATCGAGCCTGGGATCGAGGTGGGATTTGGGCCACACCGACGACGGCTTGGGCTACTCAGGCCCGGAGCACGCGTACTGCAATCAGACCGCTCCGCACCGGTGCAACACCTCACGGCGATGGTAAGCCGCGTCTCTCACACGGTCTTCGGGCGACCCTACGCCGCTGCCGTCGGGCGGGTCAACGGGTCAGCTTCCGCTCCGTCGGCCATGGCTAGGAGACCGCTACGAGCACGTATGCCCAAAACGCGCCCATGACGAGCGCGATCGACGTGGCGGTGATCACCGCGTGGCGTCGGAACCACGGCACAGCCTGGCTGAGGAGGAGCACCAGTGCCGGTGTCAGCACGGCGAGCCACCACCTGTATCCGTTGTCCCCCTGCATCGAATCGCATACGCGAGTCCTGTCGGTGCCCGGACGCAGATTCTCCGAACAGCCCACAACGAACATCAGTCCGAGAAATAACCCTGCGAACGCAAGCGCGAGCGCCAAGCCGGAGATCAAGGCACCGCGAAGCGGTGCAGTGGGTGAGGAGGCGGTCACGCGTGCTCAGTTAAGCCGACGGATTGATCGGAAACCTCCCGAGGGCTTGCGGTTTTTTAGACGCGAGACCTTTACCCACCCGCACTTTTTCCTGTATCCCCCCGAATGGCTGCGGAACACCGCGATTGTCTCGAACCTGGAGGTGCTTGCTCACTTCGTCCCGGCGTTCTCCGACGTGCGCTGCTACTACTGGTGACGTGCCTTCGGCGAAGCTCATTGGACTTCCAGCGGTCGTGCTCGGTGCTGCTGCCGTCCTCGACCTGAGCCCGTGCGGCGCGACCATTGGCGTCCTGGGCGAGGACAGTGCGCTTACCGCAGACGTGGGTGCATCGATCCTGACGTCCTCGCTGTCCGCTACAGGTCAAAAGGTGGCGACGCTTGGACGCCGCCGGACGGCGTTTTGGCTTGAGCGTCTTGTCCCTGCGCGAATCCTCGATGGACTGGGCGTGCGCCGACGGAAGTTCGAGAAGGCTGCCAAGAGTGGCGTGTGGTCAATGACTGGCGAATCGGTCTCGGGCGCTGGCTCATCACTTCAGGCGACAGAGCGCCTCCGCGCTGTACTGCCCCACGTCCTCAGGGAATTCGAAGTGCGCACGCTCCTCGACGCGCCGTGTGGCGATTGGAACTGGATGTCCCACGTGGATCTCCCTGTCGAGCGCTACATCGGGGGAGACATCGTCAGAGCCCTGGTTGACGAGAATCGCTTGCGCTACGGCTCACCTGAACGCGATTTCCGGGTGATTGATCTGTGCGTCGACCCTCTCCCGCATGCCGACATGCTGCTCTGCAGGGATGCTCTCATCCACTTCTCGTTCGCGGACATTTGGCGGGCGCTGGAGAACATTCGACGGGCTGAGATCGAATACATCGCCACGACGACATTCGTCGCTACGGAGGTCAACGCGGATCAGGCGACAGGTCGTGGCTGGCGGCACCTCAACTTGCAGGCACCACCGTTCGAGTTCCCGGAGCCGATGCGCGTGATAGACGACAACTTCAACCGCGAAGACCAGCGTCTTTGCGTCTGGCGAGTTACAGACCTTCGGGCGATCTTTACTTCCGCCCCGCGCTGAGGCTCGTCCACCTCGGCGTCCGCCCGCTGCGGCTTCGACCGAGGCTTGCTCGGCAAGGCGGCCCGACGCGCCTAGAACGACGAGTTGTCTTGCCTAGTTCGCTCGAGCAGACGTGTCACAGATCCAAGCGCAGCGTCGAAGATCAGACGCTCGTCGCTGGCAAAGCCGCTTGAGGTCACCACGATTGCTGTGCGACGGCGGCCAAGGCCGCTACGGGCACGCTGAACATGAACGCGAAGTCTGAGGCTCGTCTCAGTTCTCGGTGCGGCGTGCCCGCCCGGAGTTGTCCGCGTAGCGCGTGCGCAGCACGCACCAGCACAGGCCCGTTCGCGGGGCTTGGACAGGTAACTGGGAGGTACACGTTCGTCATTGACGTTGGGCCGCCCACGTGCGCCAACGGCTGGGGTAAGGCGCGGGCCTACGCGGTTCGATTCGCGATTGCGTCCAAAGGTGAGATCAATTTCGAACTGGCCCCGGCGGCGGAATGCCTCAACGAGGAACAGCGATCTCGCTGCGCGAGCTGCGACGCAGACGTTCACGGTCACTGGGGGCACAGGGATCTACGCAGGTGCATCAGGCACCGGAACCGTTGCGCGTTCTCTCAACAACGGACTACGGGTGCCGCCGGGACAGAGACGTGGACAGGCACTCTCACCGTGCCGGGCCTCGAGTACGATGTCACGGCCCGACGCTGGCGGGAGCGGCCAATAAGACGGTGCAAGCCACGAAGGGTGCGAAGTCGCCCCGAGTCGTCTTCAGGGTCACTGCACAGGACGACCGGGATGGCTACGCTGCCGGTCGCGTGTGCGCCCAGGTCAGGAAGCCGCTTCAGGTGCTAGGCCGGACGCGGGTGACCTGCGGGACAACGGACTCGAGCGGGAACACTGCGACCGCGGCGTTCAGGATCACGGTCAGGGCAACGCGCTAGTCGACGACTCTCGACTCCACCTGCTTCTCGATCTGGGCACGCTTGTCTTCGCGGAGCATCCGGGCCGTAGCCTGACCCGCGACGGGACGAGGCGCAAGACGACCGGGCGTATTGCACTGCTGTGGTCGTCCCCGCCGTAGATGCCGTCGATCGGGTGCTGGTGTGGTCTCGGTGTGGTCTCGGGATCGTTGCCAGTTCGGGAACCCCGCGAAAGCGGGATTCGTCGTATAGACCGCTGCACCACCTAGGCTTCGGACATGAGGCCGGACGCTGCACGGCGCTGGCAAACGCACGTCCCTCTCGCGCTAGAGGTTGGCGCAGCTCCCAGTCGTGCCGGTCAGTGTCAACGCCTCGCCATCCTCCCACGACCCCTCGAGCTTGAAGCTCCCGTCCTCCTCGACGGTGACCGAGGATACGGAGCCTTTGGTCTCGGTGTCGCCCTCCTCGCTCGTGTAGGTGATCGTCCCGGTTCCACTCGGCGCGTCTACCTGAAGCACGGAGCTTCCCGTGATCGCTTCGAGCACGATGTCCGACCCTCCTTCGGTGTCGCAGGTCGTCACGTCAAGGTCGCTCACGGTGATCGTGGCCGACGTGAGGGACGCAGTCGGGTCGGTCGACGAAGCAGAATCGTCGTCGCCGCAGCCGACTAACGCAAACGCCAGTCCTACCGCCACGATCATCAAAGCGACCGACCGCGCATGAAAGTGACCACGGACAGGCACGCTCGCCATCCTACGCCTGGATTCAGCCGACTCACCAGACGGCTCGCAACCTTGAGCTTCGCTGCGAGACGTGCAACCGGCGGAAGGGCGCGACGATTGTGGAGGTCTGAGCGTCAGCCCCCGTTCGACAGAGTCACCACCGCGCCGAGGCCAAAAGGATCCCCGACGTAGGTGCTGATGCCCAGCCCAATGAAAACAAGGCCAGCGACGAGACCGGTCTTCTGGAGGCGAGTGCGCCGACCCCAGAAGTCGCGTACTGGCTTCCCGATGTCCGCCACGGTGCGCGGATCATCGGGGCCAACGGAGGGCTGGTCAACCAAAAGGGGGACGGCATCCGGCGGCGACTCAACGACGCTCCGCACGTGAGCGTCTGGATGTATCTCGGAGCCGCAGCTTCCGTCGTCGTCGCGTTCAACGTCGTCTTCGTCGCGTGGCTAGAACGCATGGCGCGTGTGCGCGGCGACTGACCATGCCGTAAGCGTCAGCGAGGAGGGACATGGCCAAAACGGCCATCTAGGCACGAACCCTCGAGCGCGTCATGCTCCTAGCGGGGCCGGGGCCATCTGGTGAGAGCCGGAGAGCGGCGTTCAGGCAGCCACCTGGCCCGTTGGCAAGATTCACTTGCTCGAGGGCAGCTAGCGGAGTTTCGCCGCGAACGGCCTTCGGAATCTCTCGCCTGCGACCGTGAATGACACCGTGCCTCTCAGCGTCCTGCCCCTCGCCGCGTTCGGGGTGCGATAGACACATGCGGCCGAGCCGAGCGCTGCCTTGGCGGTGCCTTTGAGTCCAGCCTTTCCGACCGTCGCGGCGCAAACAATCTTTGTCGGCCGAACGGGAGCGCCTCCGCTAGCTACGCGCACGCTGGCGACCACGGACGAGCCCGCTCTCGGCTGCGCGGGCGAGAGCCTCACTGCGCTTGCCGTTGTCGCTGCCGAGCCGCCGCCTCCCGATCCACCGCCGCCTGTGACCTCCGCGACGACGATCGTGATCGACGAGGCGTTGTTGGATGAGACAGGATCTGAGTCGGAAGCCTCGACGATCTCGGCCTTGAACGTGTACTGACCGTCCTGTGGTGCGACAACGGTCCAGAACCAGTCAGCGGACGAGCGACCCTGGATCGGTTCAAGTGCAGGTTGGCACTCGCCGGTCGTGGGTGTGCTTGTGCAACCCTCGGTCGGGTCGGGGTTGTCGGCACCCCACTGGAGACCACCACCGAGTTCGAAGCGCACCTTCGCGGTCGCCTGCTGCGGCGTGATCAAGGAGGCCGAGAGAAAGACATAGAAGTTCCGGCTCGTGACGGTCGCCGTTCCCCCGTTCGGTGTCAGGTTGGGCCGATCCCTCGACTGACCTGCCCCGATATCGAGCTGGAGGTCGATTGCCGTCGGGGCCGCTGTTCCCGACACCGGGAGAATTAGCAAGACAACCGCCCCCGCTACGGCGATCGCCAGGCGCCACAATCGCGTCCTCACCCCTGCCGGATGGTCAGGTCGTCTTTGCATCGCGTGCTTCATGTCTTGCCACCCGGCGGTCGCGACTCTTACACAGGGTGCGAGCCGGTGCAACATTCGCAGCACACCGTTCCGGTCGCTTCGGCGTCCGACGATCCCGACTCCCCGCGAGCCTGCCGCGGATCGAGGAGCGCGAATTGACCGTCCGCCCCGAAGCACCGATAGTCCAGCCGAAACCGCCCGACCGGCCGGTTGTTCGAGTTGCCGTTCCGTCCGACACTCAAAACACAGCAAACCGTCGAGTTCGACCGGCGGCAGAAACCAGGACGTGTGCCGGATCCAGCCACCCCTCGGTCGGATTCGGCACCACGTCCTTGAAGTCACCAGAGCTACGGCGGCTAGCGGAGCGAGTGAGCCACTACCCACCGAATGAATTGACTCAATTGCGTCCTGTACGACCTCGCTGCCTGCACCTACCGTGACGCCTCGGTGAGTCCGGCGCTGGGAGACGGCGGTCTCCGGTCAGCGGCGCACCCCTGGTAGTAGGGGGGCCTACGCGGGCTCGCCATCACTGCGCGAGAGACTCGACCGCTGCGATTGAGTCTCTCGCGCAGCCCGTCCTTCATGTGGCGCGAATAGACGCAATCGTGTCCTAGCGGGCGAGGCGAGGGCAGGACGGTGAGCCGACACTGTGGCGTTCACGCAGCCATCCGGCCCAGTTTCAAAAAGAAGAGTGGCCGCTGCGGGCGGCCACTCAGGGGGAAGCACTGGGTACCCACACTTTCTCGGCCACCGCTGCTCGTCTCGCCCCCTTTTGGGGTACGAGTCCGGCGGACGCATCCGACCCAGGCGGACTAGTAGTCGATCGCTCCGCTGAACATGCCGCTACTGACGCCCGTTGCCTGGGTCACGGTGCTATGCAGCGTGAAGGTGCCGGTTGCGTCAGCGAAGCGTCCCGTTCCGCCTGTAATGGTGTAGACCTCGACGATCGAGAGCACCCCGGGGGTTGCTGTCGGGGTCGCCTGCCCCTCGTCGGTGGCGGTAAGGGTGTCGCCGTTCGCCGCAGTGAACGTCGCGGCCCCTATCGCATGCCTCGTCGTGAGGTTGATCTGCATCGTGATGTGCTCTGTGTACTTGCCGAGATGTGTGGCGTTGCCCCCGCCCTCGCGAGTGATTGAACGGATCGTGCCGACGACCGTCCCCTCTTCAACAGCGTCAACGGTTCCCTTGAATGGCCGCTCGGCGGCCACGGCGCTGGCCGCGATGCTCGCCAGCGATACCGCCATAGCGGCAACCACTGCCAAGAACAGCGGACGACGAATCTTCATGTCTGCTCCCCCCTTTGCACGACGATTCGCGGCCACCCTCTCAAACGCTCGTCACGATTGCAACACGCCGACAGACGTCTAGTCGCACCCGAGTCGGCTGCGCCGAACGACGTTGCCAATAGTGGCTTTGATGACCGCGCCACGCCACGAGCAGTTGTACGGTTTCGCTGGATGACCGCGCTATTCAGACGCCTGCAAGTCGGCGTCCCGCTGTGTGTGGTGATCGCGGCTCTCGCGGCATGTGGGGGCGACAAGATGTCTGCGGAGGAACAGGCCCAACATGAGGCCGAGGAGGAAGTCGGTGTGTTCGTCGGACATGACGTGTCGTGTGTCTTGCGGGTCGAGCAAAGCGACACCCGCCGCGAATGGAAGTGCCAGGGTCAGGATGAGGCGGCTTGCTTTCTTCTCCAAGGGCAGGCGACCGACGTTCTCTTCGTGACCCGGAAAGTCGATGAGCCAGCGTGTCCCGCTAAGACTTCTCCATAGCGTCATCGCCGACGACCCACTCCTCTCCTGCCTTAGACTCGAGCGTATGGCGAGTTACGGGCTCAAGCTCGCCGCCGTCGCAATCCTGCTAACGGCGGCCGGCATCGCCGCGATCTGGATCTTCGAGGACATCTGGACTCGTGTAGGCCTCGGGGCTGCGATCGTCGTTGTGGTCGGTGGCGTGCTGGGTTTCACCTGGTACGTCAGTCGCAAGGATCGCCAGGCCCGCGCCGGTGTCGACGAGCTTCCGGACATTTAGCGCGGCCCGCGCCGTTAATCCGCTCGCCGGGCCCCCTAGTCGCCTTCGAGTCGGCTGAGGTCGCCGACGACCCACTCGTAGTTTTCGTCAGATCCGCGAGTCGGCCCAAAAGGTGAGGGCTTTCCGTACCCTCGACGAAGTAGGCCGCGCTGAGCCGTGGCTAATCTCGCCGCCGGGGGAGGAACACGAGGCCAGGCTTCGCGCCCCGTCGCGCACGGCCCTCAGCGGTACTCGGGGCCTGGCTTCGTCGGTGCTCGAATAGACCCAAACGTGTCCTATCGGGCGAGGCGATGACCGGACACGCTTCCTGGCGACAGAGGGGGAGTCTGCCTCTCCCTCTGTCCTCTACCCGCCCGGGGCAGCCACTCGACCCTCAAGGCTCGTCAGGTTGACCACCGATGACGTAGGGCCGTGATGTTCCTGGCCCCCTGGCTCGTCTGCGCCCTTATCGCATGGTGCATGTGGTGGTACTGGCAGCGGCAGAAGCGGAAGTAGTCACGATGGCTGCGACCTAGCAGCGGGCGGGGCTGAACCAGGCCCGCACTCCTCCATTGACTCCCCATCGTCCGGGTGAAAGAGTCCCGCGCCACCGGCGCAAGTCTCCTCCGAGGTGGCGGGCCCTCTGCGGCGAGCTTCCTTGCTTCGGGGCATAGGGAGTGCGAGTGCGCTGCCGTGAAGTGAGAGGAGAGCGAGCCATGACCAGGTTCGCAGCGACGTTCGGGGCGGTTGTGGTGTTCGTTGTTGTGCTGTCCGCGACCTCCGCCGCAGGCAGTAGCCAGGGGGCCGTGACGCTGAATGCGCGGTTCGCAGGACCGATCGAGGAGATCGCCTGCCCGTCCGGCACGCCCCCGACCCCGATCACCGAGTGCTACCTCAGCGAGGCCGAGGGACAGGTGCCGGGTCTCGGCCCGACCTCGCTGAAGTTCACTCTCTTCAAAGCACTGCCGTACGGTCAGAGCGACCTGTGTCGGATCTTCAGTACGCCCGACGCGACCTTCGCGGTCGCGGGTGAGGGCGAGATGGAGCTCGCGGCGACAAACCCCTCCTGTCAGACGCCGCCCTTGTCGGGTCCAGGTGGCTCGATGCAGTTCACCGTCACCGGAGGGTCTGGGATCTACACAGGCGCAACCGGGAGCGGAACGATGCGATTCACGTCCTTCCTCTCGGAGAACTCTAAGGCGACCAGCACCTGGACGGGCACACTCGCCGTAGCGGGTGTCGACTTCGACACGAACCCTCCGACGATCAGCGGTGCGAGCAACAAGGTCGTGAAGATCAAGAAGAACACGCGCCGCGCGAGGGTCAGCTACTCGGTGACGGCGACGGATGCGGTCGACGGTACGGTCCCGGTGACCTGCACGCCGCGCTCGGGCGCGTTCTTTCCGGTCGGCAGGACGCAGGTGCGCTGCTCTGCGACCGACTCCAACTCCAACACGACGGGCGCGAGCTTCAGGGTTACGGTGACGAGGCGGTAGCGAAGCTCTCGTCGGGTCACCGATCTCGAAGATCCCGTCACCGCGATGTTCGGGCGGCCTTGCCAAGCAACCCTCGGTCGAAGCCGCAGCGGGAGTGAATAGCGCGTGCCTTCGCGTTCATGGGAAGCGAATCGCGGTAGCGGAGTGGATTACCCGCTTTCCCCCGGCAACGGCACAGAGTGGAAGAGCACCGCCTTCCATTCGTCACCTCGGCGACGACGCGAGACGACGCTAGGACGAGCGGGACCCCATACCAACGCCAGCGCGGGCTGACGATCTCCGAGCCATCGCCCGCGCCGTCCACGCGTGACCGTACTCGTGGAGGAGCCCGGAGCCAGCAGCACGCAGATCGTCCAGGCCAGGAGCAGCCCGATCCCGAACGTCGAACGCCGCTACACATTTGTGCGAGCTCAGCCGGCACAGGTACGACCACCCGTAACGCCCTAAGCTCTGGATCACTCAACCGAGTGAACTTCGGGCTCGGAAGGATGACTTCTCGCCTCCGCGACCCATGATGCGAGTGTGGAGTCCGCTGACGGGCACCCAGGCGATAGCGGCAGCACTCGGTCTTCTGGAAGACAGGGTCTGCTCCATCCGGGTCGAAGATGGTTCGGTGCTACCGGACGTGGAAGCATGAGAGGAACCGCCGTCCTCCTTGCGTTGCTGCCGCTTGCGATCGTGGCGAATGCTGCTGCGCATCCGCAGTCAACGACAGTCGCGGCGAAGCCGTGCGCGACCATCCATGGGCCCAAGTGGTCGCAGACGATCAACGTGACAGCCAACTCTCCGAAGAAGAAAGCCCACCTCCGAGAGATCCAGGGACGGCGTTACTACGTTTTTGTCGACCATCTCCCCTGTGCATGGGCGAGCCGCATCGTGTCGCGCCTGATTCGCATAGAGATACCTTGGCGACTGACGAAAGCTTCCCCGGCGGGCTATGACTGCCAGGCAGGAGACAGCCGATGGTTCCGCGACCCGTACAACGGCGATGCCGTCAGGCTGTCGGAGCCGGTGACGGCGTACGGTGCGTGCGTGAGGCCTGAATCAATCGGATTCACGTTTCACACGTTCTGGTGGTCGCCGGCGAAGCCGCGTTAGACCCGGTCGCCGCTCGACACCTTCATGCTCTCCCTGTCGGACGCGCTGCGCCGCGCGTGTGTTTGGTTCCGACCCCATCCGGCGACTCGGACCGCGGGATCGCCGCGTTTCGAGGCCTTCTCCGCGAGCGCGGCGCCGTCCTCGGAGGTGTGAGCGCGGGCGCCAACTGCTGGTTCGAGTCGTGCGTGACCGATTCGTTCGGTCCTGGACTCGCCGCGCTGCACGACGGGCTCGGCCTCCTGCCGGGGAGCTTCTGCCCGCATTACGACGGCGAGGAGCTCCGCCGTCCCGTCTATCGCAAGCTCGTCGATGGCGGCTTTCCCGCCGGCTACGCGGCCGACGACGGGGCCGCGTTCCACTTCGCCGAAGCCGAAATGCGCGAGGTCGTCAGCTCACGACCGGGCGCGCGCGGCTACCGCGTGGAGTCGGGATCGGAGACGCCGATTCCGGCCCGCGCCCTCCTCTAAGGAGTCTGTAAGGGCGATCCCACCGCGCCGCTCGCCGGCAGTAGCCTGCGCGCGTGGCAGGCGCCGCGCGGCTCATCGGGGTCTTCGCCGCCGGCATGGCGGTCGTGGCCGTCTCCGCGGCGGCCGTGCCGACTCCCACCCGCACGATCACCATCCGCGTGGACGCCCGCGACTTCTCGTTCGCCCTCTCGCGCACGTCCGTGCCGGCCGGCTCCACCGTGAAATTCGTCGTGCGCAACCGCGGAACGACGACCCACGACTTCGTCCTCGCGAAGAGGAAGCGGACGCGGCTGCTCCGGCCGGGACAGTCGCAGACGATCGCCGTCGCCTTCCCGCGCAAGGGCAAGGTCGCGTTCCTGTGCTCCGTCTCGGGGCACGCTCGCCTCGGAATGAAAGGCGTCTTCGGCGTCGGAGTGAAGGTCGTCACGGCGCCGCCCGCGCCGAAGCCCCCGATCGACAGCTCGGACCTCGTCTCGCTCACGCCGGTCGGCGAGAGATTCGACCAGCCCGTCCTCGTCACGGCCCCACGGGGCGACCGCGACAACGTCTACGTCGTCCAGCAGACGGGAACGGTGCGCGTGGTGCACGACGGCGAGATCCAGCCGCTGCCGTTCCTCGACCTCCAGGGTCGGATCACCGACGAGGGCGAGTCCGGGTTGCTCTCCATCGCCTTCGCACCGGACTATGCCGAGAGCGGGCTCTTCTACGCGATGTTCAACGCGCGCCAGGGCCCGTACGGAGACCTCCAGATCGCCGAGTTCCGACGAGACCCGTTCGAGCCGGACCGCGCCGACCCGTCGTACGAGCGCGCAGTGCTCACGATCCCGAAGCCGTACGAGAACCACAACGGCGGGATGCTGCAGTTCGGCCCCGACGGCGACCTGTACGCGTCGGTCGGGGACGGTGATCCCGGGGTCCTGAACAAGGCGGGGGCGTTCGCGCAGCGACTCGACGTGCTCCTCGGAGGCATCCTCCGCATCGACCCCCGCCGCGGCGACCCGTTCGCCGTACCTGCGGACAACCCCTTCGTGAACGTCCCGAACGCGCGGCCCGAGGTCTGGGCATACGGCCTCCGGAACCCGTGGCGGACCTGGATCGATCCCGTGACGAACCTCCTGTACGTCCCGGATGTGGGAAGCACGTCGCGCGAGGAGATCAACGCCGTGCCGAACCGCGGCCGGGGCGTCAACTTCGGCTGGCCGTGCTACGAGGGGACTGTCGTCTTCGACTCGAGCGAGACATGCCCACGGGCGATGGCGCCGCTGCTCGACTATCCACGACAGAACGGGGACTGCGCGGTTATCGGAGGTGTCGTCGTGCGCGATGAGCGCCTGCCGGCGCTGGCGGGCCGGTACCTGTACGGCGACCTCTGTGCCGGCAATGTCACGGCGCTCCTCATCGAGAACGGCCGGGTCGCCGCGAGCGGCAACCTCGGCTTCAAGCTCCCCGAGCTCACGAGCTTCGGTGTCGACGGGATGGGGCGCGTCTACGTCATGTCGCTCGACGGAGGCGTCTACCGCCTCGATCCGAAGCAGCCCGGCTAGCGGCGCGCCGCGCGCGAGCGCAGCTCGGCGATCCACGCAGCCACGCGCAGCCCGAGCCAGATCGGCGTGAGCACGACGTAGAAGACGAGGTCACCGAGAAGCATCAGGAACCACCAGGTCGCGAATCGGTGCGCCGGCACCCAGCCCTTCTCGCGCAGATCACCGCGGCCTCCGGGCGGCGGCCGGAACATGTTTCGTAGCGGCGGCTCACCCGGTGTCCCGTACGGGTCCGGATCGCGCTGCTCTTCGCTCATGCGTGCGCCTCGGTCCGACGACGCCGCTCGACGAGGCGGACGATGCGCATGGCCGTTTCCTCCACCGACAGCTCCGTGACGTCGATCACCGGGCAGCGGAGCCGCTTGTGGAGGCGCGAGGCTTCCTCGAGCTCCGAGTACACGACCTCGAGCTCTGCATAGCGCTTGCGCGACGCGCCCATGGTCTTCACGCGCGCTGTGCGGATGTCCGCAAGCCGCTCCGCTCCGATGGTGAGGCCGACGATCTTGGCCGGGTCGATCTCGAAAAGCTCCTCGGGAGGTTCGATGCCGCGCACGACGGGCACGTTGGCCGCCTTGTGGCCGAGATAGCCGAGGTAGATCGAGAGCGGCGTCTTCGACGTGCGCGAGACGCCGACGAGCACGACGTCCGCCTCGTCGAGCCCGCGCCCCACCCCGTCGTCGTACTTCACCGCGAACTCGATGGCCTCGATCCGCTTGAAGTACGTCGAGTCCAGCGGGGCCCGTGCGCCGGGCTCCATGCGCGCGGCGACGCCGGCGACGCGCGAGATCGAGTCGATCGGATGTCCGAGCAGGTCGCAGTAGTGGACGCGTGCGCGTCGACAGAGCTGACGCATCGCGTCGCGCAACTCGGTGGCGACCAGCGTGTAGACCATGACTGCCGGGCGCCCGCGGGCCTGCTGCACGGCGACATGCAGGTCCTCGACGTTCTCGACGCGCGGATGCCGAACCTCCTCGAACGGCTGGTCCGGGAACTGCGCCTCGAGCGCGAGCACGAGCCGTTGCGCCGTCTCGCCCGTCGAGTCCGAGACGATGTGGAGCTCGACGGGAACGCGCTCGTCGCTCATCCGCGGCAGGCTAGCGCCCTCGACGTCATATCCTCACCGAGGCGTACACCAAGGAGGAGCCATGGCATTCGAAGAGCTCAAGGCGAAGCAGAGCGTGATGTGGGGCAACGGTCCCTACGAGCGCGTCACGAACACGTTGCGCGATATGCACGCGCTCACAATCGAGCGTGCCGATCCACAGCCGGCAGAACGACTGCTCGACGCGGCCACCGGAACGGGCGCGGTCGCGATCCTCGCTGCCAAGCGCGGTGCTGACGTCGTCGGGATGGACCTCTCACCGGCACTCATCGATACGGCGAGGGAGCGCGCCGCTGAAGAGGGCGTGTCTGTGCGCTTCGAAGTCGGGGATGCCGAGGACATGTCGTATGAGAGCGCAAGCTTCGACAAGGTCACGTCGACAGTGGGGGTGATGTTCACTCCCGACCATCCCGCCGTCGCTGGCGAGCTCACGCGCGTCATCCGGCCGGGCGGCCGCCTCGTGCTCGCGTGCTGGACCCCCGAGGGTGGTCTTGGTCAGATGTTCGGGATGATGCGCCCCTTCATGCCGCCGCCACCGGAGGGCGCGGGTAGTCCGTTCTCGTGGGGGACGGAGGATCACGTGCGCGAGCTTCTGGGCGATTCCTTCGAGCTCACGATCGAGGAACACGAGTCCACGCTCTCGATCGAATCGGGCGAGGCGTACTGGGAACTGTTCTCGACGTCGTACGGCCCGACGAAGACTGCCGCCGACAATCTCGACGAGGAGAGACGCAACGAGTTCCGCCATACCTGGGTCGACTTCTTCGAAGCGCGCCGAGAAGGAGACGAGGTCGTACACCACCGTGAGTACCTGCTGACGGTCGGCACGCGTCGTTGAGCCCGGCGGGGTCGGCGCCAGTAACGTCTCGCCGATGCCCGACGTGGTCACGATGGACAAGATCGTCTCGCTCGCGAAGCGGCGCGGGTTCGTCTTCCCGTCGAGCGAGATCTACGGCGGCCTCGGCTCGGCGTACGACTACGGCCACTACGGCGTCCTCCTGAAGGAAAACGTCAAGGCGCGCTGGCTCGAGGCGATGGTTCGCGAACGGGACGACATCGTCGCCCTCGACTCGTCGATCATCCTGCACCCGGCCGTCTGGGAGGCGTCCGGGCACGTCGCCGGCTTCGCCGACCCGCTCGTCGACTGCCGCTTCTGCAAGCGGCGCTACCGAGCCGATCACATCGACGACGCCCAGTGCGGCCAGCGGCCGAGCAAGCACCCCGGGGAGACGGAGCAGTGCGACCTCACCGAGCCGCGCCAGTTCAACCTCATGTTCTCCACGAGGATCGGCGCGCTCGAGGAGTCGGGGCAGAACGCCTACCTTCGCCCGGAGACGGCGCAGGGCATCTTCGTCAACTTCAAGAACGTCGCCCAGATCGCGCGGCGGAAGCCACCCTTCGGCATCGCGCAGATCGGCAAGGCGTTCCGGAACGAGATCACTCCGGGGAACTTCATCTTCCGGACGCTCGAGTTCGAGCAGATGGAGATGGAGTACTTCGTCCCGCCGGCCGAGGCGCAGGACTGGTTCGCGTACTGGGTCGAGCAGCGCGTCGCATGGCACCTGCGGTACGGCATCCGGGAGAGCCACCTGCGCGTGCGCCCGCACGATGCCGAGGAGCTGTCGCACTACTCGTCAGCGACGAGCGATCTCGAGTACCTCCATCCCATCGGCTGGACGGAGCTCGAGGGCATCGCGCATCGAGGTGACTTCGACCTCACCGCGCACACCCAGGCGTCGGGCACGAAGCTCGAGTGGGTGGACGGCGACGAGCGGTACACCCCACACGTCGTCGAGCCGGCGCTCGGTGTCAACCGTTCGATGCTCGCGTTCCTCGTCGATGCCTACGACGAGGAGGTCGTCGCCGAGCGCGAGCGGACCGTGCTCCGCCTCCACCCCGCCCTCGCGCCGGTAAAGGTCGCGGTGCTCCCGCTGATCCCGCGCAACGAGGACATGTCGTCGAAGGCGCGCGCTCTCTACGAAGAGCTTCGCCGAGCCGTCGTCGCCGAGTACGACGACTCGGGGCAGATCGGCCGCCGTTACCGCCGGCAGGACGAGATCGGCACGCCCTACGCGCTGACGGTCGACGAGCAGACGCTCGAGGACGACACCGTGACGATCCGCGACCGCGACTCGCTCGCGCAGGAGCGGATCCCGATCGCGGGCGCGCGCTCGTTCGTCCTCGACAGGCTCGCGGCCGACTGGACGACGCCGAAGCCCGACTAGGTCCGAGGCGGGGCGCCGCGTTCGAGCACGCGCTCGCTCGGCTCCACGAACCCGACCCTGCGGTACAGGTCGTGCGCGTCGCGCGTGTGGAGGTACCACTTCGTGCCCGCGAGCGGGCCCTCGTCGACGGAGAAGCGCACGAGCTCGACGCCGAGGCCGCGACCGCGATGTTCCTCGAGGACATAGACGTCGGCGAGGTACGACTGCACGTGCCCGTCGGAGATCGCGCGCGTGAACCCGACGAGCTCCCCGTCCTGGTACAGGCCGACGACGCGTGCGGCATTGTCGACGAGAGCATCCTGAACGTCACGCGGTCGGCCCTCCGCCCAGTACGAGCGGGAGAGGTACGCATGGACTGCGTCGCGGTCGATGCGGGCCGGATCGTCGTCGAGTTCGTATCCGTCCCGGAGGGCGCGCCTCATGCCGTGAGCGTCCGCAGGCGGAAGCCGCCGTGGAACTCGTACGACGCGACGACGACCGCGAGTGTGTCGCGGAGCGCACGCTCGCCCAGCCCCAGGCCGCTCGCGTCGGCGAGCGGGGTCCACAGGAGCGCATGCATCGCTCGGAAGCCCTCGGGCGAGAGGAACACGGTCTCGTCCGGGGCGCAGGGCGAGCAGACCGCGCCACCCGAACGCGGCAGGTAGCCGACGAGCGCGTCCGCGCCACACTCGACGCAGCTCTCGAGGTGCGGCACGTAGCCGGAGAGCCAGAGCAGCTTGAGCTGGAAGCCGAGCGCGAGCGGGTCGAGCGCGGCTCGTCCACGCGATCCGGCGGCAATCGCGTCCGTCGCGGTGAGGAACCGCGTCAGCGCCTCGAACGTCCGCTCGTTGCGCTCCTCCTCGACGAACAGCCGCAGCATCGCCTCGGCGCCGACGAGCCCGACGGACAGCCGGTACGGGTCCTCGCGCGTCGGTCGATGCGCGTCGACGAGCGAGACCCCGGTGACCGTGTGCAGCTCGCCCGAGCCCTGGTGCAGCATCAGCTCGACGTGCGAGAACGGCTCGAGCCTCGCACCGAAGCGCGACTTCGTCTTGCGCACGCCCTTCGCGATCGCGCCGATCCGGCCGCGCTCGGCGGTGTAGACGTGGAGGATGCGGTCCGCCTCGCCGAAGCGGAACGACCGCAGCACCACGGCCTCAGTCTTGACCGTTCGCGCCACGGACCGAGTGTACGCAGCGCGTCTGCGGGCTCTCGTAGCTCACAGCGGAAGCGGCTGACAGTGAGGGCAGAACCAGGTGCCGCGACCGCCGACGCGCGTCTTCGCGATCGTCGTTCGACAGCGCCTGCACGCCTCGCCGTCGCGGCCGTAGACGCGGAACTCGTCCTGCATCGATCCCGACGCGCCGTCGGGAGCGGCGTAGTCGCGCAACGTGGATCCCTGGCGCTCGATGCCGGCACGCAGCGCGGCCCGGATCGCACGCGTGACGCGCTGGACCTCGCCGTCGGCCAACCCGTTCGCCGGACGCAGCGGGTTCACGCGGGCGCGCCAGAGCGCCTCGTCGGCGTAGATGTTCCCGAGACCCGCGACAACCCGCTGGTCGAGGAGCACAGCCTTCAGGGGCGCCTTCCGCCGACCGAGCTGCGCCGCGAGCCAGCGCGCCGAGAACCGCGGCCCGAGCGGCTCCGGACCGTTCTTCGCCGCGAGGTAGGGCTCCAGGTCGGCGTTCTCGAGGACGAGCCACGTCCCGAACCGGCGGACGTCGCGGAAGGCGAGGCGCGATCCGTCGTCGAGCTCGAGGACGGCGCGCTCGTGCGAGACCGGCGTGAAGCCGAAGCTCCCGGTCATCCGTAGGTGCACGAGGAGACCGAGTCCGCTTTCGAGCCGGACGAGCAGATACTTCCCGCGCCGCTCCACGGCGACGACCGTGTCGCCCTCGAGCTCCTCGGCGACCTCGAAGAGGTCGTACGGCCGAGTGAGCCGGGGATCGAAGATCTCCACGCGGATGAGCGTCCGCCCTTCGAGGCGCGACGCGAGCTGCGACCGGATGGTCTCGACCTCCGGGAGCTCCGGCATCAGGCGACGACGTCGAGCAGGATCCCGTGTGGATGCGGCAGCTCGCTGCCGAGCGCATAGGCGGCGAGCACGCTGTCGGCGGCAGTTGAGGCCGACGCGTCGTCCCTCGCGTGCACCTCGGCGAGGACGTCGCCCGCCGAAACGGAGTCCCCGCGCTTCACATGGCACACGACACCGACCGCGTGGTCGATCGAGTCCTCCTTCTTCTGCCTACCGGCGCCGAGCTCCAGGGCGACATGCCCGATCGCGAGCGCGCCGAGGCGGACGACGACGCCGTCCCGCGCCGCGACGACCTCGCGGACGACGGGCGCGACGGGCAATACCCCGGGATCCGGGTCACCCCCCTGGGCGCGGATCCAGCGCTCGTAGGCGGCGGTGGCCGACCCGTCCTCGACCGCGTTCTCGGCGAGTCGTCGTCCTTCATCGAGGTCGACCCCGAGATCGGAGAGAGCGAGCAGTCGCGCGCAGGCGTCGAGGACGAGCTCCGTGAGGTCGCCGGGCCCGTCACCGTCGATCGTCTCGACCGCTTCGCGCACCTCGAGCGCGTTGCCGACGGTCCGACCCAGCGGCTGGTCCATGTCCGTGAGCAGGCAGACGACCTCGCGGCCCTCGCGGCGCCCGAGGTCGACCATCTGCTCGGCGAGGATCCGAGCGTCCTCGACCGTCTTCATGAACGCGCCGTCGCCGACCTTCACGTCCAGCACGATCGCGTCGGCCCCCGCGGCGAGCTTCTTCGACATGATCGACGACGCGATGAGCGGGACGATGTCGACCGTCGCCGTCACGTCGCGCAGGGCGTACAGCTTCTTGTCCGCCGGGACGAGGTCGCCGGTCTGCCCGATGATCGCGAGGCCGATGGTCCGCACCTGCTCCACGAACGCGTCGATGTCCAGCTCGACCCCGAAGCCCGGGATCGCCTCGAGCTTGTCGAGGGTGCCGCCCGTGTGGCCGAGCCCGCGCCCCGACATCTTCCCGAACGGCACGCCGCACGCGGCCACGATCGGCCCGACGGCGAGCGAGGTCTTGTCCCCGACGCCGCCCGTCGAGTGCTTGTCCACGACGCGCCGCCCGAGCGCCCGCCCGAGGTCGAGTGTCTCGCCCGAGCGGATCATCGCGTCGGTCAGGGAGTGCGTCTCCCTTCCCGAGAGCCCCTTGAAGTACACGGCCATGCACCACGCCGCCATCTGGTAGTCGGGCACGTCCCCGCGCGTGAAGCCGACGACGAGCTCCATGATCTCCTCGTAGGAGAGCTCCTCCCCGTCGCGCTTGCGCTCGATCAGGTCTGCTGCACGGATGGCCACGTCGCGATCATGCCGAATGGCGGTGAGCCGACCGACGAGTCAAGCATCGCGGCGGCCGATGACCCACAGTGCGACAACGAGCGTGACGAACCCGTAGGCGCAGACGACCGCCAGCCCTTCCGCGGGGTCGAGCGGAATGTTGTCCGGGCGATCGAATGTCTGCTGCATCGCCAGACCCGCACCCATGAGCGAAGACTTCTCGAGCGGTTCTGCGAGATTCTCGGGCAGGAAGCCGATGGCGATCACCGGAGCGAGGACGGCCGCGAGCACGATGGTTATCGCTGCCGCCGTGTGTCGGGCGATGGCGCCGACGCCCAGTGAGAACAACGCGAGCATTCCCAGGTAGAGCCCGCTCCCGACCACAGCGCGGAGTGCGTCGCTGTCGGCGAGCGTGACGACCGGATAACCACCCTGGTAGTTGAACCCGTTCCCGCGCAGCAGCCATTGGCCGACCTGGAAGCATGCGGCGCTCGTCGCAAGCCCGACCGCGAGTACGACGCCGGTCACCACGATCGCCTTGCCCGCGAGCACCGTCCTTCGCCGTGGATTCGCCGCGAACGTCGTGCGAATCATTCGGGTGCTGTACTCGGACGTGATCGCGAGCACGGCGAGCACGGCCGCGGCGATTTGCCCGAAGAAGATTCCGGCAAGGCTTTCGAGGACGATGTCATTGTCGCCGCGGTTCCCCGGGCTCCCGCCTTCGGTGCTCGACCCACCGGTCAGGACAGACGTGAACAGGATCGAGACGCCAGCGAGTAGGAACAGCGACCAGAAGGTGCTGCGCACGGTCCGGAGCTTGACCCACTCCGAGCGGAACGCCTGCGGCGGGCCTGCGCGCGACGTCGCGAGGCGTAGGGCCTTGGTCGTCATGCCACCGTCGGGCGCTCGGTGACGTACTCGAGCGCATCGCTCGTGAGATCGAAGAATGCATCCTCGAGCGAGGCCCGCTCGCGGTAGAGCTCGTCGAGCCTGAGCCCGCGCTCGGCGACGAGCTGGGCGATCCGCTCGGGCTCGAGACCCGACACGACGAGCGCGTCCGCGCCGGTCGAGGTCACGACCCCACCGCCGCCAGCGAGGACCGCCATGACCTCCGTGACCTGCGGCGTCCGTACGTGCACCCGGCCGTCGGATCTCGACGACAGGAGCTCGCTCACGCTCGCATGGGCGATCAGGCGCCCGCGCCCGATGACGACGAGCTCGTCGGCCACGTCCTCGAGCTCGCTCATGAGATGACTGGACACGAACACCGTGCGCCCCTCGTCGGCGAGCTCCCGCAGGAAGCCGCGGATCCAGCGGATCCCGTCCGGATCGAGCCCGTTGACCGGCTCGTCGAACACGAGGACAGGTGGATCGCCCAGCATGGCGGCCGCTATCCCGAGCCGTTGCGCCATGCCGAACGAGAAGCTTCCGGTGCGTTTGCGCCCGGCAGCTGGAGAGGCCGACGAGCTCGAGCACGTCGTCGACGCGTCTGAGCGGAAGGCGGTTGCTCCGCGCGAGCCACAGCAGATGGCTACGCGCGCGCCGGCCCGGGTGTGTCGCGCCGGCGTCGAGGAGCGCACCGACCTCCATGAGCGGCGCGACGAGGTCTCGGTAGCGCATCCCGCTGACGTAGACCTCCCCGGCATCGGGTGCATCGAGTCCGAGGAGCACCCGCATCGTCGTCGACTTCCCTGCGCCGTTCGGCCCGACGAACCCCGTGACGCGGCCGGCGGCGACCTCGAAGGACAGGTCGTCCACCGCGATCGTTCGGCCGTATCGCTTCGTGAGACCGCGGATCTCGATCGCTGCGCTCATCCCCGGAAACGGTAGGAGCCTCGGGCGTCGATGTCGTCGCGCCCGGGAGCCGTCTTCGGCGGCACTCGCACCGGTGAGGCGTCGCCCGTGAGGTCACCCTCGCGGGGGAGGATGCATCTCGCCGCCACGGACGACGCGGATCGAGACCGCGGCGGCGACAATGGCCCGGTGAGCACCGCGCAACGCGACCCCATCGACGAGCTCGCCGAGGTCGCGGCGCGGACCGCGAAGCAGGCTCAGCGTGTGCTCGAGGGCCCGGACGGGCCGCTTGCCTTCGCGCTCGTGCTCGGCCTGCTCGCGATGACGGAGGTCACGATCTCCGCCGCCGAGGTCGGGCCGGCCATGATCGCGAACCTCCTCGCGACCCTGCCGCTCGCACTCGCACGCAGACGCCTCGCGTGGGCGACCGGGACGATCGTCTTCGGCGCGTTGCTTGCGATCGCGACGGACGGAAGCACGCTCACGGTGGCCGCGGTTCTCGGGCTCGTGACGGTGCTCTACCTGTTCGCGTCGCGCTACGGCCGGCGCTGGTCGGTCCTCCCCGCGCTTCCGTTCCTCCTCAACGCGGTCGTCCCCTTCACGGGGGACGACGCCGGGCTCTCCGGCGTCCTCCTCCTGCTGGTCGTCGTCGCCGCTCTCGCGCTCGGCGACTCGCGCCGACAGCGAGGCGAGGCGCTGGCCGAACGCGACGAGACACGTCAGGCGATGGTCGACACACTCCAGGATCAGGCGGCCATGGGCGAGCGGGCGCGCATCGCCCGGGACCTGCACGACGTCGTCGCCCACCACGTCTCCGCGATCGCCGTGCAGGCGGAGAGCGCACGGCTCACCACGGATGGCCTTCCCGAGGAGGGCAAGGCGCACTTCGCAGCGATCGGCCAGACCGCACGCGACGCGCTCACGGAGATGCGGCGGCTTCTCGGCGTCCTCCGTGAGGACGCGAACGCGGAGGCGACGCGAGACCCGCAGCCGAGCCTGGAGCGGCTCAACGAGCTCGTGGAGACGGCCCGTGCGGCCGGAACCCCGGTGACGCTGACGCTCGAGGGCGCCGTGACGCCGCTGCCCACCGGCGTCGACCTGTGCGCGTACCGGATCCTGCAGGAGGCGCTCACGAACGTCCGCCGGCACGCGCCCGGATCGGCCGTCGACGTCCAGCTCCGGTACGAGAGCGACGAGCTGCTCCTGCGAGTCCGCGACCACGGGCCCGGCGCGGAGTCGCCGGATCCCGACGGCCATGGCCTGCTCGGCATGCGCGAGCGCGCGATCATGGTCGGGGGCACGCTCACCGCGGAGCCGGCGGACGGCGGCGGCTTCGTGGTCGAGGCGGCGCTTCCGATCGCGGGGGCGACGCCATGACGATCAAGGTCGCGGTCGTCGACGACCAGGAGATCGTGCGGGCCGGATTCGCTGCGCTCCTCGGCACGCAGGAGGACTTCCGCGTCGTGGGAACGGCGGCCGACGGTGCCGAGGCGGTCGATCTCTGCCGGGCCCACCGTCCGCATGTCGTCCTCATGGACGTGCGCATGCCGGTCATGGACGGCATAGAGGCCACCCGGCGCGTCACCGAGAACGGCAAGCGCACGCCGCGCGTGATCGTCCTGACGACCTTCGACCTCGACGAGCACGTGTACGACGCCCTCGGCGCCGGCGCGAGCGGATTCCTCCTGAAGGACGTGACCGCCGACACCCTGTTCGACGCTGTTCGCGTCGTCGCGGCGGGCGATGCGCTGCTCGCGCCGGGAGTGACCCGCCGCCTGGTCGCCGAGTTCGCGCGGCTGCGTCCGACCGTGCCGAGCCTGCCCACTGCGCTCTCAGAACTCACGTCCCGGGAGACCGAGGTGCTGCGGCTCGTGGCCGAGGGCCTCTCCAACGGCGAGATCGCCGAGCGGCTCGTCGTGAGCGACGAGACGGTCAAGACCCATGTCAGCCGGATTCTCGGGAAGCTGGGCGTTCGCGATCGCACGCAGGCGGTCGTAGTCGCCTACGAGTCGGGGCTCGTCACGCCCCGGTCGCGAGAGCCCGTCTAGAGCTCGATCGGTCGGCCGGGGAGGCGCTTGCCGGGCGACTTCCCGCCGAGCCACGCGTTCACGGTCGCGCCGACGTCGGCGAACTCGCCCTCCTCGTGGATCCGGCCGGCGGCGTTCCGTCCCGCCGCATACGCGAGGAGCAAGGCGTGCTCGCGCGAGTGGTCGGTCGACTCCGTGGTCGGGTCACAGCCGTGATCCGACGTGACGACGAGCAGGTCGCCCTCCCGCAAGGTGTCGAGGATGTCCGGGAGCCGACGGTCGAAGTCCTGGAGGCAGCGGTGGAAGTTCACAGGGTCGTTGCGATGGCCCCAGAGCATGTCCGTCTCGACGAGGTTCACGAACACGAGCCCCCCGTCGACGTTCTCGAGCAGCTCGATGGTCCGGTTGATCCCGTCCACGTTCGAGGTGGTCGGGAACGAGTCGTCCACGTCGCAGCCGGCGAAGATGTCCGAGATCTTCCCGACGCCGTAGACGGTGTTGCCCGCATCGCGCATCGACGTCAGATAGTTGGGCCGGCGCGGCTCGAGCGAGAAGTCGTGGCGGTTCGGCGTGCGCTCGTAGTTGCCCGGCTCGCCCACGAACGGGCGCGCGATGACGCGACCGACCGCATGCCGCCCCGTGAGGATCTCGCGGGCCACGCGACACCCGTCGTAGAGCTCCTCGAGCGGAATCGTCTCCTCGTGCGCCGCGATCTGGAAGACCGAGTCCGCCGACGTGTAGACGATCCACTTCCCCGTCTGCTGATGCTCCTCGCCGAGCTCCTGGATGATCTCCGTTCCCGACGCGGGCTTGTTGCCGAGGACGCCGCGTCCCGTCTGGTTCATGAACGGGTCGATGACGTCGTCCGGGAACCCGTGCGGGTACGTCGGGAAGGCGGTGGGGGTGACGACGCCCATCATCTCCCAGTGGCCCGTCGTCGTGTCCTTGCCCTTCGAGCGCTCGAAGAGGCGGCCGGCGACCGCCGGCGCGCCGGGCTGCGGCGGGCAGCCGTCGAGCGGCATGACGTTCCCGAGCCCGAGCGCCTCGAGATTGGGCAGATCGAGGCCACCGACGGCACTGGCCATGTTGCCGAGGGTGTTCGAGCCTTCGTCCCCGTACTCCCCTGCATCCGGCAACTCTCCAGCGCCGACGGCGTCCAGCACGATGACGCACGCCCGCGGCATAGCGCGGGCTATTCTACGGCCGCCTTGAACGACGTCCTCGGAGTACTGCTGCTCGTCGTCTACATCACCGCGATCGTCGGCCTCGCCGCGGCGATCACGTTCGCGGTAGATCAAGATCTTCCCGACCGAGCGGAACCCGAAGAGCCCCGATGACTCCGACGGCTCGTCGACGCGCGGCAGCGAGAGCGCCGGCGGTCGTCTCTTCCGCCGGGCCAAGCGCGCCGCGACCTAGGCGGCGAGCGCCGCGTCGAGCGGCGTGTACGGCATGTCGTGCGCCTCGCTCACCGCTTCGTACGTCACCATGCCGCCGATCACGTTGACGCCGCGTGCGAGCTCCGGATTCGCGCGCACGGCGGCGACGGGCCCGAGGTCGGCGAGCTGCTCGATGTACGGCAGCGTCACGTTCGTGAGCGCCCGCGTCGACGTGATGGGTACCGCACCGGGCATGTTCGCGACGCAGTAGTGGATCACGCCGTCGACCGTATAGACGGGATCGTCGTGCGTCGTCGGCCGGGACGTCTCCGCGCAGCCACCCTGGTCGATCGCGACGTCGACGAAGACCGAGCTCTCCTTCATCGTCTGGAGCATCTCCCGCGTCACGAGCTTCGGTGCGAGCGCGCCCGGGATGAGAACGGCGCCGATGGTCAGGTCCGCGTCCTTGATCGACTCCTCGAGCTGAAGCGCCGAGGACATCAGGAGCTGGACGCGGCCGGAGAGGATCTGCTCCAGGAAGCGCATCCGGTCGACCGAGCGCTCGAGGATCGTCACCTGGGCACCCATGCCGAGCGCGATGACTGCGGCGTTGTAGCCGACCATCCCTCCGCCGATGACCAGGACTCGCGCGGGAGCGACACCGGCGACGCCTCCGAGGAGGATCCCCCTCCCGCCCTTCGGCTTCTCGAGGTGATCGGCGCCGGCCTGCGCCGAGAGCCGGCCGGCGATCTCGCTCATCGGAGCGAGCAGCGGCAGCGCGCCGCGGTCAGTCTCGACCGTCTCGTATGCGATCGCGGTGATCCCGGACTCGACGAGCGCGTGCGTCAGCGGCTCGTCGGCGGCGATGTGGAGGTACGTGAAGAGCGTGAGACCGTCGCGCAGACGCGGGTACTCGGGCGTGATCGGCTCCTTCACCTTGAGCAGCAGCTCGGCCGTCGACCACACGTCGTCGACCGACGCGATCTTCGCTCCGGCGCGCTCGTAGGCGTCGTCCGGGAACGCGCTTCCGACGCCCGCGCCCGTCTCGACGACGACCTCGTGACCGCGCTGGACGAGCTCGCGTGCTCCTGCCGGGGTCAGCGCGACGCGGTACTCCTGCGACTTGATCTCCTTGGCGACGCCGATCCGCATGCGCGCGGGACGATATCGGGTCAGGAACGGGCCAGACGCGCCACGAAGGCACGTTCGTCAGGCCCGAACCACGGCGGTGTGCCCGCGAGCGCGTTCTCCCGCACGCGCTCGGGACGGCGGCTCGCCGGGATCACGAGATCGACGCGCAAGTCCGAGAGCACCCACTTCAGGAGGGCTTGCGGCCAGGTCTCGACCCCGAACTCGCGGAGCGGCTCGAGCTCCGCGGCCGAGGGCCTGTGATCGAGAAGCGGAGCTCCGGTGCCGCCGAACGGGCTCATGACGATGACGGCGATCCCGAGCTCCTCGGCAAGCGGCAGCAGCCTGGCCTCCGACTCGCGCTCCCACGGATTCAGGGGCAGCTGCACGACGTCGAACCGGCCCGTCCGCAGAGCGCCCTCGAGCTCGCCGAACGAGCCCGCGCTCCAGTGGGTGACGCCGATGCGGTCGATGCGCCCTGCCGCCTTCTCCTCCTCGATCCAGGGCAGATGCTCCTTCCACGCGACGAGGTTGTGGACCTGCTCGATCTCGACGCGGTCGAAGAACCGCCGCTGCGCCTCGTACTGCGCCCGTCCCTCCTCGACGCTCGGCGACCAGATCTTCGTCGCGACGGTCACCTCCGGACGGCGCTCACGCACTGCTGCTCCCAGCGACCCTTCGGCTGCGCCGTACATCGGCGACGAGTCGAAGACTCGCCCTCCCACCGAGAGCGCGGCGTCGACGACCGCGTGGGCCGCGGAGACGTCGCCCTCGAACGTCCGGTACGTGCCGAGCCCGACCACGGGGCCGAGGCGACGCCGCTCCACGGCTAGCGCAACTCGCGCGCGGCCTCGATCAGCGCCAGCGTGACCTCGACCATGCCCTCGAGGTCGGCGACCGCGATGTGCTCGTCGGGCGTGTGGATCTCCATCATCCCGTTCGCGAGGTTGACGCACCGAAGCCCTCGTGCGTTGAAGACGTTCGCGTCGGCGCCGCCGCCGCTCAGCGCGTACGTCGGCGTGTATCCCGGCCCGCTCGAGCGCCTCGGCCGCCAGGCGAATCGGCTCGTCGCTCTCGCGGAAGCGGTAGCCGGGGAAGCTCGGCCGCACCTCGGACTCGACCTCGCAGTCGGTCAGGCTCGCGGCGAAGGCAGCGCTCTCGACCATCTCGCGCGCCACCCCGATCGCCTTCCGCTCGTCGTGGGAGCGGACTTCCGCCGTGAACGTGCACCACTCGGGGACGACGTTGCGGGCGGTGCCGCCGGTTATCACGCCGACGTTGGCGCTCGTCTCCTCGTCGATGCGCCCGAGGCGGAAATCTGCGATGGCGCGCGACGCCGCCGCGATCGCCGAGCGCCCGTCCTCCGGATGCATCCCCGCATGCGCCGCCGCGCCGTGGAAGCGGAAGTCGAGAAGCCGCGCGTGCGGCGAGCCGAGGACGATCTGGCCGATCGGCTCACCCTGGTCGTAGACGAAGCCGGTCCGTGCGACGAACCGCGTGTGCTCGAACGCGTCGGCGCCGCGGAGCGAAACCTCCTCCTGAGGCGTGAAGAGGAGCTCGATCCCCGCGTGCTCGCGCTCCTCCTCGAGCACACGCCGCACCGCCTCGAGCATGACCACGACCGCGGCCTTGTTGTCCGATCCGAGGATCGTTCCGGCCGCGTTCCGCACGATCCCGTCCTCGCCGACGACCGGGTCGATCCCCGTCTCGGGAGGCACCGTGTCGGTGTGCGCGCAGAGGAAGATCGGCGTCCCGACGTCCGTCGTGGGCGGGATGCGGCAGTAGATGTTCCCGGTGTCACCGCCGAGCCGTTCCGCGGCGTCGTCCTCGTCGTGCTCGAGCCCGATCTCGGCGAGGTACGCCGTGACACGGTCGGCGACGGCGCGCTCCCTCGTCGAGGGACTCGGGATCGCGCACAGCTCGAGGAAGAGGTCGAGGATCCGCGGCCTCAGCGACTCCTGGACGGCGTCCATCGGCGTCACCGTACCCCCTGTGGTGCACGCGGTCGGAGAAGCCCGGCCTACGTGACCCGCGTCGCAGTGCACGAGCACTCCGGAACCGCGGCGATCTCCGTCACCGACGCTGCTCCGCAACGCATCGGTACTCGCACAGCAACCGAGTCCGTCGACGGGACCCGAAGCCGGACGGTGGCGATCCTCATCCGCCGGCAGACGTAGCCGCCGGCAACCCCGTTCGTGAACGCGCGCGCTCTCGCGCCGCGGCGACGAACTCGCGGAACAGCGGCGCCGGTCGAGTCGGCCGCGACTTGAACTCCGGATGGAACTGGCTCGCGACGAACCAGGGATGGTCGGGTAGCTCGACGATCTCGACGAGTCGTCCCTCCTGGAAGGTTCCCGACACCACCAGGCCCGCGTCGACGAGTTGCTGCCGCAGCTCGTTGTTCACCTCGTAACGGTGCCGATGGCGCTCGTGGACGACGGGCTCCGCGTACGCGTCGCGCGCCCGGGTGCCGTCCTCGAGCTCGACCGCCTGGGCGCCGAGTCGCATGGTGCCGCCGAGATCCTCGATCTCCTTCTGCTCGGGAAGCAGGTCGATCACCGGGAACGGCGTCTCGGGGTCCATCTCCGTGGAGTTCGCGCCGTCCATCCCACAGACGTGGCGGGCGAACTCGGAGACCGCGACGTGCATTCCCAGGCAGATGCCGAGGTACGGGATCTCCTGCTCGCGCGCGACCTGGCAGGCGAGGATCTTCCCCTCCCACCCACGCGAGCCGAAACCGCCCGGCACGAGCACGCCGTCGGCCAGCTCGAGCTCCTGGACGGCCTCCTCGTACGACATGTTCTCGGCGTCCACCCAGCGCACGTGTACGCGGCACCCCGCCTGAACGCCGGCGTGCTTGAGCGCCTCGTGCACCGAGAGGTACGCATCGTGGAGCTTGACGTACTTGCCCACGAGCGCGATCTCGACGTCCTCGCGCAGCTCGCGCGTTCGGTCGATGAGCTCGCCCCACTCGCCGAGCTCCGCTGGAGGCGCATCGAGCCCGAGCTTCTCGCACACCAGCGTGTCGAGCCCCTCCGCCTGGAGCACCTCCGGCACGAGGTAGACGTCGGGGACGTCCGGGCACCCGATCACGGCGCGGCGATCCACGTCGGCGAAGAGCGCGATCTTCTCGCGGATGTCGTCGGAGAGCTCCTCCGTCGAACGGCAGACGACCACGTCGGGGTGGATGCCGATGCGGCGCAGCTCGTTGACGGAGTGCTGCGTCGGCTTCGTCTTCAGCTCGCCAGCAGCGTCGATGAACGGCACGAGCGTGACGTGCAGGTAGAGGACGTTCTCGTTGCCGACCTCGCGCCGGAACTGACGGATCGCCTCGAGGAAGGGCAGCGACTCGATGTCGCCGACCGTGCCGCCGACCTCGGAGATGATGACGTCCGCCGGCGAGACCTTCTCGGCGCGCCGGATTCGCGCCTTGATCTCGTTCGTGATGTGCGGGATGACCTGGACGGTCGCGCCCAGGAACTCGCCCTTGCGTTCCCGCCTGAGCACCGAGTCCCAGATCGCGCCCGCCGTGTGACTCGCGTTCCGCGAGAGGTTCTCGTCGATGAACCGCTCGTAGTGCCCGATGTCGAGATCGGTCTCGGCGCCGTCCTCGGTGACGAACACCTCGCCGTGCTGGAACGGGCTCATCGTGCCCGGGTCGACGTTCAGGTACGGGTCGAACTTCTGAGCCGAGACGGAGAGGCCGCGGGCCTTGAGGAGGCGTCCGAGCGAGGCGGCGACGATGCCCTTCCCCAGCGCGGAGACGACACCACCCGTGACGAACACGTACCTGGCCACGGGTTCTCACCGTAGCAGGGCTTGGGGTCAGACCTCGGCGGACTGTGTCCCGAGCGTCGCGATGAACTCGGCGCCCCCTGCCATGCGCTCGATCTCCTCGCGCCGGAGCACCTCGTCGAGCTCCTCGATCCGCGTGTGCGTCGGGTCACCGGGCACCTTCTCGACCCGGAAGTGCGTCTCCGCGACGCTCGCGATCTGCGGCAGGTGCGTGATGGTGAGCACCTGCGCGCGCTCGGCCAGCCGTTGCAGCGTCGAGGCGACCGCGTGCGCGGTCACGCCGCCGATACCGGCGTCGATCTCGTCGAAGACGAGCGTCTCGCCTCCGGCGACCGCCGCCAGAGCGAGCGCAATGCGCGAGAGCTCGCCGCCCGACGCAGTGTCGGCGACAGGAGCGAAGGGGAGCCCGGCGTTGGGTCGCACGAGAAAGCTCACCTCGTCGGCGCCGGTTGCCCCCGCCTCGCGCTCGCGCAGCTCGACGACGAACTCGCCCTCCCCCATGCCGAGGGACGCGAGCTCCGCCGCCACTGCATCTCCTAGCGGGCGGGCGTTGGTCTCGCGGGCTTCGCGGAGCGAGGCGGCGAGATTGCCGGCGCGCTTCTCCGCCTCGGCGACCGCAGCGGCCGCGGCCTCGATGGGGTCTCCCGTCGCCCCGGCCTCGCCCAGCTCTCGATCCGCTGCCGCGGACAGCGTGAGAAGCTCCTCGTAGGACCCCGCTCCGAAGCGTCGCTCGAGGTCGGCGAAGTCCTGAAGGCGTCCTTCGACCGCCTCGAGGGCGCCGGGCTCCGTGTCGAGCGTGGCGAGGAAGCGGTGGAGATCAGATCCCGCCTCACCCAGCCGGACGGCGAGCTCGCGCAGCTCCTCGGCGCTGGTGCCGAGCTCGGGTGCGATGCGCTCGAACGGGGCGAGCGACCGCTCGGCCAGCGCCGCCAGCGAGGCAGCGCCTTCGCCTTCGTCGGGCGCGATCGCCGCAACCGCTGCGGTCGCCGCCTCGGCGAGCTCCTCGACATGCCGGAGCCGCTCGCGCTGGGCGAGCAGGCGCGCCTCCTCGTCGGGAGCCATCCCCTCGGTCGCTTCGACGAGCGCCTTCAGCTCTGCAAGCCGGAATGCGACTGCATCCGCGTCACGGATGAGATCGTCATAGCGCCGACGTGCTGCGACGAGCGCGGCCCATGCGACGCGCGCATCGCGGCGCCGGACGAGCTGCTCCTCCCCGCAGAACGTGTCGAGGACGTCGAGCTGGAAGGACTGACGCGCAAGCCGACGCTGCTCGAACTGACCCGACATGGCGATCAACCGCTCCGCCGCCGCCGCGACGTCCTCGCGCGCGACGGCCCGGCCCCATGCGTATGCGCGGGTGCGCCCGTCGCCGAAGACGCGGCGCGCGATCACCAGACCGGCCTCGCCCTCCGGTCGGAGCTCCGCGAGCGCCGTCACGTCGTCCTCCTCGAAGAACCCGTCCGGTACGTCGAATTCCGCTTCGACGTACGCCTCGGATCCGGCCGAACCGACCGACGCGGCATCAGCGCGCGCACCCAGGAGGAGCCCGATCGCCTGGGCGAAGATCGTCTTCCCCGCGCCCGTCTCTCCGGTCACTGCATTCAGACGGGGACCGAACCCGAGCTCGGCCTCGCGGATGAGGACGAGGTTCTCGATCCGGAGGCTACGAAGCATGAATCACGAGCCGACAGTAACCGACAGGAGCCGCCTTTCCGCTCTCTTATGCGGATCCTCAGACGGGTTCAGCGTCAGGAGCCGTCAGCAACTGACAGAAAAACCTGACTCGAAACCTGACTCGCCGAGTGGCTGCCCGAACGCCGCAGTGTCGGCTCTCGCCAGATGGCCGGGCCTCCGCCCGAACGCATGACGCGCTCGAGCTCGGGCGACAAGATCGCCGGTGGGACGACCCACATCGATCCGAACGATGAGGAAACTTCCCGCGCAGCTCCAGCGCTGGAAGCCCGCCTCCCTTAGCCGTCGAAGTTGGAGACGGGCGACCAGCCAACCCGGAAGCCGGAACCGGTCGGGACCTTTCAGTCGAGGGGGTGACTGAAGCTGGCCCTTGGACTCCGGTGTGCCCGGGCGATTCGGTGAACTACCCAGGTGCCGGGGGTTTCCCCCTTCCCCTACCCCCAGAGACAAGGTGCGCCGTGGACGCTAACCCGTCGCCCGGGCCATGGCCTTTGTCGAAGGTCCAGTTCGTACCTAGCTCTGGGTACCGTCACGCCATTTCGGGCAGCCCACGAGTCAGAGGACCGCGTCGCAACTCACGAGGGGGCGGGCTAGTTCGGGCGCGTCCCGCCTCGAGCTCGCGGTCGGCTTGCAACGACGCGACGAGCGCCACGGCCGTTCGCGTTTCGCGCTACCCAGGGGGAGATTCGAGGGGGCGGGCCGCAGGCGGCAGGCGAACGCCCCCTCGATCTCGACACGTGGTACGGAGGAGCGCACTCGGATGGTGTGACGCTCGGTCATCTAGACCGCGCACACCGTCACGATCTTCCCGATCAGGATCGCCACTGACTGTTCACCTCATGCATACGTGTGGCGGCAGTACGTTGCGGGCGTCGTCGTGGATCGACCATTCGTCCGCGCGGCGGTCGTTGGACGCATTCGCCGCGGGGCGATCCGTGCCCCCTTTTCAGGGCCACCAGCTGGAGCCGGTTCCGCACCCGGCTCCCGGCCCTGCGTCACTTCATGCCAGCAGAGCGCGAATCGGGCCGGGGGTTCAAACGGTACCGACGTTCAAGGCAGGGGCGGCTCGCTGGCCGGCGAAGCAGATCGTTGGCCGGGTCGGCCTGCGGCGTGTCCCTCTATTCCCTCACCTCTGGGTGGGGACGCGATTGGGTGGCTGGCCCGGTCGCTCGGCGGCACGTTTCGCCAACGCCGATCATCTACGCATCGGCGGAAGGACCCGATTCGGGCGGCGCGCTCGGCGGCGGCGCCCCTTCGAGGCCGTCCGCTTGGCGAGAGTTGCGGCGGGCGGTCCTCGGGGAGAGGTCATTCTTCAGGGGGAAGGGTCCGACCGCCGCCGAGACACCATCTCACACAAACCGTACGCCGCAGCGGGCGGGCTCCGCGCAAAGGACGTGGGTGATGAGCGACAAGCCGAACGTCGTACTCGTTCACGGCGGCTTCGTCGACGGTTCGGGGTCGCAGGGCGTATACGGCCTGCTCACCGCCGACGGGTCGCACGTAAGGCTCCACGGTTCGAGCGAGACGTTCGTTGCGTACCCGTGCGAGCGCGACGACTATCGTCGCGCCGCATAGTCGAGCTCAAGGAATTCGTGCACCTCGGACAGCCAACGCTCCTCCACGAAACGGGCGTGATCGGGGTGCTCGTTGTAGCGATCGTAGGCGGCTCGATCTGCGAACTCCATCACGATTCCGAACCGGAAGCCATTCTTCGGGCTGACCTCTGCCAGCAACTCGAACGCCTCGACGCCCGGAATGTTTGAAAGGTGCTCCGCCGCATCGAGGAAGTCACGTTCTTCCGCCGATCCTTCCTCGTGGACGAGCGTGAACGCGACGGTGTGTCGGACGCGGCTGGCGACCATCCGCTGAGACTACCGCTCGGTTTCGTCGACGATCGCCCATTCGCCACCCACTTCGCGCTGCAGGACCTTGCCGCAGCTTGGACAGCGTCGCTCCGTTGCTTCACGGACTGGCTCCTCGCTCGGAGCGCTGATCGCGGATTCCACGCGTGACCCGCAGTTCGGACAGGCGTCGTGTTCGCTGTCCACGTCTCGTGGGTCAGGTTCGTTCATCTGACCTCAGTGTTCGGAAGTACATCGCCGGGCCAGTTCGGATAGTGGCCATCCGCTGGCCACGACGAGAGGATCAAAAGGATCCGAGTGCCGTCCACGCTGGAGACCTTGTGGCGCTCGTCGGGCTCGAACGTGAGTAGCGTGCCCGATCCCGCCTCGACGACGTCGCCGCCCGCCTCAATACGCGCCGAGCCGGCGACCACCATCAGCCAAGCCCGTTCTCGGACCTGGTGTTCGCCGAGTTCTTCACCAGGCGCGAGACGGATGATGATCGCCCGTGCCCCGTCGACCGTCTCCAGAGCCTCGGCTCGGCGTGTCCCCTCGGGCACCTCAATCTCGTTCACGTTCCACGACTGCACTGGCGCAGATTCTAGGAGGAGTAGAATCCTTCTACTGGCTCTGCTGCCAGAACCCCGGCCGAAGGCCCGCAATCTCCCGACGCGCTATGGCGCGCGAGACGTAGGAGCCCCAGGCGAACAGGATTCGACACGCAGGGCCAGCACTTCGTTCTCAACCTTTCGTGGGACTCGCAGCCCTCTCTCTAACGATTGGGGGTCCGGCAAGCTGGACCCTCCGTCGAGCGATCCCCAAGCTAGCTAGGGAGTCGTCCCGCCCTCGGCTTCCCACTCCTCGAGGGACGGGGCGTCGGTCGAATTCGCGTCACGCTTGAGATGGATGACCTCGGTTGCTGGCGAGCTGGCTTGCGGCGCTCTCTTGTAGTCGCCGTACGCCACTATTGCCTCGAAATTGTGTCGGCGACTTGCCGGGTAGTACAGGTCCCTGAACCTACCCCAGTCGAGCCCGTCTCGATAACTGCTCCGAGACGCTGTTCGTACCGACGCCTGTGGAAGGTTCCATGCCTTTCTATCGAGCTCTCGCACTGCGGCAGCCTTGGTGTGCCGATTAGTTGGCCACTTCACCGTCTCCGCACTCCTCTCTCTCTTGAGCTCAGACCTGGCGCTACTCAAAGTGAGCGCAGCGGCGAAAGGAGGGAGCTAAGTCCAAAACACGGTCGCCGAGCAGCGCTTGCTAGGGGCTTCGACGAACTGCTTCTTACCCAGTTGCCCCAAGCACTTCCGAAACTCGGAGTAGCTGGCCGTTGCCTCGCCTGAGAGGGAGCGACCGCCGGGCCGCCCCCTCTCTTCGTATTGGCGGGGACTACTTGGGCTGTGCGCCGATCTGCTTCATGAGCGTCAGCGAGTCGAAGTACTGGCGGCTCGACTTGATCTTGTTTCCTTCGAAGGTGTAGAAGACTGCGCCGGGCGTCTCCTGAAGCTTGCCCGAAGCTGCAATCGTCCCCTCGGCAGTCGTGAGCGGGCCGGTATGCGTGCCCTTCCAGGTCACCTCAATTGCCGCCTTGTCGCCGCTGGCAACCGAGCTCGTCACGGTACCGATGACGTCCGGAAACGCCGTCTTCCAGCCCTTGAAGAGCTCGACGATCTTCTCCGGGCCTTCGACCTTGCGCTCGGTTCCGAACTCCTCGTAACGCGCGTCGGAGGTGTGGATTCCTCGGAGAAGCTCCCAGTCGCCCTGGTTAAAGGCATCGATCTGCTCGCGTGCGAGCTTGACCATCTCGTCGGACTTCTGGACCTCGGTGAGGATCGCGGTCATTCGTGCTCCTTCGTTCCTTTCGGGACAGGAGAGCTCGATTGAACTCCCTGCTGCGCTCAGGTCGGTGCGACAGTCGAAGAGGAACGTGCGAAGCCTCGACGGCTTCAAAGACAACCAACGCGCGGAATGACCATAGCTGCGATGCCAGTGCGCGGTGTTGCGTCGCGCGAGACATCGTCGAGCGGCCTCGAGTGGCGTGCCGGCGCGTCCCTGGAGCGATGACGTCTAATCTGATGACTCGCCGCGGCGCGCCTTAGCCGCACGGTGGTCGCGCTCGGACGAGATCTCGTCCTCGACTCTGCCTCGGCGCATAGCGTCGTACACCGCGTCCCAGTGATGTGAGACCTCTCCCAGGGCGCGGGCCGTGGTCAGGGCGGCTTCCTCAAGACGCGCGTTCACTCTCTCGACCTCAGCCACGCGCATCTCAAGCTCGCGCCACTTTTCCGCGAGCTTGCTCAGCTCCTCGGCGACGACCTCGTAGTCGTCCATGTGCGGAGATGATCCCGCCGCTCTTCGCGACCGTCAACTCGGCCTGGTCAGCAAGACGAGTACAGGCCTAGCCAGCATCGAGCCCGGTGCCGACGTCGTGCTCGCCGCCTCCCTCGCTGATGGCATTGGGCACGAAGGCTCTGAGTCATGGCCGGGCGTGGATCGCATGGATAGCGTGAGCGCGTGGAAACCGTCCTGGATGCCATCTCGGCGTTCTGGGACTACCTTGCCTCTGTCCATCGCGTCGCGCTCGCACTCGCGCTCAGCTGTCATCTGGCGAAGACCGTGTGCGCGAGCCGTGCGTGGCGCAATGTCCTCGTCGCTGCCTATCCCGAGACACGCGTCGGCTGGCTGCCGCTGTACGCCGCGTGCGTCGCGGGCGCCGGGGTCAACGCGCTCTTCCCGGCCCGCATCGGAGACGTCGTTCGCCTCACGCTGGCGCATCGCGCGATCAAAGGGTCGACGTACACGACACTCGTCAGCTCGAGCCTCGTGCTGGCACTCGTCGATGCACTCTGCGTGGTCGCGCTTTTCTCCTGGGCGGTGACGCAGGGCGTCTTGCCCAGCCTCGATGTGCTGCCGTACCTGCCGAGCTTCGACTTCGCGTGGTTTCTCCGGCACGAGACCGTCGCCGAGTTCACGCTCGGCGTCATCGCCCTCGGCGTCGTCGCCCTCGCCGTCTGGATCCGAGCCAACGTCGCCGGGTTCAGGGAGCGTGTCCGCCAGGCATTCACCGTCGTCCGCACTCCTACGCGGTGGCTCCGCACTGTTGTCTCCTGGCAGCTCGCCGAGTGGGCGCTTCGCCTCGCGACGGTCTGGTTCATGCTCGGCGCGTTTCGGATCGAGCAGTCAGCCCGCAACGTGCTGCTCGTGCAGGCGGCGGAGAGCCTCGCGACGCTCGTGCCCATCAGCCCCGGTGGGGTCGGGACACAGCAGGCGCTCCTCGTCTACACCCTCCGCGGTAGCGCGTCGCGCTCGGCGCTCCTGGCCTTCAGCGTCGGCATGAAACTCACCCTTACGTTTGTGAATGTCATTGTGGGCTTCGCGGCGATCCTGCTCACGCTGCGGACATTGAGGTTCCGCCGCGCGTCCGACCCGGACGCTGCAGCGGACACGTCCTGATGGCTCACGTTCCGCAGAGACGCCAAGCAAGCCGAGCCGGACCGAGAGAGCTGGGGTGTTAAGAACGCTTGCTAGGCGGAGCAGAACGGTCCGCATCGCACGACGCCGAGTCGAACACCACGCTCCCTAGCTCAAGCGAGAGCACGCTCGGGCGCCGAGGGCAGTTGCGGACGCACGCTTCGAGTCGTCGGAGCCAGTCGTCTCTGCAAAGGGTGTACACGACAAAGGCTCGACTAACTGCCCCCGTCCCAACGGAGGAGGGCGAATCCGAGCTCCGCCGCATCACGCGAGCGGGAAAGTTCGGGTTCGGCCCGTCGTGAGGATAGGCCGTAGGATCTTCTGGCGTTCGGTGCGCTCCAACAGATCAAGATCGCCGATGACATTGCCGGTCAGTACTGCTATCCCTTCGTTGCCGCCGCTCCTCGGTCACCCACCGCCCGCCTCGACTTCATCCGCCGCGATGCCCTCGATCCCCTCACCGGCAACCGCAGCTCGGCGCAGGCGACGGAAGCTGTCGTGACGCTTGTCCCGGATTGCCTTCGGCCCGAAGCCGTGCTCCTGCCACTGCGGTTCGGCGGCGCGAGTGTCACGCAAAGCGTCCTCGGCATTCCTGGATGCACGGGCATGCTCGGCTTCATCGAGCCCCGTCAGGGGGAGGATCGCTGAGCCTGCCCCCGAGCACGTTGTGCCGCCGCCGCCCGACGGTCCACCGGACATGGAGCTACTCCTGCCCATCGCGGAAAAGTGGGCGTACGGCATCCTCGGGCCGCCGGGTCCACCGCCCGGGCGCTAAGTCAGTCACTCTCCCATCCGGCACGTGTGACGTTCTTCGGTCGCGGGTCCAGAGCACTATGCGTGGCTGGAGTCGTTGCCCGCCGACCGGCTTGACGCGCTACTGCGCCATGTGAGCCAGGGACATCATCGAGGCGGGCGTTCGGGCGTACGATCTCGCGAACCGGGTCCGGTGACGGCTCGGCCCTCGACGTGGAGGAGGCGCGATGCCCACCGACCCGCACCACCCCGACGTGTCTGAGGCCGTGCGCGTACAGATCCTCGCGACCGAGCATTGGAGCCTGCTCGCGGCGAGGAACATCACATACGGCGCGATCTACAGCCGGGCCACCATCTTTCTGACTGTCGTGTCCGCGTCCGTCGTCGCGTTGGCCCTTGCTGCCGAGGCGACCGAGTTCGGCGACCGTTTCTACGTGTTCGCACTCCTCGTTCTGCCCGTTGCGTTCTTCATCGGGGTGGGGACATACATCCGCCTCGTTGACGCCCGGATCGAGGACTTCTGGCTTCTGTCCGGCCTGAATCGTCTCCGTCATGCCTATCTCGAGATCGCGCCGGGGCTCGAGCCGTATTTCGTGACGGGCCATCACGACGACGAGCGAGGCCTTTCCGAGACGTATGGCCCAGGCACGGAGAACCGTGTCCTCCGCCTGATTGCCAGCACGTCCACGGTCGTCGGGGTGCTCGACGCCGTTCTCGCCGGGGTCGTTGGGGGCCTCGTCGCAAAGGTGGTGGGCGCAGGATCCGCGCTGAGCCTGCTCATCGGCGCAGTAGTGACTTCAGTGGTCGTCGCGCTACTTGTCCACGCCGACAGGCGCATCATTGCGCGCGGGCGTCGCAGGCTCGAACCCCGCTTCGCCCGATCGGCGGAAACCGGACGCACGCACGAACAGCAGGAGCCACCGTCCTCTCCGCACCCTGACGTGCCCCAGAGCGTGCGTGCCCAGATCCTCGCGACCGAGCATTGGAGCCTGCTCGCGGCGAGGGACGTCACCTACCGCGCGGTCTTCAGTCGGGCCGCCATCTTTCTGACTGTCGTGTCCGCGAGCGTCGTTGCGTTGGCCCTGGTCGCTCGTGCGACCGAGTTCGACGGTGGTTTCACCGCGTTCGCACTCCTCGTTCTGCCGGTCGCTCTCTTCGTCGGGATGGCAACCTACATCCGCCTCATCGAAGCCCGGATCGACGACTTCTGGCTCCTGTCCGGCATGAATCGCATCCGTCACGCCTATCTCGAAATCTCGCCGGGGCTCGAGCCGTATTTCGTTACGGGCCACCACGACGACGAGCAGGGTCTTGACGAGACGTATGGCCCGGGCACGGGGGGCCGGTCCTACCGCCTGATTGGCGAGACTTCCACGCTCGTCGCGGTGATCAACGCAGCTCTCGCCGGGGTCGTCGTGGGGCTCGTCGCAAACGCTGCGGGCACAGGATCCGAGCTGAGCCTCGTCATCGGTGCAGTCGTGACGACGGTGCTCGTCGTGTCGCTTGTCAACACGAGCAGGCGCCTCATCGAACGTGGACGTCGGTTGCTCGAGACCCGCTTCGCACGACAGGTGGAAACGGTACGGCGACACGGGTAGCTGGGCGTCGCGCGCGCTGGCGAACCCGCTTGACTATGAAGGCCCTGGCGGAGCGGGTCGGACCCGGTACTCGAGTGACATTCCCGAACACTGGCGCAGGCGAGACGGTCCTTACTCCGAGCGCTTGCCTCAGGGCCGTTGTCGCAGCCAATCATCGCGGGGAAGCGTGTAAACCGTCATCGGCTCGCCCGAGCGCCCGTGGCCTCGGCCGCGTACCGAGAATCCGAGCTTGGCTGCCACGCGGCGGGATGCTTCGTTTCCCCCGTCCGAGATGTACGCCGTGATCGTCTCGACGTCGGTGCGGCTGAAGAGATCGTCGATCGCCGCTTCCATCGCTTCGGTCGCGATGCCGTCATTCCGCCGGTCCTCGGTCACCCACCAGCCCGCCTCGACTTCGTCGGGGGCGATGCCCTCGATGCCGTCGCCGGCGAGACGCAGCTCGGCGCAGCCGAGGAAGCAGCTGCCCTGCTTGTCCCGGACGGCCCACGGGCCGAAGCCGTGCTCGCGCCACTGGACATCGGCCGCGCGGGTGTCGCGCAAGGCGTCCGCTGCATTCCTCGATGCACGAGCATGGTCGGACTCGTCGCGGCTTGTCAGCGGGAGAAGCCTCAGCCGTGCCGTTCGAAGACTGGTTCCTTCCGGGTCAGGCCCCGGCGGGTCGCTCTCGCAGCGTCCACCCACGCGCGGAGTATCACCGCCCCGTTCGGGTGACATTCCCGAACACTGGCCCATGCCGGCGGCCTGCTGTTCGGTGGTATGAACGTGCGATGCGGCGGGTCCCGCGCGATGTTTCGGTACAGCTGTTCCGTCGTGAGACCGGCGGTGCCAGGTTCTTGATGCTCGGGAGAACGAGTGCGCTAGGCGGGTTTTGGCAGAGCGTTACCGGCGCACCGCTGCACGACGAGTCCGACGAGGCGGCAGCTCTACGCGAGGTGCGCGAAGAGACGGGATGGGACGTCACTGCAAGTCTTCAGCCGCTCCAGGTGAGCTACTCGTATGCGTTGCGCGACGATCTGCGCAATCGCTGGGATCAGATCTGACGGTCCGGACGTCTCGGAGGTGGAGGTCGTGGCGTTCGCGGCCGAAGCGCCAGCCGGCCGGGAGCCGAAACTCGATGCGGAGGAGCACGATAGCTTCGGCTGGTTCCAGTTCGAGGAGGCCCAGGCTCTACTCGACTGGCCCATCGAGGCCGACGCACTGCAGGGTCGACGGACGGCGTTGCAGACGCTTGTGGAGCGTCTTCAGGGCGGTCGGTCGAATCGCGAAACCGACTGAGCATTACCGCTCAAGCGACATTCCCGCACACTCGGGCAGGCGACAGCGACCATCTAGCCGAGGAGAGCGTCGCGTCGTAAGGCAGGCTATGCGAGTCCTCGTGCAGCCCAGGCGTGCGCTGTGAGCAGGAACGGTGCGGTAGGGAGCTTCGCGCGGCAGCGTTCCCGGAGCTGAGCTTGTAGTGCCGGGTCGAGTCCGGCGACATAGCCTCCGGCGGGTCCGACGCCAAACGTGAGCGGCTCCCACCAATCTTCGAAGCTCGAATGCTCGACGCGGATCGAGTGAGTCGCCTCCTGGATCTCCACCAGTCCCGCAGCGTCAAACAACTCCGCGAGATGGCCTTCGCGAACGCCTGCGAGGTGGGACTCGTCGACGAGGTCGGGATCGAGCTCGCGCGCTGCATCCCAGAGCGTGCTGACCGGGCCTCGGCCTCCGGCGTAGTCCCAGACGGACGCCGCCACGACACCGCCCTTCCTGGTCACACGCACCATCTCGGCCACTCCCGCTGCGGGGTTCTCCATGAGCAGGACCACCAGTTGCGCCAGGGTCGCGTCGAACTGCGCATCCTCGAACGGCAACTGCTCAGCGGCTGCACGACGTACGTCGACGCCAGGATGACGCTGCTCTACCGCGGCGACGAAAGGCTCCGATGGATCGACGGCAGAAACCGCTGCCGCACCGAGTCGTTCGACCAACTCGGCTGTCAATGCGCCCGGGCCGCAGCCGACGTCGAGCACTCGTTGCCCCGCGAAGACCGTTGCGAGATCGGCCAGCTGAGGAGCAAGCAGCACCGAGTACCTGCCCATATAGCGGTCGTACGCGCCGGGGTCGACGGTGAAGCTCACGGCGAGACGCTAACGCCTATGACGCCCGATTCACGCAGATGTGGCCGGGGGCGGGCCGGGTGCCCCGCTCGACTAGACCCGAGGTTCGGCTTTGTCCATCCGATGCCAACGGATGAAGCCGCACTCACTGCATGAATACGCCAGAGCCTCGAGTCCACCCTCGAGTGCCTGGAGGGTCGAGTGACCGTCGAGGAGCATCCAGGTCGTCCCCCCGCACATCGGGCACTTCCGTGATTCGTCGACGATTTCCTTACCCACGTCGGAACTGCAAGCGTGAAGCCAGGTGGGGCGAGCAGCCGCCGACGCTAGGAGGAGGGACCTTGCTCGGGAGTCGGGATGACGCCGAGTTGTTGGAGGAAGCCGAGCTCGTCCTTGTTCGACCACTTTTCGGCGAGCATGCCGTCCTCGATCCGGTGGGTTACTGTCGCCGTCGTCTCCAGCTTGTTCCCGGTCTTCGAGATCCCAGGGAGATCGTCCTCATGTGTTCCGGTGACGCGGATTCGCGTTACGACCTTGTCTCCTTCGGCGATCTGATCCTCGATGTGGTGCTGGCCAGGCGTCGCGACCCAGAAGATTTCGAAGGCCTGCTTCAGACCAGCTCGACCTGGTGCGAGTCCCGGAAACGGTGGTGGGGAGTGGTCGATGTAGTTCTCGGCGACCAGTTCATCCATCGCCGCGAGGTTGCCCTTGTCGATCTCTTCGTAAAAGCGTCGGACAATTGCTTTGTTTGCCTCAGCCGACATGCACCACCTCCTAGGGGTGGCTTGCATACTGCCCACTTCGCGTGATCAGGCAACGCGGGTTGCCGCGATCTCACTCATCGCGCTTATGGAGAGGGCACAGGGGGTCGCACGTCACGGGCAGCTCAAGGGACATTCCCGCACACTCGGCGCAGGCTAAGGTTCTATCCCTGGTCGGCGCCGTAAGCCTCTGCGTTCAACTCGGACTCGGCAGCGACTGTTCAGGAACAGCGATGGGCTCCGTCTCTCCCTGGTCGAGCCGGAAGGGCGGATAGACGTCGGTCATCAGTGCCGCGTAGGAGACCACCCGTAGCACCCAGCGGTCGAGCCCAAGAACGAACTCGAAGATCCCCCTCGGGTAGCGGGTCGTGAAGAGGAGCGCGACTCCGGCGAAGACGACGAGGAGCCCAATGAGCCCCGGTCGGGCGCCGGCCGAGTGCCACTGGCCGCTCTGATCGTGCCATCCCCCGTTCCCTGCGACCCAGCTCGGGCCTACAAGCAGGATCCCGATGATGGCGTACTGCGGAATCGCAAGCAGCCACCACTTCACGAGCACGAGCCCGCGTGACAGCTGTTCTGGGTAGTCCACCTCGACGCTGGCCGGGTAGTCCGGCACCGAGGAGAGCGTGAATGGTGGATAGCGGTCGGTCCCGAGCGCACCGTACGTGTAGAAGGCGACTCGCCATCCCCAGCGCAGAACGCCGACGTTGAAGTCGAAGATGGAGCGCGGATAGCGCCCGGTGAAGACGATCGCGAAGAAGGCGGCGATCGTTGCCAGGAAGAAGGCGATGAAGAGAAAGAAGAGGATGACGAAGTGTGGGATCGCGAGCGCCCACTTGACGAGCCAGAGCCACCGGCTGATCGGCGTGTCCAGCTTTCCCTCGACGCGTACGGGATGAGCGGAGACTGCGGACATGTGCAAGACCTCCCTGTTGGTGCGGTGCTGAAGCCTGTCACAGGCAGCAGTTCTCTACTCCGGCGCGGTGAACCCGTCGCCGGGAGCGGCAGGCAAGAGCTCGAACGCGCGAACGGGAGATCCGCTGCGTCGCGTCACCTGCGTACCAAGATCGCGGATGGCGAGACCGCCGAGGCCTTCTTCTTCGAGTAGGACGGCCGCGGAAGGGGAGAAGAAGATTTGGCCACCCTGTGCTGCGTCGCATAACGCCTGACAGCGGCTCTTGGCCGGACCCAGCCACCCGCTCCTGGCCTCAGCGGCGTGAACACCGACACTGACAGCGACGTCGCGCTTGTGTGGCCACTCATGCGCCGCGACGACGTCCTGCAGGGCTACTGCCGCCAATGCCGCCTGCTTGGCGTTGCGGAACACCGCGATGGCCGTGTCTTGAGAGACCTCGAACTGGCGTCCTCCCATTCGCAGCATCACGTCGCGGAGCAAGCGCTGGTACTCGTCGATCAACGCGCCGAAGATCGGCGGCGACAATTCGCGGCCAAGACGGATAACACGCCGCCCCTCTGCCATGACGAGTGTCACCGTTCCTGCCAGCGGCGCCCCCTGATCCTGCCGTTGAGGCTTCGAGCGGCCATCCCTCATGTGACATTCCCGAACGCCGGCGCAGGAAGGCGCCCCGTCTCCTGAGCCTCGTGTTTTGCATTGCCGCTCAGGAAAGAACGCGCTCGAGCGCTGCGCGATCCGTCGGCTCGCCGTGCGCGGGCAGTACGAGCTCGACCGGCAGGTCGAGCAGCGGACGGAGGCCTTGGACGACATCGTCGCGCGTCACGTGCTTGCGACCGCCGAGCTGGATGTCTAGTCCATCGCCGAAGTCGGAGAGCGAGTCGCCGGTGACGATCGCGCCGATCGGCGGGAGCCAGAGGACGATGTCGTTGTCCTCGCGGCCCGCGTACGCGGTGATGCCGAACGGCCACGCTCCGGGACCGTGAAAGTGTCCCTCGCCTTCGCCGGCGCGCAACCAGGCAAGGTCATCGCTCTCCATGCCGCGCACGCGATCGGGGTCGATGCCGAACTTCTCGACCCAGTCCTGCCAGGTGTCCGCGGGCGGCGTGTGTACCGGGAGGCCAAGCCGACGGGCGTCGCGCTCGTGGTAGGGCGCCGTCAGGACGACGGCGGTCGCGCGCTCGCGCAGCTCGTCGGGAACGGCGAGCGGGTCGAACAATAGGAAGTCGTCGCCGAGCTCGATCGCGTACGACGACACGTCCTCGGGCCACCACTCCTCCTCGTTCCAGCCGGGATGCGGCGATTGCCAATGCCAGACACCCGGCCGCAGCTCACGCATGAGCACAGTCTGTCACGCTGGCCGTGGTTCAGAGGACGAGGCTCTTGTGCCCTTTCGTAGCTCAAGAGACATTCCCGTACGCTCGCGCAGCCGAATAGGATCTCCCCGCAGCGGGCAGTCTCTCGGCCGCCTACCAGGTGAGGCGCGCTATGCCGAGGATCCAGGCCGGATCTGGGTCCTCATCACAACCTCCCTCATCTCCCCTGGAGCGTCAGGCTCCGCTGACCGCTCCCGTCGGCGTTCATGACGTGAGCCTCGAGACGCCCGTCGCGGTCGCTGATGAAGGCGATCCTCCGCCCGTCCGGCGACCAGGAGGGACTGCCGTCCTGCGCCGGGTTCCGGGTGAGGTTCCGCTTTCCGCTCCCGTCGGCGTTCATGACGTAGATATCCCTGTTGCCGTTTCGTGTGCTCCGGAAAGCGATCTTTCGCCCGTCCGGAGACCACGCAGGTTCGGCGTTATAGCGTGCGTTGTGCGTCAGCCTGCGGGTTCCGCTCCCGTCGGCGTTCATGACGTAGATATCTACGTCGTAGCGACTCGGCAGCACAGACCAGACTCCGTGTCCGGTCCCTGGTGTCGTTCACGAAGGCGATCCTCCGCCCGTCGGGCGACCAGACGGCGGTCAACGGTATGTACGGGAGCCTCCGCGCTCCGCTCCCGTCGGTGCTGACGAGGTAGCGCCCGAAGTAGATCGTCCGCCCGTCCGGTGACCAGACCAGCTGATACTGATCCCCGTCGGGTTGCGCGTCAGCCTGCGCAGCCCGCTGCCGTCGGCGTTCACGACATAGAGGTGGTAGCCGTAGAAGCGGTGCACGCCGAGGCCGCCCGGGTTGTTGCTGTAAAGCCGGCCGCGCAGGAACGCGATCCTCCGCCCGTCGGGTGACCAGGTTGGATAGTCGTCGCTGCGCCCGATCCCGCGTGAGGTTCCGCTTCCCGCTCCCGTCGGCGTTCATGACGTAGACCTCGGAGTTGCCGTCGCGGCGGCTCACGAAGGCGATCCTCCGTCCGTCGGGCGACCAGGCAGGGCGGACATCCTTCGCCGGGTTCTGCGTGAGGTTCCGAGGCCCGCTGCCGTCGGCGTCCATGGCGTAGACCTCGCCGTTGCCGTCGCGCCAGCTCACGAACACGATCGTCCGTCCGTCGCGCGACCAGGCAGGAGCCTGCACGTCGAGTGGGCTCTGCTTGCCCTGGATCAGGCTCAGGAGGCGATCACCGATACCGAGCGCTGGCGTGGCGAGCAAGGCCGCGACCGCAACGATCGCTACGGCGATGGCGACGAGCCGCCAGCGCGAGGGCGGCCGGGTGGGAGTTCCACTCCTTGCCCCGGCGCGGTCGAGCACGTCGTCCCAGTCGGCGACGACCGTCGGAACGGGAAAGACCCGCTCGAACGACTCCGCAACTTCCAGCTCAACGTCTGTCATCGCACTGCCTCCTGGTGTGAGCGCCGCAGCGCAGCGTGGGCCGTGGCGAGCGTGGCCGAGACTGTTCCGACCTCGACCTCGAGCGCGACTGCGATCGACTGATAATCGAGATCCGCGAAGTACCGGAGAAAGACGGCAAGGCGCTGGCGCTCGGGAAGGGCGGCGACCCAGGCACGCACAGCCGTGTCCTGCTCGGGAACATGGTTCGTGGACGAGCGGTCGCGCTCTCCGAGGCCCTCTCGAACTCCGACGCACGCCGGCGTCGCAGCGCGAGAGCCTCGTTGATCACGATCCGCCACAGCCACGTTTCGAGCGGCGCCTCGCCGTTGTAGCCCGTCCGCTTTCTGACTGCCTGCACGAACGCGTCTTGCACGGCGTCTCTCCCCGCTCCCTCGTCGCCGACGATCGCTGTGGCTGCACGAACGAAGCGGGGCAAGTCGGCTCGGTAGAGCGATTCGAGCTCTTCGACCGTGGCTCCGCGCACCGCCATCTCAGTCATTAGATGCGCGGGGCCGGGCGCTTTGTTTAGTCGCCCTGCGAGATTCTCGAAACCAGTCGTGTGGTTACTGAAGCAGCGGAGTCGCCACGGAGCAACGTCGTCAAGGGACTTCCGATAACTAGCGCAGCCAAGCGAGCGTCTACTTGACGGCGACGAAGTGGATGCGTTCGGACGCCGTCGTCGGGCGCTTCCTCCGCGAATCGTGCGCGGAAACATGGCGGAACCGCTCTCGCAGGCTGTGCTCGACCTGGCTTCGCGGAAACGACACTTCCTGGATGTCCTCCGAGTGGAGGAGATAGCGATCTCCGCCCTCATGCTCGAACACGCGGATTCCCCAGACAACGACGCCATCGGTGCCCGTCTGGACGTCCATCACGAAGAGATGGCCCTCGCCGAACCACTGCACCAATGGAGGGCGATCACAGAGGGTTGCGAGCCGGCGTTCGGTGTTGATGTCGAAGACGAAGATGCCGCCGTCGTTCAGGTGCTCGTAGGCACGATCGAAGACCTCCTCCCACTGCGGGAACTCCAACAGGTGGTTGATCGAGTCATAGACGCAGAGCACGACGTCGAATCGCTCGCCCAAGGCGAACCGCGTCATGTCGCCCTCGACGAGACGCACACCGGGCACCTTCTCGGCCGCGACTTCGAGCATCGGCGCCGACAGATCGAGCCCCGTGACCTCGTAGTCGGGCCGCAGCTGCTTGAGGATCGAGCCCGTGCCACACGCGAGCTCAAGAACCGTTTGAGCAGACGGTCGATGTCCCTCGATCAATTTGCGTAGGAACGCCGCGTGCTCGGAACCGTCCCCCTGAACAGCGTCGTAAAAGCGCGCGAACGCGCGGTAGCTCGCCATGTGCCGAAGGTTGCCCGCTAACGAGAGGACAGGCAACGAGTCGGGTCTGAACCGTCGCGATCGAGCGGGAGCCCTCAGCGTCGAGGGACATTCCCGCACGCTCGGCCTGAGAGGTTCTCTCACCAACGACGGAGCTGTGGACAGTCCACGTCTATCGTGACGACGATGCTCGTTCCCTCCCGGCTCCCCAAAGAACGTAGCCACCGCGATGTAGTTCACACCTCGAACAGCGAGGAAGGTCTCGGCGATGAGTGGATCGAATTTCGTCCTGCGCGCTGGCTCGTGGCAACAGTCGCGCTCTTGTGGCTCTGCGTCGTGCGTCCAAAGGTCGGCAAGCGAGCGCTCGTCGCTTTCGCTTGGCGATCCACTCCCCGAAGGCTCAAGCTCATCGCCGGGGGCGTTGCCGGAGTCGCTGTCGTCGTACTCGCGGGAAGTGTGGCAGCGCTCGTACTAGTGCTCGACCAACTCGCTTAGAGCAGACAGGCTCTCAGTGGGACCGAGTACACGGACGCGGGCCCATGACCCAGCGCGGGAGCGACGGGCGTGCCGCAGCTGATCACGGACCGCATGGCGTTGCTTCCGTTGCCCGCACAGGCAGCCGCCGCTCTACCCGAGGACCGGCAGGGCGCGTCCCGCATCCTCGACGCAACCTTGCCCTCGGAGTGGCCGGCGGCGGATCTCCTGGATGTGCTTCCTCTTCAGGCTGCGGCCCTGCCGAGCGACGAGCGCTTCGGGGTGTGGGTGATGATCGAGCGTGCGAGTCGGAGCGTCGTCGGCGACATCGGCTTCATGGGGCCGCCAGACGAGGATGGCTTCGTTGAAGTCGGCTACAGCGTGATCCCAGCTCGCCGCCGCAACGGATACGCCACCGAGGCAGCCCGAGCCATCGTCGCGTGGGCGCTTGACCAACCGCATGTGAAAGCTGTCGTCGCGGGCTGCGACCGAGACAACGAATGGTCCGTGCGTACGCTCGAGCGAGTCGGGTTCCGGCGGACCGGTGAGGCGAAGGGACGGATCAGGTGGCGCTATCCGGGTTCTGAAACCTGAATTGCGCGTGGTCTCGACCAGAATCCTGAAAATTGATCTATGCAGGCTGCGGGTCACGCGCCTTGCACACGGCGCGTCGGCACCACGTCAACCTCGGAACGGCGGCGCTTCGCCCCAGCCCCAGCGTGGCACCGGGGCGTGCTCGATGACTTCCGCGCCGGGCTGCGAATTGTGAAGCGCGATCCGCGTCCCCCACTCCACGTAGGCGACGAAGGCTGATCGAAACTCCGGGTCATCCGGAAGCCCGGCGTCGTCGGCTGCGAGGCTCAGAAGCGAGGCGAAACGGACCCGCTGCTCGGCGGTGATCCCGAGTCCGCGGTGGTGCGCGAGCATGTTCTCGTAGCCACCGAGAGCCTCCGTGTAGCGAGCATCGCCACCGAAGACCTCGCACCACCAGGCGGTGACGTGGGCGCGATGCTCTTCACTCACTCCACCTGGAAAGAACGGTGAGAGCAGCTCGTCGCTTTCTACTCGGTCATAGAAGGCGTCCATCAAGCTCCGGATCGCCTCCGCACCGCCCGCCCACTCGTAGAGCGTGGTCACCGGCTTCCCTTTAACGTATTCGTCGATTGCCTACGAAGCAAAGCTCTGGCGGTAGCGGCGGACGAACGTCGCCTCGGGCAGCGTCGCGAGCAACGATCGCTCGGCGCCGATCCGGACGACAGCGCGATCCGCCTTTGCGAGCGTCGAGACCCGATGCCCGTCGACCAGCACGCCCGCTTCGACGTCGGGCGACCGGTTCCAGACGATGACGTCGGCGCCGGGCGGGATCACGATCGGCCGTGCGCGGAGCGAGTGCGCCGCGACGTACGTGAGCGCGATCGCCTCGAGGCCCCACATGAGAACCGGTCCGCCGTTCGAGAGGTTGTACGCGGTCGAACCCGATGGCGTGGCGCAGATGATCCCGTCGCAGGGCTGGCGGCCCAGCTCCTCACCGCCGACCGCGAGTTCGAGCTCGATCATTCGGCCGAGCGACGCACTCGAGACGACGACGTCGTTGACCGCGACGGTGCGCCCGTCCGGATGCTCGAGCTCGAGCGTCGGCAGCTCGACGACGTCGTACTCGCCGGCGAACACCCGCCCGAGGCCGTGCTCGAGATCGCGCCTGCCCATCGAGCTCAGGAATCCGACGCGCCCGAAGTTGACGCCGATCACCGGCACCCCCGTCCCGAGGAACCGGGCGAGCGCTCGCAGCACCGTGCCGTCGCCGCCGAGGACGACTGCGAGGTCGGTGTCGGCAGCCTCGTCGGCCACGTCGATGCCGTGCTTCTCCGCTTCCTCGGTCGACAGGACGAGCTCGACGCCGTGCTCATGCGCGACCGCCTGGAGCCGGGCAAACCCGGAGCCGATCTGACCGGGCTTCCCATGTGTCACCACGGCAGCACGGGCCACACGCTTAGCCGACGGCATCGGCGATCCAGCGGTCTGAGTCATCAGGGTTCGGTTCGCCGGGTCCGTGTCGGAGGTGCACGAAGAACTCCCGGTTCCCCTTGGGACCGGGCAGCCCGGAGTCTACGACGCCGACCGTCACGCCACCCCACGCCGGGGACGCTTCGATCACCTTCCTGAGCACGTTTCGTTGCACCTCGGGATCGCGCACGACGCCCTTCGGCACGTCGCTGCGACCCGCTTCGAACTGCGGCTTCACGAGGACGAGCGCCTCCCATCCGGGCGCCGCGAGCGCGAGGACCGGAGGAAGGGCGGTCGTCACGCTGATGAACGACACGTCGCAGACGACGAACTGGGGCGCGAACGGAAGCTCGGTGAGCGCTCGCGCGTTCACGCGCTCGAGCACGACGACGCGAGGATCGGAGCGCAGGCGCGGGTGGAGCTGTCCGTAGCCGACGTCGATGGCGACCACGCGCGCCGCACCCGCCTGCAGCAGGCAGTCCGTGAACCCGCCGGTGGACGCCCCGACGTCCGCGCAGTCACGGCCGGCGACGTCGACGTCGAGCGCGGCAAGCGCATGTGCGAGCTTCTCTCCCCCGCGCGAGACGAAGCGCGGCGGCTGCTTCACGGCGAGCTCGAGGTCGTCGGCGACCTGCTCGCCCGGCTTCGTGTGTCCGAGAACGCGCCCGGCGAGGACGAGCGCCTGGGCCTGCGAGCGCGACTCCGCGAGCCCGCGCTCGACGAGGACGACGTCGAGGCGCTTCTTGGTCACGAAGCGCAATGATGACGACGCGTCAGGTGGCGACGACGCGGCGGGCGCCGATGAGGCGCATGCCGTAGTTCGATCCGTCGAGCCTGACGACCTCGACGTTTCTTCCGGTCTCGGGCGCGTGCACCATCCGGCCGCGGCCGATGTAGAGGCCGACGTGTCCGAGCCCCTCGAAGAAAAGGATGTCTCCGGGAGCGATCTTCGAGGGGGCGACCCGCCTGCCCTCGCTGTACAGGGCGTACGAGTTGTGCGGCAGCTCGACACCGACGCGCAGGTATGCCCAGCGGACGAGGCCCGAGCAGTCGAACCCGCTCTCGGGCGACTCGCCTCCCCACCGGTAGGGCACGCCCACCTCGCCGAGCGCGAGCTTCGCGGCCCGCTCCGCCCTCGTCGGCGGCGGTTCGAGGATCGAGAGCACGCCGGGCTTGATCTCGCTGGACGACGCGGTCGCCGGCAGCGCTGCGGCGGCGACGAGCGCTGTGACGAGACAGAGCAGGGGCAGGCGGCTGCGAAGAGTCGTTGGCATCGGGTGAGATGGAGCGGCCCGCGCACGCGCGCAACGAAGGTGCGCAAGGCAGACCTGGTCTGTTCGGGACTCGCCGGAGGATAGCCGGGAAGCCGGCCGCGTCTATCCCTCAACCGGTCCTAAAGGTCAGCGCGTCGAGGAGCTCGCGCAGGACGGTGGTGTCCGCGCGAACCTTCTCGAGCTGCCCGGCCGCACGCTCGGCCACGTCGTCCGCGAGCTGCCTCGCGCCCCCGGCACCGAGGCGCTCGGTGTAGCCGTCGCCGTCGAGGAGGTCGTCGACGACTTGGAAGAGCAGGCCGACGTCCTCGCCGAAGGCGATCCACGGGGCGTGCTCGTCGGGCGGCACGCTCGCGACGTCGAGCCCGATCCGGACAGCGCCGACGAACAGGCGCCCGGTCTTCAGCCGGTGCAGCTCCTCGAGTCGAGCGTCGGCACCCTTGATGTCGCGGTACTGGCCGGCGATCATGCCGATCGTCGCGTTTGCGAGCTCCCGCGCGACCGCGCCGCTCTCGTACGTGAGCGCCAGCCCGAACGCCTCCGCGAGGAGCGCGTCGCCCGAGAGCAGCGCGACGCCCTCTCCGAAGGCGACGTGGGCGCTGGGGCGACCACGCCGCTCGTCGTCGTCGTCCAGCGCAGGGAGGTCGTCGTGCACGAGCGAGAAGGTGTGGACGAGCTCGAGGGCAGCAGCCGCGGGAAGTGCGGCGTCGACCGCTCCACCGTTCGCTTCGGCCACGGCGACGCAGAGCACAGGGCGAACCCGCTTGCCGCCCGACTCCAGCGAGTAGCGGAGCACCTCCTCGAGGCCTCCGAGCTCCGGTGCGAACGTCAGCGAGCCGAGGTACGCCTCGACGGCGTCGCGGAGCTCGTCAGGCGTTTGCATCGGCGAGGTTCCGCGCCTGCGTGAGCTCGCCCTCGATCTGCCGCGCGAGCTCGGCGAGCTCGGCGATGAGATCGACGGCGGCGTCGCCGTCCACGTCGTCGGCCGCAGCGAGCCGCTCGAGCTCCTCGCGCCGCTCGTTCAGGCGCACGAGGAGCTTCTCGGCGCGGGCCAGCGCGTCGTCGACCGGGGTCATGCAGCCTCCTGCTCGCGAGCGACGCGGGCAAGCACGCCGTTGACGAGCCGCGCGGCATCCTCGGTCGCGTAGCGCTTGGCGAGAACGACCGCCTCGTTGATCGCGACCTCCCGCGGGACCGTGTGCTCCTCCAGCTCGTACACGCCGATGCGCAGGATATTGCGCTCGAGCGTCCCGAGCCGGTCGGACGGCCAGTCGGGCGACGCCTCCGTGATCCGCGTGTCGAGCGCAGTGGCTCGAGCCGCCACCGCCTCGGCGAGCGCGAAGGCGAAGTCGTCGGGCTGACCCTCGAACAACGAGGCGAGCCCCTGCCCCGTGAGGTCCCACTGGTAGAGGAGGAAGAGCGCCTGGCGGCGCGCCGCCTTCCGGCTCGTCGGACGGCTCATGCGCGCGCGAGCGAGGGCAGCCGATCCTGGAGGTCGGCCAGCGTGGACGTCGAGTACTCGCCACTTCGGAACTGTGCCGAGGCGAGCACGTCGAGGGCGAGGTCCCGTGTCGTCGGGATTCCCTCGACAGTGAGCTCGCGAAGCGCACGTTCGGCGCGTGCGATCGCCGCGGCCCGCGTGTCGTCGGCGACGATCACCTTGGCGATCATCGAGTCGTAGTAGGGCGGGATCTCCACGCCGGACGAGACGGCGGTGTCGACACGGACGCCCGGCCCGAGGGGCACGACGAAGCGCGTCACGGTGCCCGGCGCCGGGAGAAACCCGCGCGCCGGATCCTCCGCGTTGATGCGGATCTCGAGGGCGTGCCCCGACCTGGTCGCACGTCCCGTCGCCGCCAGCTGGTCGCCGGCCGCGATCCGGATCTGCTCGCGGACGATGTCGATCCCGGTGACGAGCTCGGACACCGGATGCTCGACCTGGAGCCGGCAGTTGACCTCGATGAAGTAGAAGGCCCCGTCCGCTCCGACGAGGAACTCGAACGTTCCTGCGTTCCTGTAGCCGATCGTCTCGCACGCCTTCGCGACCGTCGACTCCATCGCCTCGCGCGTCGTGTCGTCGAGCGCGGCGGACGGGGACTCCTCGATGAGCTTCTGGTGGCGTCGCTGGATCGAGCATTCACGCTCGCCGAGGGTCAGCACCCCTCCGCCGGAGTCGCACAGCACCTGGATCTCGACGTGGCGTGCGGGCGAGACGAGCTTCTCGACGTAGACCGAGCCGTCGCCGAACGCCGCCTCCGCCTCGGCGCTCGCCGCGCCGTACGCGTCCTCGAGGTCGTCCGGGCTCGACACGAGCCGCATTCCCTTCCCGCCGCCACCCGCGGACGCCTTCAGCAGCACGGGAAAGCCCGCATCGGTGGCCGCCCGGCGAAGGTCGGAGAGGCCGACTGCGCCGTCGGAGCCGGGCACCAGCGGGACTCCGGCCGCCCGCATCGCCTCTTTCGCGCGCACCTTGTCCCCCATCTGCTCCACGACCGCCGCGGGCGGCCCGATGAAGACGATGTCGTTGTCGTCGCACGCGCGCACGAACTCGGCGTTCTCGGCGAGGAACCCGTAGCCGGGGTGCACCGCGTCGCAGGCCGTGGTCTCGGCCGCGGCCACGACGTTCGAGATCCGCAGGTAGCTCTCCGTCGCCGCGGGCGGCCCGATGCACACCGCCTGGTCGGCGAGCTCGACATGGAGCGCGTCCCGGTCGGCGGTCGAGTACACGGCGACCGCCTCGATGCCCAGCTCGTGCAGCGCACGGATGACACGTACGGCGATCTCGCCCCGGTTCGCGACGAGGACGCGTTCGAACACGGGACCTAGACCGCGGGTGGTGTGAGGACGGGCTCGAGCTCGAACAGGAGCTCGCCGTACTCGACCGGCTGGGCGTTCTCGGCGTGGATCGCACGCACGACGCCGGAGGTCTCGGCCTTGAGCTCGTTGAACAGCTTCATCGCCTCGAGGATGCAGAGCACCTGGCCCGGGACGACCGTGTCCCCGACGTCCACGAACGGGGGTGCTGCGGGGTCCGGGGCGCGGTAGAACACACCGACCATCGGCGACTCGACGCGCGTCACGCCGTCCGCCGCCGCCGGAGCACCGGGGCCTGCGCCCGCCTCGGTTTCGGGCGTCGCCGAGACGGGCACCGGGATCGGCGCCACGGCCTCATCGGCGCGCCTGACCGACACGCGCATGCCATCGTCCTCGATCTCGATCTCCCCCACGCCCGACTCCTGCACGATCTTCACGAGCTCGCGGATCCGCTCGCCGCGCTCGGCGTCCGCATCCTCGGCGACGAGCACCGAGCCGCGGTCGTGGCGCGCGCGGATGACCTTCAGCAGCTCCTCGGCGTCCGAGCCGAACATCGCGATGAGGACGAGCTCCTCCTCGCTCGCTGCGAGCCCCTCCGCCTGCTCGCGGACGTCCTCGGTCGTGACCGGGTCCTCTGCAAGGTGCGTACGCGGCGCGAGCAGCTCCACTGCGCGCTCGACCGTCGGGTCGATCGGCTCGGGAGTGACGCCGTAGCCGCCCTGGACGAGCTCGCGGAACTCGTCGATGACCGAGCCGTAGCGGCGTGCTTCGAGGACGTGCAGAAGCGCCTGCGACGCGAGGATCTGGCCGATCGGCGCGGCGAGGGGGGGCCAGCCCGCCTCCGCGCGGACGCGTCCGACCTCCTCGAGCACCTCGAGCAGGCGGTCCGCCGCCGCGTGCGCGCGCAGGTGCACGTCGAGAGCGGCGACCAAGCCTGCCGGCAGGTCGTACTCCGCAGCGCGAACGGCGATCCGCGGCGCGACGGGAGCGACCGGCTCGTCCCCGATCCACTCGTCGATGACGTCCGCGGCCTCCCAGAGCTTGTCGACCTCGATCCCGGTGGCATGTCCGAGCCCCTGCAGCGACTCGGCGACCGACTCGCCGGACACGCGGTGGAGCGTCAGCGCGAGCGGGTACACCGTCGTCGCGATCAGGTCCGCGCCCGAGTCGACCGCGGCCAGTGCGGATGCGAGACCGACACCCGCCGAGCCCTGGACGTAGAACCCGACGGGCAGCCCGCTCGCCTCCCGGATGCGCGCGACGAGCTCCTGCGCGCGATGCGGGACGAGCGCGCCGGTCGGGTCGTTGACGAGAATCCGGGTCGCACCGAGGTCGGGCAGCTTCCGGGCCTCCTCGATGAGCGTGTCGGTCTCACCCGTGCGTCCCGGGCTGTACACGAGCCCCGCGTGGAACGCGCCGCCCGCGCTCGTGATCGCCGAGCCCGCTTCGCGGAGGTTCGACACGTCGTTGAGCGGATCGTGGAGGCGGAAGACGTCGATGCCGTTCTCGGCCGCGCACGAGACGAAGCGGCCGACGATGTCGCCGCTGACGGGCCGCGAGCCGACGAGGAAGCGGCCGCGGAGCGCGATGCCGAGCGGCGTCGAGACGCGCCCCTTGATCGCGCGGATGCGCTCCCACGGACTCTCCACGCGGCGGCGCACGGTGGCGTCGAAGACGCCGCCCCCCGAGACCTCGAGGCAGGCGAAGCCCGCGCCGTCGAGGATCTCCGCCACGCGGAGGACTTCGGCCGTCGGCAGCTTGCCGGCGAGGGGCTCCTGCGAGAGCAGCCGGATCGTCGTATCGACGAGCTTGGGCACGACGCTGGACCTTAGCTCGGGGGTAGGGCCGGTGAGATCAGGCCCGCGAGATGTAGCGACCCTCGCGGGGATCGACCTTGATCTTCTCGCCCGTGTCGACGAAGAGCGGCACCTGGACGACGACCCCGGTCTCGAGCGTCGCCGGCTTCGTCACGTTCGTGACCGTGTCCCCGCGCACCGCGGGCTCGGTCTGCGCGACCGTCAGCTCCACCGATGAGGGAAGCTGGATCCCCGACGGCTTGCCGTCGACCGCGAGCATCTGCACCGAGCTCGACGGCGGCAGATACGCGAGCTCGTCCGCGACATCGGCGTGCGGAAGCCCGAACTGCTCGTACGTCTCCTCGTCCATGAAGTGAGCCTCCGAGCCGTCGTCGTACAGGAACTGGAGGTTCTTGACCTCGGTGTGCACGCGGGCGAACTTCTCGCCGGCGCGGAACGTCCTGTCGACGACCGAGCCCGACTCGAGCCCCTTCAGCTTGGTTCGCACGAATGCGCCGCCCTTGCCGGGCTTGACGTGCTGGAAGTCGACGATGCGCCAGACGGCGCCGTCGATCTCGACGTGCATCCCGTTGCGGAACTGATTCGTGGAAACCGTCTCGGCCATCGCAGCGGCCGAGTGTAGTCACTCGACCGTCAGCAGCTCCTTCGTGAACTGCGTCAGCCGCTCGCAGCCCTCGCTCGGTCACGACGACGAGGTCCTCGATCCGGACGCCGCGGCCCTCGTCCGGCAGGTAGATACCCGGCTCGACGGAGACGACGTTGCCCGCCTCGAGGACGTCCGTCGACTCGGGACGCAGCGTGGGCGCCTCGTGGATCTGAAGCCCGACGCCGTGCCCCATCCCGTGCCCGTACGCCGCGCCGTATCCGGCGGCGTCGATGACCGAGCGCGAGGCTGCGTCCGCATCCCGCCCGTGCACGCCCGGTGCCACCGCGGCCAGTCCGGCGAGCTGCGCGTCGAGGCAGAGCGCGTGCAGCTCCTGCAGCGGCCCCAAGACCTCGCCCACTGCGAACGTGCGCGTGCAGTCCGAGCAGTAGCCGTCGACGACGCAACCCGCGTCGATCGTGACGAGGACACCCGGCTCGATCGGAGCGTGGCCCGGCACGGCATGCGGCGTCGCGGCGGTCGCGCCCGCGGCCACCACCGCTTCGAACGAGAGCCCGTCTGCTCCTGCCTCCCGGAAGCTCCGCTCGACCCACCACGCGAGCTCCTTCTCGCTCCGGCCGCTGAAGCGCTCCCTCGCGAGCGCCGCGAAGATCTCGTCGGAGAGCGCGCTGGCGCGTCGCATGATCGCGATCTCCTCCGCGTCCTTGACGGCCCGCAACCCCTCGACGAGGCCGGCGCTCGGAACCGCGTCGACCCCGGCGTCGACGAGCGCGCGGTAGAGCGCGTGCGGGAGGTGCTGCTCCTCGAACTGGATCCGCCTGCCAGAGAGCAGCTCGCCGATCGCCGGGATGAGTCCACGCGCGACCTCGGTCACGTCGAAACCGTCGAGCGAGCGCGCGCGATTCGCGTAGCGGAAGTCCGTGTACAGGGTCGCGCTCCCGTCAGGCTCGACCAGCACTGCCGAGTTCGAGCTCTGCAGGCCGGTGAGGTAGCGGACGTTCGCCTGCCCGCCGAGGACGTACGGCGGCCCCGCGACGAGAAGCGGCTCCTCGAGGAGCGACGCGAGTCGCCGGAGGCGGCTCACGACTTGCTCCCGACGATGAACTCGAGCGCCTGCCGGTAGCCGTCCGGCCCGTGCCCGATGAAACGAGCGGTCACGACGTTCTCGAGGACCGAGAACCGGCGCCACTCCTCACGCTCGAGGATGTTCGAGAGGTGGACCTCCACGACGGGCACGGCGAAGAGCTCGAGCGCGTCGTGGATCGCCCACGAATAGTGAGACCACGCACCGGGATTCGCGATCACGCCGTCCGCCCACTCGTACGCCTCGTGGCACCAGTCGACGAACTCGCCCTCGTGGTTCGTCTGCCGGCAGCGCGCCGTGCACTGGAGCTCGACGGCCCACTGGTAGATCCGCGTCTCGAGCTCCGAGAGCCCGAGACCCCCGTAGAGCTCGGGATCACGGATCGACAGTGCGTCGAGGTTGACGCCGTTCAGCACCGCGATCCGCACGATCTGACCCTATGCGATGAGGGCGTCGAGAGCCGCTCGGACGCGCTCGGGCTCGATCTCAGAGGTCACGACGGGCTCGCCGGGACGCTCGAGGAGGACGAGGCGCACGCGACCACCGATCGCCTTCTTGTCGCGCTGGAGGGCGGCCCAGGCGCGGTCGCGGTCGACCGCGACGGGCTCGGGAGCGAGGACCTCCTCGACCGCACGGACCTCGTCGTCGAGACCGGACACGCGAAGCGCCGCGGTGAGCCCGAGTGCGACCGCGCGTCCATGCGACACGCTGTAGTCCGACGCCGCCTCGAGCGCGTGCGCGAACGTGTGCCCGAGGTTCAGGTGCGCGCGCTCGCCGCGCTCGTACGGGTCGCGCAGACACACCGCCGCCTTGAACGCGGCACACCGGCGAACCTGCTCCTCCGTGTCGAGCTCCCAGAACGGCTCACCGGCGAGCAGACCCGTCTTCACGACCTCGGCGCGGCCGTTTCCGAGCTCCTCCTCAGGGAGCGTCCCCAGAAGCGCCGTGTCGATCACCGTTGCCGCAGGCCAGTGGAACGCACCGACGAGGTTCTTGCCCTGCCCGATGTCGATGCCGACCTTGCCGCCGATCGAGGCGTCCACCTGCCCGACGAGCGTCGACGGGACCGCGACCCAGTCGATCCCGCGCATGTACGTGGCCGCGACGAATCCGACGAGATCGGTCGTCGTGCCACCGCCGAGCGCGACCAGCGTCGAGAGACGGTCGATCCGGAGCGCCTCCCACAGCCGTTCCGCCTCGGCAAGCGTCTTGCGCTCGACCGTATAGCGCAGCTTCGATCCCATGGGCTTCGGCCGCGCGCCCGTCGGCGACCACGGCCTCGCCCCGAGCATCGGCGTGCGGCCCGAACCGGATCCCTGCCGCGGCGAGCAGCGCGCCCTCGAGATCGCGTGCGTTCGCGTCGGCGACGGCCCCGTACAGGGACGCTCGCGCCGCGTACAGGGCACCGAACGCGTCGCGGTCGCGCGCAAGCGGACGCCCGCTGTTCGAGACGCGCGCCCACGCCTCCTCGGAGGTCACGTCCAGGTGGAGCGTGAACGCGTGCTCGGCGAGTGCCGCGCACGTGCCACCGGATGCCGAGTGCCCCGCCGCCGAGCTCGACGACCGCGGGCGGGCGCCGCGACAGAACGTCGAGTGCCGCTTCCTCCTCGAGCGCGCGGAATGCGGCCTCCCCGTCTGACTCGAAGATCTCCGCGATCGACCTGCCGACGCGCTCCTCGACGACCGCGTCGACCGAGACGAACGTGCGCCCGAGCCGGTCCGCGAGGGGCGGGCCGAGCGTGGACTTCCCGGCGCCCATGAACCCGACGAGCGCGAGATGTCGCCCTAGGGCGTTCGAGGCCACGCGATCCGCTCGAGGTACGCCGTATGCGCACCGACGAAGTCGGAGAGCGCGTCGCCCCCGAACTTCTCGCGCGCGGCGCGTGCGAGCTCCCATGCGACAGCCGCCTCGGCGACGACGGCTAGCGCCTCGACCGCCTGGACGTCGCTTCGCTCGACCAGGGCCGTGCCGGGCTCACCCGTCTCGAGGTCGACCGAGCGGAGCGGGCGCATCAGCGTCGGCAGCGGCTTCATCGCCGCACGAACGACGACTGGCGCGCCGTTCGTCACGCCCCCTTCGAGTCCGCCCGCATGGTTCGTCGAGCGGCGGCGGTCGGGCTCGATCTCGTCATGTGCCTCCGAGCCGCGCAGGCGGGCGAGCGCGAAGCCCTCTCCGACCTCGACGCCCTTGACCGCCTGGATGCCCATGAGCGCGGCGGCGAGCCGCGCATCGAGACGCTCGACCTTCTCCGCGTACGAGCCGAGCCCGGGCGGAACACCGTCGGCGACGACCTCGACCACGCCGCCCAGCGTGTCGCGGTCGGCGCGGGCGGCGTCGGTGGCGTCCTTCCACCCCGCTTCCGTGTCGGCGCCGCCGATCTCGACGACGCGACCCGCGACCGTGACACCGATCTCAGCCAGAAGCGCCTTCGCGACCGCTCCCGCGGCGACGTGGACCGCCGTCTGCCGCGCGCTCGCGCGCTCGAGCGCGTTCCGCACGTCGTCGTGCCCGTACTTGAGGGCGCCCGCGAGATCGGCGTGCCCGGGACGAGGCAGCGTGACCGGCTTCGCGCCCTTGCCCTCCGGCTCGCCTTCGGGCGGCCAGGGGCTCATCCCCCACTCCCAGTTCGCGTGGTCGCGGTTGCGGACGACGAGCGCGAGCGGCGTCCCGAGCGTCGAGCCGTGGCGCAGCCCGGCGAGGACGTCGACCTCGTCTGCCTCGAACGACTGCCGCGGACTGCGGCCGTAGCCCTGACGCCTGCGCTCGAGATCGCGGGCGATGGCGTCCCGATCGAGTCGGAGCCCGGCCGGCAGGCCAGTGAGGATCGCGACCAGGGCAGGGCCGTGCGACTCGCCCGCCGTTGTCAGACCGAGTGTCACGACGCGAAGCCTATGGCGTCCCTCATGACGTCGACCGGTGCCTCGACTCCGGTCCACAGCTCGAACGCGGCGACGCCCTGCGCGAGAAGGACCTCGAGGCCGGTGACGACGCGTGCACCCGCAGCCCGCGCGGCCACGGCCGTCGCCGTCTCCGGATACGGGAGGTCGACGAGCGTCTGGCCTGCGGCGACCGTCGACGACGACCGCATCGCGCTCGGAGGTCGCGTTCACCACGAGATCGGCATCGACGACCTCCGGCGGCCAGGCGCCACGACGCGAGAACTGCCGAGCGCCCGGCAGCGCCTGCACGAACGCGGCCGCGGTCCCGCCGTCGCCGATGACCACCGGAGCATCCGCCGAGAGCTCGCGAAGCACGGCCGCGTCCGTCGTCGAGCCCTCGACGCGTCCGTCACGGATCGCGAGCGTGTTCACGGACGGCGCGTCGGTCTCGCAGAAGGCCCTGACCGTGAACTTGTGCGGCGTCGTGACGTTCGCTCCGGCGAACCCGAGCGCCTCGAGACCGCGAACGGCCTCTTCCAGCCGCTCGGGCGGCTGTCGGCAGCGCGACGTACGCCCAGTCGAGCCCGAGCGCCTCGAACGCGGCGTTGTGCATCCGCGGCGAGAGCGAGTGCTCCACCGGCCAGCCGATGATCCCGACGAGCCGTGTGGTACCCGAGATCTGCTGCACGTCAGCAGCCGCCGAACCCGTACTCGAGCGACTTCTGGCAGAACTCCGACTGGCTCGCGGTGAAGAAGTGATGGACGCCGTCGGGCTTCCGGACGAAGTAGAGGTAGTCGACGGCCGCGGGGCGCGCCGCCGCACGCATCGACGCGAGGCCCGGGTTCGAGATCGGCGTCGGAGGAAGCCCGAGGCGGTTCCGGGTGTTGTACGGGTCGTTGCTCTGCAGGTCGGACTGCTTCAGCGGCTCCGTGCCCGGCACGTCCCGTCCGTAGCGGATCGTCGCATCGATCCCGAGCGGCATGCGGTTCCGAAGGCGGTTGTAGATCACCGCAGCGACGAGCTTCCGCTCCTCGGGCGCGACCGCCTCCTTCTCGATCATCGACGCGATGATGAGGACGTCGTACGGCGTCAGGTTCTTCGAGCGCGCATAGCGCAGGTCGACCTTGCGCCAGTTCCGCCGGAAAGCCCGCAGCTGGTCCGAGACGAGGCGCGCCGACGAGGTGAGCTTCGTGAACTCGTACGTCGCGGGAAAGAGGAAGCCCTCGATCGAGCTCAGCTTCCAGTCCTTCCGGAACTCGGGCGGCGGCACGGCGGCGCCGCTCGCCTGCAGGTAGCCCGCTCCTCGTCAGCCGCGGCGTGACCCCGCGCTTCTCGATCGCGATCTCGCGCACCGCGGCCACACGGTCGGCCATGTCGCGCCGCGTGAACCCCTCCGGGAAGATGATTCGCAGCCGCGCGAGCGGCGGCGTCGTCTCGACCGGCAGGAGGCGCCTCGTCGCGCATGCAGCCGGCCGCGACGACCGCGAGTGCCGTGACGGCGACGAGCGCGAGTGCGGACTTCATCGCCGACCCGCGTGCTGGAGGTAGCTCTCGAGGAGGTGGGCCGCCGCCCGCGCGTCCTCGTCGGCTCCGCCGCCTTGTCGTGAGGCGAGGGCCGTCGTGAACCGCTCGTCATACGTCTCCACCGGCACGGCGACGATCCCGCGAAGTGCCTCCACGAACGCATCCGTCTCCAGCGGCCTGCTGCCCGCGCTCGCCGCGGAGCGTCAGCGGCATGCCGACGACGATGCGTTCCGCGTCCTGCTCGCGGACGATCGTCCCGAGTTCCCGGAGCCCGTCCTCGGACGCCGCGCGTGCGACGACGCCGAGCGGCCGGGCGATCGTCCCGGTCGCATCGGAGACGGCCACGCCGGTCCTCGCGGCTCCGTAGTCGAGCGCGATCACCTTCACAGGGCCGTGAGGATGAGCTCCTCGGCGCGTGCCAGCGCGTCCGGGAGCTTCTCCGGGTCCTTGCCCCCCGCGCGCGCCATCGTCGGCCGACCGCCGCCTCCTCCGCCGACGATGGCGGCGGCCTCGCGGAGGACGTCCGACGCACTCACGCGCTCGGCCACGGAGGCGTCGAAGTTGGCGACCAGGTGCACCCTGCCGTCCTCCTTCGACCCGAGGACGACAGCGGCCGGTGCATGCTTCTGCTTGTAGCGATCCGAGAGCTCGAGGAGCGCGTCGGCATCGAGGCCGTCGATCGGCTGCACGATGACGTTCACGCCGCCCTCGGCGCGGACGTCCGGCTCGGGCACCTCGACGCGCTCCTGGGATTCGGCCGCCCGCGGAGCCTTCCGCAGCTTCTCGACTTCGCCGCGAAGCGACTCGAGCTCGCGCGCGCGCTCGTCGAGGATCGCCCAGGCCGCGCCCGAGGTGACCGCCTCGACGCGGCGTACCCCGGCGCCGACGGAGCTCTCCGAGAGCAGGACGAACGGACCGATCTCGGCGCTCGACGACACGTGCGTGCCGCCGCAGAGCTCCACCGAGTAGGCCGGAACCTCGACGACGCGGACGATCTCGCCGTACTTCTCGCCGAACAGCATCGTCGCGCCGAGCTTGCGGGCCTCGTCGATCGGCGTCTCGAAGACGTGTACGGGCCTGTTCTCGAAGACGATCTCGTTGACGCGGCGCTCGACCTCCTTGCGCTGCTCGCTCGTGAGCGCCTGGTCGTGTGTGAAGTCGAAGCGAAGCTTGTCCGGCCTGACCGCGGATCCCGCCTGGTGCACGTGGTCTCCGAGCACGTCCCGCAGAGCCTGATGCAGGAGGTGCGTCCCCGTGTGGTTGGTCATCGTCGGGAAGCGCACGCGCCACGGCACGCGCGCGCGAACGCGATCTCCCGCGTCGAACCCGGTGCCGCGGAACAGGAGCACCTGATCCGCATCCAGCCTGTACGCGTCGACGAGCTCGGCGACCGTCCCCGAGTCGTCGTCGAGCTCGATCGTCCCCGCGTCGGTCACCTGGCCGCCGCCCGACGGATAGAACGGCGACTCACGGAGCTTGACGAGGAAGTGCCCGTCGTCGACGTCCTCGAGCGCACCGATCTGCGTGAGAACGTCGGTCTTCGCGTACCCGACGAACTCGGTCGCGAAATCGGTCGTCCGGGCGAAGTCGATCGCGCGCTGCTGCTCGCTCGAGCCCGCCGCGCGCGACACCTCCCGGTGGTGCTCCATCTCTGTCCGGTAGCCGTCGACGTCGACCGCCTGGCCTCGCTCCTCTGCGAGCTCCACGGTGAGCTCCAGCGGGAAGCCGTACGTGGCCGCGAGCGCAAACGCCTGCTCCCCGGAGATCGCCTCCTGCGAGCCGAGCTCCTCGAAGAGCTTGAGCCCACGCTCGAGCGTCTCGAGGAACCGCTCCTCCTCGAGGCGGAGCACGCGCTCGATCTCGTCCGCGCGCTCACCGAGTTCGGGATAGGCGTCGCTCATCTGCTCCGCCACGACACCGGACAGGCGATGGGCGTCGTGGAGCCCGATTCGCTGCCCCTGCTGGATCGCACGGCGGACGATTCGGCGCAGCACGTAGCCCCGCCCCTCGTTCGACGGCGTCACGCCGTCTCCGACGAGGAACGTCATGCCGCGGCCGTGATCCGCGAGGATGCGATGCGCCTTCGTCGCCGCCGGCGAGTCTCCGTACGCGACGCCCGACTCGGCCGCGATCCAGCCCATGATCCGCTGGTAGCCGTCGGTGTCGTAGACGGACCTGACGTCCTGCAGGATGGCCGCTCCCCGCTCGAGCCCGAGGCCAGTGTCGATGTTCTGCTTCGGCAGCGGCGTCAGCGTCCCGTCCGCGTGCTGCTCGTACTCCATGAACACGAGGTTCCAGAACTCGAGGAAGCGATCGCAACGCGTGCATGCAGGAGCGCAGTCGGGCTCGCCGCAGCCGTGCTCCTCGCCCCAGTCCCAGTAGATCTCGGAGTCGGGCCCGCACGGTCCGGGACCGCCCACCGACCAGAAGTTCTCGGAGGTCGGGAGCGGGACGATCCGCTCTGGCGGCATGCCGACCTTCTGCCAGAGGTCGATCGCCACCTCGTCGGGCCCGAGCTTCATGAGCGGGTCGCCGGCGTGGACCGTCACCCAGATCCGGTCCCAGTCGAGCTTCATGTGGTCCAGCACGAACTCGCGGGCGAACTCGATCGCGCCCTCCTTGAAGTACTGGCCGAACGAGAAGTTCCCGAGCATCTCGAAGAACGTGAGGTGGTGGCCGTCCGTGCCGACCACGTCGATATCGACCGTGCGGAAGACCTTCTGCGACGTCGCGGTCAGGGGCGCCGGCGGCGGCTCCATGCCCAGGAAGAACGGCATCTGAGGCTGCATTCCGGCGGTGACTAGGAGCGTCGAGTCGTCTCCCGCGCGTGGGACGAGCGAGTACGACGGGCAGCGCAGATGCCCCTTCGCCTCGAAGAACGACAGAAATCCCTCGCGGAGCTCAGCGGTGGTGCGCATCCCGGAAGTCTACGAACGGGTCGAGAACGAACGGACGCGCTACGCGGCCGTCGGCGGCTCGGTCGACTCGGACTGCCCCGCGTTGTGGAGCTCCTCGTCGACCTCGCTCTCGCGCCGAGCCGCGGCGTCCTTCGCGACTCGCACCGCCTCCCCCGCATCTCGGCGCGCCCGGAACGCGGAGACTCCGTGCGACACACCGGCCGCGAAGCCACTGACCTTCTTCACCGGGGTCGTGATCGCAGTCGAGACCGCCCGGACCGCGGTGTCCGCGCTGTCCGCCATCGACACGGCGCTGTCCGTGACGGTGTCGAGCTTGTCGAGCTGGTCGTTGACGCGGTCGACCGTGCCTCCCGCCTTCACGATCACCGGGAGCAGGTCGCGCTCGGAGCCCTTGATGAACGACGAGAGCCGCGCGAACGTCCCGCCCATGCGGATGAACAGGTACAGGAGACCCAGTCCACTCGCGATGAAGAACGCCGCGAGCGCGTAGTCGAGGATGTCCCCGGCGGATGTCGCGAGCAGGCTCACGGGCGGCAATGCTAGTTGCTCCGTCTAGGCAACGTCCGCGATCGCACCGGCGCCGACGATGGCATCGTCGGCGTAGAGCACCGCGAACTGCCCAAGAGCGACGCCGAACGCCGGCTCGTCGAGCTCGAACCGAAATCCGTCCTGCGTCGCGACCACGGAAGCCGGGATCGCGTCGGAGCGGTAGCGGACCTTGACGTCGGCGCGGTCGACAGGGACGTGCAGGCGCCCGTGCGCCTCGACCTCACGAACCGCCAGTGCGTCACGCGGACCCACCGTGACGGTGTTGGCGACGGCGTCCGTGCCGAGGACATACAGCGCACGCCCTCCGTCGAGTCGGAGCCCGCGCCGCTGGCCCGGCGTGAACCTCCAGTGGCCCTGGTGCGAGCCGAGCGCGACGCCTGCCTCGTCGACGATCTCGCCGTCCTCGGCCCGCACGCCCTGCCGCTCGAGGAAGGCGCGGTAGTCGTCGCCACCGAGGAAGCACGCCTCCTGGCTCTCGGCGCGACGAGCGGACGCGAGGCCGGCAGTCGCCGCCTCGGCCCTTGTCTCCTCCTTCGTCTGCTCGCCCAGCGGGAAGCGCACGCGTTCGAGCAGCGCCGGATCGACGGCCGCGAGCATGTACGACTGGTCCTTCTGCGGGTCGGCGCCGCGACCCACGAGACGCATCCCGTCCCGCTCGACGATGCGGGCGTAATGACCCGTCCACAGCTCGTCCGCGCCCGCACGGTCAGCGAATGCCACGAGCTCGTCGAACCGAAACACGCCGTTGCAGCGCATGCACGGATTCGGCGTCTCCCCGTGCTCGTACGCGCGTGTGAACGGATCGACGATTGCACGCTTGAAGTCCTCGCGACGGTCGAGCGTGACGTGTGGCACTCCGAGCCCGTGACACGTCACCCTCGCCGCGGTGACCGCTGCCGGCGAGCAGCACGCGCGCTCGGTGTCAGGAGCGGCGGGGTCCTGCCACAGGCGCAGCGTCACGCCGATCGCGTCCCCGCCGGCTCGTAGCACGGCGACCGCACTGTCGACGCCGCCGCTCATCGCAACCGCGACGCGGCCGGGACGCCGCTCGGCCTCGAAGACCTGCCCGATCGCGGCGGCGAGCGCCTCGACGGCCAGCGGGTCGCCCCCGACCGATGCCGCCTCGACGAGCGTCAGCCCGGCGAGTGGCCGATCGAGCCCGGGCGCGTCCGCCGAGAGGATCCGATCGCCGTCGACGGAGAGGCGCGCGGACGCCCAGCCGCCACCACGAGTCGCGTCCCCGAAAACGTCCTGAGCCATCGAACCAGGCTAGCGACCAGAGTGCGTCGCGACCCCGGTCGCGAAGCGACCGGCTTCAGGGATCCTCGCGCGATCGGAGACACGGCGCTAGCCGATCTCCGGTCTTGCGCCCAGAAACAAGGTGCTCCACCCTGCCGATGAACTCCACGACCGTTGCGAACCTGGCTCAGCCAGGTGGGTGTCGTGCGGAGCGTCGGCAACGCCTAGCTCCGACTCCGACTCCCTTTACGTGTCTGTTGGTTCACGTATGAGTCGTGGCCACGCACAGGGTCGAGCGCATCGATCCTAGCTGCCGCTCCCTGTCGCGAAGCGCCATTGCAACTCGACGGTGCCGTCGATGCCGAGTTTCTTCGCAAGCGCGTCGGTCACCTCGAGCTGGCGACCGGGTTCGACGAGGGCATTGTCGATGACCTCCGTCAGCACCTGCTTGTCCCCGGAGCGGAGGATGACCTTCGCCCCGCAGGGCAGTACGGGGTGCGTGACGCCGAGCGACTGCGGCGCGAGCACCTGCCCGCACGTCGTGCGCTGCGCGTCGCCGGTCGCGCCGCGCGAACCGGCAAAGGCGATGTTCCAACCGGCCGGCGCCGGGGCGCTTGTCAGCGCGGCCGCGCTCTCGTTCGTCCCGCGCTGCGCGACGATTGCCATCGCCGCGACGGCCGCGAGGAGCGCGACGGCGGCGAGCGTGGCGAGGCGCTGGGCGAGAGCCGGCGGCACGGAGAGAAGTGTGGCTGACGGCGCGGCTACGCGCCCGGTGGCGGCTCGACGAGCCGGATGCCGAGCTCGTCGAGCTGCATGTCGGTCACTTCGGACGGTGCTCCGCTCATCGGATCGACGCCGGCCTGGTTCTTCGGGAACGCGATGACGTCGCGGAGGTTCGGCTCGCCGGCGAGCACCATGACCGTCCGGTCGATCCCGAGCGCGATGCCACCGTGCGGCGGCGCGCCCATGGCCAGGGCGTCGAGCAGGAAGCCGAACTTCGAGCGTTGCTCCTCGGGGCTCAGCGAAAGCGTGTCGAAGACACGCGCCTGGACATCCGGCTCGTGGATCCGGAAGGAGCCGCCACCGAGCTCGTTGCCGTTCACGATGAGGTCGTACGCCTCCGCTAGTGCTTCCCCCGGCTCCTTGTCGAAGCGGTCGCGCCACTCGGCCGTCGGGCGGGTGAAGGGATGGTGGACGGCATTCCAGCGCTGGTCGTCCTCGTCCCACTCGAACATCGGGAACGCGTCGATCCACAAGAACGTAAACGTCTCGTCGTCGACGAGCCCGAGCTCGCGCCCGATGTGCAGGCGCAGATGTCCCAGAACGGTCGACGTCGCCTCCCAGGCGTCGGCGCAGAAGAGAAGCGACTCGCCCGGCGCGAGCCGGAGCGCGTCGAGCTCGTCCGACGAGAGGAACTTTGCGATCGGCGAGCGGACCTCCCCGGACTCCTCGTCTCGGACGAGGTACGCAAGCCCCTTCGCCCCGCGTTCCTTCGCGACCTCCTCGAGCGCCGACGAGCTCGGCGCGGGAGTACGCGCGCGGGATGCGCAGGAAGCGCACGGCTTCGGCGTTCGCGAAGACGCCCAGCTCGGACACGCGCGTGAGCTCCGTCGCGTCCTCGATCTCGAGCCCGAAGCGAGTATCCGGCTTGTCCGATCCGAAGCGCCGGTCGGCCTCCTCGTACGACATGCGCGGGAACGGCGTCTCGATCTCGACCCCGAGGCACTCGCGCCAAACGGCCGCGAACATCCGCTCGATCAGCTCGAGCAGCACCTCCCGGTCGGGGAACGACATCTCGACGTCGAGCTGGGTGATCTCCTGCACGCGGTCGGCGCGGAGGTCCTCGTCCCGGAAGCAGATCGCGATCTGGTAGTAGCGGTCGAAGCCCGCGACCATCGTCAGTTGCTTGAGGATCTGCGGGCTCTGGGGCAGCGCGAAGAAGCGACCCTTGTGCAGGCGGCTCGGAACGACGAAGTCCCTTGCTCCCTCGGGTGTCGGCTTGAAGAGGATCGGCGTCTGGATGTCGAGGAAGCCGGCCTCCTGCATCTCGCGTCTGATGATCCCGACCATCTGTGCACGCAGTCGGAGGTTCCGCTGCAGCTTCGGCCGCCGCAAGTCGAGCCAGCGGTAGCGCAGGCGGAGCGTCTCGTCGACGCCCTCCTCGTCGAGCTGGAACGGCAGCGGCGTCGAGCGCGAGACGATCTCGAGCTCGTCGACCTGGAGCTCCACCTCGCCGGTCGGCATCGCTTCGTTCACGGTCTCCGGGTCGCGCGCGACGACGTCGCCGCGCGCACGGAGCACGAACTCGTTGCGGATCTCCTTGGCGAGCTCGGCGGCCCCCGGCGAGCGCTCGGGATTGATCACGAGCTGCGTCGTCCCGGTGTGGTCCCGGAGGTCGACGAACACGAGGCCTCCGTGATCGCGCCTGCGCGCGGTCCAGCCCGACAGTGTCAGCCGCTGTCCGACGTGCGACGCGCGCGGCTCGCCGCACATGAGATCGCGCCACGTCGTCACAGCGCCAGCCTCGCGGGAAGCTCGTCGTGCGTCACGTCCTCGTCGGCGCTGCCCGGACGTCGCAACGTCGCACGCCGGCGATCGACGACGACGATCGTCGCCGCTCCGAGGCGGCCTGCCTGCGTGAGCTGCCCCTTGAGCGAGCGGCCCGCATAGTCGGTGTCGGCGGAAACCCCGGACGACCGGAGCTGGGCGAGCCAGCCGGCGACGAGCTCCCGCGGGGCGCCCTCGTCCAGTGCGAAGAAGACGTCGATCGCCGGGGCGGCCTCCGTCGTGGCGCCCTCCGCCTCGAGTGCGAGAAGCAGGCGCTCGATCCCTGCGCCGAAGCCCACGCCGGGCGTCGCCGGACCGCCGATCTCCTCCACGAGGTAGTCGTACCGCCCTCCGCCCGAGAGCGTCGCGTTCTCGTTCTCGAGCGGGCCGACGAACTCCCACGTCGTCCGCGAGTAGTAGTCGAGCCCGCGCACGAGCGTCGGCTCGAGCCTGTACTCGACGCCGCTGGCGTCGAGATCACGGCGGACGACGGCGAAGCGCTCGCTGCAGGCGGCGCACAACGACTCCCCGATCTTCGGCGCCTCGTCGAGCGCGGCCCGGACCGCATCCGGCTTGGCCTGGTAGTTGTCGAACACGCGAAGGGGGCTCGTCGCGGCCTTCTCGCGCGTCGCGTCGTCGAGCCGGCCGAGGTTCGCCTCGAGCCACGATGCGAGCTCGCGCAGGTACGCCGGCCGACACTCGCGGCAGCCGATCGAGTTGAGCTCCAGGTGGTACTGCGTCACGCCGAGCCGGCGGAGCAGCGTGTCGTAGAGCTGGATCAGCTCTGCGTCGACCGAGGCGTCGTCGGATCCGATCGCCTCGACGGACGCCTGCCAGTGCTCGCGGTAGCGCCCTTTTCCCGGAGCGCCGTACCGGTACATCGAAGCGATCGTGAACAGCTTCAGTGGCTGCGGCTCGCGCTGAAAACCGTGCTCGACATAGGCGCGACAGATCGGCGCGGTGCCTTCGGGACGGAGTGTCAGCGAACGGTCCGAGCGGTCGGCGAACGTGTACATCTCCTTCTGGACGACGTCGGAGCCCGCCCCGGACGTCCGCTCGAAGAGGGCGGTGTCCTCGAACACGGGCGTCGTGATGGGGTGATAGCCGTAGAGCGCGCAGAGTCGCTCGATCTCCGTCGTCACCCGCCGCCAGGCGGACTGCTCGGCGGGGATGACGTCGTGCGTGCCGCGCGGGCGCTCGATCCGTGCCTGGCGGGTCATCCCGCGCGCTCCGCACGGAGCTCGGCGAGGAACGGATTCCGCGCGAGCTCGGCGCCGAGCGTCGTGGTCGGCCCGTGGCCGGGATAGACGACGGTCTCGGGCGGGAGCGCGTCGAGCAGCATGCGAATCGACGCGACGAGCGTCTCCCAGTCGGAGCCGGGGAAGTCCGTACGGCCGACCGAGCCCGCGAACAGGACATCGCCCGAGAAGAGACAGCCGTCCGCGTGGTACGCGAGGTGGGCGGGCGAGTGCCCGGGAACGGCGAGCACGTCGAAGTCGATGCCCGCGAGCGCGAGCGTCTCCCCGCCGGAGAGCAACACGTCCGGTACGTACGGACGCAGGACGACGCCGGGCGGTGTGAAGTCGCCCGGCTCCTCGAGGAGGATCCGCTCGTCCTCGGCCATGTGCACGGGCGCGCCCGTGCCGTCCGCGAGATCGGCGACCCCGAGCAGGTGGTCCCAGTGCCCGTGCGTCACGAGGATCGCGGTGCAGCGCGCGCTCAGGCGCGCGAGCGTCAGCCGGAGCTCGGTGGCGTCGCCGCTCGGGTCGACGACGACCGCCTCGTCGGCCGAAGTCTCCGACCTGACGACGTAGCAGTTCGTGCCCATCGGTCCGAGCGACAGCTGGTCGACACGGAGCGGCATCGCTCTGGGCTCAGCTCCCGCGCCGGCCGTCGGACTGATCGCGGCGCGCGGCGCGACGCTGGGCGGAACGGTAGAAGAAGCGGTCGAGGAAGAAGCTGAAGGGAATGAAGATCGTGACGATCAGCAGCGTCTGAGTGACCTTCGTCGCGAGCGGCAGGTTCGGCGACAGCAGGAACACGGTGCCGAACATGATCGGAGCGAAGATCGCCCCGCGTCGGAAGCTCCGTTGCCACGACGGCTCCTGCGGGTCCCGGCGCGACCCGCCGGCCCGCGACGGCTTTTCGGGCGCCTCGTCCGGTGGGTCGATCTCCTTGCCCGAGTCGTCGACCCAGACGTACTCGTGGCGGCCCTCCTTGGCACGCCGCCTTCGCTGCTTCTTCGTCGCCATCGCGGTCGATTATGCCGAGCGCTTCCACACGATCTCGCCGCCAGCGATCACGGTGTCGACGACGGGGCCGCCGAGGTGGTACGCGAGGTGCCTCCAGTCCTCGGCGCTCACGAGCACGACGTCCGCGTCGTAGCCGGGCGCAAGCCTTCCCTTGCGGTCGGCGCGGCCGAGGACGTGCGCCGCGTTCACGGTGCATGCCGCGAGGGCCTCCTCCGGCGCCATGGCCATCTGCGTCGCGGCGAGCGAGCAGACGAGCGGGAGGCTCTCGCAGAACGCACTGCCCGGGTTGAAGTCCGTCGCGAGCGCGACTGCGGCGCCCGCGTCGAGGAGTTCGCGAGCGGGCGGCATCGGGCGGTCGAGGAACAGCGCACTCGCCGGCAGCAGGACGCCGGTGACGTCGCTCGCCGCGAGCGCGGAAGCGCCATGCTCTCCTGTCGCCTCCAGGTGGTCGACGGACCGCGCGCCCAGCTCGACGGCGAGCGGGATGGCGCCCGACTCAGTGAACTGGTCCCCGTGCAGACGGAGCGCGAGCCCCGCGTCGCGGCAGGCAGTCAGGTAGCGGCGTGCTTGCTCGACGTCGAAGGCTCCGCGCTCGAGGAAGACGTCCGCGGCTTCGGCGAGCGGAGCCGCCTCCGGGAGCACGTCCTCGACGAGGAACTCGACATACGCGGCGGTGCCCGCGTCCGCGAACTCGGGTGGGACGGTGTGCGCACCGAGCCAGGTCGCGACGCCGCCGGCGTCCACGACAGCGCGCAGCTGCGCAAGCTCCGTGTCGTGGTCGAGGCCGTACCCGGACTTCGCCTCGAAGGTCGTCGTACCCGCCTGGCGCATCCAGCCGACGTGCTCGGCGAGCCGGTCGGCGAGCTCGCTCGCGCTCGCTGCTCGTGTCGCCCGCACCGTGGAGAGGATTCCTCCGCCGCGCGCGTGCAGCTCCTCGTACGAGGCGCCTCCCGCGCGAAGCGAGAACTCCTCGACGCGATCGCCGGCGAAGCACGCGTGCGTATGACAGTCGACGAGGCCGGGGATCGCCGACAAGCCCCGTCCGTCGATCTCGACCGCGTCGCGGGACGACGATAGGTCTCGCATGCGCCCGACCTCGACGATGCTGCCCTCGTTGCAGAGGACGTAGCCATTCTCGATCACCGTGACGTCACGCAGCTCGGCACCCCGCAGTGGCGCGCCGCTCCCGGACGGCGAGGCGACCTGCGCGAGGTCGCGGATCAGGAGTCGCTGTGTGCTCACGCGCGGATCGACGGCAGGTCGACCGCGTACTTGCGGGCGGCGGCGCGGGCTTCGTCGTAGCCGGCGTCGGCGTGGCGCGCCACGCCCATCCCGGGATCGGTGGTGAGCACCCGCTCGAGCCGCTCGGCCGTCGCGTCGGTCCCGTCGGCCACGACGACCATCCCGGCGTGGATCGAGTTTCCGATGCCGACGCCGCCCCCGTGATGGACGCTCACCCACGTGGCACCCGCGGCGACGTTCACGAGCGCGTTGAGGATCGGCCAGTCCGCGATCGCGTCGGATCCGTCCCGCATCGCCTCCGTCTCGCGGTAGGGAGAGGCGACCGATCCCGCATCGAGGTGATCGCGCCCGATCACGACCGGCGCCGACACCACGCCGGAGCGCACGAGCTCGTTGATCGCGAGACCGGCCTTCGCGCGGTCGCCGTAGCCGAGCCAGCAGATGCGCGCCGGCAGCCCCTGGAAGGCGACACGGCCCGGCGCGAGCTCGAGCCAGCGCTGGAGGAGCACGTCGTCGGGGAAGAGCGCCGCGAGCGCGCGGTCGATCGCGTCGATGTCCGCCGGGTCGCCTGAGAGCGCGGCCCACCGGAACGGTCCGATCCCGCGGCAGAAGAGCGGCCTGATGTAGGCGGGGACGAACCCCGGGTACGAGAACGCGTCGCCCAGACCCGCGTCGAAAGCCTCTCCCCGCAGATTGTTCCCGTAGTCGAAGACGAAGCAGCCCGCGCGGGCGAACTCGGTCATCGCCTCGACGTGCGCCACGATCGATTCGCGCGCGAGACGTACGTACTCGTCGGGATCGCGTGCGCGCAGCGCCTCGGCCTCCTCGAGCGGCACTTCCGCGGGCACGTAGCCGGTGAGCGGGTCGTGCGCCGCGGTCTGGTCGGTGACGAAGTCGAAGTGCTCGCCCCGTGCGGCGAGCTCGGGGAACACGGTGGCAGCGTTGCCGAGCAGTCCGACCGAGAGCGCGCGCCCGTCGTCGGCAGCAGCCCGAACTCTCGCGAGCCCGTCGTCGAGCGAGTCGGCGACCTCGTCGAGATACCGCGTCTCGAGCCGGCGCTCGATCCGACTCGGGTCGACCTCGACGCAGAGGATCGCCGCGCCGGCCATCGTCGCGGCCAGCGGTTGCGCGCCGCCCATCCCACCGAGTCCTGCGGTGAGGATGGTCCGTCCGCTGAGATCGGCCGAGCCGAAGTGCTGCTCACCCGCGGCGGCGAAGGTCTGGTACGTGCCCTGCAGGATGCCCTGCGTCCCGATGTAGATCCAGCTCCCGGCCGTCATCTGGCCGAACATCGTCAGCCCCTCGGCCTCGAGCCGGCGGAACTCGTCCCAGGTCGCCCAGCGCGGGACGAGCAGGGAGTTCGCGATGAGGACGCGCGGCGCCCACTCGCCCGTCCGGAACACGGCCACCGGCTTGCCGCTCTGGACGAGGAGCGTCTCGTCCTCCCGGAGCCGGAGCAGCGTCCGGACGATCTCGCGCAGAGCGTCGTGACTCCGAGCGGCACGACCCGAGCCGCCGTAGACCACGAGCTTCTCCGGGTGCTCGGCGACCTCGGGGTCGAGGTTGTTGAGGAGCATTCGCAGCGGCGCCTCGGTCTGCCAGGAGCGTGCATTGAGCGCCGTCCCGCGGGGCGCCCGGATCGCGCTCAGATCGCCGCAGAGCGACTCGACGAGTGCGTCCGTCACGCGAGCACGCCCACCTGCGACTCGGCCGCTTCGACGATCACGCCGGACTTGATGGCCTCCGCGACGCGCTCGATGTCCGCGCCGAGCGAACGGTCCTCCGTCAACCTCGGCGAGAGCTCGCGCACGGCGTCGTGCACCGCGCGCACACCCTCGCCGGGCGCGAGCGGCGCGAGGAACTCGATCGCCTGTGCCCCGGCGAGCAGTTCGATCGCCAGCGCGCGCTCGACGTTGTCGAGGACGCGGAGTGCCTTCAGCCCTGCGGCGTTCCCCATCGAGACGTGGTCCTCCTGGCCGGCGCTCGTCGGGATCGAGTCGACGCTCGCCGGATGCGCGAGCACCTTGTTCTCCGAGACGAGTGCGGCTGCGACGTACTGGGGAATCATGAACCCCGAGTTGAGCCCGCCCTCCTCGACCAGGAACGGCGGCAGCCCTTCCGAGAGCGCAGGGTTGACCAGACGCTCCACGCGGCGCTCGGAGATGCTCGCGAGCTCCGCAACCGCCATGGCGAGCGCGTCGAGCGCGAACGCGAGCGGCTGTCCGTGGAAGTTCCCCGCGGACACGATCAGGTCGTCGTCGACGAGAACGAGCGGGTTGTCGGTCGCGGCGTTGAGCTCGACCGCCACGGTCGCCTCGACGTAGTCGAGGAGGTCGCGGCATGCACCGTGCACCTGGGGCGCGCAGCGGAGGGAATACGCGTCCTGCACCTTGTCGCACCAGCGGTGCGACTCGATGATCGCCGAGCCGTCGAGCAGCCGCCAGACGTTCGCAGCCGCGTCCTGCTGACCCTTCAGGGGCCTGGCGCTGTGTACCGCCGCGAGGAAGCTCGTCCTCGATCCCTGCAGCGACTCGAGCGAGAGCGCGCACGCGAGGTCGGCGGTCGCGGCGAGACGTCGGGCACGCATCACTCCGAGCGAGGCCATCGCCGCCATGAACTGGGTCCCGTTGACGAGCGAGAGCCCCTCCTTGCTCGCGAGCCGCACGGGCTCGAGGCCGACTGCCCGCAGCGCATCCGCGCCGCCGAGGAGCTCGCCTTCGACACTCGCGCGACCCTCGCCTATGAGCGGGAGCGCGAGATGCGCGAGCGGCGCGAGGTCGCCGCTCGCGCCGACCGATCCGCGCGCGGGGACGTACGGCAGGACGCCGCGGTTGAGACATTCGAGCAGCAGCTCGACCGTCGAGACGTGCGCGCCGGAGAACCCCTTTGCGAGTGTGTTCGCACGCAGGAGCATCGCCGCACGGACGACGTCGTCCGGATACGGCTCGCCGACACCGCACGCGTGGCTGCGCAAGAGGCGGAGCTGCAGCTCCTCGCCGAGCTCCTCCGGGATGTGAGCCGAGACGAACCGGCCGAAGCCGGTGTTCACCCCGTACGTGTGCTCGCCCTGAACCCCGTCGACGAGGGCTCGCGCGGCCCGCATGCGCTCCTTCGCCGTGCCGGCGAGGGTCGCAGGCAGCCGATCGACCGCGACCGCCCACACGTCGGAAACGGTGAGGTCCTCTCCCGTCAGGACGATCGGACCGGTCACTCCGCGAGTCTAGAGCGGAGCACCCGCTCGAGAACCCGCGACTCGTCGACACCGGGAAGGTCGATCCCGGCCGCGCGCGCGGCATCGACGACCCGTTCCGGGATGAGCCCGACCAGCTCGCCCGCGACGACATCCGTGCCACGTGCGCGCGCCTCGGCGCGCACACGCTCGACGACCTCGTGCAAGGGAGCCTCGTCGACGTCGATGACGTTCATGCTCACCTGTGTCCGGCGCGACCGCGGAAGGCGCAGGCCCATCGCCTGGACACCGGGCATCCCTCCGCTCGACCCTCGGACGGCGACGGCGACGGCATCGGCGACCCCGAGATCCTCCGTCGCGAGGTCGAGGTTGTACGCGATCAGCGCATGACGCGCGCCGACGAGGACTCCGCCGGACCTGGGGTCGACCTCGTGCGGGCCGGCATCCGGGACGAGCTCCGCCGCGTTGACTCGCCGCGTGAGCTCCTCCAGGCCGCCACGGCGGAAGAAGATCGGCCGTCGACCGTCCGCCGCGTCGCCGTAGAGAAACACCGGCAACCGAAGCTCGTCGCCGATTCGTCGGGCGAGCACGTGCGCCGCCGAGACCGCCCGCCCGAGGTCCGACGGCTCGAGCGGGACGAGCGGCACCACGTCCGCGACACCGATACGCGGGTGAGCCCCGACGTGCTCGCGCAGGTCGATGCGCTCGACGGCGACGCGGATCCCGGCGAGGAGCGATTCGACCAGCCCGTGCTCGTCCCCGACGAGCGTGTAGACAGACCTGTGATGGTCGGCGTCGGAGTGGACGTCGAGCAGCGTGGCATGTCGCTCGAACGCCTCACCTATGGCGCCGACGATGCCGGCGTCGCGGGCCTCAGAGACGTTGGGCACGGCCTCGAGCACGATCCGTACCCTACGAAGCCGTGCCCGACGACGAACCAGGGAGCACTGCGGAGAGCGGGTGGCGCACGTTCGTGCGCCTCCTCGGCTTTCTCCGCCCCTATCGCGCCTCGCTGATCGTCTCGTCGTCGCTCGCGATCCTCTCCCAGCTCGCAGGCGTCCTCGTCCCGGTGCTGACGGGCGTCGTCATCAACGAGATCGACGGCGATCCGGACACACGGCTGCTCGTCCTCGAGATCGCGGCCATCGTCGCTCTCGGCGTCGTTCGGGGAGCGCTCATGTACGGCCGGCGCATGATCTCGGGGCGTCAGGCGCTCGGCGTCGAGTACGACCTTCGCGACGAGCTCTACTCTCACTTCCTCCGCCTCTCGTTCGGCTTCTACGACCGCAGCCAGACGGGCCAGCTCATGTCGCGCGCGACGATCGACCTGCAGGCCGTGCGCTTCTTCCTCGGCTACGGGCTGATCTTCTTCGCCCAGCACGTGGTGACGATCGTCGTCGTCACGGCCGTGCTGTTCGTCTACAGCTGGAAGCTCGCCTTCATCGCGCTCGCGATCACGCCGATCATCGCGGGCGTGGCATACCGCTACAGCCGGGTGTCGCAGCCCGTCCTGCGCGACGTCCAGCAGAAGCTCGCAGAGGTGTCCATCGTGGCCGAGGAGTCGATCACCGGCGTCCACGTCGTCAAGTCGTTCGCGCAGGAGGCGCGTCGCGAGCAGCACTTCGGCGACGCCGCCGACCGGGTCTTCGAGCAGACGCTCGCCGCGAACCGGCAGCGGGCGCTGTACGTGCCGCTCCTGACGTTCATGCCGCTCGTCGCGCAGGCGCTCGTGCTGCTCGCCGCGGGACGCATGGTCGTCTCGGGCTCGCTCTCGCTGGGAGCGTTCTTCACCTTCAACCTGCTGCTCGCGATGCTCGTCATGCCGCTCCGGATGCTCGGCATGTGGGTCGGCCAGGCTCAGCGTGCCATCGCGGCGGGCAAGCGGATCTTCGAGATCCTCGACGAGCCGGAGGAGGTCTCCGACCGTCCGGACGCCCCCCGGCTCGCGCCGGGGCCGGGTCACGTCGTGTTCGAGGGTGTGTCGTTCGGCTACGACCGGGAGCGGCCCGTCCTGGAGGACGTCACTCTCGACATCCCGGCCGGACGGACGATCGCGCTCATCGGGCCGACCGGATCGGGCAAGACGACGCTCGCGGCGCTCGTCCCCCGGTTCTACGACGCGACCTCCGGGCGTGTCGTCGTCGACGGTGTCGACGTCCGCGACGTCGCGCGACGCTCGTTGCGGCGCGAGATCGGCGTCATCGCGCAGGATCCGTTTCTCTTCTCCGCGTCGATCCACGACAACATCGCGCTCGGGATGCCCGACGCGCCGCACGAGGCCGTCGAGGCGGCCGCCCGTGCGGCAGAAGCTCACGACTTCATCCTCGAGCTCCCGCACGGCTACGAGACGGTCGTCGGCGAGCGCGGGATCACGCTGTCCGGCGGTCAGCGCCAGCGGATCGCCATCGCCCGAGCGCTGCTCATCGACCCGCGGATTCTCGTCCTCGACGACGCGACCGCCTCGGTCGATGCCACGACCGAGGCCCGCATCCGGGCCGGGTTGCGCGAGGTCATGCGCGGGCGGACGACGATCATCATCGCGCACCGCCTATCGACGATCGCCCTGGCGGACGAGGTCGTCGTGCTGGACCACGGTCGGATCGCCGCCCGTGGCACGCAGGCCGAGCTCCTCGAGGCGAGTGAGGTCTTCCGCGAGATCCACGAGCACGGCTTGCTGCAGCAGGTGGTCGCCGGATGAAGGTCTGGCAGTACTCGAGTCACCTGCTGGACGAGCGAGGCGCCCGCGTCGACGACTGGTCCTGGAGGCAGACACGCCGACGGCTTCGCGTCCTGCTGCGCCTGGCGCGGCCGTACCGTGGCCGGACGGCTTTGGCGCTGCTCACGCTCGTCGCGTACACCGCCGTCGCACTTCTTCCCCCGTACCTGTCGAAGCTCGCGGTCGACGAGGGCATCCAGCCCGGCGATCTCCAGCCGCCTCACCGTGATCGTCGTCGCATTCCTGCTCGCAGGCATCGCGTCGTTCGTCCTCTCGGGCGCGCAGACGTACTTCACCGGCTGGGTCGGTGAACGTGCGCTCGCCGACCTCCGCATCCAGCTCTTCACGCATCTCCAGCGTCTCTCGCTCGGCTACTACGAGCGGAACCGGACGGGCTCGATCGTCAGCCGGATCACGAACGACGTCGAGGCGCTCGACCTGCTCGTCACGGACGGCATCTCGAGTCTCGTCCAGAACTCGCTCGTCCTCGCCGGCACTGTGGTCGTCCTCTTCCTCCTCGACTGGCGCCTCGCCCTCGCGACGCTCGTCGTGCTCCCGCTGATGGCACTCGCGACCGCCTGGTTCCGGTCGCGCTCGAACAGGGCGTACAGGAACGTCCGGGAGCGGCTCGGTCTCGTGACGGCGACTCTCGCCGAGGACATCTCGGGCATGCGCGTCGTCCAGTCCTTCACCCGCGAGCCGACCAGCCAGACGACCTTCCGCGGCGTGAACGAGCGCTACCGGGAGGCCAACTACGACACGGTGATCCTCAATGGGATCTACTTCCCGGCGGTCGACATCCTTTCGTCGGTGGCGACGGCGATCGTCCTCGGCGTGGGCGGCTGGCTCGTCGTAGAAGGGAACATGACGATCGGCACACTGCTCGCGTTCGCGCTGTACCTCGGCAATTTCTTCGACCCGGTCCAGCAGCTCTCGCAGCTCTACAACACGTTTCTCTCCGCGACCGCCGCGCTCGATCGCATCACGAACGTGTTGGACGAGGAGCCGGACATCGTCGACGCCGCGGACGCCACGCCGTTGGAACGGTCCACCGGACACGTTCACTTCGACCACGTCCGCTTCGGGTACGGAGACCTCCCGGACGTCCTCCACGACTTCGACCTCGACGTACCGGCCGGCACCACGGTCGCCCTCGTCGGCCACACGGGCGCAGGGAAGTCGACGATCGCGAAGCTCCTTGCCCGCTTCTACGACCCGCGCGACGGCCGGATCACGATCGACCGCGTCGACCTTCGCGACGTGACGCAGGCGTCGCTCCGCCGGCAGCTCGGAATCGTGCCGCAGGAGGGCTTCCTGTTCGCCGGCTCGATCGCCGAAAACATCGCCTTCGGCCGACCGGAGGCGTCGCGTGCGGAGATCGAGAGCGCCGCGGCCGCCGTCGGCGCGGATGGATTCATCGGCGAGCTGTCCGAGGGATACGACACCCAGGTCGGTGAGCGCGGATTCCGGCTCTCGCTCGGGCAGCGACAACTCGTGGCGTTCGCGCGGGCACTACTCGCCGATCCTCGGATCCTGATCCTCGACGAAGCGACATCGTCCGTCGACATCGGCACCGAGCGCAAGATCGACCTTGGACTGCGGCGGCTTCTCGCGGACCGGACGGCGTTCATCATCGCCCACCGGCTCTCGACGATCCGCCGTGCCGACCTGATCGTCGTGCTCGATCACGGACGGATCGTCGAACATGGAACGCACGACGAGCTGATCGCGCGACCCGGCCCGTACACGCGCCTCTACGGCGACTGGGCCGCCGAGGTCGCATAGCCCGCGGACGCCTCCCGACCTTCTAAGCTCACTCGATGGCTCAAACCCCCGAGCCGGAGGAGGTCGTCGAGGTCCCGCCGACCGACGTCGTCGCCGAGGCGCGGCTCACGCCGTCCGAGGCGATCGAGCCGATGCAGCTTCGCTTGCCGGCGCGCGGAAACCGCAAGCTTCGCCGGTTGACCGAGCGGGTAAACGCCGATCCGCAGGTCAAGGCGTGGTGGCACGTCGCGAACGTCAACGCGGTCATCCGGCTCCAGATCAACGACCACTCCTGGGTGCACGTCCAGATCGTCGCCAACATCGCCCTCAGGCTCCTCCGGCTGCTCGTGAAGCACGGCGTGGAACCGTCCGCGCAGCGCGACTATCGCCTGAGCGCGGACGACTCGGAGGTCATCGTCGTGCTCGCCGCCCTCATGCACGACGTCGGGATGTCGATCCACCGCCGTGATCACGAGGACTGGAGCCTCTTCCTCGCGGAGCCGAAGATGCGCGAGCTGCTCGAGGGCATCTACGACGAGCCCGAGCTCACGGTCGTCGTCTCCGAGGCGCTGCAGGCGATCACGAGCCACCGCGCCGACGGCGAGCCGCTATCGCTCGAGGCCGGCGTGCTCCGCGTCGCCGACGCCCTCGATCTCGCAAAGGGTCGGTCGCGCATCCCGTTCGAGCGGGGCTCGGTCTCCATCCACTCGCTATCCGCGGCCGCGATCGACGAGGTGCGAATCTCCGACGGCGACACGCGTCCGGTGACGGTCGAGATCGTCATGAACAACTCCTCGGGCATCTATCAGGTCGACGGCCTCCTCAAGGCGAAGCTCCGCGGTTCCGGTCTCGAGCAGTACGTCGACGTCGTCGCGCGCATCGACACGGAGGCGGAGAAGCGGCTCGTTCCCACGTACCGCCTCGAGCTCGGCGAGCCGAAGTCCTCGTAGCCCCGCCGGGTACACTCCAGCCGCCGTTGCGGGGTCGTCTAACGGCAGGACGCCTGGCTCTGGACCAGGAAGTTGGGGTTCGAATCCCTGCCCCGCAGCCTCACGAGCCCGGGTGAGGAGCGCCCGAAACTATGATCCGCGCGTGGCGATCGCTCGACCCGAGCCCACCGTCGCGGAGGTCATGCTCCGCAAGCCGAAGACGCTTTCGGCCAACGTCACCGTCGCCGACGCGCGGAGTGCTTTCGAGAACCAGAGCGTCCAGATGCTGCTCCTCGTCGACGGAGATCGGTTCCGTGGCGCAGTTACCGGCATTCCAGTGGACGCCGAGCCCGACGCGCCTGTCCTGGACTTCGTCGATTCTTCGGCGCCGGTCGTCACCGAGGACATGGCGGTGTCCGATGCGCTCGCGCGGCTCCAGCACAGGCCGAGCGGACGGCTCGTCGTGGTCGACGGGGAGGCGCTCGTGGGACTGGTCTGTCTCGCCAAGGACGGCGTGACGTTCTGCGGGTTCCCCGGCTCGATGAGCTGAGCAATGGATCCGCGCATCTCGACACCGCTCGCCGCGTAGTCTCCACGCACATGAACGACGGAACCCGATGTCCCGCCCGGTAACGCTGTTCACCGGTCAGTGGGCGGATCTGCCCGTCGCCGAACTCGCCGCGTCGTGCGGCGGCTGGGGGTTCGACGGTCTCGAACTGGCGTGCTGGGGAGATCACTTCGAGGTCGATCGAGCCCTCGCCGACGACGCGTACTGCCGAGAGCATCGGGCGCTCCTCGAACAGAACGGGCTCGGCTGCTGGGCGCTCGGCGCACACCTCGTCGGCCAGGCCGTATGCGATCGCATCGATCCGCGCCACCAGGCGATCCTCCCGCCGGACGTCTGGGGCGACGGCTCGGAGGACGGCGTGAGACAGCGCGCGGCAGAGCGAATGAAGGACACGGCCCGCGCGGCCGCGCGGTTCGGCGTCACGCAGGTGAACGGGTTCACGGGCTCGCCGATCTGGCATCTCCTCTACTCGTTTCCGCCCAACGACTTCGAGGAGGTCGAGCGGGCGTACGAGGCGTTCGCCGAAGCGTGGTCGCCGATCCTCGACGTCTTCGACTGCCGAGGGGGTCCGCTTCGGCCTGGAGGTGCACCCGACCGAGATCGCCTACGACTTCGTCACGACCGAGAAGGCTCTCGCCGCGCTCGACCGGCGTCCGGCGTTCGGTATCAACCTCGACCCGTCGCACTTCGCCCACCAGCACCTCGACACCGCGCAGTTCGCGCTCGAGTTCGCGGACCGCATCTACCACGTGCACGTGAAGGACTCCAAGAAGCGGCTCGACGGTCGCCGCTCGATTCTCGGGTCGCACCTCAACTTCGGGGAGGAGGCCCGCGGCTGGGACTTCGTCTCGCCCGGCCACGGCGACGTTGACTTCGAGGCGCTCTTCCGGGCCCTCAACCGCATCGGCTACGGCGGGCCCCTCTCGATCGAGTGGGAGGACTCGGGCATGGATCGCGAGTACGGCGCCCAGGACGCCCTCGCCTTCGTCCGTACGACGGATTTCCCCCCGTCGAGCGTCGCGTTCGACGCTGCGATGCAGAGAGAACTCACGGAGCCGACTCCTTAGCTCGGCCTGCGCAGTTGTCACGTCCGGTTACGCTCGTGACACGCTTTCTTAGCCATTTGTAAGGCGCCGGGGCGGATCGGCGTAACGCTCGTGTAGGCTGTCACGACCGAGCGACACGAGCGGTCCCGTGCGGATCGCGCCCCTGTCCCCGCCCAGGAGGTAACCGTTTGAGAGTCCTACTCGTTGGCCTGCTTGCGTTCGTTCTCGTGACGCAGGCCGCTGCGGCAGCGATGCAGGCCCCGTCGGCGCCCGTGCGGAAGGCGCAGACGACACGACAGACGTTCACCCTCGACGAGCAGCTCGAGCGCAAGGTCGCCGCGCTCCGGAAGTACCGCGGCACGATCCACTTCTTCGAGACCCACCGCACGCTCCTGAGCGCGTCCGCGCACCAGCGGAACGCGATCTCCGCGCTGACGTACGCGAGGCACCGCGTGCACCAGTTGACGGCGACGGTCGCAGTCCTGCGCGCGAAGGTGCATGCACGCGACGCACGCCGGCTGGCGTCTCTCCCGCCGAAGGCAGCGATCTGTGCGGTCTTCGGCGACCACTGCCAGGAGGCGGTCGCCGTCGCCTGGTGCGAGTCCCACCTCTCCACGACGGCACAGAACGGGCAGTACCTCGGGCTCTTCCAGATGGGCTCGTACGAGCGGCAGCTGTTCGGTCACGGCGATTCCGCGCACGCGCAGGCCGTCTCGGCGCATCGGTACTTCGTCCGCTCCGGTCGCGACTGGAGCCCGTGGAGCTGTAGCTGGGCCGCGGCCTGATCGCGCTTTATCGCGCAAAGTGCGTGCTCGCCCTCGAAGGGTGGGTTTCGCTCCAGCGCTGCTTCTGGTAGGTGTCCCGGGTACGTGTGGGGACAGCGGAAGCGCGACCGCCTTCGGCCCCTCGATGAGGCTGCCGCCTACGCGCGCTGCCACGGCGACCGGGACGACAACGTCCGGATCGTGAAGCTCCCGCCACGGCGTGCCCGCTACGAGACCGTGCTCTCGAGCGGCGAGAGCATCCGCCGCGACTTCGAGGCGCGCCTCGACACTCGCGAGCCGGAAGCCGTCTAGCGCCCATCCCGGATCCGCTACCCTAGGCCGTCGCCACGGCCCATTCGTCTAGTGGCCTAGGACACCGCCCTCTCACGGCGGCGGCACGGGTTCGAATCCCGTATGGGCCTCTTTCCCGTTTCTACGCCCAGCGATTTGGCTCGGCTGAGCCAAGTCGCCTACGGCGAAGTCCGGATAGGGACGCGGCGTGGATGAATGGGTGCCCCGGCGCACGTCCGTTCCGACATCTTGTCGCCGAGGTCGATCGCGTCGTCGCCTGGAACGGCTCAGGGCTCTCTGTCAGTTGCGCTAGCGGTCCGCCCTCGGCTCCGGCCGTCGTAATTCGAAGCCTTAGAGCGGGCGGACCGCGCCGCGAACCTAGCTCGGGACATCCTGACCTGGTGACAAATCTGCGCAGGTTCCGACGGGTCGCGCACCATCTGACGCGCTGCCACGACTTAGAACGGCTTCGGACGTGCTCCTTCTTGAACCGCCGGTCGCATGAGAACATACGTTCCTGACCGCCCAGCCCCACCCGCACGTCCGTTTCCGCCGAGCGATCGAGCGCCGCGCTCTGTGGCTGGCCGAGGACGCCGCTCGCGAACTCCCGAACCTGCCACTCGAGGACGCGCTGCAGCTCGTCCATCTGTACGCGGAGCGCGGATCTCCGAAGTACGAAAGAGCTGCGCTTCGCTGGCTCGAGCGGTATCTGACCGAAGGTTCTCCGAGACTTCGGCACTTCGCCGAGATCACCGCAAAGCTGGCGCGCCACCAGCACTCGGGGGCCGAGTAACCCGCAGCCGTTTCTCAGTAGCGGCCGCCACCGACTTCAGGATGCTCGGGCACCCACCCGGAGCCGACCGACGGGTTGCTCGACCGACGCACCCCACCGCCCATCCAGATGACGAAGAACACGTTGACGGCGATCCAGACGGCGATCGCGGCAGCGACGTAGATCAACATCGACGCGGTTTCCTTTCCGCAGTTCCACCACCCGGCCCCCGGAGAGAAGCGGGACACTGCCACCCCGCGCCGGCAAAGTCAACGCAGTACTTTCACCAGCCTCCGGTGCGAATCGTGCTGACCGACCGACCCACGGACGTACCAGGTCGCGGATCGACACAATTGACCGGTGCTCCAGCCTCCGATCGAGGACTTCATCCAGCTCGAGACCCGCGTGTGGCGGGCGCTCGTGGAGGGCGATGCCGACGCCGATGGTCGGATGCTCTCCCACGACTTCCTCGGCGTGTATCCGACGGGCTTCGCGGATCGAACGACCCACGTGGGGCAACTGGTCGACGGCCCGACGGTCACCTCGTTCGAGTTGCACGACGCCCGAATGCTCACCGTGTCCGAGTCCGCCGTGCTGCTGTCGTACCGAGCCGAGTTCGAACGCCCGACATCGACTCCGGTGTCGCAGGTGCAGTGCATGTACGTCAGTTCGTTGTGGTGCCTTCGTGACGGAGAGTGGACCAACGTCTTCAGTCAGGACACACCGACCGATCAGCGATGACTTGGGGAGGAGCAGGCGCCACCTGCGCGTGACGGGCCAGACCGTCGATGAGACGTACTCCTCCCCGATGCTTCGGGTACCCGGCGCGAGGATCGATAAACGGCGTGCGGCGCACGCGCACGCGACGTGTGAACGTACCGCTCCGTCAGGAGCAGCGACGACGACGATAGAAGCGGGCCGCGCCGATGAACCAGCGCTGGCGAGCCCTACGGCAGAACGTCGATGCGAAGCGTCTTCTTCGCGACGACCTTGAGGCCGTCGGTCACCTGGAAGGTCAGGCGGTAGCGCCCTGCCTTCGTCGGGGTGCCGCTGAGCAGGCCGAGCTTCCGATCGAAGCGGATGCCCTTGGGGAGCTTGCCTGCCGTGATCCTCCACGCCTTCGGGAGGACGCCACCGGTCGCGGCGACACGCGAGCGATAGAGCTTGCCGACCTTCCCGGGCTTGAGCAGGAGCGTGCTCCACCGCGAGTCGCGCCGCGACGGCGAAGTTCGCCGCGTAGTCGGACGTACGGCCCTCGCTGTCGCTCAGGCGAAGAACCGCCTGGTACACACCGGCGGTGCGAGGCGTGCCGGAGACCGTGCCGTCGGCAGCGAGCGCGAGGCCGGTCGGGAGCGACCCTGAGCCGATCGCAAATGAGTATGACCCGCTGCCGCCTGACGGGGTGAGCTTCGCCGAGAACGGGACGCCGACCTCCCAGGCGGTCGGAAGCGGTGGCGTGGCGAAGGGCTTGGGCGCCGCGACGCTCAGCGGCTGCCGCACCGTGAGCGTGTAGGTCTGGATCGTGAGTCGCGCCGTTCAGGGTCGCCTGCACCCGGAACGTGTACGCGCCCTCGGCGGTGGGTGTACCCGAGATGATCCCGTTGCCGAGGGTGAGACCCGGCGGCAGGCCGGTCCCGACGCCCGAAACGATCGACCACGCCGCACCCGTGGCCGGATTCCCCGTCGGCGGGTTGAGGCTCGTGACGACACGAGCGTCGAGAGTCGCCGAATACGGCGCACCGACACTTGCGTTCTTCGGGAGCTCGTTGGTGACGATCTGCAGGCCCGGATTGATCGTGATGAAGAACTGCCGCTCGGCTTTCTTCGGGCTACACCACGATTGCGACGGCGGGTCCTGGTCGCTCAGCTCGATGTAAGCGGCATAGCTCCCCGACTGCGTGGCCGTCCCGCTGATCGTCCCATCGGACGCGAGCGAGAGCCCTGGCGGTAGCCCTCCGCTCAGGACGCGGTACTGATATGGCAGGCCGAGGTTCGCGCCATCAGGGCCACATCCACCGCGCCCGATGAGATGGATCGAGTAGCTCCCGCCGACCGATCCTTGCGGGCAGATGAAATCGGCGCCGGATGTCGGACACGGAACGGCGTCGTCGAACGCGAGCGCCTGCGCCACCGTCGCGGCAACGCCGGCGACGACGACGACGACAGCTGCGCTCAGCGCAAGCCGAAACGTGCGTGTGCGTATCCTCCCGCGTCCCACCGGCGGCGCAGGGTAGCAGACCAGTCCGCGGGCGCCAGTGGTTGTTAGGAGACCGTCAACACGACGAATTCCGCGACGCTCACGGGCTTCTGGACTCCATCGTATTCCCGTCGCCTCGAGACGAGTGTGTTCACGGACGAGCTCGCGAAGATCGCTCACGCGCCTGCCTCCGCTCCGGCCCGGATCCGGGCCAACGACGACTCCTTGCCGAGCAGCTCGAGGCTCTCGTACAGGCCGGGCGACACACGAGAGCCCGTCACCGCGACCCGGATCGGGAGGTACACGGTGCGGGGCTTCTCGCCGAGGTCGTCGCAAAGCTTCTTGAGCGCCGCCTCGATCTCCGCCGGCTCGCCAGTGCTCGACGCCCTCGAGCGCGTCTGCCGCGGCGGCGAGGATCCGCGCGTCGAGGAGCGTCGTGTCCGGATCCACGTCGTGGAAGAGGAACCCGGCGAACTCCGGAAACTCGCCGAGGCGGCCGATCTTCTCCTGCACGAGCGGCGCTGCCGCGCGCACGCGGTCGGCGGGCCAGTCGAGTCCCTGCTCGCCCAGGTACACGACGAGCCGCGCGGCGTAGTCGTCGACGGCGAGGTCGCGGAGGTAGACGCCGTTCATCCAGTCGAGCTTCGCGTAGTCGAACGTCGCCGGGCTCGACCCCACGCGCTCGAGCGTGAAGCGCTCGACGAGCTCGTCGCGCGACATGATCGTCGTCTCGCCATCCGGCGCCCAGCCGAGCAGCGCGAGGAAGTTCATGAGCGCCTCGGGCACGTAGCCCGCCGATCGGAACTCGTCGACGGAGACCGCCCCGTGCCGCTTGGAGAGCTTCTTCCCGTCCGCGCCGAACACGCTCGGGACGTGCGCGTACACGGGCGGCTCGGTGCCGAGGGCGCGCAGCACGTTGATCTGCTTCGGCGTGTTCGAGACGTGGTCGTCGCCGCGGATCACGTGCGTGATCCCGTCGAGCCAGTCCTCGAGCGGAGATGCGAAGTTGTACGTCGGCCGGCCGTCCGAGCGGACGAGCACGACGTCCTCGAGCTCCGCGTTCGGCACCTCGATGCGGCCCTTGATCGCGTCCTCCCAGGCCGTCGAGCCCTCGTCGGGCATGCGGATGCGGATCGCGCCCTCGTCCTCGTACGCGGCGCCCTCGTCGACGAGCCTCCGTGCCTCCGCCTTCGCGCGCTCCATCACGTCGAGCTGGAACGTCGTCGGGCCGTCCCACTCGATCCCGAGCCAGGTCAGCGAGCGCTCGATCTGCTCGACCGACTCCTCGACCTCCCTGCTCGTGTCGGTGTTCTCGATCCGCAGGAGGCACTCGCCTCCGCGACCGCGGGCGAACAGCCAGTTGAAGAGGAACGTGCGAACGCCGCCGATGTGGAGGAACCCCGTCGGCGACGGCGCCATGCGCACTCGAACGGACATCAGCGAAGTAGCGTAGGCATGCGGCAGCGCACGCGGCGCCAGCGCCTGGCTTCGCCCCTGCACGGTGCTCTTCGGCGCTCACGTCTCTGCGGCCGGCGGATCTCGAAGGCGATCGACCGCGTGGAGGAGATCGGCGGGAACGCCGTCCAGGTGTTCACCCAGAGCCCGCGCATGTGGCGGCCGACCGAGCACACGCCGGAGGAGATCGCGCGGTTCCGGAAGCGACGCCGCCAGGCCCGCGTGCAGGCGGTGTCCTGTCACGCCCTCTACCTCGTGAACCTCGCGAGCCGCGACCCGACCGTGCGCGAGAACTCGCTGGCGGCGCTGCGGGCGACGATGGAGACGGCGGACGCGATCGGCTCGGAGGCGGTCGTCTTCCACGTCGGCTCCCACCTCGGGCTCGGGTTCGACGAGGCCGTCGAGGTCGTCGAGCCCGCGCTGCGCGAGCTCCTCGAGCTCACGACCGACGACCTCTGGCTGTGCATGGAGAACGCGGCCGGCACCGGCGGCACGATCGGCCGCTCGATCGCCGAGCTCGCCGCGCTCGCCGACGCCGTCGACCGGCACCCGCGGCTCGGCCTCTGCCTCGACTCGTGCCACTGGTGGGCGTCGGGTGTCGACGTCTCGGACCCGTCCACACTCGACGAGGCGCTCGCGGATCTCGATGCGCGCGTGGGGATCGAGCGCGTTCGCGTACTCCATGCGAACGACTCGCAGACCCCCCTCGGGTCGAACCGCGACCGACACGAGCTCGTCGGCCAGGGGCTCATCGGCGACGGGCTCGGGACCTTCCTCGGTCATCCGGCCTTCAAGGGGCTGCCCGCGATCACGGAGACGTGGGAGGACAAGGGCGAGGCGACCGACGACCTCGACAAGATGCGCGATCTCAGGCGACGCGGTGTGCGGCGCTGGGCCGACCGCCGCAGGCGCGGCTAGCCGTCGACCGTCGCGAAGACGCGGAAGGTCGCGCGCTCGCGTGGGAGCTCGTGGAACTCGGGGATCCGGCAGCCGAGATCGTCCTCACGGTGCGGATACGTGCCCACGACCTCGACCTCGCACATCGGCAACGGCGCCCGCCGCGCACGCACGGCGCCGAAGCCGCCGCGGCCCGCCTCGGCCTGCTCGAGCAGCTCGAGGTCGATCTCGACGCCGTAGACCTTCTGCATGCAGCCGACGTAGGTGTGGCCCCACGCCTCGTAGGCGTAGACGAACGGGCAGGCCATCCGGAGACACGCACCGGGGTAGACGACCTTCTCGCAGTGGACGTCGCAGTGTCGGCAGGAGACCTCGTCCTGGATTCGGAGAGGGAGCTTGACCCCTGGTGCCGGCGTCTTCCACGCCCCGATTGTGTTCTTCCCGTGTCGTCGGGCGCAAGTCTTGACAAGAGCGCGGTTTTCAGGCAGTGGCGACACCGGCATGGGTCGTCGGGCACGTCGGTAGGGTCTGCAGCTGGTGGTGCGCAAGGCCCTCTTCGCGTCGCTCGCCCTCGCGCCGATCACGATCGCACTGCACTACGCGGTGCATCCGCCCGAGACGGTCGAGTTCGTCCTGGCTGCGGTTTCGCTGATCCCGCTGGCGTGGCTGATCGGCGAGGCGACGGAGCATGCCGCCGAGCACACCGGCCCGGGTATCGGCGGCTTCCTCAACGCGACCTTCGGCAACGCGCCCGAGCTCATCATCGCTCTGATCGCAGTCAACGACGGACTGACCGACGTCGTCCGCGGGTCCCTGTCGGGAAGCGTGGTCGGCAACCTCCTCCTCGTCCTCGGCGCCTCGCTCCTCGCGGGCGGGAAGGGCAGCCTCGACCGCTTCTCGAGCTTTCTCTCCTTCGGGCTCATCGCGTTCGCGACGCTCCTCTTCCTCGTCCCGTCGGTGCCCGGCTGGAACGGGGACCCGGACACCGACGGACTCGCGCTGGTGTCCCTGGCGATCTCGATCGTCCTCCTCGTCGTCTACGTCGCGGTCACCTGGTACTCGCTGCGCCGCCACACGGCCATGCACGTCGCGTCCGACGACGAGATCGAGGGGTGGTCGTTCCGTCTGGCGCTCGGCGTGCTCGCGGTCGCCACCGTCGTCACGGCTCTCATCGCCGAGATCCTCGTCGGGTCGCTCGAGGTGTTCGCGGACAAGGTCGGCCTCTCGGAGTTCTTCGTGTCCGCGGTCATCGTCGCGATCGTCGGGAACGCCGCCGAGCATGGCGGCGCCGTCCTCGTCGCTCGGCGGGGGAAGATCGCGCTGGCCGCCGAGATCGCGCTGGCATCCGCCGCGCAGGTCGCCGTATTCCTGATCCCGGCGGTCGCGCTCCTCTCGTGGCTCATCGATCCGCTCTCCCTGAGCTTCCGCCCCGTCGAGATCGCCGCCCTCGCCGGTTCGGTCGCGTTCGCGACGCTCGTCCTCTTCCGGGGGCAGTCGAGCCGGACGCGCGGCCTCCTCCTGCTCGGGGGCTACGCCGTCGTGGTCGTCGCCTTCTTCGTCGCCGGCGACCGCTAGGCGCGGATGCGTGCGAGGAGCGCCTCGGGGATCAGCGCCGAGGCGCACTCGATGTCCGTCGTCGGTGACGTCGAGATGCGTCACGGCACGCATGACCGTCGGGTGGATCGTCGTCGAGAGCCCCACTCCCGCAGCGGAGAGCCGAGCGAGCGCGTCTGCCCGGTCGAGGCCGAGCGGCGCCGCGTCGATCTGGACGAAGTTCGTCTCGACCTGCTCGAGATCGACCGGCACTCCCGCCTCGTGGATCGTCTCGGCGAGCGTGCGCGCTCGCGCGTGATCCTCGGCGAGTCGCGCGACGTGGTGGTCGAGCGCGTACAGCCCCGCAGCCGCCACGACGCCGGCCTGGCGCATGGCGCCGCCGAACAGGTGCTTCTCCCGCCACGCGCGGGCCATGAGCTCGTGCGAACCGGCGAGCAGCGCACCGAGCGGGCACCCGAGCCCCTTGGAGAGGCACAGCGTCACCGTGTCGAAGCGAGCGGCGATCGCCGACGGCTCGACAGCGAGCGCCACCGATGCGTTGAGGAGGCGGGCGCCGTCGAGGTGGACGGCGAGCCCGACCTCACGTGCCGTCGCGACAACGTCGTCGAGCTCCGCGAGCGGCCAGATGCGACCGCCCGAGCTGTTGTGCGTGTCCTCGAGCGCCAGGATCGCCGCGCGCTGGTCGGCCACCTTCGTACTCGGCTCCGCCGCGGCCCGAACCTGCTCCGGGGAGAGACGGCCGCGATCGCCCGGCAGCCCGATCGTCATGAGCCCGGCGTGGGCCGCCGCGCCGCCGTATTCGTAGATCACGACGTGCGCAGTCTCCTCGGCGATGAGCACGTCGCCGGGGCGCCCGTGCAGCTTGAGGGCGATCTGGTTGGCCATCGTCGCCGTCGGGACGAAGATCGCGGCCTCCTGCCCGAGCAGCTGTAGCGACGCGCTCCTGCAGGTCGTTCACGCTCGGGTCCTCGCGCTTCTGCTCGTCGCCGACCCGTGCTCCCGCGATCGCTTGCCGCATGCCCTCGGTCGGCTGCGTCGCGGTGTCGGAGCGGAGATCGATCACGGGGCGCACGCTACCGTCCCAACGTGGACCTGGAACTCCTCGAACACGCGCTCGCAGAGCGCGGCGAGCCCGCGTACCGGGCCCGGCAGGTGTGGGAGTGGACGGCGCGCGGCGCCGCCTCCTACGACGACATGACGACGCTCCCGAAGGCGCTCCGAGCGACGCTCGTCGCGTCGGTCCCGTTCTCCACGCTCGAGCTCGTCACCGAGCGCGAGTCGCGCGACGGCACGGTGAAGGCGCTGTTCAGCACGGCCGACGGCCATCCGGTCGAGGCGGTGCTCATGCGCTACCGCGACGGACGCCGGTCGCTCTGCCTCTCCTCGCAGTCGGGCTGCCCGCTCACCTGCACGTTCTGCGCGACGGGCGCGATGCGCTTCGGCCGGAACCTCACCGCATCGGAGATCGTCGACCAGGCGCTCCACTTCCGCCGCAGCGAGCCCGTGAACCACGCCGTCTACATGGGCATGGGCGAACCGTTCTTGAACTTCGACAACGTGCTCGCCTCGGCACGGCGCCTGCCCGACATCGGGATCACGCCGAGGCGCACGACGATCTCGACGGTCGGGTGGATGCCCGGCCTGCGACGTTTCGTCGACGAGGTCGACCAGCCGATCCGCCTCGCGTTCTCGATCCACGCGGCCGACGCCTCCAAGCGTTCCGAGCTGATGCCCGTGAACGACCGCTACCCGCTTGCGGACGTCCTGGCCGAATGCCGTCGCTACGTCGAGCTTCGGCGCCGGAAGGTGTTCGTCGAGTACGTGATGCTCGCCGGCGTGAACGACTCCTCCGACGACGCCCGCGCGCTCGCCGCTGTGCTCGACGGACGGTCATTCAAGGTGAACCTGATTCCGTACAACCCGACGGGGGGAAGTACGACGGTTCGTCGCGCGAGACGATCGAGCGCTTCAAGTCGGTGCTCGCGCGTGCGCGGATCCCCGCGACCGTCCGGCTGACACGCGGTCGCGACATCGAGGCCGCCTGCGGCCAGCTCGCCGCCGTCGCACCGGCCCGCGCGTGAGGGCGAGGCCGATGCCCTTGCTGCGGAGCGCCGGGCGCCCGAGGCGCCACCGGAGCAGCGAAGTCGGAAGAGGGCGCCGAAGCGCCCTCTTCCTCAGCGGAGGATCGGTGAGCAGCTCCGTCACGAGGAGACCCTGTGAGCACTCCAACTGCCGACGCCCATCGCCGACTTGTAGTGGCCTGACATCGACCTGCCCGACACCGTGCCGGTGTAGGTGGCGCCGGCGTCGACGGCCCCGAACGAGATCTTGCCGTCGTGCACGCTGCCGGTGATTCCGTACGTACCGGGCGGGTTCGAGAGTTTGATCGAACCGCTCAGGCGCGAGCGGGCCTGCGTCCAGTGCAGCGTGAAGGAGCCTGAGTACGGGCCGCTGTACTTCCCGGACCAGGTGCCGGCGAGCTTCGGCGTGGTCGAGGAGCCCGTTCCCGCGGCGATCGAGGTTCCGCTGCAGCAGACGGCGAGAAGTGCTGCGACCGACACCACGGGAACCACCCTCCAGACCCTCTGACGAACAAGAGCGTGCATGCGTGTACCTCCCTGGGTTTGAGCTGTCTTCAGACGTCCGCGTTTGCGACGGCCCACGGCGAGCGGTCGGTCTCGACGATCCGGTCGAACGGCACGCGCGCCCTCTCCGCCGCCTCGCGGACGGCCTCGAGCGAGCCCGAGAACAGACAGAGGACGACCTCGTCCTTGCGGATCAGCAGCGACCCCAGGTAACGCACCGGCCGCCCCTCGGCCGAAATACCCTCGGCCGAGGCCTCCGCCCGCTCGTCGAGCGCGCTCAGATCCCTGTCTGCGACTCCGGGCCAGAAGCATTCCGCGAGGTACTCGAGCTCTCCGTCGTCCATACCGGCAGCTTGCGGCTGCGAAGCCGCAGAGGAAAGAGGAGAAACCCTCGGCCTACGAAAGCCTGCGGGCCAGCGCCGCGCGCGAGCGGATACCGAGCTTGCGGTAGACGCGCGTCAGATTCGCCTCGACCGTCTTCACCGACAGGAACGCGCGCTGCGCGATCTCCTTGTTCGAGAGGCCGTCGGCGGCCAGCTCGGCGATACGCCGCTCGGTCTCGTTCAGCTCGTCGGGCTCACGTCGGGGGAGGCCGACGCGGGCGAGCTCGGCCCGGGCCAGCTCGGCCCAGAGCGGCGAGCCGAGCTCCTCGAAGATCCGAGCGGCCGCGCGTAGCGTCGAGTCGGCCAGCTTCTTCTCCTTGCGCCGGTGGTGCACACGGCCCTTGGCGAGCAGCGTCCGACCGCGCTCGAACGGCATCGGCAGGTGCCGGTGCTCCTCCACGGCATGCTCGAGCGCGGCTGCGGCCGCGTCGAGATCCCCCCGCGCCGCCTCGAGCAAACCACGGCAGCGAGCACCGAGCGCGAGGGTCCACGGCGTGGGAGCGGAACGCCCGGCACGCTCGAGCCTCTCGACGACATGCTCCGCGCGTGCGAGGTCTCCGACACCGACCGCAGCCTCCACGAGATCGCCGCCGATGCGGGTCCGCAGCGGATGCTCGGCACCTAGACGCTCGTCGAGCCTCGCGGCCGCGCGCAGTTGGCGGTCGGCCTCCTCGACGTCGCCCGTCGACAGCGCGACGAATCCCAGAATGCCGCGGTGGAGATTGGCGACGACGAGATCGCCCTCGCCGTCTGCGAGTTCGAGCCCTCGCAACGACAGGCGACGAGCCTCGGCGACGTTTCCCCCGAGCGCCTCGACGAGCGCGAGCCCTCTCAGCGCGAACGCCCCGTAGTGGTCGATGCCCTCGCGTTCGTAGGTCTCCATTGCCCGCTCCGCCCACGTGCGCGCTGTCGTCCAGTCCCCGAGCCAGCAGTTGATGAGCGCGGCGTGCACGAAGCGAAACGGATCCTCGACGCCGCGGTTCGCCCGACGCTCGATCTGAACGTAGAGGCGCGCCAATGCAGTCTCGAGCTCGTCGGTGTGGCGCGCGAGCTCGTACAGGATCATCTCGCAGCGGTCCCACTCCCATGACCGACCTCCCTCGCGGTGCAGGTGCGTCGCGCGCTCGATGTCCGGACTCCGCAGCGCCTGCGCCATCTGGAGAGCGCCGTTGGCACGATCGAGAAGCGCCTCGGCCATGAGGTCGTCGTCGACCGCCTCCTCCCCACGCTCGAGGATCTCGAGCGCCTCGCCGAGCTCGCGCACACTTCGCTTCATGTCGAGCTGGCCGTGCAGATACGCGCAGCGGAGGAGGATCTTCGCCCGCACGACTCGATCGGGCTCCGACTCCGCAAGCGCCTCCTCGCAGAGCCTCGTGGCCTCGACTTGCCGCCCCTGGAAATACCAGACGAGCGCACGCAGGCTCATCGCCTCGGCGCGCGCTGCACCTGGCACACCGCGTTCGAGCGCTCGGGCGAGGATCGCATCCGCGTACCCCGCGTCGGCGAGGTCGATGAACGCGCCCTCGGCTGCGATGCTCGCTCGAGCAATGCCTCGGTCGGGGTCGGGCGTGAGCAGGCTCGCACGCTCGTACAGCGAGATCGCATCGAGCGAGGCGCCTCGCAGCCGAGCTCGGTGCCCGGATTGCTCGAGGGCCGCTGCCGCCTCCTCGTTTGGACCGCTCGCCGCCTCGCCGAGATGGTGCGCTCGGGCGTCCTCCGAGCGAGACGCCTCGGCCAGCTGAAGATGTAGCTCGCGCAGTGCGTCGGCGTCCACCGACGCGAGGGCAGCCTGAGCCAGGAGCGGGTGCTCGAAGCGGATGAGGCCACGCTCGAACGAGACGATCCGCTCGCGAACCGCAGGCTCGAGGACGAGAGCCGGCTCGGCAACCCCAGCATCGACAAGGGTCTCGAGCGTCGGAACGGGAGCCGTCGCCGCGAGCAGCAGCGCATGCCGAGCGGGCTCGGGCAGCGCTCGGAGCCGCTCGCCCGTCAGCGTTGCGAGGCGGTCCGGGACGGGTAGGGGCTCGCCCGCGGTCACATCCGTGCCCCTGCGCATCAGCGCACGACCGACCTCGAGCGCGTAGAAAGGATTGCCTCCCGAGGCCTGTTCGATCTTGAGCAGGACGAGACGTGGAAAGGACCGTCCGAGCCGACCTTCGAACAGCCGGTGGAGGACGGCGAGCGACAGCGGCCCGACCGTGCTGCGCACGAGCGCAGCTTCCGGAAAGGCCGATTCGAGGTCCAACGGACGAGTCTCTGCGCCCTGACGCAGCGTGAGCAGTACACCGACCGGAACGCCTTGCAGCCTGCGGAGCGCGAAGGAGAGGACGCCTCCGGAGCTCTCGTCGACCCACTGGACGTCGTCGAGCGCGAGAAGGACAGGCGCTTCGCCGGCGAGTTCACGGATCAGACCCAGGGTGGCGACGGAGAGAGCGCGCTGGTCGGCAGCGGCACCGTCGGGGTCGATGCGCAGGAGCGCGACCTCCAAGGCTCGCCGCTGGGGGGCCGGAAGTCGCTCGAGCACCTCCGTCGGAACCTGCGAGAAGAGATCGCCGAAGACGCCGAGCGGGAGCTGTGCTTCCGATCGCGTGGGCCGCGAGGACAGGACACGAAATCCCCGACGCTGCGCGGCCATTCGGCCGGCCCGCCACAGCGCGGTCTTTCCGATGCCGGCTTCTCCCTCGAGGGAAAGCGCAGCGAAGTCGGTGGCAGCGCGCTCGAGCATGCCTTCGACCGCGGCGAGCTCCTCGGCGCGCCCGATGACCTCCTCGCTCGGTCCGACGGCGACGGCCACGTCACTCACTTTGCAGCAGCCGCAGCGCCGGGCGCAACCGGCCGCCCATGTCGTGCGGCTCCAGCACGTCGCAGGGGCGCCGCCAGCCGCGTCGACACGCTGAGCGCGCGCGGCCCGACCGCTAGGTTCTCGCCGTGCTCGAGGACCTCATCCGCGAGTGGGACGGCGAGGAGGTGGTCGTCGGGTTCGACGAGCCGAGCGGGACGTGGATGTTCGTGTGCATCCACTCGACCCGCCTCGGCCCGGCCGGCGGGGGTACGCGGATGAAGCCGTATGCGCAGCCCGCCGACGCGCTGCGTGACGCGATGAACCTCTCGGAGGCGATGACGCTGAAGATGGCCGCTGCGGGGATTCCCGTTCGGTGGCGGGAAGGCCGTCGTCGCGGTCCCCGCTCTGCCGGAGGGAGACGAGCGCCGCCGGATACTCCTGCGCTACGCGGAGCTCGCCGGCTCGCTGGGCGCGACGTTCCACACGGGCCCGGACGTGAACACCTCGACGGCGGACATGGATCTCATCGCCGAGCGCCACCCCTACGTCTACTGCCGGAGCGAGGCGAACGGCGGATCCGGCGACCCCGGCCCGTACACCGCGCGCGGCGTGTTCCACGGTCTGCGCGCCGAGTGTCCGCCACGCGTTCGGGTCGGATCGGCTCGACGATCGCACCGTGCTCGTCCAGGGGGTCGGCGACGTCGGCGGACCGCTCGCCGAGCAACTCGCCGCGCACGGCGCGCGGGTGCTGGTGAGCGACGTCGACGACGAGCGCGTCCGCGAGCTCTCCGCACGGATCGGCGCAGAGGTCGTCGCACCCGACGCGGCGATCGCGCACGGAGTGCGACGTGTACGCGCCGTGCGCGCTCGGAGGGACACTGAACGCCGAGACGATCCCGCGGCTGCGCTGCCGCGTCGTCGCGGGCTGCGCGAACAACCAGCTCGCCGAGCCCGAGGACTCCGACCGCCTCCGGGAGGCCGGGATCCTGTACGCGCCCGACTTCGTGATCAACGCCGGCGGCGTGCTCTACGCGTGGGGAACGGAGTCGCTCGGTTGGGACCTCGACACCGTCGAGTCACGACTGGCGGCGATCGGCGGCACGCTCGCGGAGATCTACGCCAGGGCCGAGGCCGAGGGCTGTCGGGACGCATGCCGCCGCCGAGAGTCTCGCGCGAAGCCGGTCGAGCCAGGAGACGCGATGGAACGCGTGACGGGCATCGGAGGCGTCTTCTTCAGGTCGAGAGACCCGGAGGCCCTCGTCGCCTGGTACGCCGAGCACGTCGGCGTACCCGTGCAGCCCGACGGCTACGTCGTCTTCGCAGGAGAGCGCGGCGCGCACGTCTGGGCGCCCTTCCGTGCGGACACGGACTACTGGCCGGCGGAGAAGCACGCGATGGTGAACTTCACCGTCGGCGACCTCGACGCCATGCTGTCGCAGCTTCGCGACGCGGGCGTGGAAGTGGACGACAGGGTCGAGGTCCTCGACGGGATCGGGCGCTTCGGCTGGGCGGTCGACCCCGAGGGCAACCGCTTCGAGCTCTGGCAACCGACGTCCGCCGGCTAGACGGTGCGGCCCGGCCGCGAAGCGGACGGCTTCAGGGATCTTGAGCGACCGAAATCTGCGAGAGCGGATTCCGGCCGTGCGCAGGCTGAGGATGCTCGTCGAAGAGGTACCGCAGGACGGGCTGCTTCGCGGCGCGCACCTCGTCCAGGCGGCGGACCGGACGCCCGTGCGGCGCCTCCTTCAGCAGTTCGGGGGAGTCCCCCGCCTCACGCGCGATCGCGAGCATGGCGTCGACGAACCCGTCGAGCCGCTCCTTCGGCTCCGTCTCCGTGGGCTCGATCATCAGCGCCTCCGGCACGACGAGCGGGAAGTACACCGTCGGCGGGTGGATCCCGTAGTCCATGAGGCGCTTCGCGACGTCGAGCGCGGTGATCCCGTGCTCGCGCTTGAGGGTCCGCGCCGAGAGCACGAACTCGTGCATGCAGAGCCGGTCGTACGGCAGGTCGTAGGCATCGCGGAGGCGCGCGAGCAGATAGTTCGCGTTCAGGACTGCGACCTCCGACATCTCGCGGAGCGCTGGCCCGTAGGCGCGCATGTAGGCGTACGAGCGGACGAACACGCCGAACGGCCCCGCGAACCCGCGCACCCGCCCGATCGACTTCGGCCGATCGTGGTCGAGTCGAAAGGCGTCCCCGTCGCGGACGACCATGGGCGACGGAAGGTACGCCTCGATCGTGTCGCGGACCGCAACCGGTCCGCCGCCTGGCCCGCCTCCCCCGTGCGGCTGCGAGAAGGTCTTGTGGAGGTTGTAGTGGACGATGTCGAAACCCATGTCGCCCGGCCGCGAGCGTCCGACCACGGCGTTCAGGTTGGCGCCGTCGTAGTAGAGGAGCGCGCCGACGTCGTGGAAGATCCGCGCCACCTCCTCGATGCCCTCGTCGAAGAGCCCGAGCGTCGACGGGTTCGTGAGCATGAGACCGGCTGTCCGCTCGTTCACCTTCCCGCGCAGGTCCTCGAGGTCGAGGTTCCCGCGGGCGTCGGTCTCCACCTTCGCGAGCTGGTACCCCGCCATCGCGACGCTCGCGGGGTTCGTCCCGTGCGCGGTGTCGGCGGTGATGATCGTGTCTCGCTCCTCGCCGCGATCGGCGAAGTACGCGCGCATGAGCATGAGCCCGGTGAGCTCGCCCTGCGACCCGGCGGCCGGTTGCAACGTCACGGCCGGAAGTCCCGCCACCTCGGCGAGGATCTCCTGCAGGTGCCACATCAGCTCGAGCGCGCCCTGGGCGTCCTCGTCCTCCGCATGCGGGTGCAGGTCGCGGAACCCCGGGAGCGAGGCTGCGCGTTCGTGGACGCGCGGGTTGTGTTTCATGGTGCAGGAGCCGAGCGGGTAGAAGCCCGTGTCGACGCCGAAGGTGCGGTCGGCGAGCGCCGTGAAGTGCCGCACGATCTCCGGCTCGGCGAGCTCGGGAAGGCGCGGCGCACGTGCCCGGCGCAGGCCGTTCGGGAGCTCGGGGACTGGGAGGTCGGGTCGCGGCGGGCGCCCGGCTCTGCGACCCGTACGCGAGCGCTCGAAAATGAGGGGCGTGTCGCGCCAGGCGCTTCCCGGCTCGGCGCTCATGCACATACCTCTTCGAGCACCGCGGCCAGCCGGTCGACGTCGTCGACGCTCTTCTTCTCGGTGACCGAAACGAGCAGGACGTCGTCCATGCCCTCGTAGTCGCGTCCGAGCGCGTAGCCGGGGTTCACGCCGTGCTCGCGCGCCCGCCGGATGACCTCTCGGGCGGGAATCGGCGTCCGGAATGCGACCTCCTTGAACGCGCCGTGGTCGAAGGCCGGCTCGAGCGGGAGGCTCTCGCGGACGTAGTGCGAGAGCGCGAGGCACGTCTCCCCTACCTCCCGCAGTCCCTCCGGCCCGAGCCACGACAGCGTCGCGAGCCCGGCGAGCGCGAGCAGCGTCTGGTTCGTCGTGATGTTCGAGGTCGCCTTCTCGCGGCGGATGTGTTGCTCGCGCGTCTGCAGCGTGAGCACGAACGCGCGGCGCCCGTCCGCGTCGACCGTCTCGCCGACGATGCGCCCCGGCATCCGCCGGACGTAGTCCATGCGCGCCGCGAGGAAGCCGTAGTGCGGGCCACCGTACGAGGGCCAGTTGCCGGCCGACTGCCCCTCGCCCAGCGCGATCGCGCAGCCGTACGCTCCCGGCGCCTCGAGAACGCCCAGCGACATGAGGTCGACGTGGGCGACCGACAGCGCACCCGCGTCGTTCGCGGCAGCCGCGAGGGCGGGTGCATCCTCGAGGCACCCCAGGATAGTTCGGCTGCTGGAAGAACACGGCCGCGGCGTCCGCCGCGGCTGCACCGAGCGCGTCGGGGTCGGTTACGCCTCCCTGCTGTGGCACCTCGACGACGTCGAATCCGAATCCCAGCGCATACGTCTTGATCACCTGGCGCACCTGGGGATTCAGCCCCTCCGCCAGAACGACCGTTCGACGGTCCGAGACGTGGCGCGCGACGAAGCACGCGTCGGCGGCGACCGTGCAGCCGTCGTAGCCGGATGCGTTGGACACCTCCATCCCGGTCAGCTCGCAGATGACGGTCTGGAACTCGAAGATCGCCTGGAGCGTCCCCTGGCTCATCTCAGGCTGGTACGGGGTGTACGCCGTGAGGAACTCGCCGCGCGAGAGCACGACGTCGGCGACGGACGGGACGTAGTGGTCGTAGATGCCCGCGCCGACGAACGAGAGTTCCGAGCCCGTGTGCACGTTCTTCGCCGCGAGCTCCTCGAGATGACGCGCGAGCTCGGCTTCACCGAGAGCACGGCGGAACGTCGAGCTCACGGCCGAAGCGGACGCCGGGTGGAATCTGCTCGAAGAGATCGTCGATCGACGACACGCCGATCGCGGCGAGCATCTCGGCCCGATCCTCGTCCGTGAGACTGAGATAGCCCATCCGTTACTGCTCGGCTACGTGCGCGCGATACGCGTCCGCGTCCAGCAGCGCGTCGAGCTCACTTGGATCGGACATCCGGATCCGGATGAGCCAGCCCTCGCCGTACGGGTCGTCGTTGACGACCTCCGGCTCGTCGACGGCCTTCGCGTTCACTTCGAGGACCTCGCCCGAGAGCGGCGCGATGATGTCCGAGACGGCCTTGACCGACTCGACCTCGCCGTACGACTCGTCCTTCGTGACGGTCGAGCCGACGTCGGGCGCCTCGTAGTGGACGAGCTCGCCGAGCGAGTCCTGCGCGAACCAGGTGATGCCGAGCGTCGCTTCCTCGCCGTCGATCCGCGCCCAGTCGTGCTCGGAGTGGTAGCGCAGCTCGTCGGGGTAGCTCTCTGCAGCGGGCATCAATTCTCCTTCCGGTAGATCGGCTTCTTCACGACTCGGGCGCGCCGCGGCTTTCCCCGCACGTCGATGACGAGCTCGGTGTCGGGCGCGGCCGCCGGCGCAGGCACGTAGCCCATGCCGATCCCGAGGTCGAGCATCGGCGAGTGCGTGCCGGACGTGACCTCGCCACCGCCCTCGATCGGCATTCCCTGGCGCGGCACGGCGCGCTCCTCCATGACGAACGGGACGAGCTTGCGGGTCGGTCCCTCCTGCTTGATGTGCCGCAGCACGTCGACTCCCGTGAACTCCGTGTCGAGCGCGCATGCCCAGCCGAGCCCGGCCGAAACGGCGTCCGTCTCGGGAGAGATGTCGTTGCCGTGCAGCGGGTAGCACACCTCGAGACGAAGCGTGTCGCGTGCACCGAGGCCACACGGCGTGACACCGCGCGCGAGGACCGCATCCCAGAGAGCGCCGACGTCGTCCTCGGCGCAGCACAGCTCGACTCCCGCCTCGCCGGTGTAGCCGGTGCGCGCGATCATCACCTCGATCCCGTCGAGCTCGCCCATCGAGTGCGTGAAGGCGGGCGCCTCGGGTAGGCCGAGCCGCTCGAGCGAGCGAGGGCCTTGCACTGCGACGAGCCCGTACTCGTCGGAGGCGTCGCGTACCTCGCAGCCGTGCGGCTCGCGCTCACGCAGCCAGGTGAACACTGCGTCGCGATTCGAGGCGTTGACGACGAGATAGAACTGACCGTGCGCGAGGCGGTATGCGATGAGGTCGTCGACGATTCCGCCGTACGGCGTCGTCAGCAGGGTGTACTGCGCGGCGCCGTCGCCGAGCCGGTCGATGTCGTTCGACAGCATCGCCTGCAGGAACGCCTGCGCACTCGGCCCGTCCACGTGGATCTCGCCCATGTGCGAGACGTCGAAGGCGCCCGCATCGCTCCGAACCGCCTTGTGCTCCTCGATGACGCCTTCGTACTGGACGGGCATCTCGTAGCCGGCGAAGGGCACCATGCGCGCGCCGAGCGCGACGTGGCGATCGAAGAGCGGCGTGCGCTTCAGCGTCGCTTCCACGAACCGCGACTCTACTGTCTTGCACCGGGCCGGAAACCGGCTAGCGCCGTGCCGACAGCGCGACGATCCCCGGAGACAGCCGCGTCGCGGCCGCGTCGCCAGGGACCCTCGACGAGGACCGTTTCCTAGCCGTCTTCCTTCAGGAAGCTCGGAATGTCGATCTCGACGTCGCGCACGCTCGGCGCGTCGAAGGAAGGACGGTCGCTCGAGCCGACCGCGACCGCCGTCTCGGCACGCCTGCGCCGCGGACGACCGCCGAAGCCCGTCGCGATAGCGGTCACCCGCACGTCCTCGCCCATGGCTTCGTCGATGACGGCTCCGAAGATCACGTTCGCGTTCGAGTCCGCCGCGTTCGTGACGACCTGCGCAGCCTCGTCGACCTCGGCAAGTCCGAGGTCCGGGCCGCCCGTGATGTTGAGGAGGACACCCGTGGCACCGTCGAGCGTGGTCTCGAGGAGAGGCGACGAGATCGCAGCCTGCGCCGCCTCGACCGCGCGGTTGGCGCCTCGAGCGGTTCCGATGCCCATGAGCGCGGAACCCGCCTCTCGCATGATCGTGCGCACGTCCGCGAAGTCGAGGTTGATGAGGCCCGGAACCGTGATGAGGTCGGTGATGCCCTGAACGCCCTGGCGGAGGATGTCGTCGGCAATACGGAACGCCTCGGTCACGGGCGTGTCGCGCTCGACGACCTGAAGCAGCCGGTCGTTCTCGATGACGATGAGCGTGTCGACGTTCTCCCGCAGTGACTGGATGCCCTGCTCGGCCTGGTCGGCCCGAAGCTTGCCCTCGAATCCGAACGGCTTCGTGACGACGCCCACCGTGAGCGCGCCGAGCTCGCGTCCGATCTGCGCGACGACGGGAGCACCGCCGGTACCCGTGCCGCCGCCCTCGCCGGCCGTGACGAACACCATGTCCGCGCCCTTGAGCGCCTCCTTCAGCTCGTCGCGACTCTCCTCGGCGGCGGCGAGGCCGACGCGGGGATCCGCGCCGGCGCCGAGGCCGCGCGTCGCGCGTGAGCCGATGTGGATCTTCTCGTCCGCCTCGGTCATGAGGAGCGCCTGCGCGTCCGTGTTCACGGCGACGAACTCGACGCCGGAGAGACCCGCCTCGACCATCCGCGTGACCGCGTTCGTACCGCCGCCGCCGATACCGACGACCTTGATGACGGCGAGGTAGCTACCCAGTTGATTGCTCATCTCTCAAGTCACCTCAAGCTGAAGTTCGTATTGAACGTGCAGGTTTCCGTATCCCTTCGCCTCCGAGGGTAGGCCTCCTTCGGAGCAATGTCAACGAACGTGCGCTGCACAACTCTAAAGCTCAACCTGAGAGTTGAGAGTTAGCCCGCTACAGGTCGCTGCGGAACGCTGACGTCGATGTAGGACGTGCCTCCAGCGACCAGGGCGAGCACCTTCCGCGCGATCACGAGCTTCATGCCGATGTCCGCAGCGCGGCCGAGACGGATCTCGGTGCCGTGGCGGAGGACCAGGGTCAGCTCGTCGCCGGTCGTGCGAACTCCTTTCACGCGGCTCGCGATACCCGCGTTGTGCGCCTCGGCCAGCGCGCGGGTCGCGGGCACCAGACCGGCGGGGATGAGGCCGCCGACCCGGATCGTCGTGCCGCGGTGGATCCAGAGTCGCGGCACGCCCTTCTCCGTGCCGACCGCGATCTCGCGGATGATCTTGCCCGCTCCCGTCGCGAGCCACGCCGACATGCCCCGACGGATCACGGCGACCGGCCGCTCGGGCGCGACCCTGATCACGAGCGTGCTCGGGAACGCACGATCGACGGAGACGCCGGCGACTGCGGGAATGGTGTGGAGTGCGACCTCGACCTCTTCTGCGTCGATCGAGACGAGGCTGTGACCCACGAGGTTGTTGGTCGCTCGCTCGACGTCCCGCTGGAGAGCAGGCGGAGCGCCGTCGATCTCGATCGTGTCGATGGCGAAGACGGGGGTCGCGTAGGCGACCCAGTAGGCGAGGCCGATCGCGATCAGGGCTCCGAACGTGACGAGGAGCGAACGGCCGGAAGGGACGAAGCGCACGAGATCCAGGCGAGCACCGGCCGCACCTCGCGGAAACGGGACGACGACGCTTGCCGCAGCAGCATGCCGACGCGATCCACGTGCACTCCGTCCCCCGACCATGCGCCTGGATTCGGCGCGGCGACAGCGCTTCCTACGTCAGGCGGAGAGTTCGGGGAGGCCCGCGAACACGACCTCGCGCTCGAGCTCGACGCCGAACTCCTCGCGCGCTCGCCGCCGCGCCTCGGACATCAGCGCCAGGCAATCGGCGGTCGTCGCTCCGCCGGCGTTCTCGATGAAGTTCGCGTGCTTCAGCGAGACGACGGCGCCGCCGATGCGATGTCCCTTGAGGCCGCAGAGCTCGAGCATCCGGCCCGCGCCGACCTCGCCAGGCGGGTTCTTGAACACGCTCCCGAAGGTCCGCTTGTTCGTAGGCTGCGTGCCCTTCCGCCGCGCGACGAGATCCGCAACCCTCGCCTTGACGTCCGCGGGGGGACGAGGCTCGAGCCGGTACTCGACGCGTGCGACGACCTCGCCCGACGCGAGCGCGGAGTGCCTGTAGGAAAGGCCGAGCTGCGCCGGCGTTCGCCAGTCCTCGCCGTCGGCAGAGACGACGAGGGCACGGACGAGCACCTCGGCCCAGTCGCTCCCGTACGCGCCGGCGTTCATGTACACGCCGCCTCCAGCAGTGCCCGGGATGGCGCACGCGAACTCGAATCCTCCGAGCCCCGCAGCACGCGCCCGATGGAGACACACGGCGTTCGTCGCGCCGGCGCCCGCCTCGAGCGCCCGGTCGCGCACCGCCACCGAGGCGAGCTCGCCCTCGAGCCTGACGACGAGTGCATCGACGCCTTCGTCCGCTGCGAGCAGGTTCGAGCCGAGCCCGATCGCGAGCACGTGGAGTCCCTCGTCGCGCGCCTGCCGGAGCGCGGACACGAGCTCGTCGATCGACCGGGGTCGGGCGAGCGCCCGAGCCGGGCCGCCTGTGCCGATCGTCGTCAGCTTCGCGAGCGGCACGTCGCGCTCGACCGCGGTCACGCCGGTAGCCCCTCGACCACCGCACGTGCGATCCGCCACGGCTCCCCCACTCCCAGAGTGACCACGATGTCGCCGGGCCGGACCCACGCGAGCGCGAGGGTCGCTGCATCCTCGAGGGTCGGCGCCCAGCCGCGTCGAGTCGGCGGCGGGATGCGATCGAGAACGAGCTTGCCGCTCACCCCCGGGATCGGCGCGTCTCGACCGTCGATCACATCGGTCACGATTGCCGCGTCTGCCCGGGCGAGGGCGGCGGCAAGCTCCTGGTGAAGCTGTCGCGTGCGCTCGTAGACGTGCGGCTGGTAGACGGCCACGAGCGCGCGTGGCTCGAGCTCGCGGGCCGTATCGAGCGCTGCCGCGATCTCGGTCGGGTTGTGCCCGTAGTCGTCGATCACCCGGACGCCACCTCGCTCGCCGACGAGCTCGAACCTGCGCCCCACGCCGGCAAAGCCTGCGATCGCGCGTTCCGCATCGGCTCGCACGACACCGGCGTGCTCCAGCGCAGTGAGCGCAGCTGCGGCGTTGCGCCGGTTGTGCACACCGGGGACCGAGAGCCTGCAGTCGGCGGGCTTCAGCTCCCACCCGCGCACCGCCAGCGGAGCGCGTGCCAGCCACTCGGCGAAGAAGGATGCGAGCTCGGCCTCGGACGCGAAGGTCGCGTGGTGATCGAGCTCGATGTTCGTGACCACGGCGACCTCGGGTGCGAGGAGCCCGATCGAGCGGTCCGACTCGTCGCCCTCGACGACGAGCCAGCCCTCTCCCGCGCCGGCGTTCCCACCCAGCTGCGGCACGACGCCTCCGATGATCCACGCCGGGTCGTGGCCGAGCTCGCGCAGGACGTACGCGACCATGGCGGCCGTCGTCGTCTTGCCGTGAGCGCCGCCTACGACGATCGAGCGGCGAAGCGCCACGAGCTCCGCGAGGAACTCGGCGCGAGAGCGACCATGGACACGGCCCGAGTGCGCCGCCGAGACGACGACCTCGAAGTCGGCGGGAGGAGACGGCTCGCCGCCGAGGTCCACGTCGATCCCCTCGACCGCCTCGAGGAAGATCGTCTCGCGCGCGTCCCAGCCGCGAACCTCGGCGCCCCACTCACGCGCGAAGTTCGCGTAGGCGGACAGCCCGGCCCCGCCGATCCCGACGAAGTAGAAACGCCGACCCTCGAGTGGCGGCGCGCTCATCGCCCGGTCCCGGCAAGCGCCAGGAGCTCGTCGGCGACGACGTCGGCCGCATCCGGCTTCGCGAGCGCCTTCATCGCGTCGCTCATCCGCGAGAGACGAGCGGGGTCGTCGAGGAGCTCTCCCACCAGCGCGGGCACGCCCGCTAGCTCGGACTGATCGACGACGATCGCTCCGCCGCCGTCGGCGAAGTAGCGGGCGTTGAGCGTCTGGTGATCGCCGGTCGCGTGCGGGTACGGGACAAGGATCGCCGGCGTTCCCGCGGCGGCGAGTTCCCAGACGGTCCCACCCGCTCGCGAAATCGCGAGCTCGGCGGCGGCGAGCGCCGCTCCGAAGTGGTCCGTCGAGGGGACGAGCACGTAGTCCTCGCGCTGCGCGCGCGCTCGCACCGCTTCGTAGTCGCGCTCGCCGGAGACGTGAAGGACCGCGGGGCCCCGCTCGCCGAAGGCTGCGACGGCGAACTCGTTGAGCGCCTGGGCTCCCGCAAGCCCGCCGAACACAGCGAGCACGGGCCTGTCCGTCGCCAGTCCGAACAGCGCGCGGCCGTCCTCCTTCGATGCACCCAGGTGCGCGGTCGGGATCGGGCGACCGACGACCTGATACTTCGGTCCGCTACGGCCCTCGATCGCATAGGCGAGGAAGACGCGACGGGCGAACGGCGCGGCCAGCCGATTTGCGAGCCCGAGGTGCGCGTCCGCCTCCGTCAGCGCCGCCGGAATGCCGCGTAGGCGGGCCGCCAGCACCATCGGCCCTGCGACGTATCCGCCCCCACCGAGCACGACGTCCGGCCGGCGGCGCGACAGGATCCGGTTGCATGCGAACGGCGCGCGGATCGCCTGCGACAGCGAACGTACGAGGCCGAGCCCGATGCGTCGCGGGACCCCGGAGACGGCGAACGGGTCGAGCTCGAAACCCGCCTCAGGAACGAGCCGCGACTCGACGCGGTCTGGCGACCCGGCGAACGTCACCGTCACCCCGCGCGCGCGAAGTGCTTCGCCGACCGCGAGTGCCGGTCGAACGTGCCCGGCGGTCCCTCCCGCTGCGATCACGCACCGAAGCTCCGACGACCCGCTCATTGACGGCGATGTTAAGGAGAATCCCCATGGCGGCGAGGAGCACCACGAGGCTCGAGCCTCCGTAGGAGACGAACGGCAACGGGATCCCGGTGAGCGGCGCGATGCCGAGCGCAGCGGCGAGGTTGATTGCCGCCTGCCCGCAGACGAGCGCCGTGATGCCGGCCGCGAGGAGCTTCCCGAACGGATCCCGACACCGCATCGCGATCCGGAATCCTGCGAACGCGAGGAGCGCGAACGCCCCGATGACGAGGGTTGCGCCGATGAGCCCGAGCTCCTCTCCGATCACCGCGAAGATCATGTCCGTGTGCGCCTCGGGGAGATAGGAGATCTTCCCCACGCCCTCGCCGAGCCCGGCGCCGGTCACGCCGCCCGAGCCGATCCCGATGGTCGCCTGGACGATCTGGAAGCCGGCGCCCTGGGCGTCCGACCAGGGGTCGAGGAAGCTGAAGACGCGTGCGCGGCGGTACGGCTCCATGTAGATCGCGAGCATCCCGAGCCCGAGCGCAAGGACAGTGGCCACGACGAGGAGCCGGACGGGAACACCGGCGACGAGCAGGATCGCGAGCATCATCCCGCCGATGGTGATCGTCGTTCCGAGATCGGGCTCGACCACGATGAGGCCGCAGAACACGATGGCCAGGATCCCGAGCGGCTTCGCCAGCTCGCCGAACGTCCTCGGGGCTCTCCGACGCGCGAGGTAGACGGCAGCGAAGACGCAGAGGGAGAGCTTCGCGAGCTCGGACGGCTGGAAGCTCGCCGGCCCGAGCACGAACCAGCGGTGCGCGCCGTTGATCGATGGCCCGACCACCAGCACCGCAACGCAAAGGACGAACGACGCCAGGAGCAGGGGCGGCGAGAGGTACCGGAGTCGGTGGTAGTCGAACCGCGACGCGATCGTCATGAGCACGACGCCGATCAACGCATACACCGCCTGCCGCTTGAGAAAGCTCATCGGGTCGCCGTTGCCCAGTGCAGCGGAGGCCGAGGTCGCGCTGTACACCATCACGAGTCCGAAGGCGACGAGCCCGAGCGTGATGAGGGCGACGATGCGCTGGTCGGTGTGCCCGTCGCCTTTCACGAGAGCTCCTCGACGAGCATGCGAAACGCGTCGCCACGAGCCTCGAAGTCACGGAACTGATCGAAGCTCGCACAGGCGGGCGAGAGCAGGACGATGTCACCGGCAGCAGCGGCAGTCGCGGCTGCAGTGACCGCGCTTCCGAGCGTGCGCGAGGCCACGAACGGAACACCACGGGCGGCCAGCGCAGGCTCGATCTCGTCGGCGCTCTCGCCGATGAGGTACGCGACGTCACCGGGCTTGAAGCCCGCTGCCAGCGGCTCGTAGGCCTCGTGCTTCCCACGGCCGCCTAGGACAACGTGCAGCACCGCATCTGGAAACGACTCGAGCGCACGCAGCGCGGCCGCGACGTTCGTCGCCTTCGAGTCGTTCACGTACCGCACACCGCGGACCTCGCGGACGAGCTCGATCCGGTGTGGAACGCCTGCGAACGTTCTCAGTGCGTCGCCAATGGCGTCGTCCTCGATGCCGGCAGCCCGCGCCGCAGCGGTCGCGGCGGATGCGTTCTCGCGGTTGTGCGGGCCGGGGATCCGCGGTTCGGCGGGGAGAGCGTCGTCACCTGCGAAGTCGACTCGTCGTGCCTCACCGGGGACGTCGACAAACCCGCGCGGGAGAACGGCGACGTCCTCCTCGGTCTGACGCTCGAACATCCGGAGCTTCGCGTCGCCGTACGCCTCGAAGGTCTCGTGGCGGTCGAGATGGTCGGCCTCGAGATTGAGGAGGACGCCGACGCGCGGCTTCAACGTATGCACGTCCTCGAGCTGGAACGAGGAGAGCTCGCAGACGATCCATGCGTCGTCGGCGACCGTGCCGACGAGCGACGTCAGCGGCCGACCGACGTTCCCGGCGACCTCGACCGACCTCCCTGCAGCACGGAAGACCGCGCCGAGGAGCTCGCTCGTGGTCGTCTTGCCGTTGGTCCCCGTGACGCCGAGGATCGGATTGGAGAGGAGCCGCGACCCGAGCTCGATCTCGCCCCACACAGGAACGGCACGCTCGCGCGCGCTCGCGACGAGCACCGTCTCGCCCGGGACGCCCGGGCTCTTCACGACGAGATCGATCCCCTGTAGCAGCCTCTCCTCCTCGTGTCCCCTGTGAACTTCGACACCGAGGTCGAGGAGCCTCCCGACCTCGAGCTCCTCATCGCGATCGAATCCGACGACGCCTGCGCCGCGGCCGACGAGCGCCTCGGCCGCCGCCATGCCCGAGCGCGCCAGGCCGACGACGAGGACGCGCCTGCCGGCAAGCTCTGCTGCGCTCATCTCACGGCTGGACGAACTGGAGGAAGTCGCGGTAGAAGAGCGCAAATCCCGAGGCGCAGAAGATCGCGCACACGACCCAGAAGCGCACCATGATCTTCGTCTCCGACCACGCCTTCATCTCGAAGTGGTGGTGGATCGGCGCAATCAGGAACACACGCTTGCCGGTTCGCTTGAAGCTGACGACCTGGATGATCAGCGACAGCACCTCGATGACGAAGATCCCCGCGATCAGCGGCAGCAGGATCTCCGTGCCGGTGACGACGGCAAACCCCGCGATCGCGCCGCCGAGGGCGAACGAGCCCGTGTCGCCCATGAAGACCTCGGCGGGGAAGGCGTTGTACCAGAGGAACCCGATCGTCCCACCGATGAGCGCGGCAGCGAGCGTCGCGATGTCGAGGAGCGTGTCGCTGCGCGCGCCCGGGTCGCCCGAGCGGATCCAGGCGATGCCGGCGATCGCGAGGAACGTCAGCAGCATGATCACGTAGACACCTGCCGCGAGCCCGTCGATCCCGTCGGTCAGGTTCGCGCCGTTGACGGTGCCGGCGATGAGCAGGAAGAGCAGGACGTAGTAGCCCCAGGAGAGGTCGACCGTCCAGTTGACGATCGGTACGTACACGTCGGTCGAGAACGTCGAGCTCTCGTTCAGCAGCAGCGCCGCACCGACCGTGACGACGGCGAGACCCACCATCTTCCACCGCCCCGGGAGCCCGAGCGAGTGGCGCTTGCGGAGCTTCAGGAAGTCGTCCGTGAACCCGATCAGCGCGCAGCCGAGGACCATGAAGAGCACCGTCAGCCCCTCGGCCGTGTACTGGGAGAGGAACAGGAACGGGATGACGGCCGAGGCGATGATCAGCAGGCCGCCCATCGTCGGCGTTCCCTGTTTGACGACATGGGTCGCCGGGCCTTCCGCGCGGATCTGCTGGCCGAGGTTCCTGGTCCGGAGCAGCTCGATGAACTTCGGCCCGATCACGACGGCGGCGACCATCGCGATGAGGCCCGCTATGAGGACAGGGACCATGCTCGAGCGAAGTTCGTGATCTCGTCGGCGATGCCTTCGAGCCCGACGGCTCGGGACGCCTTCACGAGGACCGCATCTCCCGGTCCGACCAACGCGCGCGCCTCCTCGACGGCGGCTGCGGCGTCAGCTGCCCAGGCGACGGGCTGGTAGGCACGTGACGCCTCGCCCACGCCGATCACGGCGACACCGAGCCCACCTGCGAGCTCGCCGATCGCCAGGTGATAGGCAGGAGCTGTCTCCCCGAGCTCGGCCATCTCGCCGAGGACGGCGACCTTCCGACGCTCACCGGCGCGCTCCGCGAGGTGCTCGAGCGCGGCCCGCATCGAGTCCGGGTTCGCGTTGTAGGCGTCGTTGACGACGAACCCGCCACCCGGGAGCGGGATCTCGTCGCCTCGCCAGGGGGTGAGCACGATGCCGGGGACGCCTTCGGATGCCCGATCGAGTGGCAGACCGAGCGCGTCGTAGGCGTGAAGTGCCGCGAGCGTGTTGGAGACGAGGTGGCGTTGCGTGAACGGGAGCTCGAGGTCGACGGTCGCGGCTCCGACCGAGAAGCGCGTCACCGCTTCGAGGTGCTGGACGTCGCCGGACTCGAAACGGCGGATGGTGATGTCGTCGCGCGCGAGATACGGATCGAGGGGACCCGCCGCGGGCACGACCGCGACGCCCCCGGACGGAAGGGCTGCGATCGCCTCGGCGTTCGCCTCTGCCACGCGCTCGACGGTGCCGAGGAGCTCGAGATGCTCTGGCCCGACGTGGGGAGCGACGACGACGGTCGGTCGCGCTACGACGCAGAGCACCGCGACCTGGCCGATGCCTCGCATCCCCATCTCGGTCACGAGCACCTCCGTCTCGGGCTCGAGCCGGCACACCGTGAGCGGGAGCCCTATCTCGTTGTTCATGCTCCGCTCGGCCCAGATCGTGGGGGCATGCGGGGCGCAGAGCGCGCCGAGGATGTCCTTCGTCGTCGTCTTGCCGACGGAGCCGACGACGGCGACGACCTGCGCGCTCGATTTCGATCGGACGAGCGCTGCGAGCGTGGCGAGCGCGACCTCCTGGTCGTCCGGGACGAGCGTCGCGGCGCCGCGCGAACGCGCCTCTCCGACAAAGCGAACGCCCGTATTGAGCGCCACGAACAGCTCGCCGGGGCCGACCTCGCGTGAGTCCGCCTTCACCGCGGTGACCACGTCGCCATCCCCCTCCAACCGCCCCAGCTCGAGTGCGGCGATCTCGTGCCACGCGAGCGGGATCACGAGCGGCCTCGAAGCGCCTCGCGCGCGACCTCGCGGTCGTCGAACGGGGAGACGACGCCGCCGACGTCCTGCCCCTGCTCGTGCCCCTTCCCGGCGATCACGATGACGTCCTCGTCGGTCGCCAGCGACACTGCTCGGGCGATCGCGCTACGCCGGTCGGGGTCGATCTCGACATCGAGCCCGGCGCCCTGGAGGACGTCCTCGATGATGGCCAGCGGCTCCTCCGAGCGCGGATTGTCGGATGTGACGATCGCGACATCCGCGAGCTCGGCTGCGACCTTCCCCATCAGCGGCCGCTTCCCGCGATCGCGGTCGCCGCCGGCTCCGAACACGACGATCACACGCCCTTGGCCGAGGTCGCGTGCGGCTCGCAGGACGGTGGCGAGCGAGTCCGGCGTGTGCGCGTAATCGACCACGACCGCGAACGGCTGCCCCTCGTCGATCGGCTCGAACCGGCCCGGTACGCCCGTCATGCGCGCCACTCCTTCCGCGATCGCGTCCTCGTCGATGTCGATCAGCAGACCGGCCGCGACCGCGCCGAGGACGTTCTCGACGTTGAAGAGACCGCGCAGCGGCGTCTCGATCTCGAGACCGCCGGCTCGGAACGTGCTGCCGCGCGGACCGACGTCGAGGTCCACGGGATGGATCTCCGCGTCAACCCCGAGCCCGTAGGTCACGAGCGGCGCCCGATGCGCATCCTCGAGATCCTCCGCGAGCTGCCGCCCCCACTCGTCGCCGACGTTCACCACGGCGGGGGGTGGCTGGGGTCCCCTGAAGAGCCGCCGCTTCGCCTGGAAGTACTCGTCCATCGACCGATGAAGGTCGAGGTGGTCCTGGCTCAGGTTCGTGAAGACGAGCACGTCGAAGCGGACGCGGTCGAGACGTCGCAGCGCCGAGCCGTGCGAGCTCGCCTCGACGGCCGCGCTGAGATTCCCGGCGTCCAGCATCTCACGGAAGAGGCGCTGCAGATCGATCGCCTCCGGAGTCGTGAACGGCGCGGGGCGCCGCTCGCCTCCGATCTGCCACTCGATGGTCCCCACGAGGCCCGGACGGCGACCCGCGGCTTCGAGGATCGAACGCAGCAGGTACGCCGTCGTGGTCTTCCCGTTCGTCCCTGTGACGCCCGCGAGGTCGAGCTCCTTCGTCGGCTCGCCGAAGAACGCGTCGGCCGCGACCGCCATCGACTCGCGGACGGACGGGACGAGCAGCTGCGGCACGCCGACATCGAGCGGTCGCTCGACCACGACCGCGGCCGCGCCGCGTTCGATCGCCTCCCACGCGAGGTCGTGACCGTCGACCCGCTCCCCCGGGACGCAGAAGAAGAGCGCGCCCTCCGTCACCCGTCGCGTGTCGTACGCGAGGTCGCGGATCTCGACCGGTGCGCCCCCGGTGACCTCGCTCGGCGCGAGAGCCCGGATCAGGGCGTCGAGCTCCACGGCGGAAGGCTAGAGGCTCGGCAGGATCAGCCGTTCGAGGATGCCGTCTTCGGCGCGTCCTGCGGAATCTCGAGGTGCTGAAGGTTGAAGCGAGCGATCTCGCGGAACGCCGGCGCGGCGACCACACCGCCGTAGATGTCGCCGTGGGGCTCGTCGACCATGACCATGATCACGAGCTTCGGCTTCGTCGCCGGCACCATGCCGACGAACGAGGCGACGTACCGCGACGTCGAGTAGGTGCCGTCCGGGTCGATCTTCGCGGCGGTCCCCGTCTTGCCGGCGACCGTGTAGCCCGGAATGGCCGCCTCGGTTCCGGTGCCCTCGAGCACGACGCCGCGCAACATCGACATCATCTGCTCGGAGACGGCGCGGGACACGACACGCCGACCGCGCTTCGTCCCGATCGGTCTGTCCGTCGATGCGGTCGATGAGATGCGGGCGCACGAGCACACCGCCGTTGGCGATCGCCGAGTACGCCCGCGCCATCTGTACGGGCGTCACCGCGATGCCGTGGCCGATCGGGACGGTGCCGATCGTCGAGCCCGACCACTGATCGAGCGGCAGGGCGAATCCCGGGGACTCGCCGGGGAAGTCGATGCCGGTCTTCGCGCCGAATCCGAAGCGGTCGACCCAGGATGCGAGCCGGCCCGGCCCGAGTCGTTCGGCGATCGTGATCGTGCCGATGTTGGACGATTGCTCGACGATCTGCTTCACGGTAAGGCGCTCCGTCCCGCGGATGTGCCCCTCGTGGATCACGCGATCGGCGACCTTGATCGTCGGTGCGAGGCGGAACGACGTGCGCGGGGTGATCGTCTTCTCCTGCAGGCCGGCTGCGATCGTGACGAGCTTGAACGTCGATCCCGGCTCGTAGGTGTCCGTAACCGCGCGGTTGCGGCGGCGATCCGCGCGGGTCGTCGAGAAGCGATTCGCGTTGAACCGCGGCGCCGTTGCCATGGCGAGCACCTCGCCCGTGTGGGGATTCATCACGACCGCCGTCGCCGCGCGGGCGCCCCAGCGGCGCACGGTGTCCTGGAGCACTTCCTCCGCGTTGGCCTGGGTCTCACGGTCGATCGTCAGCCGAACACTCCTTCCCGGCGTCTCCGGCTTGGTCTCGACGACGTCGAGCGCGCGCCCGAACGGGTCCTTGACGATCGTCTGGCTACCCGGTTGTCCGGCGAGCGACCCCTCGAGAGAGCGCTCGAGACCCTCGAGTCCCTTGTTGTCGAGGCCGGCATAGCCGAGGATCTGCGCGGCGACGGGCCCCTGTGGGTAGAAGCGGAGCTCCTCCGGGTAGAAGCCGAGGCCGGCGAAGTCGAGCGCCTGCAGGATCTTGGCCTTGCGCGGATCCGCCTTGCGCGCGACGTAGACGAAGCCCTTGGAGCGATCGACGAGCGTCGGGTAGAGCACGGAGGGGTCGATCCCGAGCTGTTTCCCGGCGGCCAGCGTGAGATCGCGCGCGTTCGTCACCTGCCGCGGGTTCGCATACACCGTCGTCGCCATCCGGCCGATCGCGAGCGGCTCGCCGTTGCGATCGACGATGGTGCCGCGCGAGGCAGGGACGATGATCGTCTCGCGGTGCTGTCGAAGTGCCATCGCCGCGTACTGCGGTCCCTTGACGACCTGGATCCACACAGCTCGCGCGAAGGCCGCGCCGAGGAGGAGGAGGAATGCCGCAGCCAGCAGCGTGATGCGGCGGTTCGTCGCCGCAGGCTTCACTTGTCGAGCTCGATGTAGGTCGTGTCCTCGGGCTCGACCTCGTGCAAACCGAGCTCACCGCGCGCGAGGCGCTCGATGCGGGTCGCCGCCGCCGCACTCGAGATCTCGGCGCGGAGTCCGGCGATGTCGTTCTTGAGCTCCGTTCGCTCGCGACCGGACTCGTCGAGCTGAAGGTTGAGGCGGAGAACCGCGACGTTGATCGCCACCACCCCGGCGAGCAGGACGGCGAAGAGGACGATCCACATGACGCCGCCGCTCAGCGCCCAGAACCGGCGTCGCGGCGCAGACCGCTCTCGACGTGCCGCCGTCCGTCCAGGCTGTGCGATCGTCGACATCAGACGCGCGCGGCCGCACGGAGACGCGCGGACGCGGCGCGCGGGTTGTCGTCGACCTCGTGGGACGATGGCCGGACGGGTTTCGACGTGAGGACGCGCGCCTCCGGCTCCTTCCCGCAGACACAGACCGGCAGCTCTGGCGGGCAGGTGCAGCCCTTCGCGCGATCGCGGAAGAACCGCTTCACGATCCGGTCCTCGAGCGAGTGGAAGCTGATGACCGCGATGCGCCCCCCAGGCCGGAGCATCTCGAACGCGGCGGGGAGACCCACCTCGAGGGACTCGAGCTCGTGGTTCACCTCGATGCGTAGCGCCTGGAACACGCGCTTCGCGGGATGACCCTCGCCGAACCGCGCCGGAGCGGGAATCGAGGCACGAACGACGTCGACGAGCTGCCCGGTCCGCTCGATGGGCTCTTCCTCACGACGGCGCACGATGGCCCTCGCGATCTGGCGCGCGTACCGCTCTTCGCCGAAGCGACGGAAGATCGTCTCGAGCTCGCGCTCGTCGTAGGTCGCGACCACGCCCGCCGCACTGGGCTCGTCCGACGGGTCCATGCGCATGTCGAGGGGAGCATCGGTTGCGTACGAGAAGCCGCGCTCGGGGCGGTCGACCTGCATCGACGAGAGGCCGAGGTCGAGAAGCACCGCGTCGGCGCGGACGCCGTTGCCGGCGAGCTGCGAGAGGACGACGCCGTAGTCGCCGCGCAGGAACCGTGTCTGCACGCCGCGAGCCCCGGCCTTCATCCGGTCGAAGTAGGGACGCACCGTCGGGTCCCGATCGATCGCGACGAGCTTCCCGCTTCCGCGCAGGTCCTCCGCGAGCATGCGCGAGTGCCCTCCCGCACCGAACGTCGCATCGACGATCGTCTCCCCCGGCTGCACGTCGAGGAACTCGCGCACCTCCTCCGCGAGGACCGGGACGTGATCAGCCGCGTCTGTCCGCTGCACGTTCGGCAACATCTCCGACGCTCCCTTCGATCGCGCTGACATGAGCCGCCCACTCCGGGCGACCCCAGATCTCGATGTGGTCGTGCACGCCGACGACCGCGACGTCCTTGCCGAACCCGGCGTGGCTCGCGAGGTCCGGCGGAACGAGCACACGCCCCTGCTTGTCGACCTCTGCGACCGTTGCGCCCGAGAAGACGAAGCGCTTCATCTCGCGCGCTTCCCGCGTGAGCGAGTCGAGATCGGTGATCCGCTCCACGCTCGACTCCCAGCTCTTGCGCGGATACACGTCGACCGTTCGGTCGATCCCACGGACGAGGACGACGTCGCCGCCGAGTCCATCACGGAACTTCGCCGGCAACGTGAGCCGATTCTTGTCGTCGATCGTGTGCTCGTGGGTTCCGTAGAACATGGGCTCTGCCGTGGTTTCTCTCCCACGGAGCCCCACCTTACTCCACTTTCCCCCACATCGCAACCCCTGCGACCCACACCCTTTACGACAGCCCGCACCACCTCCGCGTGAACGCCCGGTCCTGCCATGGCACCAGCGCCGCAGCGCGCCGCGAAGTCGAGCGCCTGGAGCCCTTCCAGCCCCGACCCCAGCGCGAATGCCAGCCCTGCAGCGAAGCAGTCGCCGGCGCCGTACGCATCAGCCGGCTCGGGGGGAAGCGGCGCCGCCGTGTACGGGCCTCCGGGCTGTGCCCAGCCGCCGAGTGCGCCCGATGTCGTCACGACGAGCCGGGGCTCCGGATCGAGCTGTCCCGTCTGGTAGCGCTCGGCGTCGTCCTTCCCGCTCGACACGAGCGCATCAAGCTCGACCGAGCCTTGCCTGAGAGTCGAAAGCTCCCGCGCGGTGGCGACGAGGACGCGCGCGCGCCGCGCCATGAGCAGAGCGTCGGCGTCCCCGGCGCAGAAGTACACGGCGTCGCAGCGTGCGAGCTCGTGCCAGGGGAGCCCCTCGTCGTGGCCGCGTGGGTGGAGCTTCCGACCGATCGTGACGATCGTGCGCTCGCCCGCGTCGTCGACCAGCGTGAAGCCGCTGCGCTGTGGTGCCTCGATCGTGCTCGCGTGAACGGTGATTCCCCGAGCCTCCAGCTCCTCGCGTGCGCGCCGTCCGTGCTCGTCGTTTCCGAGCACGGTGAAGAAGTCGATGGAGTCGGCGAGCTTCGAGAGCTGCACCGCGGCGACTGATCCTCCGCCGGCGGCCTGCTCCCACGACTCCGACGCGTGCACGATCTCGCCCGGCCCAGGCACGGCCTCGACAGGAACGAACTCCAGCCACTCGACATGACCGACGACTGCCGCCCGCATGTCGGGAACTCTCACAGATCGACGTGCGGGAACGTTTGACGGAGATGATGGAAGCCAAGCCGTGGTGATCCCTACCTTCGAGCGGTTCTACGAGGAGCATCGAAGCGAAGTGCTCCGGCTCCTGCGGCGCCGGCTCGGCGCGGATCGAGCCGAGGATGCCTTTCAGGAGACCTTCCTGCGTGCGCTCCGCGCGTATGGCCGACTCGACCACGGCGAGCACCTGCGTGCGTGGGTGCTGACGATCGCGCAGAACGTCGCGCTCGACACGCTTCGGCGTACGCGACCCACGACCGAGCTCGTCGAGACCGGCACGGACGACCAGGCGCCCGCCTATGCGGAGCTCGCCGAGCTCACGGACGGCCTCGGGGCGAAGGAACGCGCCGCGGTCGTGCTCCGCTACGGCTACGACCTCTCGTACGACCAGATCGCGTCGGTGCTCGGCTCGTCGCCCGACGCGGCCCGCCAGGCGGCGTCCACGGGCGTCCGCCGCATTCGAAGGAGGCTCACGACATGACCGTGTCACCCAATCTCGACCGCCGTTTCCGCGAGGCAGCGGCGACCCTCGGCCTCATCGACGTCGGCTTCGACGTCGTCGACACGCCGATCGGCGAGCTGCTCCTTGCCGCGTCGGACCGCGGTCTGGCGGCGATCTCGTTCGCGACCGACGAGGACCGGGTCGAGCGGCTCGCACGCATCGCCGGTCCGCGTGTCTTGCGCTCGCCACAGAGTGTCGACGGTGCTCGCCGCGAGCTGGAGGAGTACTTCGACGGCCGCCGTCGGACCTTCGACGTCGCACTCGACCTGCGGGCGCTTCCGCCCTTCACGGTGTCCGTTCTCGACGAGCTCGCTCGGGTGCCGTACGGCGAGACGACGACGTACGGCGAGCTCGCGCAGCGCGTCGGCCACCCGCGCGCGGCCCGCGCCGTGGGGACGGTGATGAACCGCAATCGCATCCCGATCGTCCTTCCTTGCCACCGCGTCGTCGGCGCCACCGGCAACCTGACCGGCTATGCCGGCGGGCTCGACGTCAAGCAGTCGCTGCTCGAACTCGAGGGTGCCCGCTGACGTCAGTCGAGCATGCGGTATCCGACGCCCCAGACATTGACGACGAAGCGATCCTCGGGCGCGAGACAGAGCTTCTTGCGGATACGCGATGCATGCGACTCGAGCGTCCGCGTGCGTCCGAGCGCGCGGTAGTCCCACACCTCACGCAACAGCTGCTCCTTCGTGAACACGCGGTAGGGGTCGGAGGCGAGCTTCGCGACGAGCTCGAACTCCTTCGCGGAGAGGACGACGGCGGTATCGCGCACGTGGACGCGCCTCGTCGCACGATCGATGGCGAGATCGCCCGCGACGATGAGGTCGCTCTGCCCGGCCGAGCTCCTTCGCAGCAGCGCGCGAATCCGCGCCAGGAGCTCCTCGTACGCGAACGGCCGCCCCATGACGTCGTCGGCCCCACGGTCGAGAGCGCGTACGCGCTCGACGGGATCGGACGTGGGCGCGAGGACGATCACGGGCACATTCCGGTCCCAGCTCCGACCGGGCTCGCCGCGCCGAAGCCGCAGGCATAGGTCGACCTCGGCCAGGAGCACGACATCGGGCCGGGCGCTCTCCACGAGCTCGAGTGCCTCGCTGCGACGGGCGGCGCCCAGCACGTCGAACCCGTCGTCGCGCAGCTGTCGGCCGAGATACTCGCGCGTCTCCGGCTCGGGTTCGGCGAGGACGGCGCTTGGCATGCCGGCGACGCTATTCCGAAGCGGGCCGCGTTACCAGATGTCCTTTCCGGCGGATCGCCGACAAGCGTTCCGCAGCGGACACGTCGCCGGTGGACGCCTAGAGACGCCCGTGGCGGAGGATGCCCCACACGAGCCAGAACGCGAAGACGCCCGAGATCACGAATCCGACGAGCGCCAGGAGATTGACCCCGAGCGCATGTGGGCCGCCCGTCGAGAACACCCCGATCATCGCCGACCCGAGCAGCCCACCGAGGATGACGACCGCAACCGCCATACGGTTTACCGCCTTGTCGATGTGGTCGTCGATCTCGTCGATGCCGGGGTTCTCGATATGCACCTGGAACGTCCCCTGGCGCAATTGCTCGAGCACGTCCGAGACCTGGTACGGCATGTCCCGTGCGACCGAGGCCAGACCGAGTGCCTCGACGCGCGCCCGCTGCGAGAGGGCGCGAGGGTGGAAGCGGTCCACGAGCAACCCGCGCGCGTATGGCTTTGCGACCTCGAACACGTTGAACTCCGGATAGACCTCCTGACCGACCGAGGCCAGCGTTGCGATCGCCTTGTCGAGGATGACGAAGCGGCTCGGAAGCTTCAGGTTCATCGCGTAGATGAGCTGGAAGCCTTCGCGGATCACCTGTAGCGGGTCGATGTCCGCGAGCCGGCTGCCGTAGTAGCGGTCGAACAGGACCTGCAGCTCGCTTCTGAACTCCTGCTCGCGCGCTGCGTCGTAGCGGACGCCGAGATCTCGAAGGCGCCGCGGGATCGCGTCGATGTTCTCCGTCGCTGCGTCGACGAAGAGCATCGTCAGCCTCGCCATGTCGTCGTCGGACAGCTTCCCTGCCTGCCCGAAGTCGACGAGGCCGATCGCGCCGGACTCGAGCACGTAGATGTTCGCCGGATGCGGGTCCGCATGGAAGAACCCGTGCCGGAACACCATCGTCATCCAGGCGTCCGCGAGCCGGTGCGCGACGTCGCGCCGCTCGTCGGGACGCATCGCGCCAAGGTCGAGGTCGGCGACCTTCGTCCCGCGGAGGAACTCGAGCGTGAGGACGCGCGACGTCGAGTACTGCCTGATCACCCGCGGCACGACCACCTGCTCGTCGCGTGCGAAGTTCTGGTGGAACATCTCCGCGTTCCGCGCCTCGTGCCCGTAGTCGAGCTCGAGCCTGATCGAGCGCGCGAACTCGTCGACGAGCTCGCGCGGGTCCATGAACTCGAGCGCTTTGACGCGCTCCTTCAGAAGGCGGGCCGCCTGGTAGAGCAGCCCGAGGTCGGCCTCGATCTGCTCGGCCGCCGCGGGCCGTTGCACCTTCACCGCCACCTCGCTGCCGTCCGGAAGCACCGCGCGGTGCACCTGGCCGATCGAGGCGGACGCGAGCGGCGCGAAATCGAACTCGAGGAACGCGCGGTCCATCCGCAGCTCGAGCTCCCGCTCGACCATGTCCCGCACCTGCTCGAACGGGATGGGCGAGGCGTCGTCCTGCAGGCCGCGAAGCTCCGCCACGATGTCCGGCGGCACGACGTCGGGGCGCGTGGAGAGCAGCTGCCCGAACTTCACGAACGTCGGGCCGAGCTCGTCGAGCATCGCGCGGAGGCGCCGGCCGCGGTCGGACGTGGTCGCGACCTCGCCGTCGGCGTCACCCGGAACCAGATCACCCAGTCGATTTCGCCGCAGGAAGTAGCCGAACCCGTGGCGCGCGGCCACCTGCGCGATCTCGGTGAGACGTCCGAGGTTCCGCGACGAGCGATCGTTCGTCGTCGCCATGCGCGGAAGTGTAGGACGAGCGGTGCCGCGAACTACGTCGCGTCGCGTTCGAGCAATCTCAGCCGGTGCTCGATCTGCGCCACGCGGAGCTCGAGATCGCTGACGGAATCGCGCGAGGCGGCGCCGAGCTCCGAGGCCGCCTTCGCTGCCATGTTGCCGCCGCTCTCTCCGAGGCGGGTGGCCTCGCGGCGCCAGCTGTCGAGGACGTCTGCGATGATCGCGCGTACCTCGTCGCGCTCGACGCCGATCCGGCTCGCGATCTCCGACGCGAGCTCGTCCGCGTGCTGCGCCACGAGCGCGACCGCCCCGACGCCTGCCAGGCTGAGTGTCTCGAGGGGTCCCCGCTCGCTAGCGGGCACGACCATGAGGCCGCGACGCGCGCCGCTGGCGCCGTCGCTCTCGCTTCGACGAAGTCGGACCGCCCATCGGCGCAGCCGGGACCGGCGCCGGGCGCGTCGTCTCGGGAGCACCATCGGGCTCGACCTCATCCGCTGCCTCGCCCTCCGCCGCGGCGGCGACCTCCTCGGCCTCGGCGGCGAGCGTGCCGCCGACCGAGGCGACCCCGGCGAGCGCACCGAGGTCATCCCGCCGACGGGCGAACTCGGGCTCGCGCTCCTTGAGCGCGGCGACCAGCGGCGCGGCGAGGAAGATCGACGAGTAGGCACCCGATCCGATGCCGATGAGCAGGGCGAACGCGAAGTCCTTGAGCGTATCGCCGCCGAAGAAGTACAGCGACGCGACCGGGAGCAGCGTGATGAACGTCGTCGCGAGCGACCGCGGCAGCACCTCCCACATGGAGACGTTCCCGATGACACGGAACGACGCCCGGCGCATCAGCGGCACGTTCTCGCGGATGCGGTCGAACACGATGATGGTGTCGTAGATCGAGTAGCCGAGCACCGTCAGGATGGCGGCGACAGTCGCCGTCGAGACCTCTCTCCCCGTGAGCGCGTAGACGCCGATAGTGATCACCACGTCGTGGGCGAGCGCGACGAGGACGCCGACGGAGTACTTCCACTGGAAGCGCACCGCGATGTACGCGACGATCAGGAGAAGGCTGACGACGATCGCGAACAGTGCGTTGTTGGCGATCTGGCGCCCGAAGCTCTCCGAGACGTTCTTCGATCCGAATGACGTTGCCTCGACTGCATTCGTCAGTCCCTGCTGCAGCTCGTTCTGCTCGGCGGTCGTCAGCGAGTCGGTGCGGATCTGGAAGCTCGTGTACTTGCCGTCCGTCGACGGGCCGCGGCCCTGGATGACGGCGCCCGATTGTCCGATCGTGCCTGCCTCCTGCCGCACTTGCTCGAGCGACGTCGCCTGAGGCGTCCGGAATGTGATCTGCGTACCGCCCTTGAAGTCGATGCCGAGGTTGAGGCCGTTGACGGCGATTGCGAGCGCGGAGAGCGCGACGACGGCGCCCGCGATCGCGAACCAGATCCGGCGGCGGCCGATGTAGTCCCAGCGCAGCCAGCGCGGGATGCCCTGGCCCGTCGCGCCCATGAAGCGCGGGTTGTCGATCCAGCCGAAGCCCGCCACCCCGGCGAGGATCGCCCGCGTCGCGAGGACGGCGGTGAGCATCGACAGCGCGGTTCCGATCAGGAGCATCAGCGCAAAGCCCCGGACGCTGGCAGTCGCGACGACGAACAGCACCATGGCCGTGATCGCGGTCACGACGTTCGCGTCCACGATCGTCGCGAAGCCCTTTCGGTACCCCTGTGCGATGGCGGCTCGAACCGATCTGCCGGCGCGCACCTCTTCCTTGATGCGTTCGAAGATGACGATGTTCGCGTCAGCCGCGACCCCGAAGGTCAGGACGAGGCCGGCGAACCCCGGCAGGGTCAGGGTGACGTTGAAGACGAGGATCGTCGCGTACAGGAAAGCGGCGTAGATCGCGAGCCCCGCCACCGCGACGAGACCGAGGAAGCGGTAGAAGATCAGGAGGAAGATCGCGACGAGGACCAGGCCCGCGATCGCCGCGCGCCATGCCTGGCTGAGCGAGTCCTTCCCGAGCGTCGCCGAGATGTCCGTTCGATCGAGCGTCTCGAACTTCACGGGGAGCGCACCGGTCTGGAGCACAAGCGCGATGTCCTTCGCCTCCCGTAGCGAGTCGAGGCCCTGGATCTGCGCGCGACCGCCGCCGATGCCGCTGGACAGCGAACCGTCGGTGAAGTCGATCTGCGGGAAGGTCTTGATCTCTCGGTCGAGGACGATCGCGAAGTGCTGGGGCGTGCCGCGCAGCTTCCCGCGAATCCACTCGTCGCGGGTGATCTTCTCGAACTGGTCCGAGCCCTTCCCGGTGAACTCCATGGTCACGATCGGGCGACCTGCGCCGCCGGGGCTCGTATCGAAGTCCGCCCGCGTGCCAGAGAGCTTCAGGTCCTCGCCGGTCATCTGCGGGACGGTCGGCGGGTCGTACTTGAAGAGGTAGTACCACGTGCGATCCGGCGGGACCCCGGCGCCGTTACCGCCCGGGCAGACGACCGCGCCCTTGCCGCACGTGACGACGACCATCCCGTCGGGGACCGCGAAGAGCTGACGGCCCGCGGGAAGCTCGCCGCCCGACTTCTTGAGCGCTTCCTCCTTCGAGCCGTACGGGCCTGAGACGACACGCTTCGTCTTCGGGTTGACGATGTACCAGGCGTCTGACTTCTCGTCCGTCACCTGCGACTGGACCTGCGCGAGCAGCGCATAGAGGGACGCGGTCTCCACCGGCTGGCCCTGGATGGAGATCGAGGGCCCCGTGAGAGACGTTTCCAGATCGAAGAGCTCGAGTTGCGCGGTCGTCCCGATGATCTCCGCGGCCGCCTGCGGGTCCTTGACACCCGGGAGCTGGATCACGATCTGGTCGTCGCCCTGCGTGCGGATCTCGGGCTCGGTCACGCCGAGCTTGTCGACGCGGTTCCGCATGATGTCGACGGAACGGTCGAGGTCCTCCTTCGTCAGGCTGCGGTTCACCGGAGGAACTGCCTGCAGCGTGACCTCGAGGCCGCCCTGCAGATCGAGGCCCAGCGTCGGCTTCTGGTGGAGCGGCGATGCCGGGATCGCCATCAGGGCAACGCCGACGAGCGCCGCGGCAAGCAGCCCGAGGACGAGGAAGGAGTTTCGCCTGCTCACGTTCGGCTGCCCAGGCTAGCGGCGGTCTTCCTCGGCTGGTGCCTCGCCCACGGCTGTCCTAACCGCTTCTTCGCCGTCCGTAACGGCAGATTCATCGCCGTTCTCCGAGCTCGACCCGGCAACCGGCTCGTCGTCGCCGACGACGTCGTCCTCGTCTTCGACCTCCTCGTCCGCCTCGTCCTCCTCGGGCGGAAGGACGGCGGCGATGCCGCGGCGCGTCATGTGAACCGTGATCGTCGGCGCGATCTCGACGACGACGTCGTCGCCGTCGACCTGCGTGACCGTTCCGTAGATCCCGCCAGTCGTGAGCACGTCGTCACCGACGCCGCACCCGTCGATCATCGACTGCTGCTGGGCCTGTCGCTGTCTCTGCGGGCGGATCATGAGGACGTACATCACGCCCAGCATCAGCACCATGATGATCAGGAATTGCACGGTTCCTCCTCCGGTGGGGCGGCGAGCCGGGCAAGGGCCTCGTTGCGAAACGACGAGAACGCACCCTGCTCGATCGCCGCGCGCGCACGCGCGGTCAAGTCGAGTACGAACCGGAGATTATGCAGGCTGAGCAGGCGTAATCCGAGAAGCTCGCGTTGCGTCACGAGGTGGCGGATGTATGCACGGCTGAAGCGCTCGCAGGCGGGGCAGTCGCAGTCTTCGTCCAGTGGCCGCGGATCGGCGCGATGTGCGGCGTTGCGGAGGTTCAGCCGTCCGGACCAGGTCAGCGCAGATCCCGTGCGTGCGGTGCGGGTGGGAAGCACGCAGTCGAACATGTCGATGCCCCGCGCGATGACCTCGAGTACGCCCTCCGGATCCCCGATCCCCATGAAGTACCGCGGGTGCGTCGTCGGAAGAGCCGGCGCGGCCCACTCGACACAGTCGAGCATCTCCCGTTTCGACTCGCCGACCGCGAGGCCGCCGAGCGCGTACCCGTCGAACGGCAGCGCGGTGATCTCGTCGATCGAGCGCCGACGAAGCTCGGAGTCGGTCGCGCCCTGCGTGATGCCGAACCGAAGCTGACCCTCCGCACGCGGCGCGTCTACCTGGCGCCGGGCCCAGCGCGTCGTCGTGTCGACCGCTCGCTGGAGCTCGGCGTCGGGGGCGCCTGCCGGGACGCAGACGTCGAGGCACATCGCGATGTCGGCTCCCAGGCGGCGCTGGATCTCCGCCACTCCCTCCGGGGTGAAGCGTGCGTCGGCTCCGTCGTACACGGAGCGGAACGTCACGCCGTCGTCGTCGAGCGCTGTGATCGTGTCCCGGAGCGAGAACACCTGGAAGCCGCCGGAGTCCGTCAGAATCGGTCCTGCCCACCCCGAGAACGCGTGCACGCCGCCGAGCTCCTCGACGAGTTCCTCGCCGGGCCGGAAGTGGAGGTGGTACGTGTTCGCGAGCACGACGTCGGCGCCCAGCGCGCGGACCTCGTCGGGGTGGAGCGACTTGACCGTTCCCTTCGTTCCGACTGGCATGAACGCAGGCGTCCGGATCTCGCCGCGCGACGTGGCGAGCACACCGGCCCGGGCGGTGCCGTCGTTCGCCTCGACGCGCCAGCTCACAGCACGACCATCGCGTCGCCGAACGAGTAGAAGCGGTACCGCTCGGCGATCGCGGCCCGGTAGATCGCGAGCGTCTGCTCGACCCCGACGAACGCCATCACGAGGGCGAGGAGCGTCGATCGCGGAAGGTGGAAGTTCGTGAGCAGCGCGTCGACCCGCCCAAACGCGAAGCCCGGCGTGATGAAGAGCTTCGTCCTCCCCACCAGCTCGCCCGTGCGGATGACCGTCTCGAGCACGCGAACCGTGGTCGTCCCGACGGCGAGCACGCGTCGGGCTGACACGATCCGCTCCCACTGCGCCGCGTCGACCGCGTACCGCTCGCCGTGGATCTCGTGCTCCTCGACGACGGCCTCGGTGAGCGGTCGAAACGTATCGAGACCGACGTGCAGCGTTACCCGGGCGGGCTCCAACCGCTCGACGAGCCAAGGGGTGAAGTGAAGTCCGGCTGTCGGCGCGGCCGCGGAACCGGCGGTCTCCCCGTACACCGTCTGATATCGCTCGGGCTCGGCGAGTGGTGTGCGGATGTACGGCGGAAGCGGTGTCTCCCCGGCCGGCTCGCCGTCGAGCTCGAGGAGCCATCTGCCCTCGCCGAGCGGCTCGACGAGCTCGACGGGACCGAGTCGCTCACCGGCGCGGAGACGGCGAGACGGGCGAGCGAGTGCTTCCCATCGACCCTTGCCGCGCCTCTCGACGAGCAGCACCTCGACGGCCGCTCCCGACGCGCGGCGCAGGTGCAAGCGCGCCGGCACGACGCGCGTGTCGTTCACGACCACGAGTCGATCACCGACGACTTCGGGAAGATCCGAGAACCGCATGTGCTGGACTTCTCCGGAGTCCCGCCGGTAGACGAGGAGCCTCGACGCGTCGCGCGGCTCGACGGGCTGTTGGGCGATGAGTTCGGGAGGAAGCTCGTAGTCGAGGTCGGCGGAGTCCATCCGGCGCGGAGAGTAGCCTCGCCCGCCATGGACGCCCTCGCCCTGGAACGAGCGAAGCAGCGCATCGCCGACGCCGCGGCAGGAAGACCGGCACCGGGTGCGGTCGAGGCCGCGCTGGAACGGTCACGCGACCAGATCGAGACGCTTGCGGCCACAGCAGCCGCGCTCGAAGCGTCGATTCCGGCGCACGTCGGTGCCGCAGTGCGCGACGGCCTCCGCACCGAGGTGCTGCCCGTGGCGCGACACATCGCAGAGATCCGCGGCCTGCTGAACCAGGCGATCCGGCGGCTCGAGCGAATCGAGGGTGACCTCCTCGCCGAGCGTCATGCTCGCGTCGACGATCTGGCGCTGCTCGTCGACCTCGTCAGCTCCGGCTGGCGCGGTGTGGACGACCGCCTGGCGCGGCTCGAGGCCGCACCCGTCGCCGAAGCGCCGGACGGCGGGCACGTCGACGAGCTCGCCCAGAGCGAGTCACCAGCGCGCGAGCTCGCGCACGCCGCCGCCGCATAGACGCCGCTACGGCGACGGACTGAGCGGCAGCACGAGCCGGAAGCGGCTGCCCGTGCCGCTCTTGGACTCGAGCTCGATTCCGCCCCCGAGCGCCACGGCCAGCTCGCGCGCGATCGGGAGTCCGAGCCCGGTGCCGTTCACGTCGTCCGAGACGAACGCCTCGAAGATCCGCGCACGCTGCGCTGCGGGAATGCCGGGGCCGGTGTCCAGCACGTCGACCGCGACGGTCCCGTTGGACGCAGCCAGCTGAAGGTCGATCCGTCCACCGTCGGGCGTCCAGCGAAACGCGTTCGAGAGGAGATTCGAGATCACCTGGAGCACGCGATCGCCGTCGGAGACGATCACCGGCGCGGCGCTCGTTTCCCCGAGGCGATAGTCGATCTCGCGCCGGCGTGCCTCCTCCGTGAAAGCACCGTACGCCTGATCGAGGACACGCTCGAGGTCGACCTCCTCGTGGCGCACCGTGAAGCGGTGCGCCTGGAGCTTCGCGAGGTCGAGGACGTCACCGACGAGCCGCTCGAGCCTGTCCGTCTCGGCCGCGACGATGTCGAGCGACGCGAGCACCTGCTCCGGCTCCGAGACGATCCCCTCGCGCAGCGCCTCGACGTGGCCGCGGATCGCTGTCAACGGCGTCCGCAGCTCGTGCGAGACCGACATGAGGAAGGAGCGCTTGAGCTTTTCCGCCTCCGCGAGCTTGGCGACCATCCCCCGGAAGCGCTCGCTCAGGAGCGCGATCTCGTCGCTGCCGCGCGCCTCCGGGATCTCGACGTCGTACCGTCCGGCGGCGACGTCGACGGTCGCGCGCGTCAGCACGCGAACGGGCTCGGTGAGGCGGCGCGAGAGCCACAGGAAGAGGACGCCTCCGAGCGCGATCCCGACTGCGAGTGCGAGCGCGAGGCGCCCGAAGAGAGTCAGCCATTGTTCGCGGAGCTCGGCCTCGGGCTTGGCGACGACGAGCCAGCCGAACGGCTCGGTCCCGCGTACGAGCTGTACGGGCTGGGCCGCTGCGATCAGGCGACGCGACTCGCCCGGCGGCGTGAAGGTGACGATCACCTGGCGGTCGCGATCCAGCGGAGCGCCGCCCAGCGCGCTCCGGGGCAGCCGCGTCAGTCCGAAACGCTGGCCGGGGAAGAGCGATGCGCCGACGTAGTACAGCTCGTCGCCCGTGGCGAGCTCGAGCTTCTTCGCCGCGAACTCGGGCGCCTTGGTGCCCTCGTCGGACGACCGGAGTGCCGACTCGGCATAGAGGGCGGCGAGCCCACTCGCCTCGCGGCGAAGCTCCTCGACCGATTGCTTGCGAGTCACGTCCTGGAAGAGGCGCACCGCGAGCGTGATCGATGCGAGCCCGAAGACGAGCACCACAGCGAGGAACAACGCCGTCAGACGGAACCGGAGCGTCCCGAGCATGTGCCTCAGGGTAACCCGCTAGATGGTCGCCGCCGTGCGATCCGACGCGACCTTGTAGCCCACGCCCCACACGGTGACGATCGGCGACGCATCGCCGAGCTTGCGGCGGATCTGACGAACGTGGACATCCACGGTGCGCGTGTCGCCGGCGAAGGTGTACCCCCACACGCGCTCGAGAAGCTGATCGCGCGTGAGCACGATTCCGCGGTGATCGAGCAGCTCCCAGAGTAGGTCGAACTCCTTCGGTGCAAGGTGGATCTCCTCGTCGCCGACGTGCACCTCGCGCTTCCCCGCGTTGACGGCGAGGTCGCCGTGGTGGATCTCGTCCGACTCGCTCTTTCGACGCTCGGGTGCGGCGCGGCGCAGGATGCTCTTCACCCTGGCCACGAGCTCGCGCGGGTTGAACGGCTTCGTCATGTAGTCGTCGGCGCCGACCTCGAGCCCGATGATCTTGTCGATGTCCTCGTCGCGGGCGGTCAGCATGAGGATCGGGATGTCCGAGGTCTTGCGAATCCGCCGACAGAGCTCGACCCCGTCGCCGTCGGGAAGATTGAGATCGAGGATGATGAGCGCAGGCGCGTCGCCCGCGAGCTGGATCAAGGCGGCTTGCGCCGTGGCTGCGGTCTGCACGCCGTAGCCTGCGTTTCGCAGGTAGGCCGCGACGAACGAGGCGATCGAGGTCTCGTCCTCGACGACGAGGATCGTCGTGGGAGTCGTCACGGCGCCTTCCTCGGGCTCGGCTCGGCGGGCGGGGGCTCGAGCGCGAACCGCTCGGGCTCCGTGGGCAGCGCAGTGCAGCTCAGCGGCTCGGCGCTGCAATCCACGCCGTCGCGCGAGTACACGCCGACGTCGTCGCCCGGGAAGCGCGCATCGCCGTCGAGCATGACGGTGCCGCGCCCGACTGCCGAGAGGCTGATGCCGGATCCGCGCGCGAGCATCCGGTACCCACCACCGAGCATCCGGAAGCGCAGGCCCTGGCCGCGATACAGCACGGTCCTCGGCCCGAGGCGTTCCTGTGTGAACTTGCGGCCGGCCACGAGCGCCGTGTACTTGTCGTTCGGCGTCTGGTCGGTGACGCGAAGCGTGCCGCTCGAGAGCCGGCCCAGGACGGAGCCACGCAGGTCGATCATCACGGCACCTTTACCGCGTTCGACGGACAGCGTGCCCGATGTCGGCTCGCCCGCATGCGCGACCGACCCCACCGCGGCGACGGCGCAGAGAGAGCAGAGGAGGACGGCGAGCTTCCGCATGGCTCCGCCGTAGTATCGGCGAGCGGCGTGTGACCTCGATGTGCGGCCTGTAAGAAGACTGTTAGCGAAGCCGCGCGCCCAATTGGGCCGTAGATTCCTCGACGATGAGGATCGCGCGTTCCATGCCATGGACGCTCGCCGTTCCGGCAGTTGCCCTGGTCGCCCTCGCCGCGACGTGGGGACGTAAGCCCGGGGACATCGTCCTCGCCCTCGTCGCCGCCCTTCTCGCCGGCGCGGTCCTCGCGTCCGTTCATCACGCGGAGGTCGTTGCGCATCGCGTGGGCGAGCCTCTCGGATCGCTCGTTCTCGCAGTCGCCGTCACCGTCATCGAGGTCGGTCTCATCGTCGCGCTCATGGCGTCCGGCGGGCGCGAGACCGACACACTCGCGCGCGACACCGTGTTCGCCGCAGCGATGATCACGACGAACGGCATCGTCGGCCTCTGCCTCCTCGTCGCGACGCTTCGCCGCCGAATCGCGGCGTTCAACGCCGAGGGGACAGCGACGGCGTTCGCGACGGTCATAACGCTCGCGACACTCTGTCTCGTCCTCCCGACGTTCACCACCAGCTCGTCCGGGGCGACGTTCTCCGCCACCCAGCTCACTTTCGCCGCTGTGGCGTCGGTCACGCTCTACGTCCTCTTCGTCTTCGTCCAGAACGTGCGCCACCGCGACTTCTTCCTGCCGCCCGAACTCCCGGCCGGGGACCGAGGAAGTGCACGCACCGCCGCCGCCGGACCGGGCTGCTGTGCTCAGCCTCGTCGCACTCGTGCTCTCACTGGTCGCCGTCATCGGGCTTGCGAAGGTCGAGTCGCCCGCGATCGAGGACGCAGTCGATGCGGTGGGCGCGCCGCAGTCCGCCGTCGGCGTCGCAATCGCGCTTCTCGTGCTCATGCCGGAGACGCTCGCCGCGTACCGCAACGCCCGCAAGGACCGCCTGCAGACGAGCTTCAATCTCGCCTACGGGTCAGCCGTGGCGAGCATCGGCTTGACGATTCCCGCCGTCGCTCTCGCGTCGATCTGGCTCGACGGCTCGCTGGTGCTCGGCCTGAACTCGACGCAGATCACCCTGCTCGTCCTCACGGCCGGGGTCGGCGCCCTCACGATCCTGCCCGGTCGCGCGACGCTTCAGGAGGGAGGGCTCCACCTCGTGATCTTCGGCGCCTTCGTGGTGTTCGCGTTGAACCCGTGAGGCTCCGGTCAGTCGTAGTGGTAGAAGCCGCGCCCGGACTTCCGGCCCAGCAGGCCCGCGTTCTTCATCGCGACGATGCGCGGCGGCGGAGCCATCCTCGGCTCTCGCAGCTTCTCGTACAACGCTTCGGACGCGTGCACGTGCACGTCGATCCCGACGAGATCGACGAGCGTGCACGGCCCCATGGGCCAGCCTGCGCCGGCAGTCATCGCCGTGTCGAGATCCTCCGGCGAGACACGCGACTCGTCGAGCACGCGCAGACAGTCGTTGAGCAGCGGGATGAGGACACGGTTGACGACGAACCCCGGCGTGTCATGGCAGCGGATCGGCCGCTTGCCGAGCTTCTCACCGACGGCGAACGCCGCGTCGACGGCCTCGTCCGACGAGAGTTCTGCTCGAACGATCTCGACGAGCGGCATCAGCGGGGCAGGGTTGAAGAAGTGCATCCCCACGACGCGTTGCGGGCTGGACGTGGCGGCTGCGATCTCCGTCACCGACAGCGCCGAGGTGTTCGTGGCGAGAATCGCGTCCGGGCGGACGATCCGTTCGAGCTCACCGAAGAGCTCGAGCTTGGGTCCGAGGTCCTCGACGATCGCCTCGATGACGAGATCGCAGTCGGCGAGGTCGGCGAGGTCGGTCGTCAGAGAGAACGACGCGAGCGCCGTCTCACGGACGGCCTCCGTCATCTGCTCCTTGTCGACCTTGCGCTGGAGGAAGTGGGCGACCCGGTCACGCGCCTTCGAGCCGAGCCCGTCCGTGACCTCGCGGCCGACGGTCTCGTATCCCGCTTCGACTGCGAGTTGCGCGATCCCCGCGCCCATCGCGCCAAGCCCCACGACGCCGATGCGTCTGATCTCGGGAGCGGCCACGACGGGCGATCCTAGCGACGCCCGCATCGGACCTTGCTCGCGCGAGGTCTCAGCCGTTGAAGCGGCGACGGCGAGCGATGTCGTCGACGCGGGAATCCGCACCGTAGACGTACACCGCAAGCGCGAGGAACGCGATAACTGGGATGAGAATGAGTCCGATCATGACCCCATGCTGCATCGGCGTGTCCATCAGCACCAGTCAGGGCGCTCGGGAGATCGATCAGTAGAGCTGATCGGAAGAGGGAAGTCAGAGACGCTCGAGAACGCCGGCGATCGCCTGGCCCTGTCCGATGCACATCGTCGCGATGCCGTACCGCGCGTCCCGCCGCTCGAGCTCGTTCAGCAGGGTCGCGGTGATCCGCGCACCGGTGGCGCCGAGCGGATGCCCGAGCGAGATCCCGCCGCCGTTCGGATTCACGTCGCCGGCCTCCCAGCGCTCGTGGAGTCCTGTGTCCGCGAGGAACTGGAGGACGACCGAGGCGAACGCCTCGTTGACCTCGATGACGGAGACGTCGTCCCACGTCAGTCCGGCTTTCTCGAGGGCACGTCCGCACGCCTCGGGATTGCCATGCAGCATCCGGTACGGATCCACGCCCGACAGCCCGAAGGACACAAACCGCGCACGGGGCTTCAAGCCATGCCGTGCCAGCCGTGCCTCGCTTGCAACGAGCATCGCCGCGGATCCGTCGACGATGGAGCTCGAGTTCCCAGCAGTCACCACGCCGTCCGGCTTGAACGCGGGCTGGAGTGACGCGAGCTTGTCGAGTGACGTGTCCCGTCTGGGTGTCTCGTCGACGGCGAAGAGGACGACGGCGCCGCCCGCGCCGACCTCGACCGGCACGATCTCGTTCTCGAACTTCCCGTCGTCGATCGCGGCCACCGCGCGCCGGTGCGACTCCAGCGAGTACTCGTCGAGCGCCTCCCGAGTGAGCCCCCACTCCTCGGCGATCACCTCGGCGGAGATGCCCTGCGGCACGATTGGCCAGCGCTCGCCGATCTTCTCGTTGACGGCCCCCCACCCGGCCTCGCCGAGGTTCGAGCCCATCGGAACGCGTGTCATGTGCTCGACGCCCGCGGCGACGACGAGATCGAGGTGACCGGCCTGCACGGCAGAGGCGCCGTTGAACGCCGCCTGCAGAGACGAGCCGCACTGCCGGTCGACCGTCGTCGCGCACACCGACTCCGGCCAGCCTGCGACCAGGACCGCGCCGCGCCCGACGTTCAGCGCCTGCTCTCCGACCTGCGTCACGCAGCCCATCTGTACGTCCTCGATCTCTCCCGGATCGAGGTCCACACGGCCGACCAGGCCGTTCAGTACCTGGGACGCCAGCTCGTCGGCCCGGATGTCGGACAGCGAACCGTTCCGCCGCCCGATCGGCGAGCGTACGGCATCGACGAGGTACGCACCGGTCGTCATCACCCAGAGCATAGAACGCACGCCCGGAGGGGCGTTTGGCCACCACTACACTCCCGTCGTGGCCACGACAGCGACCGAGCGCCGGCTTCTGATCGACGGCGAGTGGATCGAGACGGGCGAGTGGCTCGAGGTCCGTTCGCCGTACGACGACTCGGTCGTCGCGCGGGTCGCGAAGGGCGGAGCGGACGAGGCGCGCAATGCAGTCGCGGCCGCGGAGCGCGCCATGCAGAACCCGCTGCCGGCGCACGAACGCGCAGCGATTCTCGACCGCACGGCGCGCCTGATCGACGAGCGCGCGGAGGAGATCGCGCGCACGATCTCGTCCGAGGCGGGCAAGCCGATGAAGGCCGCGCAGGTCGAGGTGGCTCGTGCAGTGTCCACCTTCACGATGGCGGCAGTCGAGGCGCGGACGCTCGCCGGAGAGGTGGTCCCAATGGACGCATCGCCTGCAGGTACCGGCAAGGTCGCACTGACGCTCCGTCTGCCGATCGGCGTGGTCGGGGCGATTTCCCCGTTCAACTTCCCGTTCAACCTCGTCGCGCACAAGGTCGCGCCGGCGTTGGCCGCAGGCTGCGCGGTCGTCCTCAAGCCGGCGTCACAGACGCCACTGTCCGCGCTCCTGCTTGCCGAGCTCGAGACGCAGGCCGAGCTGCCAGCGGGCTGGCTCAACGTCATCTGCGGGTCGGCCGCGGAGATCGGTGACGTGCTCGTCGAGGATGAGCGCGTCACACTCATCACCTTCACCGGGTCCGCAGGTGTCGGCTGGAGACTGCGTGAGCGCGCCCCGCGCAAGCGCGTGAATCTCGAGCTCGGCAATGCGACTCCCGTGATCGTGGCCGCCGACGCCGACCTCGACGACGTGGCCTCGCGCCTCGTGGCGAATGCGTTTTCGTTCGCCGGCCAGAGCTGCATCTCGGTGCAGCGAATCTACGTTCAGCGCTCCGTGTACGACGCGTTCCTCGAGCGTTTCCTCCCGCGTGTCGACGCGCTGGTGGTCGGCGATCCGGCCGACGACGCAACGGACGTCGGCCCGCTCATCGCCACGAGCGAGCGCGACCGCGTTCTCGAGTGGATAGAGGAAGCGACGTCACGGGGGGCACGCGTCCTGGCCGGCGGAACGCTCGACGGCGAGCTCCTGCGACCGACCGTGGTCGTGGATGCGCCCGCCGACGTCAAGATCTCCTGCGAGGAGGTCTTCGGCCCCCTCTGCACGGTCACGCCGTTCGAGTCGCTCGACGAGGCGATCGCGCTTGCGAACGGCACGCGCTTCGGGCTCCAGGCCGGGATCTTCACAAGCGACGTCAAGGCCGCACTTCGGGCGGCCGCGAGTCTCGAGTTCGGCGGAGTCACCATCAACGAGGCGCCGACGTTTCGGGCCGACCAGATGCCGTACGGCGGCGTGAAGGACTCAGGGAACACGCGCGAGGGGCCTGCGTACGCGGTGCGCGAGATGACCGAAGAGCGTCTCGTCGTCATCCAGCTCTAACGTGACGGCGATGGCCGACTCCTCGACGACCTCGACTACGCCCGGCGGCTATGACGTCCCGCCCGCGCGCGAGCTCAAGCGCGAGCGCAAAGCCCTCCTCGAGGTACGCGAGGAGCGGCTCAGGGACCTCGGAGGACTCGCGCTCGAGATGTACAAGCGCGACCGCTTCAATGCAGGCCTCGTCGTCGAGCGTTGCGCGGAGCTCGTCGCCATCGAGGTTCGAGTGCAGGAGATCGACTCGTTACTCGACGGAACGGCGCGCATTCGTCGCGGTGGCGGCGGGGCTGTGTGTATCTGTGGCGCGCCGATACTGCTCGGCGCCCGGTTCTGCGCCAGCTGCGGTCGCACGCTTGCCGGCAGCGCCGCCTCCGACGCGCGCCCGACGGGGTCGGACGCCGTCGGATGACGTGTCCACGCTGTCGCGAGCCGCTCGCCGCGCGTCAGGAGTACTGCCTCGAGTGCGGCGCCAGGGTCTCGGCGCTGCGCGTCAGCCCGGGCTGGGCCTCGAGCTGGAGTCGACGCTCGATCGTCGCGGCTGCCGCCGCCGTCGTCGCAGCGGTCGGCGCGATCGCCGCAACCGGTAGCGACGGGGGAGGCGCGACGATCGAGACAGCGATCGGCGGTTTCGCGGAGACTCCGAAGCCGGCCAACGGCGAGGCGCCGGAGAACGCCTCGGGTGTCGCCGAGTGGCCTGTCGGCGAGGACGGTTGGACGATCGCGCTGGCCTCGCTTCCCCAGACCGGTGGACGCGAGCCTGCGCTCGCGCGGGCACGAGCGGCGCGCGCGAAGAAGCTCGCCGCGGTCGGCCTGCTCGACTCGTCCCGCTACGCGAGCCTCCACCCTGGGTACTGGATCGTGTTCTCGGGGATCTACGCGAGCGAGGCGGAGGCGACCAGTGCGCTCGAGGACGCGCGTGGCTTCGCACGCTCCGCCAGCGTGCGGCGGGTCGTGCCCTGACCCGTCGTTGCCTTCACGGGCGACGGTCAACCCCCGACTTTGTAACACGGCCAAAAAGACGCTACACTGCCCGTGCGACGTTCGGCGTCGCGTGTTTTTCCGCCCAGCAATTAGGAATTCGGGGAGATCGGGTAGGTCCCTTGGACGATCACGCAGCCCAACTTCGCTCCTGCATGTATCAATACTCGCGAGCGATCTATCGCTCCATCAAGGATCTGATCGACCCGTACGCGACGCGCGACGAGCAGGTCGGCTACCGGCGCGAGGTGCTCGTCGAGTGCGAGCGCACGATGACGCGTCTCGCGGAGGATCCGCACTACTTCGCCCGCCCCGACCGCGCTCTCTTCGCCGACATCAGGCGCTACTTCCCGATCAGGGCGCAGGCACAGGTGGCGTGGGCCGTACGGGAAGGCGTGGGCGCCGCGACCTCGTTCATCGAGCACCAGGTCGAGGCGGGGCTCCTCGACGGTGGTGTCGCCCGCTGTCACGCGACGACGAGGAAGGGCAAGGCGTGTCAGCGGACACCCCTGCCCGGCCGCGACTACTGCCCATCGCATCAGCACCTCGAGCACGCGACGACGGTCGCCGCCTAGCACGCCAGAGCGCTCGAAGCTCATCCCTCCCTGCAGGCCTCAACCGATAGGCTCGTGACTCGATGTCACACGACGCGGACAAGCTGATCCGCCAGCTCTCGCTGGTCGCGTTCCTCATGGCGGAACGACGACTGTTGACCGCTCGCGACGTGAAGTCGAACGTCGAGGGGTACAGCGAGATGTCGGACGAGGCATTCGCGCGCCGCTTCTACTCCGACCGCGCCGAGCTGACCGCGCTCGGCGTTCCGCTGCAGTCGCAGCGCGACGAGTTCACGGGCGAGGAGCTCTACACGCTCCGCTCCGAGAACTACTTCCTCGACCGGCTCGACCTCGACGACGACGAGCTCGCCGCTCTCCAAACCGCGCTCTTCTACCTCGAGGGCAAGTTCGCCTACTCGGAACCCTTCCGACTCGCACTGCAGAACCTCGCCCTCGGTCGCGCCGGCTTCTCGGAGCCGCAGACGGAGACCTCCGAGCGCGTACGCGTCAGCGCGCCCGACTACTCCCCCGAACTCGCGGGTCGGCTCAACAAGCTCGAGTCGGCGATCTCGAAGCAACGCACTGTCCGCTTCGGCTACTGGAGCCCTCGCCGCACGAGGCCGGGCGAGCGCGCGGTCAACCCTTACGCACTCAGGCTGGATGACGGCAACTGGTACGTCGTCGGCCACGACCTCGACCGCGACACGACGCGAACGTTCAAGGTTTCGCGCATCCGCGGCGACATCCGTTTCGCCACGCGACGCGAACGCGACTTCCGGATCCCGGCGGATTTCGACGTGGAGCAGCATCGGATCCCGAGGCCGTGGCAGATCGGCGACCTCGTCGGGCGTGCCCGGATCGCCGTCTCCGCCGACACTGCGTGGTGGGTCGAGCGCACGCTCCCCGATGCCGGCACCGTCGAGGACGGCGTCTTCGAAACCGAGTTCGCGAACGTCGAGCTTCTCGCGGGCTGGGTTCTGCGCCAGAACGGACGTGCAGTGCCGCTCGAGCCGGACGAGCTCATCGAGTCCGTCAGCGAGGCGCTCGCGGCCCTCGAGGCGAGCCACGACGGTGATGCGCCCGCGGTCGCCGGCCCAAAGCGCTCGGATCCGCGCCAGCCCCTGCCCGAGCGTCCGGTCGGCCCCGTTGCGCCGGAGCGATTCGGTGTGCTCCAGGCCCTGCTCGCGCATCTGCTCGCCGCCTGCGGTGAGGAGCGATCGACGACATTGCCGGCAGATGAGCTCGCGAGCCGGTTCACGATTCCACTTGAAGAGCTGCAGGACCACCTCTCTCTCTTGAACCTCGTGAACTTCGGCGGCGGTTGCTACGCGGTGTACGCCGAGCACGACGGTGACGTGGTCCGCATCGAAAAGGAGCTCTACGGCGACGTGTTCCGTCGGCCGCCGAAGCTCACGCCGCTCGAGGCGCGAGCGATCAGGCTTGCGATCGAGTACGTCGGGCCGACCATCGCAGCCGATGCACACACACCGCTCAAGCGCGTACGGAAGAAGCTCGAGGACACGTTCGGTCGCTTCGACCTCGCCGGGACGCCGCAGCCCACCGACGCGTCGGCCGAGGAGTCGCTCGTCAAGGTGCTGAGTGACGGCGCGGACAAGCGCCGCGTCGTCGAGATCGAGTACATGAAGGACGGCGAGGACTCGCCGAGCCTGCGCCAGGTCGAGCCGTACACCATCGAGCGTGAGCTACCCGTCTGGCGTGTCCACACCTGGGATCTGAGCGTCGACGGAGCGCGGACTTTCCGGCTCGACCGGATGCGCTCGGCACGGCTCACGGATACGCAGTTCGAGGTGCGCGTTGGCTTCGACCCTTCGTACCTGCACAACCCGCGCGTGGCCCGGCTTCTCCACTCGCCCGCGATCGCCCGCTGGAAACTCGAGCGCGGCGCCCGGGCGCTGACCGACGGGTCCGCGATCACCGACGTACCGTTCAAGACGGAGGAGTGGCTCCTCTCCGAGGTCCTCGCCGATCGCGGCGAGACGACTGTCCTCGAGCCACAACGCCTGCGGGACGTCGTCGCAAAGCGCGCTCGTCGCCTGCAGCGCGAGCTCGGCCCCGTTCCGAGCAGACGCTGATCTTCACGTAAGCGACACAACATCTCGCCGGATGTGTCCCGGAGGGATTCCGAGCGCCTTCTCCGCGCTACCGTTGTCGTATCGGACAACGGAGGAGCAAAGTGCGAAGACACTCGGTCGAGAAGCGCAGATTCGTCTCAACGCTTGCAGGCATTGCGGCCGGCTGCACCCTGGCGTCGCTCGTGGCAACCGTCGCCGCCACGGCCATAGCCCGCCAGTCGACGGCCGGCCCTCGCGGCGTCTTCGACGCGACGCACCTACCACCGCTCCTGAGGCTCCCGGGCGAACGCGTTCGTCTCGTCTACGACGTCCACTGTGCGCCCGACGGCTTCGAGGATCCCGAGCGCGGCTGCGCCACCGAGGGAGTGGCCCATCTCCGCAGCGGCGCAAATGGGCCGTTCCGTGCGCTGGTGCTCGAACCTTCTTCGGACGATGGAATCCGGCAGCTGACCACGACCGTGCCCGAGGAGATCGCTGCGCGGGGCGAAGGATTCCAGTATTACGCCGAGCTTCGGGCCGCGGGCGATCACGAGCGCCTCCTCGTGCCTGGAGGCGGAGCCGACGCACCCCACCGGTCCCTCCCGCTCCTCGATCCGACGGACGTGCATCTCGGTAGGCACGCGTTCGGGGCAACACTTCGCGGAACCAGGGTCGTCGAAGCGCCGTGGGGTGACGGTCCGGCGAACGTCGGACTCGAACCCGGGCGCACGTTGCCGGCGATCGGCGCAACGGCATTCGACGTAGACGACGATGGATCGGTCCTCGTCCTCGACGAGGCACACAGGCGCCTCATGCGCTGGAACAGGGACGGCACCGGCCCCTCACGGGTTGCGCTCTCGATCGACGGCCGCCTCGCCGACATCGCACTGGGCGACGACGGGTCGATCTACGTACTCGAATCGGTCGGCGCGCCAGGCCGCACGCCGCTCGTCCGCCGGTTCGACGCCGCCGGTCGAGCGCTCGGAGTCATCGAGACGGCCGAGCGCGGACCCGCGCAGCTCCGAATCGGCCCGAACGGGCCGGTCGTGCTCCAGCGGCCATCACACCAGTGGATGCCCGTCGCCGAAACGAACTCGCCGATCGAACCTCGTGAGCAGCTCCGCAAAGCACGAGCCGGACGACCGGTCCGCTCGGGTGGCGAGGTCGTGGTGCTGAGACGTGACGACGGGATCCTGGCCGCTCTCGTTTCGAACGGCCGAGTGCAGCGCTCGTGGAAAGTCACGAGCGAGACGCAGCTCGGCGAGGTGCAACTCGCGGAGCCGATCGGCCGCCGTCTCCTTCTCATCGTTCGCGCCTACACGGACTCGGCCGACGAGTTCGTCGTGCTCGTCCTCGATCGCGATGGGATCGTGACCGAGTTCTCGACGCCGACGGACGAGTGGGCCGAGGCCGCCCCTCTCACACGATTCCGGTTCGCGGGAGGGCGGCTCTACCGTCTTGGGTCCGACTCCTCGGAGGTGTTTGTCGATCGCTACGACCCAGGGGCCTCCTGATGTCGGCCCGGCACTCGTTCGTCGTGGGACTCGTCTTCGGGGTCGGACTCGTGATGGCAGGAAGCGCAGCTGGGTACCACACGAGATTCATCGCCGACAACTGCAACTCTGCGCCGCCAACCCCAACGTCCTTCATCACGCGGGAGGGCTCCGCCACGGTCGCATTGCGTGCTCGGTCCGAGGGATACCAGTGGGCTGGTGGCTGCTGGAACGACAACGATCGCGACGACTCACCGAACGATCCGCATGAGGACGCGGGGACGGGCGGGGAGGGCGGAGATTGCTCCGGTTTCACGTTCAAGGTGTGGCGTGAGTCAATGGTCACGTCGGATGGGGGCTTCCAGCAGTGGGGCATGCTCCGCAACGTCCACGGCCCGTATACGGCTGCGGCATTCAAAGCCGGCACAGGGGCTCCGAACGTGACCGTGTCCAAGGCGTCGCTCGTCAAGATGGACGCGCTGGCGAGCGACGGTCACATCGGGCTGATCTACGCGACGAACCCGGACGGGACCGACCAGATCATCGAGGCGAAAGGCGAGGACTACGGCACGAACATCTGGACGCGCACCTACCGCGGCAACTCGAGCTATGCGGGCGTTAGGAGAACCGGCTGGAGCCCGTGAGATGAACGTCGGAGCCCGCGGAATCGGGACCCTCGCGGCCATCGTCGTCGTCGCCAACGCTGGTGGGTGCGCCCGAGACGACAGTCCGCCAACCCGACTTGCCGATGGCAGCCCGGCCGGAGTCCCGACGGTCGAGCTCGACGCGCCGAAGCCGCAGATCGTCACGAAGGCATCTTCGGTTCGCCCTTCACGTGCCCCTCGTCGCTCACTTGCGGGACGGTGCATCGCGGAGTCGTACGATCACCCCGTAGGCAGCGCAGTGGTCGTCCGCGTCGGAACGACCGGTTCGAGCGTGACCTTTCGAACCTCGTCGGGGTTGGCCCTCGTCGGGTGTGACGGCGATGCGAGCGGGAAGGGCGCCGCTCACTCGTTCTGCGGGCGTGCCTACGCCCGGCTCGAAAGGGGGCGGCTGCGCGACCCCAGGCTCGACCTTGCCGGCTGTACAACGGCGACCGGGGACACGGTCGCTTTCGCCTGGTTCCAGCCAGGACCGAAGACGTCGTCCGTCGCCGTCCAGCAGCCAGGCTACGTCGAGGTCTACCCGGTCGTCGGGCGCGTTCCCGTACGCATCAGCACCACAGCGAACGTCGCAGCGCAGGATTCCCGGGCGACATTCGAAGTCTCGGAACACGACGCGAGCGGCGCGCTCCTGCGCTCGTCGATCCTCGAGGCTCGCGTCGCGGGCTAGACGTCGCGCAGAGGCAGCGCGAGCGTGAACGTCGCGCCCGTGCCGGACGACGACGTCGCTCTCAGCGAGCCGCCGTGTCCCTCGGCGATCTCGCGAGCGATCGCAAGCCCGAGGCCCGAGCCGTCGGACGACGCAGTGTCGAGGCGAACGCGAGGTTCGAAGATCCGTTCCAGCTCGTCGGGCGGAATACCCGGACCGCGATCGGAGATCTCGATCCTGAGCTTCGTATCGGCGCGGATGACAACCGAGACCTGTTGTCCGCCCCCATGGAGGAGGGCGTTGCCGATGAGGTTGTCGAGAGCCTGCCGGAGCCGGGAAGGATCGGCGTCGACAGTCGGAGTGTCCGGCTCCGCCGTCAACTCCACCGCCCCGCCGCGCAGCTTCGCCGCTGCCACGACGTCGCCTACGAGGCCGACCGGATCGATGGACTCGAGGCGTATGGAGGCGACCGCGGCGTCCGCGACGATCCGCTCGATTCCGCGACAGGCGAGTGTGACCAAACGGACCAGCGAACGGCGCGCTTCGCTGTCGAACCTGCCCTCGCCGAGGGTTTCGGCGATAGCCGACAGAGCGGCGACCGGGCTGCGGACCTCGTGAACGAGGAGGGCGAGCCGTTCCGAATCGAGGCTCGTCGTCACGCCCCGCGTCCCGCCATCCGGTCGAGGGCCCATGCGGCCGTCTCCGACAGGACGGGATCGCGCGAGGCGCTGTACCGCTCGACGTCGGGGCGCAGAGCCGTCGTACCGGCATTCCCGGCGGCGATCAAGGCGTTGCGGTGCAGCCAGCGACCGTCATTTCGGGGAACGTAGAGGCGGTCGAACTCCGCGACGAGCTCGGCGCCATCGCGTGCGAGCCAGTCCGCGAGCCTCACGGTGCCCCTGGCGTCCGTCGGCTCCGACCCGCGGCGGCGCTTCTCGACGCCCCGGTTCCATGGACAGACCTCCTGGCAGATATCGCAGCCGTAGACCATGTCCCCCATCTCGGCGCGATACTCGTCAGGAACGAAGGCGGGCGCCTGTGACCAGTAGGAGAGGCACTTCGTCGAGTCGAGTGTTCCAGGCTCGTCGAGCGCTCCGGTCGGGCACGCGTCGATGCACAGCCTGCATTGTCCGCAGTCCAGTTCGAGCGGCGGCGACGGCTCGATCTCGGCGTCGGTGACGAGGACCCCGAGCACGACCCACGACCCGTGCCGGCGCGTGATCGCCATCGTGTTCTTCCCGTAGAAGGCGATACCGGCCCGCACGGCGGCCGCGCGGTCGACGTGGTCGTTGTCGTCCACAAGAACGCGGTAGGTGCCGCCGAGCCGTCGTCCGAGCGCCTCGAGCTGCTCACGCAGCGTCGCGTAGTCGTCGCGCCACGTGTATCGCGGAAGGCGGCCCTCGTCCGGCCCGATCGAAGGAACATCGCGTGCGTAGCAGAGTGCCGCAGCGACGACCGAGCGGGCGCCTTCCACGAGCTGCTCGGGATGACACGAGATCTCCGGCTTCGCCATCGTGAACCGCATGTCCGCGAACAGGCCACGCTCGCGTCGGTCACGGATGTGAGCCTCCGTGTCGGCGTACGCCTCGGCGCGGGTCGCGCCGACGACGTCGAGCCCGAGCTCCACCCCTAGCTCGATCAGCTCGGCGCCGGTCATGAAAGGATTCTGCACCGTGAAGGCGATTCGCATCCACGAGGACGGCGGCCCCGATGTCCTCCGCTACGAGGACGTGCCGGATCCCGAGCCCGGGCCGGGTGAGGTACTCGTCGCGCTACGGGCCGCAGGCCTGAACCACCTCGACGTCTGGGTACGGAAAGGTCTGCCTTCGGTTCCGAAACCCCGCACCCTCGGTGCCGACGGCGCCGGCGTCGTGGCGGGGCTCGGCGAAGACGTCGACAGCTTCGCGGAAGGCGATCGCGTCGTCATCAACCCCGGTATCCCGCACGGCCATCGCATCACTGTGATCGGGGAGCACACGGACGGCACGTGCTGTGAGCTGAAGGCGATTCCGGCGTCACAGCTCTACCCGCTCGACGACACATTGAGCTTCGTCGAGGGCGCCGCCTTTCCGCTCACCTTCGAGACCGCGTACCGGATGCTGGTCACGAAGGCGGCGGTCCACGAGAGCGAGTGGGTGCTCATCTGGGGCATCGGCGGCGGCGTGGCGCTCGCGGCATTCGAGATCTGCCGTGCGCTCGGCGCAAGGACCATCGTCACGTCCTCGAGCGATGCCAAGCTCGAGCGCGCCCGCGAGCTGGGCGCCACAGTCGCCGTGAACCATGCGGACGGCGATGTCGTGCAGGCTGTCAAGGACGCGACCGACGGTCGCGGCGCGGACGTCGTCGTCGAGACGGTGGGCGAGGCGACCTGGGAGAGGTCGCTCTCGGCTGCTGCACAGGAAGGACGGATCGTCGTCTGCGGAGCGACCTCGGGGCACAGCCCTCCGGCACGTCTCTACCGCCTCTGGTGGAAACAGCTCGTGATCTACGGGTCGACCATGGGGATGCCGTCGGACTTCGAGGCGGCGTATGAACTCGTACGCTCCGGACGCGCGCGTGTTCACGTCGACAGCACGTTCCCGCTCGCCGAGGCCGCACTCGCGCACGAGCGCCTCGAGTCAGGCGCGCAGTTCGGGAAGGTCGTTCTCTCGGTTCCGGACTAGCAGGATCAGCCGAAGCCGAGGATGAACTTCGCGTCGTCCGACATGCGGTCCGGCGTCCAGGGCGGATCGAACGTCAGCTCGGCCTCGACCTCGGAGACGCCGGGAACGCTACGGGCGGCGTCCACGATTCCCTCCGCGATCATCGCCCCGGCCGGGCAGCCCATGGACGTGAGGCTGTACAGCACCTTCACCTTCGGTCCATCGACCTCGACGTCGTACATGAGGCCGAGTTCGACGATGTCCATCCCGAGCTCGGGGTCCTCGACCCCGTGCAGCGCCTCGACGACGTCCTCGCGCACGACCACTCGGCAAGTGTAGAGGTGCGCTAAGCGACCGCGACGAGCTGATCGGCGCGCCGCAGCACGAGATCCAGCACGTCGCCGATCGCGCGGTCCAGCGAGTCGTTGTGGATCACTGGCACGTCGTGTCGGCGAGCGCGCTCGACGAGGTAGTCCTGAATCTCGCGGATCTGCGGGAGTGAGTCGAGGTACTTCTCGAGGGGTCGCAGCCCCTCCGTGGCGTAGTCACGTACCCAGAAGTGACCGCGGTGCAGGTTCTCGTCCTCGATCGCGATCACGCACTGGACTACGAACGCGCCGGGATAGTGGGTACCGATCATTCCCGGCACCAGATGGACACCTTCGAGCACGGTCGACCATCGCTCCGTCGCCGCACGCTCGAGCGCGGCGTCGACGCCGACCAGGACGTTGCGCGTCTGATCGAGAAAGCCGAGAATGGCCGCGTCGCCCGACTCCTCCTCCTCGGCACGGGTCAGAGCAAGCCGCGCCTCGAAACTCGAGTAGTGGACCGACGGCATGAACTCCTTCGAGAAGAACGTGCGCATCGTCTGACGGATGAAGTCGGTCGACGTCACGCGCGTTATTCCGAGACGGTGCGCGGCCTCGGTCGCGATCGTCGACTTCCCGGTCCCGGTCGCGCCGCCGACAAGCAGGAGCAAGGGTTCTTCGAGCCGCTGCAGCGCGTCGAGCCGCCGGAGGCGGCGTACGGTCCTCGCGGCCTCCTCCTCGCCGATCAGCTCGGCTGCGAGCTCGCCGAGACGGTCGAGGTCGAGAGACACGGCACCCCGCTCCACGAGATCCCTGTCGGCACGACGCGCGATCAGATACGCGCGCTCCGGATCGAGACCCGTCACCACGAGCGCACGGGCCATGAGCCCCTTGGAGAACGGCACCTCGTCGCCGAGCGGCAGCGGGAGAGTGTGACGGCGCTCCCTCACGAGGCGAATTTGGCCATGCCGAGTAGCCGCTCGTCAAGGTCCGTGTCGCTCGCAAGAGCGACGACGTCGTTCGCGGCGAGCACGACGTCGACCCCGCGCTCGAGTGCAGCCTCGGCGACGACGTCGATCGCCGCGGCTTTCAGCTCCACGATGAAGACCTCGGCATCGACCCGCTCCAGGTCGGCTCGGAGCGCCTGGCGATCGGCGAGGTTTCCGGAGATCTGCGCGACATCGAGACCGTGGGCCGTCTCCAGGTGGCTTCGGAGTCGCTCGTGGGCAGCCGGAGGCGCCGCGCAGAAGTACGCGACAGACCGCCCACGAACATCGACGAGGGGGCGCGGCCGCAGCGCAGTCGGCACGACGTCGACGTCCGGGCGCACGACTCGTCGGATCGCGGCGCTGACGTCCTCCCACCCGGATGAGGAGTCGGTCATCGTCACGACGACGAGGTCCGCGAGGCGCAGCCGGTACTCGTTCAGATAGCCCACCGCCACAGCTGCGTCCTGATGTCCGCCCACTACCGCGACGGTGCGGTCGGCCGCAATCGGGGGCAACGCCGCCCCGCTTCCATCGAAGACGACGATGTCGGGGTGGAGTTCGACCGCGACACGTGCGCCGGCAGCGACGTTCGACGTCGCCACGCCACCGGCGAGCCCGCCGCCACAGCGACGGCACCCCACCGTGTCGACCCCGACCAGGGCAGCGGTCTCGAGATGGTCGGATGCCGCGTGGCGCCCACCCCGTGAGAGCTCGACGAGCGACTCGACGGTGGGAACCACGGTCACCACCTCGGGCTCGGACGGCCCACCCCTCCCCATCGCCACCACGACGACGCGGCGATCGGCAGCGAGCAGCCGCGCAAGATGCCCGGTCACCGCCGTCTTGCCGACTCGCTTCCCGGTGCCGACGACTGCGATCGACGGCAGCTCGAACGCCTCCAGCTCGGGAGGATCGAGCCGGAAGTCCGCCCCGACGTACGGGATTCCGAGAGCGAGCACCCGGCTCGCCAGCGAGAACCGCGCGACAGGACCGAGCACGGGCTCGTCGGAGAGGTCGACGACGACGTCGGGTACGTGCTCCGCGTATCGCGGACTCGACGTCCGCAACGACCGGGACACCGTAGTCGTCGCCGCCTCGCAGCTTCTCCTGTCCGCCGACGAAGACGGCCGCGACGAACTCGTAGGCGAGCTCCGCGAGCGCGTCACGCACGACGGGGGCGTAGTGCTCGCCGTCGACGATCGCGAGAGCTCTCAAGTCCGCGTGGTGACTTCGTCCTCGATCGCGCCCGTGAACTTCGCGTACTCGAGCGTGTCGAGCGCGAAGGACACGAGCTTCACCTGGCCGTGGAACGGGTGCCGTCGCCAGATGTCGACGCGCGTACCGTCGATCTCGATCACGTTGTAACAGGGCCTCGTGTTCCCGCGTAGCCGAAGCGAGGACACGGTGCCGGCGTTCACGACGAAGAGATCCTCGAGCCGCCAGACATACGGCACGTGCTTGTGTCCGGAGAGGACAAGGCGCACACCCGCCCGCTGCAGGCACTCGATCGCATCCCCGGCGTCGTAGACGACGTTTCGTTCACGACCGGTGCCCGGGACGGGTAGGAGATGGTGGTGCAGGACGAAGATCTTCATCTCGGCGGGCTCGCCGGTGAACTGCTCCTCGATCCAGCGGTACCGGCCGCGGCCGATCTGGCCGTGATCGAGATCCGGCTCGCTCGAGTCGATCGCGACGATCGCGACCGGGCCCTTGCGGAGCACCGAGTTGCGCTCGCCGAACATCTCCTCGAAGTGCACGTACCCGACGTTGCGGGAGTCGTGGTTCCCGGGAACGACGACGAGGGAGTCGCAGTTGATCCGGTCGAGGTACTCGCGAGCGGTCAGGTACTCGTGCCGGAATCCGAACGTCGTGAGGTCGCCCGAGCACACGACCACGTCCGGCTGGAGCTCGTTGATCTCGCCGATCGCACGCTCGAGGAGGCTCGCCTCGAAGTACGTCTCGCCGCAGTGGAGGTCGGAAAACTGGGCGATCCGGAACACGATCGAAGTCTACGACCAGCCCCGGGGTCGTCCGAGCCTGTTGGTACCTTGGCGTAGGTGCGGGACGAAAGCCCCGTTTTCCAGGCATATTGTGGATCCGACCCTCCGCGGTTCGCCAACCGCATCGAGGTCGAGTGCGCAAAGATCCTCGACTACTACGGCGTTCCATGGGACTACGAGCCCCATTCCTTCGTCCTCGAGCGTGACGACGAGGGTCGCGTCGTCAGCGCCTTCACGCCCGACTTCTACCTCCCCGAGCAGAAGCTCTTCATCGAGGTGACCGTGATGAAGCAGTCCCTCGTGACGCGCAAGAACCGCAAGCTGCGTGAGGTTCAGCGCCTGTACCCGCACGTCCGCGTGAAGCTCTTCTACCGACGCGACATCGAGCGCCTGGCGCAGCGTTACCGGCTGCGCCTGGCGTCGTAGTGACGACGCCGCACCTGTCGGAGAACGGCGAGGTCGGCGCCGTCCACCTCTCGCGCGAGGAGATCGCGGCGCGGGTGAGCGAGCTTGGTGCGGAGATCGCACAGGCTTACGACGGGCTCGATCCGCTCCTCGTGGCGCCGCTGAAGTCGAGCGTCGTGTTCCTCGCCGACCTCACACGGGCACTCCGGATACCCCACACGCTCGACGTGATCGAGCTCGCCCCGTACACCGACGGCCAGGACGGCGGCGTACGGCTCCTGAAGGACGTCGACTCGCCGCTCGCTGGGCGTCATGTGCTCCTCGTCGAGGACGTCGTGGACACGGGACTCACGCTCCACTTCCTCTGTCGCACGCTCGGACTGCGCGAGCCCGCGAGCCTGGCTGCGGTCACGCTCCTCGACCGTCCGTACAGGCGACTGGTCGACCAGCTCCCCCTGCGCTTCGTCGGCTTCACCGTTCCGGACGAGCTGTTCGCGGGCTATGGACTCGGCCTCGACGAGCGCTGGCGCGCGCTACCGGATCTCCACCTCGTTAGCTCGATCGGGCTCCCGAGCGCAGCCACCGAAGCAGCCTGACGCCTCTCAGAGGTACGGCAGCGGATCGACGGCGACGCCGTTGACGCGGACCTCGAAGTGCAGGTGCGGGCCGGTCGCGTGCCCGGTGGAGCCGACGAGCGACACCGTCTGCCCCTGGGAGACGGACTGCCCCACGCTCACGAGGATCGAGGACGCATGCGCATAGGCGGTGGAGAGGCCGTTGCCGTGGTCCACCACCACGAGATTGCCGTACCCGCCGAGCCACCCGGCATGGATGACTGTCCCGGCTGCCGCAGCGCGATTCGGCGTTCCGTACGCGCACCCGATGTCGATCCCCTCGTGCATCCGCCCCCAGCGCGTGCCGAAGCCACTCACGACGACCCCGTCGCATGGCCAGATCAGCCCGGCCGCCGACGGTCGGCCGTCGCCGGTCGTGCCGGCGCCGCGCTGCGCTCCCCGGATCTGCTCCGCGAGCGCAGCGCTCTGCGCAAGCAGGCTCTCCACCTCGTGGAGGTAGCCCTCACGCGTCTCCCTGGTGTCCGTGAGCGCGCTCTGCTTCAACGACTCGACGGCGGCCAGGCGATCCCGCTCCCCGGCAAGGCTGTCGCGCGCGGCCCGCGCCTCGTCGGTACGGGCCGAGATGGCCGAAACCGTCGCTGCCTGCCGCGCTTCGTCGCGATCGTCGCGCGCCGCTCGGCCGCCGTGCGCGCGCGCGCGCGCTGGACCTGGTGCGCGATGCGCTGGTCCTGCCGGCCGATGCGGTTGAGCAACTCCACGTTGTCGATCACGTCGTCGAAGCTCGTCGCCGAGACGAGGAACGCGAGCATGTCCGGCGGCTCGTCGATGTATGCAGCACGGACACGGGCGTCGAGGATGGCAACGACCCTGTCGTACTCGGCCCGAAGGCGCTCGAGCTTCCGGGTCTGCGTTGCCAGCTGTGCTCCGAGCTCCTCGAGCTGGCTGCGCGCAGTCGAGAGCTCCGCTTCGAGCGCCACGACCGCTGCCTCCGCGTCCTGAACCGCCGATTCCGCGCTCTCGACCTCCGCCGCGACGGCCGAGAGCTGCGACGTCAGGACGCCTTCTTGCGCCTTGGACTGCGCGATGCCGTTCTGCAGAGCCGCAATGCGAGCGTCGACTGCAGCTTTGTCGTCAGAGGGATCGTCTGCTGCAGCCGGCGCAACGACGACCAGCGCGAGAACGAGCCCGAGGAGGGCGAGCAGCCGCCGTCCCATGCAGCTAGTTTCGCCCACCGGCAGGTCGACCCTCCCCGGAATCGCGCTCAAGCGCCTGAAGCGCGCCGGCGACCTCGCGGCGGAGAACGCCGACCTGCGAGCGGTAATCCTCGTCGGAGACCGTTCCCGTGCGGTGGTCGAACTCGAGCTCCCTGAGGGTTGCGAGCGCACGATCGCGTGTCTCGAGCAGCTCGAGCCGACGGACCTCGTCCTCGTCGAGATCGTCGAGCGAGTCGGACTCCGGCTCGGGCTCACGCAAGAACGGGAATGCGACCACGACGACGCAGGCCACGGCGAGCGCCGCAGCGAGGACGAGGGCGAGTGTCAACGCGTCGCGGGGAGGCCGACCGTCGAGGCGCGGGCGACGAGGCGACGCTGCTCACGCCGATCGGGCCACAGCGTGATCACTGAGCCGAGCAGGAACACGAAGCCCGCGAGCCAGATGAGATTGACGAGCGGCTTGACGAAGACTCGGAAGTACACGGTCCCGTTCGGGTCGATCTGCTCGGCGATCACGAAGAGGTCCTCGCCCGTGAGCTTGTCACTACGGATGCCGACCTCGTTCGAGACCTGCTGCTCGATCGTGTAGGCATTCTTGCCCGCCTCGAGCGAGCCGAGCGCGCGATCGCCACGCCGCACGTCGAGCGTCGCCCGGATCTGCGTCGCGTTCGACGTCTCGCGCTCGTCGAGGGATCGGTAGAGGAGCGTGTAGTCCCCGATTCGCATCGACTCACCGCGCGCGAGCTTCGCCTCGGCGACCGAATCGAAGGCACTCGACCCGGCCACCCCGATCGCGAAGAGCACGATCGCCGCGTGGACGACGTAACCGCCGTAGCGGCGGCGGTTTCGCGTGATGAGCGACGTGAACGCGCCGACCCAGGACGGTGCGCCGAGCGCCTTTCGCGCGCGCGTTCCGCGCGCGAACTCCATGACGATCGTCGTGAGGACGAAGGCAGAGAACGTATACGCGACGAGGCCCGGAATCGAGCTCCCGGCGCCGAGGACGAGGAGGACGACACCTGTGACCAGGGCAACGATCGTCGGCCACCGGAAGGTGGTCGCAAGGCTCCTGAACGAAGCGCGGCGCCACGCGATCAGAGGCCCGATGCCCATGAGGAGGAGCAAGGGAAGCCCGAACGCGCGAAGGAAGAAGTCGTAGTACGAGCGGCCCAGCACGACGGCCTCGCCGCGGACGGCCTCGGAGAGCATCGGATAGACGACTCCCCAGAGGATCGCGAGGCAGAGGGCGAGCAGGAGCAGGTTGTTGTAGAGGAACGCCGCCTCGCGCGAGACGGCCGACTCGAGCTTCGTCGGCGAGCGGAGCTGGGGCAGCCGCCAGAACACGATCGCCAGCGACGCGGCGACCGTCACGGCGATGAATGCGAGGAACCACGGCCCGATCGAGCTCTGTGTGAACGAGTGGATCGAGTTGACGACGCCGGATCTCGTGAGGAACGTCCCGAACAGCGCGAGCGAGAACGCGATGATCACCAGCAGGACGTTCCAGACCTTCAGCATCCCGCGCTTCTCCTGGATCATCACCGAGTGCAGGAACGCCGTTGCGGCGAGCCACGGCATCAGCGCTGCATTTTCGACCGGATCCCACGCGTAGTACCCGCCCCATCCCACCTCGACGTACGCCCAGTGGCTGCCGAGGAGCTGCCCGACGCCGAGCGCAGCCCAGGCAAACAGCGTCCAGCGGCGCGTGGCGATGAGCCAGCGCTCGTCGAGCTTGCCAGAAAGGAGCGCGCCGATCGCAAACGCGAACGGCACCGTGAGCCCGACGTATCCGAGGTACAGGAGCGGCGGGTGGGCGAGCATGTACGGGTTCTGCAGGCTCGGAGTCATGCCCGCGCCGTCCGCCGGCGCCGCCTGCGTGGCGAACGGGCTGGCCACGGCGACGAGCAGGAACGCGAAGAAGGTCGACACGGCGCCGAAGACCGGGACGACCCAGACGATGAGGTCGCGCGCCCACGCGCGATTGACGGTGACAGCGGCTGCGCCGAACCCGGTGAGGACGAGCAGCCAGAGGAGGAGCGAGCCCTCCTGCCCGCCCCAGAAGGCCGAGAGCGTGTAGGACGTGGGCAGCGCCCTGCTCGTGGTGCGCGCGACGTACTCGAAGGAGAAGTCGTTCCGCAGGAGTGCCGCGATCAGGACGCCGGCAGCGACCGCGGTCGAGACGAACGACGCGACGAGCGCGTTCTGCGCGGAACGCGCCAGCCGCCGTCGCCCGAGATGCGCCGCGTATGCGCCCGCGACCAGGGCGTAGGTGGACAGTCCGAGTGTGACGAGGAGCGCGGCGCGACCCAGCTCAGGCATGGGCGCGTATCAGGCGGAGTCGCCGCTCTTCTTCGGCGCGTACTTCGACGGGCACTTCGTGATCATCGAGCCCGGTTCGGCGACGAATGTGCCGCGTTCGAGCCGCCCGTCCACGACGACGTCGCGCCCGACCTTGAAGAGATCCGGAACGGAGCCCGAATAGCGGACTGCGACCCTCGTAGCCGCCGTTCCGCCGATGTCCGCGAGACCGAAGCGGAGGCCGCCGGCATGGGCATCCCCGCGGACCGGCCCGACGACGACGCCGGCCAGCTGCACCGTCCCGGTGCGTCCCGCGAGCTCGCTCGGAGCGAGCGACGGGTTGCCGCCGCCCGCGATCGACGTGTACAGCAGGAACACGGCGAGCACCGCGGCCACCGAGAGCGCGATGACGAGGCGTGCCGGGTTGGCACTACGGGCCACGAAGGAAGTCTAGCCCGGTCTGGTAGCGGAGAACCTTCTAGGCGGCCTTCTCGGCGCGGTCCCACTCGGACGCGCGCCGATCCGGCATCCGATAGCCGTGGTCGACGCAGAGCGAACCCGGTGACTCCTCGGTCAACGCATCGCAATAGCCCTTGCCGTACGCGGCGCGGATGAACGCGGCCACGATGTCGAGGCTCCAGTCGGAGACGTCGAGGGCCTCTCGCCACAGATCGGCGAGCCGCAGGTCGATATCGAGCTCCAGCAGGTCGATGCGAGACGGGTCGTTGGCCACGTTTCGAGCGTAGGCACCCCGTCGGACGGAGTGGCCGAGCTACGTCTCTTCGGTACGGACGGTGAACGGCATCGTCCAGTCCTCACGCGAGGCGCCGTCGATCGTGAGCCGCCACTCGTAGCGCCCGGGCTCGAGCGGCAGCGGCGTGGAGTTGACCGCAACCGGGAAGTCCAGCGGCGTCCCAGGCTTCAACCCCGGCGGCCGGCCGACTTCGAACTCGCCGCCGAAGGCGACGACCTGGTCGGAGTCCTCGTCGCTCTCGAAGCCGACCGGAACTCCGTCCGAGTCGAGCAGCTCGACCGAGAACGAGTGCCGGGTGTTCGCCTGGTCCCACGGCACCTGGATGAGGAGGCCGATGCCGAAGGAGGCGGGCTCGGGGCCGGTCTGCGACCAGCCGCCGCCGACGATCGTGAGCTTCCCGTCCGAGACGACGGCGTAGTCGGCCAGAAGCATGTTCGCCTTCACGTCTCGTAGGCAATCACATCGGCGCATCTAGGATCGGGGCGTGTCATCGCGGATCCGCGTCGGCCCCGCCCGCATGCCGTCCCGCGAGGCGCCGGAGGAGGCGATCCGGATCCTCCTGGAGCGCGGCTACACGGCGTGCGAGATCGACTTCGAGAGCGGTTTCTGGATGGATTACCCGTTCGCGGAGCATCTCGGCGAGCTGGCCCGCGAGCACGACGTCGCCCTGTCCGTCCACGCGCCGCTGTTCGGGTTCATGGGTCATCTCGAGGCGGAGGGTCGCAAGTTCACATCTGCCGTCGGCGCACTCGACCGGAGCGCGGGCATCGTTGCCGCAAGCGGCGCGGAGCTGGTCGTGTTTCACCCGGGATTTCTTCTCGGGCGCAGCCGAGACGACGCGATCGACGCCGTGGTCGCCCAGCTCGGCACGCTGCGCGAGCGTCTCGAGGCCAAGGGACGAGGCGTCGCGTTCGGGATCGAGGTGATGGGGCGCGTGCGTGACCTCGGGTCGGTGGACGACGTCGTCGAGATCTCCCGCCGCGTCGACTGGGTGCGGCCGGTGCTCGACTTCGCGCACATGCACGCGACGAGCGACGGCGCGTTCCTCGAGCCGGAGCCGTTCCGCGAGGCGCTCGAGCTCGCCGACGCCGTCATCGCGCCGGATGCTCCGTTTCACATCCACTTCTCCGACATCGCGTTCGCGAACCGCAACGAGACGAAGCACCTGCCGTACGGGGAGGGAACACTGCGCGCGGAGCCGCTACGCGACGCGCTGGCTTCGTTCCAACGGCCCGGCGACCGTGATCTCGGAGTCGCCGGACGAACAGTCGAGTCAGGCGATCCGCTCGGTTCTCGAGGGCTCGGCGGGAAGCAGTTCCGCAATACGCGCCTCGTAGAGGGCTGCGTCGTCGTACCGCCCTCGGTCATGGAGCAAGACGACCAGGTGCTCGAGCGGATGCAGCTCGAAGAGACGCAGGTCTGAATCGCTGGCGAGGTCGATCGCCGAGCGGAACAGGTCCTCTGCCTCGTCGTCGCGCCCCTGCGCGCCTCGAATCATCGCGAGCGCCGTCAGAGCGAAGATCTGGAAGCTCGTGTCCTCGGGGACGGCGTGAGCGCGTGCGTCGTTCGCCAGCCGCTCGGCTTCGTCGATCTTGCCCAGCTCGGCCAACGTCGTCGCCAGTGCGGCCTGGTAGTCGGGCTCGAGCCCTCGATCTCCGCGGCTCGACGTGATGCGCAGCGCCTCGCGGAAGAGCTTCTCCGAGCGCTTCAGGTCGCCCTTGGCACGCGCGAGCCAGCCGAGCTTCAGCAGCGCCGCCGCGAGCACCGGCTCGATGCCGATCTCCTCGGCGGTGCCCCGGACCTCTTCCATCATCGTCTGCGCCGCGTCGAGCTCGCCCTTGACCTTCAGGAAGCCGGCGTACGCGAGCGTCGCGCTGATCCGAGCACGGACGCTGCCGCTCTCCCCCGCGAGCTCCAGGGCCCGCGTGAGGACGAGCTCCGCCTCGTCGAGCTCCAGCAGGATCATGTGCCTGGACGCCAGTGCCTGCGCGGCGATCGTCTGGAGATCCTTGCGTCCGGCGTCGAGCGCCTTCACGTACGCGCGCTCCATGTACCGCACGAAGTCCTCGCTCGATCCGAGCCAGGCGCCGATCATCGCGCGCGCGACCAGCGCGTCGAAGTGAGCGATGGCGTCGGAGTCGGGCGGCAGGATGTCGAGTGCCTCGTCGACCAGCTCTCGCGCGCGCGCGGCGTCGCCCTCCCGCTTCAGCAACGCCTCGCCCAGAGCCGTGAGGGCCAGCGCCTCGTACACGCGGTCGCCCTCCTGGGCGGCATGGTCTCGAACCTTCACCATCTCGACCTGCACGGCGCCCCAGTCCTGAAGCCTCCACGCGGCTCGAGCCGCGACGTAGCGAGCCGCGAGCGTCGGACGCAGCTCGAGCGCCCTCAGGGCACGCGACCGTGCATTTGCGTACGCCTCGCGAGCGATCGCACGCCTCGCGGCCTTCACGAGGGCGTCTGCCGTCTCCTGGGCGAGCTCCTCGGGCGGCGCACCTTCGAGCTCGGTGAGGAACTCGACCGCCTGGTCGAGGTGGTATGCGCGGATCTCGATCAGCTCCTCACCCGTTCGCTCCGCGAGCCATTCGGCGAAGCGCGCGTGGTACTGCGCACGCGCGAGCTTCGCGAGCCCGGTGTAGGCGACCTCGCGGATGAGGGCGTGCTTGAAGCGATAGGCGGTCTCGCCCGAGATCGACGAGCGCGGCTCGCGAAGGAGGAACTCTCGTTGCAGCAGATCGTCGAGGAGTGCCTCCTGATCGGGCACGTCGGGCGAAAGGTGCTCGAGCGCGCCCCTCCAGAACACTCGACCGACGACCGACGCCCGTTGGAGTAGGGTCTTCGCCCCCGGGGCGAGGTGATCGATGCGAGCCGCGATGAGGGCTTGCAGGGTGTCCGGAACGCGATCGGACGAGTACTCGCTCGTGCCGCTCTCGATGAACATGCGGATCGTCTCCTCGACGAAGAGCGGGTTCCCCTCGGCGCGCTCGAGCGCCTCGCGCGGCAGTGATCCCGGACGCTCCCCGGCGGCACCGGCGAGCTGATCGAGGAGCTGCTCGACGAGTTCCTCGCTCTCCTCCTCGGAGAGTGGATCGAGCTCGATCGCGGTCGAGCGCACACGGCCGCCGCCCCACCCGGGGCGCGCGTCGAGGAGCTCGGGTCGTGCGAGACACACGATGAGGACGGGCGCTCGCACCCAGTCGGCGAGGTGCTCGATGAGATCGAGGAGCGGCTGCTCGGCCCAGTGGATGTCCTCGAACAGGAGGATCAACGGCTGCACGTCGGCGATGCCCTGCATGACCTCGCGCGCCGCCCACGAAATCTCCTGCGGACTGCGCTCGCCCTCGAGCGCCTCCATCAACCCGGCCGCGAGACCGAGAACGTCCGCCACGGCCTCCTCGGCGCAGCACTCGCGCAGCTTCTCGAACGCCTCCTCGAGTGGATCGTCGTCGGAGATGCCGGCGGCGGCTTTCACCATCTCGCCCAGCGGCCAGTAGGTGACGCCCTCGCCGTACGGAAGCGCACGACCCATGAGGACGCTCGCGCGCTCGACGCCGTCGAGGAACTCCCGCGTGAGGCGGCTCTTCCCGACGCCGGCCTCGCCGTAGATCGTGAAGAGATGAGCGCGCCGGTCGCGCAGGCTGCGGTTGAACGTGTTCTCGAGCAGCTCGAGCTCGGCGTCCCTCCCGACCAGCGGTGCACGCGGCCCGATCGGACGGCCGGGGCCGTCGAGCATGTCGACCACCCTCCACGCGCGGAGGTGGCCGTCGATGCCCTTGAGCTCGAGCGGGCCTGCGTCCTCGACCACGAGGCTTCCGGCTGCGAGCCGATACGCCGTCGGCCCCACGAGGATCTCCCCCGGCCGTGCGGCCTCCTGGAGTCGAGCGGCGAGGTTCACCGCCTCGCCCGTGGCGAAGGTGGACTCCGATCCGTCGACGACGACCTCGCCGGCCTCGATCCCGATACGGGCCTCGAGCTCGAGCTCGTCCACGGCTGCGCGCATCGCGAGCGCCGCGCGCGCCGCGCGAAGCGCATCGTCCTCGTGTGCCTGCGGTACGCCGAACGCGGCCATGACGGCATCGCCGGCGAACTTCTCCACGATGCCGCCGTGCTGGACGACGCAGTGCGAGACCGTCTCGAAGAACCGCGTCACACGGCGGCGCACGACCTCCGGGTCGGAGCCCGTGACGAGCCGAGTCGAGTCGACGATGTCGACGAACAGCACCGATGCGAGCTTTCGCTCCACGTCCGAATTGTAGAAACGATGCCGGGTGCACCAACCATCCCGGGACGGCCCACTAGCATTCCGTCCGTGCTCGATCCCTCTGTCTTCAAGGCCTACGACGTGCGAGGGATCTATCCCTCGCAGCTCGACGAGGACGGCGCCTATCGGGTCGCGCGCGCGTACACGGCCCACTTCGAGCCGCGCTCCGTGGCGCTCGGACACGACATGCGCCTGTCGTCACCGTCGATGGCGCGCGCTGCGGCCGAGGGGATCACGGACGCCGGCGCCGACGTCGTCGAGCTCGGGCTCGTCGGGACGGAGATGCTGTACCACGCCGTCACCGAGCTCGGTCTCGACGGTGGGATCTGCGTCACCGCGTCCCACAACCCCAAGGAGTACACCGGAATGAAGATCGTCCGCCGCGGAGCACTCCCGGTGGGCGGCGACTCCGGACTGGCCGAGATTCGCGTCCTGGCCGAGTCCGGATTCCACGACGTGACGAGCCGCGGCTCGATCCAGAGCGAGGACGTCTGGCTGAGCTTCGTCCAGAAGGTCCTGTCCTTCGTCGACCTGGACGCGATCCGTCCGCTCCGCGTCGTCATCGACGCCGCGAACGGGATGGCCGGCGTGATGCTCGCGCCGGTGCTCGAGAAGCTGCCGCAGCTCGACCTCGTGCGCTGCTACTTCGACCCGGACGGGAGCTTCCCGAACCACGCGCCCAACCCACTGCTGCCCGAGAATCGCGAGTTCATCGTGCGCAAGGTGACGGAGGAGGGCGCGGACCTCGGCGTCGCATACGACGGTGACGCCGACCGCTGCTTCTTCGTCGACGACACGGGGCAGTTCGTTCCGGGCGACTTCGCGACCGCTCTCATGGCGGAGGCGATGCTCGCGAAGGCGCCGGGCGAGAAGGTCCTCTACGACGTGCGAGCGAGCTGGGCCGTTCCGGAGACGATCGAACGGGCCGGCGGCACGCCGCTCGTGAACCGGGTCGGACACGCGTTCATCAAGCAGCGCATGCGCGCAGAGGACGCACTCTTCGGCGGCGAGGTGTCTGCGCACTACTACTTCCGCGAGTTCTCGCAGGCCGACACCGGCGTCGTGCCGTTCCTCGTGATGCTCGAGCTCGTGTCCCGAAGCGGGAGGAAGCTCTCCGATCTCCTGCGACCGTACCGCGAGCGGTTCTTCCTCACGGGCGAGATCAACACGCCCGTTTCGGACGTGGCGCTGAAGCTCCAGGAGCTGAAGGAGCGGTATTCGGCCGAGGGAGGGCGCGTATCGCACCTCGACGGCATCTCGATCGAGTTCGACGACTGGCACTTCAACGTCCGCCCGTCGAACACGGAACCGCTCCTGCGACTGAATCTCGAGGCCCTGTCCGCGAGTCTCATGGAGGAGAAGCGCGACGAGGTGGTCGCGCTGATCCGTTCGTGACGACGGCGCCGGAGCTCGGTCGCGTCACCGACCGGCGGCCGCCGTTCAAGTACTCCGCGCTCGCCCGCGTGTGGTTCTCGGACACCGACGCCCAGGGTGTCGTCTACTACGGCCGATACCTCCCGTACTTCGACCACGCGCGCACGGAGTACCACCGTCACCTGGGGGCCCTCACGACTCCGGGCCGCGAGTTCGTCATGCGTGCGTCGAACGTCGAGTACCACGCGCCGGCTCGGTTCGACGACCTCATCGAGGCGTTCGTGCGCGTGAGCCGGATCGGCCGTACCAGCATGACGTACGAGTGCTCCGCGTACCGACAGCCCGACGACACGCTCATGGTCACCGCGCTTCAGACGCTCGTCCTCATCGACCACGACGAGCGCCGACCGGTCGACGTTCCCGACGAGCTGAGGGAGGTCCTCAGGCGATTCGAGGGAGGCGACCTCGAGGAGTGAGCGGCATGGTCGAGGCGGTGCGGAAGATCGTCGAAGAGGGCGGCGAACCGGACGACGTCCTGCGCGCGGTTGTCGACTCGGTGAGTGCCGCAGCCGAGGTCAACTGGGTCGGGATCGCCTTCGCGGAGGGCGGAACGTTCGTGCTCGGACCGTCCCGGGGCGACCCCGAGGAGACCCGACGCGAGCGGATTTCGATCGCCTACGACGGGGCTGCGGTCGGCGAGCTATGGGCGGACGGGCCTATCCGCCTCGACGAGCTCGAGCAAGTGGCCGCACTCATCGCGCCCCACGTCCTCATCGGCTGGGACACGGCCGGCGAGGCCTGGGTGCCCTAGCGGCCGAACTCCTTGCTCCAAGGAGCGAGGGAGCATCACTGGATCGAAGGAGGTACCTCGTTCGAGGGATTGCGTCCCTCACACGGGTGATTACAAGGTGATTGGGGAGAGGGGAAGGGAGCCGCGCGCTCGTCCCTTGGACGAGCGCGCGGAATGACCCCGACCCCCACCGGTCGGGCACCGCCGCTCTCCCCTCTGCTGACTTCGCAGATCGAGAATCTGCAGACGCAGATCCTCGATCGCGTGAGTCAAAGACGCTCGTGGCGCCCGCCCTCATCGCTGTCAGAGTCGTATCTCGAGGCTGCGCCTTGAACGACCACGGGGCCGGCTGCGCCGGCCCCGTGCGTCTCGCCTGCCACTGGCTAGGCCCGCGGGCCGCCGAATGAGCCTGGTGGCCCGCGGGGAAAGCCCGAGCCGGGCCAGAACCGGCGGTGCGGGCGATCACCGTGGCGGAGCTCCCCGTGGACGAGGGCGTTCGTGTGCTCCGCGAGCCTCGACTTGATCTCGCTGGCCTGCGCTTTCGTGATCCGACCGTCGGCCGCGGCCTCGTCGATCGTCTTCTCCTCAGCGGCGACGAGCGCCTTCACGAGGCCGTCGACGGATTTGCCTTTGTCCTTTGCGATCTCGGCGAGCGTCTTGTCCTGGAGCGCTTCGCGGAGGTCCGCTTCGCTCATCCCCAGGTACGCGGCTGCAGTCTCGAGCACCGCGAACCCTCCCGGGTGGCCGTCGCCGAGCGGCGACCCGAAGCGATGACCCAACCCCGGCCCGAACCCACGGATGCCCAAGCCAGGACCGAGGAGGAGCGGGAACTCGTCGGAATCGATGCGCTGCTTCAGCTGCTTCGCTTGCTCCTCGGTGAGCTTCCCCGAGTCGACTGCGGCGTCGATGCGATTCTTGAGCGCCTGCTTGAGGGCATCCGAGAGTTCCTTCGGCTTCACCCCGAGCTGCGCTGCTGCGTCGTCGATGACTGCCTTGCTGCCGTCGCTGGACGACAGCACCCGCGAGGCGGCCACGGCTCCCGCAGCCCCGATAGCCACGAGAAGCATGACGGCGGCGGCACCGCCACCAACGAATGTCAGCCGTCTGCGCCGCGTCACGACGCTCATCTGAGCAGCCGTCCCTAAGAGATCGGTGAAAAGCGGCTAAGAAGATGGGGCGGGCTGCAACCGGGCAGTCCCGACGTGCGCGTGGTCGCCGAGGGTGAGCACCATCCGCGTGCCGCCGCCGTCCGCATGCTCGGCGACGACGCCGCCGCCGTGGGATTCGGCGACCTGCCTGACGATGGCGAGGCCGAGGCCCGACCCCGGCAACCCCCGCGCCGCACGGGCCCGGTAGAAGCGGTCGAAGACGTAAGGAAGATCCTCGTCCGGGATGCCCGGGCCGTGGTCGCGGACGACGAGCTGACCTGCGCGGAGCTCGACCTCGACCTCCTCGCCCACAGGGCTCCACTTCGCCGCATTGTCGAGGAGGTTTCCGACGGCGCGCTCGATCGTGGCGGGTACGCCCTGTACCGTCGTCGGCTGGAGGTCGAGGGTGTACCGCACCTCGGGCCGGTTCCTGCGCGCCCGCTCGACGACGTCGGCGACGAGCAGGTCGAGTCGCACGTCCTCGGGCTCGGCCGTGTGCTGCTCGGCGCGCGCGAGCTCGATCAGCTCGGAGATGAGCGTGGTCATCTCGCCGAGTTGCTCGACGACGTCGGAGAGGAGCCGGCGTCGTTCGTCGACCGGAAGCGCCCTGTCGCCGGCGAGCACCTCGATGTTCGTGCGCACGCTCGTCAGCGGCGTACGCAGCTCGTGCGACGCATCCGCGACAAGTTGGCGCTGCGCCCTCGTGGACTCCTCGACGGCTCCGAGCATCGTGTTGAAGCTCGCCGCCAGGCGGCTGAGCTCGTCCTTGCCGTCCACCTCGATCCGCTCGGAGAGGTCCTGCGTCTCCGTGACGCGCTCGACGGTCGACGTCAGCCGGCGGACGGGACTGAGAGCCGCACGCGCCACGAGCAGGCCGAGGACGGCCGCGGCGAGGATCCCGCCCAGCGCGACGAGGATCAGAAACAGGCCGATCCGGTGGAGTGACTTCTCCACCTCGGTGAGCGGTCGCGCGACCTGGATGGCCGCGTCGGGTCCGTACGCGAAGGTGAAGACGCGCAAGTGCGTCCCGTCGACCGTGACGTCGTCCCAGAACGCCGCGCCACGCTCCCCCGCGACCGCGAGGACGTCGTCGCCGACCGGGAGCTTGACGTTCTGGCGCGGAGGGACGAGAACCTCCCCGTTCGTCCGCACGAGCTGCACGTATCCGCGCGCCTCGCCGAACTCGGGCAGTACCGCCAGGTAGGGCTGACCGCCCTGACCGGGGATGACGCCCAGCCGCTGCACCGCGATCTGGGCCGCCCGCGCCTCGAGCGCGTCGTCGACGGGCTTGCGCAGCTGCTCGCGTGCGATCAGGTACACGGCGACGGAGGCCGCCACGACGGCCAGCGCCACGGCGGCGGCGGAGCCGACGGCGATGCGAGCGCGGAAGCTCACGTCAGCCCTCGCGGAGGGCGTAGCCGACGCCGCGGACCGTGTGGATGAGCCGCGGCGCGCCCCCCTCTTCCGTCTTGCGGCGGAGGTACCCGATGTAGACGTCGAGCGAGTTCGACGTCGGGCCGAAGTCGTAGCCCCAGACGCGCTCGAAGATGATCGACCGCGTCAGCACCTGGCGAGGGTTCCGCAGGAACAGCTCGAGCAGCGCGAACTCGGTTCGCGTGAGATCGATCGCGACGTCGCCGCGATGCACCTCGCGCGTCCCGAGGCTGAGCTCGAGGTCGGAGAACCGCAGGACGTCCGCGGCCTCGTCTCCGCTCGCCACGCGTCGCAGCAGCGCGCGCAGCCGGGCGAGGAGCTCGGCCAGGGCGAACGGCTTCGCGAGGTAGTCGTCTGCCCCGGCATCGAGGCCGGCAACTCGACTGTCCACCTCCGCGCGAGCGGTCAGCATGAGAACCGGCACGGAGTTGTCGTCCGCTCGGAGCCGTCGGCAGACTTCGAGCCCGTCGATCCCGGGCATGAGCACGTCCAGGATCACGGCGTCCGGAGCTGCCATGCCTACGATCCGCCGGAGCGCCTCCTCTCCGTCCTCGGCGAGGTCGACCTGATACCCCTCGAGCTCGAGCGCACGACGGAGCGACTCGCGAACGGCTCGCTCGTCGTCGACCACGAGGATCTTCATTGCAGCCGCATTGTGCGCATCCGTGCGTGCCCGGAGCCTCGCGTCTTAGCGACTTCTTAGCCCTCCCTTACCGGCCCCTCAGCCGCAACCCGTCGCGATTCGCCACACTGACGGACGGACGCTGTGCCAGGCCGCTCCCGTACCCCGCTCCTCGTCGCTGCGCTCGTGTCGGCCCTCGTGCTCGGGGTCGGCCTCGGCGCTGTCGCGTTCACGCTGCTCGACGATGGAGGTACGACGATCGTGCGCGAGGTGACAGTGCAGGGGTCGCAGCCTGTCGCCGCGGGAGATCTGAACGCCCGCCAGATCTACGACCGCGCTTCGAAGTCGGTGGTCGAGCTGGCGGCATCGAGTGGCTCGCTCGGCTCGCAGTCGAGCGCGCAGGGCTCCGGCTTCGTCTTCGACGAGAGCGGTCACATCGTCACGAACCAGCACGTCGTCGCCGGTGCCTCGTCGGTCTCGGTGAGCTTCTGGAACGGCGTGGAGCGCAATGCAACCCTCGTCGGCACCGATCCCTCGACGGATCTCGCCGTTCTGCGGGTCGATGCGCCGCGGTCGCTGCTCCAGCCACTGAGCATCGGTGACTCGAGCGCCGTCGCTGTCGGCGACCCGGTGCTCGCGTTCGGAAGCCCCTTCGGGCTCGAGGGGACCGTCACGGCCGGCATCGTCAGCGCGCTCCATCGGGAGATGACGGCGCCAAACAACTTCACGATCACGGACACGATTCAGACCGACGCCGCCATCAACCATGGAAACTCGGGTGGGCCGCTGCTCGACCGCCGCGGACGCGTGATCGGCGTCAACGCGCAGATCGAAAGCGAGTCCGGCGGATCCGACGGCGTCGGCTTCGCGATTCCGTCGGACACTGTGCGCGCGATCGTCAGACAGCTCATCGCGACCGGCGAGGTGCAGCACGCGTACCTCGGGATCCGCATGGCGCAGTCACCGCAGGGGGTCGCGGTGACGGAGGTCCTCCCCGGGACACCGGCGGAGAAGGCAGGGCTCCGGCCGGCGACAGGAACGAAGGTCGTCGACGGTCAGGAGCAACCCACCGGAGGCGACATCGTCGTCGAGTTCGACGGCGACGCAGTGACGTCCGCGGTCGCATTGCAGAGCGCCGTGGACGCGCGGAGGCCTGGCGATACCGTCTCGATCACTGTCGTGCGCGGCGGTTCTCGGCAGACGCTGGACGTGACCCTGGGCGTCAGACCATAGGATTCGACTCGAGGTCTCGGGACTCCCTAGACCTTGGGCTAGTGTGGACATCGCCGCCCGCCTCTGTATCCTGCGATGCGGGAGGTAAGAGGATATGGGCAAAAGTCGTACGTCCGCGTTCGTCTTCGCGGCCGCATATATCGCATTGATCGTCGGACTGTTCCTGGCGCTGGGAGGGGCTGCGTACGCGCAGTCTCCCGCCTCGGCGGCATCGGATCAGTACAACGACAAGGTGAAGGGCGTGCAGGTCTCGGCAACTGCGGGCGGCGATACCGCCGCTGCTGCTGCCGAGGACGATGCGCTTCCGAACACTGGTCTTTCGCTCCTCGGAGTGGTCGCCGTCGGCGGCGCACTCGTCGCAGGCGGGCTCGTCCTGCGGCGGCGCGAGCAGCGCAAGAACTAGCCCGGCGTTCGAGGCGTCACTGGCCCGGCAACCCCGGTTCGAGGGGGTTGAGTTCATGCACCCGCCGGTACGCGGCGGATCGCTCGGCTCCACCCGCCACCTGGGCGAGGTGGAGCCAGGCGACCCAGTTCTGCGGGTCGGCCTCGACCGCATCGCGGTAGTTCCGCACGCCTCGCCCCGGTCCCCGAGACCTGCGGCGGCATCACCCAGGGCGAGATCCGGCTCGGCTGACCAGAAGAGGAGAGCACGTGCACGTCGACCGTGCTCGCGCGCCTCGGTCCAGTCGTTGCGTGCGACCGCTTCCCGGGCGCCGAAGAGCGCCTGGTTGCCGACGAGGCTCCACGTCGCGGCGAGACTGAGCGCGACAGTGCCCACGATCAGGCCGCCGCGCCACGGCGTGCGCCAGCCTCACCGGAACGCCCCGCTCCGCGGCGAGCAGCACAACGGCGCCGGCCAGGAAGGCCGTCATCGTGACGCCGACCATCTCCCAGTGCCAGTCGAGCGCGGCGGCGGTGACCCATGCGACGTAGGCGCCGGCGGCGGGAGCCGCGAAACGGCGCCTCCGGCCCCGGACGGCCGCCACGAGCGGAGCGACCAGCGCTCCGGCGAGCAGCAAGACCCCGACGATCCCGATCTCGCCGAGGGACTCGGCGTACAAGGAGTGCGCGTCGCGGACGACCAGCCAGGCTCGGTCGGCGCTCGTACCACACGTACTCGAATGTCCCGGCGCCCACGCCCCTCACGCACGTGCTCGGAGGCCATGTCCCAGGCGACACCGATCGTCTCGCCCGTCCGTTGCCGGAGACGCTGAAGAGCCGGTCGTTCAGGTCCGGTCCGTCCGACGTCTGCTCCGTCTCGAAGCGGTCGCGCAGGTGCTCGACCGCCGTCGGCGGGGCCACCTGCCGCGGCCAGCCCGACCGCGACGACGCCGACCGACACCGACCGCGAGGGCGACGTCCACCAGGCGGCGACCTCGGCGGCCGACGGGAAGGGCATCCGCAAGGCGGTGGGCCAGCCAGCCGAGCGCAGCCGACACGACGACGAGCACGACCAGCACCCAGGCGAGTCGTTGTCCTTCTCGGGTCGCGGCAGCCACGGGTGGATTCTCGGTCGTGAGCGCATCCTGGCGCGACGCGACGGCGACGGCGACGGCCGACTGCCGGAGCGAGTGCGACCAGCGACCAAACGAGACGCACGCGCCGCGGATCCAGAGCGATGGTCGCCGCGAAGGCAAACCCGAGCGCGATCCACGAGCCTCGCGAGAACGTGAAGTACAGCGCCGTGACGAGCACGGGAGCGGTGGCCGCTGCCACGGCAGCATGACGGCCGCGCCGACTGTGTGCGACGGCTCCGACGACGAGGATCACGCCCATCGCCGCGAACAGCCCGAAGGAGTTCCAGTACCCGAGCGGCCTCGAGAGCCGATACGCGTTGAACGGGTCGTCCGGCGATCCGAAGTGGTCCGGGAACAGTCGCGTCGCGAGACCGTAGGAGACGACAAGCACGATTCCGGTGGACGCACCCGCCAGGACGGCCGGCCCGTCGCCGCGGCGAAGGACGAGCGCTACCGCGAGCGCGACCGCAACGTAGACGAGCGCCCGCTCGACCTCGCGAATCGAGGCCGGTGCGCTGATCGACCAGACCGCCGAGAGTCCGATCCAGACGGCGAGCGCGACCATGAGCGCGGCGAACGCGACCCGCAGCCGGCCAGGCACGTCGACCCGGTCGAGGATGAGGAGCACCGTCGTCGGCACGAGGAAAGCGAGCGCGACCCAGCCCCACGACTGCGAGAAGTACGCGCCCTGACTGGCGTTCGCAGCGGTCACGATGGCGGCCACAGCGGCCGCGACGACGTACGTTCTTTGCGTTCTTGTCACGACGAGACCACGGCTCCGATCAGGTGCCTACTCTGTGATCGGTCATGCGGCGTCACCTCGGAACGTTCCTCCTCGTCATCGGCCTTGGCGTCCTCGCGTGGGCCGCCACCGTTTACTTCTGGAAGGACCCGTTCACGACGGCCTACACAGCGTACGAGCAGCGGCGGCTCGCGTCGAAGCTGGACGAGCAGTTCGCGAGCTACGAGCCGCTACGGACACCGGTCGTCGCGCACCCCGGGAAACCGAAGCCGAAGCCGGCACCGCACGACAACGTAAAGCGAGAGGCGAGGCGCTTCCGCCTCGCGAGCGACGACGGAGACGCGATCGCACGGCTCAAGATCCCTCGGCTCGGACTCAGTGCGGTGGTCGTGAACGGCACCGCGGTCAGCGACCTTCGGCGCGGACCCGGCCGCCACCTCGAGTCCTACATGCCGGGGGAGCGCGAACTCGTCTACATCGCGGGGCACCGAACGACGTACGGAGCGCCCTTCGGGAACATCAACGAGCTCCGGCCGGGCGACCCGATCACCGTCGAGCTGCCGTACGCGACCGCTCGTCTACAAGGTCACGCGCCACCGCATCGTCGACGACAACGACGTCTCCGTGCTCGAGTCGCCGCATCACGAGGAGCTCGTCCTGCAGGCGTGTCATCCAAGGTTCTTCGCGAGCCAGCGCTATCTCGTGTACGCGCGACCGGTCTCGGTGAAGCAGCGAACGGGCTGATGTCCGCGGGCTGGGACAGTCTGCGCCTCGACGAGCTCGAGCCGATGTCGGTGGTGAACGGCACGCTGCTGTGGCAACCGATCCGACGAACACTCGACATCGGCGCGTTCGGGATCAATGCGTACGTCGCGCGGAATGCCGGCGACGATGTCGTCGAGGAACACTCCGAGCGGGCGCTCGGCCACGAGGAGGTGTACATCGTGCTCGCCGGACGCGCGACCTTCGCGCTCGCCGACGAGACGGTGGACGCGCCCGCCGGAACGATCGTGTTCATCCGGGATCCCGAGATCCGTCGCCATGCCCGTGCCGAGGAGCCCGGCACTTCGGTGCTCGCTGTCGGCGGTCCGCGCGGTGCGGCGTACGAGCCCTCGCCCTGGGAGGATTACTTCGCGGCCGAGCGCCACCGCACGGCCGGCGACTACGACGCGTACGTCGCGGAGCTCGAGGACGCGCTCCGCCGGCGCCCAGATCACCCTGCGACGCTCTACAACCTCGCCTGCGCCGAGGCGCTCGCGAAGCGTGACGACGATGCCATCGCGCACATCACGCGAGCCGTGGAGCTCGACCCTGCTTTCGGCGAGTACGCGGCGAAGGACGAGGACTTCACCGGGCTCCGCGAGCGCCCGGACTGGCCGCTCTAGCTCGGTGTGACGCGGTAGGCGTCGAACACGGCGTCGAGGTTGCGGAGGGCGGTCAGGAGCGAACGCAGCTCCTTCACCTCCCCCACCTCGGCCGTGTACCAGTTCTTCGCCATCCCGTCCTCGACGGTGCCGCCGTACGAGACGATGTTCGCGCCGTGCTCGGCGAACGTACGGGCGACGTCCTCGAGGAGCCGCGCGCGATCCCATGCGTCGACCGCGATCTGGACGAGGAAGCCCGCCGACGCTCCTCCCTCCCACTCGACGTTCGTGAACCGCTCGGGATTGCGCTGGAGAGCCCGGACGTTGGGGCAGTCCTGGCGGTGCACGGTGATGCCGCGCCCCATCGAGATGTAGCCGACGATCTGGTCGCCGGGAACCGGCGTGCAGCACTTCGCGAGCCGCACCAGGACGTCCTCGACGCCGATCACGTTGATCCCGACGCGGTCGCTCGACACCGCCTTCCGTGCGCGCGACGGCTTCGTCTGGATGATGGGCTCGGACGCGACCTCGTCGGTCTTGAGGCGCTGGATGACCTTGTTGACGATCTGCGTCGGTGAGAGCTTTCCGGCGCCGAGCGCTACGTAGAAGTCTTCGGCCTTCTTGAAGCCCGTCTCGCGGATGACCTGGGCGAGCACGGTCGAGCCCTGGAGCTTCCGATACGGGAGCTTCTGCGCCTTCAATGCCTGATCGAGGAGATCGCGCCCCTTGGCCTCGGTCTCGCCGCGCGTCTCCCGCTGGTACCACTGGCGGATCTTGTTGCGCGCGCGCGAGGAGGTGACGAGCGCGAGCCAGTCTCGCGACGGCCCGCGCCCCGACTTCGACGTCAGGATCTCGACGAAGTCCCCGCTTCGCAGTCGGTAGTGCAACGGGACGATGCGGCTGTTCACCTTCGCGCCGACGGTGCGGTGCCCGACGTCGGTGTGCACCGCGTACGCGAAGTCGATCGGGGTCGCGCCCGCGGGAAGCACCTTCACCTCGCCCTTCGGGCGTGAAGACGTACACCTCCTCGGCGAAGAGGTCGGTGCGGAGGCTTCGCATGTACTCACCCGGATCCTGGTCCTCGGCCTGACCGTCCATGAGCGACTTGACCCAGGTGATCCACTCGTCGTCCGTCTTCGCGACGCGTCCGCGCTTGTACAGCCAGTGGGCGGCGACGCCGTACTCGGCCTCCTCGTGCATCTCGCGCGTGCGCACCTGGATCTCGAGCGGCTTCCCCTCGGGACCGATCACGGTCGTGTGCAGCGAGCGATAGCGGTTGAGCTTCGGCATCGCGACGAAGTCCTTGAACCGCCCGGGCATCGGCTTCCAGAGCGAGTGGACGAGGCCGAGTGCGGCGTAGCAGTCGCGCGTCCCTTCCTCGCCCGAGCGCTCGCAGATGACACGCAGCGCCGTCAGGTCGTAGATCTCGTTGAACTCGCGGCCGCGCTTGGCCATCTTGTCGTAGATCGAGTAGAGGTGCTTCGCACGGCCGGTGATGTCGGCCGGCACGTCCGCCTTCTCGAGCTCCTCACCGAGGATCTCGGCAGCCTTGTCGGCCTGCTCCTCGCGGTCGGCGCGGCGGTCCGCGACCATCGCCTTGATCTCGGCGTACTTGCGTGGGTGCAACGTCTGGAACGCGAGGTCCTCGAGCTCCCACTTGAGCGCGTGGATGCCGAGCCGGTGCGCGAGCGGCGCGTACACCTCGAGCGTCTCGCGCGCCTTCTGCGCCTGCTTCTGCTTTCCGAGGTACTCGATCGTCCGCATGTTGTGGAGCCGGTCGGCGAGCTTGATGAGGATGACGCGGACGTCCTGCGCCATCGCGACGATCATCTTCCGGTAGTTCTCGGCCTCCGCCTGCTCGCGGCTCTGGAAGCTGATCCGCGTCAGCTTGGTGACGCCCTCGACCAGCTGCGCGACGTCCGGGCCGAACTCCGCGCGAAGCTCCTCGACGTCGGCCTCGGTGTCCTCGATGACGTCGTGCAGGAGAGCGGCGGCGATCGTCTGCTCGTCGAGATGCAGCTCTGCACAGATGCGCCCGACGCCGAGCGGGTGATGGATGAACTCCTCGCCCGAACGGCGCGTCTGGCCCGCGTGTGCGCGCTCTGCGTACTCGAACGCGCGGCGGAGAAGCTCCTTGTCGACGTCCGGGTTGTACGCCTCGACCTCGGCGATGAGCTCCTCGACGAGGTCTTCGCGATGCCGTCTCGCGTCGAGGACAGTCATGGAATCAGTGTACTGAGCGGGGTTTCACGATCCTCCCGGGGCGGGAAGGAGCCTGGGACGTGCCCGCGAACTCGGACCGTCCATGAGCAGCTTCCGCCGCTGGATGCGTCGGCGACACGCCCGACGCCTCGCTCTCGCGATGCGCGATGCGCTCGTTCCCTCACGCCCCGGGCTCGGCTGAAGCCTAGGCGGCCTGCGGCAGCGCCACATCGGAGAGCAGGGCGCGGAAAGCCTCGGATTCGAGAAGCTGACGCCTTCCCGCCCCGTCCTCGTCGAGCGCGAGCTCGCGGAAGACGCGCCGGGCTTCGGGCGTCCACGCGGGCTCGCCGTCGCGCCAGAGCTCCACGAACCGCGCGCGGAGCTCTTCGTAGCCCTCGGCGGTGTCGAAGATCCGGCGGACGACCAGCTGCGGGGCGACAGTTCCGTTCCAGTGGTTCTCCTTGAGCCGAAAGGCGACGTCGAAGAGACCGACCGCACGAAGACGGTCGAGTTGTGAGCCCTGGCCGAAGGCAATCGCGCTGCCGGCGTCGCGTCCGTGCTGGCGTACGCGGAAGCGAAGGTGCTTCCCCTCCCCGACGGTCGAAGGGGTGACGGCCTCGGTCGCAGGCACGAGCAGGGTCACGTCCGGGTTACCGAGGCCGAACGGCGCGAGCCGCTGGAGCTCCTCGGCGAGGTCGAGGGTGAGATCGCGCGCCGAGACGACGGCGTCGACACGGACCAGCTCGAAGGTCTCGTCGGGATCGATGTGCGCGTCGGCATGCGCGGCGAAGGCCTCGGCGAAGGCAGGGATCTTCTCCTCCGTGATCGAGAGGCCCGCGGCGGCCCTGTGCCCGCCGAAGCGCTCGAGGTGCTCTGCGCACGCCGCGAGTGCGCCGTGGAGGTCGAAGCTCGAGATCGAGCGCCCCGAGCCCTTCCACGCGTCCTGCGAGCGCGTGACGAGAACGACGGGCCGGTGGAACCTCTCGGCGAGGCGTGATGCCACGATGCCGATGACGCCCTCGTGCCAGTCCTCGCCCCAGAGGACGTAGCCACGCCTTCGCCGCTTCGGCTCGGGCATGGACTCCACGACCTGGACCGCCTCGCGAAGGATCCGATCCTCGATCGCCTGACGATCGCGATTGAGCCCTCGAGGGCGTCGGCGTGACGACGCGCCTCGTTCGCGTCCTCGGTGAGGACGAGCTCGAGGGCGATGTCCGGACGACCGAGGCGGCCTGCAGCGTTGATCCGCGGCGCCAGCCGGAAGCCGACCGCTCCGGCGTCGACGGCGGCCGGATCGACGTGCGCGCTCCTCATGAGCGCCTGCAGCCCCGGACGCGACGTCGCGGCGAGGACCCGAAGACCTGCGGATGCGAGCGCGCGGTTCTCGTCAACCAGAGGAACGACGTCGGCGATCGTGGCCAGCGCGACGAGGTCGAGACTGCGCTCGACTGCCGGGTGGTCGGCACCGAGAAGCGCCGAGCCGAGCTTGTAGACGACGCCCGTCCCGCAGAGCTCGGGGAAGGGATATGCCGACGGGCGCGTCGCGACGATCGGGCAGTCCGGCAGCACCTCTCCAGGTCGATGGTGGTCCGTGACGATGACGTCGAGCCCGCGCTGCCGGGCCTCGGCGACCTCCTCGACGGCCGTGATCCCGCAGTCGACGGTGAGGACGAGGCCGATGCCGTCGTCCGCGAGGCGCGCCAGCGTCTCCCGCGAGACGCCGTAGCCTTCCTCGAACCGGCTCGGCAGGTGCCACACGACGTCGGCGCCGAGCTCCCGGAGAAAGAGGACGGCCAGCGCCGTCGCGCAGATGCCGTCGACGTCGTAGTCGCCGTGTACGCAGATCCGAACCCCCTGCGAGACGGCGGCGCGGATCCTGCGGACGGCCACGCTCCATGTCTCCGAGCAAGGCCGGGTCGTAGGCGGGGATTCTCGGCGTCGAGGAACCGACGCGCCGCGTCCGGCTCGTCGTAGCCGCGCCGCACGAGAACCGACGCGACGATCTCGCTCACGCCGAGCTCGAGCGCCAGCGCACGGGCTCGGCGCACGTCCAGTGGTGCAATCGTCCAGGGGCTCGTCACGCACCGTGACGGTACGGAGGCGATCGGACGCCGTCAGGGCTGCGAGCGACGCCGGCGCAACGAGTCTGTGACGACCTTTACCCAGAGGAGCACGAGGCCGACGGTTGCACCGACCACGACCACGGCGATCGGCGTGACGAACGCCATCTGCTCGAGCGAAAACTTCGTTACCGCCGCTCCTACGAGCCAGATGACGAGCACCACCACCGCCATGATCGCCCACAGGCGACGGTCGTTCATGTCGGGAAGCCTAGATACCCTGAGCCGAGATGCTGGCGGCCAACTACCGCTCGGGTGACGACTTCGTGGTCGAGTTCCTCGGCCACCGCTTCGAGTTCTCGGCGCGCGACTTCGAGGAGCGGGTGATCGCGGCGGCCGTGCGCATCGAACTCATCGCATCGAACGACATGGACGACCAGGAGGCCGCCGACCTCGTCGAGCTCGTGGCGGACGGTCGGATCGAGGACTCCCGAAGCGGGCTCGGCCTCTACATCGTCCGGCACTGGGAGCACGTCTCACTGCAGAACGGCGAGTCGCTCGTCTACTGGCTCCGCAAACTCGTGTTCCGCGGAGCCTGGCTCGATCACCGGGTGAAGGAAGGGCTTCTCGACGTGTCATGGATCGACGACACGGGCGACTTCGGCTACGCGGAGCCCCAGGGCGGCCGCACCCTGCTCGAACTCGCGCCCGTCCCATCCTGGAGCGAACTGCAGTACCGGGGCTGAGCGGTGCTCGAGTCCGAGGCCTCGACGCGCGTGCCTCGCCTCGGAAACTCCTGTGCCCGCCGGCATGCTCGGCCCGCAGTCGTTGCAGATCCTCTCGACCGAGCACTGGAGCCTCCTCGCGGCACGCAGCCTGGTCTACACGGAGGCGATGAGCCGGACGTCGATCTTCGTGGCCGCACTGACGGGCTCGGTCGTCGCGCTCGCACTCGTCGCACAGGCGACCGACTTCGGTGATGGATTCGTCGCGTTCGCCCTCGTACTCCTGCCGGTCGTGTACTTCCTCGGGATCGCAACCGTCGCGCGGCTCGGACAGGTGAACTGGGAGGACGCGATCTGGGTGCAGGGGATGAATCGCATCCGGCACGCGTACCTCGACCTCGCGCCGGAGCTCGAGCCGTACTTCGTGACGAGCCGGTACGACGATGATCGGGGCATCCTCCAGTCCTCGATCGGGATGCGCGAGTGGCCGCCCTGGACGCAGGCATTCGTCGCGGTCCCGGGTGTCGTTGCGGTCATCGACTCGGTCGTCGCCGGAGCGATCGGGGGCATCGCGGCGATCGGACTCGACCTGGGCACCGCCGCGGCGGTCGGGGTCGGCGCGGCGCTCTTCGCGACGTCCCTCGCCTGCTTCGCGACCTGGGGGCGGCGGCAGATCGCCAGGGGGCGGGCCGAGCTGGTGCCGCTCTTTCCGACTCCGGTCGACGCGGACTAGTCGCGTCACGACGAATCCGAACGACCGCTCGGGATCCGGCGGCGAGATCTCGATCGATCGGACGGCGCCGATCGGGACGATGAGCATCTTCGGCTCGTCGACGTCGTCGCGATGCGGCGCGAACGAGAAGAACCCGAACCCTGGCTCCGCGCTGGCCGTGGCGAGAGTGAACCGCGATCCGTCGGCGAGCTCGATGCACACCTCCGCCTGCTCGAGCTCGTGCTCGCTCGTGAACGCGGCGATCATCCGCATGACGCGGCTGACGAACTCGTCGAGCGGACCGGCCGCTCCGGGCGTCCACACGTGCGCCGACATCTAGAAGAGCCCGCCAGGCTCGGACTCGGCGCCGACGTGCTCGCGCCCGAGCGCCGTGATCACGCGGCCACGAGGCGTGCGCTGGATGAATCCGAGCTGCAGCAGGTAGGGCTCGTACACGTCCTCGATCGTGTCGGGCTCCTCGCCGAGCGACACTGCGAGCGTCGACAGCCCGACGGGGCCGCCGCCGAACTTGTGGACGATCGCGGAGAGCAGTTCGCGGTCGACACGCTCGAGTCCCGCCTCGTCGACCTCGAGCAGCTCGAGCGCCTCGCGGGTGACCTCGATCGTGACTGCTCCCGCGTGGCGCACCTCGGCGACGTCGCGGATCCGACGCAGGATGCGATTCGCGACGCGCGGTGTCCCGCGCGCCCGCCGTGCGACCTCGTCGGCCGCCTCGTCGGCGATCTCGACGCCGAGGATCCCCGCCGACCGGCGCACGATCGTCGCGAGCTCGTGCCGCTCGTAGTAGCCGAGCCGGAACGTCATGCCGAAGCGGTCGCGCAGCGGCGTCGTCAGCAGGCCAGTGCGCGTCGTCGCGCCGACGAGCGTGAAGTGCGGCAGGTCGATCGTCAGTGTCCGGGCGCCCGCGCCCTGTCCGACGACGATGTCGAGACGGAAGTCCTCGAGCGCCGGGTAGAGGATCTCCTCGATCGCACGGTTCACGCGATGGATCTCGTCGACGAAGAGGACGTCCTTGTCGTCGAGCCCGGTCAGGATGGCCGCCATGTCGCCCTTGCGCTCGAGTGCCGGCCCCGCGACCGTACGGATCCCGACGTCGAGCTCCTCGCGGATGATCGTCGCGAGGGTCGTCTTTCCCAATCCGGGCGGCCCGACGAGGAGCACGTGGTCGAGCGCCTCCCCTCTCCCCTTGGCCGCCTCGAGGGCGATCTCGAGCTGTTCCTTCGTCCGCTCCTGGCCGACGAAGTCGTCCAGTCGCCGCGGCCGCAGCGACTTCTCGACCTCCTCGTCACCCTCCTTGAGCGCCGGAGCCAGGAACTGGCTGCTCACGCGGCGCTCCTGAGGGCCTCGCGCACGCGCTCCTCGACGGGCAGCGCCGCGTCGACCGTGGCGAGCGCCTGCTCGGCCTCGACGAGCGAGTAACCGAGCTCGACCAGCGCGTCGCGGGCGGTGAGCTCACCCCGCACGCCCGGCTCGAAGACCGGCGCCGTCTCGACCAAGCGAGCCCTCGAGCTCGAGCACGATCCGCTCGGCAGTCTTCTTGCCGATACCGGGAATTGCCTGGAAGCGCGCCGAGTCCTTGAGCGCGATCGCGCGTTGGAGCTCGTCCGGCGAGGCGCTCGAGACGACGGCGAGCGCCACCTTCGGGCCGATTCCGCTCACACCGAGAAGCTGTACGAAGAGCGCCCGCTCGGACGCGTCGGCGAACCCGTAGAGCTGGAGCGCGTCCTCGCGGACGTGGAGATAGGTCTCGACCGTCACCTCGGAGGCGCCGTCCGCACGGCGCAAGACCGAAGGCGTCGCGCTGACGAGGTAGCCGACGCCGCCGACGTCGACGACGAGCCCGTCGACCGTCCTCCCCGCCGGGATACCGCGGAGACGCGAGATCATCTCGCTGCCTCGAGAAGCGGTGAGCCGAGCGCATGGCAGATCGCAACGGCGTACGCATCTGCCTCGTGCGAGCTCCGCGGCTCGTCGGCGAGCCCGAGGATCAGCTTGACCATGCGCTGCATCTGCTCCTTGTCCGCCCTTCCGTAGCCGCACACCGTCTGCTTGACGCGTGCCGGCGCGTGCTCAGCGCACTCGACCCCGGCTTCGGCGGCCGCGACGAGCACGGCGCCTCGTGCCTGCCCGACGGAGAGTGCGATGCGGGCGTCGGCACCCACGTAGGACTCCTCGAGCGCGACGGCGTCGGGCTCGTGCGCCGCAATGAGCTCCCGTACTCCCTCGAAGATCGTCAGCAGCCGCACGTCGAGCCGCTCCCGCGCGGACGTCCGCCAGCAGCCCGACCCCACCGCCCGGAGGCGCCCGTCGCTTCCGTGGACGATCCCGTACCCGCACGTCGCCGTCCCTGGGTCGATGCCGAGGACCTTCACGTGTGGAAGTTACGCGGGAGTCCGGACGTTCCTCCCGCCGCTGGGCGGCGTGCTACCCGCTGGCGGCGGAGCAGTTCTCGTTGGCCCAGGTGCCGAGTCGCTCCGACGCAGCCGAGACCTCGTCCTGATTCGTGCTTGAGAGCGCGGCCATGAGCTCCTGAATCTGTGCAGCCGTCGGGGTCTGGCCCGCCTGGATGCCGATGTCCTTCACCTTCGCGCTGTACTCAGCGAACCAGTCGGCGAGCACCTGGACATCGGCCTTGATCTCATCAGGGACGTCGTCGACGAGATTCTGGAACGCCGCGGCCGCCTCTTCGTCCGTCGCACCCGTGATGGCCTGCGCGAACGTCGCCCCGATACCGGCCAACTTCAGACAGTCCGCGTTGCTCAGGATCCCGGAGGCGCCGACGCCGGTGTCGGTCGTCTCCTCCGACGTCGTCGTGTCCTCCGACGTCGTCTCCGCCGACGTCGTCTCCTCGACCGTCGTCTCGTCCGTCGTGGCGGCGGACTCGTTGTCGCTCCCACCGCAGCCCGCTGCCGCGAGCGCGAGCGCCATCACGAGAAGTGCGAGCCACCGCATCGACCGCGACCCTAACAGCGATCTACGACAGATGCTGCGCGAAGAACCCGACGATCGTGTCGTAACAGCGAACGCGGTTTCCGAGCTTCAGCACGTCGTGGCCCTCGTCCTCGAAGACGAGGTAGTCGACGTCCCGTCCGAGCCCTCGCAGCTGCTCGACGACGTCGCGCGACTCGCGCTCGACCACCCGTGGGTCGTTCTGGCCCTGGATGACGAGCAGCGGGCAGGCGATGTCGGCGATGTGGGTCTTTGGTGAACGCTCGATCAGGAAGTCGCGGTCCTTCTCGGGGTCGCCGACGGCGAGCGCGAAGTAGGGCTTCCACGTCTCGGGCAGCCGGTCCATGAACGTGAAGAGGTCGTACGGGCCGAACATGTCCACGGCGCCCCGCCACAGCTCCGGGTGCCGCGCGGCGAGTGTGAGCGTCATGTAGCCGCCGTAGGAGCGCCCGACAACGCCTGCGCGCGCGACGTCGACGCGCTCGTCCTGCGTCAGGATCTCCGTCATCGCGTGGACGTGGTCGAGCCGGTCGAGCCCGCCCCAGTCGCGATCGACCTGCTTCGAGTACTCGAGGCCGTAGCCGGTCGAGCCGCGCGCGTTCGGAACGAAGACCGCGAAGCCCTCGAGGGTGAGGATCTGGATCAGCGGTATCGAGAACCATGCGAAGTCCGGACGCTCCTGGCTCTGCGGCCCGCCGTGGACGTAGTACACGAGCGGCCGAGCACCCTCGTAGCCGAGCGCGGGAGACGGGAGGTACAGACGCGCCGAAATGCGCAGGCCGTCGTGCGACTCGAACGACGCATCCTCACCGGCCGACAGGAGCTCGGGAGCCAGGCCTAGCGCCCGTTCGCGCGTCAGCCGCGCGGACGCCGACTCGTCGGCCGGGAGCACGTGCAGCTGCGTCGGGCTCGTGGCCGTACAGAACGACACGACGAAGCGCCCGGTCCCCGCGTCGAACTCGATCCCGTGCAGGACACCGCCTGTGAGCTCGTCCTCGCCGACGAGTACGCGGTCGATCGTGAACGTGCGCGCATCCTCGTCGAGCGCCCCGGCATACGCCCAAGAGCAGCCGTCGATGTTGAAGACGAGCGAGTACCGGTCGCCTTCGAGGTGGTGGAGACCCTCGAGCTCGCCTGCGCCGACGTGCCTCAGCCCGTCGATCGTGACCGGCTCGACCTCGCCAGGTCGTGAGAAGTCGAGGTACCCCAGTGTTCCGGTGTCGTCGAAGAGCGTCGTCGTGAGAACGATTCCGCGGCCGCTCCGGGTCCCGTGGCCGGCGCGGAAGCCGGCGAGCGGCTGGTCCTGATCCGGATCGCGCTCCTCGATCGGCGTGCCGTAGAGCATCGTTCGCTCGGTCCCGTCGACTTCGTAGAGGACGACGTCGCCCATCGTGTAGCCGTCGACCAGCGCGACGCGCGAGTGGTCCGGCGTCCAGGCGGCGACGAACGCTCCGTACGCGCTCCGCCACAGCGTCTCTGCCGACCCGGACGCGAGATCGACACGAATCGCCGCCGTCGACGCCTCCTCGCGTGACTCGACCGCGAAGTACGCGATCTCGGCCGCGTCGTCCACGTCCAAGAGGTGCGACCGACCGCCGCTGAACGATTCCGGCGCGAGTGGCTCGGGAAAGCCGCCGTCGACCGGGATGGTGTACGGAACGTAGTTCTCGTCCCCGTCCGAGTCGATCAACACGACGATCCGACCGAGGCTCGGAACGACCTCGAAGAGCTTTCCGCCGACGAGGTCCGGATTCTGCAGCGCGACCTGCGGCGGCAGCAGCGGCTCCGGAACACCGCCGGCTGCGTCCATCGCGTACAGGCTCAGATGGCCGGAGAGGTTCGAGACGAAGGTGATCCGGTCGTGGGCGAGCTGCGGCTCGACGAAGAGCCGCGCAGAGAGGAGCGACTCGATCCGGTCGGCCCTTCTTCCTGCCGTATCCGCCGCCGCGATCGCCACCGGTACCTAGGAGGCTACTGCCTCTAGCACCGCTTCAGGGATGTCGAAGTTCGCGTAGACGTCCTGGACGTCGTCGGTGTCCTCGAGTCCCTCCACGAGCTTGACGATACGGCGGGCCACCGACTCGTCCGAGACCGCGACCGTGGTCTTGGGAACCATCGCGAGGTCGACCGACTCGACGGAGAAGCCGCCGTCCTCGAGCGCCCGACGAACCGCAGCGAGCGACTCCGGCGCGGTCGTGACCATGAAGCTGGAGCCGTCGAGCACGACATCGTCGGCGCCGGCCTCGGCGGCGATGATGAGGACGCCGTCCTCGTCGGCTCCGTCAGCCGCGACGAGCACGACGCCGCGTCGCTCGAACTGCCAGGCGACGGCGCCGGTCGTCCCGAGGTTCCCGCCGTGCTTCGTGAACGCGTGCCGCACTTCGGAGGCAGTGCGGTTGCGGTTGTCGGTCAACGCCTCGACGAGCACGGCGACCCCCTCCGGCCCGTAGCCCTCGTAGACCACCGTCTCGAAGCTCGCCGCCTCGGCGTCCGCGCCGGACCCCTTCGCGATCGCGCGATCGATGTTGTCCTTGGGCATCGAGTAGGAGCGTGCCTTCTCGATCGCGTTCTGGAGCGCGAGGTTGCCGGATGGATCGGGCCCCCCCTCCTTGGCAGCGACGATGATCGCGCGTGAGAGCTTGGAGAAGAGCTGCCCGCGCTTCGCGTCTGCAGCGCCCTTCTTGTGCTTGATCGACGACCACTTGCTATGCCCGGACACCACTCGCCTCCTCGACCATGGTCAGGAACAGCTGGTGCACACGCAGATCCTCCGTCAGCTCGGGATGGAACGAGGCGAGCAGCAAACGTCCGTCGCGCACGAGAACGGGCTCGCCGTCGAGCTCGCCGATGATCTCGACGTCCTCTCCGAGATTGCGGATACGCGGCGCGCGGATGAAGACGCCGCGAAGCGGGATTTCGTCTCCGTCGAGCTCGACATCCGCCTCGAAGCTCCTGACCTGACGTCCGAATGCGTTGCGGTCGACGACGAGATCGGCGAGACGGAGGTGCTCGCCGTCGAGCACGATCATCCCCGCGCACGTCCCGAACACGACGCCCGGGAACGTACGGATTGCGTCGTCGAGCCCGTAGAGCTCCGCGAGCCGCATGATCGTCGTCGACTCCCCGCCCGGGATCACGAGGCCGTCGAGACCGTCGAGCTCCCGCGGAAGGCGTACCTCGACGACGTCGGCGCCGAGCGCTCGCAGCGCCGCCGCATGCTCGCGAAACGCTCCCTGCAGCGCGAGAACCCCGATCCGGACCCCGTGTGCCACGCGGTTCAGTCTAGATTCGCACGTCAGCGTCCCAGGAACGCGGAATCCTCAGCTAGGCCGTCTACCAGCCGCGAACTTCGAGCCGCTCGCTGTCGGCGAGGGAGCTCGAGGAGATACCGACCATCGGCTCTCCGAGACCGGCGGAGACATCGGCGAGCACCTTGGGATCGTCGAAATGCGTCGTCGCCTCGACGATCGCCTTGGCGCGCGTCTCCGGATCACCCGACTTGAAGATGCCGGAGCCGACGAAGACTCCGTCGGCGCCGAGTTGCATGCACAGGGACGCGTCCGCGGGAGTAGCGATACCCCCGGCGGTGAAGGTCACGACGGGCAGGCGCCCGTTCTCGGCGACCCAGCGGACGAGCTCGTACGGCGCGCGATGCTCCTTGGCCGCGGCGTACAGCTCCTCGCCCCTCATCGCCTGGAGCGAGCGGATGGCACCAAAAACTGCGCGCATGTGCGTGACCGCGTTGACGATGTCGCCGGTGCCGGCCTCGCCCTTGGTGCGAATCATCGCGGCGCCTTCCGTGATCCGTCGCAGCGCCTCGCCGAGATTCGTCGCTCCGCAGACGAACGGCACCGTGAAGCCCCACTTGTCCACGTGGTGCAGGACGTCGGCGGGAGTCAGGACCTCGGACTCGTCGATGTAGTCGACCTCGAGGGCCTCGAGAATCTGCGCCTCCGCGAAGTGGCCGATTCTGCACTTCGCCATGACCGGAATGGACACGGCCTCTTGGATCTCGCGGATCATCTCGGGGTCGCTCATCCGCGCGACGCCGCCGTCACGGCGGATGTCGGCCGGGACGCGCTCGAGCGCCATGACGGCGCAGGCGCCGGCGTCTTCCGCGATGCGCGCCTGCTCGGCGTCGACGACGTCCATGATGACGCCGCCCTTCAGCATCTCGGCAAGGCCCGTCTTCACCCTCAGCGTCCCGTATTCGGCCACGGTCGCAGTCTAGCCGGGTGCGACTATCCAGACCCCCTGTGGATACCGCGGTCGGACTTCGACCAAATTGCGGGTTTTGCGGTGTGGAAATCGCGTGGAGAAGGTCGTGTCCGTCCGCACGATGTGAAATAGGTACGCGGTACCGGCGCGACTCCTCTCCCCGCAGGCGCAAGCCTGGCCCCGAAGTTGCGCCGCTCGGCAAGCGGCCCGCCCACCCGGACCACTTGCAAAGTCGAAAGCCCGCCATTGCGGGCTTTCGACTTGCATAAGACCTCTGAGGCGCGACTGCTTCGCGATCGCGGTCGTTACCCACCGAGCATGCGGTGGTTCCCACACCGGGTCAGATCTCGCTCAGGAGCGGCTCTCCGTCAAGACCTCGGATTCGGGCTGCGGGACGATTCGGATGTACGGCTTGGGTGACTCCCAGCCGTCCGGCCAGATCTCCTTTGCCTCGTCGTTGGAGACCGAGCCGGCGATGATGACGTCGTCGCCCTGCTGCCAGTTCACCGGCGTTGCCACGCGGTGCTTCGCCGTGAGCTGCAGTGAGTCGATGACACGCAGCACCTCGTCGAAGTTGCGGCCCGTCGTCATCGGGTAGACGAGGACGAGCTTGACCTTCTTGTCGGGTCCGATGACGAAGACGTTGCGGACGGTCTGGTTGTCGACCGCCGTGCGATCCGAGGCCTCGCCGCCGATGTCGGCCGGGAGCATCCCGTACGCCTTGGAGATCGCGAAGTCGTCGTCGCCGATGATCGGGTAGTTGGGCGCGGTGCCCTGCGTCTCCTCGATGTCCTTCGCCCAGCCCTCGTGATCCCCGGTCGAGTCGACCGATATCCCGATGATCTTCACGTTGCGGCGGTCGAACTCGGGCTTGATCCTCGCCATGTATCCGAGCTCGGTCGTGCAGACCGGTGTGAAGTCCTTCGGATGCGAGAAGAGAACCGCCCACGAGTCGCCGATCCACTCGTGGAAACGAAGCTCGCCGTCGGTCGTCTGCGCCGTGAAGTCGGGCGCGGTGTCGTTGATCGTCAGCCCCATTCCTCCTCCTTCCGGGGCCGAGGCCCCGCGTTTCGGACACACGAGATTCCCTCGCGCTCGAGTCACCTGTTCTCCGAGACGCGTGAACGCGCCTAGGTCTTCCATTGTTCCACCCGTGCGCACCGTCGGACGAGCGAGGAGGCGCTGTCGTCCCGCCTACGACAGACCGAGGGACTGCGCGGCGGCGATGATCGCGGCCTCGGCCCACAGCGTGGCGACACCGGAGAAGGCAACAAGCCGGCGTCGACGTCGAGGCTCAGGGGTCAGGTCGCCGAACTCGCACAGGCGATGGATCGCGTGGTGCAGATCGCGCTCGGCAGCGGCGTCGAAGTGCTCGGGCAGAGCGTCGGGCACGACGTGGCTTTGCTGTGGCGGCAGCGGCGGCATGTTGACCTCCTTCCCCCGTGTCATCGTCGGGCGTCGAGGCGCCTGCGCCCCCCAACAGGTGGATATTCGAGCCCCCAACCACCTCGCCCCGGAACGGATGTCTGTGTACGTGCCCCATCGTGAGGATGCGCGGCACGCGCTACGGCGGCCACCATTGAGCCGCCGTGGTCGAGAGCTACGAGATCTGGCTCGGTCCCAACCGCATCGCAGTCCGCGATGCGGGGTCGGCCCTATTGGCGTTGCTCGAATACCTGCACGGCGAGGGCGTCGGCGACGCGGAGATCGTGAGACTCGGGCAACACGAGGTGTCCTGGAGGGGTGCTGTCTACCGAGCGGTCGCAGCGACCGCTGATCGCTTCGTCGAGTCCGCGCAGCGGCCGAACTGAGACACCACCCACGACGCGTATCGCCGCCAGCCCATCCGAACGCGGAGTCGGGCCATGGCAGGATGGCTCGACATGGACGTGGTCGACCCAGCGGAGCGCCGCCCTCCGGACAAGGAGAGATCTCGCGCGCACGTCGTGACTCCGCGGCGCATTGCTGCCCTCGTCGCTCTCCTATTGCTCGCCGTCCGCCTCAGACGGCACCTGCGATTCGCGCGCGATGTCTTCAGGTACAGGCGAAGGTTGAAGCTCGCCTTCACCGTCCTGGTGCTTCTGCGCCAGTTGCGCAAGTCCTGAGCAGTTCATAGGCCCGACGTCCGGGTCCAGCGACCCCTCCGTGCAGCAGTCGCTAGGCGCCGGGGGCGTGTTTTCGCGCCGCCCGCTTCTCGGTGCGCCGCTCTTTCAGCGTCTTCTGCGGCTGCTGCTTCTGCGACTTCTTGGGTTTCTCGGAACGCTTTGCCATCGTCGCAGAGTAGGCGAACGGGTGGACGTCGGCGGCGGCGCTGCTACTGTGGCTGCCAGTTCAGAGCGAGTCCGGTTTGCGCAAAGCGCCTTCCTTACGCGTTCGTGAAGTAGCAAGGGAGGTGTTTTACATGGCTAACGGAGTCGTGAAGTGGTTCAACGACGACAAGGGATACGGCTTCATCACCCCTGATGAGGGCTCGAAGGATCTCTTCGTCCATCACAGCAACATCGCCGGCGACGGTTTCAAGTCGCTGACCGAGGGCGCTCGCGTGCAGTTCGAGCAGCGCGAGGGCGAGAAGGGTCCCGAGGCGACCAACGTCGCCGCGGTCGCCTAGGCAAATGTGCGGCCCGTCGTCGCTTCGGCGACGGCGGGCTCCCTCATCGACATGACCAGCGAAGGGAGTGCGTCGTCGCCGAGGTAGCGAATCCGAAGGGCGGGAGTCAGCCACGGAAGCTCTCCTTCGACAACGGAGGCGACTTCATCCGGGAGACGCGTCGCGAGGTTGAGGCGTACCTGTCCGCACCCGGTATCCGTACCCGGGGCCGAATCGAGCTCTACGCCAAGGGAGTCGTCGCGTTCGTCCTGCTGTTCGTCTCGTGGGCGACGCTCGTGCTCGGCCACCCCGGGCTGACGCTCGGCCTGATCGCTTTCGGGGGACTGATTCTCGGAACGTCGTTGACCGCCTTCTGCGTGATGCACGACGCCAATCACGGCGCCTACTTTCGAACCCGCCGCCTCAACCACCTGATGGGCTGGACGGCCGATGCGCTGCTCGGGCTCTCGAGCTACACGTGGCGCGTGAAGCACAACGTGGCGCACCACACGTACACGAACATCGACGGCTACGACGCGGACATCACCCAGATGCCGTTCGCACGGCTCATGCCGGTCCAGGCGCCGCGCCCGTGGTACCGGCTGCAGCACTACTACATCTGGGCTCTCTACTGCCTGATGGGCTTGCGGTGGCAGACCGTAGGTGATGTCGCGGCATTCGCTCGGGGAAGCATCGGGACGAGTGCACTGCGTCTTCCACGGCGCTGGGACCTCGTCGGTCTCATAGGCGGGAAGGTGATCTTCATCAGCTGGGCGATCGTGGTTCCGTTGCTGTTCTACCCCTGGTGGGCCGTCCTGGGTGCCTATCTCGCCTACTCGATGATCGTGAGCCTGATCATGGCCGTGACCTTCCAGCTCGCGCATTGCGTCGAGGAGGCCGACTTCGCCTCCCCGACGGACATCGCGAGCGAACAACGGCTGTGGGCGGTGCACGAGGTCGAAACCACGGTCAACTTCTGCCCGCGTAACCGGCTCCTGAGCTGGCTGGTCGGAGGTCTCAACTACCAGATCGAGCACCATCTGTTTCCGCGGGTGCCGCACACGCATTACCCCCGGATCGCCGAGATCGTCCAGCGCAATGCGGAACTGCACGGAGTGCGTTACGTGGCGCAGCACTCGCTACGTGCGGCCCTTCGGTCGCACTTCCGGCACCTGCGGACGATGGGGCGAATGGGCGTGCCGATCGCGCCCGAGATGGGCTGAGCGCGCCGGGTCCCAGCGAGCGCTCGTCGGCGCGACGACCCCTCGTGCGGCCCGTCCCTAGCCTCGAGCCGGTTGAGGCCGCGGTGCGGCGAATTCGTACACGTCCATCGCGGATTGCTGCGGAGCATGGGATCCCTAGGTCGCGCGCGACGGCCTGCGCTGACACGCTGAGAGAACCTCGGCCTCGCGGCGGCCCCGCCCGGGGGCGCGGTCGACCGTTCAGCCGACTGCGAACACGCAGAACGCCGCGAGGACGGCGAACGCGTGCTGCGGTCGCCGGACGGATCTGGGGATTCGGCGGTTCGGGATTGCCTTTGCTCGCATCGCGACTTCGACCCATGTTCGCACGCGCTGTCGATGTCGCGGCAGACTGGATCCGCGAGAACCTGCCGGAACTTGCGAGTGCGACACCACAGTGAGAACACGTTCCTGCCTCCGTCATGTTGCGGGGGAGCGTTCCCGGGCGTAGTAGCTGCGGCACTAAGCTGGAACGACTCCCGCCTACCGCGGAACCGAGAGTCTCCGCTGCGAGGGGTCGGCTTGCTGCGCAGGTGGGCACGATCGTCGAACGAGCCGAGCCACGGATGATCAGCCGATGCGCAAGGGAGCTTCCTACAGGGCTTGAAGAACCAGTGAGCCCGCCAACCAGACGCTTGCCACCAACAGCCAGAGCAACAGGGTGAAGCTGATCTGCGTGGCCCAGGTCGGTTCGATTTGTCGCCGCATCGAATGTCTTGTCGGCGCGATGCGGCGCTGCCATTAGGAGCGTCGCGGCCGTCCGTTTCCGGATGACCTTAAGCATCGGAGGGAGGCACGATCGCGACCACCGGCGGACAGACCGAGTTGGACGCTGCTGCAGGCCGACTAGGAAGCTGCGAGTTCGCGGCCAGTCTCGCCGAGGAAAGCAAATTCAACACGTTCGACGATGGCACGTCGCTGTTTCAGTGTTGCACGGCGTGAGAACGCCTTGCGCAGGATCGCAACGTCGCACCGATGGGCCTCGAATTCATGGAACTGAAGGCGCGCGACCACCAAGTAGGTGTCGGAGTCCGATGGAAATGGGGCGAGAAACGACACCGCATTACGGGAGAAGACCTGCGCCTCCCGCCGACACTGTGCCGGTGTTCCCGAGGTGACAGGGATAGTGATCGCGGGATACCCGTTGTACGCGGGAGCCGTGACCTGTTTCTCGGCGTCGCCGTGAGCCGACGATGACCCACCGCAGGTCAGAGAGCTTGCGCTGTCCGGCGAGCGCGATCTCGGCACACGAGCGTCCATGCCGGTGCAGCAGCGAGATAAGACGGTGCCGCAGGTCGTGCGGCGACCACCCGCGGAGGCGCCATAGCGGGGAGGGAGATGGCCGCTCGTCGTCGCAACACGAACCGACAGACCATCGCGCTGACCACGGCGAACCCGTCGCCGGGCCGCCGCCCCGCGCAAGTCTCACGCAGGGCGGGCTCGAGACCTCTCGGTACCGCTGTCGGGCGGCGCCCCCCGGCCTTAACGCTGCTTGCCCTTTCCGTTTTCGTCCGGTGCCTTGTTCTGTCCCGGAGGGCCGTCGTGGTCGTGATTCTTGTCTCCGTAGCCGTGGCCCGGATAACAAGCGCCATCACTCTGGCCCGGCGGCCCCGCGTGGTCGTGCTTCGTATCGCCGTAGCCGTGCCCCGGAACGCATGATGCTGATCCCTGGGCGGCCGCTCCTCGGGCATACGAGACGGTGACGGTGAAGCTTCCGGCATTGTCGGGGAACAGATCGTCGTTGAAGGCGAACACGAGGTCGCCGGTTCCCGAGATCCGGGTCGGGCCGATGCCGATGGGGATCCATTGCCCACCCCCGACCCGAGCGATGAGCCCGTACGCCGGAGCGCCCGGCAACACGAAGCCGCCGTAGGCACTGTCGAGCGTGTCGACGGACAGGACCCCATTGGGGGTCGTGCAGTATCCCGTGCCCGGACAGACCGAGCCTGTTGCGGTGACGGTAACGGATCGTCCTGTCTTGAGGACGAGTCCCGTGTCGACACCTGGGACGGTGAGCGATCCCACGGTGTAGCTGGACGTTTGCGTCGAGCCGGCCGCCAGGCTCTGTGCGGCCGGAACGAGCATCAGGATCACTCCCACGAAGGCGGTGACTCCTCTTGGTGAGTGCCACATGGCGGGCCGTTCCTCTCTCCCTTTCGGGATCGCGGTCGTCACATGGCGGCCGTCGTACCCTCGGGTGGCCGGAGTCACCGGTCAATCCCCCGCCCGGCTAGTTCGGATGAGTGACACCGGCGCGTCGGTGGTCACCGCGAACAAAAGATCGCCCGTTCAGGAGTGACGCACCCCCGCCCGCACCGCGTGGAGTTTCGAGACGCCGCGGAGTGAGTGGCCGCGATGTCCTCTAGCGCGGCGCAAGTTTCGACAGCGTGGCGCGTCTATTGGACTAGGGGGAACGAACGACCGACAGAGGAACGGTGAGCTCGCTTGGCGGCGCGACACATCGCTCCTCTGTCGGTCTCGCTGCCACGCCCAAATCTTGGTTCATCGGGCGTCTTGTATCTGGACGGGAGTGGTCAGCCCAGCTGGCAAGTCGTGGCGGCGTTGAGTTCCCGCGACACGGGGTCCTCTCGCTACGCCGGCTGAGGTGTTTGGGGAGCGCATGATGTGGGTACGGCTGTTGGGTCTCAAGGGCCTGCCACGCCCTCCTCCCATGAGACCTGTCCCCCACAGAGCCCGGCAGCCGAGGGGGTCGTCGGGCTCCCCCCTTTCCCGAGTGAGGAGGAGGAATGACGCCGACGGGCGAGCCGCCACCGTCGCCCTCCTCCCCGAAGCTGCGGATTACCCAAGGCCGGCGCGTACAAACGGGCTCCAACACTTTCCTTACGTTGCCACGTTGGGCGAAGACCATGCAGACGGTGGCAGCACCGTTAGCGCTCTCGGACATTTCCGGCACGCCCGAACCGCATGCCCGTGCAGATTTGGCTCTGACACTAGGGTTGCGATGGGCCCGCCTGGACTAGAAAGCCCCCTGCAAAGCGGGGTTTTCTGCGCCGGGCAAAGAGGGGTGCGATGCTGGAGCGCCCCCGGCCAGATCGGCGCCCAGGTCGCGCGAGCCATCGCCGCGCAGTTGGTTGGCCCCGGCGCGAACGCCGGGGCCAACCGCGATCTCAGCTTGTTCGCTCTAGGGCTTTCCGCCGCCCTGGCACGCGTTCGGCGAGCCATGCAAATTGCCCGGTTCGGGATGCTGCGTTCGGGACGCGCTCGTGTCGCCACCGATGTAGTACTCGTCGTTCAGGCCCGAGTACGCACACTCGGAGTTGCCCTTGATCGGCGTATCGTCGTCGCCAGCGATGTACTTGGAATCACCTGGCTTTCCGGTGATATCCCCAGCGAGCGCGGCATTTGTACCGACGCCCATGACGGCGGCTGCGCAGAACGCGACCGCGAAGAATCGCCTCTTCCCCATTTCCTCTCCCCCTTCTTCGATGACGCCGGATTGGCGCCGGCCGCAACCTATCCGCGTCGGAACGTGTCGTCAACGGCCCTGGCGAGCAAGCGCTCATGGTCTCGCGCGGGACATCGAAGACCTCACGGCCCCCCTCTCACGGTGAGGGCGCGGCGGAAACAAGGGACCCACGCGCCCCGAAGGGGTCCAAAGGACGCGTCGCATGCCTCCGCCGCGCGGGAAAACCTTCAGCGGGCTGCATTAGGTCAACTGGTAGCCGAGACTCTTCCCCACACCGCGCGAGCCATCGCGGCGCACTCCTCAGCGCTGAAGCTCTCCCAAAAACGGAAGAGCGCCTTGCGGCGCTCTCCGTTGGACGAAGTACCGAACTCTTCCCTAGCCGCAGTCCGCACCCAGAGCGACCGCGACGAGCAACGACAACCGTCCACCCAGACGATCGGGGCGAATGCTGCACTCCCTCTCGGCGCGCGGCGTGGCTCGGGAAGCCAGTGATCTAACCAACCCACCCATGTCCGCGAAGCCACGATTCTAGTCTTGCTGCCGCCCTCGGCTTTTCGCGGGCGACGCCAACACCGCGCCAACTCGTCGGTCGCCCAGCGCAGCATTGATGCCTGCTCTCAGGTCGCGGGCGAGCGACTCGAAGTCCGGATCATCCGTGGGCGTCGTTGCACCGACCGGCGCGGTATCGAGTTGTCTTCGAACGTCTCGGAGCCACGCTCGGAGCCGTCGATCTCAGTCTCGAGTTCCTCGTAGGTGTTTACGCGGTGCAGCAGCAATGGCGCGTCTTGGGGGTTGGGCAAGTATGGTCGGCGACGACAGGGGAGCGCGGCAGCGGACCGACAAGCCTGAATCTCGTGCCCTGCCCTTCCTGGTGCCATGGCCGCGCTGTCGCGTGCGCACGCAGTTCGGTCTCGCGCAAGGGATCTGTCCACGCTCATTGTGGCCTCCCTGAGGCAATCACCTCCGCCAGCTTGCCATACGACTTCACTCGACTGCCGAGGGCGTCGTCCGCGCCTGTAACGAGATATCCGTTTGTCCGCTGAACTCGCCGCCCCCGCGCGCTATGATTCTATGGTTGCCGCGCGACCGGTGCCACCGCTACCGAGTCAGCATCTCAAGGGTCGCGACCGAGAGTGCGGAGCCCAAACGATAGGTCACGTCCCAAATCTGGAACCTCCGGCTGATGCGCTTTCCGAGGCTGTAGTCGATGCCTGCCCGCCGGAGCCTCACCGTCGGCAGTCACCCTTTGGGGGCTGTTGGACACGCTCGGACGCCTATCGTCACCAAGAGAGAGGCCAACGCTCGAAGGGAGAGCTATCCATACCGCACAGAGATCGGGTCGCCGCCTCGAAGAATCGCAAGTCGTGCTCGAACTGTCCGGGTGGATCGCCCATCGGAGCATCGAGCTTCCGGTTGACTGGGCAGAGGTGCATGAGGATGTCGTGGTCGCGTTCGACGCCTTCACCCCGACGAACTGGCAGGCGCACCTCGTCAGCCCGGAGGGCCGTGTGCTCCTCGCGTTTCCATGGCATGACAATGCCGACCGCATCTTGCTCGGGCATCGAAGCAGGGAGTTCCCCGTCCACGCCGGCGAAGAAGCATGGGACGCCCTCGAGGAAGGATGGTGGGCGTGGGTGAAGGCAGACGGAGCGCAGGTTTACATCGCCGAGTGCAACGGTAACGAGATCGACCGCATCCGGCGTACGCGCAAACTCGAGCACCTCGCTCCGGGACTAGTCTCGGTCGGCAACGTGGAATTCAGCTGGAGCCGAGTGCCACGGGTCGCTTACGACCGAGCCTGGCAAGACGCCATCGACACGTGCCGTGCAGGGCAACCCTCTCCCGTCGGCGAGTGGATCTCCGACGCTCCTGATGATCGCATGATGCGCCTTCGCTTCTAAGTAGATCAAGCACGCCCCCACATAGAAACCGCCCTAGGTCTGCGCTCTCCACGGACTCACGCCGCTTGAGGGTCTCGGTTCGCCTCCTTCCCTTCGCGCATCTTCCGCACCTGCGGGGTGTCCCCTGGGTCCGCATCGGAGAGCAGGTCGGACGGAGAGACCTCGCAGTCACCACCGCGAACACCTATTCGAACGTCATGCTCGACGGGGCGAACTCGAGACGCGGAGCTGCTTACGTCGTGAACTCGACCGATTTCCAGGGGCAAATAGGGGCTACACCCCAGCAAGACGCGATGCCTCCGGCACCCCCGACCGCATAGCCATGCGGATTTGGCTCTACCAAAGGGTTTGCGATCGGCCCGCCTGGACTCGAACACCCCTGCAAATAGCGATTTCTGAGCGTGCGGGACAGCACTGGGACAGCACGGGTAAGCGCCCACGGTCACAGCTTGTGCAGTCCTAAGGGGTCAGAATACCCGAGACGCGCCGCTACGCCAGACGGACAGAAGCGCGCTTGAGGAACTCAGATTCGCGTCCTGCGGGTTCGCCGGCGTCGACTGCTGCCGTGATGTCTCTCGCCAACATTTCGTGTACCTGGAGGCGAGGAAAACGATGGCTCGGAGAGTCACGGCGCCCGCTATTCAGCGGAGCGTCATAGCGCCCGGCATGCATCGCGCGAATCGCAGACGAGAAGTTGGTCCGCGGACGGGGAACCACCCTCACGGCCTGATCGAGCAGCGCGTCGAGCTTCGCGAGCAGCGGGTCAGTCAACTTGGGGGCATAGCGCCTCCCTTTCCGCTCGTCCTGACGCAGTGGCTCGGGATGAGTGCAGTCAGGGCGGAGGAGGAGCTGTAGGTAGCACGCATTGTAGCCCAGGACTCCGGATCGCCCGCCCGCCCACATCTCTGTCACCGCAGCACCTCCGCGTAGTCGAGCTCCCGGCCATCCGAGAGGACGTGCGTGTACGTGTCGGCTGTCAGCGATAGCTTGCGCTGGCCGACAAACCGAGCAATCTAGGCCCACGAG
>CAWJTZ010000011.1:0-74029 GCA_963845935.1 uncultured Gaiellaceae bacterium
GTAAGGGGAGTTGCTCCTCCGCCACGAAGCCACTGGCGCAAGCCGGGAAGGCGGCGAGGGAGGGAGCCCCGAGTCCGAAGACCTGTCGTGCTCCCCATAACCCAGATCCCCTCGAGGAAGGGAGGATTCAGGTGCTTCGCTCGTTGCTCGCCCTCGCCGATGCGGCGGTAGCCGCTCTGGCGCTCGCGGTCGCAGGGGCATCGGGCAGTGGTGGCGCTCCGACCGCGTTCCCGGTCACCGTCGTCGGTTCCAACGGCAAGGTGACCGTCGACGAAGCGGCCGAGCCGCATCGTCTCGCTCTCACCGACGGCTACCGAGACGCTCTTCGCGATCGGCGCAGGGCCGCAGGTCGTCGCGGTCGACGACCAGTCCGACTTCCCGAAGAGCGCACCGAAGACCGCGCTCTCGGGCTTCACGCCAAACGTCGAGGCGATCGCCGGATATCGGCCCGACATCGTCGTCATCGCGTATGACCCGAAGGGGCTCGTCCGAGGCGCTCGGGCGGCTGGGATCACGCGTCCTGCACCAGGACGGCGCGAAGAGGTTCAAGGGAGCCTACCAGCAGATCCGCCAGCTCGGAAAGGTCACCGGGCGCGACGGCCGGGGCTGCGAAGCTCGTCGCGGGAATGAAGACGAAGATCGGTGCGATCGTCGTCGACGCGAAGAAGGGAAGGCAGGGCCTCTCCGTCTACCACGAGCTGATCCGACGCTCTTCTCGGCGACGTCGAAGACGTTCATCGGTCAGGTCTATACGGCGCTCGGGCTCAAGAACATCGCCGATGCCGCCGACTCGGCCGGGTTCGGCTATCCGCAGCTTTCCGCCGAGTACGTCGTCTCCTCGAGCCCGGACATCATCGTGCTCGCCGACACGGTCTGCTGCGGGCAGAAGGCGTCCACGGTCGCCGCACGTCCCGGCTGGGACCGGATCAGCGCCATTCGCACGGGCTCCGTCGTGCGCATTCACGACTCGATCGCGTCGCGCTGGGGGCCCGGCTGGTCGACTTCTTCCGCGCCATGTCGTCGGCGCTCACTCGCCTTCGCCAGTAGCGCATGACGTCCGTCGCGGAGCACGCCCCGGAGGTCCGGGCGCGCGGGCTGACGCCGGTCTGGGCGTGCTCCGCAGTCGCGTTCCTGCTCGTGTCGCTGGCGATCGGGATCCTCGCCGGCCCGGTCGACCTCGGCGTGGGGGCCGTGTTCGAGTCCGCGGGGGCTCGTCTTCACCTGCCGGGCGTCTCGACCTCGCTGTCGCCGACCGAGGAGGCGATCCTGTGGGAGATCCGGGTCCGCGCGTGATGCTCGCGGCGCTCGTCGGCGCGATGCTCGCCGTCGCCGGGGCGACGTACCAGGGCGTCTTCCGCAATCCGCTAGCCGACCCGTACCTCCTCGGAGTGGCCGCGGGAGCCGGCCTCGGAGCGACGATCGCGATCGCATATCTCCCCGACGGGCTGCGCGGCCCCGGATGCTTCCCGTCGCGGCGTTCGTCGGCGGCTCCGTCGCCGTCTTTCTGACGTACGCCGTCGGCCGCTCTGCGCGCCGCGAGCGCGACGCCGCGACGCTCGTTCTCGCGGGCGTCACGGTGACGGCGTTCTTCACCGCGTGGCAGACGTTCGTCCAGCAGCAGAACGCGGAGACGCTGCAGGAGGTCTACTCGTGGATCCTCGGGAACATCCCGAGCACGGGCTGGTCGGACGTGATCCTGATCCTCCCGTACGTCGCGGTGGCGATCGTCGTCATCCTCGCGCTCCGCCGCGTCGTGGACGTCCTCAACCTCGGCGACGACGAGGCAGCGAGTCTCGGGGTGGACGTGCGACGGGTGCGGCTCGCTCTGGTCGTCGCGGCGACGCTCGGGACCGCTGCGGCCGTCGCCGTCACCGGTCTCATCGGTTTCGTCGGGATCATCGTCCCGCACACGATCCGGCTCCTCACCGGCGTCGGGTACCGGGCGCTGATCCGCTGTCAGTCGTCGTCGGAGCGGGCTTCCTCGTGCTCGCGGACGTCGTCGCGCGGACCGTGCTGGCGCCGGCGGAGATCCCGCTCGGGGTCGTCACGGCGTTCTTCGGCGCGCCGTTCTTCGCGCTCGTCCTGCGAACGACGCGGGGCGGGACCTCGTGATCGAGCTGCGCGGCGTCACGGTCGAGCTCGGTGGCCGAGCGGTCGTCGATCGCGTCGACGCAGTCGTGGAGCGGGGCGAATGGCTCGCCCTCATCGGGCCGAACGGCGCAGGCAAGACGACCCTCCTCCGCGCGATCGCGCGCCTCGTCCCGTTCTCCGGGGAGATCTCGCTCGACGGCCGACCGGCGCCCGAGCTCGCGCGAGGCGAGCTCGCCCGGCTCGTGGCCGTGGTGCCGCAGGAGCCGTCGACACCGCCGTGGATGACGGTCGCCGAGTACGTGCTGCTCGGCCGGACGCCACACCTCGGGCCGCTCGCCAGGGAGGGCGCCCGGGACCGCGACGCAGCAGGCCGCGCGCTCGCGCGGCTGGATCTCCTGCCGTTCGTCGAGCGGCGGCTCGGCACGCTCTCGGGCGGCGAGAAGCAGCGCGTCGTCGTCGCACGGGCGCTCGCCCAGGAGGCGTCGATCGTCCTGCTCGACGAGCCGACGGCCGCGCTCGACATCGGGCATCAGCAGCAGGCGCTCGACCTGCTCGACGTGCTTCGCCAGGAATCCGGGCTCACGCTCGTCGGAGCGATGCACGACCTCACGCTCGCGGCCCAGTACGCCGACCGGATGCTCCTCCTGAACGGCGGCCGTGTGGTCGCGAACGGCCCGCCCGTGGACGTCCTCACGGAGGCGACCATCGCGCAGCACTACGGCGCCGCGATCGACGTGGTCGACGTGGGCGGGCGGATCGCCGTGGTCCCGCGACGGCCGGGCTAGTCCCCCCGAAGAGACCGCTAGCCCGGTCCCTACCATGTGGGCGTGCGCGTCTTCCTCGCCGTCGCCTCGATCGCACTCCTCGTGCCGGCGGTCGCGCTCGCGAAGAGCCAGGTCTTCTTCGAGGACACCATCCCGAGCGGGTCGTCCTCCTCCGTGAGGATCACGACCCACAAGGCGGCGTCGTTCCGGGTGCTCCTGCGCGTCCCGACGGCAGGGCGCGCGAAGCTGTTCCTGACGGGGAAGCACGCGCCGAAGGGCGGGCCGCTCATCGACACGAAGACGTATGCGTGCCAGGGCGCAGCTGGCTCGTTCTACTGCAAGGCCGCGTACGAGCCGCTGCCGAAGGGGACGTACACCTGGCGCGTCACGTGGGTCAGCATCGTCCAGGCCGGCCCGAAGATGCCGGCCCACGTCGAGCTCACCGTACGCTGGTAAGCGACCGCCACGTCGTCATCTAGAGTCGGACGGTGAGCGTCGCGACGCCCGAGACCTACCTCGCCGACCTCAACGAGGCGCAGCGTGAGGCCGTCCTCGCGACGGAGGGACCGCTCCTCGTCGTCGCCGGCGCGGGCTCCGGGAAGACCCGCGTGCTCACGTATCGCGTCGCCCATCTCATCCGCGCGTGCGGAGTGAAGCCGAACGAGATCCTCGCGATCACGTTCACGAACAAGGCGGCCGGGGAAATGCGCGAGCGGCTCGAGCGGATGCTCGGGCAGACGGCCCGCGCGATCTGGATCCTCACCTTCCACGCCGCGTGCGGCCGGATGCTCCGCCGTGAGGCGGAGCGGCTCGGCTACCGCTCCACCTTCACCATCTACGACGACCAGGATCAGGTCCGCCTCGTGAAGGCGTGCCTCGAGGAGCTGGGGAAGGATCCGAAGCGCTTCTCGCCCCGCGGCATCCACTCGCAGATATCGCGTGCGAAGAACGAGCTCGTGTCACCCGAGGAGTACGCGGCACGTGTCGCGTCGTTCTGGGATCAGACCGTCGCCGAGGCGTACGAGCTCTACCAGCGGCGCATGCACGCCTCGAACGCCGTCGACTTCGACGACCTGCTCATGCTCACGGTGCAGGTGTTCGAGCGCTTCCCCGAGGCGCTCGAGCGGTGGCGCACGGCTTTCCGCTACGTCCTCGTCGACGAGTACCAGGACACGAACCACGCGCAGTACCGCCTCCTCCAGCTGCTCGGCAGTGAGCACGGCAACGTGTGCGCGGTCGGCGATCCCGACCAGTCGATCTACGCATTCCGTGGCGCGGACATCCGCAACATCATGGAGTTCGAGCGCGACTTCCCCGGCACGCAGGTGATCGCGCTCGAGCAGAACTACCGCTCGACGAACAACGTCCTGCGCTCCGCGAACTCGCTCATCGAGCAGAACACCGAGCGCAAGCCCAAGCGCCTGTTCTCGGACCTCGGTGAGGGCGAGCCCGTGCGCGCGATCGAGGTCGAGGACGAGCACGCGGAGGCGCGGTTCGTCGCCGCGGAGATCGCGTCACTGATCGACGGCGGTCACTCGGCCAGCGAGATCGCGGTCTTCTACCGGATGAACGCGCAGTCGCGCGTGCTGGAGGACGTGCTCGTGCGCCAGGACGTCCCGTACCAGGTCATCGGCGGGCCTCGCTTCTACGAGCGCGCCGAGATCCGCGACGCGACCGCCTACCTCAGCGTCCTCGTCAACCCGCAGGACGCGACGTCGCTGCTGCGGATTGCGAACCGGCCACGGCGCGGGATCGGCGACACGTCGATCCAGCGTCTCGTCGCATACGCGGAGAGCACCGGGCGCACGCTCTTCCAGGCGATGGCCGACCCCGAGCCGGCGGGCGTCGCCGCGGCGTCGTGCCGTGCGATCCGCGGTTTTCACTCGACCATGGAAGAGCTGATGGCGCTCTCGCACGACCTCCACGTCGACGAGCTCCTCGAGCGCGTGCTCGAGAAGACCGGCACCCTCGACGCGCTCGAGGCGGAGCGGACGATCGAGGCTCGCGGCCGCATCGAGAACCTCCAGGAGCTCGTCGGTGTCGCGCGCGAGCACCGGCAGACCGCGGAGGAGGCTTCGCTGGCCGGCTTCCTCCAGGACATCTCGCTCGTCTCCGACCAGGACACGATCCGCGACGAGCGCGGCCTCGTGACGCTGATGACGCTGCACAACGCCAAGGGGCTCGAGTTCCGGGCCGTCTTCATCATCGGGATGGAGGAGGGGATCTTCCCGCACTCCCGCTCCATCGAGGAGCAGGGCGTGGAGGAGGAGCGGAGGCTCTGCTACGTGGGCATGACACGCGCGATGGAGCGCCTGACGCTCACTCACACGATGGCGCGGACCCTGTTCGGGCGGCGCGAGTACAACCTCGCGTCGCGCTTCCTCGACGAGCTTCCGGCCGAGGTCGAGCGCGAGCGCCTGCGGCCTTCTTCGTGGAGCGGGTACGGCTCGCCCACCGCGGCGGCTATCGAGCCGCGGCCCGGGATCGCGCTCTCGACCGGCGACGCCGTTCGCCACGGCTCGCTCGGTGAGGGCATCGTCACCGGCATCGAGCCGGGCGGAGTCGTTACGGTGCGCTTCGCAGGTGACGGAACCGAGCGGCGGCTGATGGTCGAGTACGCACCCCTGGAGAAGATCGTCTGATGGCGTTCAAGGTTCGGCCCTGCCGCGACCTCGAGGAGTTCGGGCAGGCGGTCTTCGCGATCGGCCAGTACTTCGGGCTGGAGCCGACCGAGGAGCGCATGGAGCGCTTCGCGAAGAACCTCCCGATCGAGCGCATGCACGCATGCCGCGAGGACGGCGTCACGGTCGGCGGCGCGGGCGCGTTTCCGTTCGAGCTCACGGTGCCAGGAGCGGTGGTGCCGACGGCCGGCATCACGGTCGTGGGCACGTTCCCGACGCACCGGCGCCGCGGCGTACTCCGCTCGATGATGCGCGCCCAGCTCGACGACGTCCACGCGCGCGGCGAGCCGCTCGCTCTTCTGTGGGCCTCGGAGGACACCATCTACGGCCGCTTCGGCTACGGGATGGCATCGCAGTGCATCGAGGTCTCGATCCCGAGGCAACACTCGGCTTTTGCGCGGCCGTTCGAGCGCGAGGGGACCGTGAGGCTCGTGGACTCCGACGAAGCGCTCAGGCTCTTCCCCCGCGTCTGGGACGCCGTCCGGCGAAAGACGCCGGGCATGCTCGGTCGTAGTCGCAACTGGTGGGAATACCGCATCCTGTTCGAGGTCCCGGGCGGGGGAGAGGGCGCAGGCCCGAAACGCCTCGTCGTCCTCGAGCGCGAGGGGCGGCCCGAGGGCTATGCGATCTACCGGCACAAGCCGAAGTGGACGGATGGGATCTCCGACTCCGAGCTCCAGGTCGTCGAAGCCGTGGCGCTCGACGGCAGGCCGACGGCCGAGATCTGGCGCTATCTCCTCGACGTCGACTGGTCCGCGCGCACGACGGCGAGCCTTCTGCCGGTCGACCATCCGCTGTGGTGGCTGCTCGCGACGCCGCGCAACATGCGGCCGCGCGTGGGCGACGGCCTGTGGGTGCGGCTGGTCGACGTCGGCGCGGCGCTGTCCGCCCGCGCGTACGCATCTGACGGTGCGGTCGTCTTCGACGTCATCGACGACTTCTGCCCGTGGAACGCGGGCCTCTGGCGGGTGTCCGGCGGGCGTGCGAAGCGGACCACCGCGGCGCCGCAGCTCCGCCTCGACGTGAACGCCCTCGGCTGCGCGTACCTCGGGGGCTTCTCGTTCTCCGGGCTCGTGCGCGGAGGCCGGGCCGAGGAGCTGCGCCGAGGCGCCGCCGCGCGAGCGGACGCGCTGTTCGCGGCCGATCGTGCGCCCTGGTGTCCCGAGATCTTCTGATGCCGGACGTCGGTGCGACGGCGCGACGCACGCGCACGGTGACGGCGCGCGACATCGAGCTCTTCACCGAGATCACGGGAGACCGGAACCCGCTGCACTACGACGCCGACGCTGCAGCAGGCACGCGCTTCGGCGGCCTGATCGTCCAGGGTGGCGTGACGAGCGGCCTCCTGAACGCCGTCGTGGCCGAGGATCTCCCCGGGCCGGGCAGCGTGTTCCTCGAGGTCAACTGGCGCTTCCTCGCGCCGGTGCGCCCGGGCGACGAGATCACGGCTGAGGTCGAGGTGCTCGAAGCGCGCGAGGACAAGCCGATCACGAAGCTCCGAACCACGGTCACGAACGGCGACGGAGTGACCGTCCTCGACGGTCACTCCGTTGTGTGGAGCGAGCCTCTCTCGCCGTAGTTACGAGGGCCGCGTGCCCAGTGTCGCCTGCACGGTGTGCGAGTCGCCGTCGCGCGTGTACGTGATCTTCACCTCGTCGCCGGGGGACTTCTCGGAGACGGCGCTCGTCAGGTCGTCGGCGCTCGCGACCGCAGTCCCGTCGAACGATGTGATCACGTCACCGGCCTTCAGACCTGCGTTGGCGGCAGGCGATCCGGATGTGACGGAGGCGACTTGCGCGCCGCTCCCGGTGAGCGGGCTCGCGAGCGACACGCCGAGATACGCGTGCTCGACCTGCTCGCCCGCGATGAGCTGGTCGGCGACGGAGCGAACCGTGTTCGACGGGATGGCGAAGCCGACGCCGGTGTTTCCGCCGGACTCGCTCTCGATCTGGCTGTTGACGCCGATGATCCGGCCGCGAAGATCGAAGAGCGGGCCGCCGGAGTTGCCGTGGTTGATGGCCGCGTCGGTCTGGATGGTGCCGGGGATCGAGTAGCCGTTCGTCGACTGGATCGTCCGCCCGAGTGCGCTGACGATGCCGCTCGTCACGGTCTCCTCCAGCCCGTACGGGCTGCCGATCGCGACGACGCCGTCACCGACGGCGACCGCGCCCGAGTCTCCGAGCGAGAGCGGATGCAACTTGTCGGTCGGCGCGTCCACCTTGAGCACGGCGAGGTCGCTCGACGGATCCGTCCCGACGACCGTCGCGTCGTACGTCGAGCCGTCCGCGAAGGTGACCTGCAGCGACGACGAGCCCTGGACGACGTGGTAGTTCGTGATCACGTGGCCGTTCGTGTCGTAGACGAAGCCAGATCCCTGGGCCTGCTGGGTCTGGGGCTGCTGATCACCGAAGGGGAACGGCGACTCGTTCTGGGCGCCCTTGGAGGTAGCCGTGATCTCGACGACGCCGGCGTTCACGTTCCTGTAGATCTCACCGACCCCGAGACGCGAGGACGACGCGGCGACGGCGGTCGCAGTCGACGTGTCGGCGGTGGCGGTGGCCCCGCCGGACACGGCGGCGTATCCACCCGCGCCCACGCCGGCGCCGACCACGAGGGCGCCGGTTGCGATGAGAGCGGCTGTGCGGTTCCGGGACATCTGTTTCCTTTCGTGGCTGGTACGGGGGACTCGCCTCGATGTGAGCACCGGTCGCTGAGAGGTCGGTAAGAGACGGCTGAGAAGGAGATGAGAACGGCCCGTTTCTTCTCGAAGGCTTAACCGCGAGGGGTCTCGTCGATGCGGATTCGGCTACAGTCCTTGCCCCGAGGGCGGTTAGCTCAGTTGGGAGAGCACCAGCTCGACAAGCTGGGGGTCACTGGTTCGAGCCCAGTACCGCCCATCTGAACCCCACATCGCCGGGGTGTCCGGTGACGTCTCCCTTACGGGAATCGCGTGCTGCCTGGGTCGAGGTCGAGGCGGCCGCCGTTGCGACACTCCGGCGGAACGCGGTACTCGAGGGTGCTCGCGCCGCGTAGCTGATTCTCGATCAGCTGCTGCCGCATGAGCTGGCGAGCCGTGTCTTCCGACAAGCCCAGTCTCGTCCCGAGCTCGACTCCGGACTGGAGCGCGTAGCACTCGGTCGTGCCCTCGTCGCCCGTGCCGCGGAGATGCCACGCCTCGTGAGCGAGCACCGCGATGGCACGTCCCGTGCGAGACCCCGGTCGTATCGCCCTTGAAGGCCTGTCGGTAGAGGTCGTTGCAGATCTCGGGCGTCAGGATGCCGAGGTCGCCACCGACAGTCGCGACGCCGTCGGCGTGCTGCACTGCGCCGACGTAGTCGCGCGCCTCGTCGCAGCGGATCGAGACCGGCTTCTCGGCGACGCGCGAGGCCTCGGCCGAGAAACGGGCGACCGCGGACGCCTTCGTCTCGCCGGAGAGCGCATCCCAGCCGGTCCGGCTCTGGACGAACCAGATCGCTCCGAGGAGCGCGGCCATGAGGCCGAGACCGAGCACGAAGCGGCGAACGGGAACGAGAGACGGGCTCGACGCGTACTCCTCCGGCTCGTCCTCGCCCGGCTCGTCCTCCTCGAACCCGTAGCGCTCGAGGTCGACCTCCTGCGGTCGCCGGTCCGGTCGACGCCGTGGTCCCCCGTGTCGGAGCGCGCTCACGAGGAAGTGAATCTCGAGGCCGAGTGCCACGAGGAAGACGACCAGGATGGGAACCGCCCCCCGCAGCGCGCTCGGCCCGATGATCCACGCGAGCACGAACCCGACGAGCGCGATTCGCACCCAGAGCCACGGACTCGCCGCCGATCCGTCCATCGCAAGGACGGTAGCGGCGGATCTGGGCGTTGACCCCGCTATGCTCGAGCGATGGTGCGGGCGATCGCCTGCTTCCTCGTCGTCGCTGCCACAGGCGCCGCTTCTGGCGCCACCGCCGGCGCGGCTTCGAGCCAAGCGCGGTGCCAGCCGACGATCGGCGACGCCGCAGGTCCCTTCCAGGCGAATGCGATCGCGACGCCCCTCCGCTCGAAGATCGGCGCTGGGCACGTCCTCCTCGGGCGCGTCCTGGATCCGAACTGCGCGCCGGTCCGCCGTGCCGTCGTCTACTTCTGGCAGGCCGGTCCAAACGGCTACGGCCCGCGCGGTCGCGCACGGGTCATCACGGACCGTCAGGGGAGGTTCCGTTTCGAGGGCCCGGTGCCCGCGAACTACGGCCGCGGGCCGCACATCCACATCGCGGTGGTCCATCCCGCGTTCGAGGACCTCCTGACCCGGTACGTCGTCCGGCCCGGGCTCGAAGACCGGCCGGATCAGGCTCGTGCCTGACCCCGCTGCTGTAGCCCTACGTCGCCTGCAGGGCGGTCAGAACGGTCACGCCCCCGACGATCGTGGCCACGCCCGCGATCTGCAGCCGGGACAGGCGCTCGCGAAAGAGGAAGTAGGCGGCGACAGCCGCGATCGCCGCGAACTGCGACGCAAGAACAGCGGCGACTGCGAGTCCGTATCGCGATCCGAGCGCAAAGCACGAGAAGCCGACGACCTCCGCGACGCCGGCGACACCGACGAGCGGTGCGGCCTGCCGGGTCAGGCGTAACCGTCCCGTCGCCGCCAGCGGGAGCGTCACGAGGAGCACTCCGAGGATGCGTGGCGGGGCCACCGCCCACGCGATCGGCAGTTCGGCGCTCGCACGCCCCGTCGCATAGATGCTGACACCGAACGCGCTCGCTGCGAGCAGGGCATAGGCGGGAACGGCGCGGATCCGGCCGATGCGGGTCGGCTCGGTCGAATCGGCTGTCGTCGCCGCGAGCGCGATTCCGACGGCGATGAGGACGAGCATCGCGGCCGAGCCCGCGGCGAGCTGCTCGCCTCCCAGAACGGCGAGCAGCGCCGCGATCGCGCCTTCGGTCGAGACGATCGGGCCGACGATCCCGACGTCGCCGAGCCGAAGCGCCGTGTACACGAGCAGTAGGCCGAGGACGTTCCCGAGCCCCGCGACGAGCAGCCACGCGGCGGAGCTTCCATCGAGCCCGTCAGGAATCCCCTCGAGCGCGGCCCACGGCAGGACGATGCAGAAGCCGGCGAGCATCACCCATGCCAGCACCGAGCCGGAGCCGATCATGCGGGTCGCACGCGACGTGCACAGCAGCGTCACCGCCCACGCGAGCGCAGCACCGAGTCCGCCGAGGATCGCCATCCCACAGCTGTACCGCACATGCGCCCCGCAGGTTCGAGAACCGACGGCCGCGGCGGCTCAGCGTCAGCTCATGGCTCTCTTCACGAGGGCGGCGATCCGCGCCTCGTCGGTGGCGGTCATCTTCTTCAGCGCGAAGGAGGTCGGCCACATGGCCCCTTCGTCGAGGTTCGCCTCGTCGCTGAAGCCGAGCGTCGCGTACCTCGACTTGAACTTCCCGGCGCTCTGGAAGAAGCAGACGACCTTGCCGTCTCTCGCGTACGCGGGCATGCCGTACCAGGTCTTCGGGGAGAGGGCCGGCGCGCTCGCCGTGACGATCGCATGGAGTCGCTCGGCCAAGGCGCGATCCGGGTCCGTCCATCTCCGCAATCTTCGCGAGCACGTCACTCTCCCCGGCCGCCCTGTCCTTGCTCGCACGCGCTTCCGCCTTCAACTCTCGGGCGCGCTCCTTCATCGCGGCCCGTTCGTCGTCGGTGAACCCCTTCTGCGTGCCCTTCTTCGCGGGTGTCTTCTCAGCCATCGCGAAGCGCTGAGGCTAGGCCTCGGCGAGGGTCTCGAACGTCAACGGCTGGTCTCCGAGACGTCCCGGAGTGATCACGGATCCGCCCGACCGGCTCCGTGAGGCCTCCGACTCGACGGGCTCGATGAATCGCGGCACTGCCGCTAACTCCCGGATGCGCATTCGAACCCGCGGCTTCGAACATGTGTGCCGACGGGCAGTTCGCCGAAGATCGGCGTCGTTGGGATACGACCAGACTACCGCTGCAGCCCGTCTCGACGGTCTCGTCGCCGACGATCACGTGACGGGTCTCCAGCCGAGTGCCGATCGTCGCCGCCCGGAGTCCCCGCAGGCTCGACGTACACGAAGACGGCATCCGCGCCGTCGGCGTCACGGTCCTCTCTGCGTATCACGTCCCAGACCCGGTTCTTACGCTGGATCGTCTGACCGACGGTCGGAGACGGGCGTCGCGTATAGGCGATCTCGAAGTCGCCGTCGGGGTAGCGGATCTCGAACGGTCGGGCCGGCATGCACACTCCCCGGTCGTCGGACCAGGTACGTGCCCCCGTATTTCAGATTGGAAACGCCTTCGAGCGACGGTCGACCGGCACTCTGTGTCGGGATGGGCTGCGTGAGAGACTGCCGCACGTGAAGATCCGCGCAGCGGTGCTCGAGGAGTTCGGCGAGCCGCTCGTCGTCCAGGAGCTCGACCTCGCCGAGCCGAAGGCGGGCGAGGTGCTCGTCCGGCTCGCCGCGTGCGGTGTCTGCCACACCGATCTCTACACGGCGTCCGGGGCGGACCCGACCGGTTATGCGCCGTGCGTCCTCGGCCACGAGGGCGCCGGGATCGTCGAGCGGGTCGGCGCCGACGTGACGCTCGTGTCTCCCGGGGACCATGTCATCACCCTCTTCGCCCCCGAGTGCGGCGAGTGCGTCCACTGCCGGAGCGGGCGGACGAACCGGTGCGTTGCGATCCGAGACCAGCAGGGACTCGGCCACATGCCGGACGGCACGACGCGGCTCTCTCGCGACGGCGAGCCGATGCGGCACTTCATGGGCACCTCGACGTTCGCCGAGTACACGGTGATGCCGGAGATCGCCCTCGCAAAGGTCTCGCCGGAGGCGTCGCTCGAGGGCTGCGCCCCGTTCGCGTGCGGGCTCTCGACCGGGATCGGCGCGGCGCTGTACACCGCCGACGTCCAGGCGGGCTCGACGTGCGTGGTGTTCGGCTGCGGGCTCGTCGGTCTCGGAGCGGTCATCGGCTGCCGGCTCGCCGGAGCCGAGCGGATCGTCGCGATCGACCTCTCGGAGGGGCGGCTCGCGAGTGCAAGGCATCACGGCGCCACGGACACCCGCGTTGCAGCAGAGGACACGGTCGACTGGATCCGCGGTGAGACCGGCGGATTCGGCGCCGACTACACGTTCGAGGCCACCGGCAACGTCCGGGTCATGCGGCAGGCGGTCGAGTCGGCGCGCGAGGCATGGGGCCTCGCGACCATGGTCGGCGTCGCCGGTAAGGGGGAGACGCTCGACATCGTCCCACGGTTCCTGATCACCGGCCGACGGGTGACGGGGTCGTCGTTCGGCGGCGTGAAGGGGCGCACGCAGGTGCCGCTGCTCGTCGACCGCTGGCTTTCGGGCGAGATCGACGTCGAGTCCCTGCTCAGCCATCGGCTGACGCTCGACGAGGTGAACCGCGGGTTCGACCTGATGGAGGCGCAGGACGGCATTCGCAGCGTCATCACCTTCTAGTTGCGAGATGCGTGACCCGCATCTACGCTGACGCGCACGTGCGGTTGCTGACACGACCATGGCTCGTCCTCGCGATCGCACTTGCCGTCGTCGCGCTTCCCGCCGCGGCTTCCGGTGCGCTCTCCGCGCCGAAGGCGCCGGCGGCGAACACGACCACGTTCAACGATTCGGTGGGTGAGGACCCGGCCGCGCCGGACATCACGACGATCGTCGCGTCGAACGACGACGCGGCGACGATCTCGTTCAAGATCAACATCCCGAACCGGCCTCAGTACGCGGCGGACATCGCGATCGTGATGTTCCTGGACAGCGATGCGAATCAGTCGACGGGTGACCCCGAGAGCCTGGGTGCCGACTACATCATCCAGCTCATCCAGGGAGAGCTCCTGCTCTTCAAGTGGGACGGCTCCGACTTCACGCTGAGCCCGACCCAGTCGTCGCTGTCGTACGCATGGGCGGGCGGGCCGACGATTCGGGTGAACGCCTCCGATCTCAGCAACACGCGGAAGCTCCTCTTCGACGTCACCGCGGTGTCGGGGATCGTCTTCGACTCCACCACGCGGCGCGATCGACTGCACGAACTGCAAGCGTGACTTCGCCCCGACGATCGGCTTCTACCCGTACAACGTCGTCGTTCAGAAGCCGACGCTGGTCGTTCGGAGCCTCAAGCCGACGCCGGCGAAGCCCGTGGCGGGTCGGCCGTTCACGCTCAAGCTGGTGGCGGCGCGCTCCGACACCGGCGCGGCCGTCCAGAACGGACGTGTGACCTGCGTCGGACGGGTCGGCGCTGCACGACTCACGGCGCAGCTCCAGCGAGTGCAGGGCGGGGCGGCGACCTGCACGTGGAACATCCCGGCGAACGCGAAGGGCAAGACGTTCCGTGGATCGGTCACGGTGGCGTTCGAAGGGCTGAAGGCGGGACAGAGCTACACGGGCAAGGTTCGTTAGACACCGCCGCCGGTGCGCCGCCTCGCGCTCCTCTTCTCACTCGTCGCAGTCGTCGCCACCACCGGCACGGCGGCCGGTTCTGTCGATCGAACGCCGAAGAGCGTCGTCGAACAAGCGCTGCTGAAGGTCCGGCCGGCTCCTGACCTCGCGATTGCTCGTCCAACCCGCGGCAACCGCGTGCGCGTGATCATGGAGCTCGAGGATCCGCCGCTCGCGGCCGCGACGTACGCCCGCGGGCTCGCTGGCCTCGGTGTCAGGCAGAAGCTGAACATGCGGAGCGCGTTCTCTCGCACGTACCTGAGCACGCTCGAGGCGGAGCAGGCGAGGGCGATCGCCGATCTGCACGATGCGATGCCGGACGCGCTCGTGTCGCGCCGCTACCAGGTGCTCGTGAACGGCTTCGCGGTGAGCGTGCCGTACGCCCGGCTGCCGAAGCTCCTCGACACGAGGATCGCGACGAAGGTGTATCCGAGCTACTCGTACCACCTGAACCTGAACCGAGGCCCGTCCGTCCTCGGCGCTCCGCAGTTCTCTGCGCTGCGACGGGCGCCGCGGGGACAGGGCGTCAAGGTCGCGGTCGTCGACGACGGCGTCGATCACGAGCACCCGTTCCTCGACCCGACCGGCTTCTCGTATCCGCCAGGCTTCCCGAAGGGGACGAGCGGACTCGACGACGCCAAAGGTGATCGTCGCCCGCGGCTTCGCAGGACGCGGCGCGAACAGCGCGCCGCTCGACCGCGACAACTCGTTCCACGGAACGTTCGTCGCCGGCGTGATCGCCGGCGTCAAGACCGACGTCGCGGCCGGGCAGCGCGGGCTTCTGCAGCGAGGCGAACGGCGGCTGTCATCCCGCGGTCAAGGACGTCGAGGGCGTCGCGCCCGCGTGCGTACATCGGCAACTACCGCGTGTTCAACGTCCCCGCGCCGGCGCCGCTCGGCGGCTGCTGCTCGGCCAACAGCCCGGAGATCGTCGCCGCGTTCGAGGCGGCCGTGCGCGACGGCATGGACGTCATCAACTTCTCGGGCGGCGGGCCGCAGGCGGATCCCCGGACGGACATCCTCATCGAAGCGGTCAGGAACGTCGTTCGCGCCGGTGTCGTGCCGGTCATCTCGGCCGGGAACGACCGCGACTTCTTCGGGCTCGGGACGGCCGGATCGCCGGCGACGGCGCCGGACGCGATCAGCGTCGGTGCGGTCGCGAACGCGCACGTCTTCGGCGCGTCGCGTCCAGGTCGTCGCACCGGGCGGACTTCCGCGCATGCCGTTCGTCGTCCGCCGACACCGTGCCGCCTCCTGGATCTCGAGCAACCAGCGGCTCGTGGACGTCGGCTCGATTGCCGGTGTCAGCAGGCAGCTGTGCGACTGCCGCGCCCGCGGGCTCGCTTCAGCGGCGCGATCGCGCTCGTCAGCCGCGGGGGTGTCCGTACAGCGTGAAGGCGTCCCGCGCGCGAGAGGCAGGTGCGACGGGCATCGTCATCGCCGAGAACCGACCCGGCGACCCGACGTTCGCGTTCATCACCGCGCTCTCCGGCGGGACGATCTCGGACCTCGACGGCGCGCGGATCCGCGCGGCCGCCGCAGGCTCGGGCGGCGCCGTGACGGTGCGCTTCACGCGCGACATCCTCGAGGTGCCGACGACCTGGGCCGGCGTACCGACGAGCTTCACCTCGTCGGGGCTGACGCCGTTCGGCCACGCGCTCAAGCCGGACGTCACCGCCCCCGGGGCGCAGGTCCTCTCGTCGACGCTTCCCGAGTTCGCGGGCGACCAGTTCGCCGTTCTCGACGGGACGAGCTTCTCCGCGCCTCACATCGCGGGTGTTGCGGCGCTCCTCACGCAGCGCCATCCGACGTGGACGCCGCAGCAGATGAAGTCGGCGCTCATGTCGACGGCCGGTCCCGCGTTCGCCGACACGACGCTCTCGCAGGAGGCCTCGGTGCTCGTCGAGGGAGCCGGACTCGTGAGGGTCGGCACCGCCGACAAGCCGCTCGTGTTCACCGATCCCCAGTCGCTCTCGTTCGGCTACCTCGTCGCAGGCGGTGGCGCGAACTCGAAGTCGCTCGCCGTCACCGTTTCCGACGCGGGCGACGGGGCGGGAACGTGGGTCGCGGACGTGCAGCCGCAGGTCGCGTCGGCCGGGGCGACGGTGCGAGGCGGCGCCGGTCTCGATCGCCCCCGGCGGAACGGCGGTCATGCAGATCACCGCCGGCGTCGCGGCCGGTGGCGTGCAGGGGGACAACTTCGGCTTCATCCTCCTTCGGCGCGGGAGCGACGTGCGTCGTATCCCGTACGCGTTCTCGGTCTCGCGCTCGTCGCTCACCGGCGCACCGGTCGCTGCGCTGAAGCCGATGCAGTCCGGCGACACGCGAACGGGGGAGGATCGCGCGCAGGCGTACAGGTGGCCGACCTCGCCGTTCTCGATCCTCGGCATCTTCGGCGTCGATCCGTCGGTGAACGACGACGGCAAGGAGAAGATCTACTCGCTGAACATCACGAAGCAGGCGGTGAACGCCGGGGTCGTCGTCGTGAAGCCCGAGACGAAGCTGGACGCACCGATCACCGCGCGCCTCAGCTCGAATCAGCCCATCCACCCCTGGTTCATGGGCTCCCTCGACGAGAACGACGTGCTCGGCTACGCAGGCATCCCCGTGAACGTCAACGGCTCGCTGCCCGACTTCCTGTACTCGATCGGCGCCGCAGGAGGCGTCTTCCTCCCGCCGGGTCGCTACTACGTCTCCGTCGACTCCGGGCGTGACCTGTTCAACGGCCGCTCGCTGGCCGGGCGCTACACGCTGCGCTCGTGGGTGAACGACGTGCGGCCGCCGACCGTGCGCATCGTCACGAAGGCGCTGTCGAGCGGCCGGCCGACGGTCGTCGCGAAGATCACCGACGCGAAGTCGGGCGTCGATCCGCACTCCCTGCAGCTCTTCTTCGGGCCGTCGACCCGGCGCTCGTCGGTCGGGCGCGACGCTCTTCGACCCCGCGACGGGCGTCGCGGCGTTCGCGATCCCGCGGACCACGCTTCCGCTCGGGCCCGATACGCAGTTCATGCAGACTCGTCGCCTCCGATTACCAGGAGGCAAAGAACATCAACACCGAGTCCGACAGCCCGCTCCCGAACACGCGCTTCGCAGGGGCTCCGCGCCGAGGCCGTGCCGCGGCCGACGGTCACGTGGATCACGCCGGAGAAGGGGAAATGCCTCGCCGCGCGGCAGAAGCTGCTCGTCGTGGCGAACGACAACGTCCAGATCTCGTCGGTCGGATTCTTCGACGGGCAGCGCCAGATCGGCCGCGTGCAGAAGAACACCGCCGGTCTCTACGAGCTGACGTGGCGGACGCGCGGGACGCGGAAGGGCCCGCACGCGCTCTCCGCAGTCGCGTCGGACGTCCGCGGGCGCGAGGCCGAAGCGAGTCAGACCGTCCGCATCTGCAAGTGATCGCGGCGACGCGGTTCGGAAAGCCGCTGCCCGCCGGCGGCACGATCGGTGTGGCTGCGGCGGCGAGTCCGTACGACAGCCGGTCTGACGTGCTCCGCGGTGTCGAGTGGTGGGAGCGGCGCGGGTTCAAGGTCAAGCTCGGAGAAGGCGTCTGGGATCGGGACGACTACGTCGCCGGGGACGCGCGGCGTCGTGCCGATGACCTGAACGCGCTCTTCGGCGATCCCGACATCGACGTCGTCCAGGCGCTCCAGGGCGGTTTCGGATCGGCCCAGACGATCCCGTTCCTCGACTTCGACCTGATCGCGGACAATCCGAAGCCGCTCGTCGGCTACTCGGACCTGACGGCCCTGCACATCGCGCTCCGGCAGCGCTCGGGGATCGCGACCGTCTACGGCTACGGCCTGATGGGCGTCGGCGCGACCGACTCGACGTCGTTCTCCACGGAGCGGCTCCTCGACGTGCTGCACACCGGCGGTGTCGGCGACGTGCCGCACGATCCCGACGACCCGTGGGTGCGAACGCTGCACGGCGGTCGCGTGACCGCGCCCCTCGTCGGAGGCTGCCTCTGGCTGCTGATGCAGACCATGGGCACGCCGTGGGAGATCGAGCTCGACGGCGCCATCCTCTTCTTCGAGGACACGCACACGCCGCCGTACTACCTCGACGGGCAGCTCGTCCAGCTCGCGCACGCCGGCAAGCTCGAGCACGTCGCCGGCGTCGTCGTCGGGCAGATGGAGAAGTCCGAGTACGGCGATCTCCGGCCCGTCTCGGACTGGGCTCGCTCACGCACGATCGAGGACGTCCTCGAGGAGCGGCTCGGCTCTCTGGGCGTCCCCGCGATCTACGGGCTTCCGCTCGGGCACACGAAGCACCTCGCGGCCCTCCCGCTCGGCGTCACGTGCACGCTCGACGCCGACGCGAAGACGCTCAGGGTCGACGAGCCGGCTCTGCGCTAGTCGGCTTCTCGGCGTCGTCGTGGTGGACGAAGAGGCCGCGCACGACTCCGATCACCTGAGCTCGCAGCGGAGGGCCGGGTGGGCCGGGTGGTTGAGACCACGCGTAGGCGAACTCGGCGCCGAGCAGGAGGATGAACGCCACGACATAGACGAAGAAGAGGAACGTCATCACTCCCGCGAGCGAGCCGTAGATGAGGTTGTAGCGCGAGAAGTCGGAGAAGACGATCGCCAGGACCTTCGTCGACCCCCATACGCCCACCGCCGTCAGGATCGCTCCTGCGAGGGCTCCGCGGCGGCGGATCCGGCGTGCCGGGACGAAGCGGTAGAGGAGCAGGACGGTGATCCCGATTGCGACGAGCTGCACGCCGTCGCGGAGGAGCAGGCCCGAAGGCGTGGCGATGCCGGCCCACTCGGTGAAGCGGTCGACCAGCTCGCTGAAGAAGGCGCCGAATGCCGACAGACCCACGATGACGATCACGAGGATTCCGGCGGCCGCCACGAGGACGAAGTCGACGAGCTTCGCCCGGACGGCGGGTCGCCCGCGGTCGACCTTCATGGCCGCCTCGAGGCCGAGGCGAATCGACGCCATCATCCCGGTTGCGCCCCAGAGGAGCGCAACGAGCGAGACGAGGCCGATCGCGGACAGCGGCGTTGCGATCTGGTCGATCGACGTCTGAATGTTCCCCTGGCCCGAGGGGGAGACGGGGAGGATGTCGCCGATCTCGTCGATGACCTTCTGCCGGAGCTCGTCGTCCTGGAGCACGAGGCCGAAGATCGAGACGAGTGCGATCGTCAGTGGAAACAGCGAGAAGAGGACGCGATAGGCGATCGCTGCGGCGTATTGCGTGCACCGGTCCGCGAACATGTCCTCGATCGCCCTCGGGAGCGCTCGCAACACACCCCGTACGACCCCGCCGAGCTGGTCGAGAGGCTTGCGCGCGAGTCGCTCGACCCTGCTCGAGGGCTCGGCGGCGCCGTCGCTCATCCGAACTGAGTGTACGGAGGGTGTCTACGGAATGGCTCTGGCCGCTCAGGCGCGCGGCTGAGGCGGCCGACAGCCGATGCAGCACGTACGCCGTCACGGGCTCGCGCTTCCCCTTCACGTGCATCGGGGGTAGCGCCTCGACCACCGCCGCCGAGCCGAGCTCGCGGAACGTCGCCTCCGCGATCAGCACGCCCCCGACCGGGGCGGCCGCCTGCAGCCGCGCGGCGAGGTTCACCACGTCGCCGATCACGCCGTGCTTGCGGTGGCCGCTTGCCGCCCCGACGACGCCCGCATGCACCTCGCCGCTCGACACGCCGACACGGAAGCGTGGCCAGTTCTGCTCGCCCTCGCCGATCCGTTGCGCGACGCGTTGGAGCACGAGCGCGGCGCGGGCCGCGCGGTACGCGTGGTCGCCGACGGCAGTGTCCTTGCCGAAGAGGATCATCAGCTCGTCGCCGACGATCTGGTGCACCTCGCCGCCGGCGCGTTCCATGAGCGGGATGATCGGCCCGTAGTACGCGTTCAGCATCGCCGCCACCTCGTCGGCCGCGTGTCCTTCCGTGAACGCCGTGTAGCCCGCAAGGTCGGCGAGGACGACGCTGACGTCGCGGACGCCCGCGAGAGTCTCGTCGAGGTAGAGCGCGCTGAACCGCTCTTCGTGCCACTCCGCCCGAGCCAGGAATGCGATGAGCAGGAACGAGGTGAGCATCAGGATGTGCCACTCCCACCACGAGACCTGCCAGTTCCGCGCCCACGCGATGACGACCATCGCTTCGGCCAGGAGCACGAACGCGAGCGCGAATGCGAGGACGAAGCGTTCCGGCCGTCGTCGATGGAGCTGGAAGAAGCCGAACGCGGCGATCCCGTAGAGCGCGCAGCCCAGCGCCGCGAGAACGAGCTGCCAGCCGTCGAGCTGCTCGGCGAGGAGCGGATCGTTCAGCGGCGGGAGCTCCGCGAGCGAGACCACTGCCCAGCCGACGACGAGCGCCGCGAGTAGCGCGATGATCACCGGCGCCGCCCGTAGCACGGCGTCCGCCCGGGTACTGCTCAGCTCGAGTGACGACGCCGCCGCGAAGAACGCCGCGAGCACGAGGCCGATGGGCGTCGCCAGCTCGAACCCGGCGTTCGATCCGAGCAGGACCCCCGGCGTCGCCAGCGCGTGCAGGCCCAGGAACGCGGCGCTGACAATGAATGCGAACGAGATCAGCAGAAGTCGGGCGTCCTGCCGCCGGCGCGCGGCCGTCGTCACGCTGAGCCCCAGCGCCGTCGCCGCGATCGCCGCGCCGAGGACGAGCCAGAAGTGCGCTGGATGGTTCTCCCAGTCACCGTCGATCGCCGGTCGTGCGAGCAGGACTGCGAGGAGCAGGAGCGGCGCGACTGCAACGGCGACCCAGGTGCTCGGACGCATCCACCTCAAGTATCCCCGAGCCCTGTCTATCCTCAGCTCCGCTCATGAAGATCGTCCTTCCCGACTCATCCGAGCTGGAGCTCCCCGACGGGGCCAGCGGTCTCGACGCCGCACGCGCGATCGGCCCGAAGCTGGCCGAGCAGGCGGTCGTCGCGCGGGTCGGCGATGCGACGCGCGACCTGCGGCTGCCGCTCGCCGACGGTGAGCGCGTCCAGTTCCTCACGACCCGCGACACGGACGATCCCGACGCGCTCTACGTGCTGCGCCACTCGACGGCGCACCTTCTCGCCGAGGCGGTGATGCGGCTCCACCCGGGTGTGAAGATCGCGATCGGCCCGCCGATCGCGGACGGCTTCTACTACGACTTCGAGTTCCCGGAGCCCATCTCGGAGGTGGACCTCCAGGCGATCGAGGACGAGATTCGGCGTGAGATCGCCGAGGGGCGCGAGTGGACGCGCGAGGAGCTGAGCCGTGACGCCGCCGTCGCGCGGTTCGAGGCCGAGGGGCAGCCGTACAAGGTCGAGCTCGCGCGCGGCGCGGACGGTGCTATCTCGCTCTACACGCAGGGCGAGTTCACGGATCTCTGCCGCGGCCCGCACCTCCAGAACGCAGCGCCGATCAAGGCCGTGAAGCTGACGAGCCTCGCCGGCGCATACTGGCGCGGCGACGAGCACAACACGCAGTTGACCCGGATCTACGGCACCGCGTTCTACTCACAGGGCGACCTGGACGCGCACCTCGAAAGGCTCGAGCAGGCACGTGCCCGCGATCATCGTCGGCTCGGGGCGCAGCTCGACCTCTTCCATCTGTCCGACCATTCGCCGGGGTCGCCTTTCTGGCACCCGAAGGGGATGGTGCTGTGGAACAGCCTCGAGGACCTCCGTCGGCGCGAGAACCGCAGGCGTGGCTACCTCGAGGTGAAGACGCCGCTGCTCTACGACATCCAGACGTACATCACCTCGGGGCACTACGACAACTACCGGGAGAACATGTTCTTCGTCCAGCCGCACGAGGGCGAGGAGCCGCTCGCGCTCAAGCCGATGAACTGCCCCGGCCACATGCTCCTCTTCGGCTCGCAGCTGCGCTCGTACCGCGATCTTCCGATTCGCTACGCGGAGTCGTCGACCCTCCACCGCGACGAGCGGGGCGGGACGCTTCACGGTCTGCTCCGCGTGAAGCACATCACCCAGGACGACGCCCACGTCTTCGTCACGGAGGACCAGATCCAGGACGAGATCGACGGGATGATCGACTTCGTCAACTACCTGTACGACCGCTTCGGCCTGACGCCGCGCGCCGAGCTCTCGACGAGGCCCGAGACCCGGCTCGGCACGGACGAGCAGTGGGACCAGGCCGAGGGCGCGCTCGAGGCCGCGCTCCAGCGACACGGGCTCGACTACGCGATCTCGCCCGGCGAGGGGACGTTCTACGGCCCGAAGATCGACCTCCACATGACCGACGTCCTCGGGCGGAGCTGGCAGATGGGCACGATCCAGCTCGACTACCAGATGCCCGTGCAGTTCGGCCTCACCTACATGGGGGCAGACAATCGCGAGCACTCGCCGGTCGTCATCCACCGTGCGCTGCTCGGCTCGCTCGAGCGCTTCCTGGGCATCCTCATCGAGCACTACGGGGGCGACTTCCCGTTCTGGCTCGCGCCGCTGCAGTCGCGCGTGATCCCGGTGGGCGAGGATCACCGCGATGCGTCGAGCGCGCTCCGAGACCGACTCGCGGACGAGGGCTTCCGCGTCGAGGTCGACGACCGCGACGAGACGCTCGGCAGGCGGATCCGGGACGCCGAGCTCGAGAAGGTGCCGTTCGTCGTCGTCTACGGCGACCGTGAGTCGGACGCGTCTCTCGCCGTGCGCGAGCGGGGCGGAGGGCAGTCGACGCTGTCCCTCGACGACCTGCTCGCGCGCTTCCGCGAGCTCGCGGGCGACGCCGACCCTCGGCGCGGTTGAGCAGTCGCGGGCACGGCGTCCGCGGAGGCGGTCGCCTTCAGGGACCTCGCGCGCAGCTGATAGCCTTCGGCGCCTGCAAGTAGGAGCTCATCGCTTCCTCACCTCCCGGGTTTGACCCGCGGAGGTTCAACCGAGCCGGTTGGACGAAGTGAAGAGCCGCTGCGTGCAGCGGTTTTTGTCGTGTACAAGGAGGAAGCTGAGAGCTTGATGAAGGGCTTTTGAGACCTCGCCGCCGTAGGCCGGATCTCGACCGGCAGGTACCGCGCAAGCGGGACGAGCGAATCAACGAGGAGATCCGCGCCCAGAGCGTCCGGCTCGTGGACGAGGTGGGCGGCCAGGTCGGGATCCTCCCGACGAAGGAAGCGCTCGAGTTCGCGTACGGCAAGGGACTCGATCTCGTAGAGGTCGCGGCCGGCGCCGATCCGCCCGTCGCGCGGGTCATGGACTACTCGAAGTACCGCTACGAGCAGGATCAGCGCGCCAAGCAGGCCAGAAAGCACCAGCAGCAGATCAACATCAAGGAGATCAAGCTCAGACCGAAGATCGGGATCCACGACTACGAGACCAAGAAGGGGCACGTCGTGCGCTTTCTCGGCCAGCGAGCCAAGGTCAAGGTCACGATCATGTTCCGGGGGCGCGAGACGCTCCACCCGGATCGGGGGCGCGACCTTCTCATGCGACTCGCGGAGGACGTGAAGGAGCTCGGCTCGATCGAGCAACAGCCTCTCCTCGACGGCCGCAACATGGTCATGGTTCTCGCCCCGAACAGGAATGTAGGAGTGAAGACAGATGCCAAAGATGAAGACAGGGAAGGGCGCGAAGAAGCGCTTCAAGGTGACGGGGACGGGGAAGCTCCTGCGCCGGCACGGGATGAGGAGCCACAACCTCGAGAAGAAGTCGTCGAAGCGTAGGCGCGGCTTCCGGAAGATGTACGACGTCGCCGAGAGCGACGTGAAGAGTGTCAAGAAGCTCCTGAGAGGCGGTTGAGATGCCCAGGGTCAAGCGTGCCGTCCACGCGCGGAAGAAGCGCGCCAAGGTCCTCAACCAGGCGAAGGGCTACTACGGGCGAAAGAAGTCGAGCTACCGCTTCGCGAAGGAGCAGGTCGAGCACTCGCTCGTCTACGCCTACCGTGATCGCAAGGCGAAGAAGCGGACGTTCCGGTCGCTCTGGATCATCCGCATCAATGCAGCCGCGCGAGAGAACGGTCTCTCGTACAACCGCTTCATGGAAGGCGTGAAGAAGGCGGGGATCGAGCTCGACCGCAAGTCGCTCGCCGACATCGCCGTGAGCGACCCGCAGGCGTTCGCAGCCGTCGCCGAGCGCGCGAAGGCTGCGCTCGACTCGGCCGAAGCAGCCTGATCGAATCGCGTCAGAACGAGAAGCTCCGGCTCGTCCGGAAGCTTCTCTCTGCGCGGAAGCATCGCGACGACTCTGGCCTCTTCGCCGTGGAGAGCGAGGACCTCGTCGAGGCGGCATCGGGTGCGGGCGTCGAGCCGGTCGAGCTACTCGTCGCTGGTGAGGACGTCGTCCCCGAGCTTCTCGCCGAGGTGTCGACGCTCGGCCACGCTCCGCGCGTCATCGCGGTCTACCGACGTGCCGACCTGCCCCTCGGGGTCCGTGACGTCGTCGTCGCTCTCTGGAGGGTCTCGGATCCCGGCAACGTCGGGACTCTCCTGCGCACGGCCGATGCGTTCTCGGCGGGCGTGGCGCTGTCCGCGGACTGCGCCGACCCGACCGGCCCGCGCGCTCTCCGGGCCTCCGCCGGGGCCGTGTTCCGCGTTCCGCTTTGCGCCTGGGACGACCTACCGGAGCGGAAGGTTGCGCTCGTCGCACGCGGTGGCGTGGCGCTCGCGGACGCGGCGCTGGAGCGGCCACTGTCCTTCCTGTTGGGCTCCGAGCGCGAGGGGCTTCCCGACGACCTCGTCGGCCAGGGCCTGGGGGTGTCGATTCCGACCCCGGGTGCCGCCGAGTCGTTGAACGTGGCCGCGGCCGGCGCAATCGCGCTCTACGAGCTCGCGCGCCGGTCGTGACGGCGGACTCGTCGAACGCCGTCGGACGTGCCACCATGTGACCTGTGGCGAGGGAGGACTGGGAGTCGCCGCTCGACGCCGGCACGGCTGCTCTCGGGGAGCGCGTTCGCCTGCTGCGCCATTCGGCCGGTCTGAGCCAGTCGGAGCTCGCCGCCGGACGGTTCTCGAAGGAGTACGTCAGCCAGATCGAGCGCGGCAAGACCCGTCCGACGCGCGAGACCCTCGAGTGGCTCGCGAGCAGGCTCGACACCGACCGTCATTACCTCGAGCACGGCCTCAGCCGGGCCGACGCCGAGCGCGTCGAGGCGGACGCGCGCGCCGCCGAGGAGCTCCTCGAGGAGCACAGGTACGACGAGGCGCTCGCCGCGTTCCGGGTGGCTCGTCTCGCCGCCGGCGCCGCACCGGCGCTCTCGCTGCACGCCCTCAGAGGAGAGGCATGGGCGCTCATCAGAACGGGCCGGTTGGAGGAGGCGATGTCCGTCCTCGAGGACGCGGCGACCCTCGCCCTCGCGGCCGGGTTCACCGACGTCGACCGCGCCGAGGTCGTGTTCCTCGTCGGCGTCGTCCGCTACCAGGAGTCGAGCATCGACGATGCGATCGTGCTCCTCGACCAGGCGCTCGTTCTCGCCGAGGACTCGGAGGAGCGCTCGGACCGTCTCCGGTCGGACATCTTCCACTGGCGCGCCCGCTGCCATCGCCGGCTCCGCGACTGGGTGGCGGCAGAGGAGGACGTCGAGCGGGCGCTCGAGCTCGCCGAGGCGAGCGCCGATACGCGCCGCGTCGCCGATGCGCTCTTCCAGGCATCGCTCGTCGCCCAGCGCCAGGGCCGCTGGGTGCTCGCACGGACGCAGGCAGAGCGCTCGCGCGCGCTCTTCGTGGAGCTGGACGACAAGGCGACGACGGCGCGCCTTCTGAACAACCTCGCCGGGCTGAACCACCTTCTCGGGAGCCCGGAACGTTCGGTCACCTTGCTCGAGGAGGCATTCGAGAGCTTCGTCGAGCTCGACCTACCCGTGGACGCCGGCTACGTGTGCTCGTCGCTCGCGGAGATCCGGCTCGATCTCGGGGACGCCGAGCTCGCGGAGGCGCAGGCGCGGAAGGCGCTCGACCTTCTCGACGACCGCGCGGACCACCTGCAGGAGATCGGGACCGCCGAGCTCGCACTCGGCCGGTCACTGGCGGCACAAGGCCGCCTCGACGAGGCGGAGCGCTGGCTCACCCACGCGGAGGAGACGTCGGTGCGGGCGAGCTCGGCGAGCCACACGAGCTCGGCGTGGCTCGCGCGCGGCGACCTCGAGAGTCGACGCGGCAACGACGAGGTCGCGGCCGGTCTCTACCGTCGCGCCGCGCGGGCGCTCCAGGAGTCCGAGCTCTAGGTCGCGGGCAGGGACGCGGTCTCCCGCCGCAGGGGGACGGGAGACCGTGTGTGCTCGGATCGGGGTGTCGTGCTAGCTGCCGTCGAACCAGCCCCCGCCGAGACTGGCGAGGAGGCCGGCGAGCGCAGCCAGCGAGACGACCACGTAACGCGTGTTGCCCTTGGTGAACATGCCGCATGTCCTTTCGGCGGGGGGTCTTGCTCAGTTGTCGACGCCGGGCACACGCCAGACACCCCCGAACGGGGGATCCGCCGGACCGAACAGCGTCGTCGCGACGGTGCGCTAGGCCGTCGCCGCGTCTATCCGAGGGCGGCGACGCGAGCCGGAACGCAGCGCGTCGCTCCGCCCATGCCGGCCGCTCTCATGCGAGCCAGCGTGCCATGACGCCGCGCCCGCTACCAGATGGCTCTTGCGGACGTGTCCGGACTAGCCGAACCCGCCGCCGCCTCCACCGCCGCCGCCTCCACCGCCGCCCGAGAAGCCGCCACCGCCTCCGCCCGATCCCGAATTCGGCGGAGCGAGAGCGCTTCCGAAGCCGGAAGCGAGGTCGCCGATCGAGAGGCTCGACGCGCCCGAGCCGAGATCGCCGTGCGGTGAGATCCAGTAGATCGTGCTCGCCTCGTGCAGGGCCTCGGGCATGTGCAGTTGCGCGCCCTGGAGAACGCGCTCGGCGATCCCGAACGTGATCCCGTAGACGAGGTAGCGCTCCCACAGCTCGAGCGTCGCTGGCGGCGCCTCCTGGAGGCGCGGGAAGTCCGACAGGTAGCGGCGGAACGCCTCCCAGCGCTCGGCCTCCTCCTGACCGGACCGCGTGCGCTGCCGCCACGCACGACGGTTGAACACGAGCGTGCCGAGGCAGAGCGCGGCGTTCGCGACGAGGCAGGCGCCGATCCCGACGAGCACGACATCCGAATACCGCGGGTACACGGGGCGCCACTGCCGCACGGCGAGGAACACGAGGAGCGCGCCGATCAGTCCGAAGAGGACGGTCGCGACGACGAGTGGAATCGCGCCGTTCGACCGGAACCACCTCAGGCGCCCGGTCTCGTCGGCGACGTGCTCCTTGAAGGACGAGAAGCGGCCGTGCATCGACTCGCGCTCGTCCTCGATCTTCTCCCGGAAGCTGGAAAGCACCTCACTGCCTCCGTCGAGCACGCCGTCGACGACGTTCGCGACGTCCCGCTCCCACGCCCGCAGCTCGCGGTTCTCGCCGGCCGAGATCTCGAGGTCGGAGACGGTCTGCTGGCGGAGCCCTCCCCAGATCGCTCGCTCCGTCGTCGTCGGCACCGCCTTGTAGACGCCGCGCCGAACGAGGTCGAACAGGGTCGCCGTGAACTCGTAGGAGCCTGCCTCGCCGCCCTGCCGGAGGAGCGTGGGGACGAGTGCCGGCTCCGTGTCCGTTGGCGGCTCCTGCTCGTACTCGCGGTCGTACCCGGTCCCGCGCTCGCGGCCCATGAACCAGAAGACGAGGGCGATCACGAGGAGGGCGGGGATCGTCGCGAGGCCGAGCAGCACGAGGCCGGTGCGCACGGGATGCGCCTTGAGAGCGTCGATCCGCTCGTGGTCCTTCTCGAATTTCCTCGCGTCCGCGAGTTCCTGCTCGACGATCGCGGCGAAGCCGTCTCCGCGCGCGACGCTCATTCCGCCCGTCGACGCGAACGCGGAACGGGGGACGAGCGTCCGCAGCTCGACGAACTGGTGTGCCGGGATGGAGACGGCGCGCAGCGTCGCCCGCGTTCCCTCGAGCTCGACGTCCCCGCGCACCCATACGGGATGGCCCCACGCGCGCAGGATCTTCCCCGGTGCCGCCTCGACGGCGACCAGCCGGTCGAGCGGCTCCGCCCACTGGTCACCCCAGACCTTCAGGTTCACGTCGACGATGTCGTCGTACGCGACCGCGAGTCCGCGCAGCGTGTACGAGACGGTGAAGGCGCGCGTCTGGTCTTGCGCGCTGAAGTACCAGACGATCCGCACGCTGTCGCCGCGCCGTTCGACGCCGAACGTCCCGGGCGTGCCTTCCGCGAGCTCGGTGTTGTTGCCGCGCGTGTACGCGGCTCCGCGTTCGACGACGAGCGGGTCCACGAGCGACTCGCCCGCGCGGAGCGGGATGTCGCGGTAGCCGAAGTGGAAGTCGCCGGAGAACGCGACCTCGAGACGCTCGCTCACGCCCACCGACCCGTCCTGCTGCAGCTGGACGCCGACGTCGGCGGTGAGCAGCGAGAAGCTGTCGGCGCTCGCCGCGCTCGGCAGCGCGAGGATCACGGTCGCGGCGACGAGCCGCGAACGCTAGAAGTCGACGGACGGTGCCTCCCGCTGCGCTGCGTCCTCGACGTCGAAGAACTCGCGCTTCGTGAAGCCGAACGGGCCCGCGAACAGCGCGCCGGGGAACGTCTGGATCGCGTTGTGGTACGTGAGCACGGTGTCGTTGTAGACCTGCCGGCTGACGGCGACCTTGTTCTCCGTGTCCGAGAGCTGCGCCTGCAGCTCCTGGAAGTTCTCGGTCGCGCGAAGCTCCGGATAGGCCTCCGCCACGGCGAACAGCCGCCCGAGGGCCTGGCTGAGGATCCCTTCCGCCTGCGCTGTCTCGGCTGGCCCTTCCGCCTTCTGCGCGGAGACGCGCGCATTCGTGACCGCCTCGAACGTCTCACGCTCGTGCGCCGCGTAGCCCTTGACGGTCTCGACGAGGTTCGGGATCAGGTCCCAGCGACGCTTGAGCTGCACCTCGATCTGCGCCCATGCGTTGTCGACGCGGTTCCGGAGCCGGACGAGGTTGTTGTAGAGCCAGACGGCGGCGAGCCCCAGAAGGACGAGCACGACGACGATGACGATGACCCAGACCACCGCGCTCGACTCTAGCGACGACGGGTGACGAAGACCATGTCCTCCTCGCCGTCCTGCGGGCGTCCGTCGAACCACCCGAACACGGACTCGACGGCGAGGCCGGCGTCGTCGAGGAGCCGGCTCCACTCCGCAGCGGACAGCCAGTGGAGGCCGAACGTGATCGCCGAGCCGTCGTCCGAGCGGACGGAGAGCGAGAGCGTGCGTGACGACTCGTCCCAGTCGGCGCGCTCGAAGATTCCGGGCTCGCGCTCCAGCCAGAGCCCGTCCGTCTCCTCGATGTCTTCTCGGCTCGGGGCGAAGACGTCGAATACGAAGTTGCCGTCGGGCTCCAGAAGGCTGCGCGCCGCCCGCAGAGCGCGGAGCTTCTCCTCCTCGGTCTCCATGTGCAGCAGCGTGCGGAAGGGGCAGAGGACGAGCGGGACGCGCTCCGTGACGGGCGGCTCGCGCAGGTCTCCGAGGCGCAGGTCGAGGCGGTGGGAGACACCGGCCTCGTCGGCAGCGGCACGAGCGACCGCGAGCATCCCCGGCGACGAATCGACGCCGATGACGTCGATCCCGGCGCGTGCGACCGGGATCGCGATACGCCCGGTTCCGACCGCCAGCTCGACGACCGGGCCGCCCGACGCGAGCGCGCGCTCGACGTAGAAGTCGACGTCCTCCGTCACCGACCGGCTCCACGGGTCGTAGATCGATGCGATCGAGTCGTAGAGCGTCATCGCCGCGATTCAATCAGGCTCGAGGACGTTGGTAACCTCGGCGCTCCCGTGGACGCCCAGGCACTCGAGAACGCCGCGCTCGCAGCTGCCGAGGCGGCCACGACGGTCGACGAGATCGAGCTGGTCCGCGTGGAGTTCCTCGGTCGCAAGAGCGAGCTGAAGCTCGCACTCCGCGAGGTGCGCGACCGGGAGACGGGGATGGCCATGAACGCGCTCCGCGAGCGGCTCGAGGCCGCAGTCGACGCGCGGCAGCAGGCGCTCGAGCGCGCCGAGCTCGACCGGCGGCTCACCGAGGAGCGGGTCGACGTGACGATGCCCGGCGCCCGGATCAGGCGAGGACACCTCCACCTCATCACGCAGATCAGGCGCGAGGTGGAGGACATCTTCCTCGGGCTGGGCTACACGGTCGTCGACGGCCGCGAGGTCGAGACGACGACGTACAACTTCGACGCGCTCAACTTCCCGCCCGGGCATCCGACCCGGTCGCCGCTGCAGACGCTCTTCCTCGACGACGACACCGTATTGCGCACGGAGACCTCGCCGTCGCAGATCCGGACGATGGAAGCGCAGGATCCACCCGTCTACATCGTCTCGCTCGGACGCGTGTACCGCCGCGACACTCCGGACGCGACGCACACGCCGACCTTCCACCAGGTCGAGGGGCTCGTGGTGGACGAGGGCATCACGCTCGGCGACCTCGAAGGCACGCTCGACTACCTCTTGAAGGCGCTGTTCGGCGAGAGTCGGCGGAGCCGCTTCGTGACGCACCACTTCCCCTTCACCGAGCCGTCCGTCGAGGCGCTCGTCTCCTGTCACATCTGCGACGGATCCGGCTGTCCCGTGTGCCGCCACTCTGGCTGGATCGAGGTCGGCGGCTCGGGCATGGTCGACCCGAACCTCTTCGAGTTCGTGGGCTACGACCCCGAGCGCTACACGGGGTTCGCGTTCGGCTGGGGGCTCGAGCGCATCGCCGTGCTCCGGCACGGGATCCCCGACCTCCGCGAGCTCTGGCGCAACGACCCACGACTGCTCGGGCAGTTCCGATGAAGGCGCCGCTCTCCTGGCTCCGCGAGTACGTCACCGTCGACGCGTCGGTCGCCGAGATCGCTCAGCGGCTCGCGATCTCCGCGCTCGAGGTCGAGCGCGTGATCGACGTCGGCGTCTCCGACACGAACGGGAACGTCGGGCGCTTCCTCGTCGGGCGCGTCCTCGAGGTCGACGCCCATCCGAACGCCGACCGGCTGCGCGTCTGCCAGGTCGACGTGGGGGAGGGCGACGCGCGACAGATCGTCTGCGGTGCCTGGAACTTCGATGCGGGCGCCACGGTCGCGGTCGCGCTGCCCGGCGCCTACCTCCCGATCTTCGACCAGCCCCTCGACGAGCGCGAGCTGCGCGGTCAGGCGTCGCGCGGGATGATCCTCGCCGAGGACGAGGTCGGCCTCGGTGAGGATCACGCGGGAATCATGCTGCTGTCCGACGGGGTCGAGCCGGGGACGCCGCTGGTCGACGTGCTCCCGATCCGCGACCAGGTTCTCGACGTCATTCCGACCGTGAATCGCGTCGACCTGCTCTCCATGGTCGGACTGGCGCGCGAGATCGCGGCGCTGCTCGGAGGGGAGCTCCATCCTGCCGGCCCCGGAGGATCCCGCGATCGTCGACGCGGAGGAGGTGGACGTCGCGGTCGACGACTTCGAGGCGTGCCCGCGCTACATCGCGCGCGTCTTCCGGGAGGTCGCGATAGGCCCGTCGCCGCAGTGGCTGCGCTCACGGCTCCATCTCGCGGACATGCGCTCGATCTCGAACGTCGTCGACGTGACGAACTACGTCATGCACGTCTGGGGGAGCCCGCTGCACGCGTTCGACCGCGCGAAGCTCGCCGACGGCAGGATCGTCGTCCGTCACGCACGCGCGGGCGAGGAGGTGCGGACGCTCGACGGGACGCTCCGGGCGGTCGACGCGGACGACCTCCTCATCACCGACGGCGAGCACGCCGTGGCCCTTGCGGCGATCATGGGCGGCGAGGACAGCGAGGTCACGGACTCGACGACCGAGGTGCTCCTCGAGGCGGCCAACTTCGAGCCGCTCGGCATCCTCCGCTCCTCGGAGCGTCTGGCGCTCCGAACGGCCGGATCCAATCGCTGGGAGAAGGGCGTCGACCCGTACCTCGCCGAGCCGGCGGCGATCCTCGCGAGCCGCCTGCTCGTCGACCTGGCCGGAGCCCGCCTGACCGGCCACAGCCGACGTGCATGCGGAGCTGCCGGAACGACCCGTCGTCCGCTTCCGTCCGGAGCGCGCGTCGAAGGTCATCGGGCTGGAAATCCCGCCCGACGACCAGCGGATGACGCTGACCGGATTCGGCTTCGATGTCGCCGACGACTGGAACGTGACCGTCCCGACCTGGCGGGCCCGCGACGTCGTGCGTGAGATCGACCTCGTCGAGGAGATCGCGCGGCCGGTGCTCGACCGGATCCCGCACACCATGCCGCTGCGCCGGCACGTGCGAGGCCGCCTGTCGAAGGAGCAGCGCCTGCGGCGTGTCGTCGAGGACGCTCTCGTCGGCGCCGGGCTGTCCGAGGCGTACACGTGGAGTCTCGTCGGCTCGGATCCGAGATCCGACGCTATCCGGCTACCGAGCCCGATGACCTCCGACCAGGCGCTCCTGCGAACGACGATCGTGCCGGGGCTTCTCGACGCCGCGCGAACCGGCGTGGACGCCGGCGCCGAGCACGTCGGGCTCTTCGAGATCGCGCGTGTCTACCTGCCTTCCGGCGAGCAGCTCCCCTACGAGCACTGGCGGGTCGCCGGCGTCGCCCAGGGCGGCTACGAGGTCGTCAAGGGCGTGGTCGAAACGCTGTACGACGCGCTCGGGCTCGAGCTCCGAGTCGAGCGCAGCCCGCACGACCTGCTCCATCCCGGAAAGTCGGCCGCGACCGGTGCCGGATGGCTCGGCGAGCTCCATCCGACGCTGCTCGAGGGAACGTGGGGGGCGTTCGAGCTCGATCTGGACACGCTCTTCGCCGCCGTGCCCGACCTGACCGTCTACGAGGACGTCCTCACGTACCCGGCGACACTCCAGGACATCGCCGTCGCGGTCGACGAGGACGTCGAGGTCGGCGCGCTGGTCGACGCCGCCCACGAGGCTGCCGGCGACCTCCTGCGCGAAGCGCGCGTCTTCGACGTCTACCGCGGCGAGCAGGTCGGTGAGGGCCGTAAGTCCGTCGCCATCCACCTCGTGTTCCAGTCGCCCGAGCGCACGCTCACCGAAGAGGAGGCGAGCGCCGTGCGCGACGAGATCGTCGAAGCGCTCGGGGAGGGCTTCGATGCCGACTTGCGCGCCTAGGCAATCCGACCCTCCGCGCGCGACGTAGAGGGTGGAGATGACTCGGTTCCCCGGGCTCATGGTCGTTTTCGTGGCCGGCGTCGGGTTCCTCTTCGCGTCGGGTGGGCAGGCGACCCCCGGCCAGAGCACGACGTTGCACGGACGCGTCGGACCGGGGTTCTCGATCGTGTTGACGACGGAGTCGGGGGCGCGCGTCACGCAGCTCGATCCGGGCACCTACGAGATCGATGTCGAGGACCTGGCCGAGGAGCACAACTTCCACCTCTTCGGCCCCGGTGTCGACAAGGCGACGGAGATCGGCGACACGGGCACGGTGCACTGGACGGTCACCTTCCGTGACGGGACGTACACGTACCAGTGCGATCCGCACCAGGGGACGATGAACGGGTCGTTCACCGTCGGGAACGTCCCGACCCAGCAGCCGCCGCCGCAGAAGCCACCCTCGGGGAGCGGTGCGGTCACACCGAAGACGAAGCTCGTCCTCACGTCGGGGCCGGGCTTCACGATCACGCTCAAGACGACCGCCGGTAAGACCGTGAAGTCGATGAAGACCGGCACGTACACCCTCGTCGTGCGCGACCGCAGCCGCATCCACAACGCCCATGTCATCGCACCCGGGTTCAACCGCGCGACGAAGCCGTTGGCCTATGCCGGGACGCAGACGTGGAAGGTGAAGCTCGCCCGGACCGGGACGTTCCGGTTCCAATGCGACCCGCATGCCCTCACGGGGATGAAGGGCTCGGCGAAGATCGTCGCCTAGACGGACTTGCCCGCGAGTCGCCAGACCGGGCCCTGCGTCACTGCGTTCTCGGTATCGGACAACCCGTCGAGAATCGTCAGCGATCCCGTGACGTGCTCGGCGTCCATGCGCTCGAGGCAACGTCGCGCCATCTGCGGCGACACGCCGTAGCCCTGCTTTCCGGACGCGCGAAACCGCAACGCGATCTCACCGGGGACTCGTGTCGGGTTCAAGGGCGCCCCGAGCAGTGCGGCCCGCGGGACGTGGTCGGTCGAGTCGAGCTCCAGCATGCAGAGGACGTCGCTCCAATCCGGTGGGAGCGCTTCGACCGCCCCGTCCCACTGCGCCGCGAGCGAGCGGGACCCCTCGACGGGAGCCGGCGTCGCTGCGGGCGCCACGTCGTGGACGACTCCGACGAGCGAGAGCGTCCCCCAGATCCGGCTTCGATCCAGCCGGCGGAAGACGTTCCGTGCACGCTCGACCCCTCCCTCGGTGCGCTGGACGTGGAGCCGAAGCTCGCTTCCGACACGGCCGGGCTGAAGCGGTCCGAGCGCTGCGGCGGCCTCCGCGACCGATCCTTCCGGGACGAACGTGACCTGGACTTCGGCCCAGTCGGGGTCGAGGCCCGCCTCGATCTGCTCCCACTGTTCGGCGGCCCGCATCGGCGGATCAGCATAATGGCCGCTCGATGACGACCGTCGAAGAGCGGGCCGGGCCCGGAGGGCCTGGCGTATCGGGAGAGGTCCTGCGCGGGTTCTTCCGCGAGATGCTGCTCATCCGCCGGTTCGAGGAGAAGGTCGAGGACCGGTTCCGTGCAGGGGAGCTGCCTGGATTCCTCCACGTCGCGATCGGCCAGGAGGCGACGGCGACCGGGGTCTGCGCCGCACTCGCGCGCGAGGACGTGATCGCGTCGACGCACCGCGCGCACGGGCACGCGATCGCCAAGGGGACCCCGATCGACCGGATCATGGCCGAGCTGTACGGGAAGGTCGAAGGCTGCAGCAAGGGATACGGCGGATCGATGCACCTGTACGACGTCGAGGTCGGCAACCTCGGAGCGAACGCCGTCGTCGGCGGCGGCCTGCCGGGCATCGTCGGCGCGGCCCTCGCCTTCCAGATGCGTGGCGAGAAGCGCGTCGCCGTGGCGTTCTTCGGCGACGGAGCGACCAACACGGGCTCGTTCCACGAGTCGCTGAACCTCGGGCAGTTGTGGAGGGTGCCCGCGATCTTCTGCCTCGAGAACAACGGCTGGGCCGAGTCGACGCCGGCGTCCCAGCAGCTCCCGTTGCCCGTCGACGAGCTCGGGAAGCGCGCACTGTCGTACGGCATGAAGCTCATCGAGGCCGACGGCCAGGACGTCGAGGCCGTCTACCTCGCCACCCTGGCCGCGCGCGAGCACGCGCTCTCCGGGAAGGGGCCGGTCCTGCTCCATCTCCGCACGCACCGTCTCACGGGCCATTTCGTCGGCGACCCCCAGGTCTACCGCGACAAGGACGCGCTGAAGCAGGAGTGGGAGACCAAGGATCCGATCAAGCTGCTCGGCGCGCGCCTCGAGATCTCCGACGACGAGTTCGCAGCGATCGATGCCGAGGTGACCGCTGAGGTCGAGGCGTCGGTCGAGTTCGCGAAGGCGGGCACGGATCCGGCGCCCGAAGACGCGCTGACGTACGTCTATGCCTGAGCTGACCTACCGCGAAGCCGTGCGCGACGCGCTCGCGCGGGCGCTGCGCGACGACGACCGCGTCTTCATCATGGGCGAGGACATCGCCGAGATGGGCGGCTCGATGGCCGTGACGCAGGGGCTCCTCGACGAGTTCGGCCCGGGTCGCGTTCGCAACACCCCGATCTCGGAGATGGCGATCCTCGGAAGCGGCATCGGCGCGGCGATCCAGGGCATGCGCCCGATCGTCGAGATCATGTACGAGGACTTCCTCACGATCTCGATGGAGCAGCTCGTGAACCAGGCGGCGAAGCACCGGACGATGTCGGGCGGCCAGGTGTCGGTGCCGCTCACGATCCGAACGCAGGGCGGTGCGGGGTGGTCGCCCGGAGCGCAGCACGCCCAGCAGCTCGAGGCGTGGTTCGTCCACGTGCCCGGGCTCAAGGTCGTGTTCGCGTCGACGCCGGAGGACGTCCGCGGTCTGCTGTGGTCGGCGATCTACGACGACAACCCGGTCGTGTTCTTCGAGCACCGGACGCTGTACCCGATCAAGGGCGAGGTGCCCGAGGAGCTCGAGCCGATCCCGCTCGGGAAGGCGCGCGTCCATCGCGAGGGGACGGACGTGACGGTGGTCGCGACGGGCCGTCTCGTCCACGAGGCGCTGAAGGCGGCGGACGAAGCCGAGAAGGACGGCATCTCCGTCGAGGTCGTCGATCCGCGAACCCTCCTCCCGCTCGACGAGGAGACGATCGTCGCGTCCGTGAAGAAGACGACCCGCTGCGTGACCGCGCACGAGGCCGTGACGAGGGGCGGCTTCGGATCGGAGCTCACCGCCGTGATCCAGCACGGCGCCTTCGACTGGCTCGACGCGCCGATAGAGCGCGTCGGCGCGAAGTTCGCACCGCTCGCATTTGCTCCGGCGATGGAGCAGTGGGTCGTCCCGCACGCCGACGACGTGCTCGCAGCTATCCGCCGGACGGTGGCGCGCGGCTAGAGATGGCGACCGAGGTCAAGCTCCCACGGCTGGGCCAGGGCATGGAGTCCGGCACGATCGTGCGCTGGCTGAAGACCGAGGGTGACTCGGTCACGAAGGGCGAGCCGCTCTACGAGCTCGACACCGACAAGGTGACGCAGGAGGTCGAGGCCGAGTCCGACGGTGTGCTGCTGAAGATCGTCATCGCGGACGGTGAGGTCGACGTCGGTACGACGGTCGGGATCATCGGCACCCAGGACGAGGACGTCTCCGCGCTCGTGGCAGGCGCGCAGGGCGAGAACGGCGGGGCACCCGCTGCGGTGCCTGCCGAGGAGACCGCCGACCAGCCTGCCGACGAGCGTGGCGGTCCGAGCGAGCCGTCCGCGCACAGCGAGCAAGCACCCGAAGCTCAGCCGCAGGCCGAGGCGCCCACTCGCGCCGAGGGCGAGCCCGTCAAGGCGAGCCCGCTTGCGCGACGGATCGCACGTGAGCGCGGCGTCGACCTCGCACGGGTCGTCGGCACGGGACCAGAAGGCCGCGTCATCGCGGAGGACGTGGAGAAGGCGGCGATCGGGCCTGCTGCCGTGCCCGCGGCGCCGGGCGCCGCCCAGCCGGAGTACGAGGTCGTCGAGCTCACGTCGACGCGAAAGACGATCGCGCGGCGACTCACCGAAGCGTGGCAGGCGCCCGTCTTCCAGCTCACGGTCAGCGCGGACGCGTCCGAGCTCGTCGCGACTCGCGGGCGCATGGTCGAGCTACTGCGCGAGGGTGAGACGAAGCCGACGGTCTCGGACGTGCTGACCCGAATCGTCGCGGCGGCGCTCGTGCGGCATCGCCCGGTCAACGCGAACTTCGTCGAGGGGAAGATCCACCGCTTTTCGGCCGCCAACGTCGGGCTCGCCGTTGCGGCGCCGAGCGGCCTCGTCGTGCCGGTGATCCGTGACGCCGACCGCAAGTCCGTCCAGCAGATCGCGACGGACCGCGCCGACGTCGTGTCGCGTGCGCGCGACGGGAAGCTCCAGCTCGCCGATCTCGAGGGCGGGACCTTCACGATCTCGAACCTCGGGATGTTCGGGATCGAGCAATTCGTAGCCGTCCTCAACCCCCCGCAGGTCGCAATCCTCGCTGTCGGCTCGATCGAGGACAGGGCGGCCGTCGTCGATGGCCAGATCGAGGTCGTTCCCACGATCACCATGACGCTCACCTGCGACCACCGAGCGATCGACGGCTCCGAGGGCGCCGAGTTCCTGCGCGACGTGAAGGCGTTCGTCGAGTCGCCTGCGCTCGCGCTCTAGTCTCTGGGCATGGTCATCCGCCGGGGCGGTCGGCAGGACGTCAGGTTCCTCCGCGACATGCTCCACCACGCCTACTACTGGCGCGAGCGGAACCCCTCGGACGGGGCGGGTCCCGTGGCGCGTTACATCAAGGGCTGGGGGCGGCCCGGGGACACCGTCCTCATCGCGGTCGACGACGGATTCCCGGTGGGCGCGGCGTGGTTCCGGCTGTTCAGGCGTGACGCTCCCGGCTACGGGTTCATCGACGAGGAGACGCCTGAGCTCGCGATTGCCGTCGTGCCGAGCCGCCGGGGCCGAGGGATCGGAGAGGCGCTCATCGAGGCTCTGTGCGAGCGGGCGCGCGCCGACGGCTACGGTGCGTTGAGCCTCAGCGTCGGGCGGGACAATCCGGCTCTGATCTCGTTCTACGAGGAGCACGGGTTCGCGGTCCTCGAGGACGGGGACGAGCAGAGCCTCACCATGCGGCGGGAGCTGTGAGGTCTCGCCGCTAGGATCGCGCGCATGGACTTCGACGTCGCCGTCCTGGGTGGCGGCCCTGCTGGGTACACGGCTGCAATCCGGGCTGCACAGCTCGGCGCACGCGTCGCATGCGTCGAGCGAGAGGCAGAGCTCGGCGGAACGTGTCTCCGCGTCGGCTGCATCCCGACGAAAGCCTGGGTCTCGACCGCACACGCGCTCCATGCGGCACGCGAGATCGATCCCAAGCTCGGCGTGGTCACGGGAGCGCCGGAGCTCGATTTCGCCACTGCGAACGAGTGGAAGGCTCAGGTCGTAAAGCAGATGACGGGCGGCGTCGCGTCGCTCTTCAAGGCGAACAACGTCCAGTGGCTCGAGGGCAGCGCGCGCTTCGAGGATGCGCGATCGATCGTCTTCGACAGGGGCGAGCTCGGCGTCAGCTTCAAGAGCGCGATCGTCACGACCGGCTCGTATCCGATCACGCCGCCGATCCCCGGGCTCGAGTCGCCGCGCTGCGTCGACTCGACGGGACTCCTCGCTCAGACCGAGGTACCCAAGCGTCTCGTCGTGCTCGGAGGAGGGATCATCGGTTGCGAGTTCGCCTCGATCTTCGAGCGGTTCGGCACCGAGGTGACGATGATCGAGATGCTCGAGTCGCTCATCCCGCAAGAGGACGACGACGCCACCAGCGAGCTGCGCAAGTCCTTCGCGCGGCGCGGGATCGTCGTCCACCTCGGCAAGCAGTGCACGAGGGTGGAGGACACGGGAACCGGGCTCGTCGTCCACTTCGGCGAGGGCGAGACGACCGAGTGCGACCTGATGCTCGTCTCGGTCGGCCGTGCGCCGCTCGTCGAGGGCATCGGGCTCGAGGCGGCGGGCGTCACGTTCGACGTTCGATCGGGTGTCGAGACCGACGCGCACCGCCGCACCTCCGTTCCGCACATATACGCCGCGGGCGACGTGGCCGGCTACTGGCAGCTCGCGCACACCGCGTTCCGTGAAGGCGAGATCGCAGCCGAGAACGCGACGGGGCACGAGGCACAGATGCCAGAGTCTCCCGCTGTCCCGCGACCGATCTACACCGACCCCGAGATCGCCGGCGTCGGGCTCACGGAGGCGCAGGCGGCCGAGAAGTACGGCGCCGAGAACATCGCCGTCGGCCGCTTCCCGTGGGTCGCGAATGCTCGTGCGGTCATGACCGGCGAGACGGCGGGGTGGGTGAAGTCGATCCACGAGACCAGCTATGGCGAGCTCGTCGGGGTCGTGATCGTGGGCACGCGCGCGACGGATCTCATCGAGGCGGCGGTCGTCGCTCTCGACGCCGAGGCCACGATCGAGACGGTCGCCGACGGAATGGCTCCGCACCCGACGCTCTCCGAGGGCCTGAAGGAAGCCGGGCTCGTCGCCCTCGGTCGTCCGATCCACCTGCCGCCGCGCCGCAGATAGCGCCCTCGCTCGGTACCCTGGCGCAATGAGGATCCACACACGAAGGAACTCCGCGGTCGGCTACCTCACACTGAAGGCGATTCAGCGCTCGAGGGACCGGAAGCGCAAGCGCAGCGGGCTGAAGGTCGCCGCGTACGTAGGCCTGGGACTCGTCTCGGCCGGGATTCTCGCCGCCGCCCTCGCCGTCGCGCTCAAGCGCCGGTCCGGCGAAAGCGACGAGGAGTCCGTTCTCGAGAGCGAGGCCGAGATCATCGGCGAGTACGTGACCGCGCCGGAACCAGTTCCCGCGACGTGAGCTCGGATAAGGGCGGGGGCGGTGGATCTCCGATCCGCCCGGCTCTCGACGGCCTCGTTCCGTACGAGCCCGGGAAGCCCGTCGAGGAGGTTCAGCGCGAGCTCGGGCTCGAACGGGTTGTCAAGCTGGCGTCGAACGAGGGTCCGTACGGGCCGTTCGCTTCGGCCCGGGAGGCGATCGCCCGCGCGACGCCTGAGCTGAACCGTTACCCGGACGGCGGGGCATGGGGGCTTCGGAACGCGCTCGCCGAGCGGCACGGGGTCGCCTTCGAGCAGGTCACGGTATGCGCGGGGGCCGACGCGGTCGTCGGCTATGCGTGCCTAGCGACTCTCGATCCCGGTGACGAGGCCGTCACCGCGCTGGCCGTCGTTCGCGAGCTATGTCATCGACCCGCTGAAACTCGGTGCAATTCCGGTTCGTGTCCCGCTCGTCGACGAGCGGATCGACCTCGACGCACTCCTCGCAGCCATCACGCCGAGGACGAAGCTCGCCTTCATCGCGGCGCCGAACAACCCGACCGGTACGACCAATACGCGCGCCGAGCTCGATTCCTACTTCGAGCGCGTGCCTCCGCACGTCCTGACGGTGCTCGATCAGGCGTACTTCGAGTACCTCAACGAGCCGGACTACCCCGAGGGCGTTGCGGAGTACGTCGCTACAGGACATCGCGTGCTCGTGCTGCGGACCTTCTCGAAGATCTTCGGCCTCGCGGGCCAGCGGGTCGGCTACGGCATCGGCCCTGCGGACGTCATCGCGGCTATCGGCAAGGTGCGTCGCGCATTCGACGTGACGTCGGCAGGGCAGGAGGCGGCCCTCGCCAGCCTCGACGAGACGGCCGAGATCGCACGGCGCCGCTCGGTGAACAAGGAGTCGATGGCTCTGCTCGTGGGCGTGCTCCGCGAGCATGGCTTCGAGCCCGCAGGACCGGCCGTCGCGAACTTCCTGTTCGTCCGCGTGGGTGACGCCGACGCCCTCAACGACGCCCTTCTCCGGCGAGGTGTGATCGTGCGGCCCATGCGCTCCTTCGGGGCACCCGATGCGCTCCGGATCACGGCAGGCACGCCCGACGAGGTCGCATTCCTGGGTGAGGCCCTCGCCGCGCTCGATCTTCCCGTCGCCACCGCGAGGTGAGATTGGCGTTACGTCTCCGTGGAGGTTCGTAGGGATTCGGGCTGCGAAGCGCGAACCAAGGCCTGACCCTCGGCTATCCTCCGCCGGCGGGCGCCCGTCGAGGCGCTCGTCTGCTCCTCTGAGAACTCACAGGAGCAACGTGTAACCGGACTCCTTCATGCGAACCACCCTGAAACGAGGACTGGGGCGCGGAGCCGCTCCGAACGGAAACGGGAAGGCAATGCTGCCACCCGGCTCGAGCTCTCCCGTCTCCTTCTATCGCCAGCCAGACCGGCCCGGCCGCTCGCGCCTGGGACTCGTCGGACGCGTCGCCATGTGGGTCGGCGTCGCGTGTCTCGTCGTCGCGACCGGCACCGCGGGAGGCGCATACCTCTACTTCCACGAGTCCGTCGCCGCCGTCGCGGCCAAGACGCCAGAGGTTCGACGCGCCGCACGGCAGCTCGACGCAGCCCTTCCGGGCCAGCCTGCGGTCGCGCTCGTGATCGGCTACGACCATCGCAAGGAGGACGGCCCGAACGCGTCCGGCCGCTCCGACACGCTCATGCTCGTGCGCGCCGACCCGTCGTCCGACTCGATCTCGTTGCTGTCGTTCCCGCGCGACATGCGTGTGGAGATCCGCTGCCCGGGCAGGACGCCGTTCTTCGACAAGATCAACGCCGCCTACTCGTACTGCGGCCCGCAGGGCTCGCTGCAGACCGTTCGGGCATTGACCGGCGTCCAGATCAACTACCTCATGACCGTGAACTTCCGCGGTTTCCGACAGATCGTCGATCGGCTCGGAGGCGCGTGGATGGACGTCGACCGTCGCTACTTCAACGATCGCGGCGGGCCTTCCGGCTACGCGCGGATCAACCTGCGCCCTGGCTATCAGCAGCTCACCGGCCGACAGGCGCTCGACTACGTCCGTTTTCGCCACACCGACTCGGACCTCTACCGGGTTGCGCGCCAGCAGCAGTTCGTGAAGGCGTTCAAGAGCCAGATCCAGGAGAGCTTCGCCCCGCTCGCGCTGCCGAAGGTCGTCAACGCGGTCACGCACAACGTCGAGGTCGCACAGGGCGGCGGCGCCGACGTCAGCGGCGACACGGTCCTCTCGTACGCGCTCTTCGCCTATGGCCTGCCGAAGGGCCGCGTCTTCCAGACGCGGATCGAGGGGCTCGAGGGCTTCACCGATCTGACCACCGACTCGGAAAACATCACGAAGGCCGTGAACGCGTTCGCGCACCCGGACGTGGAGTCGTCCGAGAAGGCGACCGCCGTCGCGCTCGGTGAGAAGGTCAAGAACCGGACTCCCGCTCCCAGCTCCACCACGATCACCGTGCTGAACGGGAACGGAGTCTCCGGCTCGGCGTCGACGGCCGGATACCTGCTCGGTCAGCGCGCGTACCAGGTGCTCACGCCGCCGAACGGATTGCCGGCGAACGCGCCCTCCTTCGACTACTTCCGGACGAAGGTCTATTACGACAAGTCTCGGCGGGGGGCCCAGGAGGCTGCCAAGAAGGTCGCGAACCTCTTCGCGTCCGCCGAACTCGCGGCGCTCCCGCGGCCGATCTCGCAGCTCGCGAACGGCGCGATGCTGACGGTCGTCGTCGGCCAGACGTTCCACGGCAGCCTCGCCTCCGCTCCGATCGACGCGACCCCCAAGCGGGAGCGCCCCAACATCACGTACGGCCCCAACGCGGCGATCGACGAGCTCCGCACGCGCCGCAGCCGGGTCAAGTTCCCGCTGATGGTGCCGACAGTCATCGAGCGCAGCTCGTGGACGGACTCGGAGATGCCCGCGCGGATGTACTGGATCGACCCGGACGAGAAGCACAAGGCACTGAGACTCGTCTACCGCATGGGCTCGAACGAGTACTGGGGCGTCGAGGAGACGGACTGGGACGACGCTCCCGTGCTCGCCGACAAGAGCCTCACGCGTCGGATCAAGGGCCGCACCTACGATCTCTACTACAACGGCCCGAAGCTCCATATGGTCGTGCTGCGCACGCCGAAGGCGAACTACTGGGTGATCAACACACTGCTCGACCGGCTCTCCAACGAGACGATGCTCGCGATCGCCAAGGGGCTGAAGCCCCTTGGCTCCGTAAAGGCGAAGTAGCACGTGAAGGTCGCCGTCTTCGGCGCGGGGTATGTCGGCCTCGTGACCGGCGCGTGCTTCGCGGAGCTCGGGCACCAGGTCGTGATCAGGGACGTCGTGGAGGCGAAGATCGACGGACTCCGCGAGGGCCGCGTGCCGATCCACGAGCCGGGGCTCGACGAGCTCATAGCCCGCTACGGCGAGCGCCTCGGCTTCACGACCGAGGTCGCGGAGGCTGTCGAGGGGGCCGATGTCGTGTACGTGGCAGTGGGGACGCCGCCGACCTACTCCGGTGACGCCGACCTCTCGGCCGTATGGACGGTCGTGGACGAGCTACCGGACGGCGACCGCCGGATCGTCGTCGCGATGAAGAGCACGGTGCCGGTGGGGACGGGACGATCGGTTCGGCACCGGCTCGACGATCGTGGGCTGACGAACATCGGCTACGTCTCCAACCCGGAGTTCACTGCGGAGGGGACCGCCGTTCGCGACTTCATGGAGCCGGATCGCATCGTCATCGGAGCCTTCGACGCCGTCGACGGTGACCTCATCGAAGCCCTCCACGAGGGCATCGAGGCACCGATCGTCCGCTGCGACGTCCCGTCCGCCGAGATGGTGAAGCTCGCCGCCAATGCCGCACTCGTCACGCGCATCTCGTTCATCAATGAGATCGCCAACGTCTGCGAGGCGACCGGCGCCGACGTGACGACGGTCGCGCAGGGGATCGGGCTCGACCGGCGCATCGGTCCGTCATTCCTCCGGGCGGGCATCGGCTACGGCGGGAGCTGCTTCCCGAAGGACTCGTTGGCGCTCAAGCAGCTCGCGGCGAACTCGGGCTACAACTTCCAGCTCCTGAACGCGGTGATCGAGGTGAACGAGCTCCAGAAGCGACGTGTGATCGGAAAGCTCGAACGACGCCTTGGCCCGCTCCGCGGCAAGCGCATAGCGCTCCTCGGCCTCGCGTTCAAGCCTGGCACCGACGACATGCGCGAGGCGCCGAGCCTCGTGCTCGCGGGTCGGCTTCTGTCCGAGGGGGCTGAGGTGTCCGCCTGGGACCCGGTCGCCGACGGCCGAGCGCAGCTCCATGGCGTCGAGGTCGCGGACTCGGCGCTCGCGGCGCTCGACGGCGCCGACGCTGCGGTGATCGTCACCGAGTGGCCCGAGGTGAGTGAGCTCGACTGGGCGGCTGCGGGTGAGCGGATGCGCGGTCGCGTCGTCGTCGACGGCAGGAACGTCCTCGATCCAGCGGAGATGCGCGCACTCGGATTCGCGTACGAGGGCATCGGCCGCCCGGTATGACGCTCCCCGCGGTCATCCTCGTGGGCGGGCAGGGCACGAGGCTCCGACCTCTCACAGACCGCACACGCAAGGACATGCTGCCGCTCGTCGACCGGCCACTCCTCGCCTACACCTTCGAGCACCTTGCCCGACATGGCGTCGAGCGCTCGATCGTCTCCTGCGGCTACCTTCCGGACCAGATCGAGTCTGCGTTCGGGGACAGCCACGACGGGATGTCCCTCTCCTATGCGATCGAGGACGAGCCGCTCGGGACGGGCGGCGCGATCGGCTTCGCCGGCCGCGAGCTCGACGGGAGCTTCTTCGCGCTGAACGGCGACTCGCTCCGCGAGGCGGACCTCGGCGAGATGGTCGCGTTCCATCGCTCCACCGGCGCCAAGGCGACGATCCTGCTCACTCCCGTCGCGGACCCGAGCCGATACGGACTCGTGCGCACCGCAGGGGACGGCCGGGTCGAGTCGTTCCTCGAGAAGCCGCGCCCCGAGGAAATCGACACCGACCTCATCAACGCCGGGCTCTACGTCCTCGAGCCCGATGTGCTCGAGCTGGTGCCGTCGGGCCGCTCCGTTTCCATCGAGCGCGAGGTCTTCCCGACGCTCGCCGCGGAGGGCTCCGTCTACGGGATCGCTCTTCCCGGCTACTGGCTCGACGTCGGCACGCCCGAGACGTACCTGCAGGCTCATCGCGACGTGCTCGAGCGCATCTTCCAGACGGCAGTCGGCGACGCTCTCGGACACGACTTCACGCTCGTCCACGAGTCTGCGGATGTGCACTCGGACGCGAAGCTCGTCCCGCCCGTGTACGTCGGGCCGGGCGCGGTCGTCGAGAAGGGCGCCAGGCTCGGCAGTCTGGCCGTGCTCGGCGCCGGCGCGAGCCTCGCCGAGGGCGGTCTCGTCGAGAACGCCGTCGTCGGTGCGCGCACGCGCGTTGGCGCCGGCGCGCGTGTCGTCGGGTCGATCGTCGGTGACGAGGCCGAGCTCGGGCCCGGATGCGAGCTGCACAACCTCTCAGTCATCGGCCCCGGGGCGCGTGTCGGTGCGGGAAACGTCCTCGACCACGGGCTACGGGTCGGAGCCGGGCAGCAGATCCCGGACGAAGCCCTGAGGTTCTCGTGAATCCGTACGCGACGTCGCCGCGCAAGGTCGAGAAGCCGTGGGGCTGGGAACTCGTCTGGGCCGAGGCCGAGCACTACGTCGGCAAGCTCCTCTTCGTCCGCGCCGGCGAGTCGCTGAGCCTCCAGTTCCACGAGGTGAAGGACGAGTCCTGGCTGGTGCAGGAGGGTCGCGCGCGGCTCGAGCTCGGGGAGGTCGACGGGCCTCTCGAGACGTTCGAGATCGCACCCGGCGACGCGTACCGCTTCCGTCCGCGCACGGTCCACCGCGTCACAGCGGTCGAGGACACCCTCGTCGTCGAGGTCTCGACTAATCACCTGAGCGACGTCGTGCGACTCGAGGACCGATACGGGCGCGAGGGGACGACAGCGCTCTAGGCGGTCTTTGGCGGTGCCGCTCGCGAAACCTTGACACATACGTGGTAAGGTTGAAGGCGTGAAGCCCTGGATGACGATCGGCGAGACGAGCAGGCGCTCAGGCTGGTCGTCGCGCATGCTCCGGTACCTCGAGCAGGAGGGTCTCGTCGTTCCCGAGCGCACCGAGTCCGGCTATCGCCGGTACGGCATCCGTGAGCTGAATCAGCTGAACGCGCTCGCAGAGCTCCGCGCGCGGCACGACGTCGGCCTGGCCGAGCTCCAGTTCGCGCTCAGTCTTCGCCGCGACCCTGCGCTCAGCGCGGCGGTCGAGACCTGGCTCGCCGGGACGAGCGTGCCCGAGGCCGACCAGACTCGCCCGGCGTGGGTCGAGTGGGAGCAGCGGAAGCACGAGCGGCTTCTGACGATCGACGCAGCCTGACCTGACAACGAAGAGAGGAACGATGGCAACGACACAGCGCTACGACGTGAAGGATCTTGCGCTCGCCCCCGAGGGGGTGCGGCGCATCGCGTGGGCAGACCGGCAGATGCCGGTGCTCGCGGCGATCCGCGAACGCTTCGAACGCGAGCAGCCGCTCGCCGGGCACCGCATCTCCGCATGCCTGCACGTGACGACGGAGACGGCGAATCTCGCCCGCACGTTGGCCGCCGGCGGGGCGGACGTCGTGCTCTGCGCGTCCAACCCGCTCTCGACCCAGGACGACGTCGCGGCCGCGCTCGTCGAGGAGTACGGCGTGGGCGTATTCGCGATCAAGGGCGAGGACAACGACACCTACTACCGCCATATCGAAGCCGCGGTCGACCACCGCCCGCACCTGACGATGGACGACGGCGCCGACGTGATCGGCGTCCTCCACTCCGCCCGCCGCGAGCAGCTCGGCGACGTCATTGCGGGCACCGAGGAGACGACCACGGGGGTCATCCGCCTGAAGGCGCTCGAACGGGACGGAAAGCTCGGCTTCCCGGTGATCGCCGTGAACGAGGCGCGTACCAAGCACCTGTTCGACAACCGCTACGGCACGGGCCAGTCGACGATCGACGGGATCATCCGCGCGACGAACGTCCTGCTCGCCGGCAAGCGCTTCGTCGTCGCCGGGTACGGCTGGACCGGTCGAGGCGTCGCGATGCGTGCACGCGGGATGGGCGCGCATGTCATCGTCACGGAGGTCGACCCGCTGCGCGCGCTCGAGGCGGCGATGGACGGCTACGAGGTGCTCCCGATGGAGGCCGCCTCGTCGATCGGCGACCTCTTCTGCACCGCGACGGGCGACAAGAACGTCATCAGCCGCGCTCACATCGAGCGGATGAAGGACGGCGCCATCCTCTGCAACACCGGTCACTTCAACGTCGAGATCGAGATTGGCGCTCTTCGCGACCTGGCGGTGGAGACGCGTGAGGCGCGTGCGCTGGTCGACGAGTTCACCATGGCGGACGGCAGGCGCGTGTACCTGATCGGCGAGGGACGGCTCGTGAACCTCGCTGCGGCCGAGGGGCATCCGGCGCTCGTGATGGACATGTCCTTCGCGAACCAGGCCCTCTCCGCCGAGTGGGTCATCCAGAACGCGGCCACGCTCGAGCGGAAGGTGTACGACGTGCCGCGCGAGATCGACGACGACATCGCACGGCTCAAGCTCGAGACGATGGGCATCGCCATCGACCAGCTGACGGAGGAGCAGGCCCGATACCTCGCGTCCTGGGACGAGGGGACCTAACCGGTAGCAGTGCGCGCGGGCGGAGCCGCCTCGGCTCCGCCCGCGATGGCGGCTGAGCGCGACGTAGGCTGACCCGATGGCTGCGCGCGACCTCACGCCCGAGAGCGTCGTCCGGCTCGAAGGTGACGCCGTCGTCCTTCTCGATCAGCGGCGACTCCCGGAGGCCGAGATCGAGCTGCGCTGCGAGTCGGCTGCGGAGGTCGCGGAAGCAATCCGAACGCTCGCGATCCGGGGAGCCCCGGCGATCGGCGTCGCTGCGGCCTACGGTCTCGCACTCGCGGCGAGGCGTGGAGACGACCTCGACGCCGCATACGAGGTCCTCGCCGCAGCGCGCCCGACCGCGGTCAATCTCCGGCGGGCACTCGACGAGCTCCGCGACGATCCGACACCCGAGCGCGCCCGTGCACTGCACGAGGCGGAGGTCGAGCGCTGCAGGGGCATGGGGGAGCGGGCGCTCGAGCTCGTACCTCCGGGCGCTCGACTTCTGACGCACTGCAACACGGGTGCCCTCGCGACGGGCGGCTTCGGTTCGGCGCTCGGGGCGATTCGGGCCGCGTGGGACGCTGGGCTCGTGGAGCACGTGTGGGTCGACGAGACGCGGCCGCTGCTCCAGGGGGCACGACTGACGGCGTGGGAGCTCGAGGCGCTCGGCATCCCGTTCGGCGTCATCGTCGACGGCGCGGCGGCCTCGCTCATGGCCGCGGGGCAGGTCGACGCCGTCTTCACGGGCGCCGACCGGATCGCGGCGAACGGCGACGTCGCGAACAAGGTCGGCACGTACGGGCTCGCGGTCGCGGCGACACATCACGGGATTCCGCTCGTCGTCGTCGCGCCGACGTCGACGCTCGACCCGGGCGCCGCGACGGGTGCCGACGTCCCGATCGAGGAACGCGACGCCTCGGAGGTCAGCTCGCGGTTCCCGGCTTACAATCCGGCCTTCGATGTCACGCCCGCAGAGCTTGTCTCGGCGATCGTGACCGAGGTGGGCGTACATCGCGCGCCGTACGCCGCGTCGCTCCCGAACCCGGTCAGAGCAGCTTGATCGCCGTCGACACCGCGACACGCGAGACGCTCGTGCGCTTCGGGTTCGACGAGAAGCTCTTCGAGGTACTCCGCGCGAAGGTGGCTGTGGGCGAGCTGTCACCCGAGTCGAACGTCGTCCGTGGTGACGTCGAGCCGCCGACGGCCGACGACATCGCAGTCTTGCCCGCGCCGGGCGGGCCGGGGTACGACGAGGCGCGCGCGGCAGGCATCGAGGCTCTGTCCCGCGGCGAGGTCGCACAGGTGATTCTCGCGGGAGGCATGGCCACGCGGTTCGGCGGTGTGGTCAAGGCCGTGCTGACCGCCGTCGACGGGATGAGCTTCCTCGAGGCCAAGCTCGTCCAGACCAGGGCGCTCGAGCACGCTCTGGACTGCACCGTGCCCGTCGCGCTGATGACGAGCTTCGCCACGGACGACGCGGTCCGCGCCCACGTCGTCGAGCGCGACCTCGACGACCCGCTGGTCTTCCACCAGTTCGTCTCGTTGCGGCTCGAGGCGTCGGGTGAGCTCTTTCTCACCGGGTCCGGGCGTCCGTCGCTGTATGCGCCGGGGCACGGCGACCTCTTCGAGGCGGCGCGACTGTCCGGGACGCTCGACGAGCTCCGTGGTTTGGGAGTCCGCGTCGTCACGGTCTCGAACGTCGACAACCTCGGCGCGCGCGTCGACCCGACCGTCGTGGGAGCGCACCTGCTCTGCGGCAGAGCGCTGACGTGCGAGGTCGCGCGCAAGGAGGGCGACATGGGTGGGGCGCCGGTCCGCGTGGACGGGAAAATCCGCCTCGTGGAAGGTCCCTGTTTCCCGGACTCGTTCGACCAGGAGCTCGCCCCGGTCTTCAACACGAATACGGCCCTCATCGACCTGGACGCGTTCGACGTCGCCTACGATCTGAGCTGGCTGTACGTGCAGAAGGCCGTCGAGGAGCGCATCGCGGTCCAGCTCGAGCGGCTGTACCACGAGGTCTCCGCCTTCGTTCCCGCGCAGTACCTCGAGGTGCCCAGGCGAGGTCCGCGTGGCCGCTTCTCGCCGATCAAGACGCCCGCCGACCTCGAGCGGGCGCAGGACGACCTCCGCGAGCTCGTCTCGGCCTCGCCGGTCTGACCCCGTGACGAATCGGCGCGACTCCGTTGCGGAGTCGTGACTCGGGCACGCGTACCGTCGAACGGTGCGCGTGCTCGAACTCGTGCTCCCGGAGAGGTGCGCGATCTGCGAGTCGCCCGGACGAGCGTTGTGCGAGCGGTGCGCGACGTCGTTGACGCGACTCGCACCACCCGTCTGCGACCGGTGTGGGTCGCCGGGACCGTGGCCTGTGCGTCGCTGCGCCGAATGCGGCGGGAGGCGGCTCGCGTTCGCGAGTGCGCGCTCCGCGATCGTCTACGACGCAAGGGCACGCGCGCTCGTTCGGGCGTGGAAGGAGCGTGGAAGGCGGCGGCTGGCCCGCGAGGCTGCCGCGATCCTCGCGGAGGTCGTGCCACCACCGCCGCCCGTCGTCGCGCTCGTGCCCGTCCCGGGCGACCCCGAGCGGGCCTGGGAGCGAGGCGACGTCCCCGCGCGGTCGCTCGCCACCGAGCTCGGCTCCGCGTGGGGGCTTCTCTCGCTCGACGTTCTCGTGCGCACGCGAGCCCTCCGTCCGCAGCGCGGGCTGTCGCTCGGCGAGCGTCGCCGGAACGTCCGTGGAAGCGTCGGCGCCGTGGACGCCGTGCCGCGGGAGGTCTGCGTCGTCGACGACGTCTACACGTCGGGCGCGACCGTCGACGCGTGTGCAAGGGCCTGTCGCAGCGCCGGAGCAGGCGTCGTCCGGGTCGTGACCTTCGCGCGAGCCGTTCGTTAGATTGAGACAGGATCATTCGCCACGATTCCGAAGGGGGCGCCACGATGCAGCTCCAGGTCAAGGCCCAGCACGACACCGTCCCGGAGGCCGTTCACGCGTACGCGGACAAGCGCTTCGCCAAGCTGTCGCGCCGTCTGTACGAGGGCACACTCGTCGAGGTGACGTTCTCGATGGAGCACAACCCGTCGATCCGCGACGACCACGTCGCGGAGGCGGTCGTATTCACGAAAGGCCAGAACCTCGTCGCTCGCGAGGCGGCGACATCGTACGAGGCGGCGGTCGACCAGCTCGTGGACAAGCTCGAGCGCCAAATAGAGCGCTATCGCGACAAGCGCGTCCACGAGCCGCGCCGAACCGCGCAGCGCAAGCGCGACGGGCTGCCAGGCGAGGAAGCCGCGGCCTGACCCGTTCGCGCTGAAGGACCGGCTACGCGCCGGACGCGTCGAGGCGCTCGGCGATCGTCGCGCGCAGGGCGTCCGCGATCTCCGGGCACTCACGCTCGATGCGCCACAGGTCGCGGTTGAGCACGGTGACGAGCGTCATGTCGGTGCTCGCGACCACCGTCGCGGTTCGCCGACCGCCCGAGAGGACGGCGATCTCCCCGAACATGTCCCCGGGCTCGAGCGTGCGCAGAACCTGACCGTCGTGGACGACCTCGGCGGTCCCGTCGATGATGGCGAACGCCCCGTGACCGAAGTCGCCTTCCTTCACGAGGGTGGTTCCGGCTTCGACCGTGATCTCCGCGCACGCCTCCGCGACCGTCGCCCGCTGATCGAGCGTGAGGCCCGCGAAGAGCGGGATCGACTCGAGCTGCGCTGCTTCCACGGGCGCGACGCTAGTCGTCCGCCGGTGGACACATGGTGAAGGAGCGGTAACGATCCGGAGCCCGGGGGGTGGGTTCGAACGCGGATGCCGTGGAAGGGAGCCGGTACCCTAGGCCCCGTGTCCACGACCTCGTTCGGGAAGTTCGAGCGCGTCCTTCGCATGGGCGAGGGGCGCCGCCTCAAGCGCCTCGCCGAGCAGGCCGCGTACATCGGCACGCTCGAGCCCGACTTCGAGAAGCTGACCGACGAGGAGCTTCGCGGGAAGACCGCCGAGTTCAAGCAGAGAGTCGAGAACGGGGAGTCGCTCGAGGACCTCCTGTTCGAGGCCTACGCGGCCGTGCGCGAGGCGTTCAGGCGCACGATCGGCGTCCGCCTCTTCGATGTGCAGCTCATGGGCGGGATCGTCCTACACGAGGGCGACATCGCCGAGATGAAGACGGGTGAGGGAAAGACGTTCGTGGCGGTACAGCCGCTCTACCTCAACGGGCTCGCGGGCCGCGGCGTCCACCTCGTCACCGTCAACGACTACCTGGCGAAGCGCGACGCCGAGTGGACGAGGCCGGTGTACGAGAAGCTCGGCAGCTCCGTCGGATCGATCCAGAACCTCATGCCGTTCACCGATCGTCGCGAGGCGTACGCGTGTGACGTCACGTACGGGACGAACTCGGAGTTCGGGTTCGACTACCTGCGCGACAACATGGCGGTCGCGCTCGACAACGTCGTCCAGCGAAGCCACGCGTACGCGATCGTGGACGAGGTGGACTCGATCCTCGTCGACGAGGCGCGCACTCCGCTCATCATCTCCGGAGAGCCGGAGACGGCGGCCGCGACCTACCACCAGTTCGCGCGGGTCGTGAAGGACCTCGATGGTGCGCCCGCGACGCGGAAGACGGCGAAGGGTCTCGACGAGACGGAGCTGTCGGGCGCGGACTACCTCTACGACGAGAAATTCAAGACGGTCTCGCCGGCGCAGTCGACGATCGAGAAGGTCGAGCGCGCGGTCGGCATCGAGAACCTCTACGACCCACGCAACGTCAGCCTCGTCAACCACCTCATGCAGGCGCTGAAGGCGGAGTCGCTGTACAAGCGCGACGTCGACTACGTCGTGCAGGAGGGCGAGGTCAAGATCGTCGACGAGTTCACCGGCCGGATCATGGAGGGACGTCGCTGGAGCGAGGGCCTGCACCAGGCGATCGAGGCGAAGGAGGGCATGCGCATCCGCGAGGAGAACGTCACGCTCGCGACGATCACGCTCCAGAACTACTTCCGCCTCTACGAGAAGCTCGCGGGGATGACCGGAACCGCGAAGACGGAGGAGAAGGAGTTCGTCGAGATCTACAACCTGGACGTCGTCGAGATCCCGACGAACCGTCCCGTCACGCGTCTCGACGAGAACGACTACATCTTCAAGACGCCCGAGGCGAAGTTCGCTGCCGCGCTCGAGGACATCGTCGAGCGGCACGAGATCGGCCAGCCGGTCCTCGTGGGAACCATCGCGGTCGAGACCTCGGAGTACCTCTCGCAGGTCCTCCAGCGGCGGGGCATCCCGCACAACGTGCTGAACGCCAAGGAGCACGAGCGCGAGGGCGAGATCATCAAGGACGCAGGGCAGCGCGGCGCGGTGACGATCGCGACGAACATGGCGGGGCGCGGGGTCGACATCAAGCTCGGCGACGGAGTCCTCGAGCTAGGAGGCCTGTACGTGCTCGGCACGGAGCGACACGAGGCCCGCCGTATCGACAACCAGCTCCGCGGCCGTTCTGGACGTCAGGGCGATCCGGGCGAGACGCGCTTCTACCTCTCCGGCCAGGACGACCTCGTGCGCCTGTTCGCGGGCGACCGGATCTACAACATCATGAACCGCTTCAAGATCCCGGACGACCAGCCCATGGAGGCGGCGATCCTCTCGAAGCAGATCGAGGGCGCGCAGAAGAAGGTCGAGGAGCAGAACTTCGTCGCGCGCAAGAACGTCCTCAAGTACGACGATGTCATGAACACGCAGCGCATGGTCATCTACGAGCAGCGCCGCCGCGTGCTCGAGGGCGAGGACCTCTCGGACGAGGTTCGCGAGTGGATCCGCGACACGGTGGAGACGACGGTGTCGCAGTTCACGGACTCCGAGTTCACGGAGGACTGGGATCTCGAGGGGCTCGTGACGGCGATGCAGTCGCTCTACGCGACGGACATCACCGCCGACGAGCTGCGCGAGGAGATCAACGTCACCGATCGCGACGCGTTGACGGAGGAGTTCGTCGAGGACGCGCTCGAGACCTACGACGAGCGCGAGCAGGCGCTCGGGCTGGAGCTCGCGCGGGAGGTGGAGCGCTTCATCATCCTCCAGACCGTCGACCTGCGGTGGCGCGAGCACCTCGAGGCGATGGACTACCTCCGCGAGGGAGTCCACCTCCGCGCGTTCGCGCAGAAGGATCCGCTCGTCGAGTACCGCGGCGAGGGGCACGTGCTGTTCGAGGAGCTCAGCCAGACGATCCGCTCGGAGGTCGTGTTCACGCTCTTCCACGTCACGGTCGAGGTCGAGCAGCCCGGCAGCGGGAACGGCGCGGGCGATGAGAGTCAGCTGACCCCGCACGGTCCCAGCGGGAACCTCTCATATGAGCACGAGACGTCGCACGGTGCCGACGTCATCGCCGCCGCCGGTGGGGCCTCCACGGCTCTGGCCGCTCCGCCGCATACCTCGTCGGATTCGTTCGCACAAGCGCCTGCCGTGAACGAGCACAAGGACATCGGCCGGAACGATCCCTGCTGGTGCGGGAGCGGCAAGAAGTACAAGCGCTGCCACGGCGCCTGACGCCCGCGAGAGGGCACAGATGCGGGTACAGGTTGAAGCTCAGCCGCAGGTCGTACGCGGAGCGAAGTCAACGGGTCGGGTGGACATGAGCGCCACCGGCGCGGTGAATCTTTCGGCGCAGTCACTATCCGGGGTATGGATGCTCCGGTCGCACTGAACCCGATTCAACGCCTGATCGCGCCAACCGATGTCTGATCGCCACGACGACAACCTCGCTACCGGCCGCACGCCACGGCCCGCCGACTCTGTCGCCAGCACGCTCAAGACACCCCGGTTCCTCGAATCTGCGACGGTCAAGCTCGGACACGCGGTCGGCGGGCGCCTCGACGATCTTTCACGCAGACGGAGTCGCCAGCGGCTGCGGCATGTGGGCTGGCAGCACGCTCTCGACGTATCGAAGGCCGGTTACGCACGCGGAACCTTTCCCGCCCGCGACGGGAATCGGCTCGACGTTCTCGTCGACGGCTCGGAGGCGCTCCCGGTGATCGCGGCCGAACTCGCTCGTGCGGAGTCGTTCGTCCACCTCACGGGCTGGTTCTTCTCGCCCGAGCTCGACATGTCGCGCGACGACGAGCCCAAGATCGTGCGCAACCTCCTCGCCGAACTTGCCGAGCGCGTCGATGTCCGCTTGCTCTCGTGGAAGGGAGCGCCGGTGCCGCTCTTCAAGCCGTCACAGAACGATGTTCGCGAGATGCTCGACGGGCTCGCACGACACACCAAGATCGTGGCTCACGCTGACGGTTGCACCGGATTCACACACTGTCACCACGAGAAGACGATCGTGATCGACGGGAAGGTCGCGTTCGTAGGGGGGATCGACCTAACCCTCGACGGTGGCGATCCCTGGGACACACCGAATCACGTCGCTCGCGGCGGAATCGGCTGGCACGACGCGGCGATGCGTATCGAAGGGCCTGCTGTCGCGGACGTCGCGCAGCACTTCCGTCTGCGGTGGCATGGAACGACTCGCGAGCTCCTTCCCCGTCCGACCGTCCCGGACGAGGCAGGCGACGTGGAGGCTCAGATCGTGAGAACACTCCCCGCTCGCACCTACCGCGCAGTCCGCCATGGCGACTATTCGATTCTCGAGTCGTACATCGGCGCCCTGCGCTCCGCAGAGCGGTTCGTCTATCTCGAGAACCAGTTCCTGTGGTCGCCTGAGATCGTGTCGGTGCTCGCGGACAAGCTCGAGAGACCACCGAGCGACGACTTCCGGGTCCTCGTTCTCCTCCCGGCGCGCGCGAACGACGGCGCCGACATCTCACGTGGTCAGGTCGCTGCGCTCATCCACGCCGCCGACGAGACGACGACGGTTCCTTGCATGCACGATCTACGCGAGATCGAGGAACCTTCGCGATCCGGTGTACGTGCATTCGAAGATCGGGATCGTCGACGACCGGTGGCTCACCGTGGGCTCGGCCAACCTGAATGCTCACTCACTGTTCAACGACACCGAGATGAACGTGGCCACACTCGACCCGGAGCTCGCGCGCACCGCAAGACTCCGCCTTTGGTCGGAGCACCTCGAACTCCCACTCGATGACGTTCAAGGCGACCCGATCCAGCTGATCGACGAGCACTGGGAGCGCATCGCGTCGGAGCAGCTCGAACTTCTCGAAGGTGGCGAAGCGCTTACCCACCGGCTCGTGAAGCTGCCCGGGGTCTCGCGGAGGCGTCGCCGACTCATCGGCCCGTTGCAGAGCCGACTCTACGACGCCTGACTCACGGGCGCGTTTCCATCCACCCCGACCTTGCCGCGCTCCTCTGCCACGTGGGCTGCGTGCTCCACCGGAGCACCGAGAACGAGGAAGCGTCCGCCGAACGCGATCGCGCAGATACCAAACCACGCCCAGCCGAATGCGAGCCCTGCAACGACGTCAGACAGCCAGTGGACGCCGAGGAGCACACGGCTGCACGCCACGCCGACGGCGATTGCAACTGCGCCACCCGCGAGCAGAGCACGCGTCCGAGGTGACCGCCTGCGGGCGATCACCAGCGCGGCAGCTGCGTAGAAAGCCGCCGCCAGGCCGGAGTGGCCGCTCGGGAACGACGGCCCGAGCGTCTCGGCGATCGGGTTGAACGTTGGCCTGACCCGATCCAGGATCCCCTTGATCGTGTTCACCAGGGTGATCTCCCCGGCGACGACGACCACGAGGAAGATCGGAACCCACCGGTTCGGGACGCGGCGATACTCCGCGAGGGCGACGACCACGAGTGCGACCAGGACGAAACGTGTCCCACCCAGATCCGTGACCAGTCGAAGCGCCTGCGTCGACCAGCTCGTGGCGTTGTCTATGCCCCACTGACCGACGGTGAGATCGGTGGTTGCGAGTGCCGTACTGCTGCGCATGAGGTAGGCGAGAAGGCCCACGAGGATTCCGCCGACGATCGCAAGCCCCAGCGCCAGTGTGAGTGCAAGGCCGGTCGCCGTGGCCGGATCAAGCCGACCTCGAACGAGCCGAAGAAGCGACGGGTGGCGCTCCATCTGGGCGCCGAGGTGCTCCGACGCTACCTCTGCCATCTCGCTCGGAGGCTTGGGTGCGGGCGACGGGTAGCGCAGCGCCGCCCAGGTGACAAGCGCGCCGGCCGCGAGAGCAATGAAGAGAAGAGCGAGGATCGGCATCGTCGAGGTGCGCAGCACTCGAAGCGCAAGAGCCGCCATGTTTTACCCCAGTAGCGATCGGGTAAACCCAGGCTCGTGGACGCGGAGGTCATCACCGTCCCGCGTCCGCCTCTTGAGGCGCGCGGCGACGAGCGGGTTGAGAGGCCTGGGCCGCAGGTTCTCGAGCCGAGGCCGAACGGACTTGCCGACCGGTTTTCGCGGACGTTCGGACCAGAAAAGCCGATTCGCGTCTTCGCGGTCGCCCTCCTCGCCGGGTACGCACTCCTCGTCACCGCGATGGTGTTCCTCGGACTCGTGCTGATCCATGTGCTGTTGCCGCTCGGCGGTCTCGGCGCGGACGACGAGGACTTCAGCCGCTGGTTGGCCGACCATCGGTCATCCACACAGGAACATGCCTCGTGGGTCGGATCCACGCTCGCCGGGGGGCTCGTGATTCCGGTGGTGATCGGCGTCTGTCTCGTGACCTTCTTGCTGATGCGTCGCTGGCTCCTCGCCGCGTTCATCCTGTTCGTCGTCGCGGTCGAATCCGCGACCTATCGCGTGACGTCCATGATCGTCGAGCGCCAGCGTCCGGACGTGCCGCGACTCGAGAGCTTGCCCGTCGACGCCAGCTACCCCTCCGGTCATACGGCCGCCTCCATCGCATTGTACGGAGGGCTTCTCCTCCTGGTGGCGTCGCGGATTCACAACGCCGCCGTCCGCGTGCTTGCCCTCGTGCTCGGCATCGCGATCCCCGTCTTCGTCGGGTGGTCGCGGGCGTATCGCGGAATGCACCACTTCAGCGACCTGGTCGCTGGGATGCTGCTCGGTGTCGGAGCCCTCGTTGTGCTCGTCTTTGCCTCTCGCGCGGCCAGGGCCGCGACGGAGCGTCGCGACGGCGCCACCGTCGGCGGAGACTCGGCATGAGCTCGGTTGCGGTCGTTGCCCACGCCGGCAAGTCGATGGGAGGCGGGCTCGACGAGCTTCGCGAGGTGCTCGAGCGAGCCGGAGTCACCGACCCGATCTGGTCGGAGGTGCCGAAGAGCAAGTACGCACCGGAGCGGGTCGAGAAGGCGCTTGCCGACGGCGTCGAGACACTCTTCGTCTGGGGAGGCGACGGGATGGTGCAACGGTGCGTCGACGTGCTCTCAGGCTCCGACGTACGTCTCGCGATTCTTCCGGCGGGAACGGCGAATCTGTTCGCTTCGAATCTCGGCATCCCCGATGACATCGGCGAGGCCGTTGACATCGGTCTCAATGGCCACGCGCGAAAACTCGATCTCGGGAAGATGAACGGCGAGCACTTCGCCGTGATGGCCGGAGCGGGCCTCGACGCGCGGATGATTCGCGACACCGACGGCGGGCCGAAGGACAAGTACGGACGCCTCGCATACATCTGGGCAGCTTCGAAGAACCTTCGACTGGAACCTTTCAAGGCTCGCGTCGAGGTGAATGGGGACCTCTGGTACAAGGGCGACGCGAGCTGTCTGTTGGTCGGCAACGTCGGCGCTCTCTTCGGCGGACTCGAGGCCTTCGACAGTGCGTCGCCCGAAGACGGACTGCTCGAAGTCGGAGTGACTCATGCCGAGAGCCTCGGGCAGTGGGCGCGGACCGTCGCTCGCACCGCGATTGGCTCTGCTGCTCAATCCCCGTTCGTGCAAGCGACGAAGGCCGAGCGTATCGACGTCGAGTTCGACCGCAAGGTGCTGTACGAGCTCGACGGAGGAGACCGCGAGCAGGTCAAGCGCCTCAAGGTGAAAGTGAAGCCCGAGGCCCTCGCGGTGATGGCCCCCGTGGAGGCACAGTGAGCACGGCGTCGCTCGTCAAGGAGACCTGGGAGCTGACGGGCGACGACGCCCGCAAGACGCTCCTGACCACCGGTCGGATGGAGCTCCTCAAGGATGCGATCGTGCGCCTTCGCGCCGCGGACGGGACCACACATGCCCGCGGCCTCGCCTTCTCGATATCGCTCGTGCTCGTACAAGGGCTCGTCGTCGTGGTCGGCCTCGCGGTGGCGACCGGCTCCGCGGGATTTCGTCAGTTGCTCCTGGACACCATCCAGGCTTCGGCCCCCGGCCCCACGAGCGACCTCCTGACCAACGCGGTAGCACAGGCGACGCGTGTCGGCCGCCATCATCGCTATCTCCCGCTGACCCTTGGCCTCATAGGCACCACCGTCACGGCCACCATGGCGATGGGGCAGCTCGAGCGAGCGATGAATCGCATCTACGGAGTCGAGAAGGACCGTCCGTTCGCGGACAAGTACAAGCGTGCGTTCGTGCTCGCGCTGAGCGCCGGCGCCGTGATCGCCACGGCGTTCGCGCTGCTCGCTTTTGGCCGCGGCCTCGTCGACCACGGCGTGTTGCGCTCGCTCTGGCTGGCCGCCCGCTGGCCCGTCGGAATAGCGCTCGTCGCTGCCGGGTTCTCGATGCTCTTCCGCTGGGCCCCCAAGCGCAGGCAGCCGGGCTGGCCGTGGCTTGCGTTCGGTGCAGGGATTGGAGTGGGAGCGTGGACACTGACGACGATAGTGCTCGCGGTCGTGTTCAACTTCTCGAAGACGTTCGGCCAGACGTATGGCTCGCTTGCCGGCCTCGTGGCGCTGCAGCTGTGGACGGTCTTCTCGGCGCTCGCGATTCTCTTCGGCGTTGCGGTAGCCGCGCAGCTCGAGGCCGTGAGAGCCGGCGTACCGGAGGCGCAGGACCATTCGAAGGACCCGTCGTCAGCCGCGCAACCGGCCTCGCGCCAGGAAGTCACCGCCTAGCGAAGACGTGCACGTCCGGGCAGCCCAGCGGCGGTGGTGTCGGCGACTATGTGCCTCCCGTCGACCGTTCGTCCGCCAGCGGCTCGATCGACTCGAGCCGTGACGAGGCGACGGCGAAGACGCCGGCCGCGAGCTCGAGCGCGCCCGCGACATTCGTCCAGCTCGTGAGTGCGGTCAGGTGCAACGTGACGAGCCCACCAGCGATCAGCCCGTATCCGATCGCCGCGATCCCCGCGCCCGGTTGGACGGCCACCGACTGCTTGGAGACTGCTCCGTGCAGGACGAGTGCCACGACGGCGGCGAGCGCGAACGTCAGCGTCCCGACGACACAGTCGAGGACGTAGTGGTTTCCCGTCCCGACGATGATCAGAAACACGAGGGCGGGATACGCCGCAGCCGCCCATGCGATGCGTGAGCGAGGGAAGAGCCAGAGCGACACGACGGCGACGAAGAGTGCGAAGCCGAAGTGCTGGCTGGCGGCGGCGGCCGTCTCGTTGTGGAAAAGCGCACCGCCCGCCCCGAGCTCCGAGTCCGCCGGCGCGGGGCCGAGGCCCAACTCGGTGAGCCAACGCGGCGGCGCGAGCGGGAAGAGCCAGATCACGACGAGCGCCGGAATGAACGAGAGCACGAACACGGTGCGCACGAACGGGTACTGGGAGGGTCGCGAGAGACGAACAGCGGCCAGAAACGCGAAGAGGACTGGGAGGTGGATGTTGCGATACATCCACGCGAGCGACGGCGCGATCTCCGTCCCGGAGACACGGTCGATGACGGACGCCTCGATGTCGAGAGACAACGCATGCTCGAGGCGGAGCACGTCCCCGGCGTGGTCGAGCGAGACTCCGACCCGACCCTCGAGCGGGATACGAAGCGCCTGCCAGGCGAGGAGGACAAGGCCTGCGATGGCGAGCTCGGCTTCGACCGAATAACACGACCGGAGCGATTTCCGCAGGCTCGCCACGGCCTTCTCATACCACGAAGTCGCCTTCTTCTCACATACAACCGACGTCGCCTGCGTATCGTCGAGCCGACATGAGGTGCATCGTCGGAGCATGCCTCGCAGTACTGGTCCTGAGCGGCTGCGGCGGGAGCGACGACCGGCCCGATCTCGCGGCATCGTCGACGACGCTCGACGAGCCCGTCGCAGTCGAAACGACCCAGACGACGACGGACGACACGTTGCCGACGAGCAAGGCCCCGACGTCTGCGCGCGTCACACCGAGGCAGTCCCGGACGATCCCCATACGAGCCGACGAGATCGAGGCAGCGCTGGCGAACTGGGACGTCCGGCTGGACAGGTGCGTGGGGCCGTCCGGGAACGGCGACGACGCGGGCGCGTCGTGCACCAGGGCTGCCTGGGAGCAGTTGTTCGACCAGATGGACGTCGCGCAGTACTACTTGTTGCGACTCGTCCGACCACTGAGCCACGGCGCGTGCCACGACTCGCTAGCGTCGGCGCTCGACGCGGTGTACGGGTTCCTGTCAGGAGCTACGCCGACCGAGGTCGTATGGCTCGACGAGCAGCAGCACCCGCCGAGCACGTTCGACCTCGAGTCCATCGTCGACGTCGTACGGCCGGTACCGGCGCGGATGCGTGATGCTGCCGCCACGACGTGCTCCTCGTAGGAGTCCGACACCGGGCGCGGCTACGCTAGGCGAGTGACCGAGGTGGACGCCAAGCCGCTCGACGAGCGCCTGGAGGAGATCGGGGCCCAGCTCGCCTGGGTCCGTGATTACCTTTGACCCGGACTTCCTAGAGCGTCGCCGCGACGAGCTCGAGGAGGCGATGGGCGCTCCCGGGTTCTGGGACGACCAGGCGACCGCGACGCGCATCTCCACGGAGCACTCCCGGGTCTCGCGCAAGCTCGAGCGGTACGACCGGCTGCGTTCGGAGCACGAGGACGCCACCGAGTTCCTCGCGCTCGGCGAGGACGAGGCGGCTATCGCCGAGCTGGTCCGGTCACTCGAGCGGGAGCTCGAGCGGGTGCGTGAGGACGCGCTCTTCGACGGCGAGTACGACGCGGGCGACGCGATCCTCGAGATCCACGCCGGAACGGGCGGGACGGACGCACAGGACTGGGCCGACATGCTGCTGCGCATGTACCTCCGCTGGGCCTCCGACCGTGGCTTCGAGACGGATGTGCTCGAGGCGAGCCCGGGGGAGGAGGCCGGTCTCAAGTCCACGACGGTGGCCGTCAAGGGAGAGAACGCGTACGGGACGCTCAAGGCGGAACGTGGCGTACACCGGCTGGTCCGGCTCTCGCCGTTCGACTCGGCGCATCGTCGCCATACGGCCTTCGCTCAGGTCGTCGTTGCGCCGCTGCTCCCCGACGACGTGCCGGTCGAGATCGACGAGTCGGACCTCCGTATCGACACGTATCGCTCGAGCGGTGCGGGTGGACAGCATGTGAACAAGACCGACTCGGCCGTGCGAATCACCCACCTGCCGACAGGCATCGTCGTTCAGTGCCAGAACGAGCGCTCGCAGACTTCGAACAAGGCAACGGCCATGCGCATTCTCCGCTCCCGCCTCGCCGAGCTCGAGGAGGAAAAGCGCGAGGCGGAGCTGGCGCGCGAGCGCGGTGCAGCGCAGGACATCGGGTTCGGGAGTCAAATCCGCTCGTACGTGCTGCACCCGTACCAGCTGGTGAAGGATCACCGGACCGATTTCGAGGTCGGGAACACGCAGGCCGTTCTCGACGGCGGCCTCGACGGCTTCGTGCGCGCGTACCTGCTGGCCAAGGCGGCGGGGCAGGTGGTCTAAATGCAGGCGAAACGTCGGCTACACTGCAGCGTTCCTACGAGCCGGTACAGCCCTGTCGGGGCTGTGTGAGTGCGAATTCCCGGTGCCGGATGACGACTTGGAGACCCAGCAGATGACGGCCCTCGCCGAACCAGAGACGACCGCAGCGGATCAGGCAGCGCGCGACGGCGCGAGCGCCGCGGCGATGGTCGTGCTCGAGGACGTCCGGAAGGTCTACGAGACCAATCACGTCACGGCGCTCGACGGCGTCTCGTTCGTCGTCGACAAGGGCGAGTTCGTCTTCATCGTCGGGGCCTCGGGCTCCGGCAAGTCGACGATGATCCGCCTCCTCCTGAAGGAGGTGGAGCCGACGTCCGGCCGGATCATCGTGGGCGGCCGCGACCTCGCCAGGCTCAAGGGCTCGAAGGTGCCGCTCCTCCGGCGGAACCTCGGTTGCGTGTTCCAGGACTTCAAGCTCCTCCCGAACCGCACCGCCGCCGAGAACATCGGCTACGCGCTCCGCGTACAGGGCGAGCCCAACGCGCTGATCCGCAAGAAGGTTCCCGAGGTGATGGACCTCGTAGGGCTCGCGCACAAGATGAGCTCCCGACCCGAGGAGCTCTCGGGCGGCGAGCAGCAGCGCGTGTCGATCGCTCGCGCCATGGTCAACCACCCGCCGCTCCTCATCTGCGACGAGCCGACGGGCAACCTCGACCCGGACACGTCGGTCGGGATCATGCAGCTCCTGTACCGGATCAACCGCACCGGGACGACGATCATCATGGTCACCCACGACCGCGAAATGGTCGACAAGATGCGGAAGCGCGTCATCGCGCTCGAAGCCGGCAAGCTGGTGCGCGACGAGAGGCGCGGAGGGTACGCCGAGGAATGACCCGGATCCGGATCGTCTTCGCCGAGGCACTTCGCTCGATCGGGGCGAACGTCTCCACGACCGTCGCCTCGGCCCTCTCCGTGCTCATCGGGATGTTCCTGATCGGCGTCTTCATCGGGCTCGGCACCTGGCTCGTCTCCTGGTCCGACGACAAGAAGCGCGAGCTCGCCGTCCACGTGTTCATCGCGGATGAGGCGACCACGAAGCAGGTGAACGGACTTCGCGTGAAGCTCGAGTCGGATCCCCGAATCAAGCCGGGCGGGATCAACTTCATCTCGAAGGACGAGGCGCTCGCGATCATGCGCAAGCGGAACCCCGAGCTGACCGCGAACCTCGCGTCGAACCCGCTGCCGGCGTCGTTCGACATCGTCCCGAAGCGGGGTGAGGACACCGAGGCGATCGCGATCTCCGTGCAGAAGGCGAAGCTCCCGGCCGTCGACCAGGTGCGCTACGGCAAGGAGGTCTCGCAGCGCATCCTGCAGATCGCGCGGGGCATCCAGGTCGTCTTCGGGATCATCGTGGTGATCCTCCTGGCGGCCTCGACGATCCTGATCGCGAACACCATCCGGCTCTCGATCTTCGCGCGGCGGCGCGAGATCGAGGTGATGAAGCTCGTCGGCGCGTCGAACTGGTACGTCCGGGGCCCGTTCATGCTCGAGGGCGTGCTCACCGGCCTGGCCGGGTCGCTCGCTGCGGTGATCCTGCTCTTCCTCGGCCGCGAAATCGCCGTCCCGCAGATCCTCGGTCACATCCAGGACGACCCGGAGGTGCGCGCGATGGCGTTCGCGTGGACGGCCGCGATCCTGGTCCTCGGCGGCCTCGCGATCGGCGCGCTCGGCTCAGGGCTCACGCTCCGCCGCTTCCTGCGGGTCTAGCAGATGACGAGCCGCCGGCCCGCTCGCGGCCGACAGAAGCGGCCGAGCCGCAGCGATCGCGCACGCCGACGGCCGACGCAGGCGATCCAGGCCGCGGAGAAGCGGATCACGATCTCCTTGCCGTCCCGCACCTCTGCGCCCGAGCGCGTCGTCGCGCACCTCGGCCCCACGAACTCCGGAAAGACGCATGCGGCGCTTCGGGAGCTGGCTGACAAGCGCTCCGGCGTCTACGCGGGACCGCTGCGGATGCTCGCGCAGGAAGCGCATCGCCGCCTCGGAGAGTGGATCGGACCGGAGCACGTCGGCCTGATCACCGGTGAGGAGCGCACCAACGAGCGCGCGCCGGTCGTCTGCTCGACGGTCGAGATGGCCCCCCGGGCGGGCGAGCTGCTCGTGCTCGACGAGGTGCAGTGGGCGGACGACAGCGAGCGCGGCTCCGCCTGGACGCGGCTGCTCCTCGCCGGCGAGTACCGCGAGATCCTGCTGCTCGGGGCGCTCGACGCGCTCCCGCTCGTCGAGCGAGCCTTCCCCGAGCACGAGCTGAAGGTCTTCGAGCGCAAGCTCCCGCTCGAGTTCGTCGGGGAGCGCACGCTCCGCTCGCTGACGCCCGGCACGGTCGTCGTCGCGTTCAGTCGCCGGGCGGTGCTCGCGCTCGCCGGCGAGGTGAACCGGCTGCACCCTGGGCGCGTCGCCGTTCTCTACGGGGCCATGCCGCTCGCCTCCCGGCGCGAGGAGATCGAGCGGTTCCTCACGGGTGCCGCCGACGTCTGCGTCGCCACCGATGTCCTCGGCCACGGGGTGAACCTTCCGTGCGAGACGCTCCTCTTCGCGGAGACGAACAAGTTCGACGGTGAGGAGCGTCGCAACCTTCTGCCGTGGGAGCTCGCGCAGATCGCCGGGCGCGCCGGACGCTTCGGCCTCGTCGAACGCGGACACGTCGGCGTGCTCGCCGGACTCGGCTGGGGCGCGGCCGACCCCGAGCTCGTCGAGTCCGCGCTGGAGCCGCACGTCTCGCTCCCGGGTGGCCATCTCGGTTACCGCGCGGTGGACGAGGCACGTATCCGGCCACAGCTGTCCGGACCTCGGCGTCGAGAGCCCGCTCCAGCTCGACGCAGCTCTCGTCGCCTGGCACCGCGTCGCGCTGCGCGAGTGGGCGTTCGAGAGCTGGCTCGCCGTGGAGTCGCTGCAGCCCCTCCGGCTTCGCGTGCAGGCGGTGGAGCGACGGCTGTCCGAGCGAGGACGCCGTCTCTCGCTCGCCGACACGTGGAAGCTCGTCAACGCACCCGTCGACGAGGACGGCCTCGAGCTCCTCGCGACGCTCGCCCTGGCGATCGCCGGCGATCGGATCGCCCGGCCGCAGCTCAACTTCCTGCTCGACACCGTGCGACTGCGCGGCGCTGCGCTCCAGGACGCGGAGCAGGCCGGACGCGAGGCGAGCATCCTCCGCTGGTTCGCACTCCAGTACCCGGGTGTCGGCGGTGTGACGATCGAGCGTGCCGCAGCGCTCGAGGAGGCCGCCGCAGAGCGTGTGGTCGCTCGTTTGCGCGTCGAGGTCGAGTCGCCGACGATCGGTCGCTGCCGCTCCTGCGGCCGCTCCTGCGCGCCCTGGTTCCAGCTCTGCGACCGCTGCGCGGGGATCGCTGCTCGCGCGTGATATGAACTCGCACGTGACGACGGACGACCTTCGTGCCATCCCGCTTCTCGAAGGGGCGAGCGACGCTGCCCTCGAACGGCTCGCGGCCGAGGCCGGAGAGCTGACGTGCCAGGCCGGGCAGATCGTCGCCATGGAGGGCGATGCCGGATCCGGAATGTTCGTGATCCTCGACGGCACGGCCTCGGTCGAGTGGCGAGGCGGCTCCGTCGATCTTCCGGCCGGGACGTTCTTCGGCGAGCTCACGGTGCTCGCGCCCGGCGGCCGCCGGAACGCACGTGTGCGGGCCGCGACGGAGATGCGCTGCCTCGCCGTGCCACGGGACGTCGCTCTCGAGGTGGTCGAGTCGGAGCCCTCAGTCGCGCTCGCGATGCTGAAGGAAGTCGCACGTCGCTTCGCCTCCGCTCTGCCGGACGACTGACGTCCCTACACTGCTGCAACTCGGAAGCTCCGCTGGCGCGGAGCCTCCAGCAGCAAGATCCCTGGCCGCTCGCGGCCGCATCGCACTCACATGGCCAAGGAAACGGCACCCGGGAAGCTGATCGCGGAGAACCGCCGCGCGCGACGCGACTACGAGCTCATCGAGCGCGTCGAGGCCGGCGTGGTCCTGACCGGCTCCGAGGTGAAGTCGGCGCGGGACGGCCACGTGCTGCTCGGGCAGGCGTATGCGGACATCCGCGACGGCGAAGCCTGGCTCGTCGGCGCGTCGATCTCCGAGTACGCGCAGGCGGGCGGGCTCGGGCACCAGTCCGACCGAGATCGCAAGCTCCTCCTGCATCGAGGCGAGATCGAGTCGCTCTACGGGAAGGTGCGCGAGAAGGGCCTGACGCTCGTCCCGACGCGGATGTACTTCAAGGAAGGCCGCGTGAAGGTCGAGATCGCGCTCGCGCGCGGGCGGGAGCGAGCGGACAAGCGGCGCGTCGTCGCCGAGCGTGACGCGCAGCGCGATATCGAGCGCGCCCTCAAGCGCCGGCGCTAGCCCTGCGCCGCAGCGCTACGCACGCCGCGTCGCGGCGAGGTCCTCGAGCTCCTGGAGATCGATCAAGTCGCCCGGGATGACTCCGACCCGGCACCGCGTTTGCGCGCGGAGCGTGGCCGTCCGTGCACCCCCTTCGAGGAGGGCCTTCTCGCCGACCACCGCGCCGGGCCCGATCTCTGCGACCTCGTCGCCGTCGATCTCGACCGCCAGGACGCCGTCGAGGACGAGATAGAGCTCGTTGCCCGGGGCGCCCTGCTCGACGAGCGTCTCGCCGGGATCGAGGCTGCGTCGCTCGGGGATCTGCTGGCCCGCCATCAGCTCGCGCGAGATCTCTCGCTCGAGTGCGCTCTCGGCGGCCGTGACGAACGCGTCGGACTCCTCGTCGCCCCACGGCGTGTGCTCGCCGTGCGCTCCCTGGTACCAGGCCCTGAAGTCGATCGTTCCCGTCTTCGCGTCGAGGTTCCCCTCGCTGTCGTACACCCAGTGCCTGGGAAACGTGCTCGCCCCGACGAGCTCGTGCTCCGACGACCCGTCGGCGCGGATCGTGAGGGCGAGCGTCGTCCACGCGGTCGCCGACTGGATCCTCACGAAGGGCCTGCCGACGACCCTGCGCGGGGCCGGGAACCCGGCGCGACCACCGACCGTCTGCACGAATCGGACGGCGTCTCCGTGTGCCTCCGGCTCGGCCCGGAGCACCTCGAACGCGACGCCGGGGATCGTGATGTCCCGGATGCCGAGGTTGAAGGTCGTCGACCCGACGAGCCCCGTGCCCTCGTACCCGTGGTCCACGATCTTCCCGTCCTCGACCTCGATCCAGGCGGCGAGCTCGTTCGCCTCGCGAAAGCGGTCTTCCGCCCGCAGGCGCTCGAGGTCGCCTTCCTCGATGTGGTCCGGCGGCGGGCTGTCGTAGCGTGCGACGCCGAGCTCGAACGGAAGCTTCGGCATCCCCTCGATCGCATCCGACGGGATCCAGGAGATCGCGGTGACCGATGACGCGATGCGCATTTCGCATCCCCCTCTGTCGACCCCTTCACGCTAGAGGATCCGGAGCGAGCTTGACCAGCCGTGCGCGGTCGAGTGGCGCACCCTCGGTCGCCGTACTACGCTCGCGGGACAGCGAGGGGAAAGGAGAGTCGATGCGACGCGTGACGCTGTCCGCGAATGGCGTTCAGCACGACCTCGAGCTCGAGCCGCGGGAGCTTCTCGTCTTCGTGCTCCGCGAGCGGCTCGGTCTCACCGGGACGAACGTCGGCTGCGACACCTCCTCGTGCGGGGCGTGCACCGTGCTCGTGAACGGCGAGTCGGTGAAGTCGTGCACGATGCTCGGCGTCCAGGCCGACGGCATGGAGATCACGACGGTCGAGGGGCTCGCGAGGAACGGCGAGCTCCATCCCGTACAGCAGGCGTTCCACGATCACCACGCGCTGCAGTGCGGGTACTGCACGCCGGGGATGGTGCTCGCGGCGGTCAGCCTCATCGACAGCGGCTCCGCGACCGACGAGGCCGCGATCCGCGAGGGCCTCGAGGGGAACCTCTGCCGCTGCACCGGGTACCACAACATCGTCCAGGCGGTCGCGTCGGCCGCAGGGGTGGCGCTATGACTGCCATCGAGACGGCACCGAAGGTGATGGGAACGTCCGTCAAGCGGAAGGAGGACGCATCGCTCCTCCGCGGGCGCGGCACGTTCGTCGACAACCTCACGCTTCCCGGGACGGTCTACATGGCCGTCGTCCGCTCCCCGTACCCGCGCGCTCGCATCAAGAGCGTCGAACTCGACGCCGCACGCGCGGCGGAAGGGGTCGTCGCGGCCTTCTCGGGGCCGGACCTCGCGGACGAGTGGGCGGGGGGCCTGCCGTGCGCGTGGCCCGTCACCGAGGACATCAAGATGCCGCCGCACTATCCGCTCGCATCCGACGAGGCCCGCTACCAGGGGGATCCGGTCGCGGTCGTGGTCGCGGAGACGCGGGCACTCGCGAAGGACGCGGCCGAGCTCGTCGAGGTGGACTACGAGCCGCTGCCGTCGATCGCGGACGTCGAGAAGGCGCTCGCCGACGGGGCCCCGATCGTCCACGACGACCTCGGCACGAACGAGTGCTACGTCTGGAAGCTCGAGACGGACGGTGCCCAGGAGGCGGTCGACGCGGCCGACGTCGTCGTCACGAGGCGCTATTTCCAGCCGCGGCTCATACCGAACGCGATGGAGACACGAGGCGTGCTCGCGCAGGTCGGGCCGACCGGCGAGGTGACGCTGTGGTCCGCGACCCAGACGCCCCACATCCTCCGCTTCGCGCTGCAGCTCGTGCTCGGGATCCCCGAGTCGAAGATCCGGGTCATCGCTCCGGACGTCGGCGGAGGGTTCGGCTCGAAGATCCAGATCTACGGCGAGGGTCCGCTCGCCGTCGTCCTGGCGCGGCGCCTCGGCCGCCCGGTGAAATGGACGGAAGAGCGCGCCGAGAACTACGTCGGCACGATCCACGGACGCGACGTCGTCCACGAGCTGACGTTCGCCGCGACGCGAGACGGCAAGATCACGGCCGTCAAGTCGGAGGCGTGGTGCGCGATGGGCGCGTACCTCGAGCTCGTCACGCCCGGAATCCCGTTGCTCGGTGCGTGGATCTACTCGGGACCGTACGAGATCGCCAACTACAGCGTCACGTTCACGGGCGTCTTCACGAACACGACGCCGACCGACGCGTATCGCGGCGCGGGCCGGCCCGAGGCGACGTACGTCCTCGAGCGGACGATGGATGCGCTCGCGAAGGAGCTCGGCATGGATCCCGTCGAGCTGCGGCGGAGGAACTTCGTCAAGGAGTTCCCGCACACGATGGCATCGGGGCTCACGATCGACTCGGGCGACTACGCCGCCACGCTCGACAGGCTGCTCGAGCGTCTCGACCTGGCATCGATCCGGGCCGACCAGATCGCGCGTCGCGAGCGGGGCGACGCGAAGCAGATCGGCGTCGGTTTCTCGACCTACAACGAGATGTGCGGCCTGGCTCCGTCGCGCATCCTCGGAGCGATCCGGTACGCAGTCGGAGGCTGGGACGCGGCGACGATCCGCTTCCAGCCGCTGGGCTCCGTCCAGGTGGTGGTCGGCACGTCGCCGCACGGCCAGGGCCACGAGACGACGTTCGCGCAGATCGTGGCCGACCAGCTCGGCGTCGGCGTGGACGACATCGAGGTGATCCACGGCGACACGGCCTCGTCCCAGCTCGGGATGGACACGTACGGCAGCAGGTCGCTCTCGGTCGGCGGGGTTGCGCTGTGGCATGCCGGCGAGAAGGTGATCGCCAAGGCTCGAACGATCGTCGCGCACCAGCTCGAGGTGTCCGAGGAAGATCTCGAGTTCGCGGACGGGACGTTCTCGGTCAAGGGCTCCCCCGATCGGACCATGTCGATCCAGGGGGCTGCGTTCGCGGCGCACGCGGCGCACGACCTTCCGGACGGTATGGAGCCGGGGCTCGAGGAGACCGCCGTCTACGACCCCCCGAACTTCTCGTGGCCGGCCGGCGCGCACGCGGCGGTCGTCGAGGTGGACGTCGAGACGGGCGACACGCGGCTCGTTCGCTACGTCGCCGTCGACGACGTCGGGAACCCCGTCAACCCGCAGGTCATCGACGGTCAGGTGCACGGCGGCGTCACGCAAGGCATCGGCGCCGCTCTGTACGAGGAGGGCTTCTACGACGAGGAGGGCAACCTCCTCACGACCACGATGGCGACGTACCTCGTCCCGTCGGCGGCCGAGCTGCCGTCGTTCGAGACGGACCGCACCGAGACCGCGGCCGACAACCCGCTCGGGGTGAAGGGCGTGGGGGAGACCGGCACGATCGCCGCCGCCCCTGCGGTCATCAACGCGGTCGTCGACGCGCTCTCGCACCTCGGCGTGACCGATGTCGGGCTCCCGGCCACGCCAGAGAGAGTGTGGAAGGCGATCGAGGAGGTGAGGACGTGATTCCCGCGCCGTTCGACTACGTCCTCGCCGAGCACCCCGATCACGCGATCGAGCTCCTCGGCAAACGGGAGGACGCGAAGCTGCTCGCCGGCGGGCATTCGCTCCTGCCCGCGATGAAGCTCCGCCTCGCCAGGCCGGACCTGCTCATCGACGTGGGTCGCATCGGCGACCTCTCCTACGTCCGCGAGGACGGAGACGCGATCGCGATCGGTGCCCTCACCAGGCACAAGGACGTCGCCGAGTCGGCGCTGCTCCATGAGCACTGTCCGATCGTCGCGTCGGTCGCGGGTCGGGTCGGCGACCCCCAGGTCCGGCACCGCGGCACCATCGGAGGCTCGATCGCGCACGGCGATCCCGCGTCGGACCTCCCCTCCGTTCTCCTGGCGGTGGACGGCGAGGTGGTCGCCCGAGGCAAGGGCGGCGTGCGGACGATCGCCGCAACCGACCTGTTCACGGGCGTGTTCCAGACGGCGCTCGCGCACGACGAGCTGCTCGTCGAGGTCCGAGTGCCGAAACTCGGCTCGGGCGGATGGTCGTACGTGAAGATGAACCGCCGCGCCCAGGATTGGGCGACGGTGGCGGTCGCCGCTGTCGTCGGGCGCTCGAACGGCTCGCCGGGAAGAGCGTCGATCGCGCTCACGAACATGGGAGCGACGTCGCTGCGTGCGACCGCCTCCGAGGAGGCGCTCGCGGGCGGCGGCTCGATCGAGGACGCGGCAGCCGTGGCCGCGGACGGCACCGAGCCGCCGTCCGACCACGCCGCGAGCTCGGAGTTCCGCCGGCATCTGGCGCGCGTCCTCACGCGGCGCGCGCTCGAAGAGGCGGCGTCACGCTGAGAGCTGACAGGGGCCGGAGCGATCCGGCCCCTCGGCAATCAGCCTCCTAGCGAAGCGTGTAGACGCGCTCGGGCACAGGAACCTGCTCGAGCACCGTGCGGAGCACGTCGTCGGCGCTGCGGCCCTCGTCGAGGATGATCCGGTGCCGCAGGACGTACGGCGCGATCTCGCGCACGTCGTCGATCGTGACCTCTTCACGGCCGTTCAGCCGCGCGCTGGCGCGCGCTGCGCTCGCGAGGTGGATCACGCCGCGGGAGCTCACCCCGAGCTCGACGCCCGGAATGTCGCGGGTCGCACGTGCGATGGCGACCATGTACCGGCCGACCTCTTCGGGAAGTTCCGTCGAGTCGAGCTCGTCCCGGGCGCGGTCGAGGCCGACGACGCCGAGCAGCGGGCGCACCTCACCGAGCATGTCCGGGGCGATGCCCTTGTGCGGCAGGTCGAGCATCTCGAACTCGCTCTGGGCGTCCGCGTAGTCGAGCTCGAGCTTGAACAGGAAGCGGTCGAGCTGCGACTCGGGGAGCTCGAACACGTCGCGATGCTCGTACGGGTTCTGCGTCGCAATCACGAGGAACGGGTCGGGGAGCCGGTGCTGCTTGCCCTCCACCGTGACCTGGCGCTCCTGCATCGCCTCGAGAAGCGCGGCCTGGGTGCGCGGAGGCGTGCGGTTGATCTCGTCCGCGAGCAGCACGTTCGTGAAGACCGAGCCGGGGAAGAAGATCTGCTCGCCCGCGCGGATCGTGTTGATGCCCGTGAGCTCGGCCGGCGACGTGTCCGGGGTGAACTGGATGCGCTTGAACGACGCGCCGAGCATGTGCGCCGTGGCGCGTGCGAGCAGCGTCTTCGCGCTGCCGGGCGGCCCTTCGAGCAGGACGTGTCCGCGTGCGAGCGCAGCGACGAGCAGCAACTCGACCGCGCGCTCCTGTCCGATGACGACCTTCGCGATCTCGACCTTCGCGCGCTCGCGCAGGTCGACGAGGCTCTCGTACGGCGCCTCCACAAGCAATGCCACGATCGTTCCCTCCCCGTTCGGCTCGGTGATCGGCCGCCATCGTAGCGCGGTCCGAACGAGGCTCCCAACCGGCTCCCCAGCCGTTGCCTCCGTCTGACTATCCGTGCCCCGTCCGGGGGAGTCAACCCCCTCGGTCGGGAACCGGCTAGGGGACCGGAGAAATGGGCGGCGGAGCCGCCGCCGGCACGCTCGACATGGCGTCGAGCAGCACCGTGTCGACGCTCATGCCCTCGGCCACCGAGATGCGGTGTCGGAGCACGTACGGGGCCATCTCGCGGACGTCCTCGATCGTGGCCGTCTCGCGCCCGTTCAGGCGGGCGTTCGCCTTCACCGCCATCACGAGGTGGATCATCGCGCGTGAGCTGACGCCGAGCTCGACGCCCGGCAGCTCCCGGGTCTTGCGACCGACTCCGACGATGTACCGGCCGACCGCGTCGGGAACCTCGGTGTGCTCGAGCTCCTGGCGGGCCTTGTCCAGGCCGATGACGCCGAGCAGCGGCCGGACCTCGCCGAGCATGTCCGGCGCGATGCCCTTGTGGGGGAGGTTCAGCATCGAGAGCTCGGACTCGGCGTCCGCGTAGTCGAGCTCGATCTTGAAGAGGAAGCGGTCGAGCTGACCTTCGGGGAGGGGGAAGACGCCTTCGTGCTCGTGCGGGTTCTGCGTCGCGATCACGAGAAACGGATCGGGAAGCTTGTGCGCCTTGCCGTCGACCGTCACCTGGCGCTCGCCCATCGGCTCGAACAGGGCGGCCTGGGTGCGCGGCGGCGTACGGTTGATCTCGTCGGCGAGGAGGACGTTCGTGAAGACGGCGCCGGGCATGAAGAGGTGCTCGCCGGCGCGGACGACGTTCTGCCCGTTGAGCTCCGTCGGCGTCGTGTCCGGCGTGAACTGGATGCGCTTGAACGCCGCGCCGAGCATGTGTGCGACGGCACGGGCAAGAAGGGTCTTCGCGCTTCCGGGCGGGCCCTCGAGGAGGACGTGACCGTGCGCGACGGCGGCGATGAGAAGCAGTTCGACGGTACGGTCCTGGCCGATGACGACCTTCGACACCTCCGCCTTCGCCCGCTCGCGCAGGCCGGCGAAATCGTCGTACTTCTCCTCCATCATCAACGCCACTGCGTGTCCTTTCGCCTCGTTTCCCTGCATTGGGCCCGATCCCAGGGCTTGCCACAGCCGGGCCGACACCGTTATCGGCAGCTATCCTCTTGGCCTTAACACACATACGGGGGCGATCAGGTCTCGACGTGGTCGGTTCTCCGGCAGAGCAGCGAGCCGAGGTCGCCGGTTGGCCTCGTAAATCAACCGGCACCAAAGCAAGTGCGAACAAGAACGAACTCGCACTCGCCGCCTAGTCGAAGCTAGGTCTGGCGACGTCGACCCGGGTTGGGCCCGAGACCCGGAGTTCGGCGCCAACAATCGGGCTCGGCGCGAAGGGAGTGCCATCGCCTGACGCGTGACGCTTAAAGGATGGCTGGCCCGTCGGTGGGTCGTCCGTGAACCGGCCGGCGGGTGAGATCAAGCACGGACTACGCTCGTAGACGCTCTGTTCGGTGCGACCGCGGACGCGGGTTCGATTCCCGCCGCCTCCATCAAATCGCGATTAGCAGGGAAAACGTGCCAAGACGGGAGGAATGATTCGGAAGGGTCATTCCACGTCGTCCTCAGCGGCGAAGGTCTGAAG
>CAWJTZ010000012.1:0-180836 GCA_963845935.1 uncultured Gaiellaceae bacterium
GCAGAGGCTCGACGCGAAGGGGAGCGAGCCCGCCTCGGCGGTGCCCACGAGTTGTGGCGTGAGGATCGCACCGATCGGCCCCGGATAGACGGATCCGTAGGCGTGGCCACCGGTTCGCTCGTAGACCGGGCAGACGTTGAGACAGGCACTGCAGCGGATGCAGGCGAGCGTTTGTCGCCCGACTTGGTCAGCGAGAACGCTCGTGCGCCCGTTGTCGAGCAGCACCACGTGGAACTCCTGCGGACCGTCGCCGGGTGTCACGCCGGTCCACAGAGATGTGTACGGGTTCATTCGTTCGCCCGTTGACGAGCGCGGCAACAGCTGCAGGAAGACCTCGAGGTCGTCGAGTGTCGGCAGCAGCTTCTCGATCCCGAGGATCGTGATCAGCGTGCTGGGCAGCGTCGTGCAAAAGCGTCCGTTGCCCTCGGACTCGACGACGCAGACGGACCCGGATTCGGCGACGGCGAAGTTCGCCCCGCTGATGCCGACAGAAGCCATGAGGAACTTCTCGCGAAGGTATGTCCGCGCCGCGCCGGCAAGCTCGGTCGGCTCATCGCTGAGATCGGGAAGGCCGAGCTCGCGGCGAAACAGGTCCCGGATCTCCATACGGTTCTTGTGAATGGCCGGCACGAGGATGTGCGATGGCCTCTCGTCTGCGAGTTGACAGATCAGCTCGGCGAGATCTGTCTCGATGGCTCGGATACCGGCCTCGGCAAGGGCGCCGTTGAGGGCGATCTCGTCCGTCGTCAGCGACTTGACCTTCACCACCTCGGCGGCGCCTGTCCGCCGCACGAGCTCGACGACGATCTCATTGGCCTCCTGCGCATCGCGCGCCCAGTGGACGGTTCCCCCAGCACGCTGAACCGACGACTCGAACTGAAGGAGGTAGTAGTCGAGATGGCGGAGCACTCGCCGCTTGATGGCGGCGCCCGCGGCTCGTAGCTCCTCCCAGTCCGCTCGCTCACCGGTGACGGCAGCGCGCTTGTCGCGGATCGTCGTCGTCGCCAGGGCGAGATTGCGCCGCAGCTGAGGGTTGCGAAGCGCAGCGTGCGCGCCCTGCGGGAAGCCCTCCTTCATTCGGTTGCCGCCAGGATCTCTGCGATGTGAGCGGTGCGGACCTCGCTCGCCATCCGTGAGAGCCCGCCGCCGATCTGCGTCAGGCATGAGCGATCGACGGCGGTCACGACCTCGGCGTCGGTGGCCAGGACATTCCCAAGCTTGCTGTCGAGGATGGCGCTCGACGTCTCCGCGTTCTTGATCGAGAACGTGCCTCCGAACCCGCAGCACTCGGTCGCGCCGGGCAAGTCGACAAGGTCGAGTCCGTCGACGGCCCGCAGGAGAGCGAGCGGTGCGTCACCGAGATGCAGTCCACGGAGCGAATGGCAGGTCGGGTGGTAGGTGACCCGGTGCGGGAAGTGCGCGCCGACGTCCGTGACTCCGAGGTGGTGTACGAGAAACTCCGTCAGCTCCATCACTCGGGGCGCGACGAGATTGACCTGATCGCGGAGCGTCTGGTCATCGAACTGCTCTGCGAGGTACGGGTAGAACTCACGGACGGTTGCCACACACGACGCCGACGGGGCGACGACGACCTCCCGCCCTGCGAACACACGAACGAAACGGCGAGCGAGATCGGCAGCTGCATCTTGATAGCCCGAGTTGAGATGAAGCTGCCCGCAACACGTCTGTGCCTGCGGGAACTCGACCTCGTGGCCCAGACGCTCGAGCACCTCGACGGTGGCGATCCCTGTGTCGGGGAAAAGCGTGTCGTTCATACACGTCAAGAAGAGGGCAACGCGCACGGACGAAGATCATGACTGCGCGCACCACTTCCGCCAATCGGGTATCAATCTGGCCCTCGTGAGTGCCTCCGGCAGCAGCCTCGAGCGCCCCGGCGATCAAGGGATCGACATTGGGGCAGTGGTCACTGGTCTGGGCGATCTGAAGATCGAGACTCCCTCGTGGGGGTACGGCAACTCGGGCACCCGCTTCGGCGTCTTCCCGTGGCCCGGCGCCGCTCGAACGGTCTACGAGCGAATCGCTGACGCCGCGCTCGTTCATCGCCTGACCGGAGCTTGTCCGACGGTCGCGATCCATGTCACCTGGGACTGGGTCGACGACTGGAACGAGCTCAAGGCGTTCGCCGCAAGCGAAGGTGTCGGGCTCGGCGCCATCAACGGCAACGTGTTCCAGGGCGACGAGTACAGACTCGGCAGCTTCTGCCATCCCGATGCGCGCGTGCGAAGGATGGCGATCGATCACTGCCTCGAGTGCATCGCCATCGCCACGCAGGTGAACTCGGACGTCTTCACAGTCTGGCTGGCAGACGGCACGAACTATCCCGGTCAGGACGACATGCGGGAGCGGTACCGGCGTCTGCTCGAAGGATTCGGGGAGCTGTATGCGGCTCTGCCACCCGGAATGCGCTTCCTCGTCGAGTACAAGTTTTTCGAGCCGGCGTTCTACAGCACCGACCTACCCGACTGGGGCACGGCTGTCCTCGTCTGCCGAGCTCTCGGGCCGCAAGCGCAGGTCCTCGTCGATACCGGCCACCACCCGCTGGGAACCAATGTCGAGCAGATCGTCGCCCTCTTGCTCGAGGAGAGGTTGCTCGGGGGTTTCCACTTCAACAACCGAAAGTACGCCGACGACGACCTGATCGTCGGCTCGATCGATCCGTTCGAGCTCTTCCGGATCATGAGCGAGATCGTTTCCGCGAAGCACGATCCGGTGACGGCAACGACCGCCGACGCGATCGAGTTCATGGTCGATCAGTCGCACAACATCGAGGGCAAGATCGAAGCGATGATCCAGTCGGTCGTCAACATCCAGCTGGCGTACGCCAAAGCGCTTCTTGTCGACCGACCTGCACTACGCGAGGCGCAGCTCTCCGGCGACGTTCTCGGAGCACATCGGGTGCTTACGGACGCCTACGAGACGGATGTCAGACCGCTGCTGGTGGCATTCAGGGAAGCGAACGGCCTCCCGCTCGACCCCGTCGAGGCGTTTCGCGAAGGCGGTCACGCTGACCGTCTCGCACAGGAACGCGCGTGAGACTCTCGCGCCTAATGAGGCGCCCAGAACGATGGCGAGGCCGGACGACAGAAATCCTGGAACTGACGGCCTTGGTCACTCGTCAGCGCCTGCCTCGTCCGGCCTCGCGTCGGAGTATGCGAGCGTCGTCTAAGAGGCGGTTATGAATTTTGGACTACCGCGGGTTCCGAGGTCGATCACTTCGCGGAGTTCAGCCACGCGCGGAGCACTGGCCGGGTGCGCTGGTGACGGCGCGAAGGCGCGGTGTCAGCGGCGTCCCCACTTCGTCGTTGCGGATACGAAAAAGGCTGCGACGAACAACCACACGATTCCCCACACCCATCCGAACGCGAACCCGAAAACGACCGCGGGCAAGATGACGAATGACAGTGCAACGACCCGGAACGCGGCCACTGGGTGTCTGCGCTTCCAGTCCGGCACACGAGCATCATCGCGGTCGGACGCGCAGGAGACGGCGGGAAGGCTTCGTGCAGGACGGTTCGGTCGCATGGCCGATCCGTGTTGACCCTGATGACCACCGACCCCGCCCGCCGGACTATCAACGCAAAGGGGGTGACACATGACCATCCTGTTCGCCACCATCACGATCCTGCTGGCGCTGTTCGTCATCGTGTGGGTCGGAAGGAAGAAGCGCCACGACCACTGACGGGGCGTGCCGTGCCACTGGTGACGGCATGAACGCGCGACCGGAGGTTCACCTGAGATTCGGACTCTGCGTTCCGATTCCTGAACCAGAAAAGGGCCGTTTCCGGGGCTTTCCGCTCGGTGGCCGAGTATCGCATCGTCCGCGCGGCACCTCGCGATGTACTCGGCAATGCATTCGACGTGTTGTCCGTCAGAGCCACGAGTCACCGAGACACTCGGCTCGTATGACCCGCGTTCTTCCCCATCAAGGACGTCGAAGCGGTGCTTGGCGCAGCGGTGCTAGCCGAGGTCTGCGATCACTTCGCTCGCGGCGCGCTCGCCCGTGTCGACCGCCCCGTTTAGGTAGCCCTGGAAGTCGATCGAGGTGTGCTCGCCACAGAAATGGACGTTACCCTCCTGGCGGCCTTCGACACCGGCGAACGCCGTGTACTGGCCGACCTTCCAGTACGAGTACGAGCCGCGCGTCCACTCGTACCCAGGCCAGTAGTCGATGGTCGCCTTCCCGTTCCAGTGTTGCGGACAGGCCGGGAAGCACGGGCTCGATCTGCGAGAGGAACTGTTGCGCACGGCTGGACGGGGTTCCCGACCCGAAACTGGCACCGACGCTCCCGCCGGTGTAGTCGACGAGGATGCCAGCGGTGCCGGGCTGGGTGCGGGTCACCTCCCACGTGTTCTGGTAGCCCGTGTCGGAGACCGTATCCCCGTTGCAGCCAAGTTCGTTCCAGTGCCGGCGCGTGAACTGGACATGGAGCTTCGAGTTCGTCCCCATCCCCTGCTCGGCAATCGCCTGCAGCTTGCGCGCCGAGAAGTTCGCCTTGGAGACGTTCACCGACCGCCGAATAATCGAGAACGGGAGCGCCAGCACCACCGTGTCCGCAGTGATCGTCGTCGTCCCGCTCCCCTGCCTGAACGTCAGCGTGTACGCCCCAGCCGGAGTGCGCTTCACGGCGACGAGCTCGGACCCCATCGTGATCTGCCCCGGGAGTTGCGCGGCAAGCCGAGCCGCGATCTGGTCGTTGCCGCCGCGGACGTGGTACTTCTCGTTCGACTTCCCGAAGGTTCGGAACTGGCCCGGCCCGATGTAGCCGAGCAGATAGAGGAGGTTGAGCGAGCTCTGCACGCTCGACTCGGCGCCGTACTCGATGTTGTAGGCGATGTCGAGAAGCTGGCCGAGCTTCGAGCCGATGCCTCCCGGAACGGATTCCTCGATCCAGTCGACGATCGACATGTGGTCGAGCTCGTAGCCGCGCTGGGTGAAGTTGTCGAAGAGAGTCGGGTAGCTCGCCGCGGAGAGATCCATGTGGAGCTTCTGCCAGACGCCCTTGAGGTCGTCGGTTGCTTCCGCATACGTGTACGGGCGCCCGTCGAAGTAGTAGAGCGGCTCCGTGCCGTTGACCTCACCGGATAGCAGGTTGTCGAGCGTCAAGCCCAGCTCCTGTGCGAGTTGCCGAATCGCCTGGTGGCCCTGGTCGATGAGCTCCCCGCCATGCTCGTACAGCTGGCCCTGTGCGAAAGAGCCACGTCCGGTCCAACAACGTCCGCCGACTCGATCCGACGCTTCATGCACCTGGGCGATGTAGCCCGCCTGCTTGAGCCGGTGCGCGGCCGTCAATCCCGCCAGGCCCGCCCCCACGACCACGACATTCGCCGGTGTTGCCGCTCGCGCGTCACGAGTCAGCCGATCGAAACCCGTAAGAGCCAGTCCAGCGACACCTGCCTTCTTCAGGACGCCCGACCGCGTCGTCCTCCATCCGTCCGCGTCGCCGGCGACCTCGGCCAGCGCACGTTGGATGCCATCTACCAGCGGCGTACGAGACATACCTTCCCATCGTTCGTCTCCCAACAGCGCTTGCATGATGACGGATTGCGCACGCGTACTAGACACGCGTAGTAGAAAGTGTCGAAGGTACCCACCCCTGACCGTGTGGTCGGGTTGGGGCCTGGATGCGGGTAACCAACTCGAGCGTGCCGAGTGCTGCGCGAGTGAAAGTGAACAATTGCACTCCTGTATATACTTAGTATAGTACCGAGTATGATGACACAAGAGGGCAGGCCATGAGCGTTCCGCATGCCCTTCTTGCCCTGCTCAGCGAGGGGCCGAAGTACGGCCTGTGGCTGCAGAGCGAATTCGAGGCTCGGACGGGCGAGGTCTGGCCGCTCAACGTCGGGCAGGTGTACACGACTCTCCAGCGCCTTGAGCGGGACGGACTCGTCGAGACCAGCGACCGAGAAGGCGAGCGGTCGCGGAAGCGATACCGGATCACGTCTGCAGGCGACCGCGAGTTGGCCGCGTGGCTTCGCACTCCACCCGACCTCGTCCCGCCCCCACGCGACGAGCTCGTGATCAAGATGCTGGTCGCCTTGCAGGTTCCCGGGACCGACGTACACGAGATCCTGCAGGTGCACCGCAAGCGCGTGATCGAGGTCATGCAGAGCTACACCAAGGTCAAAGCGGCAGCCGGTGAGGAGGACGTGGCGCTCGCCCTCGTGGCTGATGCCGAGCTCTTCCGGCTCGAAGCGATCATCCGCTGGCTCGACGCCGCCGACGTCCGCTTGAAGCAGCACCAGCCCATCGCTCCGCCCGCCACGACCGAAATGCCTCTCGAACCAACTCGCACGATGGAGGTCTCACAATGACCAGCGCACTGGAATTGCGCCACGTCTCGAAGGTCTACGGCTCCGGGCCGACCGAGGTGCACGCGCTTCGCAACGTCGACCTTTCGGTCGAGCGGGGCGAGCTCGTGGCGATTATGGGGCCGAGCGGCTCGGGCAAGAGCACGCTCTTGACGATCGCGGGCAGCCTCGAGGAGGCGACGAGCGGCGAGGTAGTGGTCGACGGCGTCGACCTGGCGATGGTCTCGCGCGCGGATCGGGCGAAGATGCGACGCCAGTCGATCGGCTACGTCTTCCAGGACTTCAACCTACTCCCCGGGCTGACCGCGCTCGAGAATGTCACCCTGCCCCTCGAGCTCGACGGCATCCCGTCGAAGGGTGCGCGCGAGGCCGGCGTCGAGGCTCTGGAGGATCTCGATGTCGCCGACCGCGCCGACCGTTTTCCGGACGAGCTGTCGGGTGGCGAGCGTCAGCGGGTCGCGATTGCCCGGGCGGTAGTCGGGGAGCGCGGATTGCTCCTCGCGGACGAGCCCACGGGCGCTCTCGACTCCGTCAACGGCGAGGCGGTCATGCGCCTCCTGCGCACCGCCACGCAGGGTGGAGTCGCCGGTGTCGTTGTGACACACGAGGCGCAGCTCGCCTCGTGGGCCGACCGTGTCGTGTTCCTCCGCGACGGCCAAGTCGTCGACCAGACGGTCGCTCCTCCTGGCCCGGAGTCGCTCCTTGCGGCCGCCGATCGGCCATGACCACACTCGCTCACCGGACCGAGCTGAGTGGCCCGCGAAACGGCGGTGTCGCCGCCCGGCGCGCGCTCGTCCGCTGGTCGGCGCGTCTGCTTCGCCGCGAGTGGCGGCAGCAGCTCCTTGTGATGACACTCCTCATCGTTTCCGTCGCTGCAGCGATCGGCAGCATCACCGTTGCGTACAACGCGGTTCCCGCCGACGACGGCGAATTCGGCTCGGCGAATCTGCTGCTCAACTTCGACGGGTCCGACCCGCGCAAGCTCGATGATGGGCTCGAGTCCGCCAGGAAGTCGTTCGGAACGATCGACGTCATCGGCCATCGCTCGGTTCGGGTGCCCGGTGGCGTCGAGACGATCGATTACCGGACACAGGATCCCGAAGGCGCTTACACCGGCGAGCTCCTATCGCTCCGCCGGGGCAGCTACCCGTTGGGCCGCAGGCAGATCGCCGTGACCGACGGAGTGGCGGAATCCCTGCAACTGGAGATTGGATCGACCTTAGCGCTCGACGGGCACCGCCGGAGGGTCGTGGGCATCGTCGAGAACCCGGGCAAGCTGAGCGACGAGTTCGCCCTCGTCTCAGTCTCCTCCGCGAGCCCGGATCGGGACACGGTGCTCGTCGACGCAACCCCGGCGTCGCTCGATTCCTTCTACAGGACGTTGGATGAGGGTGACCGGTCCCGCTCGGCCTTCGCCGGTTCCATGGAGCGCGGTAGTGACGTCAGCGGTGCGGCAGAGACGTTGGCGATGTTCTCGGTGGCCACGGTCTTCTTGCTCCTGGCCTCGCTGGTCGCCGCCGCAGGGTTTGCGGTCGTCGCGCAGCGACGTCTCCGTCAGCTCGGCATGCTCGCGGCCATCGGCGCGACGCAGAAGCATGTTCGCCTCGTCCTCTTGTGGAATGGCGCTCTGATCGGGACGATCGCCGCGCTCATCGGAACGATCGCCGGCCTCGCACTCTGGGTCGTCTTCGCTCCGAAACTCGAGTCCGCGGTCGGCCATCGCATCGACCGGTTCAGCCTTCCGTGGGGTCTAATCATCATGACCGCCCTCCTCACGCTCATCGGAGCGACCGTCGCCGCCTGGTGGCCGGCGCGTGCGGTGGCCCGTGTCCCGGTCGTGCTCGCGCTCTCGGCGAGACCTCCTAGGCCGAGGCCGGCTCGCCATTCGGCCATCGCAGCCGCAGTGCTGATCGCGGTCGGCATCGGCTGCCTCGCACTGTCCAACCGAGACAAGCCTCTGCTCATCGTCGCCGGTATCGTCGCGGCGATCCTCGGCACCATGCTCCTGGGCCCGCTGGCGATCCGAATCTTCTCCAGCGTCGCCGGACATGTCCCGATCGCGCCGCGCCTGGCGCTGCGAGACCTGGCTCGCTATCAGGCCCGCTCCGGGGCCGCCCTCGCTGCCATCACTCTCGCCCTCGGCATAGCAGCGGCAGTGGTTGTCACAGCGGCGGCCGAGGAGACGAAGGAGGCGAGGAGGATGGCTGCCGAACTGCCCAATCTGTCCGACCGCCAGATTCGCGTATATGCGAGCCCGACGCGAGACACAGAGCTCATCGCGCTTCCGATCCAGAGCACCGCCGAGCGAGCCCGCAGCGCTGAGCGCGTCCGCCAACTTGCGGCGAACCTCGGCCAGTCCACAGTGGTCCCACTCTGGAAGGTTGTCGATCCGGGCGGGCGACCGATCGTCACCTTCGAGGGTGAGCGGGCGCTCGTCTCCGTAGGGCTGGCGAGGCAGGAAGATCCAAAGAACTTCACACGGGGATCGGGCGTCTACGTCGCGACGCCCGCCGTCCTGCGATACCTCGGGCTCGACGCGGCCACGGTCGATCCGAGCGCGGACTTCCTCGCCGACCCGACCGTCCCCACCGACGAGCTCGTCATTCTCGACTTCGGGACAAGGAGACAGCTCCCAGTCACCGATGTCCAGAGAATCGCCAGCCGACAGATTCTCGGCTCGGGGCGGGGCGACACCGGCCGCGCCCCAGACTCGTTCGTCACGCTCAACGGTCTTCGCCGCCACGGCTGGAAGCAAGTTCCGGCGGGCTGGCTCGTCGAGTCAAGTCGCCCTCTCTTGAGCGAGCAAATCGCGTCAAGCCGCGAGCTCGCCGCTCAGGCCGGACTCGAGATCGAGACGCAGCGCAAGCGCACTTCACTCGGGACGCCGATGGCGATCGCCACCGCCGCGGGTGCCCTGCTCGCTCTGGCAATCCTGGCGATGACGGTCGGTCTGATCCGAAGCGAGAGCGCCGGGGACATCCGCACCCTGACCGCGACCGGGGCGACCGGACGGATCCGCCGCACGCTGACGGCGGCCACAGCTGGCGCACTTGCACTCCTTGGCGCACTTCTTGGCGTCGCCGGTGCGTACGTGATCTTGATGGCGACGTATCACGACGACCTCGGCTACCTAAGCGATGCGCCGATCCGATACCTGGTCCTCATCGTCGTCGGCATCCCGCTGACTGCGGCCGCGGCGGGCTGGCTTCTCGCAGGACGCGAGTCACCTGCCCTCGCGAGGACTGTCATCGAATGACCGGCCGCTCCGGACTCGAGCCCTAGACCACATGAATACGCGAGCGCAATAGCCAAGGCGTGGCCTCCCCCATCCACGCCGTGAACGGGTTAGTCGGGTCGGGGCCCGGTCGCGTGGAGCTCACGAGACTCTGAGCTCATCCTCGCGCGCACGCGTATAGAAAGCCTGACGACCCCAGCCCTGGTGGCGGGCTCCCATCGCCCAGCCCCACGCTCACGTCTGCTTCCGCCGAGCGATCGAGCGCCGCATCGGCCGCGTCGAGGATGGACTTCGTCCCCTCGCGCGCACGCGTACTAGAAGGTATGGGTGGGTACCACCACCACCCGTGGATGCCACAGCCGAGAGGCAGACCAGGCGGCCTAGCTGTGCCTATCGTGCTCGAGGCGATCCGCCACGCTCCGAAGTACCTTCAGCGCAATCCGGGGCGACCTCTCGACGAGCCGTCGGAACGCACGGTCGCTGATGACGAGCAGGCTCACCTGCGAGGTCGCCGTCACCGTCGCCGTGCGAGGCTTGTGCGTGAGGATCGCGATCTCACCGAACCAATCCCCTTGGCCGAGGTCGGCCAGCTTCCTCCCATCGCGCCGAACGGCGACGGCACCGTCGACGACGATGAAGAACTCACGACCGAGCCGGCCCTCCTGGGTCAGCTCCTCGCCTTCCCATGCCATGCGCTCATCCGCGCTAATCGCGACCTCGATGAGCTCGGCTTTGGTGCATTCCGAGAAGAGTGGAATCCGCCTCAGCAGCACGACCTTCTCGTTCTTGCTGAGGGACACGCGGCGATCCTATGCGCGCTCCTGGCAAGCACGTGGCGCTGTCTCTCGCGTCTTCAGCCCGAACATCGACCGAGGGCGAGTCGGCACCGCCGGCGATCGGCGTTCTGAGCTCTCACGCGCCACCAGATTCGGCGGACGTTACGATCCCGCCGTGGATCCGGCTACGAGATAGCGCCCAGACGCGGCGCGGTCGCCGCGCGTGATGGACGCAAGAGCCGAGGCTGCCTTGGAGGCCGACTCCGACGCAGCGTGCAACCGCTACGACTTGGAGGTCCACGAATGATTCGTCAGAACCTGTTTTCCGACGCATGGGATGGAGGCGACGAAGACGAGGGGACTCGGCATCGAGTCTTCTGGCGTCCGGACGATGCCCGGATGGGAGCCACGTTGTACGAACTTGTCCCCGAAGCGTCGGGGACGTGGATGCATATGCACTTCGGAGCCGAAGAGATGTTCTTCGTCCTGAGCGGTCGTCCGGTCTTGCGGAACGAACACGGCGAAGAGGAGATGGCTCCAGGCGACTTCGTGTTCTGCCCCGAGGGCCGCGCCGGACTCCACGCATTCCGCAATCCCACCGACGAACCCGCTCAGATCCTCGCGATTAGTGCCGGCAGCTTCCCGGATGTCGTCGCGTATCCCGAACACGGATATGCATGGGTGGCCACTCGCAATCCTGACTCCGATCAGCTCGCGAAAGGCGGCGACCCCGGCATCATCGCTCGCTTCCAGATCCCGATCGAATAGCTCGCCCGTCCGGTAGTTCCTGTGGCGACCACCGAGGTGCCGCTCGCGGCCTCGCCTTGTCGAGCGACGGCCGAGGCCGACCAATACGTTGGGCGTCAGCCGATTTGCTCGGCCAGCCCGATGAGAATGCCCTCGGGGCCTCGGACGTAGCAGAGCCGATACACGTCTTCATACTGGACAACTTCGTCTACGAGCTGCGCGCCGTGCTTCTGGAGCCTGGTCAACGTGTCGTCGAGGTCGTCCACGGCGAACATGACACGCAGGTAGCCGAGCGCGTTCACCGGAGCGTTCCGGTGATCGGCGACCGGCGGCGGCGTAAGAAATCGCGAGAGCTCGAGCCGGTTGTGGCCGTCCGGCGTCCGCATCATGGCGACCTCGACGCGCTGGTCACGCAGCCCAGTGACGCGCCCCGCCCACTCTCCCTCGATCATGGCTCGCCCCTCGAGTTCGAGGCCCAGCTCGGCGAAAAAAGAGATAGCGAGATCAAGCGACTCCACCACGATGCCGACGTTGTCCATCCGTTGAAGCGCCACGCGGCCATTCTTGCGGTTCGCAACGATCACCGGTGTCTGCGAGCCGCGCGGGATCAGGTATCCGCACCTCTGTGCGGGAATGTCCCTCGGCGCTGCCGTGACGGCCGGGAGGAGCGCTTAACGACGGGCCACGAAGATACTCACGGCTGTCGTCGTCGAGCGGTTCCCGTACTACAGCGTCAGCGATAACCGACTCGTCATCATCTGGACGAGGGTGAACCCTTTCGCTCTGGTGGGCAACCAAGAACGAATGGCTGGGGCTCCTCGACGTCGCGGACCTGCGCCTCGCAGCTCTCTATGGGGGATTCGCCGAGTTCGTGTGCGGCACCCCCCGTGCCGGCATCTGGCCGTCTATGGCGGATGCGACGGGATGGTCGAAGGCGAACGCGTTCCAGGCGAAGCGGCCGTTAGGCCGAAGCGATGCCGCGACCCGCTCGAAACGGAGGCTCGGCCGTTCGGCGACGGGTAGAAAGTTGGGTAGAAGTCGCCGAGCGTCGGGGCTCCGAAAACGAAAAGCCCCGCTCAGCGGGGCTTTTCAGTAGCGGGGGCAGGATTTGAACCTGCGACCTCCGGGTTATGAGGATGCAAGAGCGGTGTCGGCTCATGTCGGCACCGCTCTGCCAAGCGATCCTGGGTTGTCCTGGGTCGCTCCGATCACTTCGGACGGGTACCAAATCCGGTACCAGGTTCGCGGCCCGAACTCCATCGTTCACTGAAAGACGCGTCGGCGGGAATCGAACCCGCGTAACGTTCCCGCCGCCCGGCGCGGCAGGGCCGCGGGCAGCGCGCGGCAACTGGTCGAGGCACATCGCGAAGCTGATCTTGTAAGCCGTCAGTTCTCGCACTCCAGGAGAGGGCCGACCGTAGTGCCAGCCCTCTCTTCGGTCTAACCTCTGTTTGAGGTGAAAACACTGGGTCTCGTGGCCGCCGTCGGTCTCCTGGTTGCGACCGGTGCGCAGGCGACGCCCTCACGGAGTGGTCTCCGTGGCACCGTCACCCGAGGCCCGATCACGCCAGTCTGCGTTGTCGAGCAACCCTGCACGGAGCCAGCCCGCCACGTGACCCTTGTGTTCTTGCTCGGCGGCCGCGTCGCGGGTCGGGCAGTGACCGACGCGTCCGGGAGGTATCGAATCATGCTCGCTCCCGCCCGGTACCAGGTCTCGCGTACAGAACAAGCGAATCTCGGCCGCGGCCTCGAACCAGACCACGCGCGCGTCGTTCCCGCGCGCTTCGCCCGTGTTGACTTCTCCATCGACACGGGGATTCGCTGATCGCGCCGGATCGCCAGCGACACGGGAAGTACCTTCAGTCTCCATCCAGGGAGCGTTAGCCAACGCTCCACGTCTTCAACGGCTACTCACGAAGAGCCATCGGGTTCATCCGTTCCGGACAGCTGGGCTTCCAGTGGTAGCCCGCGCTCCGGACTAGTCTCGCTCCGCGGTGCAGCCTGCGATCAGCCGCTCGCTGAGGCGCTTCCGAGTTCGAGGGTAGGAACCGACCTCCCCGCTCGCTTTGCCCGTGGTCGCCGCTCACTGCTGCAGCGCGATGCACCCCCGTGTGAGGGAACCGTGGGAGGCGCTATTGACAGTGCCGGTCGGCTGCCGAGAGTGAGGAAGATCCCCCCACGTGAGGAGCATCTCGTGAAACATCGCGTACCCCTGATCCTCGGTGGCGTGAGCGTCGCGCTGGTCTTGGCGTCGTCGTTTGGTTCGGGTGCTGGCGCGGCGGGGTCGGCGGTGTCGCCGTCGGGTGTGCCGGTGCTCTTGCCGGCGAGTGCGCTTGCGCCGACGCATGCGGGCGGGATGCGCCCACCGATCGGATATCTGCCGCTGCATGCGCGCGAGTTCGCTGCGACCAAGGCTGCCGCCAACAGGCGGGCGGGCGTGAGTGGGAAGGCTGGGTCGACGGGGGCCGCGGGCGGCGCGGTCGTGTCCTCGTACGAGAACGTGTCCCCGAGCTTCGATGGGATCTATCAGACCGATGGCACGCCGCCGGATACCACCGGCGCGATCGGTCCCGACCGGTACATCGAGGCCGTGAACACTTCCTTCGGGATTTTCAGCCGGCCGGGCGCGCTGCTTGGCAGTGGCGATCTGAGTTCGTTGACCGGTGTGCCGACGGGGCTGTTCGGTTATGGCCTGAGTGACCCGCAGATGATGTGGGATGCCAAGACGCAGCGTTTCTACTACGCGGCTGTGTACTACGACTCGCTGTTCTTCTCGGATAACGGGGTCGCGCTCGGCTTCAGCAAGACTGCGACGCCTACGGGCGCGGCCGATTTCTGCCAATACGTCCTCGGCTATGGCGGCGAGCTGCCTGATTACCCGAAGCTTGGCGACTCGGCGGACTTCCTGCTCTTTGGCGCCAACAATTTCGGCTCGTTCGCGAGCACCTACGACGGTTCCTCGTTCGCGATCGTGAACAAGCCGCCCGCGGGTGCCACCTGTCCGGACGCAAGCACGTTCACCGTCCACGGCTCGGGCGTGCTTCACAACGCCGATGGGAGCCTGGCGGCAACACCCGTGCCTGCCAACCTCGTCGACGACGTGAACGGCACAGGCTACGTTGTGGCGAACCCCGACCTGAGTACAACGCCGTCGGCTGCGTTCGTCTCGGTCTATGCGGTGACGACGGTCGGTGTCGACGCGAACGGGATCCCGGTTCCGGCGGTCAGCGGCCCGCACAACGTGTCTGTCGCGGGTTATGCGATGCCAGCGAACGCGCCGCAACAGGACAGCGCCTACCTCCTCGACACGCTTGATGGCCGCTTCGAGGCCGCGGTCGCCGCTGTCGATCCTGGGCATGGAGGCGCGATCGGCCTCTGGACGGCGCATGCCGTCTTCGGTGGCGGCGGCGCCGAGGAGCGCTGGTACGAGATCGATGCCGACGGCGGCTCGCTGCTCCAGTCGGGCAAGGCCTCGAGCCCCTCGCTCTCGATCTGGAACGGCGCCGTCTCACCGGATCGGGCGAACACAGGAGCGAGCGCGGCGTTCGGCGCCAGCATGGCGATGAGCGTCAGTACGTCGTCGGCCACGAGCTATCCGGCGATCCAGTTCGTTTCGAAGAGTGGAACGAGCGCCCAGTCGACGCTCACGAACCTCGTCCAGGCGGGCGGCCCGAGTATCGACTTCAGTTGCAGCAGTTCGGACCCGTGCCGCTGGGGCGACTACTCGGGCGCAAGCCCCGACCCAGCCGCGACCGGGACGGGCAAGGTGTGGCTCGCAAACCAGTACAACCTCGCCGGAGGCACGACATCGTCCACGGCTTGGCGCACCTGGCTCTTTGGCGTCACGCCAACGTCGACGTCGCCACCGCCGGCAACGCTCACGTTCGCGACGGCCGCGCAGACGCTGACGGCGGGCCAACCCTCCGCCCCGATCCAGGTCGGCTTGACGGCCGCCCAGTCAGGCAACGTCGCCGTCTCGGTCGCGTCGAGCTCGGCGAATGGGCAGTTTGCGACGAGCACCGCCGGCCCCTGGGCATCGACGCTGCAGGTGACGATCACAGCCGGCCAGACGGCGAGCCCGGCCTTCTACTACCGCGACACCCACGCCGGTAGCGCCACTCTGACCGCAAGTGCAAGCGGGTTCACGAACGTGACTCAGATCGAGACGGTCGTAGCCGCGCCACTCCAGACGATAACCGTCGCACCGCCCAACGCGAGCCTCACGGTCGGAAGCTCCCAAACCTTCAACGCAAGCGGCACCGACGCGTTTGGAAACCCCGTCAGCGTCGCCGCCGCCAACTGGACCACCACCGCGCCCGGCACGCTCAGCCCGACAAGCGGAACGACAACAACCTTCACGGCCACAAGCGCCGGCACTGGGGTGGTGCAGGCCGCGATCGGCCCGGTGTCGGGTGGCGCCACCGTGACCGCCACGCAGACCATCTCAGCGCCAACCGGCGTCACAGCGACACTACGCGGCAAGCGCATCCAGATCTCGTGGCAACCGGTCGCCGGAGCCGCCACCTACAGGATCTACCGCGGCACAACGCCCGGAGGCGAGGGCGCGAACGCATTCGCCAGCGGCCTAACGACCACCTCGTACAACGACGGCGCCCTCACCAAGGGAACCACCTACTACTACCGAGTCAGCGCACTCACCGCGAACGGGGCCGAAAGCAACCTTTCCGCCGAGGTTTCTGCCAAAGCGCGGTAGCGCGCTGCCGGCCCCGCGACCAGGCCTACTCGAGCAGACACATCGAGGAAGGTGGAGGTGCTCCCACCAGTTCGGCTGCCGCACGAGACAGCCGAGCCGTTTAGGCACGAGTGCTGGTGTTAGTGGTTGATGAACGACCAATCCATCGACGGTTGTCGATGCGTAGTACCGGATACCAACGACCACTTCCGAGGAGGTCACAATGGCTCGGACGGCAACCATCGCCAAGTTGATGGTTCCGGTGGTTCTGGCAGCCGCACTGGTTGCGGTATTCGCTGCACACGCCGGCACTGCGAAGAGCATGTCGAAGCAGCAGGTAGTCAGGACCGCCACCAACCCAACACTGCACGAGAAGGTGCTGGTGAACCGCAGAGGCTTGACGCTTTACTCATTGAGTGTCGAGCAACGAGGAAGGTTTATCTGCGCAGACCAGTCCTGCCTTTCCTTGTGGGTTCCGCTTGTCGTCCCGAAGGGAACGACCCCGACGGGAGCGCTTCACCTTGGCACCGTAAGGCGTCCTGATGGGCGCACCCAGGTGTCCTATCGTGGACGTCCCGTCTACACGTTCACCCAGGACCGCAAGCCGGGTGACGTCAAGGGCAACGGCTTCAAGGACGTCGGCGTTTGGCGGCCGGCATCTCCTGGTTCGGGCGGGAGCGCTGCACCGCCTACGTCGAGCCCGTATCCGGGTTATCCCGGCTACGGCGGTTAGCCAACGAACCTAGACCGCTAGAGCGATGCGCGTTCGCCTGTGAGGGGCGGGCGCGCATCGCACTCGTCACACCGAGTAGCTGGCCCATCGCGTTGGACGGAACGGCCTCAGCAACTATCTCGGGACGCGCCGGGGCAGCCTTCACGCACCGGCTACCAATCCACCCCGTCCACCGAGTGAAGTGACTCGGGAATGGGCGAGGACCCCGCCCACGTTAGAGGTGTCTAATGGCTGTGAGTACCAATCAGCATGTTCACACGCGCGCTGATCAGACGCCGGTCAGCGCCGGGGGCGACTTTCTGCGCTCTTGGTCATTGGACTCGTCGCCGCCGCACTACCGCTGGTCGGGCTCTTCTCACTGCTCCTGCGGTCAGACCTGGATCCTCACATCGAGAACTATCCCCTCCACTTTGTGGTCTTCGGGCTGGTTGGGGCCGTCGCTTTTGGTCTCGGCTACGCCGCCGGCGAGGCAGCCAGGCGGCGCGGCGATGCCCGAGTTCTCCTCCTCTCGCTCGCGTTCATGGCGACCGGTGGTTTCCTCTTGCTCCACGCTCTCGGGACGCCGACCGTCCTCTTCGCAGACGAGCATGCCGGCTTTCAGGTCGCGATCCCCGTCGGGCTCCTGGTGAGCGCCGTCTTCGCGACAGGCTCGGCGTTCGTCGACGTTCGCCCCGAAGTCGCGGCGGCGCTCATTCGCCGAAGGACACTGCTTCGGCTAGCGGTGCTGGGCGCGATCGGAGGTTGGTTCGTCTGGACGCTCGCCAAGCTTCCGCCGCTCGGCGGCCCGGACAGCGAAGCGTCCACGAACCGCCTGCTAATCGGGATGGCCGTCCTTGGAACGACATGTACGCGGTCAGCGCGGCGCGGTACTCGAGCATCTTTCGTTCCAGCCGTAGCCTCCTGTCGGCGGCTGTCATCGGCTGTTTCGTCTTGCTTTCCGAGGCGATGATCGGCGTTGCGGTCACCGGGGAGCGCCAGTGGCACGCCAGTTGGTGGGAGTGGCACGGCCTGATCGTCGCGGCCTACGTGATCGTCGGCGTGGCTGCTCGACGCGAATGGCGCGACGAGCGCTTCAGGCGCCTCTACCTGCCGACGACACGGGAGCGTCGCCAGAAGGTGAGCGTCCTCTTTGCGGATCTTGTCGGATTCTCCGGGTTCGCTGAGCGCTCATCGCCAACCGAGGTCGCGGCTGTGCTCCACGCCTACTGGGGGGCTGCGGCGCCGCTGATCACCCGTCAGTTTGGCGGGGACGTGGAGAAGTTCATCGGCGACGGCATCATGGCCACGTTCAACAACCGAGGAGACCAGCCCGACCACGCGTTGCGAGCATCGTGCGCTGCCTTGGCGTTGCAGCGCAGGGTGGGGCGCCTCGCGGAGAACCGACCAGAGTGGCCTCGTATGCGCGTTGGCGTCAACAGCGGTGACGTACTTGTGCGCGAGATCGGAGGCGACGGCCACATCGCCTATCCGTCGGTGGGCGACACGGTCAACACCGGAGCTCGTCTCGAGAGTCTGGCTCCTGTCGGAGGAGTTCTGATCGGACCCACTACGTATGAGCAACTGCCGGCGGGAGCGGTGGTCGAGGAGCGCGTCGGACTGCGCATGAAGGGCAAAGACGATGCAGTCGACGCCTACCTCTTGCGCGCTCTTCCCTGCTAGTTCCTCGGGGCCCCGGCCCCATCGCAGGAGCACTTCGCGGGGGGGAGGGTGCTCCCCGCCCGAGTCGCGTCTAAAGCACCCTCTCGTTCGCTAAGCAGCGCTCGGCGATATGCGGCTCACCATGCAAAACGTCGAGATGTTCGGGCTGTACTCGACACTAGAGTTATTCGATATGCACGTTTTTTAGAACGCGCACTCGTCCTGACCTCACTCAGGCCCTCAAACACTCGCGGCGCTCCGCATCGCAACGTGACCGCACGAAAAGTGGTGAGAACTCGGCGGAAGCGGAAAGCCGGAGCGGGCACCCGAGTCAGAATGTCCGCTCCCTTCGCCTGAGGCAGCAAAAACACGAGCAGAGCTCGCACGTCGTTTGTATTAGTTGATGCTGACCACGCTTACCTGAAGGTCGAGCGTTCCGTCCGCATGCAGGATGCCGCTACCATGAGTCGTGAGCGTGAGGTTTAACGCCTCTCGGATGCGCGAGTGTGCGGGAATGTCCCTTGAGGCTTGGCTCTCGCAGTCGAGAGAACCGCAGACACTCGTCAGCGCCCGATTGCTCCCTGTGGCACGATCCGCGACCGTGGATAAGAGGCGGATCGCAGCAGTTCCGCTCATCGCCGATCTTCCTGCGGCGGAGCTGGACGAGCTCGCGGCCGCGATGAGTGAGGTCGAAGTCGAAGCGGGCGCCAAAGTCATCTCGCTCGACAACTACGGAACCGCCATCTATTTCATCGAACAGGGCCACGCCGATGTTCTGCCCGACGGTGGGCAGACGACCCAAACTCTCGGGCCCGGCGACACGTTCGGTGAGATCGCACTCCTCCTCACAGGTGAGCGGACGGCCAGCGTCGTGGCGCGCACGCCAATGCGGCTCCTTTCGCTCTCTGGTCAGGACTTCGAGCGCATCCGGACACGTGTACCCGAGCTCGAACGCTCGCTGCGCCGCCTTGCCGTTGAGCGCGTAGGTCGTGCGTACCTCGTGCAGGTGGCCCAGGCCGGACCGCCCCCGCCGTCCGTCCCGGACCCGATCCAGGTACTCGACGGCAGCAAGGTGTTCCTGATCGGCCACGCAGTCGGCGTCCAGATCTACTCGTGCAACGGCACCGGCTGGAGCTTCGTCGCACCCCGCGCGAACCTCTTCGACGACCAGGGCGAACTCATCATCACGCACTTCGCCGGGCCGACGTGGCAGGCCAAGGACGGCAGCATGGTCGTCGGCCACGCCGAGGCCAGCGTCAGCGTCGATCCCACCGCCATTCCAGGGGTGCGGCTGTCCGCAGCTTCAACGACTCCCGGCCAGCTCGGGAACACCACCAACATCCAACGAATCGCAACCACCGGCGGGCTCGCTCCCCCTGCCGCAGACTGCAACGCGATAAGGGCGGGAACCGTGGCCGAGGTCCCCTACACCGCCGACTACTACTTCTGGAAGTAAACGGACCGGACACAACGCAGTTCGCCGCCCTCGATCTCGTTGCCGACTATGGCCGACGTCGACGTAGCCGCCGCCCCGACGAACTCAGTGTCTAGCGGGCGCGCTCGAGCGCGAGATCAGAGACGCACAGCGTGATCTCGCCTGGCGTCAGCCGGACCCCGACCCCAGCGTTCGCAGTCAGAGCGATGGCGCGGCGTATCGCTGTTGCCACGCGTCCGCCATCGCGACCCGCTGCGCCAGCGTCCGATGCGTCTGCAGCATCAGGTACGCCCTCGTCGGCGGGCTCCGGCTTCGGCGTAGGGTTCGATCGTGGCCGAGCGGGTGTGCGCGATGTGCGGGCGGAGTAGCGACGGGCTCGACTCCTGGCATACCGTCGTCAACTACTCGCTCGTGGGCGACACCGAGTGGGAGGAAGGTCGCCGCGTCGAGGTCTGCTCGTGGGGGTGCCTCAGGCTTGCGTACATGACCGACGAGCGGGTGCCCGATGCGGTACGCCCGCACTACGAGGACGCGATCCGTGTCCTTGAGGCCGTGGGAGCGCGGGCATCCCACGTCGATCCGAAGACGGCGCGGCGGGCGTTGCAGTTCACGACCGCGATTCTGCGGAATCTCTTCGAGATCCCGCGTGATCCGGTCGCTCTCTCCGAGCCCGAGTCCGAGGACGAGCCCGAGTAGCAAAGGGTCGTGTACGGCCCCGAAACCGCCGGGTCGATTCGATGCCAGGTAAATGCTAAGCCCATCCGGCGACCGGATCGGGCACCCGTCGAGAGAAGGCGTGTTCAGCTCCGAGCTGTTGCCGTTGATCGTGTCGATCTTCTGCGCTGACGCTCCACGTCGCAAGAACTGGTTCCGTGCACAACGCTGACGATCGCGGCGCAAACAGCGGCAGCGAACCCGAGAGCGGCGACCGACATGCGGGCAGACCGAGCCTCGAGGAGGTACGGAATGAAAGCGCGACACGCCATACTCATCGCGCTCGCTGCTGTCGTGCTGCTCGTCTTCGCGGGCACTGCCTCTGCGTTTGGCACCGTGCGCGATCTCTTCCTCGGCACGAGCGCGGCTCGAAGATCGCTTTCACGAGCTTCCGCGACGGCAAGTTCGACCTCTACGTCATGAACGCCGACGGGAGCAAGCGGCGTAGGCTGACGATTCCGGCTGGGGGTAACTCGCCGTCGGCGGCGTGGTGGCCCAACAGGCGGAGGATCGCTTTCCAGAGCGGGAGCAGGAACGTGCATCCTCGACGGCCACTTCGTGAGCGAACGCAACGCTGGCACCGGGGATGTTGACATCTCTGTCGCGAACGCCGACGGAAGCGGGCTGCGGAGGGTGACGAGCGGCCCTTGGGTGGACTGCGCCCGGCGTGGTCGCCTGACCGACGGGCGACGGATCGTCTTCGTCAGCGACCTCGACGGCAATCTCGGTGATCTACGTCATAAACGCGGACGGGAGCAGACGGCGGAACTTGACGCGCCACCCGGGGCACGACAGCGATCCGGCGTGGGCGCCCGGACGGAAGATCGCCTTCGCGACGAAGCGCGAAGGCAACTTCGAGATCTACGTCATGAACGCGGACGGGAGCGGGCAGCGCAACCTGACGCGCAACCCCGCACCGGATCGCTCCCCCGTCTGGTCGCCTGGGCGGAAGCCAGGAAGCTGAAGTGGAGCGCGTCTACCAGAGGAGGAACGCATGAAAGCTCGAGTGGTAGCCCTCGTCGCACTCGCCGCGGCTGTCACGTTGACGTCGGTTGCGGCGGCCGGTCCGCCGCAGCGAAGCAGCGGGTGGCGATCGACATGAAGATCTGTTCGCCCGGGAAGTCGCAGGGGACGTTTGTGCTCACGCCGCTTCAGGCCGGACCCCTGAAGCGTGACTCGGGCGCGATCGACAGCAACTGGTTGAGCATCATCGGACGCGACGTGATGCGCGACGGACAGGAAGTCACGATCTATGACGGTGCCGTGACGACACTGACCGGGAAGCGAGGGACCGGGCGCGACGATCTAGGCGGCGCTCAGGGCTGCCACCCGCCCCTATCTACGGATCGGGGAGCGCGACCGAGGGGGCGGGCTGAACTAGGTGCTACTTCTTCTGCGCGGGCGACCAGGAAGCCGAGCTTTCGTTCGCCGGGCTGCGCGTCAGATTCCGCTGTCCGCTCCCGTCGGCGTTCATGATGTAGATGTCCGTGTTGCCGTCGCGCGTGCTTCGGAAGGCGATCAAACGACCGTCCGGCGACCAGGCAGGGTCGTCGTCAAACGCCGGGTTGCGCGTCAAGCTCCGTTGGCCGCTGCCGTTGGCGTTCATGACGTAGACCTCGGAGTTGTCGTCGCGCAGGCTGACGAAGGCGATCTTGCGCCCGTCGGGCGACCAGGCGGGAGAAGCGTAGGTCCCCACCGGCTTCGGCGTCAGGTTCCGCATCCCACTGCCGTCGGCGTTGACGACATAGACCCCGAGCCGCTTGCTGAGTCGCACGAATGCGATCTTCCGTCCGTCGGGCGACCAGACAGGGTCGGAGGCGAGACCAGCACCGGGACCATAACCGCCGGCGCCCAGCTTCGACGTCAGGTTCCGCAGTCCGCTCCCGTCGCTGTTCACGACATAGAGGTTGAAGCAGAATTGGCCGCAACTCGAGTAAAGGAAGGCGAGCTTCCGCCCGTCGGGCGACCACGCAAGATTGGGCATCCGCCCCGGCTGCAGGGTCGTCAGGGGCCGGTGCTCGCTCCCGTCGGCGTTCATGAGGTAGATCTTGGAGCCGCTGAAGAACGCGATCGTCCGCCTGTCGGGCGACCAGGCGGGAGTGCGCCCGTGGCGCGCCAGCCTCACTCGAAAGCTTCCGTCGGCGTTCACAACGTAGATGCCGCCGGCTTCGAAGGCAATCCTCCGCCCGTCTGGCGACCACGCAGGAGTACGGGCCAACACACTGCCCGTTAGCCTCCGCTGCCCGCTCCCGTCCGCGCTCACGACGTAGAGCCCGGGTCTTCGTTGCAGACCGCGGCTGATGAAGGCGATCTTCGACTTGCCTTGCGCAGCGTCCGCGGCGAGCCGAGACCCCGTCGCCGGCGCGGACACGGCTCCGGAGGTAGCTGCCAGCCCGACCGTCAACATGAAGCTGACAGCGACGATGTAGCGGGTTCGATTCGACGAAGGCATCTCGCTCACCCCTTTCCGCATGCCGTTTCCGCATGCCGTTTCCGCATGTAGTTCGCTGATCACGACGCTAGGACGCGAGGGGCGGAACGGCTATCCGGCAGGCAGGTAAGTCGCCGGGAGGCTGCCACCCCTGCCGTGGCTCGCGAGCTACGTGCGGATCGAGGAGCGGGAGTTCAGGGCTGTCCCGTCAACGCCCCCCTGACCTCTTGCCGAGCAAGCCTCGGTCGAAGCCGCATCGCGAGTGGATAGCGCCGCCTGCCTCCCGCGATAGCGACCAGTGGTCATCGCTGCGGATCGCCCAGCCGCACAGTTCGCACACTCCACGCCCGGCAACGATCAGCCTTTGGACGCGCTTGCGTTCGATCTTCCAGTCCCTCCCGTACTTGGCTGAATCAGCCTTCATCGCTGCTGTCCAGGGTGGATACGCAAAGGAGAGCGGCCCACCGAGGGTTGTTAGGATCGCCCGTTGTTTAGTCGTGGACTGAGAGAGGTCGTCCTCATCGTCGACGATGTCGAGGCGTCGACCGCGTTCTACCGCGACGTCGTCGGACTCGAGCTTCGACCGCAGCAGACCTCCGACTGGGCGTGGTTCCTTGCGGGCGACCCCGAGCGCCGTCAGTGGTTGGGCATTCACAAGGGGACGTTGTTGTTCGAGAACCAGCCCGCCGCGCCCGGCGGTGAGCGTTGGGGGCCAGTCCACTATGCGTTCCAGGTCGCGCCGGACGAGCTGGAGGAGGCGGCCGAGCACGTCCGTAGCCACGGCATCGAGGTCTGGGGGCCTCATCAGTTCGACGACGCCGCCGACGCCTACTTCTTCTATGACCCGGACGACAACCTTGTGGAGTTCTTCGCCTACGTGGACACGTACCAGCCGCCTCCGCCACTTGGGACGTAGGGAGTCGGGACGACCCCCGAAAGTCGACGCCAAGCGATTCCTCCAAGGCACGGAGGAATCCGCCTCGATGGTCTCTGACTTGGCGCTATCGGGGGGATACAGGAAAAAGAGCGGGTGGGAAGGCATCGCCTCGTTCAAAAAACCACCGGGAGCGCACAATGTCCGTGACATGAGGGTTCTCGACCGCGCCCAGGGCCGGATACCGCAGCCCTGGCGGACAATCGTTGACTGGCTCGTGACGCTCGCCCTGGCCGTCGCCTTCGTACTGGCTTTCGAGGCCGAGGTCGCCAAGCCGTACCGCATTCCCTCGTCGTCGATGGAGCCAACGCTCCACTGTGCGAAGCCCGTCGCCTACTGCCAGGGCAGATTCAACGACCGCGTGATCGCCAACCGACTTGCGTACCGGTTCAGTGATCCCGAGCGCGGACAGATCGTCGTGTTCACTGCTCCAGCGAAGGCCCAGCGGTGCGGCGCGGGTGAGGGCGGCTCGACGTTCGTCAAGCGGATCATCGGACTTCCCGGCGAGCTGGTCTCCGAGCAGGACGGCGTCATCTACATCGACGGCGAGCGCCTCGTCGAGTCCTACGTCCATCCATCGTTGCGCGGGAGCGAGGCCGACAGTTGGCCGCGTGTCGCACCAGGCCACTACTTCGTCCTCGGCGACAACCGCATTAACTCCTGCGACTCCCGCGTGTGGGGAACGGTGCCCCGCGACAACCTGATCGGCCGCGTGATGCTCACGTACTGGTCGCCGAGCCGCATCTCGTTCCGCTGACTCCTGGCCTGAGGCCGCGGCTTTGCGGCGCACCCATACCTACCACCGCCGTGAGGTGTTGCAGCGGTGCGGGGCAGTGCGGTTGCAGTACGCATGCTCTGGGCCGGAGTAGAGGCTGGGGTCCCGGTCGTCGTGTCCCAAGTCCCAAGGCGTACCCGGCTCGATGAGTTCACGGCACCTCGCGCAATCGACGAGTCCGGCATCGACGAGTGGTGTCCACGCCCTGCGAGTGCGCCGGTGAATCGCCAGCCCGTACTTCCGGTTCCGCAGCTTCTTGCGCGTCTTCGCGTTCATGGTTCACGGCACAGTGGCCATACCGGGCGGAACAGTGGGCGTACCGGGCGGCATAGTGATCGTCTTCTCGACGGTGACCGTGCGTGGCGGCAACTCGTCCGAACTACGAGGGCCGAGGACGGCGAGCAGGAACCCGGTGGTGGCGATTGCGATCATGGCGAGCACGATCCAGACGACTCTGCGCGACACGATCTGATCGTAGGCGGGAGGGTCGTTCGCGATAGGTACGTCCTCGGTGACGCACGGTAAGGGCTCACACCCCGTCACGTTCCACGCTCCCCATGTGCGGTGCGGGCACGGGTTCACCCAGGAGCCTTGTGGCCCGAAGACAGGCAGTGCCCGTTACGACATGGTCGTCCACCCGCACCAACTCTCACCAGCGCGTTCTCGGTCGCACTCCCGCCTTCTCAAGATTGCGGTTCGCTTCGATGCGTCGCTGGCGCTCCTCGTCCCTCGTCCGGTCGTGCAGGGAGAAGCCCGCCACAGGGAGGGCGGGTGGGATGTCCGGGGCAGGATCGAGGCTTGCCATCAGCCTGGCCTTGCGTTCCCGCTTCTTGGCGTCAACCTCGCGCTGCACCTTCCAGTCGCGTTCGTCCCAGGAGTCACGCCCGACGAGGAAGCGATCCTCCCTTGCGGCGATGCGGGCCATCTCCCGCTCCCATCCAGGCGGGGGCTTCATGCCGCAACCCCCACCCAGGTTGCCGACGAATTGGCTCTTGACCGGATGCTCGTACCCCGCTTCCGCAGGCCCAGGATGTTTCCATCCGAGACGCAGAACGCGACAGCACCGCTCTCCTCGGGAGCAACGATGTTGAACCAACCGCGCACCAGTTCGAGTTCCTCACCCATCTCAACATCACGCCAAGGCTCGACGCTGCGATCAAGGTTCTCGTCCAAGACCTCACGCACGTTCTTGCGAGCGGCCTCGATGCGCTGCGGTGTGGCTCTCGGAAACTGGCTGACGCTGAAGACCACGTCGTCGGCAAGCCCATCGGTGTCCTTTTCGAGCCGCCTCGCAGTCGGAAGTCCTACTGCAAAGGGGTATGTCGCTCATAGTTCCTCCGTCTCGTCGGTGGCCTTCAAGTGCTCACGCAGAGCGACGCGGACCTCGGCACCGACTGACCGCTCGTTCGCTCGAGCCGTCCTCACCAGCCGCTCCCGCAGCTGCTCGTCTACGAGGATCGTCACCGTGGTCGGACGCTCTTTCTCGCCTACTAGCGCGTTGGATATAGTGCAATTTTACCCGACCACATTGAGATTGCGCACGACCCGGCATAGGATCACGGCGTGCATCCGCCGGAGCGGCAGTGGCCCTACGACGCGCCGCCCAGGAGTCGTGTGGGCGCTCGTCTTAGTCGAGCAGCGGCAGGAGGAACAACCAAACGATGAACGCGACCGCGACGATCAAGGCGAATAAGAGTCGTTCACTCATCCCTCGGGAGGGCGCAACGCCTAGCTCATCAGAGCGAGCAAGTACGAGGCGACGATCGCCGCGATGACGGCCATTACGAATAGAGCTGTCTCGGGCTGGGGCATCTCTCTAGTCGTGCCCGCGCACATACAACGGAAAACATTTGTCCGGATCCGCCCGAGGTGCGGGCCGCCATCATCGAGGAGTTGCTGGCAGCGACGGGGTAGCGGCTCCGACCCTGAGATTCACCCTGAGATTCGGATTCCGCGTTCCGACCCCTGAAACCAGAAAAGCCCCGTTTCCGGGGCTTTCCTCAGTAGCGGGGGCAGGATTTGAACCTGCGACCTCCGGGTTATGAGCCCGGCGAGCTACCAGACTGCTCCACCCCGCGTCGCGGCCGGGAGTATAGCGCCTCGGCAGCCGATTCCACGTTGACGCGGGCTGCACCGTACGTCGCGACGTAGGTACCCGCGCGGGGCGGGCGCCAGTGCGGCAGCCCGATCTCGACGACGATCGCGGACGGGTCACGCGCCGTGAGCCCTCGACAGCCGCCCGCTCCCACTCGTGCCGGTGCGCGTCGCGCACGATGACGACGAGCTGCCGGCCGTCGCGCTCGAGATCGCCCGGGCTCGCGCTCGAACCGACGCACCTCGGCGTCGGGCACCACGGCCTGGAACCACTCGCCGGGCAGCTGCGACAGCCGGCCGGCAGCCATCCCCACCTCGGGAACGAGCTCGACCACGAGCGCCGGGCCGTCGATGCGCGCGCCGCCGTCGAGCCGAAGCGCGCGCCGCGCCGCGTCCCGGCCGACGTCACGGTTCGCGGTCGCCCCGGCCGACGGCCGGGCGAGCGCGGCGACGCGCCCGGCCGCTTCCACGAGCCGCCCCTCGGGCAGTCGCCCGGAGCGAACCGCACCGACGAGAGCGTCACGAACGGCGACGACGGAGTCGTCGAACAGGTCGTGACCGAGACAGAGCGCGTCGGCGCCGGCAGCGATCGAGCGCACCGCGCCTTCCTCGACACCGACGGTCTCGCTGATCGCCTTCATCTCGAGCGCGTCGGTCACGACGACGCCGTCGAAGCCGAGCTCGACGCGAAGCAGGTCGTGGAGAACCTCGCGGCTCATCGTCGCGGGTTCGTCACCGATCGACCGCACGACGATATGGGCCGTCATGAGCGAGCGAACGCCCGCCGCGATCGCCGCGCGGAAGGGCTCGAGGGCACGGGGGTCGAGCGAATCGACGAGCGGCAGCGCGAGATGCGAGTCGACGGACGTGTCGCCGTGGCCCGGGAAGTGCTTCGCGCACGCGGCGACGCCGGCGCGCTGGAGACCGCGCACGAAGGCGGCAACGTGCCTCGAGACGAGCTCGGCGTCGGAGCCGAACGAGCGGATGCCGATGACCGGGTTCTGCGGGTTCGTGTTGACGTCGGCGACCGGCGCGAAGTCGAGGTTGACGCCGGCGTCCGCCAGCTCGGCGCCCAGCGACGCCGCGACCCTCTCGCTCAGCTCGACGTCGTCGACGACCCCGAGCGCTGCGTTCCCCGGATACGAGCTGCCGCGTCGCCGCCTCGAGCCGTGTCACGTCGCCGCCCTCCTCGTCGATCGCGACGACGAGGTCCTCGCGTTCCGAGCGCAGCTCGGCGGTCAGTGCACGGAGCTGCTCGCCGCTCTCGACGTTCCAGGCATAGAGCACGACGCCGCCGAGCCCGTCCGCGAGGCGCCGTCGCACCCAGTCGGGCACGGTCGGGCCCTCGAAGCCGGGAAGGATGCAGCGCGACGCGAGTCGCTCGAGGTCGGCCATCAGGCCTTGACCGCGCCGGCGGTCAGGCCGAACGCGATCTTGCGCTGCACGAGCAGGAAGAAGATGACGACCGGGATCGCCGTGAGCGTCGAGGCGGCCATGAGCCCGCCCCAGTCGGTCGCGCGGCTCGTTCCGTAGAAGTACGACAGCCAGACGGTGAGCGTCTGGTTCTGCTGGTCCGTGAGGATGACGTTGGCGAAGATGTACTCGTTCCAGCTCGTGATGAAGACGAAGACCGAGGTCGCCACGAGCCCCGGAGCGACGAGCGGAAGGAGGATCCGCGTGAAGGCGCCGAGCCGGCTCGAGCCGTCGACCATCGCCGCCTCCTCGAGCTCCTTCGGGATGCCCAGGATGAACCCGCGAAGCGTCCACACGGCGAACGGCAGCAGGATCACGAGGTGCGTGAACACGAGGCCGAGCAGGTGGTTCGTCAGGTGGTACTTCGCGAGCACGACGTAGAGCGGGATCACGAGCCCGGCCTGCGGGAGCATGAGGATCCCGATCACGAGGACGACGAACAGCTTGTTCCCCGTGAACCGGTACTTCGCGAGCGCAACGGCCGCGAGGAAGGCGACGACCATGGACAGGGCCACGACCGCGCCGACCACGATGAGGCTGTTCTTGACGACCTCCCAGAAGTACGGCCGCGCGATCGCGTCACGGAAGTGCTCCAGCGTGGGATGCGTCGAGAACCAGGTCGGCGCGAAGGAGTTGATCTCGGTGTCCGGCTTGAACGCCGTGGAGATCATCCAGAACACCGGGAAGACCAGTACGACGAAGACGGCGAGCCCGACGACGTTCCAGGCGATCCGCCGCAGCCGACGACGGCGCTGGCGGCTGATTGTCGCGGCCCGTGGAACGACCTCGGGGCGCGGCCGCCCGACGACCTCGGTCGCGGAGGTCACCGAGCAGCCTCCCCCATCTTCACCATCCGGCGGACATAGAGCACGCTCATCGCCGCGACGATGAGGAGCATCAGCAGCGAGATCGCGGCGCCGCGCCCGAAGTCGGAGTGCGCGTAGCCCTCGATGAAGACGTAGACGCCCATGAGGTAGTTGGACGTGTCGACCTCCGACGCGCCGATCAGGAGGTACGGCTGCGTGAAGACGCCGAAGTCCCAGATGATCGACAGGCTCGTGAGGATGAGGAAGATCGGCTTCAGGATCGGATAGGTGACGTCGCGAAACACGCGGAGCGGGCCTGGCGCCGTCGATCTCCGCGGCCTCGACGAGCTCGCGCGGCACCTGGGCGAGCCCCGCGTAGACCGTGATCGTCACGAACGGGATCGCGCCCCAGACGATGAGCAGCGTCACCATGGCGAGCTTCCAGAACGTCGTCGCGTACCAGTCGTGCTGCGAGTAGTCACCGACGTGGAGCTGCGTGAGGACGTGATTGAGGATGCCGTTCTGGAAGTTCGTCATCCAGAACCAGACCTGCACGGCGACGACGGCGGGCATCGACCAGGCGAGGACGAGGCCCGCCGTGAGGAGCACGCGAACCCACGCCGAGACCCGGACGAGCAGGAACGCGATGAGCGTGCCGATGCCGATCGTCAGGGCGACGTTCGCCGCGGTGAAGATCACCGTGCGCAGCAGCACGCGCCAGAAGACCTCGTCATGGAGCACGGACGAGTAGTTGTCGAGGCCGATCCAGACGCCCTTGCGCTGGATCAGCTCCGGCAGCCCGTACTGCTGGAACGAGAGCGTCGACGAGCTTGTACAGCGGATAGCCGAGGATCGCGGTGATCACGACGATCACCGGCAGGATCAGCAGGTACGGAACCGACGCCTGCGCGATCCGCTTGAAGCGCGGTCGCCGCCGAGACCGGTGGGCGGTGGTCTCGGCGGCGACCGACATACGTACTTCGCTACCCTGCTGGTTGAGGGTGAAGGTGATGTTGTCGCTCGCGACGTGACGCGGCTTCCTTGATCGTCATCTTCCCGGTCAGGATCCGCGACAGCATCGTCCGGAGGACGTTTCCGTTCTCGACGTTGACCCAGTTCTTCGCGGTCGGAACGAACCAGCTCCTGCGGGCCGCGCGCTCGTTCACGCTGGTGCCGAGCAGGCTCGTCGTGTTCGGGATGTTCCCCTTCGCACGGAGCGCGGTCATCGACGCGTTGTCGGTGAAGGCGCGAGATCCAGGAGGCTGCCTGCGCCTTGTTGGCACCGACCGGGACCGCGAGGTCCGAGCCGCCGAGGAAGCCCGGAATCGGCTGGCCCTTGGTGTGGCTCGGCATCACGAACTGCGCCGTGCGGCTCTTGTAGTCGCCGACGCAGCAGCTGAACCAGGCCGGCGCCGTGGATCGACGCGGCGTTGCCCTGGGCATAGACGTCGTACGGATTGGGGCGAACCTCGTCCGTCGTCTTGCTGGCGCGAGACGCGGCGTCGAAGAAGCGCTTGAACGCCGCGAGGCCGGCGAGCGCCTTCGGCCGGTCGAGCGTCCCGATCCACTTGCCCTTGTTCGTCATCGGCGATCGTGCCGCCGTAGTCGTACGACGAAGCTCATCGCGAAGTACCAGTCCGTGCCGGCGATGTAGACAGGCGAGAAGGTCTTCGCCGAGTTCTTCGCCCCGAGCTTCCTGGCGAGCGCGGAGAACTCCGCGACGGCTCGTCGGGATCTTCGCGTTGACCGCCTTGAACAGGTCGGTCCGGTAGGTGATCACCCGCGACCCGGCGTAGTACGGAACGCCGTAGATCTTGCCGCCGTACTGCCCCGACTTCGGCGAGGCCCGCGAGCCACGTGCTCTTGTTCGGGAACGAGATCGCCGTCGAGGTCCTGGAACGCGCCCGGCCGCCATGTACTTCGTCATCTCGGTGTTCCCCATCTCGATGACGTCCGGGCGCGTTGTCACCGGCCAGCGTCGCGTCGAACTTCGAGAGGTGGGTGCCCCACGTCTGGTACTGGACGTCGACGTCCCAGCCCGGGTTCTGGGCCTTGAACTGAGCGTTCGCAGCGGCGACGACCTCGGGCCACCCGGACTGCGCGTCGACCTGAAGCCAGACGGTCAGCGTGTTGGCGGCGCTGCCACCCGACGCTCCGGAGGCACCGACAGCCACGACCGCAAGCGCCGCTACGAGCGCGGCGGCGGCGAAAACACGTACGTTCATTCGCATCTCCCGCGGCATCTGGGTGCTCGATGCAGACCGTGGAGACGGGTGTGGCAGATGCACGGCCGGAGCGCCCAAGTGGTTTGTACCAATCTGCCACGGGCGGGAGGCTTCCACATCTGCGGCGCATCTGTCAAGCCCAATCTGTCACAGCGGTTGCGGCGTAAATGTCCTGCTCAGCGGCTCGTCCGTCTAGAAGTCAGCTCGGATCGCGCTCTGGTACTAACCACGGTCGCTTGCGCATGCCGGCGCGTCGCGTCTCCGTCAGCCGCGCGCGCCGCCGCTCCTGCGGGATCGACAGCGAGGTCACGAGGCGGTACCGATCTCCGCGGTAGATCGACTCGACGAACTCGACGATCTCGCCCGCGTCCGAGTGCGTGACGCGCTCGAACCGGAACGCGGGCGAGTGCAGCGGCACGCCGAGCGCCTTCGACTCGTCCTCGTCGGTGACGGTGGGCTCGATGGTCTGCTCGCCCCCGACGACGAGGATCCCGTAGCGGCCGCGGAGGAGCTCGTAGAAGGATCGCTCCTCGAGGTCCGCCGCAGTCAGCCCGGGAACGTGCGACGCTCGAATGTGCACCGTCTCGATCGCCATGCTCTCGCCATCCGCCAGCCTGAGCCGATCCGCGACGAGCACCGGCTCGGACGGGGAGACGTGGAGCAGCCGGCCGAGACGGGCTCCGGCCGGGACGACGCCGGAGGTCGAGCGTCTTGCTCTCGGGCCGCAGGCCTCGCCGGCGCATGTCGTCGGTGAACGACGTCATCGTCAGCTCCTGGGCGATCTTGGGCTCGCTCACGAACGTCCCGGAGCCGTGCCGACGGACGAGGTGGCCCTCGCGCACGAGGTCGTCGAGCGCGGCGCGCACGGTGAGGCGGGACACGCCGAAGTCGGCGCTCAGCTGCCGCTCCGAGGGAATCGCGTCGCCGACCGCGAGCTGCTCGATGAGGTCGAGCACCAGGTCGCGCGTCGCGGCCTGCTTCGTCACGTGGCCCATCGTAGTGGAGCGGTCGGCAGTGGTCATGACCAGGAGCGCTGCAGCGCTCAGAAGGCCATCGAGGTCGTCGGCTGCCGTTGGCTCGCGTCCGCGCGCAGGAGCGACGCTCCGGTGGCGGCGTCGAAGAAGTGGAAACGTGACGGATCGACCGCGAGACGCAGCGATCCGCCGACGCGCGCCGCCGTGCGCGGATCGACGCGCGCGTTCAGGAGCGAGCCGCGATCCGTGACGAGATCGGCGGTCGTGTCCTCGTCCTCGCCCAGCGTCTCCGCGGCGATTCTGCGTCGCGTCGACACGGAAGAACACGTGCGCATCCGAGCCGAGCTCCTCGAGCACGACGACCTCGACGTCGATCGTCGGCAGCTCCGCCGGCGCGAACGCCGCGTCCTCGAACGTCTCGGGGCGAATGCCGAGGATCACGGGGCCGCTCTCACGGCCTTCCGGCCGCCTGGCCGGGTCGAGCTTGACGCGGAGCTGCCCGAACGCGACCTCGCCGTCGGCGATGGTCGCCTCGACGAGGTTCATCGCAGGCGAGCCGATGAAGCCGGCGACGAAGAGGTCGCGCGGCTGCTCGTACAGGGTCTGCGGCGTGTCGACCTGGAGGATGTGCCCGTCCCGCATGACGGCGACGCGCTGGCCCAGCGTCATCGCCTCGACCTGGTCGTGGGTGACGTACACCGTCGTGACGCCGAGCTGCTGATGGAGCTGGGCGAGCGACGCGCGCATCCCGACGCGGAGCTTCGCGTCGAGGTTCGACAGCGGTTCGTCCATGAGGAAGGCCTGCGGCTGGCGCACGATCGCGCGCCCCATGGCGACGCGCTGGCGCTGCCCGCCGGAGAGCTGCGCGGGCTTGCGCTCCAGGAGCTCCGTGAGCCCGAGGAGCTCGGCGATCTCGTCGACGCGTCCGCGGATGTCCGCCTTCGCCATCCGCCGCACCTTCAGGCCGTAGCCGAGGTTCTGGCGAACGCTCATGTGCGGGTACAGGGCGTAGCTCTGGAAGACCATGGCGATGTCGCGGTGTCGCGGCGCGAGGTCGGTCACGTCGCGGCCGCCGATCCGGATCTCGCCCGCCGTCACCTCCTCGAGGCCGGCGATGGCGCGGAGGAGCGTCGACTTACCGCAGCCCGACGGGCCGACGAGCGCGATGAACTCGCCGTCCCCGATGTCGAGCGAGACGTCGTCGATGGCCACGACGTCGCCCGGGAACACCTTCGTGATGCTTCGAAGCTCGATCTCGGCCATGAGTTGCCGGGTATGGATACCACATTTCCTCACAACTGGTATTGACCACCCGAGAGGAGCGGCGTAGACTCGCGCGATGGTCGAGGACGAGCTGATCACCGAAGCCGGCAGCGACCCGCACGCGGGCTACGAGTCGCTGCCCACGTCGGAGCTCGTCGCGCTCATGAACGACCGAGGACTCGACCGTGCCGGCCGCCGTCGCCGCGGCATCGACCGAGATCGCCGGTGCAATCGACGCGATCGCAGCACGCATGCGCGCCGGCGGGACGCCTCGTCTACGTCGGCGCCGGCTCGTCCGGCCTCCTCGCGGCGCTCGACGCGGCGGAGTGCGAGGCGACCTTCTCCACCCCGCCCGGCCTCGTGACGGCGGTCGTCGCCGGCGGAGGCGGCGCCGCCCCGCTCGCGCAGGCCGCAGCAGAGGACGACCGGGACGCCGGGGCACGCGATCTCGGCGGCCTGGACGTTCGCCCGGGGGACGCGGTCGTCGGAGTGAGCGCGAGCGGATCGACGCCCTACGTCGTCGGCGCGCTCGAGACCGCAGCCGCGGCAGGGGCGCTCACGTGCTGCGTCGTGTGCGCGCCGGGCTCGGCGCTCGGCGAGCTCGTCGAGCACGAGATCGTCGTGCTCACCGGCCCGGAGTTCCTCGCCGGCTCGACGCGCCTCAAGGCCGGAACCGCCCAGAAGCTCGTCCTCAACGCCATCTCGACGATCACGATGATCCGGCTCGGGAAGACGTACGGGAACCTCATGGTCGACGTCGTCGCCGCGAACGAGAAGCTCGCCGACCGCGTCCGCAGGATCGTCGGCGCCGCGAGCGGCGCCCGCCCGGCGGAGATCGACGAAGCACTGACGGCGGCCGACGGCGACGCACGCGTCGCGATCGTCTCCCTCGTCGCCGGAGTCGACGCCGAGACCGCGCGGGAGCGGCTCGCCGCGTCGGGCCGGAGCATCGCGGACGCGCTGGAGAGCCCGGAATGAAGCTCGGCGTCGAAGCCGCCCTCGTCGACGGGCAGCTCGTGCCGGGCGACGTCGAGGTCGCGGGCGGTCGCGTGGCGGCGCTCGGGCTCTCGTCCGCCAACGGCCGGGGAATCGCGGTGCCCGGGTTCGTCGACCTCCAGGTGAACGGCTTCGGCGGCGTCGACTTCCTCTCCGCCGACACCGAGGGGTACCGCCAGGCGGGCGAGGCGCTCCTCGAGACCGGCGTCACCGCCTACCTCCCCACGTTCATCACCTCCCCCGAGGAGCAGCTCCTCGCCGCCCTCCGCGAGGTGCCTGCCGAGTCGGACGGGCCCCGCGTCCTCGGAGCCCATCTCGAAGGACCGTTCATCTCGGCCCTTCGTCTCGGGATCCATCCCGCCGAGGCGCGTCGCAACCCGGATCCCGAGTTGCTCGACCGCCTGCTGGAGGCGGGGCCCGTCCGGCTGGTCACGCTCGCCCCCGAGCTTCCCGGCGCGCACCGGGTGATCGAGCAGTTGCTGCGGCGCGAGATCGCGGTCTCGTGCGGTCACTCGGACGCGAGCGCGGAGGACGCCAACGCCGCCTTCGACCTGGGCGTGCGAAGCGTGACGCATCTCTTCAACGCGATGCGGCCGTTCCACCACCGCGACCCGGGCATCATCGGCGCAGCCCTCGCGCGGCCGGACGTCGTCGTGCAACTGATCGTCGACTGGGTGCACGTCGCGCCGATCACCGCGGCCATGGTCTGGCAAGCCGCGCAGGGCAGGCTCGCCCTCGTGACCGACGCCGTGTCGGCGGCCAGCCTCGACGACGGCTCGTATCGTCTCGGCGACGTCTCCGTGGAGGTCTCGGACGGCGTCGCTCGCGGCAACGGCGGCGCTCTCGCCGGCAGCACGCTCACGATGATCGACGCAGTCCGCAACCTCCACTCCCTCGGTGTGCCCTTCGCAGATGCGGTCGGGGCCGCGACCGAGGTGCCGGCTCGCGTCCTCCGGCTCCCGTCGACGGGACGGATCGGAGTCGGCCTGCCCGCCGACGTCCTCGTGCTGAGCGAGGAGCTCGAGATCGAGCGAGTGCTCGTCGAAGGACGTGCGCGTGTCGTCGGCTGAGCCCGCTGTCGTGCCCGACGAGCCGGGTTCGCAGTTCCTCGACGAGATCCGCGAGCAGCCCGAGGCGCTCCGGCGACTCCTGGAAGGCCAGGCGGCGTTCGCCGCCGTCGCCGAGGAGATGCGGCTGCGCGAGGCGACGACGATCCGGATGGTCGGTCACGGCTCGTCCGACAACGCCGCGTCGTACGGCGTCTATGCGTTCGGGCTGCTGCCCGGCTGGACGGCCCTTCGCGACTCGATCTCGCTCACCGTCTACTACGGCGCCGACCTCGACATGTCCGGCTGCACGGTGCTCGCGCTGTCGCAGTCGGGCCGAACCCCCGACGTCGTCGAGTACGCCCGCCGCGCTCGCGGTCGCGGCGCCTACGTCGTCGCGGTGACGAACGATCCCGCGTCCGAGCTCGCCCGTGAGTCCGACGCCGTGCTCGAGCTCCGAGCGGGCGCCGAGCGGGCGGTCGCAGCGACGAAGACCTACTCCAATCAGGTCGCGGCGCTCGGTCTGCTCGCAGCACATGCGGCCCGACGTGGGGACGAGTTCGCCGACGACGTGCGATCCGTCGCCGCGTCGATGCCCGAGCTCACGCGGTCGCTCGAGCTGCGGATCGGAAACGTCGCGCTTCCGTTCGCGTACGCGGGCCGCATGTTCGTCGTCGGACGCGGCGTGGAGTTCGCGACCGCGCGCGAGATCGCGCTCAAGCTCCTCGAGACGTGCCGCATCGCCGCCGAGCCCCTGACCGCGACGGACCTCGCCCACGGGCCGGTCGCCGCGCTCGACTCGCTCTTCCCCGTGTGGGCGATCGCATCCGACGACGCGACCCTCCCGGCGGTCGTCGAGGCGGTCGAGCGCGCGCACGAGGCCGGCGCCACGATCGTGGCCAGCGGATCCGCGGCCGCATCGGTTCCGTTCGCGCAGTACGTGCTCGCGAGCCCGGAGACGTCGTCACCGCTGCTCTCGCCGCTGCTCTCGATCCTTCCGGGTCAGGTCTTCGCGTGGGCGCTCGCGCGCGCTCGCGGCCTCGATCCCGACGCACCGCGCGGCCTCTCGAAGGTGACGCTGGCGCGCTAGGCGAGGGCGGTCGGGTGCAGGAACGGCACGACCGGCGCCCAGCGTGTGCGCAGCACGTCTACGATCGACGGCGGCGTGAGCAGCGCGACGTCGCCTGAACCCCGCGTCCGTCGTTCCGAATAGCCCGCCGGGGTCCACCGCAGGAGCGTCGGGCCGAGAACGAGCCAGGCTGCGTCCGACTCGACGACGAAGGCGCCGTCCGGGAGATCTTCGAACCGCGCCCGATGCAGGAGCCGGTCTCCGTGTTCGAAGGTCGACGCGCTCGCCGTGGAGCTGCGCGTCGATGGCATCCGCCCCCACCCGCTCGTCGTGGGTTCGCTGCCACACCTCGCGAGAACCTGACGTAGTCCTCGCGGCGACACAGCGCACACGGCCGATGCCCGGCGGCGAAAGCCGTCGCCTCGTCCAGGAAGAAGAGCTCCGTGAACCTGCCGGGCTGGAGCAGCGGGGCTCGGTGCCATCCACGGAACTCGAGCCGACACGCGATCCAGCGCCTGCCGGAATATCGACGTCGGATCCGCCCCGATGCGTCGTGCAGGCATCCGCGATTGCCGTACACGAGCCCTCGCGCCGGGTGCGCGACAGCTCGCCGAAGGGCGTGACGCGGTTCTGGAGCGGCACGCGCGGGTCAGCGGCGGCCGGCCGACGAGGTCTCGCGCGATTGCGCGGAGACCTTGTCGAGGATCGCCTCGAGCAGCCGGCCCGACGACAGCACGTGCTCGCGGGCGAGCACCCTCGCGCCCTCCGGGCTGCGAGCGGCGATCGCGACGCGGATCGCGCGGTGCTGCCGGTCGTTCTTCTCGTACAGCTCGTCGAGGTCCGCCCCGGTCGCCCACACCGGCTTCACGAGGAACGTCCGCCGCGCCGCCTTCGCCATCCGCTCGATGAGCGGGACGTCTGCCGCGCGGTAGATCACGTCGTGGAACGAGTGGTTGAGGTGGAGCCACTCGCGCGCGATCTCGAGATCCTGCCGGCCCGTCGTGGCTCATCTCCACGAGGCGCTCGCGTGGCGCGGTGGAACCTCCGCTCGGCTCGCTCGAGCTCGGCGAGGTCGTCCTCGGTCATCTTCGGCGTCGCGATCTCGGTGGCCAGGCTCTCGAGCTCGGCGCGCACCATGAACGCCTCCCGGATCTCGTCGCGCGAGAGCATGCGCACGCGCACCCGCGGTTCGGCTCGAAGCTGACGAGACCGAGCGCGGCGAGCCGGCGGAGCGCCTCCCGAACCGGCGTGCGGCTCACCTGGAACTGCTCGGACAGGTGCTCCTGGCGAAGCGTGCTTCCGGGCGGGATCTCACCGGAGACGATCGCCTCCTCGAGCGCGAGTGCGATGTCGTCGGCCTTCGTCCCGTCAGACATGCTTCGGTCCTCGTCCCGCGGCCGAGGAGCTGCGCGTACGCGGTCAGCGTCAGGAAGTCGACGAAGACCTCGCGCAGCGCGACCTTCTCGAAGACGTCCCTCGCCTCGGAGTAGACGGGCTCGTCGGGAAGCTCGGCCATCACCTCCGCGACGATCCGCTCGACATCGGCGCGCTCGACGCGGCCGTGGTGCACCCATTGCCAGATCTGCGAGCGCGAGATCTCCGCCGTGGCTGCGTCCTCCATGAGGTTGTCGATCGCGGCCGCTCCGACCCCCTGGAGCCACGCCGCGATGTAGCGGATCCCGACCGAGACGTTCGCGCGGACGCCGGCCTCGGTGACCTCGCCCGGCGTCGCGGCGACGTCGAGCAGGTCGGCTGCTCCGGTCGAGACGTCTTCGCGGAGCCGGTCGAGCTGGTTCGGCCGCTCGCCGAGCGCCGCGTCGAACTCGGCCATCGCGACCGGCACGAGGTCGGGGTGCGCGACCCAGCTGCCGTCGAAGCCGTCCCCGGCCTCGCGCCGCTTGTCCTCGCTGACGCGCGCGAGCGCGATCTCGTTGACCTCGGGGTCGCGCCGGCTCGGGATGAACGCGGCCATGCCGCCGATCGCATGCGCGCCGCGGCGGTGGCACGTGCGCACGAGCAAGCTCCGTGTACGCGCGCATGAACGGGACGGTCATCGTCACCTGCGCGCGGTCCGGCAGGACGAACTCCGGCCGGTCGCGGAACTTCTTGATCACGGAGAAGATGTAGTCCCAGCGTCCGGCGTTGAGCCCGGCCGAGTGCTCGCGCAGCTCGTAGAGGATCTCGTCCATCTCGAACGCGGCCAGGATCGTCTCGATGAGGACGGTCGCCTTGATCGTCCCGCGCGGGATCCCGAGCCGGTCCTGCGCGAAGCAGAAGACGTCGTTCCAGAGCCGCGCCTCGAGGTGGCTCTCGAGCTTCGGGAGGTAGAAGTACGGCCCCGATCCGCTCTCGAGCAGGCGCTCCCAGTTGCGGTGGAGGTAGACGCCGAAGTCGAACAGCCCCGCCGAGACGTGCTTGCCGTCGACCTCGACGTGGCGCTCCTGCAGGTGCCAGCCACGCGGACGAACGAGCAGCACCGCGACCTCGTCGTTCAGCGCGTAGCGCTTCTCGCCCTGCTCGAGCGAGATCGTGCGGTCGATCGCGTCCGTGAGGTTCTGCTGCCCGCCGACGACGTTCTCCCAGGTCGGCGAGTTCGCGTCCTCGAAGTCGGCCATGTAGATGCGCGCGCCCGAGTTGAAGGCGTTGATGACCATCTTGCGGTCGCCGGCCGGTCCCGTGATCTCGACGCGGCGGTCCTGCAGGTCGTCCGGGACGGGCGCGACCCGCCAGTCGCCCTCGCGGACCGAGCGCGTCGACTCGAGGAAGTCCGGGAGCTCGCCCGCCGCGATCCGCTCCTGGCGCTCCGCCCGCGCGAGCAGGAGCTCCTCCCGCCGACCGGCGAACTCGCGCTGCAGCGCGACGACGAGGTCGAGCGCCTCCGGAGTGAGGACGCCCGCCTCGTCGGGTGCGGTGACGACGGCGCTCGCGATGGCGGTCAACACTACACGGCCGCCTCGAACTGAGCCTCCTCGGTCGAGCCCTTGAGCGCGAGCGTCGAGCTCTCGCCGCCGGTGACCGCCTCGAGCACCGCGTCGAAGTAGCCGGCGCCGACCTCGCGCTGGTGCCGGGTCGCCGTGTAGCCGAACTCCTCGTTCGCGAACTCCGCCTGCTGGAGCTGCACGTACGCGCTCATCCCCTCGGCCGCGTAGCCGCGCGCGAGCTCGAACATCGAGTTGCAGACCGCGTGGAAGCCGGCGAGCGTCACGAACTGGAACCGGTAGCCCATCGCGGCCAGCTCGTGCTGGAACGACGCGATCGTCTCGTCGTCGAGGTGCTTGCGCCAGTTGAACGACGGCGAGCAGTTGTACGCGAGCAGCTTGCCCGGGAACCGTCGCGTGCACGGCCTCGGCGAACTGCGCGGCCTCGTCGAGATCGGGCGTCGACGTCTCGCACCAGAGGACGTCCGCGTACGGCGCGTACGCGAGCGCGCGTGCGATCGGCGCCTCGATCCCCGGCGTGATGCGGAAGAAGCCCTCGGGCGTTCGCTCGCCGGTCGACGAACTCGCGGTCGCGCTCGTCGACGTCGCTCGTGAGCAGCGTCGCGGAGAGCGCGTCGGTGCGCGCGACGAGCACCGTCGGGACGTCGAGGACGTCGGCCGCGAGCCGCGCGGAGACGAGCGTGCGGATGAACTGGCTCGTCGGGACGAGCACCTTGCCGCCGAGGTGGCCGCACTTCTTCTCCGACGAGAGCTGGTCCTCGAAGTGGACGCCGGCGGCGCCCGCCTCGATGAACGCCTTCATGAGCTCGAACGCGTTGAGCGGGCCGCCGAAGCCGGCCTCGGCGTCCGCGACGATCGGCGCGAGCCAGTACGTGCCGTTCCTCGCCCTCGGCGGAGTCGATCTGGTCGGCGCGGAGAAGCGCGCTGTTGATCCGCTTCACGAGCGCCGGCGCGCTGTTCGCCGGGTACAGGCTCTGGTCGGGGTACGTGTGCCCGGCGAGGTTCGCGTCGGCCGCCACCTGCCAGCCGGAGAGGTAGATCGCCTTCAGGCCGGCCTTGACCATCTGCACGGCCTGCGCGCCGGTCAGCGCGCCGAGCGCGGCGACGTAGTCCTCGGAGTGGAGGAGCTGCCAGAGCCGCTCGGCCCCGAGCCGCGCGAGCGTGTGCTCGATGTGGAAGCGGCCGCGGATGCGCTCGACGTCGTCCGCGCGTACGGCCGCTCGACTCCCGTCCAGCGCGCCGTTCGTCTCACCTGCGCCCATCTCGCACCTCCCGGCTCGATTGTGTGCAATCTGGACTGGATTGGATCCTAAATAGCCAATCGAGTGGCGTCAACCGCCATCAATTCCCGCTATCTCGGATCCAGAAACCATCAGGATTGGATACGCGGCGGCGCTGATACGATCGCGCGCCATGGCGCGGACGGCTCCAGATGCGGCGACCTTCGGCGCCGCGATCGCCGCCGCGTACGCGACGAAGGGCGGCGCGATCGAGCTCGGGACCGGCAATGCTCGCGGGCGCGCTCGTGCCCGAGGCGGCCGTCCGGCTCCCGCTCGCGACGATGAACCGCCACGGCCTGATCGCCGGGGCGACGGGGACGGGAAAGACGCGCACGCTGCAGCTGATCGCCGAGCAGCTCTCGCCGCGGGCGTCGCGGTGTTCACGGCCGACGTGAAGGGCGACGTCTCCGGGATGGCGGTCCCCGGCTCGACGACGGCCCGGCGAAGAAGCGCGCGACCGAGCTCGGCCTCCCGTTCACGCCGACCGGCTTCCCGGTCGAGTACCTCTCGCTCGGCGGCATCGGCCCGGGAGTGCCGGTGCGCGCGACCGTCTCCGACTTCGGCCCGCTGCTCCTCGCGAAGGTGCTCGGCTCGAACGCGACCCAGGAGCAGAGCCTCGGGCTCGTCTTCCACTACGCCGACGAGAAGGGCCTCCCGCTCCTCGACCTCTCCGACCTGCGCGCGCTCCTGACCTTCCTCGACTCCGACGGCGGGCGCGAGGAGCTGAAGGGCATCGGCGGCCTCTCGCCGCAGACCGTCGGCGTCCTCCTGCGCTCGCTCGTCGGCGCTCGAGACGGGCGGCGGCAACGAGTTCTTCGGCGAGCCGCAGCTCGACGTCGCCGATCTCCTGCGCACGGCGCCGGACGGGCGCGGCGTCATCTCGTGCCTCGAGCTGCCCGCCGTGCAGGACAAGCCGGGGCTCTGGTCGACCGTGCTCATGTGGCTCGTCGCCGAGCTCTTCGAGCAGCTTCCCGAGGTCGGCGACCGCGACAAGCCGCGGCTCGTCTTCTTCCTCGACGAGGCCCACCTCCTGTTCGAGGGCGCGAGCAAGGCGTTCGTCGAGTCGACGGTGCAGACCGTGCGGCTCATCCGCTCGAAGGGCGTCGGCGTCTTCTTCGTGACGCAGACGCCGAAGGACGTGCCGGCCGACGTCCTCGGGCAGCTCGGGAACCGCGTCCAGCACGCGCTGCGCGCGTTCACGCCGGACGACGCGAAGGCGCTCCGCGCGACGGTGCGAACGTTCCCGAAGTCGGACGCCTACGACCTCGAGGAGCTCCTGACCCAGCTCGGGACGGGCGAGGCGGCGGTCACGATCCTCAGCGAGTCGGGCGTGCCGACGCCGGTCGTGCACACACGCATGCGCCCGCCGCTCTCGCGCATGGGTCCGGCGGACGACGTCGCCGGTGCGGCCGCTGCGAGCCCGCTGCATCGCGAAGTACGGGACGCGGCTCGACAGCCAGAGCGCGCGGGAGATGCTCGCGGCGCGGCTCGATCCCCCGCCGCCGGCGAGAAGCAGTCGCAGCCGACCGAGCGCCAGAAGGGCGCCGCGACGGCTGCCGGCAAGGGCGCGGACGCGATCGGCGACTTCCTGCAGTCGTCGAGCGGCCGGGCGCTCACGCGCGAGGTCATGCGCGGCGTCTTCGGGATGCTGAAGAGGGGCTTCTAGACTCTTCGCGTGGTCCTCACCGCGTTCCTCGTCGGTCTCGTGCTCGTCGCTCGTCGGCCTGTTCGTCGTCGTCATCCGCGGGATCGCGCTCTGGCAAGCAGGGAAAGCGGACGGGCGGAGTGATCACCGAGCGAGCTCGCGCTGTTCGAGGAGCGCGCGGCGCGAACGGAGGAGCTGCTCGCGCGACGCCGAGCGCGCGAGCCAGGACCTCCAGGCAGCGACCGAGCGCCTGCGCGTCTCGCGCGCGCAGCTCCAGGTGCTGCTCGGCTCGATCGAGGCGCGCGCAGCGCCGCACGCGCTGGCTCCGCGTGTTCCTCCCGACGCGATGACCCGCGTCGCAGCGGTCGATCTCGGGACGAACTCGACCCGGCTCCTCGTCGCGGACGTCGACGGCGACCAGCTCGAGGAGGTCGCGCGTCGGCTGACGATCACGCGGCTCGGCGAAGGCGTCGACGAGCGGCGGCGCCTCCTCCCCGTCCCGATCGCGCGCGTGCGGAACTGCCTCGCCGAGTACCGCCGGGAGCTCGAGGCGCTCGGCGCCGAGCGAACGCTCGCGATCGCGACGAGCGCCGTGCGCGACGCCGAGAACGGCGAGGCGTTCCTCGGCGAGATCGAGTGGAGCTACGGCTTCACGACGCGCCTGCTCTCCGGCACGGAAGAGGCGGCGATGATGATCCGCGGCGTCACGGCCGGCCGGCCGCCGCTCGACGACGTGCTCGTCGTCGACATCGGCGGCGGCTCGACCGAGCTCGTGCTGGCAGCGCGACGGCGAGGTCGCGTTCGCGACGAGCCTCGACATCGGCTGCGTGCGGATCACGGAGCGCTTCCTCGCCTCGGACCCGCCGTCGCGGCCCGAGCTCGCGGCGCGGCGGGTACGTGCGCTCGCTGCTTCCCGCCGCTCGAGGCGCGAGCGCGATCGGCGTCGCCGGAACGGTGACGACGCTCGCCACGCTCGACCTCGGCGACGCCGAGTACGACCCCGCGCGTACGCACGGCCACCGTGTTCCGCTCGCGTCCGTCGAGGAGCAGCTCGAGCGCCTCGCGGCGATGACGACCGAGCGAGCGGCTCGCGGTGCCCGGGATCGAGCCGGGCCGCGCGCCGGTGATCGTCGCGGGCATCGTCGTCCTGCGCGAGGTGATCGACCGCATACGGGCTCGACCGAGATCGAGGTGTCCGAGCGCGACGTCCTCCACGGCGCGGCGTTCGCCGCCGCCGAGCTGCCCGAGCGCGAGGAGGGCGCGGCTCCGCCGGGCGCCTACACCTGCTGCTGAGCTACGCGGCCGGCGGCCGCGGTCTACGCTGCCGGAGGAGCGGCTCGTCCTCGTCCTCGGCGAGCCGGCGCTGCGAGCACGCTCCGTGAGAGCACGCCGATCAGCCGGCGCTGCTCGTCCACGACCGGAACGCGCTCGGCATCCTCGGCCTCGAGGAAGCGGAACGCCTCCTCGAGCGGGACGTCCGGCCCGATCGTGAAGTGCGGAGACTCGGCGATCGCGCCGCAGCTCGGTCGAGCGTCGGGATCAGCCCGCGCGCGATCACCTCGCGGACGAGCGTCTTCCGCGTGACGACGCCGACGAGCTTCTCGTCCTCCGTGACGTAGACCGCCCGAACCTCCGGCCGCTGGAAGAGCTCACCGGCCGCCTGCGCCGACGCGTCGGCGGAAGCTGCCCGGGGTTCGAGACCATCGCGTCGCGAACGGTGTTCACGGGAAATCCCCCGAGCCTGGAGCGCGTCCGACACCTCGCGGATGCCGGCGACCAGCGCCGCCGTGCGAAGCGGCACCTTGCGGTCCTCCGCGAGATCCCAGACGCGGTCGAACGCGTTCGAGAGCTTCTCGGCGAGCTTGGCGCGGATCTCGTCGCGGGTCCAGAAGAGCCGCCCGAGATCCTGTACCCACTCGAAGTAGGAGACGGTGACGCCGCCCGCGTTCGTCAGAATGTCGGGAAGCACGGGAATCCCGCGGCCCCAGAGGACGCCGTCCGCCTCGAGCGACGTCGGGCCGTTCGCGCCCTCCGCGATCATCCGCGCATGCACGCGGTCCGCGTTGTCCGCCGTGATCTGGTCCTCGCGCGCCGCGAGCACGAGGATGTCGCACGTCGAGCGCGAGCAGCTCCTCGTTCGTGAGCCGCTCGCCCGCGTCGCAGCCCGTCGAGCGAGCCGTGTTCGAGCACATAGGCATGCAGCGCCGGCGATGTCGAGCCCCGCCGCCGAGTGGAGACCGCCCGAGACGTCCGACACGGCGATGACGGTCGCGCCGAGCGCGTGGAGCTCGGCCGCCGCGACGCCTCCGACGTTCCCGAAGCCCTGGACGACGCAGCGCTGGTCGGCGAGCGTCCAGCCCAGCCGGTCGCAGGCGCGCGCGATCACCATGACGACCCCCGCCCCGGTCGCCTCGTGGCGGAAGACCGAGCCGCCGATCGAGATCGGCTTCCCGGTCACGATCTCCGGCACGGCGTAGCCGCGCTGCATGGAGTACGTGTCCATCATCCAGGCCATCGTCTGCTCGTTCGTCGCCATGTCGGGCGCGGGGATGTCCTCCTGCGGGCCGATGATCGGGAGGAGCTCGGAGGTGAACCGCCGCGTCAGTCGCTCGAGCTCGCCCGACGAGAGCGAGCGCGGGTCGCAGCGAACGCCGCCCTTGGCGCCGCCGTACGGAAGCCGCAGGAGCGAGCACTTCCACGTCATCCACATCGCGAGCGCTGCGCACTCTCCGAGCGTGACCTCCGGGTCGTAGCGGATCCCGCCCTTCGTCGGGCCGATGATGCTGGAGTGCTGGACCCGGTAGCCCGGGAGGACGACGCGGCGTCCGTCGTCCATACGAACGGGAATCGAGACGATCGTCGAGCGCTCGGGAAACCGCAGACGCTCGGCGACGTCGTCAGGGATCTCCGCGACGGGGACGGCCTGGTCGAACTGCGCGACCGCCATGCGGTACAGGGGCGTGTCCCACTCGAGCTGGGCATGGGCAAGCGCTTCCTGGGGGCTCGCCACGGCCGGCCGAGTCTAGCGACGCCCGGCCCGGCGGCTCAGGCGGCGGTTCCGACCGACACGCCGCTCTCGGCATCGAAGAGGTGGAGCTTGGAGAGGGGGACCGAGAACGTGTGCGCAGCCCCGGGCTCGAGCAGCTCCTCGACCGGGAGCTTGGCGACGATCTCCGCGTCTCGCAGCGCCAGGTAGACGAGCTGCTCGTCGCCGAGGTACTGGATCACCTCGACGGTCGCGTCGAAGTCGGCGCCGCCCGCTCCCGCGCCGCCCGTTCGCGAGCTCGATGTCCTCGGGGCGGAAGCCGACGAGGCGCCCGCTGCCTCCGATGCCCGCGCCGAGCACGTCCGAGGGCAGGACGTTCATGGACGGCGAGCCGATGAACGTCGCGACGAACGTGTTCGCCGGCTTCGTGTAGACGTCCACCGGCGTTCCGATCTGCTGGAGGACGCCCTCGCTCATCACCGCGATCCGGTCCCCCATCGTCATCGCCTCGACCTGGTCGTGCGTCACGTAGATCGTCGTCGTCTCGAGGCGCGTCTGGAGCTTGAGGATCTCTGCTCGCGTCTGCACGCGGAGAGCCGCGTCGAGGTTCGACAGCGGCTCGTCCATGAGGAACGCGGCAGGCTCGCGTACGATCGCGCGCCCGAGTGCGACGCGCTGCCGCTGGCCGCCCGAGAACTGCTTCGGCTTGCGCTGGAGCAGCTTCCCGAGCTCGAGGATGTCAGCCGCCTCGCGCACCCGCCGATCGATCTCCGACTTCGGCACCTTGAAGTTCTTCAGGCTGAACGCGAGGTTCGCCGTAGACCGTCATGTGCGGATACAGCGCGTACGACTGGAACACCATCGCGAGGTTGCGCTTGCCGGGGGCGACGTTGTTGACGACGCGGTCCCCGATGTGGATTCGCCCGTCGGTGACGTCCTCGAGGCCCGCGAGCATCCGGAGCGCCGTCGTCTTCCCGCAGCCCGACGGCCCCACGAGGACGAGGAACTCGCCGTCCGTGATGTCGATGTTCAGGTCGTCGACGGCGACCATGTCGTCGAAGCGCTTGGTGACGTGCTCGTAGGTGATCGTCGCCATCAGGCAGCCTCCTCCTCCGGGGTGACGAGAAAGCGCGCGGTCACGAGGAACGTGTACGCGACGGTGAGCGTCAGGAACGGCATGACGGCAGCCGCGATCCCGGCGACGTTGACGGAGCAGGAGTGCCAGCCCGAGGACGAGCGTCTGTCCGGGTCGGGCTGCTGTGACCGAGGCGGACTCACGAACGACCGCCCCGAGCGACCGGTCCGGTGCGGCGATCGCGACCGTCCACACGACGAACCCGAAGATCGCGAGCAGCACGAGGAGGTAGAGCGTGAGGAAGGCGAGCGGCCAGAGGGCCGCCCCGCTGTAGAAACGGAGCGCGAGGAGGCCCAGGGCTGCGAGAGAAGCTCCGGCGCCGGAGAGCTCGAGACCCCGCAGCCAGTGGAGCCGCAGGCCGGCCACGGCGTCCGCGAGGGTGAGATCTCCCGGTGCGGACGAGGGTCACCGCGCAGTGGACGAGCGCCGCGACCACGGGACCCGTCGCGACGACGAAGACGATCGCGAGCGGCTCCGCGAGCGTGGCGAGGATCGCCAGTACCAGCACCGCACCGAGGACTGCGTTCACGACGACGAGGCGCCAGGAGTTGGCGTAGAAGTCGCGCAGCGCAAGCCACATCGCGTTCCGCGGCCTCATCCCTTGATCCCCGCGGCGGTGACGCCGGAGACGAAGAAGCGCTGGAAGACGAGGAAGATGACGAGGATCGGAGCGATCGCCATGATGCTGCCTGCCATCATCTGCGGCCACAGCGACTGGTAGGTGAGGGTGAGCTGGGCGAGGCCGAGCTGCATCGTGTACATGTGCTCGTTGCCCTGCCCGAAGAGGATGAGCGGCCAGAAGAAGTCGTTCCAGGTCCCCTGGAACTGGAGGATCGCGAGCGCCGCGATCGCCGGGCCTGCGAGTGGGAGCATGATGCGCCAGTACGTCTTGAAGTAGCCCGCGCCGTCGAGCTTCGCCGCCTCCTCGAAGTCCCGAGGGATGGTGAGGAAGTACTGGCGCATGAAGAAGAGATTCACGGCCGTCACGAGGTTGATCAGGATGTAGCCCGAGAAGTTGCCGATGAGGTGCCAGTTCGTGAGCATCACGAAGACCGGGATGAGGCGCAGCTGGTCGGGAATCATCAGCGTCCCCAGGATGATCAGGAAGAGGACCTCCCGGCCCGGGAAGCGCAGGCGCGCGAACGCGTAGCCGCCGAGGGACGCCAGGAAGAGGTTCAGAAGCGTGACCGTGACCGCGAGGAAGAGGCTGTTCAGCGCGTAGCGCTTGAAGTCGTAGTCGTTCCAGACGCTCTTCCAGGCCTCCGTCGTGAACGGGTGCGGGATCAAGTTGAAGTACGCGCTGTCCGGCAACGTCTTGAACGACGTCGCGATGGTCCAGACGAAGGGCGTGAAGAAGAGCAGTGCGAAGGCGACGAGCAGGACGTAGAGGACGATCCTGCGAAAGACCGCCGACCTCGCTCGCGGGGGACCGAACTGCTCGGCCGCTGCCACCGACGTCTGGAGCATCAGCCGACCTCCGCCCGTCCGACCGTCGCGCGCTGGACCAGCGTGAGGAGGAAGATGGCGACGAAGAGCACCACGCCAGCCGACGGCGCCGACCCCGAAGTTCGCGCTCTTGAACGCCTCCTGGTAGATGTAGAAGACGGCGCTCAGTGTCGAGTACTCGGGGCCGCCGGTCCCCTGGGAGACGATGTAGAACTGGTCGAAGACCTTGAGTGCGCCGATGCCGAACACGACGAGCACGAAGAAGTGCGCCGGCTTGAGGAGCGGGAACGTGATCCGCCAGAACGTGCGCCACGCGCCCGTCCCGTCGACCGCCGCCGCCTCGTAGACGTCCGTCGGAATGGACTGGAGCGCCGCGAGGTAGAAGAGCATGACGGTGCCGGACGTCGTCCAGGCGTTCAGCCCCACGACGGAGTAGAGCGCGGTACTCGAATCACCGAACCACGCCTGGTCGCTGCCGATGATCCTGTTCAGCAGCCCGTCGGGGTTGAGGATGAAGATCGCGATCGTGGTGATCGCGGCCGACGAGGCGATCGACGGGAAGTAGAAGGCCGAGCGGAAGAACGCCCGCCCGCGGATCTTCGCGTTGATCACGAGGGCGACCAGGAGCCCGAGCGCCATCTCGAGCGGCACCACGAGGAGCGCGAACTCGAAGGTGTTCCGCAGGGCACGATGGAAGACCGGGTCGTGGTAGAGGATGTTGTAGTTCTGCGTGGTGGCGGTCGCGCCCGGCGCCTTCCCGAGGATTCCCCACTCGAAGAAGCTGATGTAGACGCCGTAGACGAGCGGGTAGATGAAGAACAACCCGAAGACGACCATCGGGATCAGAACGAACGCGTAGCCCCAACCGGCCTCACGCATGCGCGTACCGAATAGGGAGCCCCGCTTGGGGGCAGGGGCAGTCTCCGTCGCGCTCGTCATTGTCGTGCGGGTGTTCCCGCGCGGCGCTTGCCGCGCGGGAAGACCCTAGTACCTTGGTTCAACCCTTCAGCGATGCGGCGACGTCGGCCAGCATCTGGGCCGTCGTCTTGTTGCCGTCGATCACCGCCTGCAGATCGTTGTTCATGATCGTGCAGCGTGGCCGAGAAGTTCGGGAAGCCCCAGCCTCGTGAGGACGGCCCGGCGGCGAGGAACGGTGCCCGCCCGCCGACCGCCTTCACGTCCGTGCGAGACGGCAGCGCGAGACCATGGGACATCCATTTGGTCATCCCCACCTTGCCGGTCAGGTAGCTGAGGAGCGTCCAGGCTGCCTGCTTGTTATCCGCGTCCTTCGCCATCGAGTAGGAGACCGTGAACCCGAGGTTGCCGTTCACCTTCCCCTTCACCATCGGACCGACGCCGAATCCCACCTGCGGGAAGGTCGACGTCATGTACGGGAGCACCCAGTTGCCCTCGAAGATGATCGCCGCCTTCTCCTTCCCGAGCGCCTCACCGGGCCAGCCGACTCCGAGCTGGGTGGGCGTCGCCGCGAGGCCCCTCTTGAAGAAGCCGGTGTAGTAGTTCACCGCTGCTGCGACCGCAGGGGACTGGACTTTTGCGAGCGAGCCGTTGTTCTGGAAGACGAACGCCAGCATCCTCGCCCAGTCGGCCGGGAGGCAGAGCGGCTTGCCGTTCGGTACGGCGCCCGAGGAAGCAAGCTTCTGGGCGTCGGCGGTCAGCTCGGCCCAGGTCCGGGGCGCCTTCTTGATCCCCGCCTTGGCGAACATCGACTTGTTGATCTCGACGGCGAGCGGCGACCAGTCCTTCGGGAAGCCGTAGTACGTCTTGCCGACCTTGAACGCGTTGAGGAGACCCGGGTAGAACTTGCTCGTGTCGTACTTGCTCTTCTTGATGAACGCGTTCAGAGGCTGGACCACACCCTGCTTGATCCACGTCGGTGCGATGCTCGAATCGACGTAGAAGACGTCCGGCGGATTGTGCGCCGCGAATCGCGCCGTCATCGCGGTCGCATAGTCGCCGTTGATGACCGAATAGTCGACATGGATGTTCGGATGTGTGTTGTTGAAGTCGTCCACGACGGACTGAAGCAGGTCGTCCTCCGTCTTTCCGGCCGACCAGCCAGAGAGTGTCACGTTCGTGACCGTTGCCTTTTCGGACCGCGCATCGGCTGCTGAAGCCACGACGACTGTCAACAACACGAGAACGACGGACGCCGCAACAGCGGCACGTGCTCTTCGCATTTGTGTACCTCCACTCGAACTGCTCGCCCGCCACCAAGCAACGGCGGGTCACCGAAAGGATACGTCAAGTGACCCGTTCCTAAACATTCTCCGACTGGCCTCAGCTCACGCCTCGGCGCGGGACTGCGGCCCACGCGAAAGGCGTTCTCGCGATGCCGGGGGCGGGACTCGAACCCGCACGCCCCCTGAGGGACACCCGCTTTTAAGGCGGGCGCGTCTCACCCGTTCCGCCACCCCGGCGGCCCGAACTCTACGCCGGACTACATCCCGGGCTGAAGCTGACTCGGATCGAAGCGCTCGGGCCCGCGGAACTGGAGCGAGCGGAAGAACGTGGACGTGGCGTTCTCGTCGAACGCGCTGCATTTCGCGAGGAAGCCGCTGTGCGTGTCACCGTCGACGACCCACGCCCCGAGCGCGAACTTGTCACCGAGTCGATCGAGCGGGGCCATGATCGTCCCGGTCTGGTGATTCTCGTAGAACGAGCGCAGCTGCTCCACAGTCGCGTCCGGAACGTCCTTCCCGTAGAGGATGTAGATGCCCCCGTGCTCGAGGTTGTGTACGACGCGCGCCATTTCGAGCTCGTCCTCGTAGATCCCGAAGATCGCAGCGACCGCATAGTGCGGGCCGCTCGTCGGCGGATCCGTGTTCCACTTCGGTGAGGTCTGGCTCGGGTCCGTGATGGAGTGGACACCCTCGAGCGCAGGCGCGACCTGCAGCGTGCAGCCCGCATCCTCGAGTGTCGTCCGCAAACCAGCAAGGTCGGTCGTGTCACTGCTCCCGCCGAACATCCCGAGCGCTGCCGCGACGACGACGAATCCCAGGACGAGGCCGGCGACACCGGCCACGATCGCCATCGTCTTGCGGCGATGAGCGCTCTCGCCGGCAGTGACTGCGCGCTGTTTTGGCGCCTTGACGCGGGGTTTGTCGGCCATGCCGCGGGCAAGGTACCAGCGCCCCTGGTTCAGCCCGCGTTGTGAATGAGGCGCCGTCCGCTCACCGGATTACCGTGGGTCGGCTCAATGGTCATCGCTGGACTCGTCATCGGTCTCGTACTCGGCGGACTCGCCGTGCTCGTCGTGGAGCGACGCCGCCGCGAGCAAGAGGTCATCGAACTGGAGCGAGAGCTTGCGTCCATCGAAACTCGCCTCGAGCTCGCTGAGACGACATCGAGCGAACGGCTGCAGGCTGCGGTGAAATCGGCATCGCTGGAGGCGTACGCACAAACGAGCTCAGCGCTCGTCGACCTCGCGACAACCAAGCTCGAGGGAACCGTAAAACCGCTCGAGGAGTCGCTGCGCGCCGTGGGAGAGCGCGTCCAAGAACTCGACCGCGCGCGAGCGAAAGGCTACGGCGAGCTGAGCCGTCATCTCACAGATCTCGGAGAACAAACCGCGTCGCTCCGGAATGCACTCCGCACACCGCATGCTCGTGGGCGTTGGGGAGAGATTCAGCTGAAGCGCGTCGTCGAGATCGCGGGAATGCTCCCGTACTGCGATTTCGCAGAGCAGGTGACGACATCGACGGAGGACGGGACACTCCGCCCGGATCTCGTCGTTCGTCTGCCGGGCGGAAAGCAGGTCGTCGTCGACGCGAAAGTTCCGCTGGCGGCGTACCTCGAGGCCCAAGAGACGACTGACGACGAAGTGCGCGCACAACGCCTTCGGGATCACGCGCGCCAGGTACGCGAGCACCTCCAGAAACTCGCTGCGAAGTCCTACTGGCAACAGTTCGCGGACAGCCCGGAGTGGGTCGTGATGTTCCTGCCCGACGAAGGCTTCTTCCGTGCCGCGTGGGATCAAGACCCGAGCCTGGTTGAGACGGGCGTGCGGTCTCGCGTGCACATCGCGTCGCCAACAACTCTGATCGTGCTCCTGCAGGCCATCTCGCACGGCTGGCAGCAGGAGAAAGTGGCCGAGGATGCCCGCATCGTTCATGCGCTCGGGCGCGAGCTGTACGAGCGAATGACCGTCACTGTCGGTACTCACCTCGCCAAGCTAGGGGGCTCGCTCGACAAGGCAGTGACCGCCTACAACGAGACGGTCGGCTCCCTTGAGCGGCGGGTTCTGCCCACCGCGCGCAAGCTGGGACAGACGACACTCTCAGACAAGGAACTACCCGAGCTCGAGCCTCGCTCGAGCCATACCGTCCCATTGCAGGCGCCAGAACTCGCCCCGGACGACCGGCTCCTCATGGCGCTCATGGCAGGAGAGGCCGACGCGGACGCCGATGCGGCCTGAGTCGGGAACATCGAAGATCATCGATACGTTCTTCCTCATCGGTGGCCCATGCAGCGGGCTACGCTCTGTCTGAGGAGAGACCGTGAGCGACGTACGTGACGTGATCATCATCGGCGGCGGCCCCGCCGGCTACACCGCGGCCCTGTACACGGCGCGCGCGAACCTCCGCCCGCTCGTGTTCGAGGGCTTCAACTGGGGCGGCCAGCTCATGATCACGAGCGACGTCGAGAACTACCCCGGGTATGCGGACGGCGTCATGGGGCCGACGATGATGGCCGATTTCCGGCGGCAGGCAGAGCGATTCGGGGCCGAGTTCGTCACCGACGACGTCACCCGTGTGGACTTCTCGGAGCGACCGTTCCGCGTCTACGTCGGTGAAAACGAGCATCGGGCCGACTCGGTGATCGTCGCGACCGGCGCGAGCGCACGGCAGCTCGGGCTTCCGTCGGAGCAGACACTCCAGGGCCGGGGCGTGTCCTACTGCGCGACGTGCGACGGCGCGTTCTTCCGCGAGAAGGTCGTGGTCGTCGTCGGAGGTGGCGACTCGGCGATGGAGGAGGCGACGTTTCTGACCCGTTTTGCGAGCAAAGTCGTGATCGTCCATCGGCGGGACGAGTTCCGCGCCTCGCCGATCATGGTCGACCGAGCCCAGGAGAACCCGAAGGTCGAGTTCGTCCTCAACGCCGAGGTCGACGAGGTGCTCGGAGAGGGAAACGGCCACGTCACCGGTCTGAGGCTCCGCGACACCGCCACCGGCGAGACGACCGAGATCGCGGCGGACGGTCTGTTCGTCGCGGTCGGCCACGACCCGACCACCTCACTCTTCCTCGACTGGCTCGACCACGACGAGGCCGGCTACCTCGTCACCGAGCCCCGCTCGACGTATACGAACATCCCAGGGGTCTTCGCTGCCGGAGACGTCCAGGATCACGTGTACCGGCAGGCCGTGACCGCCGCCGGGTCGGGAACGATGGCCGCCCTCGACGCTCAGCGCTGGCTCGAGGAGCAGCGCCACTCGCCCGAGGTAGCGGCCGCGCCCGCGTAAAGGCCTCCGACCGCAACGATCTCTACCCTCGGGCGGCGTGAGCGCGCGCTGGCTGGACCTCGTCGATCCCTCCCGGGCGGAGGTCGACGCAGCCCTTCCGGCCGGCGCCGACCCGGATGTGCTCGAGGCATTGGCAACACCCTCGATCGCCGGCCGGAAGCCACGTCCGCTTCTCGAGGATCACGGTTCATACGTTTTCGGCGTCCTGGTTCCGGTACTCACCCCGGAGGACGAGGCGACACCGCAGGAGCTGTGCTTCGTGGCGACGGCGGATCGGCTGGTCACGGTGCGGAAGGGCACGTCGACGGGCGCGAGCTTCGACGTCGGTGCACTGCATGCGGCAGACCAGACGGGCAGCTCCGTCGGCGCGCTTGTTCATCGCCTCTACGACGACGCCGCCGACTCGTACCTCGATCTCGTCGACGCCGTCTATGGCGAAATCGACGCCCTCGAGGACGAGATCGACGACCTCCGGCCGTCCGAAGTTCGACTCAGGCTCGCAGAGCTGCGCCACCAGCTTCTGGACCGCCGCCGCGTCGTCTCGGCGACGCGGGCGTCCATCCGACGAGTCGTCGACGGTCGCGTCGACGTCGGCCAGTCGGAGCTGTTCCCGCCCGAGGTCGAGCGGCTCTTCGCGGACACCTACGACATCCTCGTCCGCGTCACGGAGGAGCTCGACCTCGCACGCGATCTGCTCGCAGGCGTACGCGACCACCTCCAGTCGAAGGTCGCCGAGAACCAGAACGAGGTCGGCAAGAAGCTCACCGTCATCGCTTCGCTCGTCCTCGTCCCCTCGTTCATCGTCGGCTTCTACGGACAGAATTTCGAAGGGGTCTTCGATCGCGAGTACTGGGCGCTGGGAGTCTCGGTCGGGCTCATCGTCGTGTCGACGCTCACGCAGCTCGCCCTCTTCCGCTGGCGTCGCTGGATCTAGCTTCGCCGCAGATCGAGACCTGCGTCCAGCAGATCTCGATCGCGTCAGTCGATGAGCCTGGACTGCCAAGCCGACCGTGTCGGCCGAACGCTCGGCACGTCAGGCGTGGAGACGGCTCGCCGGACAGAGGTCCTCGAGGACGCACTCCTCGCACAGCGGCCGGCGCGCGTCGCAGATGCGGCGGCCGTGCCAGATCAGGAGATGCGGGAAGCGAGCCCAGTCGGGACGGGGCACGACGCGCTGGAGGTCGCGCTCGATCTTCACCGGATCCTCGTTTCGCGTCAGGCCGAGGCGCTGTGACAGGCGGCGGACATGGGTGTCGACGACGATGCCCTGCGCATGCCCGAGCTCGGCGGCCACGACGTTGGCCGTCTTGCGCGCGACCCCAGGCAACCGCACGAGCTCCTCGAGACGCCTCGGGACCTCTCCGTCGAACTCCTCGATCAGCATTCGCATCGTGCCGCGGATCGCCTTGGCCTTCTGCCGGAAGAAGCCGGTCGCGTAGATGTCGCGCTGGAGCTCCTCCACCGGCACCGCCAGGTAGTCCTCCGGACGCCGATACTTGGCGAACAGCGCCGGAGTCACGCGGTTGACGTTCACATCCGTCGTCTGGGCGGAGAGCATCACGGAGACCAGGAGCTCGAGATCGCTGCGGAAGCGGAGCGCGATCTCGGCGTCCGCATGCTCGAGCGGCGAGCCGCTCGATGATCGGACCGATCCGGTCGCGCCGTCGGCCGAGCCCGCGGCGGCGCGCCTCGTGGACGTAGCTACGCGCCACGATGCGTTTCGAAGTACTCGGTCGTGCTCTGGGCGTCGGGTGGCTCGACGAGCTGCTCGAGCATCTTCGCGTCGAGCGGGACGCGCATCACCTCGATGGCCGCGACGGCCGCTTCGACGTCGTACTCCGCGCGGCGAAACTCGACGTCCGGCCCGAGGAGCGCCCAGTACGCGCCGCGCGCACCCTCGTACGGCATTCCCACGCTGCCGGGATTCACGACGCGAAGGCCCGACGCCAACGTGCGGTCGTACTGCATGTGGGTGTGGCCGCTCACGAGCACGTCTGCAGCGACCGGGCCAAGGATGTCCACGAGCTCCGTGTCCGGGGTGATCCGCGTGTAGACGGGATCGTCGTCGGTCGGGGTCGAATGGCAGACGAGCACCGCCCCGAGGCCGTCCACGGCCAGCTCGACGGTCAGCGGCCAGTCCCGGGCGATGGCGAGACGACGCTCGCCGAGCCGGTCGGCGCTCCACGGCGCGAGCGGCCCGTAGCGGTCGCTCCGCTCGGCGACCTCGCGATCGGCGTTTCCGCGAACGCAGAGCGCCTCGCGCTCGACGAGAAGGTCGACGACCTCGGCCGGCCAGGGCCCGTGCGCCGTGTCGCCGACGACGACGATCTGGTCGACGCCCTCCCCGTCGATCTCGGCGAGGACCGCCTCGAGGGCAGGGAGATTGCCGTGGATGTCGCTGATCGCCGCGACGCGCACGGCGCGACGTTACCGCGACATCCCGAGCCTCGGGCCGGCGCAGACGAGGTCGAGCGCCGGGCAGTCCGAGCACGCGAACTCGCTCGGCGTCGGGCGGAAGTCCCCCGCCCGGATGCGCGCGATCGCCGCGGAGAGCTCACCCTCGAGCGACGGCAGGTCGTCGACGGTGAACGTCGTCGACGCGACGTCGTCGGGACGCTCGAGGAACTGGTACGCGACCTCGACCTCCTCCGCCCCTGCGCGGAGACACACGAGTGCGTACACGAGCCGCTGGAGCGAGTACTCGGACTCGATGATCTCCGCGGGCGACCGGCCCTCGAGCGCGTTCGACTTGTAGTCGACGACGACAGCGTGCGCGCCCTCGCGCCAGAGGACGTCGAGCCGGCCGCGGATGACCACGCCGTCGTGCTCGAACGTGAACGGCCGCTCCGGCCGAGCACCGTGCAGTGCCGCGATCCGTTGCGCGAGATCCGAGCGGCAGTAGGCCTCGACCATGGAGGAAATCCGATCGAGCTCCTCCCCCGAAACGTCCGGATACCACTCGCGAACGGCCTGCTCCAGCTCTGCTCCCGGCGGAACCTCCGGATCGTCGAGCGGCACCAGCTCGAGCAGGCGATGGACCGCATCGCCGATCTCGGTCGCGGCGAGACCGATCGTCGGCTCCCCCCTCGCGGCGCGTTCGCGTGGCGGTAGCCCGAGAACGCGCTCGGCGAAGTAGCGGTACGAGCAACGCTCGAACAGCGCGAGCGCACTGTAGGAGAGGCGTCGCACATCGTGGGTACTCGGCACCGGGATCTCGGCGAGCTCGGGCAGCTCGATGCCGAGGCGGGGGCGCCCGCCCGGCACCTCGTCGAAGAGTGCGAGTTGCCGCTCGTCGGCAACGGCGTCGGACTCGGTCTCCGCAGTCACCTCGACGGCGAGCTCGGGCGCGTGTCGGTTCACCGTGAGCACGAACCGCGCGTCCTCGCGATCGAGCTCCATCGGTGTCTCGCCGGCCTCGACCACGGTCTCGTGCGCGTCCAGGCGGTCGAGGACCCAGCCGATCGGAGTGGCGCGGTCGGCAGTTCGTCCCGGGTCGATCGCCCCCGAGACGATCAGGCGGTCGATGGCACGCGTCATCGCGACGTAGTAGAGGCGGAGCCGCTCCGCGCGTTCCTGGTCGCGCTCGGCGTCCCGGACCTCCTCGAAGCCGAAGACGGGCTGTCGGTCTCCGCGGGTCGGGTGCACCATGCGGAAGCCAAAACGACCGTCGGAGAGCGCGACGATCTCGTCCGTCCCGCGCGGCCCGCCGGTGTCGCGCCCCGCGTCGGCGACGATGACGACTTTGAACTCGAGCCCCTTGGCGGCGTGGATGGTCAGCAGTCGCACCGCTCCGCCTCCCTCCTCCTCGGCGACCGCCTCGAGCTCCCTCGCGCCCAGCGCATCCTGGTCGCGGACGAAGCGGACGAAGCCCTCGATGTCGGAGCCCCGTACCGCCTCGTAGTCGCGCGCGAGTCGTCCGAGCTTGCGGATGTTCGCGAAGCGGCGGGCGCCGTCCCAGCGGGCGAGCACGGCCAGGTCGTAGTCGTGCTCCGTGACGATGCGCTCGCAGAGCTCCTCGAGTCCGACCCTCGCAGCCGCGCGCACGAGACGTTCGTAGCGTTGGAGGAAGGCCCGAAGCAGGCGCTCGTCGCTCTCGGCGAGGTGCTCCGGAAATCCCCGCTCGAGCGCCGTGAACAACGGTCGGCGCGGGGCGTTCCTCCGGATGAGCACCAGCGTGTCGTTCGAGACCCCGACGAACGGCGATGCGAGCACCGTCGCGAGGGCGACGTCGTCGTACCGGTTGTGAAGCAGCCGCAGGTAGGCGAGGAGATCGACGACCTGCTGCTGGCCGAAGTATCCGCGACCGGTAGCGCGGTACGTCGGTAGCCCTTCACGCCGGAGCGCTTCTTCGTAGCGCTCGGCATCGGTGCCCGCGGCGAACAGGACGACGATCTCTCCGGGCTCGGCCTCGCCCGTTTCCACGAGCTCGCGGACACGTGCGGCGATGCGCCGCGCCTCACCGGTACGCCAGTGCTCGCTCGAATCGGAGAAACTCGACTTGTCGGTGACGAGGAGCTCCACCGGGTGCCCGAAGACGGGGTCCGCGAACTCCGCCGAGGCCGCGAGCGCCTGGTAGTCGTCGCCGAAGGCGTCCCCGAACAGGTGGTTGACCGCCGCGAGCACCTGCGGACGCGAGCGGTAGTTCCGCGTGAGTGAGAGCGGGTTCTGCGCCTGCGCCCGGCGTTCGCGGAAAACCTCGAGATCCGCGTGGCGGAACCCGTAGATCGACTGGAACTCGTCGCCGACGGTGAAGACCTCGGTGTGCTCGGGATGAGCGACGAGGTCGATCAGCTCGCATTGCAGACGATTCGTGTCCTGGAACTCGTCGACCATGACGGTGCGAAAGCGGAGCTGCGTCGCCTCGCGGACCTCGCCATCGTCGCGAAGCAGGTCGCGGGCGGCCAGTTGGAGGTCTTCGAAGTCCACGACCGACTCGCGACGCTTGGCGGCGGCGTACGCGATACCGAACCGCTCGAGCAGCTCTTGGAGAAGCTCACGGTCGTGCGCGGCCAGCTCCTCGAGAGCCGCGCGCTCGGCCGCCTTCCGCGCCAGCTCGTACGACGTCGCGCGCGCACCCTTGCAGGCGAACGCCGAGAGATCGACGAGGCGCTCGGGCGCCGATCCTTCGCCGAGCACGTGCAGGAGCTCGCCGGCGTTACGGCGCTGAGTCGCGGTCGCCGCCGCGTCGGCGGTCAGCGCCTGCCCCTCGGCGACCAACCTCGCCACCGCGTCACCCGTGTTCGGCCGCTCGCCGAGCTCGAGGACGAGGTCACGTCCGGCAGAGCGAAGCGTCTCGTACACGCCCGTCAGCATCCTGCGCAGGCCCTCCGCACGGTACGTCGCCAGCAGGCGGAGACGCTCGGGCTCGCCCCCGGCGCAGAATTCCTGGAGCGCGCGATCGAACGCCTCGCCACGGAGCACCGCGGCGCCGGCGTCCTGGAGCTCTCGGAAACGCGGATCGAGCCCGGCGGCGAACGGATGTGCGCGGAGCAACCGTGCACAGAAGCCGTGGATCGTGGAGATCCAGGCTCCGTCGAGCTCGCGCGCGAGGTCGGGGCGCCCACGCTCGCGAAGCGCCGAGCGGATCCGCGTGCGTAGCTCGCCCGCAGCCTTGCGCGTGTACGTGATCACGAGGATCGACTCGACGTCGACGCCGTGCTCACAAACGGCGCGGACGTATCGCTCGACGAGCACCGAGGTCTTGCCGGTGCCCGCACCGGCGGACACGAAGACGGAGCCGTCGGCCTCGACAGCCGCGATCTGCTCGTCGTTGAGCCCGGTGCGCGATTCCATGACGGTCACGCGCGCGGCACCCTGCAGATCGGCCAGAGATCGCACCACGGCGGACAGCCGTCGCCCTTCGGATCGTGGCGCACGTCGCCCTCCTGGATGCGCCGGGCGTTGTCCGCCGCTCGATCTCGCGCGGCTTCGACCTGACTCCAGAACGCGTCCTCGTCGAGATAGTCGTCCTTGGCGAAGCCGGGCAGGTCCTCGCGGGCGGTCTCCCGGAGCATCCCGCGAGTCAGCCTGCGGCCCGCTAGAGCGCGGTACACGCCGCCGAGCGGCTCGATGCCGACGAGGTCGCGCAGCGCGAGGATGTAGAGCGGGATCTGAAGACGGAACTCGCGGTCGATCTCGCGAGCCGAATGCGCGCCCTTGCCCGACTTGTAGTCCTGCACGATGCCCTGCGCCGAGAACGGGTCGACGTCGATGCGGTCGATCTTCCCGGAGAGCCAGAGTTGATCCGCGAGCGGTAGGCCGCGCTGGAGCTCCGGTGCCGCCCGTTCGGATCCGAACGCAACCTCCAGTCGTCGCGGGAGGAACTGCACCTCCGACACCGCCTCGTCGCGCAGAAAGCCTTCGAGATCGGAGCGCAGTGAGTGCCGGAGCTCCGCCTCCTGAAGCTCCGTGAGGTCGAGCCGCACGCCGGACTCGAGCGCAGCATCCAGGCAGCGGTACGCGTGCTCGATTGCCAGCTCGAGGTTCTCGGGGGTCACACGCTCCGAGTCGAGCTCGCGCGGAAGCGACGCGTAGAAGCGATTCAGCGTCGTGTGCAGTATCGAGCCGCGGAGGATCGGATCGGGCTCGGCATCGATCTTCTTCGGGTCGATGACCCGCTCCACGAGCCACGCGGACGAGCAGTCCGCGAACCGTTCGAGCTCCGTTGCCGAAAACGTCTGCTTCGCGGCGAACGGCGCGACGACCGCACCGCTACGAAGCGAGGTCGTACGGTCGAAGGCACCACGCGCACGATCGAGGCGACGCGACCAGTCGTTGGCGGCCGCGAGGGCATCCGCGCCGTCTTCGTCCTCGGCTGCGAGCCTCACGAGTGCGCGCAGACGCTCCCGGGCGCTCGGCGCCGACTCGAGCGGCCACGTCAGAGCCGAGAGCGACCGGCGTCGCGTGACGCGCTGAACGTCGGCGGGGTCGAACAACGACCGGACGTCCTCCCAGAACGGGCTCGGCTCGCGAGGCACACCCTCGTCGCTCGCCGCCTCACGAACGAGCACGAGCCGCCGCGTCGCCCGCGTGCAGGTCGTATAGAAGAGATAGCGGTCGCGCGCCACGGCGTCCGGCCGCGCGAGACGTCCACCCGAGCGCTGCCCGCAGCTCGTCGTCGAGGAGTGGCGAGGGGCGCCCGCGACGCGGGAACGCCCCTTCCTCGAGTCCGAGTACGAACACGACCTCGAACGTGCGGGTTCTTGCTCGTTCGTGGTCGAGGACGGCGACCCGACCCTTCGCCGGGCTCTCGGGCGCGACGCGCGTGCGCTCGAGCGCTGCGAGCACGTCGTCACGAACGACAGCGGGCTCGCTGTCGGAGAGCGCAGCGAGCTCGCCGAGCGTCCGTTCCGCGGCTCTGTACGCGCGCGCGTCGATTCGTGCGTCGTCGCTCGTCGGCGGCGACTCGAGACCCCATGCGTTGCGCACCATGAGCGCGAGGAGAGCACGCGCGCCCGCGACGGGATCGTCGATCCCCCGCAGCTCGACGAGGGCAGGCACCGGAGCTCCGCGCAGGCGCTCGCCCTCCGCTTCGACCCGCCCGTGCTCGGCGACGGCGCGCCCACGCAGGCGCCCCTCGACGAAGTCGACCGAGCGACGCTCCAGCCCGGAGAACGGCGAACGGAGGAAGGCGAAGAGGTCGCCACGGCTGCCGCCGAGCCACTCGTACCGCAAGACGGAGAGGAGCGCGCCGCCGAGAGGCGAGTCGCCCAGCCGCCGCGGGTGCTCGACGGCGATCGGCACTCCCAACTGCGCGAACGCCGCGTCGAGTGGCGCCCGCCACCGGTCGACGGACTCGCAGACGACGGCGACGCCCTCCGGCGCAGTGCCACCACGGAGGAGCGCCGCGACCTCGCTCGCGAGGAGCTCGACGGTGCCTCTCGTGCCGGCCGCCTCGAGGAATCGAATGGATCCGTCGAGCGGCAGGCCCGTCGTGACGTCGTCCGAGAACAGCTCACGCTCGAGATGGACGAGAGCGGGCGGCAGTCGTCGGGCTGGATGCGGGCGGCAGCTCCTCGATGTGCGGGCCAGCGAGCGCCGCGAGGTCCTCGAGCGTCCCCGAGAGCGCCGCGAACGCTGCTCGCCCGGGCTCGTACGGGATGGACAGCGTGACGTCCGTACGCGCGGCGAGCGCCTCCACGAGCGCCCATTCGGCGCCGGTGAGATCCTCGAAGCCGTAGGCGAAGAGGGGCGCTCCGCTCCATGCGTCCAGATCGCCGCGCAGGCGTTCGACGGCATCCCGACGCATGCCGTCGCGGTCGCGCACGCCCATCCGCCCCAGCTCCTCGCGATACGCGCCGACGAGCGCCGCGAGCTCGCCGCTCAGCCCGTCCAGCTCGACGAGCCCGGCCTCGAGCTCGCCGATGGCCTGCAGCAGCGTGTCCGCGAACCCCGACGTCCCGCAGAGAGGCGCAGACCTTCCAGCTCTCGACCCCCGACCGCGCGCCGAACGGCGAGCGCGCGCTGGGTCTCGGTGGCGACTGGAAGCGCATCCTCGGCACCTTCGGCGACCGCCCGGAACAGGTCGTCGAAGGTCCCGATGGTGCCCGCGAGGAGCGCCGGACGCCGCCGGATCAGGTCACGCTCGACGCGATCGACGTCGGCCCGGTTCGGGACGACGAGCCACGGATCGCGTTCGAGGACGGCGAGATAGCGCTCCAGGAGCAGCGCAACCTTGCCGACGTGCGCCGGCCCCACGACAAGCGAAAGACCCATCGGTCCATCGTAGTCCCGGCCTCGGGCGCGTCTTCGTACGCTCTGCGCAAAGAGCGTGCAATTGGTTCGTGCCGGGCGCGCGGTCGCGCGGCGCAGTGATTCCTAGCCGGCGACCGACTTCGGCCGACGACCGCGGCGAGCAACGGCCTGGCCCGGCATTCCGGCGGCGCAGTCGTCACACAGATCGGCCTGCTTGGATCCACGCCGGGCGTCGGTGTAATTCAGACGCATCACCGCCCCGCGGCTCTCGGGGACCTCTCTGCTGCAGTTGTCGCATACGAGAATCGTCTTTCGCGCCATGTCATTCTCCTCGAGTTCGATCGATTGGGAGCGCGAAGACTAGAAAAGTGCGTACAAAAAAGCAAGCGTATTGATGACGATGTATTTCCACGGCGGATCCACGAGTAGGATCTCGCCCGTGCAGACGATCGTCGTGCTCGAGGGCGACCAGACGGGACAGGAACTGCTCGACGAGGGCCTGCGGACGCTCGCGTCGGACGTCATCGGCATCGAGCTCGAGCTCGTCCGCTTCGACCTGTCTCTCGAAGGTCGGCGTGCGACGCAGAACGGCGTCGTGCACGAGGCAGCCAGTGCGATACGCGAGCACGGATACGGGCTGAAGGCGGCCACGGTGACGCCGGAGGGCGCCGGCGACGTCGGCTCTCCGAACCGAATCCTCCGCGAGGAGATCGGCGGAAAGGTCATCGTCCGCACCGGACGGCGGATTCCCGGCGTCGTGCCGCTCGGCGGCGTCCACGCGCCGATCTCGGTCGTGCGCATGGCGGTGGGAGACGCCTACGGCGCGAAGGAGTGGCGCGAGGGCGAGGGCGACGACGAGGTCGCCTTCCGCACGGAGCGCATCGAGCGGCGTATCTGCCACGCCGTCGCGGAGTTCTCGTTCCGACAGGCCGAGCGCCTGGGCGCCAAGGTGTTCGGCGGCCCGAAGTACACCGTGAGCCCGATCTACGAGGGGATGCTGAAGGAGGAGATGGACGCGGCTGCCGAGCGCCACCCGGACGTGCGCTACGAGCCGCAGCTCATCGACGCCACCTTCGCGCTCCTCATCTCGTCCAGCGGGGCGCCGATGGTGATCCCTGCGCTCAACCGCGACGGGGACATCCTCTCCGACCTGGTGCTGCCGCTCTTCGGGTCGATCGCCGGCTCGGAGTCGCTGCTCGTGGCGTTCGGTGACGACTACGTCCCGAGCGCGCTCATGGCGGAGGCGGCGCACGGAACGGCACCTGCACTGGAGGGGAAGGACGTCGCGAACCCGATGGCGATGATCCTGGCCGGGGCGGCGCTCCTCTCCCATGCCGACGACGAGAGGATCCAGACGGCAGGTCGTGCGATCCGCGAGGCCTGTCTCGAGGCTGTCGCAGACGGCATCAGGACCGCGGACCTCGCGGGCCACCACGGGACGACCGCCTTCACGGACGAGGTCATCCGGCGCACACGCACGAAGATCGAGGTCTGGGCCTCGCTGTGACGGTTCCGCGACCGGCCGCGACCGCCTCTCCGTAGAGTTCGCGGCCGCATGCGAGTCGCGGTCCCGAGGGAGACGGCTGCGGACGAGCGCCGCGTCGCGCTCGTTCCCGAGACCGTCACGAAGCTCCGCGACGCCGGGTTCGAAGTCCGCGTCGAGCGAGGCGCGGGTGCGCGCGCGGGCTTCGCGGACGAGGACTACGGCGCAGCAGGAGCGGAGCTCGCGGATGCCGCGTCTCTGACGAGCGGCGCAGACGCGGTCGTGTGCGTTGCGTCGCCCTCGGCGGATCTCGTCACGACCCTCGAGCGAGGGACGGTGGTCGATCGGCTTCCTCGATCCGCTGAGCGACACCGAGGGCATCGAGCGGCTGCGGGAGCAGCGGCGTGGTCGCGTTCGCGATGGAGTCGATCCCGCGCATCACGCGGGCGCAGTCGATGGACGCACTCTCGTCGCAAGCGACCGTCTCGGGCTACAAGGCCGTCGTCCTGGCCGCGGACCGCGTCCCGCGCCTCTTCCCCATGCTCATGACCGCAGCCGGCACGATCGCGCCGGTCCGTGCGCTCGTGATCGGCGCAGGCGTCGCGGGCCTGCAGGCGATCGCGACGGCGAGGCGGCTCGGCGCGGTCGTCTCCGCCTTCGACGTGCGACCGGCCGTCGCGGAGCAGGTGCAGAGCCTCGGGGCGACGTTCCTCGATCTCGGCGTCCGCACCGAGGAGACCGCCGGCGGGTACGCGACGGAGCTCACTCCCGAGCAGCAGGCGCAGCAACAGGCCGCGCTCGAGGAGCGGATCCCGGACTTCGACGTCGTGATCACGACCGCCGCTGTTCCGGGCCGGCCGGCGCCGAAGCTCATCCCTGCGAGCGCGGTCGACGGCATGCGCACGGGGTCGGTCATCGTCGACCTCGCCGCGGAGACCGGTGGCAACTGCGAGGTCACGGTGCCCGGCGAGGTCGTCGAGCACGCCGGCGTGACGGTGATCGGCACGCGCAACCTGCCCTCGACGCATGGCCTACCACGCGAGCCAGCTCTACTCGCGCAACGTCGCTGCGCTCCTTCTCCATCTCGCTCCCGAGGGCGAGCTCGTCCTCGACTGGGAGGACGAGATCACGAGCGGCGCCTGCGTCACGCGACCAGAGGGAGCAGCGCGCGTGACCGACCTGACGTTCGTCGTCGAGCTGACGATCCTCGTGCTCGCGGCGTTCCTCGGCTTCGAGGTCGTCTCGAAGGTGCCGACGATGCTGCACACCCCGCTCATGTCGGGGACGAACTTCATCCACGGGATCGTCATCGTGGGCGCGATCCTGATCCTCGGCTTCGCCGACGACACCTTCACGAAGACCGTCGGCTTCGTCGCGATGGTGCTCGCGACCGCGAACGTCGTCGGCGGCTGGTTCGTCACCGACCGCATGCTCGAGATGTTCAAGCGGCGGCCCGAGCCGAAGAAGGACGACGGCAAGTGATCTCCGACCCCGACGTCCTCGGCCTCCTCTACCTCGTCTCGATCGTCTGCTTCGTCCTCGCGCTGCGCTTCCTCTCGTCGCCGAAGCACGCGCGCCGCGGGAACTGGCTCGGCGGGGTTGGCATGATCGTCGCGATCGCGACCACGCTCGCGGTCGACGGGATCTCGAACTGGGCGCTCATCGTCGTCGCGGCTGCCATCGGAAGCGTCGTCGGCCTCGTCGGCGCGCGGAAGGTGAAGATGACCGCGATGCCGCAGATGGTGGCCCTGTTCAACGGGGTCGGCGGCGGAGCGGCGGCGCTCGTCGCGCTCGCGGAGTTCCACGAGCACGACGGCGTCCTCACCTGGGACGAGGGGCTCTCGATCGCGCTGTCCGCGCTGATCGGCTCGATCTCCTTCGCAGGCTCGCTCGTCGCCTTCGCGAAGTTGCAGGAGCTCGTGAGCGGTCGCCCGATCGTGTTCCCCGGCCAGAACGTCGTGAACGTCGTCGTTCTCGGCGGCGCGGCCGCGCTCGGGGTCGCGATCGTCGCCGGGCTCGAGGCGCAGTGGGCGATCGTCGCGGTGATCGTGCTGGCGCTCGTCTTCGGCGTCATGTTCGTCCTTCCGATCGGCGGCGCGGACATGCCGGTCGTCATCTCGCTCCTGAACGCGTTCACCGGGCTCGCCGCGTCGGCCACGGGGTTCGTGCTCGACTCGACCGTCCTCATCGTCGCGGGCATGCTCGTCGGCGCCTCGGGCACGCTCCTCACGCTGCTCATGGCCAAGGCCATGAACCGGTCGATCGCGAACGTCCTGTTCGGTGCGTTCGGGCAGGTACAGGCGGGAGCAGCACAAGCGCGCGCCGACGACGGCCGCACGGTCCGCGCAACCTCGGCGGACGACGTCGCCGTCCAGCTCTCGTTCGCCCGCAAGGTGGTCGTCGTGCCCGGGTACGGGATGGCGGTCGCGCAGGCCCAGCACGACGTGCGACAGCTCGCCGACGTCCTGGAAGACAAGGGCGTCGAGGTGAAGTACGCGATCCACCCCGTCGCCGGCCGCATGCCCGGCCACATGAACGTGCTCCTCGCCGAGGCGAACGTGCCCTACACGCAGCTCTTCGAGATGGACGAGATCAACCCCGAATTCCCGCAGACCGACGTCGCGCTCGTCATCGGCGCGAACGACGTCACGAACCCGGCCGCCCGCAGCGACCCCGGCAGCCCGATCTACGGCATGCCCATCCTGGACGTCGACAAGGCTGCCAGCATCGTCGTCATGAAGCGGTCGATGAACCCGGGCTTCGCGGGCATCGACAACGACCTCTACCTCGACCCGAAGACCACCATGCTGTTCGGAGACGCCAAGGAGTCGGTGCTCAAGCTGATCTCCGCCGTGAAGTCCGCGTGATCCCGGTCTTCCGCGCAGCCGACGTCGAGCGGGCGGTGTCGCCGCACGAGGCGTACGACGCAGTCCGGGCAGCATTCGAGGCGCACGCGCGCGGGACGTGGTCGATGCCCTCGAAGGTGTACGTCACGAACTACCCGGCCGGCGACTTTCGGGCGATGCCGGCGATCGGCGACGGCCATGCCGTCCTCAAGTGGGTCACGTCGTTCCCCGGGAACCCCGCGCGCGGGCTGCCGACGGTAACAGGGCTCGTGCTCCTCTCCGACGCCGAGCACGGGACTCTCCTGGCCGTGCTGGACGCCGCCGCCGTGACGGCCCTGCGAACCGCGGCCGCAGGCGTCCTCGCCGCGGACACGCTCTGCCGTTCGGAGGCGTCGTCGTACGCCGTGATCGGCTGCGGCATCAACGGCGCCGAGACGGCGCGGATGCTCGTCGCGCACGGCGTCGACGCCGCTCGTGTGGGACGTCGACGAGGGCCGGCGTCGTTCGTGGCGGAGCGGATCGGCGCCCGGGCCGCCGGTAGCGCGGCCGAGGCGCTCGCCAGCGAGGTGGTCGTGACGGTGACGCCGGGCGCCGAGGTGCTCTACCCGGAGGGCTCGCTCGAGGCCGGCCAGCACGTGTCGCTCATGGGCGCCGACGGTCCCGGAAAGGCAGAGGTCGCGGTCGCGGAGATGTCTCGCGCTCACCTCTTCTGCGACGACTGGGAGCAGGCGAGCCACGGCGGGGAGCTGGCGGCTGGTGTGGCGGCCGGCGTCGTGTCGCGCGACTCGGTGACCGAGCTGGGGGCGGTGCTCACCGGGGACGCGGACGGCCGGCGCAGCGCAGGCGACATCACGCTCTTCGACTCGACAGGCCTCGCGATCCAGGATCTCGCGATCGCGAAAGCGGCCTACGCGAAGGCCGGCGAGCTCGAGCTGCAGCAGTTCGAGCTCTAGTCGACGAGGAGCCGCGAGGGCTCGAACAGCTCGAGCTTCGGGTCGCTCTCGCCGAGAATCGCTCGCGCGACGAGGCGGCCACAGGCGAAGCCGAGCACGTTGCCGTGGCCCGAGTAGCCACCGGCCATCCAGAGCCCATCGGCGCCCGGGACCCGACCGACGACCGGCAGGAAGTCGAAGACCATCCCGAAGATGCCCGCCCAGCGATAGTCGACGCGAACGGGGCGGCCGACGTGCTCCTCGACGAACCGCTCGAGCGCTCCCTGGACGACTTGGGTCGTGATCTCCTCGGCGGTGAACTCCGTGTCGAGCGAGACGTCCCGGAACCCGCCCGCGACGATGCGGCCGTCGAGACGCTGGTGCCAGTAGTCGAAGCCATGACGGCCGTAGTGAGGGATCTCGAACAGCATCTCCTCGACCGGCTCCGTCGCGATGACCTGTCCACGCGTCGGGACGATCAGGCCCTCGAGCTCGCCGAGCAGGCCGCTCGGGTAGCCGTCGGTCGCGACGACAACGGTCTCGGCGTCCGCATCCTCGAGGGAGGCAACGCGCGTCGTGCTCGCGGATCTCGACGCCGGCCGCCGCCGCGTGCACCGCGATCCGGCGCACGAGCCGGGCGGGCTGCAACACGCCGTCGGGCGGATGGAACAGCGCCGCCGGGTAGCGGTCGATCGGCGCGGCGAGGTTCTCACGCCACTCCGCAGCAAAGCCGGCGTCGCGCAACGCCTCATATTCCTCACGTAGCTCGTCGCGCTCCTCGTCGTCGGCCGCCAGCCGAAGGCTCCCGGTCGCCCGGAACGCGTCGCCCGCGATCGCCGAGAGCTCTCGGAGCTCCGCCTCCGTCCACCGCCAGATGTCGGCAGTCGCATCGGCCCCGATCGATTCTGCGAGAACGGGGTACGGAGCAGCCCCACCTCGGAGCGCGAAGCCGCCGTTTCGTCCGCTCGCTCCTCCGGCGATCTCGCGCGCCTCGAAGAGCCGCACGCGCAACCCCGCCTCGGCCAGCGCGAGAGCGCACGAGCACCCGGTGATCCCCCCGCCGACGATCGCGACGTCGGCCGTGCCCTCGATACGTGCGGACGGGCGCTCCGCTGCGGGCTCATCGAGCCAGTACGAGGTCGTCGTCATGCGCCGCGATCCTAGATCGCTGCGCGGTACACACCGTCCTCGAACGTCACGCGGCCCGCGAGCTCGAGCTCGATCAGGGCGGCAGCGCTCGCGCCGGGATCCAACGCCGTCACGCGCACGAGCTCGTCGGCAGTCAGCGCCGAGTCGCGAAGCCGCGCGAGGAGCGACTCCGCCTCGGGACCGAGCGCGACCGCCGTCGGCCTGGCAGGACCGAGCTCGTACAGCTCGAGCACGTCCGAAGCAGCCGCCACCGGCGCCGCCCCCAGCTTGAGGAGCGCGTTCGTACCGGCCGACAACGAGCTCGTGATCTCACCCGGTACGGCCAGGACGTCGCGACCCTCCTCGAGGGCGAAGTCGGCCGTGATGAGCGCGCCGCTCCGTTCGCGGGCCTCGACGACCAGAGTCGAGGCGCAGAGGCCCGCGATGATCCTGTTCCGAGCCGGGAAGCGCCACGGCGCCGGCTCGACGCCGGGCTCGTACTCCGAGATCGACGAGGCCGTTCTCGGCGATGCGACGGGCGAGCTCGGCGTGCGCCGCGGGATAGTCGCGATCGATGCCGCAGCCGAGGACGGCGACGGTCCGCCCGCTCGCTTCGAGCGCGCCACGGTGTGCCTCGCCGTCGATACCACGCGCCATGCCGCTCACGACGACGAGTCCGGCAGCGGCGAGCTCGCGGGCGAGCGATCGCGCCACGCTGCGCCCGTAGGACGAGCACGCCCGGGCACCGACGACGGCGACCGCCGGCTCGGAGAGCATCGCCGCGTCCGCCGAGCCCCGCAGGAAGAGCTGCGGCGGCGGGTCGTGGATCGCCGCGAGCAGCGGCGGGAACGCAGGATCGCGGCGCCGAATCCGTCCGACCTCGCTCATGCGGCCGGCAGATCCCCCGGCATGCGGTACGAGAGCGACTCGGCGACGTGAGCGGGCTCCACGACATCGGAGCCTGCGAGCGCGGCGACCGTCCGCGCCACGCGAGCGACCCGCGCACGTCCTCGACCCGACAACGGCAGCCGGTCGACGGCGCTCGACAGCAGCTCGGACGCGGCCTCGGTTCGCCTCGGCGTCGCTCGTGCCAGGCGCTCGCGCGCCGCGACGACGCGCGCGCGGACAGCGACCGAGGCCTCGGCGGGCGGAGCAGCGAGCTCGGACGCTCGGGGTCGAGGCATGGCGACGGCGAGGTCGAAGCGGTCGAGGAGCGCGCGCGACAGCTTCTCCCGGTACGCGGCGAGGCGCTGCGCGGTACAGCCGCACTCGACGGCCGGATCGCCACGCGCACCGCACGGGCACATGTTCATCGTGCCGACGAGCTGGAAGCGAGCCGGGAAGAGCGCGTGCCCTCCGACGCGGGCGACCGCGACGACGCCGTCCTCGAGTGGCTGCCGGAGCGACTCGAGGACCGAGCGCGGGAACTCCGGCAGCTCGTCGAGGAGGAGCACGCCGTGATGGGCGAGGGAGACCTCGCCGGGGCGAGGGCTCGGGCCGCCACCGACGATGGCGGGCGCCGACGCGCCGTGGTGCGGCGCCCGGAACGGCGGAACCGAGAGCAGCGCCGTCGCCGCTGTGCAGGACTCCCGCGACGGAGTGGATTCGCGTGACTTCGAGCGCCTCGGCGTGGCCGAGCGGCGGCAGGATGCCGGGGAGGCGGCGGGCCAGCATCGTCTTGCCCGTCCCCGGCGGCCCCATGAGGAGCAGGTTGTGCGCGCCGACCGCGGCGATCTCGAGCGCGCGGCGCGCGCGCTCCTGTCCGCGCAGGTCCGCGAGATCGGGAGCGGCCGGTGCCGCGTCGTCCGCGGCGAGCGGCTGGAAGGCCGGAGCGGAGATCTCGCCGCGGAAGTACGCGACGACCTCGCCGAGATGTCGCACGGGCACGGGCTGGATGCCCGCGAGTGCCGCCTCGGCCGCCGACTCCGCCGCGCAGACGACGTGCGTCAGCCCGGCTCTTCGGGCTCCCTCCGCAACGGCGAGCGTTCCCGCGACCGGCCTGACCCGTCCGTCGAGCGCGAGCTCACCGACCGCCGCGTGCTCGGCGAGCCGCTCGGGCGGTAGCTGCCTCGTCGCTCCGAGGACGGCGAGCGAGATCGGGAGGTCGAAGCCCGACCCTTCCTTGCGGAGCGCGGCGGGCGCGAGATTGACGGTGATCCGGCGGTTGACCGGCCACTCGAGCGCGGCGGAGACGACGCCGCTGCGGACACGATGCTTCGCCTCCTGGCACGCCCGGTCGGCGAGCCCGACGATCGCGAACCCCGGGATGCCCGGCTGCAGGTGGGCCTCGACCTCGACCTTCCGAGGCTCGAGCCCGACGAGGGCGTGGGTGACCGCGCGAGCGAGCACGATCGCCACGGTAGGCGCGGAGGCGTCACCAGTGGGTGACCGCCTTCGCGCCAAGAGATCAAACTACGAGCCGTTCAGGCCGCGTAGCAGAGGACGTAGAGCGTGAACGCGTGATCCTCGTCCGTCCCGTGCGTTGTTCGCGCCCTTCGCCGTGAATCCGGTGACGGGCCCGGTGCCCTGGAAGACCGGCTTCATGTAGACGCGTCGCGAGCTCGAGGTCGTTCGCGTCCGCGCTCCAGCCCGTGCCGGCCGACATCGCCCGCTCGCCGGAGTTGCAGCTGCACGTCGACCGTCCGGGTGACCCACAACGTGTTGGGCCCTGGTGGGACAGCCGTCGGCCTGTCGGCGGACGATCCCGGGACGTTCGACCGAAGCCTGGCGCACCGTGACCGCGCCGATGGCACCGGCAGGGCCGGCCGGCCCGGCGGCACCCTGCGGCCCTGCGGGCCCCTGCGGGCCGACGGGCCCCGCGGGAAGCTGGCCGGGCGCGAAGTCCGACCGGAGCAGCGAGCGCGCCGCGACCTTCGCGGAGTTGACGGCGTTGTTCTTGATCTTGGCGTTCGCCACGGCACCGTCTTTCAGCTGCGGCGTCCCGACGCTGTTCCGAGCGAGCTGAGTCGCCGCCGCCATGCCGGTGCCGCTGAGCGCGACGAGCAGCGCCGCACATGCGACGACCATGGCCGGCGAGGGCCGGCGCCAGAGCTTTCTCATGTCGATCTACCCCTTTCTCGTGGACCTGCCTGCGAGCCAGGCTACCCCCGGTGTCGGCCGGTTCGGACGCGCCTTACGTTTCCCGTACACAGACGAGAATCGACTCGAAGTACTCGCCCGACCGCCGCCCGGTGCGACGGTTGACGTGGCGCTCGAGACGATCGACGAGGCGCAGCCCACTCCGTTCGAGAATCGCCGGGTAGAGATCGCGGCGATCGTTGACGACGACGATCACGGGGGCGTCCCGCTCGAGCCGCTGCGACTGGACGCGCAGAACGCGCGCCGATTCCCTCGACGTAGTCCTCGAGCGCGCGACGGCTCGTGCCGAGCGTCGCGGCGCCCAGCTCGCGATCGCGCCGGTCGTCGAGACCGAGCAGCTCGTACGCGTACCGGTGCTGCTCGTGGTAGTCGATGAGGCCCGGATAGGGCGGCGACGTGAGGATCGCGTCGAAGGTGCCCTCGAGCACGACGTCGGCGGAGTCGCCGTGGACGATCTCCGCGCCGTGCGCCTTGCTGCGAACGCGCTGGAACGCGGTGATCCGGTCGAGCGTGTCCAGGAGGTAGCGATTGAGGAACTTCGCCGCCTCCTGGACCGGGGTGCACTCGCGTCGGTGCTTGTGGCACCAGTACGGCTCACGCTGCGGCGCGCGCGGGAACTCGAGGTCGAAGTGGGTCGTCAGCCGCGCGGACCGCGCCGCCCGGGCGAGGACGACCCGAAGCACGTCCGCGTTCGCGTACTCGTCGACGAGCGATCGGAAGTGCAGGAGCTCGGCGGCGGCCCGCGGCGCGAACCACTCCCGGACGTAGCCGCGCGGCCGTCGCGACGACCGGCCTGCCCTGCCGAGCGACGTCACGAATGTCGGTCTGGAGCCGGAACGGGTCGTGTCGCGCGGTCTTCACGCGCATGAGCAGGCAGTTGAACGCGGCGACGTCGACGCCGACGGCGTCGTACCCCGACTCGAGGCACTGGACGAGCGTCGTCCCGGAGCCGGCGAACGGGTCGAGGACGCGACCGCCGGGCCGCACGTACCGGCCGAGGAGCGCCTCGACGAGCTGGGGCACGAACTTCCCGAGGTACGGGTGCAGGCGATGGACGTGCTTCGTGCGCTCGCGCTCGGGCAGCTCCTGCTCCGACCACGACAGGTGGAGATCGTCGCGAGAGCTCGCGGTACAGGGCGGCCTGCGTCGGAGCCATGCAGGCTCGTTCGACGGCGCGCTCGACGGTCCTACGTCAGCGGAACGCGCTCGACGCGGCGACCGCGCACGCCTGCGGCCTCGAACGCGACGTCGAGCCCCGCGAGCTCCGGATGCGCTGCGAGCCACCCGTGCGGCCGCGGCGTGCACGCGGCGCACCTTCTCGTCGTCGATCATCTCCAGCGGGTGCCCGAACGCCGTGCCGCTCTTCTCCTTCACCTCGACGACGAGGAGGCGGCCGCCGCGCCGCAGGACGAGGTCGAGCTCGTAGCGGCCGACGCGCGCGTTCGCCGCGAGCAGGCGGTAGCCGCGGAGCCGGTAGTGGCGAAGGGCGACGCGCTCGCCGCGGTTCACGCGGCCTCGTAGCAGGCGGCCTGGAACGAGCGGCGGTGGAGCTCCGACGGCCCGAAGGCGCGGACGGCCGTCGTTGTGCGCAGGGGTGATGTAGCCGACGTGCGAGACGAAGCCGTAGTTCGGGTAGAGAGCGTCGAGCCGTCGCATCACGCGGTCGCGCACGACCTTCGCGACGATCGACGCCGCGGCGATGGCGGCACTTCGCGCGTCGCCGTCGACGACGGCCCGGTGCGGCGGCGCGGACGGCCCGAGGCGGAAGCCGTCGACGAGGCAGGCGTCGGCAGGCGGGTGGAGATCGGCGAGCACCGCACGGAGACCGGCGAGGTTCGAGCGGTGCAGCCCGTTCCGGTCGATCGTCCCCACCGGCACGACGCGCACGCTGATCGCCGCCGCGCAGGCGCCGACGGCCTCGAACAGCGCCTCACGCTCTTCGACCGACACCTGCTTCGAGTCGTTCAGCGACGCGAGCGGCCGGACGCGTGGACCGCGCAGCTCCTCGTAGTCGAAGAGCACGCCGGCGACGACGAGCGGGCCTGCGAGCGACCCGCGCCCGGCCTCGTCGGCGCCCGCGACGAAGCGCGCGCCGAGCTTGCGGTCGAACCCGAGGAGACGCTGGCCGCTGGATCGAGCCACGCGGCCGAGAATAGACGCTAGCTCTGTCGGAGCTCGCGGACGCGCGCCTTCTTCCCCACTCTCTTGCGCAGGTAGTAGAGCTTGGCGCGGCGCACGTCGCCGATCGCGGCGACCTCGAGCTTCTCGATCTTCGGCGAGTGGAGCGGGAACGTCCGCTCGACGCCGACGCCGAAGGACTGCTTGCGAACCGTGAAGGTCTCGCGGAAGCCGGAGCCCTGGCGCTTGATGCAGATCCCCTCGAACACCTGGATGCGCTGCCGGTTGCCCTCGATCACCTTGAAGTGGACGCGCAGCGTGTCGCCCGCCTTGAACTGCGGCAGGTCCGTGCGCATGTTGCGCTGCTCGAGGCTCTCGATGACGGTGTTCATAGGAGAGGAGGGGCCCGGAGGGCCGACGCGGCATGTTAGCGAAAGGAAATCCGCTGAGGCGGCCAGTAGGTCATGAAGACCTTGCCGATGATGTTGTCGCGCGGGACCGAGCCCCAGACGCGCGAGTCGCACGACTGCGAGCGGTTGTCGCCCATGACGAAGTAGTGGCCCGCGGGCACGCGGAACGTCTCCTCCGGCCCGATGTCGCGGCGGTCGTTCTCGATGTACGGCTCGTCGAGGCGCTTCCCGTCGATGTAGACGTACGCCGCGCCCCGCCGCAGGCGCACCTGCACCCGCTCGCTGGGGAGCCCGATGATGCGCTTCACGAACGTTCCGCCCGCTCCGCACTTCTGCTTCGCCGCGGGCGGCGTCTCGAAGACGATGACGTCGCCCCGCTGCGGGATCGCGGAAGTGGTAGATGAAGCGGTTCGCGAGCACGCGATCGGAGAACCGCGCTTCGCAGCCCGGCGGCCGGGCGAGCGCAGTGCAGCGTCGGCTCCATCGACGAGGACGGGATCCGGTACGGGTTGACGACCCACGCCTTGATCGCGAGCACGATCGCGATGGCGCCGACGATCGTGACGATCCAGTCGACGGCGATCCTCATCCGCCGCGGGAGACGCCCGGTGACGCGGTCGAGCGGGTGGTGGAACTCGTGCTGCGGGCGCCGTGATGTCCGTGCCGGCGGCGGAACCGGCCACGAGAAGGGCGGCGCGGGAGGCGGCGGCTGCGCGTACTCGCTGCGGCATCCGCCAGTCGGCGTCGTGCTCGGCCGTCCGTCGGCTCAGGCGGTCCGGTGGTCGGCGTGATGCGCTCTTCGGTGTCGCTCATGAGACCGCTCTCACGTGTTCGCGCCGCCAGGCCTCGATCCTGGCGTGGTCGCCGGAGAGCAGGATCTCCGGGACCTCCCAGCCGCGGAACTCGGCCGGCCGCGTGTAGTGCGGGTACTCGAGCCCGCCGTCGAGGGCGGCGGAGAAGCTCTCGACCTCGCCCGACCCCTCGCTCAGGGCGCCCGGCAGGCGACGCGCGACGGCGTCGACGAGCGCGAGCGCGGGGATCTCGCCGCCCGAGAGCACGTACGGGCCGATCGACACGACGTCCGTGCAGAAGTGATCGAGGATGCGCTGGTCGAAGCCCTCGAACCGCGCCGAGAGCAGCGTCAGCGCCTCCTCCGTCGCGAGCTCCTCGACGAGCTCCTGGTCGAGCTGCCTCCCCTGCGGGGAGAGCGCGACGACGCGGTGGTCCGGAACTCCGCCGTAGACCGCGTCGAACGCGGCCGCGACGACGTCGACGCGAAGCACCATCCCCGGCCCACCGCCGTACGGATCGTCGTCGACCTGGCCGGCCGTGAGGGGCGTCGAGTCGCGGTAGTTGAAGACGCGAAGCTCGAGCTCGGAGCCGAGGACCGCCGCCAGCGGACGGCGCTCGCGCATCCACGCGAAGGCGTCCGGAACGAGCGTGAAGACGTCGAGGCGCACGACGCCGAACCGTAGCCGTCAGCCGATGAAGCCGGGATTGAGAAGGATGCGGCGTCCCGCCAGGTCGACCTCGCGGACGCAGTCCTCGACGAGGGGCAGCAGGAGCGCCCGTGTCGAGCTCGAGCACGTCGTTGGCGGGCCCGGGCAGCACGTCTCGAACGATCCCGACCCGCACGTCGCTCTCGTCCAGGACGTCGAGCCCGACGAGGTCGGCGACGTAGTAGGAGTCCTCCGGGAGCGGTGCGAGCGCGTCTCGGCGCACGGCGAGCTCGGCGCCTCGCGCGACGGGCCGGTCGAGCTTGATCGCGTACGCGCGCCTCCGACCTGCCGCGAGATCTCGACGCGCGCCGGCACGCCGTCGACGAGAAGCTCGGCGCCGATGTCGAACCGCCCCGGCTCCTCACTCCCGTGCTCGACGACGAACGCGCCGTCGAGGCCGTGGGGACGTCCGACGCGCCCGACGCCGACGAGCTCGTGCTCGGGGTCAGTCGGCAATCTCGAGGATGTAACGCTCGTCCGCCCGGGCGCCGCCCGCGCGGACGATGCTGCGGAGAGCCCGCGCGATCCGGCCTTGCTTCCGATCACCTTGCCGACGTCGTCCGGCGCGACATGGAGGTGGAAGACCATCGCGCCCTCACGCTCTTCGGTCTCGACGCGCACGGCCTCCGGCTCGTCGACGAGCCGCCGCGCGAGCCACTCGAGGAGCTCGGCCACCCCGCTGCGCCTCAACCGGAGATTCCGGCGGCCCTGATGAGCCGCGACACCGGCTCCGTCGGCTGCGCGCCCTTCGACATCCAATCCTTGATCTTCGCCTCGTCGAGGTCGATCGTGGACGGATCGGTCTGCGGGTTGTAGCGCCCGACGATCTCGATGAACCGGCCGTCCCGCGGCGAGCGCGAATCCGCCACGACGACCCGGTAGATCGGGTTCTTCTTGGAGCCGACGCGAGTCAGCCTGATCTTCACTGCCATGTGCTCAAACGAACCTTTCTGCGTAGTGGAGAGGGAAGGCTAGCGTCTCGGCGCGCTCATCCCCGGTGGGAGCGTCGGCATCTTGCCCTTCCCGACCTGCTTCATCATCTTCGCCATCTGCTTGCGGGCGGCCATGAGCTTGTTCACCTCGTCGAGCGACGTCCCGCTCCCCGCCGCGATGCGGCGACGGCGCTGCATCGAGATGACGTGGGGCATGCGGCGCTCCTGGGGCGTCATCGAGAGGACGATCGCCTCCACCCGCGCGAGCTGGTTCTCGTCGAGGTCGAGGCCTTGCAGCTGCTTCCCCATTCCCGGGATCAGCTTCATGACGCCCTGCAGCGGCCCCATGCGCCGGATCATCCGGTAGCTGGCGAGGAAGTCGTCGAACGTGAACTCGCCCGCGCGGATGCGCTTCTCCATCTCGGCCTGCTCGTCGACCTCGACGGCGGCCTCCGCCTTCTCGATGAGCGTGAGCACGTCGCCCATGCCGAGGATGCGCGAGGCCATGCGGTCCGGATGGAAGTACTCGAGCTGGTCGAGCTTCTCGCCGACCGAGACGAGCTTCACCGGCCGGCCGGTCACGGCCCGCACCGAGAGGGCTGCGCCGCCGCGAGCGTCGCCGTCGAGCTTCGTGAGGATCACGCCGTCGAACGCGACCCGCTCCTGGAACGCAAGCGCGACGTTGACGGCCTCCTGCCCTGTCATCGCATCGAGGACGAGGAGCACGTTCGTCGGCTTCGTCTCCGCCGCGACGCGCTCGAGCTCCGCCATGAGCTCCTCGTCGACGTGCAGCCGGCCGGCGGTGTCGAGGACGACGACATCGAGCCCGGCCTGGCGCGCCGCCTCGAGACCGAGCCGCGCCGCTGCCACCGGGTCGGTCCTGTCGAGCGCGTAGACGGGCATCTGGATCTGCTTGCCGAGCTGCTCGAGCTGGTCGATCGCCGCCGGGCGCTGGAGGTCGCAGGCGACGAGGCGCCGGGTGCTTCCCGTCCCGGCGGAGCATGAGCCCGAGCTTCGCCGCTGCTGTCGTCTTGCCCGAGCCCTGGAGGCCGGCGAGCAGGATCACGGTCGGCGGCCGGCCGAAAGCGAGTCGCGAATCGCCCGAGCCCATGAGCGCGGTGAGCTCCTCGTGGACGATCTTCACGACCTGCTGGCCGGGAGTGAGGCTCTTCAGGACGTCCTGGCCGAGCGCGCGTTCTTTGACCGGCGTTGGTGAAGTCGCGGGCGACCTCGAGGTTGACATCCGCCTCGAGCAGAGCGAGCCGGATCTCGCGCATCGCCTTCGAGATCGCCTCCTCGTCGAGGCGCCCGCCGCGGCCGAGCCCGCCGAGCGTTGCCTGCAGCTTGTCGGAAAGGGTGTCGAACACGGTCGGGAAGTGTACGTCGCGGCATTCGGCTCCTAGACTCGCCCGATGACGTCGCCGCCCGCCCTGCCGACCGGAACGGTGACCCTGCTCTTCGCGGACGTCGAAGGATCGACGCGTCTCCTGAGCCGCCTGGGAGATCGCTTCGCGACCGGCTCGAGTCGCCGACATGCGCGAACCGTCGCGCCACGCGGCCGCGGCTCACGCGCGTCGCCGGGCTCAGCGTCACACGCGAGTGAGATCCACGGTCACGACGACGTGCGCCTGGGTCCGATATCGCGGACGCGACGCAACAGGACAGCGAGCAGCTGCCACGCTCTGAGTACGCGATCCACGACGCGGCGCTACAGGCCGCGAAGACACGCTGCGGGAAAGACGCTCAGCGTCGTCGAGATTCAGTTCAACTGCGCATGACCCGCACATCACGCAGTACAAGGTGGAGGCGGCACGCGGGTGCTAGAAGGGTCTCGTTCGGAGGCGTGGCCGTGAGGTCGCGCCTCCGAACGCGAGATCAGCTGGCCCAGCTCGCGACCGCAGCGGGAAGTGAGATGGAGCCGATCCGGTCGATCATGTCCGCATCGGCGGCATAGAGGTTGTGGAGCGGAACCACTCGTACGTCGGGCTCACCACTGATCCCGAGCTCGCTCACGACGGGCAGCAGCCGCTGCTGGAGGAAGCCGTTGAAGGCCTGCTCGGTCTGCCAGATGTCGCACACCTCGACACCCTCGTCGGTCACTGTCGCCATATGCAGAACACCGCCGGCAGGCGGGTTCGCATCGAGGCCGAGCTTGGCCATGATGGCGTCGTACTGGTCGGAGGTCACTCCCGGCCAGTGCATGTACATCGCGACTGCCATTCCCAGTCCTCCTTCTTCCCCGCGTCGCTTCCAGGGTCCGGTCACAGCGTACGCGGGTGGGTGCCGCGCGTGCAACGCGCTATAGCCCTCGATCGAGTGATTCTGATCAGGCGGTCAGGAGCGCCCGCGCGTAGTCCGCGGCGTCGAACGGCCGCAGGTCGTCGACGCCCTCACCCACGCCGACGAGCTTCACCGGTAGGCCGAGCTCGACGGCGATCGCGATCGCGACTCCTCCGCGTGCACTCCCGTCGAGCTTCGTGAGCGCGACGCCAGTGACGCCCGCCGCCTCCCGGAACAGCCTGGCTTGTTGCAGTCCGTTCTGCCCCGTCGTCGCGTCGACGACGAGCAGCGTCTCGTGCGGAGCGCCTTCGATGCGCCCGCCGATCACGCGACGCACCTTCTCGAGCTCGGCCATGAGGTTCGACTGCGTGTGCAGCCGACCGGCAGTGTCGACGATCGCGACGTCGCGTCCACGCGCGCGGGCGGCCTCGACGGCGTCGAAGGCGACGGCCGCGGGATCCGCGCCGCGCGGAGCGCCGACGAAGTCGGCGCCAGCGCGCTCCGCCCAGATCTCGAGCTGCTCCTCCGCGGCGGCGCGGAACGTATCGGCCGCTCCGACGAGCACCGAGCGTCCGTGCTCCGAGAGCTTGCGAGCGAGCTTCCCGATCGTCGTCGTCTTCCCGGTGCCGTTGACCCCGACGACGAGAACGACGCTCGGCTTCGCGTCGAGCGCGAGCGTCGGCGGCTCGCCGAAGAGCGCTTCGACCTCCTCGACGAGCGGCTCCTCGAGCGATCCGGTCACGCCGCGCGCCTCGAGTCTCTGCACGATCTCCGCGGTCGCCGGCACGCCCACGTCGCTGCGGATCAACGCTTCCTCGAGGCGCTCCCACGCCTCGTCGTCGGAGGAGTCGAATGCGGCCGATGCGAGCTCGGCGGTCAACGCGCGCCGGCTCTTCGCCAGAGAGTCGCGCATGCGTCCGAGGAACCCCGTGCGCTCGGGCTCGTCGGCGGCCGTGACCTCGTCGCCGAGCAGCTCGGCCCAGGTGTAGCTCACGCCGTCGCGGCGAGGGGCTGTTGCTGTTGGTGCTGCGGAAGACGGCGCGACACGACCTGCGACACGCCGTCCGGCCCCATCGTCACGCCGTAGAGGATATCGGCGGCCTCCATCGTCCTCTTCTGGTGCGTGACGACGACGAACTGCGCGCGATCCGCGTACCGGCGCAGGAGCTCGACGAAACGCGCGATGTTCGTATCGTCGAGCGCGGCCTCGACCTCGTCCAGGAGGTAGAAGGCACAAGGTCGCGCGAGGAAGAGCGCGAAAAGGAACGAAATCGCGCCGAGCGCCTTCTCGCCTCCGGAGAGCAGCGAGAGCCGCGTGATCCGCTTGCCCGCTGGACGGAGCTCGACCTCGATGCCGGGCTCGCCGCCCTCGTCCTCGGGCTCGACCAGTCGGAGCCGACCCTCGCCGCCCGGGAACAGCGTCGAGGCGACCTCCTCGAAGTGCTCGGCGACGGCCTCGAAGGTGGCGGCGAAGCGCCGCTCGACCGTCGCGGTGAGCTCGGCGCAGAGTGCGTCGAGCTCCTCGAGGCTCCGCTCGAGGTCCTCGCGCTGCATCTTCAGGTCGGTGAGCCGCTCCTTCTCGGCCTCGTACTCCTCGCGCGCGAGCGGATTGACCTGTCCGAGCGTGATGCGCCTCGCTTCGAGCCTCGTCACCCTCGCAGTGAGCTCCTCGCGGTCGTCGCCCTCCGCCGGATCGACCTCACCTGCCGATTCGAGTCTCCTCGTCGCGTCGCCCGCCTCTGCGTCGATGCGCGCGATCTCGACCTCTGCCGCCGTGAGTGCGCTCGAAGCCTCGTCGAGCTCCTGCCGGATGCTCACCTCGGACGCGCCAAGTGTGCGCAGCGCCTCGCCCAGCTCTCCGGCTCGCGTGGAGCCGGCGTCGACGCGCGCACGCAGAGGAGCCTCGAAGCGGGCCGCAGCCCGCTCCGCGCCGTCGATACCCTCGCGCAACCCGGTCGCGAGCTCGACGAGCCGTGCATGCAAGCGCGCATCGAGCGTCGCGGCACGGCGGCGCGGAACCTTCCCGTATGCGGCCTCCGCGACGCGCGCACGGTCGGCCTTCTCGCCCGCGATCCTGATCGCCTCCTCGAGCTGGGCCCCGAGCTCCTTCGGCCTCCGTGTGCAGTGCGCTGCGCCGCCCCTGCAGCTCGAGCAGCACCGCCTCGGCCGTCTCCCCCACGAACCACAGCTCGCCACGACCGGGGTCGTAGCCGAAGCCCTCGGCCGTGACGGAAGGCGCTGTGACGTCGAGGAGCGACTCCAACGCGACCACCGGGTACTCGCCGACGAGGTCCTGGGGCGACCGCCCGATGAGAACGGTGAGGCTGCCGAGGCCCGCCGCCCGCGAACGCTGTAGCAAGGCAAGTCCGACGGCAGGGTCGTCGGCGAGGATCGCCGACGCCCGTGAGCGCAGCGCCGCCGCAACCGCGCGCTCCCCGCCGGGCTGAATGTCGACCGCCGAGAGCGCGAGCCGCGCACCGTCCTCGGCGAGCGCCCGCGCCGCCGGCGGCAGGCCCTCCTGCTCGGCGAGCGCCTGGTCGAGCGCTCGTACACGCTCGCGTACGAGCTCGCGTGCGCTCGAGCAGCGCGACGCGCTCCCGCTCGGCGTTGCGCGCCGCCTCGGCCGTCTCGATCGCCTCGTGCTCGAGGCGAGCTATGTCGGTGACCGGCTCGGGCTCGACGTCGGCGGGCGTCTCCGCCCGGAACCGCTCGAGGAGCGCGGTCGCCGACTCGGCGCGCAGCCCCAGCCGCTCGATCCCTCCCTGCAGCCGGTAGCGAGCGGCAACCGCCGACTCGCGTCTCCCCGCGGCGTCGGAGAGCTCCTCCTCGGCGCGTGCCCGGTCGCCGAGCAGGCCCTCGAGCCGACCCTGGGCACCGCGCCGCGAGAACGCCGCGGCGTCGCGTCGCTCCTCGGCCTCCGCGCGCCGGGCGCCGGAGTCCGCGAGGTCGAGCTGTGCGATGCGTGCGTTGAGCGCCGCGATCTCGAGTCCGAGCTTCTCGGCGCGCTCGGCCGCCGTGGCCTGCAGTGCCAGAGGCCGCAGGCGCTTGCGCACTTCCTCCTCGACGTCCCGCGCGCGTTCCACCTGCACCGCGACGCGTGCGAGCTTCAGCTCGGCGCGATGGCGCCGACGCTTGAACTTCCCGAGCCCGGCGGCCTCCTCGACGAACGCGCGCCTGATCCTCGGCCTTCGAAGCGAGCACCTGCTCGACCTTCCCCTGGCCGACGATCGAGTGCATCGCCGCACCGAGCCCGACGTCGGAGAGGATCTCGACGAGGTCGGTTCGCCGCACGGACGCGCGGTTCACGAGGTACTGCCCCTCGCGCACCGCGCACGAGCCGCCGCGCGATCGAAACCTCGCGAGAAGTCGAGATCCGGCCACGTCCCGTCCTCGTTGTCGAAGACGAGCTCGACCTCGCAGTGCTCAGCGGGCTTGCGGTCGGCGCCTCCCGCGAAGAGGACGTCGTCGGGCTTCTCCGCCCTCAGCTCCGACGGTGTCAGCGACCCCGCTGCCCAGACGATCGCGTCGGCGATGTTCGACTTGCCGGAGCCGTTCGGCCCGACGATGACGGCGACGCCGGGCTCGAGTGAGATCTCGACCGGTTCCGGGAACGACTTGAAGCCGCGGATACGAAGCGTGCGCAGGTGCACCGAGGCGGCATTCTCGCCGTTGCGGCGGACGGCCCGCACGATCGCGGCACGCGCCGGCTCGGCGAGCCCGATCCGCCCGTGGACGCGATCCGCGGCGTCGAGACTAGATGCGCTCGGGCACGACGCCGAGCGCCTCGAGCGCCTGACGAGCCGCTTCCTGCTCGGCGGCCTTCTTCGTCGAGCCGCGACCGACGCCGAGCTGCTCGCCGGCGACGTGCGCCGCGCAGACGAAGCGCCGGTCGTGCGGCGGGCCCTCGACCTCGAGGACGGTGTAGTGCACCTGCTTCCCGAGCGGGCGAGCGCCTCCTGGAGCTCCGTCTTGTAGTCGACGTGGCTCGAGCGGGCGTACTCGATCCGCTCGCTGAACGCCTCCACGATGGCCGGCTCGATGCGCTCGAACCCGATCTCGAGGTAGACGGCCGCGATGGCGGCCTCGAGCACGGCTGCGAGGACGTTCCGGCTGCGCGAGATCCGCTGCAGCTCGTCCTTCGGTGCTTCGCGCGCGCGGCTCGAGGAGCCGGTCGCCGAGCCCGAGCTCCTTCGCCACCGCCGCGCAGCTCTGGCGCGACACGACGTGGGCGCGGATCTTCGCGAGCCGCCCTTCCGAGGCCGCGCCGAAACGATCGAACACCGCGCGCGCGATCGCGAGCTCGAGGACGCTGTCGCCCAGGAACTCCAGACGCTCGTACGACGCCGCCCGGTCGTCCGCCCACGAGGCGTGCGTGAAGACCTGCTCCAGCCTGTCGGCGGGGAGCTCCGAGATCAGGCGGCCGAGCTCGTGCACCCCGGCCGGTGCGTCTGACTCAGCCCTGATGCGCGATGACGTAGTCGATCGCCTTGCCGACGGTCGTGAGCTCGCGGGCGTCCTCGTCGGGGATCTTCAGCCCGAACTGGTCCTCGAGGTCCATCACGACCTCCACCAGATCGAGCGAATCCGCGCCGAGGTCCTCCTCGAACGACGCGTCTTCCGTGATCTCGCTCTCGTCGATACCGAGCTTCTCGCTCAGCGCGCCTTTGACCTGCTCGAGAATCTCCTCACGCGAAGTCGCCATGCCTGAAATCTCACCTCTCTGCCGTCGGGGTCGTGGAGCGCGCCGACTCTAACACGCCGGACGACAAGCGCTCCTGCAGCCGCTCGACCACCCGATGCTCGACTCCGCGGGCGCCGAGACGGATCGGCGTTCGCGACGGCGACGCGCGAGCTCGAGCCGTGCGCGATGACGACGAGGCCGTTGAGGCCGAGCAGGTAGCCGCCGCCGTACGTCTCCGGGTCGAGGCGTTCGCGGAGCCTCCTCGCACCGGGGCGGATGAGCAGCCCGCCGAGCCTCCCGCGGATGGATCGAGCCGAGCTCCGTGCGGAGCGCGTCGAGCAGCGCTCCGGATCGTCCCCTCGAGCGTCTTCAGAGCGACGTTCCCGGTGAAGCCGTCGGCGACGACGACGTCCGCGTCGCCCTCGAGCAGGCGCCGGCCCTCCGTGTTCCCCGCGAACCGCAGATCGGCGCGCGCGGAGGAGCTCGTGCGCCTCGAGCGTGAGCTGGTTGCCCTTCTCGTCCTCCTCGCCGATCGACAGCAGCCGCACCTCCGGGCGCTCGACACCGAGGATCTCCTCGGCGAAGACCGAGCCCATGTGCGCGAACTGCGACAGGTGCTCCGGGCGCGCGTCGGCGTTCGCGCCGGCGTCGATGAGGACGCGTCGGGCCGCGCTTCGGCGGGATCACGACCGCGATGCCGGGCCGATGCACGCCGGGAAGCCGCCGGATGTGGAGGAGCGACGCGGCGAGCATCGCGCCCGTGTTTCCCGCGGACACGACGACGTCCGCGTCCCCGTCCGCGACCGCGCGCACGGCGCGCACGAGCGACGAGTCCGTCTTCGCCCGGACGGCGTCGACCGGGTGGTCGTCCATCGCGATCGACTCGGACGTCTCGACGAGGGGGAGGCCGTGCGGTCTCGAGGCCCGGCCGGGCCGAAGAGGATCGGCTGGATGTCGGGGACGCGGCGGCCGCGGCGCCGGCGACGATCTCGTCGGGCGCGCGATCGCCCCCGAGAGCATCGACCGCAACCCGGATCACGGCGTGAGGACTCTACGGCGCGTCGATGCGGAGCGGCTCGACGTCCCGGCCCTTGTACGTCTTGCAGTTCGGGCAGACGCGATGAGGTCGCTTCGGCTGCCTGCAGGTCGGGCAGACCTGCACGCGCGGGACGGAGATCCCGTGCTGCGCGCGGCGCTTGTCGCGCCTCGACCTCGATGTCTTTCGCTTCGGGACGGCCATGAGCGGCTGCGGAGTATAGCCAGAGGCAGCTCGAACGCCTCGGTTGTAAGACTCTGAGCGAGCCGTCTAAGCAGCAGGAGGGAATCATGGAACCACGTACGCGTCGGGCGCCATGCGCTCGCCGTCGCGGCGTGCGTCAGCGCGCTCGTCGTCGTCGCGACCGGAGCTAGCCAGCCCGCAGGCCGGGCCCATCGAGATCGCGCCGCCCGTCATCTCGGGCGCCGCGATCGTCGGCCGAACGCTCACCGGAAGCCCAGGGACCTGGTCGGGCGTTCAGCCGATCTCGTACAAGTTCCAGTGGCTGCGCTGTCAGGCCGACGCTGGCGACGACTCGTCGACGTCGAGCTGCACGAACATCAGCGGCGGGACGACGACCTCGTACACGCACGGCGTCATCGGACCTCGGCTTCCGCCTGCGCTTTCGCGTGAAGGCGAGCAACAGGCAGGGCTCCGGACAGTCGACGTCGGCGGCCACCTCCGTGGTCACGACGGAAGGCGGAAAGCCCGCGAACTCGGCACCGCCCACGATCTCGGGAAGCGCACTCGTCGGATCCACACTCACGGCCGCGACGGGAACCTGGGTCGGCGACCAGCCGATCACGTTCTCGTACAAGTGGCTGCGCTGCGACGGCGACGGCAACGCCTGCAAGACAACGGGCAAGACGGCCAAGACCTACAAGGTCGTGCAGGAGGACGTGAAGCGACGGCTGCGCGTCCAGATCGTCGCGAAGAACAGCCGCGGCTCCGGGGACGCGTTCTCGACGCCCACGGACGTCGTCCCGGAGACGGGCTCCGGCGGCATCGTCGACCTTCCCGGCGGCGGGAAGTCGATCGACGCCAAGGACGTCGCCAGGGAGCAGCGACTCGTGGTCGATTCGGTGCTCTTCGACCCGAACCCGGTGAGGTCACGTACGACTCCGCTCTACGTGAGCATCCGCGTCACCGAGACCGGCAAGGGGTACGCCGTCCGCAACGCGACGGTGTTCATCCGGTCGACGCCGCTCCTCACGAGCAGCGGCGACAACGGGCTGACGGCGGTCGACGGATGGATCACGTACAAGCTCCAGCCCGAGAGCGACTTCCCGCTGAAGAACGGCTACAACGTGCAGTTCTTCGTGAAGGCGTATCGCAACGGGGATCCGAGCCTCGGCGGCGTCTACGGCACGCGCCTCGTCCAGGTGCCCACGAAGACCCCGTAAGAACCCCTCTCCCACCGAGGTGGCCCGCCACGGCGGGTCATCTCGGTGGCATCGCCACCTCGCGCGTCGGCGCCACGTGCTCGAGGAAGCGACGGTCGTGCGAGACGACCACAAGCGTCCCGTCGAACCCATGGAGCGCGCTCTCGAGCTGCTCGACGGCCTCGAGATCCAGGTGGTTCGTCGGCTCGTCGAGGACGAGCAGGTTGACGCCGCGCGCCTGCAGCTCCGCGAGGTGGACGCGTGTTCGTTCGCCCGGAGAGAGATCCGAGCACGCCCGCGAGACGTGCTCGGCGCCGAGTCCGAACTTCGCGAGCAGGGTGCGCGCTTCGCCACGTGGGAGACCCGTACGCGCGACGAGCTCGTCGACCAGCGCGGCGTCGCCTGCGAATGCCGCACGATCCTGCCCGATCGCACCGATTAGCGTGCTCCGGCCGATGCTCCGCGCGCCGGCGACCAACGGCACCTCGCCGAGCAGCATGCCGAGGAGCGTCGACTTCCCGGCTCCGTTGGGGCCGACGATGGACAGCCGTTCGCCGGGAGCCAGATCGAGATCGACCGGGCCGAGCTCGAACTCCCCGCGCCGACCGACTGCCCCATCCAGGCTCAGGACGTGGTGCGAAAGACGCGAGCCGGCGCGGAGCGATAGCCGCAGCTCCCACGGCTCGAACGGCTTCTCCGGGAGCTCGTTGCGCTCGAGCAGGCGCTCCGCCTGCCGCACCTTCGTCTCGAGGGCGTGCGTGGCACGCCGATCCGCGCCTCCCGTCTTGTTCCCGAGGGAATCGCCCTTCGTACGCGCTTCCGTGCGCCGCGTCGTCAGAAGCTCGGTCAGCTGCCTCCGGCGAGCCCTGGCCTGCTCGTACTCGGCCGCGAGCGCAATCCGCTCCGTGTCGCGCGCAGCGGCGTAGTCGCTCCACCCTCCGGCCCACTCGCGAAGCCGATGCGACCGCGGCTCGATCGCCGCGATCCGCCCGACGGTGCGGTCGAGCAGCTCGCGGTCGTGCGACACGAGGACGAGCGCGCCCCGATACGTACCGAGGAACGACTCGAGTCGCGCGAGCCCGTCGTGGTCGAGATCGTTCGTCGGCTCGTCGAGGAGGAGGACGTCAAAGCGCGAGAGGAGGATCCCCGCAAGCTCGACACGTGCCGACTCGCCGCCCGAGAGTGCGGCCCGGTCTCGATCGAGGTCGACGTCGAGCCCGAGGTCGGCAGCAAACTGGCTCGCGCCCGCGGCTCGAAGTCGCCGCCGCCCAGTGCGACGAAAGCGTCCAGCGCTCGCGAGTAGCGCTCGTCGGCCCGCTCACCGCGGGCGAGTGCGGCCGCCGACGCCTCGAGCTCCCACTCGGCCGCTAGCACGCCCGTCCTGCGCGCAAGCGCTCCGAGCACCGACTCGTCGCGCACGCTGCGGCGATCCTGCTCGAGGTACCCGATCGTCAGCGTCTCGGGTGAACGCGCGACGGTCCCGCGATCCGGCTCGTCGACGCCCGCGAGGATCCGGAGCAACGTCGATTTGCCGACGCCGTTCGGCCCGACGAGCCCGATCCGGGCCAGCGGTCCGATCGTCAGCGTGACGTCGTCGAGGACGACCTGCGCGCCGTGGCTCTTGGCGATGTTCGCGAGCTGCACTCGCATCGAAGCGGACCTCCGGAGACCGTGGGTGACGCGCACACCGTGGCGTGCGCTCCAGAACGGGAAATGACCGGTCAGTCCGTCATGAGAAGGCGCCGGAGCGCCGTCGTCATCGTAGACGACGCCGTAAGGGCGATGTAAGGCCGTGTAAGAGGTCCGCAAGAGATCCCGGCACCGGAGCCCGCGAGCCGTCATAAACGGTGTCGACCAAGGAGGGGTTGATGTCTTCGAGAGGAGCAGTCGTAGCGACGCTCGTGCTGGTGGCCCTCGTGCTCGCATCCGGTCAGGGAGCCGCAGCGCCGACGACGCCGCCGACGAACACGGCCGAGCCCACGATCAGCGGCCGCGCGGAGCAGGGCGTCCGCCTGAGCTCGTCACGCGGCACGTGGACGGGAACAGGGCCGATCTCGTACGCGTACCAGTGGGTCCGCTGCGGAGCCGACGGCGGCCAGCCCGGACGGTGGAAACTGCGCGATCATCTCCGGGGCGACCGGCGATCGCTACCGGCTCACGAGCGCCGACGTCGGCATCGCGGATGCGGGTACGCGTGACGGCGATGAACGCAGACGGCTCGCGAACGGCCGCGTCCAATCCGACCGCAGTCGTCGTCGGTGCGCCGGTCAACACCTCGACGCCCGGCGTACGGGGAACGATGCTGGTCGGCTCGACCGTCACCGCCGATCCAGGGTCGTGGACCGGGAAGCAGCCGATCTCGTACTCGTACCGCTGGCTCCAGTGCAACACAGCTGGCGGGAGCTGCGTCACCATCTCGGGCGCCAACGGCCAGACGTATCGGCTCACCGCAGGGGACGTGAACCACAAGATCCGCTTCAACGTCACAGCGCGCAACTCGATCGGCTCGAGAACGGTGCTGTCCGGCGAATCGGCGGTGGTGACCGAGCCCTTGCCGAGCGGCGCGATCCGGCTGCCGAACGGCGAGGTCTCCATCCCCGCGACGAGCGTCCCGTCGACCGCACGGCTGATCGTGTCGGTCGTGCAGTTCTCGCCGAACCCGGTCAGGAGCAAGTCGCAGCCGATCACGGTTCGGGTCCGCGTGAAGGACACGCGCGGGTTCGTGATCCGCGACGCGCTCGTGTTCGTCCGCTCGACGCCGCGCGTCACGGCGGGCGGAGACCGGCAGGCGTCGACCGTCGACGGCTGGGTCACGTACCAGCTCGCGCCGAACGGGAACTTCCCGAAGCCGAGGAAGGGCTACAACGTCCAGTTCTTCGTGAAGGCGTACCGCTCGGGCGACCCGGCTCTCGCGGGCATCGCCGCGTACCGCCTCGTTCAGGTGCGGCTCTCGAGCTAGGCCTCTAGAGAGTGTCCCGCAGCTCTTCGAGCGCGGCCCAGCGGGGATCGGGGTCGCGCTCGTGGTGCTCGTGCGGCTCGACGTTCAGGTCCTTGCCGCACACGGGGCACAGCCCGGCGCAGTCCGGCCGGCAGAGGATCTGATCCGGAAGCTCGAGGGCGATCGCATCCCGCGCCCAGGTGCTCACGTGGAGCTTGTCGTCCACCACGTAGTCCGAGCGGAGCTCGTCCGCCTGCCGGGGCGTCCGGGTCGTGGAACTCACGCGCGACCACGTCTCGCTCGATCTCTGCGAACCCGAGGCATCGCATACACGCGCCGCTCAGGTGCACGCGCAGCCGGAGGTCGAACAGGGACGCCCCCGCCGGGTGGGAGAACTCGAGCTCGACGGGGATCAGCGGCGGCGTCGACTCGTAGCGCTGCCCGCCGAGCACGAAAGGCTCGACGGCGACATCGAGTGTCTCTCGCTTGACCTCGCCCAAACGAAGGCCGAGCGTCCTCAGATCCACGATCGTCACGGGGTGAGCGTAACGCCCTCGGACCGCATGGCGTCAGCATTAGCTCTCCTGTTCGGGTGCTACCTTACGATCATGGAATCTGATCGATGGCTCGGGCTCGACCTCAGGCATCTCGTCGCGCTCAAGACGATCGCCGACGAGGGCTCGTTCGGGCGCGCCGCAGAGCGGCTGGGCTACACGCAGTCGGCCGTCTCGCAGCAGATCGCCGCGTTGGAGCGCATCGTCGGGCTCCGTCTCATCGAACGCCCGGGAGGGCCGCGACCGATCTCCCTCACCGAGGCGGGGCAGATACTGCTCCGGCACGCCGACGCGATCCAGGCACGGCTCCTCGCCGCGAAGGCGGACATGGCCGCTCTCGAGGCGGGTGACGCGGGCCGCCTCCGGGTCGGCACGTTTCAGAGTGTCGGCGCGAAGATCATCCCGCGCCTGCTCCGACGTTTCTCCGACAGCCATCCGCAGGTGGAGGTCGTCCTGCGCGAGTCGCAGGACGAGGGCGAGCTGCTCGAGATGATCGAGCGCGGCGACCTCGACGTGACCTTCTGGACGCTTCCGGTTGCAGGCGGCCCGTACGAGACCGTCGAGCTGCTCCACGACCCGTACGTGCTCGTCCTGCCGGCCGGCTCGCCACTCGCGACGTCGAAGCGGCCGCCGACGCTGAAGGAGATCGTGCTCCAGCCGATCATCGGCTTCAACCACTGCAGCGCGATGGATCACGTCGAGGCGCAACTCGCCTCGACCGGCCGGGCCCCGAACATCGTGTTCCGCTCCGACAACAACGGCACGGTGCAGGGGCTCGTCGGCGCTGGGGTGGGGGTGGCCGTCTCCCCGAAGCTGACGGTCGACGAGGACGATCCGAGTATTCAGGTCATCGACCTCCACGGACGCGTTCCCGCCCGGGTGATCGGGCTCGTATGGCACTCGGACCGGCATCGCAGCGCGGCGGCAGAGGCATTCGTCGGCTCCGCAATCGACGTGTGCCGCGAGCTCTCGGCCGAATCGGCCGCTGCCTAGCTGCTAGCCGAAGCGGTCGAACTCAGCCGGTTCTTGCGGCTCGAGCGGCTCGGGCCCGATGCCTGCGACGACCGTCTCCTGCGAGCGCTCGTGCAGCCGTTCGCGCCCGCGCCTGACGGCGGTCAGGAACTTGTCGAGGTTCAGCTCCAGCGTCGACAGGATCGAGTCCGCCCAATCCTCCATCTCGAGGCGCGTCTCGCGCGCCTTGCGCTTGGCGTCGTCCACGATGTCGTCGGCCTGCTTCTCCGCGAGCTTGACGATCTCGGTCTGCGAGGCCTCCCGCATCGCCTGCTCACGCGCATCCTGGATGATCCGGTCGCACTCCCGCTTCGCCTCCGCGAGCATCTCCTGCCGCTCCTTGACGATCCAGCGCGCCTGCTTGATCTCTTCCGGGATCGTCGCCCGCATCTGATCGAGGATCTCGTAGATCTCCTCGCGGTCGAGGCGAACCTGGTCGGTGAGCGGAACGGCCTTCGCGTTGTGAACGAGGTCGTCGAGCCTGTCGATGAGCACCAGTACGTCCATGGGGCGCCAGTCTACTCGGAGGGTGAGACGGGAGCCCCCGGCTTGCCGTCCGGGTACAGCTCCGCAAAACGGCGCGCCACTGCGGAAGGGACGAGCTCGTCGACCCTGCCGCCGAAGGATGCGATCTCCTTCACGCCACTGGAGGAGACGAAGCTGTAGAGCGGGTTCGCCATGACGTACAGCGTCTCGATGTCCGGCGCGAGCTGCCGGTTCAGATGGTTCATCTGGAACTCCCACTCGAAGTCCGAGATCACGCGCAGGCCCTTCACCATCGTCGTCGCCTCGTGCTTGCGCGCGAACTCGACGACGAGCTCGGAGAAGACGTCGACGATGACGTTGTCCGAACTCGAGAGCGCATCCTCGAGGAACGCGACGCGCTCCTCGACCGTGAAGAGCGTCTGCTTGTGGGTGGGATCGCGCACGACTCCGACGACGACGCGATCGAAGATCGCGGCCGCACGGCGAATGACGTCGACATGCCCGTTCGTGACGGGGTCGTACGAGCCGGGGCAGATGGCTGCTATCACCTGGAGAACACCGTGATCCGCGCGGAACCGTAGCGCCGCGTGGTGACGAGGGTCGAGTGGAAGCGCCGGCTCCACGCGATCGGCGGTCTCCAGCACGACCAGACCGTCGTCCGCGAGCACGACCGGGGACGAGCTCGGCGAGGACGGCCGCATGGCGCTCCCACTCCTCGTACGGCGGGTCGGCGACAACGAGGTCGAACCGCCGACCGCGGTCCCGCTCGTCGCGCAGCGCCGCAGCTGACGTCGCGCGCGACGACCACGGCGCCCGTGAGCCGCAGCTTCGCGAGGTTGGCCTGGATGACGCGCACGGCCTCGCGGTCACGCTCGACGAAGACGCAACTCGTCGCCCCGCGCGACAGCGCCTCGAGGCCCATCGCGCCCGAGCCCGCGAAGAGGTCGAGAACGCTCGCGTCCTCGACCGAGCCGAGGATCGAGAAGACCGCCTCACGCACCCGGTCTCCGGTCGGCCTCGTGACGACGCCCTTCGGCGCGTCGATCCGATGGCCCTTCCGCGAGCCCGCGACGACACGCATCAGGACTCGCCGAGGTGCTCGGCCTCGCCGAGCAGACGGTCGACGGAGTCGGCGAGGAAGCCCTCGCCGGGGAGCGAGCGGGCGACCTCGCGCGCGCGCTCGAGCAGTGCCTGATCGCGACGGAGGCGGACGAAGCGCAGGTCGGAGTAGCCCGACTGACGCGATCCGAGGAGCTGGCCCTCGCCGCGGATCTCGAGGTCGCGCTCGGCGAGCTCGAAGCCGTCGGTGGTCGAGACCATCGCCTCGATGCGCTCCGCGGCCGTCTCGGAGAGCTCCTGCTTCGCCCGCGAGACGAGCAGACAGTAGGACTGCTCCGCCCCACGCCCCACCCGACCGCGGAGCTGGTGGAGCTGCGCCAGGCCGAAGCGGTCGGCCTCCTGCACGATCATGATCGTCGCGTTCGGGACGTCGACCCCGACCTCGATCACGGTCGTCGCGACGAGGACGTCCAGCTCGCGTGCCTTGAATCCGGCCATCACGCTCCGGCGCTCGTTCGGGCGCAGGCGTCCGTGCATGCAGCCGACTCGGTAACCGCGAAGCTCGGCCGTGCGCAGCCGCTCGGCTTCCTCCTCGGCCGCACGCGCCACGCGCGTCTCGGACGCCTCGATCAACGGGCAGACGACGTAGGCCTGACGACCGTCGTCGAGATGCCGGCGCAGCCGCGAGTACGCCTCCGAGCTCCGGTCCTCGCCGACCCACGCGGTGACGATGGGCTTGCGGTCCGCGGGCGGCAGCGCCAGCTCGGAGACCTCGAGATCGCCGTACACGGTGAGCGCGAGCGTCCGCGGGATGGGCGTCGCGGTCAGGTGGAGAACGTGCGGGCTGCGGCCCTCGACGAGCGCCGTCCGCTGTGCGACGCCGAAGCGATGCTGCTCGTCGACGACGGCGACCGCGAGGTCGGAGAAGTCGACCTCCTTCTCGATGAGCGCGTGCGTGCCCACAACGATCTGCGCGTCCCCCGAGGCGATGAGCTGGCGCGCGGCGGAGTGCTCCTTCGCGCGAAGCGAGCTCGTGAGGAGCGTGACGCGTACGCCGAGCGGCGTGCAGAGCTCGTCGATCGTCAGGAAGTGCTGCTCGGCGAGCGTCTCCGTCGGAGCCATCAGAGCTCCCTGTCGACCTGCCTCGACCGCACGCAGGAGCGCGTGCAGCGCGACGACGGTCTTGCCCGACCCCACGTCGCCCTGCAGGAGTCGCTGCATCGGAACGTCGCGATCGAGATCCGCGTCGATCTCGCTCATCGCACGCTCCTGATCGGCGGTGAGCACGAACGGGAGCGACGCGCGATACCGCGATCATGAGCTCGCCCGGGGCACCGAGCGGCTGCGCAGAGGCATGCGCGCGGGCCGCGGCGTCCCGAAGGAGCGCGAGCCGGAGGATCAGGAGCTCGTCGAACGCGAGCCGCGTGCGGCCCACCTCTGCCTCCGGGAGCGATCGCGGTCGGTGGACCACCGTGAGCGCGTCCGCGCGCAGCGGAAGGCGCTCCGACGCGAGCACGGCCGCGGGAAGGTCGTCTCCGACGTCGCGGACGAGCTCGAGCGCGTGGGCGTGGACGCTGCGGAGCGTCTTCTGCGCGACGTCCTCGGTCGCGGGGTAGACGGGCGCCAGGTCTCCGGTCTCGGCGTCGCCGTCGAGGTCGTACGAGGACACGGCGAAGCCGTGCCGATTGGCACGTCCACGGATGCGTAGCGACGCGCCGGGCACGAGCTTCGCCTCGAGCCACGGCTGGTTGAACCACGTGGCCCTGATCTCCCCCGTCTCGTCCGCGACCTTCGCGGTCAGGATCTTCAGCCGGCCTCGCCGGCGGCTCGACGCGGAGCGGACCACGACCTCGATGACCGCCTCCTCGTCCCCGAAGAGGTCACAGATCCGCTTCGTCGGAGCGGGCTCCTCGTAGCGCCGCGGCCTCTGCCAGAGGACGTCGTCGACGGTCGCGAGCCCGAGCTTTGCCAGCCGCCGGGCGATCGTCGGCCCGACTCCCTGCAGGGACTCGATCGGAGCGACGAGGCGGTCCGACCTCGGCGCCGACCGCGATCGCGGCCAACTCCCGGGCGCGTCGGTGCCGGCGAATCCGCGCACGGCGATGCGAGCGATCGTCCCCATCAGACCCGGGACCACTATAGGTCCCGCGATCGACTCTCAGCCGTCGATCGCGAGCGTGTAGAGCCAGCCGGGTTGCCAGCGGAACGAGCCCTCGACCAACTCGTCGAGCGGCGTGCCCTCCAGGATGTGGTCGAACGCCCACTTCGTCGCGGAGTGGCCGATCACGGCGATGCGCCGCTCGGCGTAGGTGGCCGGAAGATCCTGGACGAAGCTGCGCACGCGTGCGACGACGTCGACGTAGCTCTCACCCCCCGAGTACGGGTCGAGCACGTGCTTCGTGCGCTCGACCTCCAGGCGCGCGATCGCGGTGCCGTTGAGCATCCCGTAGTTGCACTCACGGAGGCGCCAGTCGTGGAAGATCGGCAGCCCCCGGCCGCCGAACGCGATCTGCGCCGTCTCGATCGCCCGCCCGAGGTCCGAGCAGAAGACGGCGACGATCTCCTCGTCGGCTCGGCGGTCCCCGAGTTCCCTCGCCTGCCGTCGTCCGAGCGGGGACAGCTGACCGTCGAGCCACCCGGACGCGACCCACCGCTCGTTGTCGGTCGTCGTCGAATGCGTCTCGAAGACGATCTCGACCTTGGAAGCGCGCCGGCGGCGGGCCACTAGCTCAGTCCGCGTCTTGGAACCAGAAGAACCCGACGGCCCCCGGCCCTGCATGCGTCCCGACGACCGCGCCCAGCGTCGAGGTGAACTCGATCTCGGCGCCTGCCCGGACGCGCCAGACGAGCTCCGAGAGCGTCCCGACCCACTCCTCGGCGTCCGCATGCGCAATCGCGATGCGGAGACCCGGCCCGTCCGTCGTCGCCTCGACGAAGCGGCGCTCGATCTCGGCGAGCGCCTTCTGCTTTCCGCGCACGCGCGCGACCGCGACCACCTCTCCGTCCTCGACACTCAGCACGGGCCGCAGGTTGAGGAGCCCTCCGGCGATCGCCTGCGCCTTGCCGATGCGACCGCCTCGCTGGAGGTACTCGAGCGTCTCGACGGTGAAGAGCACATCGCATCCTGCGTGGAAGCGCTCGATCAGCGCCGAGATCTCCTCGTCGGTGGTGCCGCGCGCGAGTCTCCGCTGGATCGCGTGCGAGAGCATCGCGATGGCCAGGGACGCGGTCTTCGTGTCGACGACGCGCACCTTGTCGCCGCTCTCCTGCGCCGCGAGCTCGGCGCTCTGGAACGTTCCCGACACCTTGGAGGACACGTGCAGCGAGTAGATCCGCTCGTACGCGCCGAGCTCCTCGTACGCCGAGATGAAGTCCTGCGGTGTCGGCTGCGCCGTCGCGGGCGTGACCGGGGAGACCCGGAGCTTCTCGTAGAACGCGGCGGGGCCGAGCTCCACGTAGTCGCGGTAGGTCTCGTCGCCGAAGCGCACGTACAGCGGGACGAAGCGCATGTTCGGGAAACGGGCCGGCGCATCGGGATAGTCCGACGTCGAGTCGAGGACGATCGCCGTGTTCTCGCTCGTCAGGTTCACCAGCTCACCTCCCGGCTGCCGCGCGGATAGCGACGAGGAGCGCGTCGATCCCCTCGTCCTTCCGCACGAGGGCAGCGCCCGCGCTCGACGCGGCATCGTACTCGTCACGCCCGGCGGAGGCGCTCAGGAAGACGACCGGCCCGGGCAGCTCGGCGGCGACCGCCGCACCGTCGACGTCGGGGAGGCGGTAGTCGAGGACGACGACGTCGGGCTCGTGCTCCGCCGACGCGCGGACCGCTGCCGCACCGTCGCCGACGGCCGCCACGACGTCGACGTCCGAACGCGTCCCGAGGAGGAAGACGAGTGAGTCGCGATAGACCTCGGAGTCCTCGACGAGGAGGACTCGAATGGGCTGCGCCGACGTCGGTCACTGAGCGACGACGAGGAGTGGATAGTGCGGCTGCCCGCCCTCGTGGACGTCGAGCGCCTCGAGGTCCGGGTGACGCTCTTCGAGCGCCGTCAGCAATCCGTCGAGCTGCGGCGCGTCCTCGCCGGTGAGGATCGTGAGGTAGCTCTGGCCGCTCGCGAGCACGCGGTCGACGACCTCGTGGACGACCGCGTCGAGCTGCGGGCCGGAAGCGATCGCAACGTCGTCGACGAATCCGAGGTAGGCGCCCTCGTGGATCTCGATGCCGTCGAGGGTCGCATCGCGCGACGCGACGGTGACCTCTCCGGTCACCGCCGTCTCGAGCTCTTCGCGCATCGCCTGCTCGTTCTCGTCGGGCGAGGACGTCGGCACGAACCTGCCCATCGCCGCGAACCCGGCCTGCACCGACTTCGAGGGGATCACGCGCACGTCCTTCTCGCTGAGCCCCGCTGCCTGCTCCGCGGTGAGGACGACGTTCGAGTTGTTCGGAAGGACGAGGACGGTGTCCGTCGGGACCGCCTCGATCGCCTCGAGGATGTCCGCAGCCGACGGGTTCATCGACTGACCGCCCTCGATCACGCGCGTGGCGCCGAGGCTCTCGAACAGGCGCCGGTTCCCGCGCCCCGGGCACACGGCGACGAGACCGGTCTCGAGCGTCGTGAGGCCCGGAGCGGGCACGCTCTCGAGCAGGCGCTCCTCGCGCTGCGCGGTCTGGACGTGCATGTTGGCGATCTCGACGCCCTCGACGGCACCGAGCAGCAGTCCCGAGCGTGAGCGCGCGGCCGGGATCGTCCGTGTGCACGTGCACCTTGAGCGCGGTCGAGTCGCCGACGACGAGGAGCGAGTCGCCGATCTCCTCGAGCTGGTCCTCGAGAGCATCCTTGTCGAGCTCCTCGCCCTCGACGACGAACACCGTGCAGTAGCGATACGCGGAAAGCTCCTGATGGATCGCGTCCAGGCCGAGCGACTCGCTCTCGACCGACGCCTCGGGCAGCTCCTGACCCGTCGCTCCGTGGACCATCCCGCGCGCGATCTCCACGAGGCCGGCGCCACCTGCGTCGACGACGCCTGCGTCTCGGAGGACGTCGAGCAGCTCGGGCGTGCGGGAGAGCGCATCCTCTCCCCGCGCCAGCACGACCTGCAGGAGCGCGTTCGGATGGAGTCCGCGGTGCTCCTTGCGCTCGCTCTCCTCGGCCATCTCGCGAATGACCGTGAGCATCGTCCCCTCGACCGGCCGCTTCACGGCCCGGTACGCGGTGTCACTCGCGCCGCGGAACGCCCGGCTCAGGAGAGCGGTGCTCACGCCCTCGTGTCGGCCGAGCACCTCGACGAAGCCGCGGACGACCTGCGAGAAGATGACGCCCGAGTTCCCGCGGGCCCCCATGAGAGCGGCGCGGGTGACGTCCTTCGCGACCGCCTCGCTGTCCGCCGCGGTCGACGCGTCGAGCGCCTCGACGATCGATCGCAGCGTCAGCGTGAGGTTCGTTCCCGTGTCCCCGTCGGGGACGGGGTAGACGTTGAGATCGTCGATCCGGCGGCGGTGCGCCTCCAGGTTCTGGAGCGCGCTCCGGGCGAGGTGGCGAACGACCTCGAGCTCCATCAGTGCCGGACTCCGTCGATGTGGACTTCGAGCGACGCGATCGGGAGCCCGACCATGCGCTCGAGCTCGTACTGGACGCGCGAGCGCACGGTCGACGCGACCTCCGCGAGCTTCACGCCGTGCTCGACGATCACCCTGAGCTCGATGACGAGGCCGCCGTCGCGCACGTCGACATCGACGCCCTTCTTGATACCCCACGGGACGAGCCGCGAGAGCCGTCCCCGCCCTGCAAGAGCGACGACGCCGTAGCTCTCGGCGGCCGCAGCACCGACGATCTGGACCACCGCGGAGTGCGCGATGGAGATCCGTCCGCGCTCGGTCGTGGCGATCACGAGCGGCTCGCGCTCCATGCGCGCGAGCCTACTAGGACTAAATCGCCTTCTGGACCTTGCCGGCCTTGAGGCAGCGCGTGCAGACGTAGGCACGCGTGGCACGGCCGTCCAGCATGACGCGGATGCGCTGCAGGTTGGGGTTGAAGCGGCGCTTCGTCGCGACCATCGAGTGGCTGCGGCTATGCCGAAGCCGGGCTTCTTCCCACAGATGGCGCAAATCTTGCTCATGAGCGGCTGCGGACTATAGCTAGTGCGCAGCTGCGACAGCTCTGCGACGGCCTATCTCGCCGCGGCTGCGCGGAGATGCGCGAACAGATCGGCCATCTCGAGCGCGCTCCGCACGGCCTCGGCGCCCTTGCCGACCCGGGCCTCGGCCTGCTCGACCCGATCCAGTGTCAGAACGCCGAACGACACCGGGACGCCCGTCTCCAGAGCGGCGAGCTGGAGGCCGCTCGCGGCCTCGCTCGAGACGTAGTCGAAGTGCGGCGTGTCGCCTCGAATGACGCACCCGAGCGCCACGATGCACGCAAACCGCCGAGTCTTCGCGAGCGCCGTCGCGGCCAGCGGTAGCTCGAACGCGCCCGGCACGACCATGATCGTGATCGCCTCCTGCGGGACTCCCGCCGCAGAGAGCTCGGCGAGCGCTCCCTCGAGAAGCTGGCTCGTCACGTGCCCGTTGAACCGGGACACGACGACGCCGACCGCTCGGCGACCGCCCTCGGCGACGCCCTCGAGCACGGCGTAGCCGTCCGGGATGTGGAGATCGCCCGCGGCGTGCTCCTGCGAGAGCTCGACGTGCATGGGCGTCTCGTCGATCTCGATCTCGCCTTCCTCGACCTCCGCGTCGTCCAGCTCGATCGACTCCTCGACGACCTCGCTGTCGGGCTCCGTCTCGATGGCAGAGGCCGGAGCCTCGGCGGACCCGTCCGAGCTCGCAGCCGTCCCCCAGGCCTGAGCCTCGGCTTCGGTCGGATCGCCGCTCTCGACGACGGGCTCTTCCTGCTGGGCTTGTTCGGGCTGCCCGGCTTGTTCGGCCTGCCCGGCCTGCTCCTCCTGCTCGACGTGCTCGGGCTGCTCGGCGTTCGCGGTGGGGTCTGCGTCGCCACCCTCCTCGCGCGCCCAGTCGTGGAGCACGTTCTCGCTCGTCGTGTCGATGTCGCGGCTGCTCATTCGGATTCCTCCGGCGTATCGGCCTCGAGGCGTGCGCCCTGGTGGTGAAGCCTCGTGATGGTGTGTCCGAGCTTCTCACGTTTTGCAGCGAGGTAGCGCTCGTTCTCCGCCGTCGGCTCGACCTCGAGCGGCACCTGCTCGACGACCGTGAGCCCGAATCCGTCGAGACCGGTCAGCTTGCGCGGGTTGTTCGTGAGGATGCGGATCGTCGTCAGCCCGAGGTCGGCGAGGATCTGGTTGCCGATCCCCCACTCCCGGGCGTCGGGTGGAAACCCGAGAGCGAGGTTCGCCTCGACGGTGTCCAGCCCGTTCGCCTGTAGCTCGTACGCGCGAAGCTTGTTCAGGAGCCCGATCCCGCGACCCTCCTGGCCCATGTAGAGCACGACACCACGGCCTTCCGCCTCGACGCGCGCGAGTGCCTGCTCGAGCTGGTCGCCACAGTCGCAGAGGAGCGAGTGGAACACGTCCCCGGTCAGGCACTCGGAGTGCACACGGACGAGAACGTCCTCGACGCCGTCGATCTCGCCCTTCACGAGGGCGAGATGCTGCTTGTTCGTGAGGACCTCGCGGTACGCGACGGCGTGGAACTCGCCGTACTCGGTCGGGAGCCGGACGGACACGACACGCTCCACGAGCTTCTCGGCACGCCGGCGGTACTCGATGAGGTCCGCGACAGTGACCATCTTCAGGTCGTGCCGCTCGCAGTACGCGACGAGGTCCGGCACGCGAGCCATCGTGCCGTCGTCGTTCATGATCTCGCAGACGACGCCGGCGGGAATGACCCCGGCGAGTCGGGCGAGGTCGACTGCCGCCTCGGTCTGACCCGATCGCTGCAGCACGCCCCCCGGCTTCGAGCGGAGCGGGAACACATGACCCGGCTGCACGAGGTCGTGCGCCACGGAGCTGGGATCGATCGCGACCTGGATCGTGCGTGCCCGATCGTGTGCGGAGATGCCCGTCGAGACACCCTCACGGGCCTCGATCGACACCGTGAAGGCCGTACCGAGCGGGGTCTCGTTGTGGTCGGTCATCGGCCGGAGCTCGAGCTCGTCGCAGCGCTCGGGCGTGAGGCAGAGGCAGATGAGCCCACGCCCGTGGGTCGCCATGAACGCGATCGCCTCGGGCGTGACGAACTGGGCGGCGATCGTCAGATCGCCCTCGTTCTCGCGGTCCGCGTCGTCGACGACGACCACGAAACGCCCCGAGCGGATGTCGTCGATCGCCTCGTCGATCGTCGCGAACGGCGACGACGTATCCGGCTCGGTGAGGTCGACTGTCACGCGCGGATCGTAGCCCTCAGCGGGAGATCAACCGCTCGACGTACTTCGCGAGCACGTCGGCCTCCAGGTTCACGTCCTGGCCGGGAAGAAGCGCCGACAGCGTGGTGACGGCGAGGGTGTGCGGAACGAGCGCAACCGCGAATCCGCCGTGGGCGAGGGCTGCGACGGTGAGCGACACGCCGTCGATGGTGACCGACCCCTTCTCGACGCAGTACCTGGACACGGCATCCGGCGCCTCGACGAGCAGGCGCAGCCCTTCCCCTTCGCCGTCGACGGATCGGATACGCCCGACTGCATCGACGTGGCCCTGGACGTAGTGCCCGCCGAGCTCCTCGCCGGCTCTGATCGCGGGCTCGACGTTGACGCGCACCCCCGGCTCGAGGTTTCCCAGCGTCGTGCGCGCGATCGTCTCGGGAACGGCGTGGAACGCCATGGTTCCGTCGACGATCGCCGTCGCGGTCAGGCAGCAGCCGTTGATCGAGACCGAGTCGCCGACGCCCGTGCGGGCCGCAGTCTCCGGCGCGCGCACGACGAGGGACTTCCCGCCGCCGGCGACCTCCGTGCCGACGACGACACCGACCTCTCGCACGATCCCCGTGAACACGCCCGTGAGGGTAACTAGGGCTCGTTGAGGTACGCCTGGATCAGGACGTCGTTGCCGATCGGACGAGCCTCCATCCGCGCGAGCTCGAGGGGCCGCGGCAACCCTTCGAGCATCCCTGGCCCCTCTCCCGAGATGCGAGGCGCGACGAACACGAGGAGCTTGTCCACGAGACCGCCCTCGAGGAAAGCCGCCGCCAGCGTCGGTCCGCCCTCCAGGAGGACCGACTGGACGCCTTCGGAGGCGAGCTGCTCGACCTCCTCGCGCAGCGGACCCGATCGCAGCTCGAGCTGTGAGTCGTCGGGGAGCGGCCCCTTCCCGAACGCGATCCGGCGCGGCTGCCTGACGACGGGCACATCGCGCGCATCGAGCCGCGGATTGTCCCAGCGCACCGTTCCCATCCCGACCGCGACGGCGTCCGCTTGCGCGCGGAGCAGGTGGACGAGCCGGCGAGAGTCCTCACCGGTGACCCAGCGCGTCCCCGGCACGCGGACGCGTCCGTCGAGCGCGACCGCCACCTTGTACGTCACGAACGGCCGCCCGGCCGCGACCCAGGTCCGCCACTCCTCGATCTGCTGACGACAGCGGAAGCCGAGCTCTCCGTCGGCGAGCTCGACGTCGACGCCGCTCTCCCGAAGCCGGTCGAGGCCGCCACCGTGATCCGGGTGCGGATCGAGCTGCCCGGCGACGACACCAGAGACCCCGGCCGCGAGGAGCGCATCGACGCATGGCGGCGTCGTCCCCAGGTGCGTGCAGGGCTCGAGCGTGACGTACACCGTCGCACCGCGTGCGTGCACTCCCGCCGCCTCGAGGGCGACGACCTCGGCATGAGGGCCGCCCTTGCGCTCGTGCCAGCCTTCGCCGACGATCTCGCCCCCGGCGACGACCACCGCGCCGACGATGGGGTTCGGATGGGTCGTCCCCCGGCCGTTCTCGGCGAGCTCGAGTGCGCGTTCGAGGAACCGGGCGTCCACGGCGCGGATCCTACGGGTCCGCCCTACGCTGCCCCGGTGCGCCTTCCCGCTGCACTCGTCGACACGTGGAGCCACGAGCCTGCATGGCTGGACGCGTTGCCACGGCTCGTGTCCGAGTGCGCGGAGCAGTGGTCGCTCGAGCTCGAGGGGCCGATCGACACGCCGCAGTCGCTCGTCGTTCCGGCGGGCGAGCTCGTGCTCAAGCTGAACGCCCCGTCCCACACCGAAGCCGAGACCGAGGCCGACGCCCTCCAGCACTGGGGCGGACGGGGAGCGGTACGGCTGTACGCCCGCGATCGTGCCCGCGGCGCATTCCTCGTCGAGCGCTGCGTTCCGGGCACGGAGCTCTGGAACTCCGACACCGACGAGACCGACGTCGTCGCCGGGCTCCTCCCGCGACTCCAGGTCCCGATCGACCGCGGCGCATCCGTTCACGCTGCTCGCGACCGAGGCCGACCGGTGGGCGGAAGAGGTGCCGCACTGGTTCACGGCTGCCGGCAGTCCGTTCGAACGGGCGCTCCTCGAGGCGGCGCTCGACGTCTACCGCACGGTCGATCGGGCGGCGTCCTACCTCGTCAACCAGGACCTCCACGGCGGGAACGTGCTCAGCGCGTCGCGCGAGCCGTGGCTGGTGATCGATCCGAAGCCGCTCGTGGGCGAGCGCGAACTCGAGGCGAGCGGGCTCCTGCGCAACGCCGACTCGGTCTCCCGCTGGCTCGACGCCCTCGCCGACCTCGGGCTCGACCGCGAGCGTGCCCGCGGCTGGGGCGTCGCACACAACCTCGCGTGGGCGTGGGACGAGCGGCGTGGCTGGGTCGACGAGCACGTGGAGGAGGCGCGGCGAGTCCTCAGGGCACGGTGAGGCGTGCCACGAAGAACCCCGCGGTGCCGTGGACGTGCGGCAGCGTCTGGAGGAACTCCGGACGCCGAGGGTGGCCGAACCGGGGCCACGCCTCGGCGAGCGTCGAATCGACTCCGAGCCCCGAGGCATCGACGACGTCTTCCGACTCCTCTGCGTTGATCGTGCAGACCGAGTAGACGATCGTCCCTCCGGCACGAACACGGTCGGCGGCTGCTCGCAGGAGGTCGAGCTGCAGCTTCGGGAGCGGCATGGCGCGCCACCGGAGATCCGGACGACGGTTCAGCACGCCGAGACCCGAGCAGGGAGCGTCGACGAGAGCGCGATCGAAGCCCGCGAGCTCCGCGGGTAGCGCGCGGCCGTCCGCGACCACGACCCGGACATTCGCGGCGCCCAAGCGGCCCGCGACCTTCTCGAGCTCGCGCGCACGACCCTTCGTTGAGCTCGACGGCTGTCACGTCCCCGGCGAGCATCGTCGCCTTGCCGCCCGGTGCGGCACACAGGTCGAGGATGCGCTCCCCATCGCGCGCGGCGAGCGTGAGGCCGACGAGTTGCGACGCCGCGCTCTGCGGCCAGATCCGGCCTTCGGCCAGCGCACGCTCGTCGACCCTGTCCACGTGCCATGCGCCACGGATCTCCGGGTCCGGCGTTCCGGCGATTTCCCCAGCGACGAGCCGGACCACGGTCGGGCCGGCCTCGTTCTGCGCACGCATGAGTTCCCGCGCACCGTCGGGCCCGAGCTCTTGCCAGAAGGTCTCCGCGATCCAGTCCGGATACGAGTACGCGAGCGCCGTCTCGGCCGGCGTCGAGTCGGGCAGCGATGCGACGAGCGGGCGGATTCCGTCCGCGAGCCGGCGGAGGACGGCGTTCGCGAACGCCACCGCCCGTTCGAGTCCGGCACGTCGCACGAGCTCCACCGACTCGTTCACCGCGGCATAGCGCGCGACCCCGTCGACGAACGCGAGCTGATACGCGCCGAGGCGAAGCGCAGCACGTACGGGGGCATCGAGTCGTGCGACACGTCGTCCGCCGAGCGTCTCGATCGCGTAGTCGAGTGTCCTGGCCCGCTGGACCGCGCCGTACGAGAGCCGCTGGGCGAGCGCGCGATCGCGTTCGTCCAGCCCGGCGACGGCCGTCCGGAGAGCGCGGTCCGCGTACGCGTCGTCCTCGAAGACGCGCAGCAGGACGTCGAGAGCCGCGGCGCGTGCCGGGCTTACGTTCGCAGACCGCGAAGCCATGCCTCGTACGCCATACGCCGTCCACCGTCGGGCTGCACTTCGAGCGGCTCGAACGATCCGTCCGCGGCGACACGAGCACGCCAGACCGTGACGCCGCGACCGTGGAGGTCCGCACGCGCGCCGATGTGGGGCGAGAGAGCACGCACGTGATCGACGAGCTCGGCCGCCGGGCGTTCGAGATCGAGACGACGATCGTCGGCGGTGATCTTTGCCGCATAGGTCGGTTCGCCCACCTGTTCGCGGAACGTCGGCCCGTTCCCGGCGAGGACGTCGCCGAGCAGATCGACCGCGACGACCCCGGCCCGCTCGAAGACCGCACCCGCGTCATCGTCCGTGGAGACGAGGAACGGCTCCTGTGCGGCGATCGGGCCGGCGTCGAGCTGCTTGACGAGCCGGATGATCGTGACGCCGGACTCCGTGTCCCCGGCCATCAGCGCACGCTCGACCGGCGCCGCACCGCGCCAGCGGGGCAAGAGCGAAGGATGCACGTTGAGCCACAGCCGCTCCCCGAGGACGTCCTCGGGAACGATCAGCCCGTAGGCGACCGCGACGACGACCGACGCACCGAGGTCGAGCCCGGGCGAGAGCCGCTCGGGCTCGAGCACGCGGATACCGAGTCGCCGAGCGGCTGTCTTGGCGGGCGACTCCAGGAGCTTTCGGCCCCGCCCCGACGGGGCGTCGGGTCGCGTCACCAGGGAGGCGATCTCGTGGCGCTCCGCGAGGCGCTCGAGCACGTCGGCACCGAACGCCGCGGTCGCGGCGACCGCGATCGGCCGTGTCAACGCGCGCCGAGGACGGGCTGCGGCCTGAGCGCCGCGAGCGCCGCCCGGCGCGACTCGTCGTCCGTGCGATCGATGATGAGCACGCCGTCGAGGTGGTCGAGCTCGTGCTGGACGACCCGCGACGACGGAGCCTCGAGCTCGAGGCTCACCGGTTCGCCCTTCGCGTCGACGCCCTCGATCGTCACCTTGGTCGGACGCTCGACGGGCACGAGCACGCCGCGAAGGGACAGACATCCCTCGTCGTCGACCTCGGTCTCCTCCGACGTCTTCGTGAGGACCGGGTTCACGATGACGCGATCCTCCTCCCCGTCGACGAAGACGAACAGCCGGCGGAGGACGCCGACCTGCGTCGCGGCGAGGCCGACTCCGTTCGCCTCGTGCATGAGGGTGGTCATGCGCTCGACGAGGCGCTCGAGGTCGTCGTCGAACGCCTCGACCTCCCGTGCCTTCATGCGCAGGGCCGTGTCGCCGTACTGACGGATCCGCGAGAGCGCGAGCAGCCGCCGCGCCTCCTGCTCGAGCTCCTGCTCGTCGTCGTGGTCGTGATCGTGGTCGTGGCTCGTGATCGTGATCGTGGTGGTCGTGACCGTCGTGGTCGTGACGCGTGGTGCTCGTGATCGTGGTCGTGGTCGGCCATCGCGCGGCGAGTCTAGCCGCCGCGCGACAGCCGTTTTCGATCAGCCGATGCCCGTCGTCTGGCGCCCGATCTCGGCGCCGCCGTCGTCGTACGCGACGACCGCGACCGGTCCGACTCCGTCCTTCAGATCCGACTTCCTGATCGCGATACGCCGAAGACCCTGAGCTCGTCCGAGCCCACCTTCGCGCGCTTCAGCTTCACGGTGCGGCTCGATCCGTCGCTCATGTGGACGCGGACGCTCGCGACACCCGGAGCGGCCAGACCGATGAGCCGTGCGTCGCGCACCGACTCGATCGCCGGCCCGCCGTCGAACGCGAGGCTGGACGAGATCGCACTTCCCCCGAGCGGGTCGTCGACCGAGTTGCACCCGCCACCGCCCATGAGCGGCGCGTCGACCGGCGCGTCGGAGAGGCAGAACTGGCCGGTCGAGGTGATCTGGGCGAACACACCCCGTTCCGGCAGGCCATCGGCGGCCGGAATGTCCGCGACCCGCGTCGGGCGAGCCTCGACGAGGGCCGCGTCGAGCTCGTCTGCGCTCCTCGACCAGTCGTATCCCCCGGCGACGACCGCTCCGACGAGGATCCCGGCTGCAATCACCGAGGCGGCGGTGACGGCGATGCGCCTACGACGCATGGCAACCACCCCAGTGGTAGCCGGTGTGCGCCTTGCAGTGCGCCTTCTTGACCTGCGACGACCACCAGTTCGTATACGTGACGGTGTCCCGGTTGCGGATCGTCGCGTGCCAGGCATAGGACACGTTGTCGATGAAGGTCACGGTCGTCTCGTAGCCCGAGGCCGCCTTGTTGAACGAGTTCCGCGTCCAACCCGACTGCCACGAGCTCGCCGCCGAGTCCCCCGGGTTCCAGTACCGCGGGCCGCCGTACGTCTCCACCGCGAGCGCTGCTCCGACGAAGACGAGCGCGGCCGTCAGGGCGAGCAGCAGAACGAGCTTTCTCATGCGCGAGCTCCTCTCGATCCGTCGAACGTCCCAGCGGGTGTAGCGCCGTCGGAGCGCCGCGCACAATTGGCCGAAATGGACGTGTCCGTTCGGGCCAGGTCGGCTAGAGCGACTGCGGATCGACGTCGACGACGGCGGTCAGACCGTCACGTCGCATCGCCGGCGCGGCGCGCGCGAGCACGGCCGCGGCGCGGCTCGCGAGGGCGCGTGGCGCGTCCGTCTTCGCCAGCAATCGCGCGCGATGGCGACCGCGCAGCCGAAGGAGCGGAGCCGGGCCGAGGAGCTGCATGGACGGGGTCTCGAGGGCGCCCTTGAGCTCCCTGAGCGCACGAGTCACGTCGCCGGGGTCAGGGCCGGAAACGACGAGCGCAACAAGATGTGAAAAAGGCGGGTACGCGAGCTCCTCCCGCCGTCGGAGCTCCTGGGCGAGGAAGCCGTCGACGTCGTGCCGGACAGCGAAGGCGAACGGCGTCGCGTCCGGCTGGAACGTCTGCACGATCACGCGTCCCGGGGCGTCGCGGCCGCTGCGTCCGGCCAGCTGCGTCACGAGCTGGAACGTGCGCTCCTCGGACCGGAAGTCCGGGAACGCAAGACCTGCGTCGGCGTCGACGACCGCCGCGACCTCGACGCCGGGGAAGTGGTGGCCCTTCGCGACCATCTGCGTTCCGATCAGCGCGACCGAGCGAGCCGCGGCGAAGCGCTCCAGCGCACCGCGGAGCGCACCGGGCCGTGACGTCGTGTCGGCGTCCAGTCGGATCCGCTCGAGGCCCGGCACGCGGCGAGCGAGCTCCGTATCGAGACGCTGCGTTCCGGCGCCGATCCTCGCGAGCTCGACGGAGCCGCACTCGGGACACGTCTCGGGGAGCTCCGTCGAGTACCCGCAGTGGTGGCAGTGGAGGCGCGCGTCGTCGTGCACCGTGAGGGCGATGTCGCAGCTCGGACACCGCCTCGTCGTCCCGCACGAGCGGCAGTGGAGGGCTCCCGAGATGCCGCGGCGATTGAGGAGGAGGATCGCGCGGCCGCCCCGCTCGGCAACGCCCGAGAGCTCGGCGAGGAGCGGCGCCGACAGCGGGTACCCGGCTTCCCGGCGAAGATCGACGAGCTTGACCGAAGGCAGCGGTGCTCCGATCCTGACGGGAAGCGCGAGCCGCTCGAGCCGAGCCCAGCTCTCCGCCCGCGGGGTCGCGCTGCCGTAGATCGCGAGCGCGCCCTCGATGGCGGCGCGCTTCGCCGCCACGGTGCGCGCGTCGTATCGCGGGTCCGAGTCCTGCTTGAACGACGCGTCGTGCTCCTCGTCGACGACGACGAGACCGAGCCGCTCGACGGGCGCGAACACCGCCGACCTCGCGCCGACCACGACACGCGCCGCACCCGACGAGATCCGCTCGCGCTCGTCACGACGCTCGGCGTCGGTGAGGGCCGAGTGGAGCACGGCGACGCCGTCTCCGAAGCGCGCTCGGAAGCGACCGACGGTCTGCGGCGTGAGTGCGATCTCGGGCACGAGCACGATGACGCCGCGACCGCGCTCGAGGGCCGCCGCAGTGGCCTGGAGGTACACCTCCGTCTTCCCGCTCCCCGTCGGGCCCTGGAGCAGGACGTGGCCGCCGTCGGCGTCCAGCGCGGCGACGATTCGCTCGACGGCCTCGCGCTGCGCCTCGGTGAGGGCATCCGGCTCGAGCTCGCCGCCGAGCGCGTCCCGCGCCGACGGCTGCCGGACCGGCCCGCGTCGTGTCCGTTCGTGGGGCGCGACGAGCGCCAGCGCGCGGGCCGGGCGTCGAGCCGTAGTAGTCGGCGATCCAGAGCGCGAGCTCGACGAGCGCCGCCGGAACGCGATCGACGACGTGCCCCGCATCCGCGACCTCGACGCCCTCGGGGGCGGTGACCCCCGTCTCCACCACCACGCCGCGGACGGTGCGCGCACCGAGCGTGATCGAGACGACGTCGCCCTGGCCGACCTCGTCGGGAACCGCGTAGGTGAAGGGCCGTGCGAGCGCCCGCGCCGTGACGAGGGGATAGATCGAGGCGAGAGGCACCGCGGGCGAGCGTAGCCGCCGAGCCCGCGAGCGCCCGCCCCGGCCTCGAAGGTGCGGGGCTATAGTGCGGCGCCGGAGCCGTCACCAAGGAGGCGACATGGCCCAGACGCACGGGCACTCGGTCGACGAGTACCTCGAGACGATCTACTTCCTCGCCTTCCCGATCGGCGAATACCGGCCTGCGACGGGCTCGACCGCGATCGCTTCCCGCGTGGCCGAGATGCTCGGGGTCTCGCGCGCGTCCGCCGGAGAGATGCTGAAGCGGCTCGAGGCCGACGGCCTCGTCGAGCGCGGCGAGCAGAAGGAGGCGATCCTCACGCCCGAGGGCGCCGAGCGCGCCAGGCGCGTCGTGCGCAAGCACCGCATCATCGAGCGGTTCCTCACGGACTTCATGGGCTACACGGCAGCCGAGTCGCACGTGCACGCCGACGAGCTCGGCGACACGTTCACGGACGAGATGATCGAGCGGATCAACGAGCGCCTCGGCGGCCCCGACCGCTGCCCGCACGGATGGCCGGTGGACACCGAGTTCGAGCAGGCGGAGAACGCCGAGCTCGTGGCGCTCGCGGAGCTCGAGGTGGGTCGGGACGGGCGGATCGTGCGCCTCGCCGAGCACGACGGTGACCTGCTCCACTGGTTCTACGACGAGGGACTCGTCCCCGGCTCGCAGGTCGCGGTCGTGTCGGCGCAGCCCGCTGCCGGGCAGCTCACGATCGCGGTCGAGGGCGCCGAGCGCGCGATCAGCGAGCGCGCGGCGGACGGCATCTACGTCCGCGCCGCCTAGCCCCTTACGAATCACTCACGGTCTCCACACACGACGGTGCCACGATGCGGCCCGCAAGCAGGGGAGATGAAAGGAGAGCGGGAGGAATGACACTGAATCGACACACCGTCGGCGCGCTCGCGGCGACGGCGGCCGTGCTCGTGGGCGCCGGCGCGGCACTCGCCGCGTCCCCGACCGCCGGCGACCGAAGCGGACGTTGCGAGGCACGCGTCGCGCGGATCGCGGAGCGCCGCGGCGTCACGGTCGAGCAGCTGACGGCCAACGTCAAGGCGCGGCTCCTCGCCCGGATCGACGCAGCCGAGAAGGCGGGCCGCATCTCGTCGGAGCGGGCCGACAGCCTCCGCGAGCGCGTCGCGGACGCGAGCCTCTGCGGCGCCGCGCATCACGTTCGGGCGCATGTCGTCGCGCGCGGGATGCTGCTGCACAACGCCGCCCGGTTCCTCGAGCTCGATCGCCAGGAGCTGCGCGCTCAGCTTCCGGGCACGTCACTCGCGGCGCTCGCCGAGAAGCAGGGCAAGAGCGTCTCCTCGCTCGAGGCGGCGATGGTCGCACCGGCGAAGGCGCGTCTGGCGAAGGCCGTCGCGAACGAGAAGCTCACGCAGGCGCGAGCGGACGCCGTTCTCGACAGGCTCGAGACGGCCGCCGACAGGCTGGCGAAGCACGTGTTCCCGAAGAAGGAGCGCTCACACCGGCTCGGACACGATGAAGGCCCGCTCGCGCGGGCCTTCATCCGGAGGGCAGTCGATCGGAGGGAGTTACTGCACCCTCGACCCAATCGCACGGGCGTGAGAAAGCCCTGTGAGTTCCCTAAGTGTTGTCTAAGAGACCGGCGTCTCGGCGAGCAGGCCGGCCGCGGCCCGGAGCGCCTCGGCCTTGTCGGTCCGCTCCCACGTGAAGTCGCGGTCGTCGCGGCCGAAGTGGCCGTACGCCGCGGTCTTCGCGTAGATGGGCCGCATGAGATCGAGGTCGCGGATGATCGCGCCGGGCCGGAGGTCGAAGTGCTCGCCGACGAGCTCCTCGATCCGCGTCGAGCGGGATCGCCTCGGTCCCGAAGCACTCGACGTTGACGCTCATCGGATGCGCGACGCCGATCGCGTACGCGACCTGGATCTGACAGCGGTCGGCGAGGCCGGCCGCCACGACGTTCTTGGCCACGTAGCGCGCCGCGTACGCCGCGGAGCGGTCGACCTTCGTCGGATCCTTCCCGGAGAAGGCGCCCCCGCCGTGGGGCGCCGCGCCGCCGTACGTGTCGACGACGATCTTGCGCCCGGTGAGGCCCGGTGTCGCCCATCGGCCCGCCGATCACGAACTTGCCCGTCGGGTTCACGTAGAGGAAGTCCTTGTCGCCGAGCCGCGCCGGGTCGAAGACGCCGCGGAAGTCCGCGTTCAGGATCGGCTCGACGACGTGCTCGAGGAGGTCGGGCTTCATGAGCGACTCGACGTCGAGGCCCTCGCGGTGCTGCGTCGAGATGAGCACCCGCTCGATCTCGACCGGCCGCTGGATCCCGTGCTCGTCGACCTCGTAGCGGACGGTCACCTGCGACTTCCCGTCCGGCCTGAGGTACGGGAGCACGTTCGCCTTGCGCACCTCGGCGAGCCTCTTCGTGAGCCGGTGCGCGAGGAGGATCGGCATCGGCATGAGCTCGTCGGTCTCGCGCGAGGCGTAGCCGAACATCATCCCCTGGTCGCCGGCGCCGAGCAGGTCGAGCGGGTCGGTGTCGCCGTGCTGCGCCTCGTACGACTCGTCCACTCCCTGGGCGATGTCGGGCGACTGGCCGTCGATGGCGACGACGACGCCGCACGTCTCGAAGTCGAAGCCGTACTTGGCGCGCGTGTAGCCGATCTCGGCGATCCGGTCGCGGACGACGGCGCGCACGTCGACGTACGTGTCGGTCGTGATCTCGCCCGCGACGACGACGAGGCCGGTCGTGATCAGCGTCTCGCAGGCGACGCGGGCGTTCGGGTCGTCGGCGAGGATCGCGTCGAGGACGGAGTCCGAGATCTGGTCGGCGATCTTGTCCGGGTGCCCCTCGGTGACCGACTCGGACGTGAACGAGAACGTGCGCGCCACGGGTCGGAAGGCTACCTGTGCTGGTCCGCAGATCGGCAATCCGCGAGTGCAGATTCCGGATCGCGAACGTCAAGGACGCTCGCGACGAAGGTCCGCATCGAGCGAGGCCGAGAGCGAGCGCGAGCGCGCTACTCGGTCGTCGGCGCGCGGCTCATGAGCTGCTGGACGAGGTCGGTCAGCGACGTGCCCTCGAGGACGGCGCACACGCCTTCGGTGATCGGAAGCTCGATGCCGAGGCGGTGCGAGAGGTCGCGCATCACGGGCGCCGTCGTCAGCCCCTCCACGACCATTCCGATCTCGGCTGCGGCCTCGTCGGGGCGCGCTCCGCGCGCGATGAGCTCGCCCGCGCGGCGGTTCCGCCCCGACGGCGACCAGCACGTGACGATCAGGTCGCCCATGCCCGCGAGCCCGGCGAACGTGTCCGGACGGGCGCCGGCGGACTCCGCGAGCCGGCGCATCTCGGCGAGCCCGCGCGCGACGAGCGCGGCCTTCGAGTTGTCCCCCAGCGACAGGCCGTCCGCGCCGCCCGCGGCGAGCGCGATGACGTTCTTCGCAGCGGCGCAGAGCTCGACCCCCGCGACGTCGTCGCTCACGTAGACCCGGAACAGGACGGAGTTCACCGCGACCTGGAGGCGCACTGCGAGCTCGAGGTCGTCACTGGCGACGACGGCCGCCGCCGGGAGCCCGCGGACGATCTCGTCCGCGATGTTCGGCCCCGAGAGCACGGCGACCGGCCGCCCCGAGACGAGCGTCGAGAGCCTCTCTCCCGTCGCCGGATCGAGCCCCTTCGTGAGGCTGAGAACCGGCGCGTCGCCGGGAAGCCCGGCCACGACGTCGCCGAAGACGCGGCTCGGGACGGCGACGGCGACGAGCTCGGCATCGGCGTACGGCGCGTCCTCGACGAGTGCCGCTTCGACGCCGGCGAGGTCGGCCGTCTGGGCGTAGCGCGGATTGCGCCCGGTCGCGGCGATCGCCTCGACCTGCTCGGCGTCGCGCGCGGCGAGCGTCACCTCGTGCCCGTTGTCCCGGAGCAGGCAGGCGAACGCCGTCCCCCACGAGCCGGCGCCGACGACGACGGCTCTCACTCGCTGGTCACGAAGTCGATCGACACGGGAACGCCCTCGAGCCCGAAGCGAGCGCGGAGCTCGTTCTCGACCCAGTAGCCGTAGTCGCGCGTGACGAGGCCGCGGTCGTTGACGAACAGGCGGAAGCGCGGCGGTCGCGAGGTCACCTGAGTGCCGTAGAGCAGGTTGAGGCGGCGTCCCCGTCGCCCCGGCGGCTGGCGCGCCTCCCGGAGCTCCTGCAGGGCCTTGTTGAGCTGCGCTGTCGAGATCCGGTCGGCATAGCGCTCGAACACGGTCTCGACGAGCCGGAGAAGTCGCTCGAGGCCGCGCCCTGTTTGCGCGGAGACGGCGATCACCGGTGGGCGCTGACGCATGCGCCTGAGGATCTCCGGTCGCATCTCCTCGAGGCGGTTCTCGGTGACGTCCCACTTGGAGAGGACCACGATGGTCGCGCACTGCGCCTTCCGGGCGACGTCCGCCACGGCGAGATCCTGCTCGACGATCCCCAGACTCGCGTCGATCAGGACGAGCGCGACGTCCGCCCGCTCCGCCGCCTCGAGCGCTCGCAGCTCCGAGTAGTACTCGATGCCCTGGCGTTGCTTCCGCTTGCGACGGAGGCCCGCCGTGTCGACGAGCACGAACGTCGTGTCGTCGCGTTGCAGGACGGTGTCGATGGAGTCTCGCGTCGTCCCCGGCACCTCCGACACGATGACCCGCTCGCGCCCGACGAGCGCGTTCAGGAGCGACGACTTGCCGACGTTCGGGCGACCGAGGATCGCCACCCTGATCGCCTCCTCGCCGACGGGCCGCTCGGCACGGCCCGGCAGCCGCCCGACGATCTCGTCGAGGAGATCGCCCGAGCCGTGCCCGTGCAGCGCAGAGATCGGGATCGGGTCGCCGAGGCCGAGCCGGTGGAACTCGAGCGCCTCGAGGTCGCGGCGCGGGTCGTCGAGCTTGTTCGCGAGGACGAGTACCGGCCGCCGCGATGAGCGGAGGATCTCCGCCAGCTCCTCGTCGCCGGGCGTGATGCCCGCCTTCGCGTCGACGACGAAGAGCACGAGGTCCGCCTCCTCGACCGCCTCACGCGCCTGCGCGGCGATGTGCTTTCCGAACGGCCCAGCGTCCATACGATCGACGCCACCCGTGTCGATGAGCCGGAACGTCGTGCCCGACCACTCGCAGAGGAGCTCCTTGCGGTCGCGCGTGACGCCGGGCGTCTCGTGGACGACGGCGGTGCGCGTGGCGGTGAGGCGGTTGATCAGCGTCGACTTGCCGACGTTCGGGAAGCCGACGATCGCGACCGTGCCCGCGATCTCGACGTCGGCCGACGTGTCCGTCATGACGGCGGTGTTGCGTCGCGCGGCCGTCCGAGCTCGTGCAGCTGCGCGAGCCATTCCCAGAGACGCCGGATCTCGCGCTGGATCTCGACCGAGGCCTCCTTGTAGCCCTTCCCGCCTCGAGGCAGCCCCTCGAACGTCATCGGTGTGCTCCACGCCACGGAGACCGGCTTGAAGTTGCCGAGCCGCCACTCGTACGAGCCGTAGATCGCGGCGCAGCTGACCGGGACGTCCTCGTTGATCGCCACCATCGCCGCGCCCGGCTGAACCGGACCCGGAACGCCGGAGCGCTGGCGCGTCCCTTCCACGAAGAGGCCGAGCGCGTGTCCCGAGCGCACGATCTCCCGCATGGTTCGCACCGCGTCGCGATCCGACTCGCCGCGCCGCACCGCGAACGCGCCGAACGAGCGCATGAGCTGCCCCAGCCCGGGCACCCGGTGGGCCTCGATCTTGGCCATCATGTACAGCGTTCGCGGACATGCATCGCCGAGGGCCGGTGGGTCGATCCAGCTGAAGTGGTTCGCCGCGACGACGACCCCGCCCTCCGGCGGCACGCGCTCGGCCCCGTAGACGCGTAATCGAGCCGCCAGCTCGGTGGCCGTCCCGATCGTCGCGCGACCGACGGTCCAGATCGCATCGGTCCTGTTCACCGCCGCGCCTCCACGAGCTCGACGATCCGGTCCACCACGTCGTCGATCGTGAGGTCCGTCGTGTCGAGCCGCACCGCATCGTCGGCCGGCTGCGTGTTGACCGCGTCGCGCTCGTCACGTGCACGTAAATCGGCCGCGAGCGCGTCGACCTCCGTGCCCGGCCTTTCCGCGCTACGTCGGCGTGCGCGCTCCTCGGGATCGGCGACGAGGAACACCTTCAGCTCCGCGGCCGGGACGACCACGCTGCCGATGTCGCGCCCCTCGATGACCGAGTCGCCTCCGACCGCGAGCGAGCGCTGGCGATCACGCATCACCTCTCGCACCTGTGGGTGGCGCGCGACGGTGGGGACGAGCCGGTCGATCGCAGACTCGCGGATAGCCGTCGTGACGTCCTCACCGTCCACCTGCACGTGGCCGTCGGAGCCGAACGAGACCGGGTGCTCGACCGCGAGCGCGGCGAGCGCTGCACCATCGGACACGTCGGCGCCGTCACGCTGCGCCAACCACGTCAGCGCCCGGTACATCGCCCCCGTGTCCAGGTGGCGAAAGCCGAGCCGCGTCGCGAGCAGCGCGGCGACGGTGCTCTTCCCGGAGCCGGCAGGCCCATCGATGGCCACGATCATGTCGCGGGAGGGTAATGAACGGCGCCCGGAGCGACCTGCTCCAGCACGTCGAAGAAGCCGGGGAAGCTCGTCGCGGCCGCCTCCGCCCCCAGGAGCTGGACGCCCTCGCGCGAGGCGACCCCGACGACCGCCCCGAGCATGGCCAGCCGATGATCTCCCCTGGAGTCGACAACGCCTCCTCGGAGCCGCGCCGGGACGCCCCTGATCCGGAATCCGTCGTGCGTCGCGCGGATGTGCCCGCCGACCCTTCTGAGGTCCTCCACGACCGCCTCGATCCGGTTGGACTCCTTCGCGCGAAGCTCCTCCGCGCCCTGCACGACGGTCTCCCCTCGGGCGTGACACGCTGCGACCGCGAAGATCGGCAGCTCGTCGATCAGCGACGGGACCTCTGCCGCCGTGACCGTCGTCCCGACGAGGTCCGATGCGCGAACCTCGACATCGCCGGCCGGCTCGCCGCCGATCGAGCGCCGGTTGTAGATCGCGATGCGCACGCCCATGCGCTCGAGCACGCCGAGGAGCCCGGCGCGGCGAGGGTTGAGTCCCACGCCGTGAACCGTCACGGCCGACCCCGGGACGATCGCGGCCGCCACGAGGAACGGTGCCGCAGACGAGATGTCGCCCGGGACCTCCACGTCGGGCAGACGCAGCGACTGCGCGCCCTCGACCGTCACGCTCGACGGCCTCCGCGTCACGCGGGCGCCGGCATGCTCGAGCATGCGCTCCGTGTGGTCGCGGGTCGCCACGGGCTCGACGACCGTCGTCGCGCCGGTCGCCTGGACGCCTGCGAGGAGGATCGCCGACTTCACCTGCGCCGACGCGACCGGGAGCTCGTAGTCGATTGCTCGGAGCGGCGCGCCCTGGATCACGAGCGGCGCGTGGCCCTCGCTCGTCTCGACGATCGCGCCCATCCGGCGGAGCGGCTCGGCGATGCGCTCCATCGGTCGCGACGAGAGCGAGGAGTCGCCGACGAGCTCGGTGCGGCCCGCCTGGCCGGCGAGCACGCCCGCGAGCAAGCGCATGAGCGTCCCGGCGTTGCCGCAGTCGATCGCGCCCTCCGGCACCCGCAGTCCGCGGAGGCCCGCTCCGCGTACGCGGAGCGTGTCCACGTCCTCCTCGATCACGTCGGCGCCGAGCGCGCGTACGGCGGCGATCGTCGCCTCCGTGTCGGCCGAGCGACCGAAGCCCGAGACGCGCGTCTCCCCGTCACACAGCGCACCGATGAGGACGGCGCGGTGCGAGATCGACTTGTCGCCCGGGACGGCGACGTGTCCGTCGAGGGCGGAGACGGGCTCGATTCGCATCGAGCGAGTCTAGAGTCGGCCCGACGCCGCCTTGCAGGTCCAGGGACAATCCCGCGATGCGCATCTTCTCCGGGATCCAGCCGACAGGCGTGAAGCACCTCGGCAACTACGCCGGCGGGTTCCGCCAGTACGCCGCGACCCAGGAGCAGGGCGAGGCGTTCTTCTGCATCGTCGACCTGCACTCGATCAGCGTCGAGTTCGACCCCGCGGACCTTCGCGAGCGGACGCTCGACCTCTTCGCGATGCTCATCGCGACGGGCCTCGATCCCGAGCGATCGACGATCTTCGCGCAGAGCCACGTCACCGCGCACCCCGAGGCAAACTGGCTGCTGTCGTCGGTCACGAGCTTCGGCGAGCTCCGTCGGATGACGCAGTTCAAGGAGAAGTCGGAGGCGCAGGACTTCGTGTCGGCCGGCCTCTTCACCTATCCGGTGCTCCAGGCGGGGGACATCCTCCTCTACCAGACCGACGTCGTCCCGGTCGGGATCGACCAGCGCCAGCACATCGAGCTCACGCGTGACGTCGCCGAGCGCTTCAACTCGCGTTACGGCGAGACGTTCACGCTCCCGCGCGGCGTCTATCCCGAGATCGGCGCGAAGATCATGGATCTCCAGGAGCCGGAGAAGAAGATGTCGACGACGGGCGGCACGGCCAACGGCACGGTCTACATCCTCGATCCGGCGGACGAGATCCGGCGCAAGTTCAAGTCCGCCGTCACGGACTCGGGCCGCGAGATCCGGCATGTGGAGGACAAGCCGGGCGTTTCGAATCTCATCGAGGTCATGACGGTCGCGACGGGCGAATCCATCGCGGAGGTCGAGGCCAGGTATGACGGACAGGGCTACGGGACGTTCAAGAGCGACGTCGCCGAGTCCGTCGTGGCGCTCCTCGAGCCGTTCCAGACACGGTTCCACGAGATCCGCGAGGACGAAGCAGAGCTCCGGCGCCTCCTCGCGCTCGGCGCCGAGAAGGCACGCGAGGCGTCGCAGCCCACGCTCGCCGCGATGTACGAGCGCATGGGCTTCGTGCAACCGCGCTTAGAGCCGAACCGCGCGGCGGAGCTCTGCGACCTCGACCGACGTGAGCTCGCGCCACTCGCCTGCCTCGAGGCCCGTCGAGATCGAGGCCGGCATAGCGCGAGCGGTGCAGGCGACGCACGGGCAGGCCGACCGCCTCGCACATCCGCTTGACCTGGTGCGTGCGTCCCTCGTGGAGCGTGAGCTCGACCCGCCGCGGGCCGAGCCGCCGCGCCCCCGCGGGCGCCGTCGGACCGTCCTCCAGCTCGACACCGGTGCGCAGACGCTCGAGCGTCCCGCGGGACAGCGAACCATCGACGTCGGCCTCGTACACCTTCGGCACGCCGTAGCGCGGATGCGCGAGACGATGAGCCAGATCCCCGTCGTTCGTGAGGACGAGCGCTCCCGTCGTGTCCGCGTCGAGACGTCCGACCGGCACGACGCGCGGGTCGGACGGAACCAGCGCCACTACGGTGCGACGGCCCTGGGGGTCGCGCGCGGTGGTCACGACTCCTGCCGGCTTGTGCAGGAGCAGGTGTGCGAGGCGCTGGAGTCGAACGCGCTCGCCGTCGACCTCGACGACGTCATGTCGGTCTGCGGTGGTGTTCAGCTCGCCGGGATCGCCGTTGACGCGCACACGTCCCGCTCGGATGAGCTCGTCCGCGCGGCGCCGGGACGCGACGCCGGCGCGCGCGAGGTAGGCGTTTAGTCGCATCGGCGCATTCTGGCTAGGGTGTTGCGGCCTTGAGCCGGATCGACACGTTGAAGGACAAGCTCGCCGAGCTCGCCGTCTTCGGCGCGAACGTCCAGCCCGGCCAGCTCGTCGCGATCACGAGCTACATCGGGAAGGAGGACGTCACACGGCGCATCGCGCACGCGGCCTACGAACGGGGCGCGAAGTACGTCGACGTCGTCTACTTCGACCAGTGGGTGAAGCGCGAGCGCATCCTGCACGCGGCCGACGACACTCTCGACTTCGTCCCTCCGTGGATGCGAGAGCGCTTGCTCTACCTCTCCGACGAGCATGCCGCACGCATCTCCCTCTCCGGCCCGCACGCTCCGCACGCCCTCGCGGGGCTCGACCCGACCCGGGCGGGGCGCGATCTCCTGCCCTACCTCGCGGAGACGGGCGAGGTCGTCAATCGCATGACGACGAGCTGGAACATCGTCCCCGTCCCCACCGCTCCGTGGGCCGAGCTGGTGTACCCGGAGCTCGAGCACGAGGCCGCGTACGAGCGCCTCTGGGAGGACGTCGCCCACATCTGCAGGCTCGACGCGGACGATCCGGCGGAGGCCTGGATCGTGCGCTCGAACGAGCTCAAGGCGAACGCCCAGCGCCTGACGGATCGCCACTTCGACGCTCTCCGCCTGCACGGGCCAGGCACGAACCTCACGATCGGGCTCTTCCCGTCCGCCCACTGGGCCGCCGGCGACCTCGAGACCGTCGACGGCCGACGCCACTCGCCGAATATCCCGACGGAGGAGGTGTTCGGGACGCCCGATCCCGAGCGTGTCGAGGGCCACGTATCGGCGACCATGCCGCTGGAGCTATCGGGAACGATCATCGACGGGATCCGGATCGAGTTCGAGGCAGGACGCGCGGTCAAGATCGACGCCGCCTCGAACGCCGAGGTGCTCCGCGCCGTGGCGAGCCGCGACGACGGCGCGTCCCGGCTGGGCGAGATCGCTCTCGTCGACCGGCAGGGGCGAATAGGGCCCCTCGAGCGCGTCTTCTACGACACCCTCCTGGACGAGAACGCCGCCAGCCACATCGCGCTCGGCGGGGCCTACGACCATCCGGTCGAAGATCCGGCGGAGAAGGCGCGGATCAACAAGAGCGTCGTGCACGTCGACTTCATGATCGGCAGCCGCGAGGTCGAGGTCGACGGGATCACGCACGACGGCGAGCACGTTCCCGTGCTCCGCGACGGCGCCTGGCAGGTGTGAGCTAGGAGGCGCGCGCTTCCGCGACTTCGAGCAGGCGCTCGCGCAGCTCGGTCGCGTCGGCGCCGAGGTCGTCGAGTCGCGGCAACGCGGCGAGGCTCTCGAGCCCGAAGACGCGTTCGAAGAGCGGGGTCGTCCGGTAGCGGACGGCGCCGCCGGTCTCGCGTCCCGCTTCGGCGATGAGGCCGCGCTCGATGAGGCTCGCGACGGCCGAGTCCGCGGCGACGCCGCGGATACGCGCGACGTCGGGGCGCGAGCACGGGCCGAGATACGCCACGATCGCGAGCGTCTCGAGCGCTGCGGGCGACAGCCCACGCTCGACCGGGCGCTCGAACATGCGCGCACAGGCGTCCGCGGCCTCGCGGCTCGCCCGGAACGCAAAGCCGCCTGCGACCTCCTCGAGCACGATGCCGCTGCGCCCTTCGGCGTACCGCTCGCGAAGCAGGCCGACGGCCGTCTCGATGCGCTCCGGATCGTCGTCCGCCGCCTCGCTGAGCTCTTCGACGGAGAGCGGAGCCGACGCGACGACGAGCAGCGCCTCCACCGTGCGGGCGAGACGGTCGAGGGGATTCGCCGAGATCAGGCGGAGCGTGCTTTCCATACGGCTGTCCTTTCGCTGTCGGCTCTGGAAACCCTTATCGGGGCGAAGGGCTGCGCCTGGCTCAGCGTGATCTCGCCCCCCTTGCGCAGCTCGAGCAGCGCGAGGAGTGCGACCGCCTGCTCGACGCGCGACATTCCCTCCACCTCGCTGTCGAAATCGAAGAGCCGACGCCGGGAGAGGAGCGCGCGAAACTGCTCGAGGAACTGCGAGACCGGCGGGAAGCGCAGCGCCATGTGGCCCAGCGATACCGTCGGCGGCGGCGCGGCGAGCGCGCGGATCGCATCCCCGAGCGCGGCCGGGTCCTGCCGGGCGAGGCGACGTTCGGAACGGGGCGCGAGCGGCGCAGGCCCGATTCGGAAGAAGCGGTCGCGCTCGCCGCCGAGGCGTTCGAGCAGCCACGCGGCCGCCTCCTTCATCCGCCGGTACTCGGCGAGGCGTCGCGCGAGCTCCTCCGCGGCCTCCTCGGGCTCGAGCTCGCCCAGCTCCGCAGCCTCCTCCGGGAAGAGCGCGCGTGCCTTCAGCTCGAGCAGGGCGGAGACGAGCACGAGGAACTCGCCACACGCCTCGAGATCGAGCTCGTCGCGCTCCGCCATGCGCTCGACGAAGGCGAGCACGATGCCCGCGATGTCGATCTCGCGCGGCTCGAGCTCCTCCTTCAGGAGCAGCGTGAGCAGCAGGTCGAACGGTCCCTCGAACGCATCGAGCTCGAGCTCCAGCTCCCGGACGGGCATCGGCAGCACGCGCCGGAGGCTAGCCGCGCGGCCGGACGCGCCAGAGGCGCGGCATGCCTCATGACGAGGGCTGCAACCCGAGTGGCGTTATCCCGTTCTGCTTTGACGAAGATCGTCGGCGGTTCGCTTACGGCTCAACACCGCTCGCGCCGCGAGCGGTCCCGCTACCGGCTCTTCGGCACCGCCATGGTCTCGACCTTCGCCGGGGCCGCGGTGCCGCCGCGCTTCCAGCGCTTCTGCCAGATGACGAAGAACGCGGCCGAGAGCACGATCGCCGTGGCCGCGACGAAGACGTTCAGCCGAACACCGGCGATCTCGTGCGACGGGTCGATCCGGAGCGTCTCGATCCACAGGCGGCCGGCGCTGTAGATGAGGACGTACAGGGCGAAGAGCCCACCCGGTCGGATGCGCCCCTTGAACCGACGCTCGATGAGCAGGAGCACCCCGGCCGCCGCGAAGCACCAGAGCGCCTCGTACAGGAACGTCGGGTGGAACGTCGCCTGGTCGACGAAGTCGATCGGCCGATTCTGCGGGTCGATCTCGAGCCCCCAGGGAAGGTCGGTCGGCTTCCCGAAGAGCTCCTGGTTCCACCAGTTGCCGAAGCGGCCGATGCCCTGCGCGACGAGCAGCCCCGGCGCGACGCAGTCGGCGAGCCGCGCGACCGACGCGCCGGAGCGATGGGCGACGATCGCACCGACGACGCAGCCGAGCCCGATCCCGCCCCAGACGCCGAGTCCGCCCTTCCAGATCGCAAACGCCCCCCACCACTCGTCCGGAAGCTCGTCCCAGCTCGTGATCACGTGGTACAGGCGTGCGCCGATGATCCCGAACGCGACGCCCCACACGGCGACACGGAAGATGAGGTCCCAGTCGCCGCCGCGCCTCGTCCAGCGGATCCCGGTGATCGCGACCGCGGCCGCGATGGCGACGAGGAGCGTCAGCCCGTAGAAGTGGATCGACAGCGGCCCGAGCTCGATCGTGCTCGAGCTGGGCGACGGGATCGACAGGAGCGGGAACACCGGCGCGCATTGTGCCCACACGCCGGGCGGCGTGTGGGAAGAAGCTGCGTCCCGACCCTAGAGGAGGATCTGGAGCGCGAGCTCGACCGAGCAGCCGCGATCGAGCAGGCTCACCGCGTCGTGCAGGTCGATGTCGTGGCTCGCCGCGAGGACGATCGCGGCCTCGGGGTCGTACCCCGCCCGCTCGAGCGCCTCATGACGCCACTGCTCGATTCGATCACGCTCGGAAACGCCGACTAGCTCGAGTTCTGCCGCAGACATGCCGCCGCCCTTCGCCTTGGGGATCGGTGTCACTCGCCTATTCGTCCAATACGACGTATCGGACGTCCCCTTTCTGGGGGGATTGCGTTGAGCAGCCGTAAACGTTCCGTGAGGAGAGCGAGTCCTCCCTTATCGCCGGACCGGCACCCCGCGGGTGAGCCCTTGAGCGAGAGGCTCCTCCGATACCCGTGCGGCAGCGGCGCTACTCGATGCGAAACGCGAAACGGCCGTGAGCTGACGCCGCCCGAGCGGAAAGCTGCCCGGAGGTCGCCCGTGCCTTCACGGACGGAAGCGGAAAGAGCATTTCCACGGTCGTGCCATCACGTGCGGCTGTGAACGTACAGCCGTCCGTCAGTCGCGAAATGAACGCGAGCCCAAAACCGCCTTCGTCTTCCGTGTGGGTTCGTTGATTCACACGCCTTCGGCCATGGTCTGCAACCGTGACAACCAGTTCATCGCCGACCTCCTGCGCACTCACATCGACGAGACCCGGCTTGCTCTCTGGATAGGCGTGCTTCACCGCGTTGGCAATGGCTTCGCCGACACAGAACTTGACGGCACAGACCTGCACGTTCGACAGACCGGTCTCGCTGGCAAGGCTCGCGACGGCGTCACGGAGAGGGCGGATGCACTCCGGTCTTGCGTCGGCGTATACCTGAAGTCGTGTTCGCCATCGGATGCCTTGTTCGTTTCCCGGTCTTCGCCAGATCAAAACCTTCGCTCTCCGGCACCGCGAGACGCGCTTCCCGCTGTTGCCGCCTCCGCAGGCTCCTTCAGGGAAGTGGCGGCTCCATCCAGTAGGAGGCGGAGGTCACGCGCGCTGTCCGCTTTGCCGTGGAACCCCTGTAGAGGAGAATCCACCCGATGGCGTCGCCCTCGACCAACCCACTCTCCCAGGCGTCGGCCGACCTCGTCCCATTCGTACCCCGACTGACGCTGGAATGGCTTCGAGACGAGCCTGCGGCATCGTGGCGCGAGGTCGAGGGAACCGTCGCGTTCATCGACATCTCTGGCTTCACGGCGATGTCGGAGCGCCTCTCGAGTCTCGGACGAGCCGGGGCCGAGGAGGTAACCGAGGTCATGAACGCCACGTTCGCCGCGCTCCTCGGCGTCGCCTATGCACAGGGTGGCGGCCTCCTCAAGTTCGGCGGCGACGCGTTGCTGCTGCTCTACGACGGCGAGGAGCACGCACGCCGGGCCGCTCGGGCGGCATTCGAGATGCGGAGGACGCTTCGGGCGATCGGTCGGCCGCGAACGTCCGCCGGGGCGATTCAGCTCAAGATGCACGCGGGACTCCACAGCGGCCGCTTCCAGTTCTTCCTCGTCGGAGAGTCACATCGCGAGCTGCTGATCGCCGGCCCTGCGGCGACACGAACGGTGGAGATGGAAGGCACATCGGAGGCCGGAGAGATCCTCGTGAGCACAGAGACGGGGAGCGTCCTCGACGCCGACACGCTCGCAGAGGAGAAGGGCGACGGGCGTCTCCTCCGCGCCGCTCCCGAGGTCCGCGGCTCCGTAGCCCCTCTGCCCGCCATCGAGGGCATCCCGCTCGAGGTTGCGGTTCCGGCGCCGCTGCGAGCGCAACTCCTCGAGATCGGGCCGCTCGAGGGCGAGCATCGACATGCGGCAATCGCCTTCATCCGCTTCGCCGGAACCGACGAGATCATCGAGACGGAAGGGCCGGAGGCCGCAGCCGACGCGCTCGACGCCCTCGTCCGCGCGGTGCAGACGGCCGCGGACGAGCACCGCGTGACCTTCCTCGAGAGCGACATCGATCGCGACGGTGGACGCATCATCCTCGTCTCGGGCGCTCCGCAGACCTTCGGAGACGACGAGGAGCGGATGCTCCGAACGGTGCGCGCCATCGTCGACGGCGGGCCTGCCGCTCCCGGTCCACGTCGGAGTGAGCGAGGGACGCGTGTTCACCGGCCAGGTCGGCGCGAGCTTCCGGCGGACGTACACCGTCCTCGGGGACACCGCCGCGCTCGCCGCGCGGCTCATGGCGCGCGCCGGAGAGGACGAGATCTGGGTCTCGGCAGGCGCGCTCACGCGCGGCGGCGGGTCGTTCGAGTCGACGGAGCTCGAGCCGCTTTCGCTCAAGGGGAAGGCCGAGCCCGTCCAGGCGTTCGTTCTCGGCGAGCTCCTCGCCGCGCCCGAGAGAGCCCGAGCCGTCCGACCGCCCAGGACGAGCTTCCGTTCGTCGATCGCGAGCGCGAACGGGCAGTGCTCGGCGCCTCCGTCGCCCCGGTGCGGATGGGCTTCGGAACGCTCGTCGAGCTCGTCGGCGAGCCCGGGATCGGGAAGTCGCGACTCGCCCAGGAGCTGCGGGAGAACTGCGCCGACATGCGGCAGATCGAGCTGCGCTGCGAGCAGTACGAGGCGTCGACGCCGTACTACCCGTTCCGGCCGTTCCTCCGCTCGCTGCTCGACGTCCAGCTGAACGGCGGTGGCGAGCACAATCGCGCCGTCCTCGGCGAGCGCCTGCAGCAGATCGACGAGGAGCTCGTGCCGTGGGCGCCGCTGCTCGCCGCGCCGCTCGACGTCGAGGTCGAGCCCACGCCCGGAGGTGAACGATCTCGACCCGTCGTTCTGGCGGGCGCGCCTGCACGGCGTCATGGGAACGCTGCTCGGCCATCTCCTCGACTCGCCGACGCTGCTCGTCTTCGACGACGTCCACTGGATGGACGACGCGTCGTCGGAGCTCCTGCGCTACCTCGGAACGCAGCTCCCGACGCGGCCGTGGCTCGCGTGCACGACGAGGCGTCCCGGCGAGGACGGCTTCGCGGCCGCGACGGGCACGCCGCCGCTGCCCGCGCTGACGCTGCGGCTCGAGCCGCTGCCCGAGGACGACGCGAAGAGCGCTCGCGGTCGCGGCGGCGGGCGATCGACGCCTCACGGAGGAAGAGGTGGCGGCGCTCATGGAGCGCGCTGCCGGCAACCCGCTCTTCCTCCGAGAGCTCGCCAGCGTCGGGCGAGAAGACCGACGAGGCCGAGGATCTGCCCGAGACGGTCGAAGCGCTCGTCGCGACGCGGATCGACCAGCTCGCGCCCGGCGACCGCGCGCTCCTGCGCTGGGCGTCGGTGCTCGGCGTCTCCTTCTCGGGAGCGTTGATCGTCGAGGTCCTCGAGGACGACCCGAACGTCGCGGCCGCGTCCGAGGCGTGGGACCGACTCGGCGAGTTCGTCGAACGGGATCCCGACGTGCCGGGCGCGTTCCGCTTCCGCCACGCACTCATCCGCGACGCTGCGTACGAAGGGCTTCTCGTTCAAGCGGCGGCGCGAGCTCCACGGACGCGTCGCCGAGGTCATCGAGCAGCGACGAGCAGAGCGACCCGAGGACGCGGCCGAAACTGCTGTCGCTGCACTACTACCGCGCCGAGCGCTGGCCCGAGACGTGGCGCTATTCGGTCGCACGCCGGTCGGCGGGCCGAGGAGAAGTACGCGAACGTCGAGGCTGCAGCAGTTCTTCGAGCGGGCGCTCGAGGTCGTCAAGCGGGTCCCGGACGTCCGATCCGGACGAGGTTGCGCGCGTCTGGGAGGCGCTCGGCGACGCCCGGATGCGCATCGGCGCATTCGAGCGGGCGGGCGCGGCATTCCGCGAGCCCGCGAGGACATCGCCCGGCGACGCGGTCGAGGAGGCCCGGCTGATGCAGAAGGAGGCGATGGCTCCGCTTCGCTTGGGCCGATACCCCCAGGCGCTCCGCCGGCTGACGCAGGCACTTCGAGCGCTCGACGGACGTCGAGGGAGACGGCTGCCGCGGCCAGCGAGCGCGACTCCTCGGGCTGGTACGCGACCGTCCTGCAGTACCAGCGGCGCCCACGCCGGCGATCGAGTGGTGCGAGCGAGCGATCGCGGCGGCGAGAGAGCGTCCGGCGCGCGAGGACGCCCTCGCGCAGGCCTACTTCATCCTCGACTGGGCGTACGTGGCGCTCGGTCGGCTGGACGAGGCGGTCTACTCGGCAGCGCGCGGTCGAGATCTACGAGGAGCTCGGCGACCTCGACCGTCTCGCGTGGGTGCTCAACAACCTCGGCGGCTCGACCTACCTGCGCGGGCGCTGGGACGAAGCACTCGAGCTCGCGGAGCGTGCACGGACGACGTTCATGCGGATCGGCGACGAGAGCCAGGCGTCGATCGCGGCGCTGAACATCGCCGAGGTGCGCTCCGACCAGGGCGAGATGGAGGAGGCCGAGCCGCTGTTCCGCGAGGTCCTCGACGTCCGGCGAGCAGCCGGGAACCCGCTCAAGATCGCGGAGGCGTGGGCATTCCTGGGCAGACACCTCGCCCGCATGGAGAGCACGAGGAGGCTCGAGCTGTGCTCGAGGAGGCACGGAAGCTGTTCGCAAGCGGAGGGCGATGCGGAGGACCTGCTCACGACCGATGCGTGGCTCATCGAGTGTCATGTGCTGGAAGGAAATGCCGCCGCGGCGCCTCGAGCTCGCCGCGAGGACCCTCGAGCAAGCTGAAACGCTATCGGGCGTATCGGTCGTCGTGACCCAACTCCAGCGAACGCGTGGCTGGGCATACCTGCAGACGGGAGACCTCGAAAGCGCCCGCGCGGCGCTCGAGGAGAGCCTTCGCATCGCGCGAGGTCGACAACGAGAACTTCGGGATCATGAGTGCCGACTACGAGGTCGGCACTGACTCTCAGCGCCGCTCGATCCGACTCCGAGCAGCTGGCCGGGGAGCCCGACGAGCGAGATCGCTCGGAGCGCGACGAGATCTTCGAGAGGCTCGGGGTGTTGCACGTCCCCGAGCCGCCGCTCCCCGCGCTCGGCGAGGACGGCGGCTCGGAGACGAAAACGGCTCTAGCCCATACTCCAGTCCCAGTCGGACGGGATGCAGACCGTCCACGCCCGCCAGGTCACGCCGGAGGGATCCACAAAGTTGCCGCGTCCGCAGATCGCCGGGTCGGTCTTCACCTTGCTCGGGTTCGAGACGGTCGTGAGAACACCCGAGTACGTTTCCGTGTTCGGATCCCAGGTCGAAGGGCCGTACTTCCCGGCGAACTTGTCCGCTCGGCCCCATTGTTCCGGTCCGCGTCCTGGTGCTGCGCCACGGCGCAGAGTTCGATGTCGTTGTTGCCACGCGCGGCGTTCGTCAGGACCCAGTCCGAGTTCCTGACCATGTAGGTGACCTGCAGCATCTTGTTTCCGTAATTGAAGTCCAGTGCCACCGCAGGGAAGAAGACGTCGCCTGTCCCGTCGCCGTCGTATCGATGGAGAGGCGGTTCCAGGTGTGGGGGGACTGCAGTCGTTGGGATCGTTGGGGTCGTTGTTACAGCCGAGAGGAACGGGATAGACCGGCCTGGAAGTCGAGCGCGACCGAACCGCTGAACGTGTTTGCGATCTTGAGCTTTCCCGGGGCTAGGCCGCTGGAGCCCAGGGCGAGGTGCCGTCGCACGAAGGGCCCCGGTGGGTGGACAGATGAACTCCGCCACGCGGAATGGATTCGACGTCGCGGGGCCGAGGTGGTCCCGAGCGTCGCGCGGAAGGTGTAGACACCCGACGGCGCGACTCGATTCGGCGCTACATTCCAGGTCCAGTTCTTCGTCCGCTGTACGTACGGTCGCGTTGAAGCAGTGAAGTAGGCGGAACGATCAATACCCGCGCTGGACGCCTGAGGGAGGGCGTCTGGCCGGGCTCGAGTTCATCGTTTCTGGCCTCCCTGGAAGACGGCGACCGATGAGCGGCGCTCGTCGCCTGCGAGTCTGCTCATCCGGCGGGCGGGTGGTTGCGGGACGAACTGGAGTCCGTATTCGGGTTGCCCCGCTGGCGAGCGGAATGGTGACGGCTGCAATCGCGGCCACGAAGAGCGATACGAGCCCCCAGGTCGCCTGCCGGTGATTTCGATAGCTCGTGCGTGCGTGGTCAGTCATGCCCTCTCCTCTATCCGCAGTTTCCCCAGTCTCGCCGCGAGTCCCCAGACGCACGGCCGCGGGATTCTACTCTTCGGACAGGTCATCCGATAGTCCCAGTTCCAAATCCCTAGACGCGCCCGCGACCCTCGATTCTTCCCGGTTCGCTGCGTATGATCGTGCCGTGCCGCTCCGCCGTGACGCCAAGGTCGAGCTCCTGAAGAAGGTGCCGCTCTTCGCGGACTGCTCGAAGACGGAGCTGCGTGCGCTCGCGAAGACCGCCGACGAGCTCGATCTCCGCGAGGGAACGGTCATGACTCGCGAGGGACGGCCCGGCAGGGAGTTCTTCGTCCTCGTCGACGGTAGCGCTCTCGTGACGAAGAAGGGGAAGAAGGTCGCTGAGCTCAAGGGAGGCGACTGGTTCGGCGAGATCGCCCTCCTCACCGACACGCCGCGCACCGCAACCGTCACGGCGACGTCGGCCGTCGACGTCCTCGTCATCACGGATCGCCGGTTCAAGACCGTCGTCGAGACGATGCCGTCGATAGCGCTGAAAGTGCTGTCGAGCGTGAGCGATCGGCTCACGCAGGACGCGCACAGCTAGAGCGGCTAGAGACTCGGGCGGCGAGTGAGCCGTGTGAGCGTCGGGCGCTGCGCGCCCATCGCTGCGAGGACGATGACGAACGCGCCGACGGCGATGACGACGTCACCGACCGAGTAGACGTTCGCGAGCGGTAGCCAGTCCGGCGCCGCCCAGCGGTCGACGAGCCACGGCACGCTCGGGTCGGACATCGCAGTCGAGTTGGCCTGGGTGACGGCCGAGCGTCCGGCGCCGTGCATCGCCTCGTAGCTCACGGGCATCGTCCCGCGGTTCGCGAGGATGGCCACGAGGTTCAGGAGCATTCCCGCCGCGACGACCGGCACGCCGGCGATGCGCCGGTTGAGCGCCGCCGCGACGACGAGGAGTGCATACGACGCGACCCAGAGGACGGACGCCGCCGTCTCGTGCGTCTGCCAGGGCAGTCCCGCCACCGGGAACGCGACGATCTGCAGGCCGATCGCCGCGAGGAAGAGCCACGGCGCCCGGAGCCTGATCTCCGCGAGCCGCCCGACGCTGCCACCGAGGACGAGACCGAGCCCGAGCGCGAGCAGGACCGGGAACGCGAGGACCACGACTAGGCGACGCGCAGCGCGACGAGGGGGGCGAGTGGCGGCGAGTCGACGAGACCGGCGTTCTCCAGGTGGGCGTGCAACGCAGCGACGACCGCCGGGTCGAACTGCCTGCCCGCATGACTGCTCAGCTCGGCCAGCGCCTCCTCGGGCGTGGCCGCGTCGCGGTAGCTGCGATCCGTCGTGATCGCGTCGTAGGCGTCGGCGACGAGAATGAGCCTGCGAGCCGAACGGGATCTCCTCCCCGGCGAGACCGTGCGGGTAGCCGGAGCCGTCCCAGTGCTCGTGGTGGTGCTTGATCCAGACGTCCACCGGACGGATGTCCATGCCGTCGAGGAGCGACGCACCGAGCTCGGGGTGATGCGCCAGCTGCCGCTCCTCGTGCGCTGTGAGCGCGCCGGGCTTCTGGAGCACGCGGTCCGGGATGGCGATCTTGCCGAGGTCGTGCAGGCGGCCCGCGAGCTTCAGCTGCTCGACCTGCTCGTCGTCGAGCTCGAGCTGGCGTGCGATCGCCTCCACGAGGAGGGCGACGCGCTCCGAGTGAGCGCCCGTGTACTCGTCCTTCGCGTCGACGACGCGGATGAGGTTCTCCGCGGCACGCAGCCGCGCGTGGCGCTCGATGCGGCGCTCGAGCTCCTCCGGCGCCTGCGCCTCGGCGACCGAGGGGCTGTACGCGCAGAAGCGGTTCTTGCCGTTCTGCTTCGCCCAGTAGAGCGCGATGTCGGCTGCGCGCTCCAGGCCGGCGATGTCCGCCGCCTGATCGGGGAAGGTCGCGAGTCCGACGCTCACCGTCGCGCTCGCACCGTGCGAGAACTCGGCGATCGAGAGCCGACGGTAGAGGGACTCGACGTGCGCGCGCGCCTGGCGCTCGCCGCAGCCGAGGACGATCGCGAACTCGTCGCCACCGAAGCGGAACGTGCCGAGGCAGTCGCGCTCCGTCCGCAGGAGACCGGCGACCTCGACGAGCACCTGGTCGCCGAGCGGATGACCGTAGGTGTCGTTTATCTGCTTGAAGTCGTCGACGTCGACCAGGCAGAGGCTGACGAACTCTCCGCTCTCGGCCGCCGAGTCCAGCGCCGTCGAGAGCCCGAGCTCGTAGGCACGGTTGTTGCCGATCAGCGTGAGGCTGTCGGTATGCGCGTCGCGCGTCGCGCGGCGTGAGGCGAGCGACGAGCGCTGGTAGAGCGTGACGGTGAAGAGCGGCCCTGCCATGAGGACGAGGAGGCGTGGATCGGTCGCCCAGAGCGCTGCGGCGAGGGCTGCGAGGAACGCCTGGATCGTGAACGCCGGCCCGACGAGGCGGACCTCCTCCTTGAGCAGCGGGAGCACCGGGATCCGCTGGTGGAACGAGATCGCGAGTGTGATGAACGCGAAGTTGACGGCGACGAATGCCGCACCGCCGAGCAACGCGTCGACGGTGATGGCGACCGGGTCCTCGGTCGGCGACCCGAGGAAGAAGACCGGAAGCGCGGCGGCGAAGGCGGACAGCGCATAGACGGCCGTGTTGAACGCCGTGCGCTCGAGTGGCTTCCGCTCGACGACCTGCGCGATGCACGCGCTGACCGTCGCCACGAGCACCGCCTCCTGCCAGCCGAACAGGATGACGGAGGCGAGGATGAAGACGAACGCGAGCGAGACCGTGCTCAGGTCGTCCTCCTCGAGGGGGACGGGCTTGAGCTCGGCGAGGAGCGCGAGCGCCAGGAAGAGCAGCACGGCGAGGCCCTTCGGCGCTGCTCGGCGGATCGAGCCCGAGACTCACCGCCGCCCCGACCACGACCGGAGTCGCAAGCGCGAGCGCGCCGGCGATCAGGGCACGCAGCCGGGGCGGATAGCCGGTGGTTTCCTGCGCGGACATACCGTTCCCCTCAGCGCGGGGGCTGGGCTAGCTCCAACGCCAGCCGGCGCCTGAGGCGATGACGAAGGCGGCGATGCTCGAGAGAGCGATCACGAGCCTCGTCCAGCGGGCCTGCCACTTGAACATGCGCATTCACTCCTTTCGGCTATCGAGTGGTCGCAGAGATGCGCCGTCTCAGTAGGTCACACGGACGGGGCGGCAGTACCCCTCCGACGGGGGAGCCGGGTCCCTCGAACGAGGGATCGCGAACTGGTCAGCCGGTGATCAGGTGCGTGTCAGCGGGCGCTACGAGATCGCGGCTTCGCCGAGCAGCGCGCGCACCTCGGCGAAGAAGTCCGCCTCGGGCTTCACGCGATACTCGGAGCCGAGCGCGAGCGTCCGCTCGCCGACCGACGTCTCGAGGGCGACGTACACCGGCGCCTCGCCCGGGTAGTCGGACACGAGCGCCGCGAGCTCCCGGATGAGACCGGCGGGCGCCTGCCGCGCGTCGATCCGCAGCCGCACCTCGCGCCGCACGAGCGCGGACTCGAATGCGCTCACCTCGCTCGCGACGAGCTTCGTCTCCCCCGCCTGCTTGTGGTCGACCCGACCCTTGACGACGAGGATGCGGTCGGCCTCGAGCAGCTCGCGCGCCGTGGCATAGGTGGAGTTGAAGACGACGACCTCCGCGCTTCCGGTCGGATCGTCGAGCGTGACGAAGACCATGGGCTCGCCGCGCTTCGTCGTCACCTGCTTGAGGCTGGAGACGATCCCGCCCACGGTGACGAACTCGCCGTCGCGCCGGCGCTCGAGATCGGTGAGCGCGCAGTCCGTCTTCCGCCGCAGCTCCGCCCGGACCCGCTCGAGCGGATGCTCCGACACGTACAGGCCCAGCGTCTCCTTCTCGAGGCGGAGGAGCTCGCGCTCGTCGAACTCGGTGGTCGCGATCGGCGGATGGTGAGTCTCCATCGCCTCCTCGGCGTCGCCGAAGGCGCCGTCGAAGATCGACGCCTGCCCTGCGAGCCGGTCGGCGGAGATCCGCTGCCCGTGCCCGAGCGCGGCGTCGAGCGCTGCGAGCATGCCCATCCGGCTCGCGCCGGTCGAGTCGAGCGCGCCGCACTTCACGAGCGACTCGAGAGCGCGCTTGTTCAGGACCTGCGGATCGACGCGCTCGGTGACCTCCCAGATCGACTCGTACGGCCCGCCTTCGGCGCGCACGCGGACGATCGCTTCGGCCGCGGTCTCCCCGACGTTCTTGACGGCGTTCAGCCCGAAGTGGATGACGCCCTGCACGACCGCGAAGTCCTGCTGCGACGAGTTGACGTCCGGCGGGAGCACGTCGATCCCCATGTCGCGGCACGCGTTCACGTAGAACGGAACACGGTCCTTCGTGTTCATGACCGAGGAGATGAGCGCGGCCATGTACTCCTTGGGATGGTTGGCCTTCAGCCACGCCGTGCGATAGGCGATGAGCGCGTAGCACGCGGCGTGGGCCTTGTTGAAGGAGTAGTCCTGCGAGGACTCCATGTCCTTCCAGAGCTGCTGGGCGACGGCCGGCGCGACGGTGTTCTCGGCACAGCCCTCGAGGAACTTGTCCTTGAGGGACGCCATGAGCTCGTGGATCTTCTTGCCGATCGCCTTGCGCAGGGTCTCCGCCTCGGCCGGGGAGAAGCCGGCGAGCTCCTTCGCGATCTGCATGTACTGCTCCTGGTAGATGCAGATGGCGTAGGTCTGGCCCGTGATCGCCTCGAGCCGTGGGTCGGCGAAGGAGACCTGCTCGCGCCCGTTCTTGCGCGAGGCGTACGTCGGGATGTACCCCATCGGCCCCGGGCGGTAGAGGGCGACGAGGGCGATGAGGTCCTCGAACTCCGTCGGCTTCACCTGGCGGAGCGCGTCGCGCATCCCGGACGACTCGAACTGGAAGACGCCCGACGAGTCGCCGCGGGCGAGCATCGCGTACGTCTTCCCGTCGTCGAGCGGGAGCGTCCCGATGTCGACACCCCCGACGAGATCGACCGCCTTGTCGATGACGTCGAGGTTGCGCAGGCCGAGGAAGTCCATCTTCAGGAGGCCGAGATCGACCACGTCCCACATGCCGAGCTGCGTGACGATCTCCGAGTCGGCGCCCTTCTGCTGCAGGGGCACGACCTCGATGAGGGGCTGCGCGCCGATGACGACGCCCGCCGCGTGGATCGAGTCCGCCCTCGTCAGACCCTCGAGCGGTCGCGCCAGGTCGACGATCTCCTTCGCCACCGGGTCGGAGTCGACGGCCTGCCGCAGCTCGGCGCCGGGCTTGAGAGCGGCCTCGAGCGTCTGTCCCGGGCCCTCCGGGACGAGCTTCGCGATGCGGTCGACCACGCCGTACGGGATGTCGAGGACGCGGCCGGCGTCCCGGAGCGCGGCGCGTGCGGCCATCGTCGAGAACGTGATGATCTGCGCGACGCGGTCGCGCCCGTACTTCTCGGCGACGTAGGCGATGACCCGATCGCGGCCGGCGACCGAGAAGTCGATGTCCATGTCCGGAAGGTCTTTGCGTGCCGGGTTCAGGAAGCGCTCGAAGAGAAGCCCGTAGCGCATCGGGTCGACGTCCGTGATCTCGAGGCAGTACGCCGCGAGCGACCCGGCAGCCGACCCGCGGCCCGGCCCCACGCTGACGCCGTTCTGCTTCGCGAAGTGGATGAAGTCCCAGACGATGAGGAAGTAGTCCGCGAACCCCATCTCCTTGATCGTCTTCAGCTCGAAGCGGAGACGGTCCGTGAGCTCGGGCGTGGCCTTGCCGTAGCGCTTCCCGAGTCCCTGCTCGCACAGCTGGACGAGGTAGTCGAAGGAGTCACGGCCCTCGGGGACGGGGAAGGTCGGAAGCAGGATCCGTCCGAGCTCGAGCTCCACGTTGCAGCGCTCGGCCACCTCGAGTGTCCGCGCCATCGCGTGCTCGAGGCCCGGGAAGTCCCCCGCCATCTCCTCGGGTGTCTTGAAGAAGAACTCGTTCGTGTCGAACTTCCAGTGGTTCGGGTTCTTCAGCGTGTCGCCGGACTGGATGCACAGGAGCGCCTCGTGCGCGACCGCGTCCTCGGCGTCGAGGTAGTGGACGTCGCCGGTCGCGACGAGCGGGAGGCCGGTCTCGTCGGCCAGGGCGATCAGGTCGGGGTTGATCTGCGCCTGCTCGGTGAGGCCGGCGTTCTGGATCTCGACGTAGGTCGAGTCGCGGCCGAAGATCTGGGCGAGCCGGTCGAGGTCGGTACGCGCGTCGTTCCCCCGTCCCTCGGAAAGTGCGCGCGAGACGCGGCCCGAGAGGCAGCCGGAGAGCGCGACGATGCCCTTCGCATGGCGCTCGAGGAGCTCCCAGTCGACGCGCGGCTTGTAGTAGTAGCCCTCGAGGTAGCCGAGGGACGAGAGCCTGATGAGGTTCGCGTACCCCTCGTTCGACTCGGCCAGGAGCGTCAGGTGCGCATACCCCTTCGTCTGCGCGTGCCGGTCGTCGGCGACGTAGAACTCGCAGCCGATGATCGGCTTGACGCCCGACTTGCGTGCCTCGCGGTAGAGCTCGACGGCACCGGCGAGCGAGCCGTGATCCGTGAGCGAGACGGCGGGCATCTCGAGGCGTGCGGCCTTGTCCACGAGCGCCGGGATCCGACAGGCTCCGTCGAGGATCGAGTACTCCGAATGCACGTGCAGATGGACGAAAGGCGGAGCGGCGCGACCCACGGGAGGGCCATCGTACTGTCCCGGTCCGACGGGGTCCGGGCGCCCGGAAGGGCCTGCTCTAGGCGGCTTCGCCGGACCAGAGCTGGTCGGCGAGGGAGCGCCAGACGTCGCGCAGATCGGCGCGACCGGTCACGCGCTGGAGCTCCCAGTACGCACGCACGAGGGCACCGAGGTCGGGTTCGAGGCCCTCACGCCGGCCCTCTTCGAGCACGCGGACGTACCAGGTTCCCTGGTCGACGCCGAGCTCCGATGCGAGCGTGAGCGCGCGGTCGCGGAGCTCGATCGCGGAGACGTCGGGGCGGGCCATGCCCCGGCTATCGGCACCGGCGTGACCTCGTTTGAGACGGTCCCCCCGGACGGGGTAGCGGCGTAGGCAGACTTCCGCGTCGTGCGGCCGCCAACCGTCATCGAGGAGGGACGCCTCATCGCAGGTCGTCATCCGTGCGCCTGGGGGCCGGAGAGCGCGCGGCTCGAGGTGGGGCAGCTGGCACAGGCGGGCGTGACGCTCTTCCTCGATCTGACCCAGACCGGCGAGCTCGAGCCCTACGCAACGCTCGTCGAGCTGCCCGCCCGGTACGTCAACCGGCCGATCCGCGACTTCTCGGTCCCGGGCCGAGACGACCTCGTCGCCATCCTCGACGAGATCGATGCCGAGCTCGAGGCGGGAGGGATCGTCTACGTGCACTGCTGGGCCGGCTGCGGCCGCACGGGCGTCGTCGTCGGGAGCTGGCTCGTCCGCCACGGAGCCGATCCGAACGACGCCCTCCGCCGCATTGCCGAGGCGCGCGGGCTCGGCTGTCCACAGACCCTCGAGCAGCGGCTGTTCGTGCTCGAGTGGGAAGCCGGCCGCTAACCCGACGCGAGACTCCCTGAGACGGGTGAGCGAGGTCGACGCGATCCGCTCCGATACGCCACAAGAGGATGCCCGCCGGCTCGCCGTACCGAGTGGTGTTCGCGTCGAGGGGACGCATGTCCGGCCATGCTCTCGTCTAAGAACGAAGCGAAGCAGGAAGCGCGCTTCGTCGCGCGTCTGGACGTGCTCAGCGAGCGCGTCGACACGCTGGCATCCACCGTCGCCACCACGGCCTCCGCGATGGCGAAGAAGGACGGCGAGATCGCGACCCTCCGGCGCGACCTCGAACTGCGCGACCAGCAGCTCCAGTCCCTCGCGGCGCGCACCTCGCAGGTCGCGAGCCCGTCGGATCCGCAGGAGCTACAAGCTCTCCGACAGGCCGTCGCCGTCCTGCAATCGGAGCGCGCCACGAAGGGGAATTCGAAGCAGCTCGACGAGGTCATGTCCAAGCTCAACCTTCTGGCCGAGCGGCTCGACACGCTGTCGGCCACCGTCTCCACGACCGCCGCCGGGCTCGCCGGTCGGGACGGGGAGATCGCCGCGATCCGCAAGCACCTCGGGACGACGCAGGCCGCTGGCCCGGCTGCACCCACCGCGAACCCCGACCTCGACCGCCAGGTACGCGAGCTCGGCGTCACCGTCATGAGCACGAAGGCTCGACTCGACGACCACACGGCGGAGCTCGAGGTCGTCAAGGCACAGCTCTCGGAGCCACATCCGCATGCCGAGGAGCTACGGGCGATGCTCACCGCGCTGCGCGCACGAGTCGAGGCGCTCGACAGCCTGCGTGCGGGTGTGACCGAGGAGGTGCTGGACGAGCGGCTGGCCGAGCCGCAAGCGACTCTCGCCGCGCTCGGGCGACGGGTGGACGAGCTCACCTCGGGTGTCGAGTCGGCGACTGTCGGCTTGGCCGCGAGAGACGTGAAGCTCGAGGCACTCCAGCGCCAGGTCACCGATTCGAGCTCAGCGGCCGAGTCGACCGCCGAGCTCGGCGAGCGGCTCACACAGACGGACGCCGCGCTCGATGCCGTGAGGCATCAGCTCGACAAGCTCGGCTCCCTGGTCGAGTCGGGGACGGCCAGCCTCGCCGACAACGGCCAGAGGCTCGACGCCCTGGAGCGCCGGCACTCGGAATCGGCCTCGCGGATCGCGGCTGTCGCCGACGAGCTCCGCGACGGGCTCGGCGGGGTGAGCGAGGAGCGTCTCGACGAGCGACTCGCACCGACGAGTGCGGCCCTGCAGGCTCTCGAGCAGCGGATCGACGACCTCAGCGCTGGCGTCGAGTCCTCCACGACGAGCCATGCGGACGAGGAGGAGAGGCTCGAGGCCCTCCATCGCCAGGTGACGGATTCGAGCTCGCGGATCGAGTCGATCGCGGACGATCTCCGCGACGCGCTCGCGGCGTTCCCCGAGGCGACTCCTGATCAGCTCGGCGAGCTGGGCACGCGTATCGACAGCGTCGAGAAGCGCGTCGCGTCGGTCGCGGCCGAGGTCGCGCGCGCGAAGACGCTGTGGCCCGTGGCGCTCCGGTCGCTCGAGGCCCGTCTCGACGACGTCGCGCCGAAGCACACGCCTGTGGATTCCGCGGCCCAGACGCCGGTGACAGGTGACGAGGACGGGCGAAGCGACGAGCCCGAGGGGACGGCGGACGACCTCCTCGCCGAACTCCGTGACAGCTTGCAGGCCATGGAGAGCGTCGCGGCGGAGCTCGAGCGCACCACCAACGGCTCCGCGCCTCACGACTCCGCCGAGATACAGGACGCACAGGAGGCTGTCGCGGGCGGCGCGCGCGTCGTCCCACTTCGGGCGACGGACCCGTAGGACCACGATGCTGCGGCCACTCGACACGATTCTCTTCGCGCTCGGCCGCTACCGGCCGTGGGCGCGCGAGCGCATGGTCTACCGGGCGCTCGTCGTGCTCGCCGTCGGTGGGCGGGCTCGCCCCCGCTAGGGCGCCACGAAGTACGCCATGAGGATCGCGTCGACGAGCTCGCCACCTCGCTCGTAGTGCCGCTTGCGGTAGCCCTCGCGCTCGAATCCGAACGCCTCGTAGAGACCGAGCGCCGGCTCGTTCCAGGGAAAGACGTGAAGCTCGAGCTTGCGGACGCCTGCGTCTCGCGCCCATGCGACGGCGGCGTGCAGGAGCGCGGTACCCACGCCACGCCGCCGGTGATCGACCGCGACCATCAGGCCGAGATCGGCGACGTGTCCGCTCGCCGGGTGCGGATCGCGCGCCAGCGAGAGGCGGCCGACGATGCGACCAGCCTCCTCGGCCACGAACACTGCAGCGTCGGGGTAGCCCTGGATCGTCCTCAGGTACCGTCGCTCGTCGGCGACCGGCCGCCACGGTCCTGTCCCCAGGATCCATCGCCCCTCCTCCCGACCGACGTTCTCCGCGAGCTCGACGAGCGCGCCGGCGTCGCTGGGGGTCGCGCGCCGGACGGCAGTCATCCGACCACCACGATCCCTGTCCCACCTCGCCGCGGGTCGCCCGCGGCCGCGAACGTCCCGCCCGCAGTCCGCTCGACCGCCTGGACGCCTCCGAAGAAGAGATTGAGGCCGTCCCAGCGATTGACGTCCCAGGACGCAGGCAGCGCTGCGACCTCGACGTCGGGCCACCCGCCCTCGATGTGGACGGTCGCCCCCTCCACGTGCAGGCGCGGTGCACGAATGGCATCGGCGACATGCATCCCCTGCAGGAACCTCCACGTCACGAGCGCGATCGCGCCCGCCAGGCGCACGGAGCCGGCGCTTCCGATGACGAGCCGCGGCGTCCCGGACTGGAGCACGAGCGTCGGGGTCATCATGCTCGCGAGGCGGTCGCCGGGCTTCTTCGGCCCACGACCGATGACGTCGAGCTCGCCGAGCATGTTGTTCAGTTGCGTCCCGCCGCGGAAGACGCCCGACCCGGAGCCCAGCGTGGACGAGAGGCCGGCGGCGAGCCCGTTCGCATCCATCACGGAGATGTGAGTGGTGCCCGGGAGGGGCCCGGACCCGAGCGGCCCGTAGGCGTCCGCGACGGCGCGCGCCTCCGCTTCGAGGGGCGGTTGCCCGTCGTGTGCGTCGAGGAGCTCGAGGATCCGCCTGACGACCGCCCCTCCTTGCGTCGGCACCGAGCGTAGCTCGCACCCGAGGAGCGCGAGCCCGAGCGGCTCCTTCTCGAGGACGCGGTAGCCGCGCAGGTCGTCCGCGAGCTCGGGAAGCAGCTCGACGAGCATCGCCGCTCCGGCGTCGCGAACGCGTTCGAGCGTGTCGCAGGCGTCGGCCGTCCGAACGCGCGCCGGATCGCCGTAGATGCGTCGTCCTCCCTCGTCCCGCTGGAGGATCCCCTCGAGGATCGCGTGCAGGAACAGGCGTTGGTCGTCCCGCTCGAACCCGTCGCGCGCGAGCGCGATCGCCGGGTCGACGAGCGCAGCCCACTCCCGGGTCGCGAAGCGCTGGTGGACGAGCTCGAGGCCCGCGAGCAGTCCCGGGACCGCGACGGATCCCTCGCCGACATGGAACACCTGCGTGCCCGAGTCCCCGAAGTCGATGAGCAGCTCTTCCATCTCCCCGAGGCTCGTCTCGGGGACGCCGAAGAAGCAGTCGAGCATCGTCGTCGTGCCGCTCGGCTCGTGCACGAGCGCGAATCCGCCGCCGGCAGGTCCCGTCAGCGGCCCCTCGGTCACGAAGGCGGTGAACGCCGCGGCGAGGAGCGCATCGACGGCGTTGCCACCCTCGCGGAGGACGCGAGCGCCGGCCTCGGCCGTCAGCGGATGACCGGCTGCGATGGCGCCTCGCACCCGGAGAGGCTACTTCGGGAGAGACCCGGGCGACAGCGTCCGCGAAGCGGACGCCTTCAGGGGTGCTCGCGCGACCCGTATCTGCAGTCGCAGATTCGGGTCTTGCGCACAAGCGACCGTACTGCGGGCGGCGTCAGCCGGCGTTCAGGAACGAAGGCAACTCGGGATCCGAGGACCGGCCCGCCTCGCGCGTCCGCTCGAACTCCGGCGCTGCGGACTTTCGCCTCATCCCGCCGAGGCCGGTCGCGACCACCGTCACCCACACCTGGCCGGTGAGCCGCGGGTCGACGGTCGCGCCGAAGATGATGTTCGTCTCGTCCGTCGCGGTCTGGCGCACGACCTCGGCCGCCTCGTTGACCTCGACGAGCGACAGGTCGTCGCCACCCGAGATCGAGAGCAGGATTCCACGGGCGCGGACGATCTCCGCGTCGATGAGCGGCGACCCGAGCGCCCGCTCGGCCGCCTCCCGGGCGCGGTTCTGCCCGGTCGCGTACCCGATGCCCATGAGCGCCGAGCCGGCGTCCTGCATGACGGTGCGCACGTCCGCGAAGTCGAGGTTGATGAGGCCGGGCGTCGTGATCAGGTCGCAGATCCCCTGCACGCCCTGGCGAAGCACGTCGTCCGCGATCTTGAAGGCGTCGACCATCGAGGTCGAACGGTCGAGCACCTCGAGCAGGCGGTCGTTCGGGATCACGATGACGGTGTCGCAGGCCGTGCGCAGCTCGTCGACCCCGCTCTCGGCGGCCGCGCGGCGGCGCGTGCCCTCGAACCGGAAGGGCGTCGTGACGATCCCGACCGTGAGCGCGCCGACGTCGCGGGCGATCCGTGCGACGACGGGCGCCGCGCCGGTCCCGGTGCCGCCGCCCTCTCCCGCCGTGACGAACACCATGTCCGAGCCGCGAAGCGCATCCTTGAGCTGGTCGAGCGCCTCCTCCGCGGCCGCGCGACCGACACCCGGATCGGCACCCGATCCGAGCCCCTGCGTGAGCCCTTCACCGATCGCGATCTTGATCGGCGCATCCGAGATCGCGAGCGCCTGGCGGTCGGTGTTGACGGCGACGAAGTCGACCTGCGCGATGCCCGCGTCCATCATGCGGTGGATCGCGTTCAGGCCCGCCCCGCCGACGCCGACGACGCGGATCGCGGCGATGTACGCGGCGCCCTTCGGCGGCGGCACGCGATGGAGCTTCGGCGCGGGCTCGAGGATCGTCTGGAAGTAGCGAGCCGCGGCGCGGGACGCGGCGGCCTCGGCGGTGACGGCGTCCGGCTCCTCCTGCTCGACCTCGACCGGCGTCGCGGTCTCCGGCGGAGGCGTGGCCTGCTCGGGCTCCGGCTCCTTCAGGAAGTCGGGGACGTGCTCGACCGTCTCGTCGAGCGCGGCCTCGGCGCGTGGATCGGGCTCCGGCTCGGGCGCGCCGCCCTCCTGGGCGCGCTGCGCAGCCTCGGTCTTGCGGAAGAGCTCGGCGAGCGGGCCCTCACGCATCGTCGCGCGCTTGCGCGCCATCGAGCACCTCCTTCGCGAGGTCGCGGTAGGCCTGCGCTGCCGGCCCGGACGGGTCGTACTTCAACACGGAGCTCCCCTTGACCGGGGCCTCCGCGTAGCGGACCGTCTTGCGGATCCGCGTGTCGTAGATCAGCTCGCCGAAGTGCTCCTCGAGGATCTCGATCGCCTCGCGCGCGTGCAGCGTCCGCCCGTCGTACATGGTGGGAACGATGCCTTGCACGTGCACCCGTGGGTTGAGGTTCTCGCGCACCATCGCGAGCGTGTTCTCGAGCTGCACGAGGCCGCGCAGCGAGAGGTACTCGCACTGCACCGGCACGATCACGCCGTCCGCGGCCACGAAGGCGTTGATCGTGAGCAGACCGAGCGACGGCGGCGTGTCGATGAGGATGTAGTCGTAGCGGTCGCGCACCTCGACGAGCGCCTTGTCGAGGGCGCGCTCGCGGCCGATGAGCGCGGACAGGGCGAGCTCGGCCCCGGCCAGGTCGATCGACGCGACGGCGATGTCCACCTCGACGGTCTTGATGACGTCGGAGATCGGGACGCGATGCACGAGCACGTCGAACATCGAGCGCTCGATCGCGTCCGGGTTCATGCCCTGACTCATGGTCAGGTTGCCCTGGGGATCGAGGTCGATGATGAGGACGCGGCGCCCCTGTTCGCGGAGCGCCACACCGAGGTTGAGCGTCGTCGTCGTCTTCGCGACGCCGCCCTTCTGGTTCGCGAGCGCGATGACCTGAGCCATCAGCCCGCCTTGCGCCTCGGGGGCCGGAGCAGGTGCTGGAGCGGGCGCAGGGACGGCCTGCAGGCGCGGCGGGTCATCGACCGGCTCGACCGGCACGTCCTCGACGGGCTCGGAGACCGGCTCGGGACGCGGCTGGAGACGCGGAAGGAGACGTGACAACGCCATGCCGCGTCACCTTCCCGGCGAGGGTCGAAACTCCTTCAGGCTCGGTCAATCCTCGCCTTCCCAGTAGTCGAGCAGCTCGCCGACCCGGGTGACGATCCCGAGACCGATGAAGAACACCTTGCCGGAGCGAGGGTAGTAGCAGACCTCTCGCGGGTCGCGCGTGCCGTACATCAGGAGCGTCATGCCCGAATCGCCTCCCCGGAAGGCATGGGCGACACCCGTCCCCGCCGGACGGCAGACGACCGAGCCGGCACGAACCGGGTGCTCCTCGATTCCGCCCTCCTCCCAGAGGAGCACATGGCCGTCGCCCTCGAGCACGACGAAGATCTCCTCCTCGGCTGCATGGCAATGCGGTGGCGCGTTCAGCTTGCCCGGGAAGACCTCGGCGTGACGGATCCCCGTCTTGACCGAGCCCAGCTCGCGCCCCGGGTAGCGGACTCGCCGGCCGATCGTCTCCGTGTCACGCTCGGCCGGCTCGAGATCCGGGACATGGACGATCGTCTGCGGCCGCGGCGAGATCTCCCCGACCTCGGGTGGACCGGCCGCGGCCTCACGCGTCCACGGATGGTCGTCCTCGGCGCCGACCGGCGCCCACGTCTCGCCGAGCCACGCGACGCCAGCCCGCGGTAGCCACGTGATGCCATCCGCGTACGTCCGCTGCCCGAACGCGAGGACGTCGAGCCCGTCGGGGCCGGCGTGAAGCGTGTGGGCGTTGTCGAGCGCGAGGTGGAGAAGGCAGTCGCCGGCGCTCACCTCGTAACCGACGGGTCGCCCTCGCCCTCCCACTGCACCGAGACGCCCGAGCCGCCGAGGACGTAGAAGATCTCCTCCTCGGCCCCTTCGAGATGAAGCGGCGTCGACCACATTCCCGGGTCGATCTGGATTCGTTTGAGTCCCACGGTTCGGGAGTTCCGGCCCGTGAGGCTCCACCACGTGCCCGCGATGTGGCCGCGCTCTCCGCGCCAGGTGCGGGCCTCGTCCCAGTGCGAGATCACCGCTCGATCATGTCACGCGCGAGAGCGGCGCGAAGGTCCGCAACGGCCCGCGCTCCGGCAGCACCTCCTTCCTGATTTGCCCATGTCTCCGCCTCCACGAGGAGCGCACGAAGCTCCTCGACGAGCACATCTGGCCGTGCTCCGGCACGATCGAGCGCCTCGATCCGCGCAAGCCGCTCGAGAACCGCCCGTGACGTCTCCATGCATCGACGGTAGACCTGGGCGAATCGCCGCCGGGTAACGGATTCGAGCCGAATCTGCGTCAGACGGCGACAGCGCGCGGCGAGGGCCGCGGTTCGAGCCCGAGGAGCTCGCGGTCGAGGTCGAGCGCGAGGCGGTCGCGATCCCGGGAGCGAAGGACGGCGACGACGGCCCGTCGGGCCGCATCCATGGCGGCGGGCGTCGCCGCCTCGCCGAAGGAAAGCGCCGTCAGCTCCGCGTACAGCTCCTCGCGGGAGCGCGCGTCCTCCGCGAGCAGGACGCACGCGCGCATCGGCCAGCTCTCGCCGAGCAGGGAGTGCAGCGCTGCGCGCACCTGCTCGCTGCGGAACGGCTCGGACTGGAAGAGCGAGAGCTCCCAGCGGTCGAGCGCCTCGGCGAGCTCCGGGTCCCCGTCCGCCTGCCCGAGCGCGGCGAGGACGTCGACGGCGATCGGTGCGCGGAAGGCGTCGAGTCGCGACGACTCGCCCGGCGGCTGCGTCGCGGCGATGGGCAGGACCGGCTGGATCCCGAACGGCCGGCCGTCCAGCGTCTCGAACATGACGGGGCCGGCGGCGACGGCAGCCATCGTGGTGAGCCGCAGGGCACTCGTCGCGTCGGCGATCTCGGCCGCTGCCTCCGGCAGCTCGGACCCGTCGAGCTCGCAGCGCAGCTCGACGACGACGGAGCGGTCCGGGAGACGTCCGAACTCCTTGGGCAAGAGCCCGCGGGACTCCGGCCAGTGCGTCGCCAGCTCCCCGGCCACGAACGGCCGAACGACGAGGCCGGGCGCCAGCTCGACCTGCTTCGCGATCGAGATGCCGACGAGAGGCGCGATCGCGACGTAGCGCCGCCGGTCCCCGAAGAGCGAGCGCTCGAGCTCGGCGTACGCGGTCTCGAACGCCTCGTCGTCCCAGTCGAACCCGCCGCAGCTCTCCGCGGTCGAGATCAGGAGGCCGAGGAGGACGGTTCTGAAGAGCGCCTCGTCCTCACTCGCCCGTGTGCCCGCGTGTGCGCGCGCGAAGATCGCCGCGGCCGGCTCTCGACGGAGCTCCTCGAGCGCCAGTCGGGCGTCCTCGCGTGCCGCCAGCTCGTGCTCGCGGGCCTCGATGAACGCGCGCACGAGCGGCTTGAGCTCGTACAGCGACGGCCCGCGGCGCTCGACGTGCTCCTCGAAGGCGAACGGGAGCTCGGCGCCCTCCTCGAGCTCGCGTCCGAGCAGGACGAACGACCCGAGCGCGAACCCGCGGAGGAGCGGATGGAGATGGGGTGCGCGCACGGGCACGCCTCCGCTTACGCGACCCGCGTTCCCTCTCCTCCGTTGAGTCGTCGCTGCCACAGGCGCGGAGCGCCGTCTTCAGGGATTTCCGCGACCGGGATTTTCGCTTCAGCGAATCCCGGTCTTGCGCGAGCTACGGGCGCAGCACCGCGCGCCGCGGGCCTGCGAGGAAGCCGGCCCGGACGAGGAGCGGCATGACTTCCGACTCCGTGACGGCGACGCCGTCGAAGCGCTCGACGGCGAGGCGCTTCGCGCCGCCCGCGCGGACGTGGGCGACAAGCGCAGCGAGCGCCGGCTCGAGCCACTCGGGATCCGGGTCGCGGAGCGGAACGAGCGAGCGGCCGCCGCGCTCGACGAAGAGCGCTGCCTCGCCGTCGAGCAGCACGACCCACGCGCCGGCCACCCGTGCGGCACGAGCGCCGGAGCGCCTCGGCCACGGCAGCGCAGCGCCGTAGGGCTGCGCCGGATCCGCCGCCGCCAGCACCAGGACCTCGAGATCGTCGCCCCGCCGAGCCGCACGGAGCTCGCGGAGGCGCTCCACCGCGCCGGGGAGCGCGAACTGCGCCCCTCCGAGCCCCTCGACGAAGTACCCGCGCCGGCAGACGCCGAGCGTCTCGAGCGTCTTGAGCTCCGCGTAGACGGCGCCGTATCCGCCGCGGATCCCCTCCCCCCGAACGCCGTCACGCGTGACGATGCCCTGCCGCTCGAGGAGGAGCTCCGCCAGCGCGCGGCGATCCGTCGCGGAGGCGAAGAGCGCCGACGTGAGCGACCACCTCCCCTGTGTCGGCGAGGCGGTCGTACGCCGGGTGCGCGCAAACCGCCGCCCGGCCCGATCAGCCCGAGGCAGCTCGTATCGACGCGACGCCCGCAGCGGCGTCCACGAGTCGTTCGTCACCTCACCCGCCCACACGAGCTCCCAGAGCGAGGCGAGGACGTCCTCCGGCACGAGACCCGCCGCGTCGACCAGGTCTCCCCAGAAGAGGGCGCGCTCCGCCAGGGCTGCCCGGATCGCGGCCGCCGGCTCACTCTCGGGCGGCGCCTCCGACGCCGGCGGCCCCAGGAGCGGCGCGTCGTCGCGGAAGTACATGGCGACGCGATCGAGACCTGCGCCGACCCACACGACCTCGCCCGACGCGCACAGCACGTCGAGGTCGGCAGGGCGGAATCCCGCCACGCGCCGCGGGAGCACGTCGCTCTCCCAGAGCGTCGCGGGGAGCGCGACACCCTGCAGCGGCACGAGGGCCTCCCGGAGCCCCTGCCGCCGCCCGATGCCGTGCCAGGAGGGGAGGAAGCGGCCGAAGGCGGCCTGCTCGGCGGGCTCCACCTCGCGCCGGAGCACCGCCAGCGTCGCGCGCCGGATCCGGCGCAGCACCTCGGTGTCGCACCACTCGCGCTCCGAGCCACCGGGGCGGAGCTCGCCGCGCACGAGCTCGTCGGCCCGCTCGAGCGCCGAGAGCCCACCGTCGACGCGAGCGTCGTCGAGGTCGAATCGCGCCACCAGCTCGGACGTCGTGAACGGCCCGTGCGTCCGCGCGTACCGGCGGAGCAGCTTCCGCAGCGCATCCTCGACCGGGTCGAGGAACACCTGCGGGACGCCGCCCGGCGGTGCGGCGCCGAGAGCGTCGCGAACGAGGCCGGCATCCTCGATCGCGGCGAGCAGCTCGAGCTCGCCGAGGCGGACCCGAACCGCACGGCGCTCGCGGATGAGCGTCTCCGCGAACCCGCGGTCGTACTCGCCGTCGAGCAGGGGTCCGGCGCGGCGCAGGACGTCGTGCAGCTCGTCGACGTTCCGCGGCGTCGGACGAAGAGACGCCTCGACCTGCTCGATGGCGCCCGCGTCGAGGAGCTCGCGGAGCTCCTCGACGCCCATCAGCTCTCGGAGCAGATCGCGGTCGAGCGACAGCGCCTGCGCACGCCGCTCCTCGGGCGGCGTGTCGTCCTCGTACATGTACGTGGCGACGTAGTCGAAGAGGAGCGACGAGGCGAAGGGCGACGCCGACGCCGTCTCGACCTCGACGAGGTCGAGCGTGCGCTTCCGGATCCCGTGCAGGATCTCGTGGAGCGCGGGCAGGTCGAAGACGTCCTGCAGGCACTCGCGATACGACTCGAGCACGATCGGGAACTGCGGGTACCGGCGGGCCACCTGCAGCAGGTTCTGCGCCTTCAGGCGCTGCTGCCAGAGCGGTGTGCGCTGTCCGGGACGCCGGCGGGGGATGAGGAGCGCTCGCGCGGCGTTCTCGCGAAAACGGGCGCCGTACAGCGCCGACTGCGCCAGCTCGCCGAGCAGGAGGTCCTCGACCTCCCCGGGGTCGAGGGCGAGGTCGGCCAGCGGGGGCGGCACGTCGGCGTCCGGGAAGTGGAGCGCGATCCCGTCGTCCGACCACAACGACTGGACGTCGAGGCCCAGCGAGTCGCGCAGGCGTGCGCGCAAGGCCATCGCCCACGGCGCATGCACGCGACCGCCGTAGGGCGAGAGGATGCAGACGCGCCAGTCCCCGATCTCGTCGCGGAAGCGTTCGACGACGATCGTCCGGTCGGACGGGACGACGCCCGTCGCTGCCTCCTGCTCGCGGAGGAACGTGACGAGGTTCCGCGCGGCCAGCGCGTCGAGGCCGTAGTGCTCCTCGACCCGTGCGATCGCAGCGTCGTCGGCGAGAGCCGACAGCTCACGGGAGGCCCTGCCGACCTTCTCCCCGAGCTCGGCGGGCCTCCCCACGCCCTCGCCCTTCCAGAACGGAGCGATGCCCGGCGCGCCCGGCGCCGGCGACACGATGACCCGGTCGCGCGTTATCTCCACGATCCGCCACGTCGATGCGCCGAGGACGAACGTCTGGCCCTCGCGGGCCTCGTACACCATCTCCTCGTCCAGCTCCCCGACGCGGCCGCCGCCGTCGACGAGAAAGACGCCGAAGAGCCCGCGGTCCGGGATCGTCCCTGCATTGGTGACCGCGAGCCGCCGCGCGCCGGTCCGACCACGGATCGTGCCGGCCGTGCGATCCCAGACGATGCGCGGTCGAAGCTCTGCGAAGTCGTCGGAGGGATAGCGGCCCGCGAGCATGTCGAGGACGTTCTCGAGCTGCGCGCGCGACAGCTCGGCGAACGGGTACGCGCGCCGCACGAGCTCGTGCACCTCGTCGACGGAGAGCTCCTCGTCCGCGCAGATCGCGACGACCTGCTGCGCGAGCACGTCCAGCGGATTCCGAGGGATGCGCGTCTCCTCGATGTCGCCGTCGCGCATCGCACGTGCCACCACCGCCGACTCGAGGAGGTCGGCCCGGTACTTGGGAAAGATCCGTCCCTTCGAGACCGAATCGAGGTCGTGTCCTGCCCGACCGACCCGCTGGAGTCCACGCGCGACGGACTTCGGGCTCTCCACCTGGATCACGAGGTCGACAGCGCCCATGTCGATGCCGAGCTCCAGCGACGACGTGGCGACGAGGCACGGGATCCGGCCCGCCTTCAGGAGCTCCTCGACGACGAGCCGCTGCTCGCGCGCCAGCGACCCGTGGTGCGCCCGCGCGATGTCCTCGCCCGCGAGCTCGTTGATCCGAGCGCGAGGCGCTCGGCGAGTCGCCGGTTGTTGACGAAGACGATGGTCGACCGGTGCTGACGGACCAGCTCGAGGATCGCCGGGTAGATCGAAGGCCAGATGGAGCGGCTCGCCCGCTCGACGCCCATTTCCGGCGCAACGTCGGAATCCGCGGACGCGGATCCGACGGCGAGACGACCCTGAAGGCGTCCGCTCCGCGGCCGCAGTGAGCTCTGAAGCGATGGCGTTTGCGACCGAGCCGAGCTCGCGCATGTCCTCGACGGGGACGACGACCTGGAGGTCGAGCGCCTTCCGCACCCCGGCGTCCACGAACTCGATCTCGCGCCCGCTGCCTGCGACGAAGCGGCCGATCTCCTCCATCGGTCGCTGCGTCGCCGAGAGGGCGACGCGTTGGAACGGGCGCTCGACGAGGCGCTCGAGCCGCTCGAGCGACAGCGCCAGGTGAGCTCCGCGCTTCGTTCCCGCGACCGCGTGCACCTCGTCGAGGACGACGGTCTCGATCCCGCGCAGCGTCTCCCGCGCCTGCGAGGTCAGGAGCAGAAAGAGCGACTCCGGGGTCGTGATGAGGATGTCGGGCGGCGTGCGGAGCATCCGCCGTCGTTCGTCGGCCGGCGTGTCTCCCGTCCGCACGGCGACCGAGAGCTTCGAGTCGAGCCCAGCGAGCGGGCTGCGGAGATTCCGCTCGATGTCGTAGTTGAGCGCCTTCAGCGGCGACACGTAGAGCAGGCGCAGCCCCTCGCCGGGCGTCTCCGTCAATCGGTCGATGCCGAGGAGGAACGCCGCGAGCGTCTTCCCCGAGCCGGTCGGCGCCTGGATGAGCACGTGCCCGCCACGAGCAATGGCAGGCCACCCGAGTTCCTGCGCCGGCGTCGGCGCCTCGAACGCGCGCTCGAACCAGGTCCTCGTACGCTGCGAGAGCACGTCGAGGGCAGTCATTCGCCCAGGGTATCCGTCCCCGTCTACCATCCGGAGCGTGCCCGAGGCGCTCTACTTCACCGATTCGGACGAGGCCAACCGACTGATCGCGTCCGAGCCGCTCGCGCTCCTGATCGGGTTCGCGATCGACCAGCAGGTCACCGTCCAGCAGGCGTTCTCCGGACCGCTCAAGCTGAAGGAGCGGATCGGCACGCTGGACGCGCGGGCGATCGCCGCAATGGATCCTGCGAAGCTCGAGGAAGCGTTCCGCCGGACGCCCGCGATCCACCGCTTCCCGCGCGCGATGGCGGAACGGGTGCAAGAGCTCTGTCAGGTCGTCGTGGACGAGTACGACGGCCATGCCGAGCGGATCTGGACCGAGGCAGCGGACGCGGCAGACCTCAAGAAGCGAATCGGCTGTGCTCCCCGGCTACGGGAAGATGAAGATCACGGGCTTCGGCTCCGTGCTGGCACTCCATTTCGGAGTCGAGGCGGCAGGGGCGCTCGTTCCGGAGCACCCGTGTCTCGGGAAGATCAACTCGCCCGAGGACCTCGCGGAGTACCAGGCGGCAAAGCGCGCGCACAAGGCCGCGCTTCGCGCTGCAGCCGCGACGGGGTGACCTCCGGCTCCCCGCAGGCCTCGATCACGCTCGAGACACTCACGGACGGCGGACAGCGCCCGGCTGACGTTGCACGCGGCATCGCGACGTTCCTCACACGCGCGCGGGCGACACTCGACATCGCGCTCTACGACGTGCGCTTCGAGACGGACGCGGGGGCGCTCGTGCTTGCATCCCTGCTTGCGGCCGTGCAGCGGGGCGTCGCCGTCCGCCTCGTCTACAACGTCGCCCACCCAGGGCCGATCCCGGTGCCCCCGCCTCCGGAGACCGCGCCCGAGGCGATCGAGGCGCTCCCGCTCCAGACACGTGCGGTCGCCGGCGTTCCCGACCTCATGCACCACAAGTTCGTCGTGCGCGACGGCGAGGCGGTGCTGGCCGGATCGACGAACTGGACGGATGACTCGTGGTCCCGCCAGGAGAACGTCATCGTGACGCTCGCGTCGCGTGAGATCGCCTATGCCTACACGCTCGATTTCGAGCAGCTGTGGGAGTCCGGCGAGGTGGAGCGAACGGGGCGGGTCGACCCGCGTCCGGAGGACGTCGGTCCGGCACGGGTCCGTGCCTGGTTCTGCCCCGAGCACGGAGAGGCGCTCTCGCATCGAGTCGCGAAGCACATCGGCAAGGCGCGGCAACGGGTGCGGATCGCGTCGCCCGTCATCTCGTCCGGGCCGATCCTGGGGACGCTCGTCGAGGTCGTGAACGAGCGGCGCTGCGACGTGGCCGGGGTCGTCGACGACACGCAGATCGACCAGGTCTTCGGCCAGTGGCGGACGAACGGCGTGAGCGAGTGGAAGGTCCCGCTGCTCCAGCGTGTCCTCGAGGGCGCCGCGTTCAGCGGCAAGACCTCGATCCCGTGGTCGCCGACGTCACTTCACGACTTCATGCACGCGAAGGTCGTCGTCGCCGACGACACCGCCTTCGTGGGCAGCTTCAACTTCTCGCGCTCGGGCGAGCGCAACGCCGAGAACGTCCTCGAGATCCGCGATCCGGCGATCGCCGATCGATTGGCGACCTTCGTCGACGAGATTCGCCGGCTGTACCCACGCGCGACCGTTCCCGGTGATCCAGTAGGGTCGCCGCGATGACGATCGAGGACGTCCTCGCCGCCGATCTTGCGACCGGGCGGTCGGTCCCGACCGCGGTCACAGGCGAGCCGTACGAATCCTGGCGCGTCATCTCCGACGACGGCCGCGTCGAACTGGGGATCTGGGAGGTGACGCCCGGCTCGTTCAGGGGCGAGACCGACGGAATCTACGAGCAGATGCACTTCGTCGCCGGCAGCGGCACGATCACGGACGCGGACGGCGTCGTCACCGAGATCGCGCCGGGCGTCGTGATGCTCTGCCCTGACGGTTGGTCCGGCGTCTGGGACGTCCGAGAGACCATCCGCAAGACGTACACCATCGTCAAGACCCGCTAGCCCGTGGTCGACCCGCTCGAGCGCTGGCGCGAGCTCGGGCTCCCGGACAAGCCGGACTACGCCGGGTTGCTGACGTACGCGGGCATGCCGTACACGCAGGACGACGCCGAGCTCGACGGCGTCGACGTGGCGATCGTCGGCGCGCCGACCGACGACCTCGTCTCCGATCGTCCGGGCACACGGTTCGGGCCGCGCGCGATCCGCGCTGCGAGCTGCCCGCCGGGTCCTCACCTCGAGGCGAGAGTCGATGCCTTCGCCGAGTTGCGCGTCGTCGACTTCGGTGATGCCGCGGTCCTCCCTGCGGATCCCGGTCCGCACGCATGCGCAGATCGAACGGATCGTCGGCCAGGTCGTCGCCGCAGGGGCCGTACCCGTGATCCTCGGAGGCGACCACTCGATCACCGAGCCCGACGTCCGCGCGGTCGCGGCACGGTACGGCCCCGTCGGTCTCGTCCACTTCGACACGCACACCGACACGGGCACGGAGGTCTTCGACGTCGAGCTCTCGCACGGCACGCCGATGTACCGCCTCGTTCGCGACGGCCACGTCGACGGGGAGCCGGTACGTCCAGATCGGGCTGCGCGGCTACTGGCCCGGCGAGTCGGAGTTCGCATGGCAACGCGAGCACGGGATCACGTCGTTCTTCATGCACGACGTCCGCGAGCTCGGGATCCGGGAGGTGGTCGAGCGCACGGTGGCCGCCGTTGGCAGCGGGCCGGCGTTCCTCACCGTCGACGTCGACGTCCTCGACCCCGCGTTCGCGCCCGGAACGGGCACGCCCGAACCGGGTGGCATGACGTCGGCCGACCTGCTCTGGGCGTGTCGCCAGATTGCGGCGCGCCTCGACATCGTCGGCATGGACGTGGTCGAGGTCCTTCCCACCGCTATCGGTTCGGCGGACGTCACGGCACTCGTCGCAGACCGCGTCGTCCGCGAAGCGCTCACGGGGATCGCCCAACGGCGGGCGTGACCCGAACCGAATGCTTACGCCCTGATAACAGCGTGCCCTCAGAACCCGAACGGCCCGGTGTCTGGATGCACCAGGAACCAGTCGAGGGAGGGACAGCGTGAAGGGATTCGTAGTCATCGGACTCGGCCTCGCCGCGATCGCCGCCGCGGCCGTGCTCGGACCGGCCGCGTTCGCCGGGCAAGCCGAAGACGGGAGACGAGGGCTCGGGGATCTCGCGCGCCGACCTCGTCGGCGTGAACTTCGTCGAGAACTGCCGCTACTCGCACCAGGCGCCCGACGACCCGATCGTGTTCCCGGGCCAGCCGGGGCTCTCGCACCAGCACACGTTCGTGGGCAACCGCACGACGAACGCGTTCTCGAGCTTCGGGTCGCTCCGCTCGAGCGGCACGACGTGCTTGCGTCCGGAGGACACGGCGGCGTACTGGGTGCCTGCGCTCTACCAGGGAACGACCGAGGTGCTGCCCGTCGCCGCCACGGTCTACTACCGGCGCGGCACGGTTGCCGAAGTGAGCCCGTTCCCGAACAACCTCCGGATGATCGCGGGCGACGCGAAGGCGACGAGCCCGCAGGGGATGCGGGTGACGTTCTGGAGCTGCGGGATCGCCTCCGGCGTGCGAGCGGTCGACGGAGGTGCCCACGTGTCCCGACACGCGCGGCTCCTTCCTGCGGCTGCACATCCGCTTCCCGGAGTGCTGGGACGGGCGGCGGCTCGACAGCTCGGACCACAAGAGCCATATGGCGTATGCGACACGTACCGGCTGCCCGTCCACGCATCCTGTCGCGGTGCCTCAGATCACGCAGATCTACCGATACCCCTCGCGCGGCGGCGACGGCTTCGCGCTCGCATCGGGCGGCGTCTACTCGGCACACGCCGACTTCCTGAACGCGTGGAAGCCGGGGGCGCTCCGCAAGCTCGTGAACGACTGCCTGAACGCCCTCGTCCACTGCGGGCGCGCGTAGGCACATGACCGGGGGAGCGGTTCGCGCCGCTCCCCCGGCACGGTTTACGACACGCTCACAGAAGGCGGCTACGGTGGCTCGCCGTGCGCCTCCTCGTCCTCTGTCTCGCGATCCTCGCGACGCTCGCCCTGGCTGCCGGCGCCGGCGGCGCAAGCGTGGGCACAGCGCCATCGCCGGCTCGCCCGGTCCCGTCGCTCGAGCCGGCGAAGACCGCGGCTCTCTGGCATGCGCTGGTCGAGCAGCAGCCGAGGCCGGCGCGTTCGCAGGCGGCGTGCCGTCCCCTTCGGGCCGTGTTCTATGCCGCGTCGGACTGGCTTCGCCTCGCCACCAAGCTCGCTGCCGCGCGATCGGCGTGTGCCGAGTACTACGTCTCCGTTCCGCCGCTCGTGGCGGACAAGACGACCTTCCGGCGCGACCAGGCGTCGCGGATCCGAGCGCTCGGGCCGAGCTTCCACGCCATGGCGGAGATTCACTTCACGACGTGGTCGCGGTGGGTCGCCTCCACGGGGAGCTCATGGTTCACCGCGGGGGTCACCGCCCGCGAGCGCATGGCCGCGGCAGGCTACGACGTCACGCAGGGGGACACGTGGGCGCTCAACGAGCTGACGACCGCGGTCCGGCGTGGCGACGGCAACGCGCGAGCGAACGTCCGGGAGTTCCTCCGCGGACTGTACGAGGGAGACGGGAGCAGGCCGACGCGGGGCACCGTCCTGATCGTCGGCTTCGGTCAGCGCACGAGCGACCTGACCGCCTATCAGAACACCCTTCAGAACTGGCTCGCGGACAGCGCGTTCTGGACCGACATGGCGACGTATGTCAGCGACTGGTCGCAGGAGGTCTACGGAGACCTCCGCGCACACGCGGTTCCGGGTGAGGCGGTCGCCGACCGGCGCGAGTACCTGAACGACTACCTGCAGTACAAGCTCGTGCTCGCCAACGCAGGTCCGCCTGCGATCGAGGCTGCGCGCTCGTTCCTCCAGGCGGCCTACAGCCCACTCGCGAACGCAGCGTGGCCCCGGGAAACGGCCTGGGGCTGGACGATGGTGCCCGTCGACCAGATGAGCGCATACATCTCCGCCCAGGTCGACGCGATGCGCTTCTTCACCGCCACGACCGGGCAGGCGCGCGACCACTGGGGGTTCGCGTGGGCGCCGCGGAACACGACCGGCATGCCGGCCGACGACTTCGCGACGCAGACCGGCCAGCTCCTCGATCGACTCGCGGCCTCGATCCACGACTCCGCGGAAACGATCGACCCCGAGACGTCGGGGACGGGCGCGTGCGGGCCTCCGGGTCAGGACTCGCTCTGCCTGGTCGACATCCCGGGGGCGACCCACAACGCGGCGTGGCAGTCGTTCCGCACGTGGACCCAGTCGGCCCTGACCATCAGCGCGGTGCCGACGGCCATCCCTGCCGGCACGGCCTCGCCCCCGCTCACCCTCTCGATCGCGGCGAGCGTGACGACGCCGGTCGCGGTGACGTTGCGCTCGAACTCCGCGCAGGGCACGTTCTCGCTCGGTCCACTCGGACCGTGGACGGCCACGCTCACCCTGAACGTCTCATCCGCGGCGCCCGGAACCTTCTACTACCGCGACACGCGCGCCGGGACCCACACGCTGACGGCGTCTGCAGCCGGGGTCACAGCCGGTACGCAGACGATCTCGGTCGCGGCCGGACCGGCCGCGAAGCTGGCGGTCACTCCCGCGTCGGCCCAGGTCCGTGCCCGCGGCACTGTGGGTCTCCGCGCCACCTCGACGGACGAGTTCGGCAACCCGACGGCCACCGTCGTGCGCTGGCGCGTGACGCCGGCGGCACTCGGCTCGGTGAGGATCGACGACCGCGGCCGTGCGGTCTTCACCGCCGGGCGGCTGCTCGGCGCGGGCACGGTCACGGCGACCAGCGGGACGGTCTCGTCGACCTCACGCATCACGGTCCGCGCGGCGACGCTCCACATCGGGCCGGTCGCGTTCCAGGCGGGCACTCGCTCACTCCGGATCGTGCTTTCCGCAGTCGACGGTGCCCGGCGGCCGGTGTCGGCGACATCGGTGGGGATCGTCGTCCGGCTGAACGAAGCCCGCTACTTCAGCGGCCGCGCACGGACGGGCGCGGCCGGAAAGGTCGGGTTCCGGATGCCGATCGCTCCCGGCTGCTTCACGGTCACCGTCACGCGTGCGTCGGCCCCGGGCTTCGCCTGGAACGGCAAGTCCCCTCGAAACCGTTTCTGTCGTCGCTAGCCGACGCCCGCGAGCAGGAACGCGCGCGACTCCTTCAGCATCTCGCGCGCGATGACGATGCGCTGGATCTCGTTCGTCCCCTCGTAGATCTGCGTGATCTTCGCGTCGCGCATCATGCGCTCGACCGGATACTCGCGGATGTAGCCGTACCCGCCGAGGATCTGCACGGCCTCTGTCGTGACGTCCATCGCGGTGTCCGTGCAGTAGAGCTTCGCCATCGCGGACGCCTTGGTCAGCTCCGCCACGTCGGCACGCTCGTCGACCATCCGCCCGAAGCGGTAGAGGAGTCCACGCGCGGCCTCGCAGCGCGTCTCCATGTCGGCGAGCTTCGCGGCGATGAGCTGGTGCTCGGCGATCGGCTTCCCCATCGTCTCGCGCGTGCGCGCGTACTCGAGGGCGTAGTCGGTAGCCCCCTGGGCAATCCCGAGACCCTGGGCGGCGACTCCGGGTCGCGAGCGGTCGAGGATCCGCATCGCGATGCGGAAGCCATCGCCCTCCTCGCCGAGCCGGTTCTCGACCGGGACACGCGCGGCATCGAACGTCAGCTCACCGGTCGTCGAGCCCGCGATACCCATCTTCGGCTCGAGCCGAGCGACCTCGAATCCCGGCGTCCCCGCCTCGACGACGAACGCCGAGATCCCGGAGTGGCCGGCGTCGGGATCCGTCTTCGCGAAGACCGTGTACAGCCCGGCGACGGCCGCGTTCGTGATGAAGCGCTTCGACCCGTCGAGGACGTACGCCTCCCCGTCGCGCCGGGCGGTCGTGCGCATCGACGCGGAGTCCGACCCCGAGCCGGCTTCCGTCAGCGCGTACGCGGCGAGCGTCTCTCCCGATGCCAGGGATGCGAGAAATCGCGCCTTCTGCTCGTCGGAGCCCGCAACCTTGAGACCGAGTGACCCGAGCTCCTGCGCCGCGAGTATGAGCCCGCTCGTGGCGCAGACCTTCGAGACCTCCTCGATCGCGACGAGCGAGAGAAGCGTCCCGGTGCCCGTTCCACCGTACGCCTCGTCGAAGAACAGCCCGAAGATCCCGTGCTCGCGATAGAGCTCGACGACGTCCCACGGGAACTCGTGCGACTCGTCGATCTCGGCCGCCCTTGGGGCGATCCGGTCGCGCGCGAGGGTACGGACGAGCTCGCGGATCTCGAGCTGGTCGTCGGTCAGCGGCTCCCAGGGCACGCTCGAAGTCTAGGACGGTGGGTGGTGGCAGACCGCCTCGATGTTGTTGCCGTCCGGATCGAGGACGAAGGCGGCGTAGTAGTCCGCGGCGTACTGTGGGCGAAGGCCGGGGGCGCCGTTGTCCACTCCTCCGGCAGCGATCGCCGCGACGTAGAACGAGTCGACTGCGGAGCGGTCGTCGCACCCGAACGCGACGTGCGTTCCGCCGACCGGTCCGCGACGCCCGATCCCGAAATCGAGTCCGTTCGCATCCGCCAGGTATGCGAGCGCCCCCGGCTCTTCGTACACGACGCGGTAGCCGAGCGGCTCCAGCGCTCCCAGGTAGAACGCCTTCGCGGCCTCGAAGTCGGTGACGTTGACGGCGACGTGCGCGAGCGGCATTCCGGCTCCTTTTGGTCGGTACAGTCGCCGCGCATGATCCTCGACAACGGCGTCGTGCGCACGATGGATCGGTCTTTGCCGACCACGCGCGCGCTCGCGATCGCAGGGGAGTACGTCGCCGGCGGCGTCGGCACGCACGAGCGGGCGCTTCCGAGCCCGGATGTCGTCGACCTCGGTGGACGTTGCGTCTTGCCCGGCTTCACGGACTCGCACGTCCACTTCCCGACCTGGTCGCTCACCCGGCGGGAAATCGACATCGAGGGCGCCTCAACGCTCGACGAAGCAGTCGAGCGGGTGCGCTCGCATCCGCGGCACGGCACCTGGATCCGTGGGTACGGCTGGCGGTCGGCCGAGTGGGACGAGCAGCCGACGGCGAAGGCACTCGACGCGGTGACGGGCGAAACACCCGCGCTCCTCTTCTCGAAGGACTACCACTCCGCCTGGCTCAACTCGGCGGCGCTCGCCCGGGCCGAAGGCGGCCTCGACGTGGACGGAGGCGTCGTCGAGCGCGACGAGTCTGGTTCACCGACCGGAATCATCCGGGAGGAGTCCGCATGGCAGTTCCGCGCTCGGGTCGCGATGCCGACCGAGGACGAGTTCGTCGACGCGACACGCGATGGGCTGCGCATCGCCGCCGGCCGCGGCGTCGTTGCGATCCACGACAAGGACGGCTGGCTGGGAGCCCCGGGGATCTTCCAGCGGATCGCGTCGCGAGACGGCCTCACCCTCCGCGTCTGGCAGTCCGTCCCCTACGAACGGCTTCCCGAGCTCGAGGCGCTCGGGATCCACTCCGGGATCGGCGACGACTTCCTGCGGATTGGTTATCTCAAGGCGTTCATGGACGGGACGCTCGGCTCGCAGACGGCGTGGATGCTCGACGGCTCCGGCGTGACCATCACGACCGGCGAGGAGCTCGCCGAGATCGTCCGCGAGGGCGCACGACTCGGCTGGCCGGTCGCCGTCCACGCGATCGGCGACCGCGCGAACCGCGAGGCGCTGGACGCCTTCGAGACGACCCGCGACCTCTGGCAGCCCCTCGGCCTCCGCCACCGGATCGAGCACGCCCAGTGCGTCGCTCCCGAGGACGTCGCGCGCTTCTCGGCACTCGGCGTCGCGTGCTCCGTGCAGTTCAGCCATGCCCCGTCCGACCGTGACCTGGCAGAGCGGTTCTGGCCCGAAGAGCTCGACGGCGCCTACGCGTTCCGGTCGCTGTGGGACTCGGGTGCGCTCGTCGTCAATGGATCGGACGCGCCGGTCGAGGAGCTCGACCCGCTCGCGGGCATACGGGCGGGGGTCCGGCGCACGATCGACGACCGACCGGCGTGGCGGCCGGAGCAGTGTCTCACGATCGAGCAGACGCTCCTGGCGACGATCGTGAACCCGACCTGGCTCTCCGGAGACCAGCGGCGGCGCGGCAAGCTCCTTCCCGGCTACCTTGCAGACCTCGTCGTCCTCTCACACGATCCGCTCGACTGCACGGTCGACGAGATCGAGACGGTCGAGGTCGTCGCCACGATGGTCGGCGGGCGCTGGGTCCACAATCCGCCACCGTGGGACTAGGACCGTACAATCAGCTCGTGGCCACTCGCACGATGCTCCCGGTTCACGCTGCACCGACGTGCTCGGTCGCGGGCGCTGCCGAGATCGTCGGCTCGAAGTGGACGGTGCTCATCATCCACGACCTCTCGGAAGGCCCGCGCCGCTTCACGGAGCTCGAGCGCTCGTGCGCCGGGATCAGCCCGAGGACGCTGGCCGAGCGGCTGCGATGGCTCGAGTCCGAGGAGATCGTCGAGCGCCAGAGCTATCCGGAGTCGCCACCTCGTGTCGAGTACGCGCTGACGCCGAAGGGCAAGGCTCTCCTGCCCGTGGTGCACGAGATGCGCCGCTTCGGCCACGAGTGGCTCGGCTGCGGCGTGCACGACACGTAACGAGCCGCAAGCTCGGCATCGCGCTCACGCGAGGATGCCGGGCGCGAAAACCCCTCAATCCGGCCGCTTCGCGACCGGGTCATCGCTATTAGGTTAGGGCTCTCGCCAGGACGCGGTCGCGCAAGCGCGTCGGCAGCCGCTCGATCCAGGCGCGGAGGTGCGCGTCACGCCCGACGAGGTAGCGGGCCTTCGGGCGCGAGGCCGTGAGCGCATGCTCAACCGCCTTCGCGACGACGTCGGGGTCGATCCCCGGCCCACGCTTCAGCGCGACCTCGCGGAACTTCGAGATCCGCGCCGCGTACAGCTCGGCCGCGTCGTCGGTGAGGCCGCTCCGCATCGCCTCGGCGTGCTCCGCGCCCTTCGTCCAGATCGCCGTCCTCACGCTCGCGGGCTCGACGATCGACACCGACAGGCCCCAGGGCTGGAGCTCGACCCGGAGCACGTCCGCGAACGCCTCGAGCGCGTGCTTGGAAGCCGCATACGGACCAAGGAACGGCAGTGCGCTGCGCCCTCCGACGGAGCCCATGAGAACGACGCGTCCGCGGCCGCGGCGAAGCGCGGGGAGAAACGCCTGCAGCACGGCGACCTGGCCGACGACGTTGACCTCGAGCTGCCGACGGAGCTCATCGAGGGGTACGAGCTCGAGCGGAGCCGCAACTGCGATCCCAGCGTTGTCGACCAGCCCCTGCAGCTCCGACCCGGCGGCATCCACAGCCGCCGCGATCTGCTCGGTGTCGGTGACGTCGAGCTGGAGCGGCTCGACGCCGCCTTCGCGCAGTTCGGCGGCGGCTTCCTCCGTCCGGACGCCACCGAGGACGCGCCACCCGGATCGCGCGAGCCGGAGCGCAGAGGCGAGGCCGATGCCCGACGACGCCCCGGTGACGACGACCGCGCGACCCACGCTCAGTCGGCCAGCCCCTTGCCGCGGAGCTCCTGGACCGCCTGCTCGGACTTCTCGAGGTCGCCGAGCTCCATGCCCTGGAGCACGCGCGGCGCTTTCGTGAACTGGACGTCGCGGTAGTCGACCACCTGCCAGTGGTTGCCCCACGGGTCGAGGAAGTCGTGACCGCCGACCATGCGCGCACCTGCGTCGCGCGCCCGCCTCACGACTTCGCCCTGGTCGTCGACGACGAGCCCGTAGTGGCCCGTCGCGACCGGCTCCGACGCCTGCTCGAGCGCGATGAACTGGTCGCCGAGGTCCACGAACGCCATGCGACCACCCCGCCCGCGCAGGTCGAGCCGATCGACGAGCTTCCCGAGAAAAGCGAGCATCTCGTCGATGTCGCCGACCTGGACGGCGACGTGGTTGATGCCGACGAGCCGCGCCACGGGCCTAGGTCGTCGCCTCGGCCCAGACGCCCGCGAGCTCCACGATCGTCGCCGCCGCGGCCGCCATGTCCTGAACGCTCGCCCACTCGCGGACCGAGTGGTACTCCTGGCCCCCGGTGAACAGATTCGGTGTTGGCAGGCCCAGTGCGGAGAGGACGGCGCCGTCGGTGCCGCCGCGCGTGATGGCGAGCCGAGGCTCGACACCCGCGCGCCGGATCGCTTCGAGCGCAGCTTCGACGACGCGCGGGTTCTCCTCGATGAAGGGCCGCATGTTCCGGTACGAGTGACGCACCTCAACCTCGACCTTCGCACGAGGCTCGCGCACCTCGACCTGCGCGGCGAGCTCGCGCAGGAGGCCGATGTGCTCCTCGAGCAGTGCATCGTCGTGGTCCCGTGCGATGAAGTCGACGACCGCCTCCTCGGCGTTTCCCGAGATGCGATGCGGGTGGACGTAGCCTTCCCGGCCCGCGGTCGTCTCCGGCGAAAGGCCGTCGCGCGGCACGGAAAGCACGAGCTCGGAGGCGAGCTTGACGGCGTTGACGAGCCTGCCCTTGGCGACACCGGGATGAACGGACGAGCCGTGGATCGTCACACGCATGGACGCTGCCGAGAACGTCTCGACCTCGAGCTCGCCGACGTCCGACCCGTCGAGTGTGTACGCGACAGCCGCCCCAAAGGCCTCGAGGTCGAAGTCCTCGGCGCCGCGGCCGACCTCCTCGTCCACGGTGAACGCGATGCGAATCGAAGCCCGCGACCGCTCCGGCGTGCGGGCGAGGTGCGCCACCGCGGCCATGATCTCCGCGATTCCCGCCTTGTCGTCCGCCCCGAGGAGGGTCGTCCCGTCGCTCGTGACGAGGTCGTGCCCGACCCGCGCAGCGAGCGCGGGGAGCTCGGCTGGATCCAGGATCTGTCGCGGATCGCCGGGCAGCACGATCGCCTCCCCGCTCCAGGACTCGTGGACGATCGGCGAGACACCCGAGCCGTTCACGTCCGGAGTCGTATCGACATGCGCGATGAGCCCGACGACCGGCGCCTCCGTTGTCCCTGGGAGCGTCGCGAAGACGGAGTGGCCCTCGTTCAGGTGGGCGTCCGTGAGCCCGACCTCGCGCAGTTCCTCTACGAGTCGCCGCGAGAGCTCGAGCTGCTTCTCGGTGCTCGGCCGGGCGGCCGCGCGGAGTGCGCCCTGTGTGTCGACACGGACGTACCTGAGGAACCGCTCGAGGACGTCGCCTGCCAGCTCCTCCGCCAGCGCGCTCGAGAAAGGCGCTCTAGGAGCCAAGCCCGCCGAGGCGGGTGAAGACCTCCCGCATGGTCGCGACCCCGAGCTCGACGGTGTCGGCGGGCACGTTCTCGTTCGGCGCGTGGACGTTGCACTCGTTCTCGATGCCGAAGCCGGTTGCGAACGTCGGCAGGCCGCGGTCGACGAGGCTTGCGTAGATGGGGAGCGTGCCTCCCGAGCGCACGAGGGACGGGCGTGCGCCCACCGTGTGCTCGAACGCGTCGCTGGCGAGACGGATCGCATCGGAGTCCGTCGGTGTGAGTGCCGGACGTGCGCTGTTGCGGACGACGATCTCGAGCTCGGCTCCGACTGGCAGCGCCTCACGCACGAGCCGCTCGAACGCCGCCCGGATCGTCTCGGGATCCTGTCCCGGGGCCAGGCGCAGCGAGACGTTCGCACGCGCCTCGACCGGGAGCACGGTTTTTACGAGATCGGGCGAACCGCTGGCGATTCCGTTCACGTCGAGCGACGTGTCGGCGAACGTCCGGTCGTAGAACTCGGCGTCGGCGCCCGGCACGATCGGCGTTGCGCCCATGTCCGCAAGCTGCACGGCGCCCGAGGGCAGCTGCGCCCACGCGTCGAGTTCCTCGGCGCTCGGCCGCGCGACTCCGACGCGGAGCTCGTCGCGAAGGCGGCCGTCCGCACCGGGAAGGACCGCGGAGAGCGCGGTCATGAGCGCGTGGTTCGCGTTCAGCGCAGCCAGGCCGAACATGCCGGAATGCATGTCGGTGGTGCCGGTGCGCACGCGCAGATGCAGGTAGACCATGCCGCGCACCCCGACCATGAACGCCGGCTGCCCGCGTCGGATCATCCCGCCGTCGAGGATCAGCGCGGCGTCGGCGGGGCCGTCGTCCGCATCGACCCACTTCTCGATCGAGTCGCCGCCTACCTCCTCCTCGCCGTCGAAGGCGAAGCGGACGTTGACGGGCAGCGCGCCCTCCTCGGCCAGCTGGCGCACTGCCTCGACGAGGACGAACATGTTCCCCTTGTCGTCCGCGACTCCGCGTGCGTACAGACGGCCGTCCCGCTGCGTGAGCTCGAACGGAGGCGACTCCCACAGGTCGAGCGGATCCGGAGGCTGCACGTCGAAGTGCGCGTAGCAGAGGACGGTCGGCGCGGACTCGGCCTGAGCGGACGCCGCGACCTCGCCGATGACGAGCGGCCGCGTCCCCCAGGGCACGAGCTCCGCGGTCCCGCCGGTGCGGCGGATATGGCCCGCCACCCACTCCCCTGCGGCGACGATGTCCGCGGCGTGTCCCGCGTCCGCGCTCACGGACGGGATGGAGATGAACTCGGCGAGCTGATCGCGGAGCGCGTCGGACGGCGTCACGGCCGCGCAGTCTACGCAGAGCGCGCGGGTCGCCGGACCGGCTACGCCACGTCTCGGACGCGCTGTGCGTCGGCGAGCGCGCGGAGTTTCTTCAAGCCCTGGTGCTCGATCTGGCGGATGCGTTCGCGCGTGACGTTGAACGCGCGGCCGACCTCGTCGAGCGTGCGCGGCTGCTGGCCGTCGAGCCCGTAGCGGAGCTCGAGCACCATCCGTTCGCGCTCGGACAGCGCGCCGAGGATCGAGCGCAGCGCCTCGCGCTGCAACGTCGTCTCCGCGAGCTCGTCCGGGAGCGGCGCGGACTCGTCGGCGAGGAAGTGTCCGAACTCCGACTCGTCGTCGTCCCCGACCGGCTTCTCGAGCGAGACGGGGATCTGCGCGCTCCGCCGGATCTGGTCGACCTCGTCGATCGTCATCTCGACGTCGCGTGCGATCTCGTCGGTGGACGGCTCGCGGCCCAGTTCGGCCCGAAGCTTGCGCTCGGAGCGCATGATCCGGTTGAGCTTCTCGACGACGTGGACGGGCATGCGGATCGTCCGTCCCTTGTCCGCTATCGCCCGCGCAACCGCCTGGCGAATCCACCAGGTCGCGTACGTCGAGAACTTGAAGCCCTTGCGGTAGTCGAATTTCTCGGCCGCGCGCACGAGACCGATCGTCCCCTCCTGGATGAGGTCGAGGAACGGGAGCCCCTGGTTGCGGTAGCGCTTCGCGATCGATACGACGAGTCGAAGGTTCGCCTCCACCATGGCCTGCTTCGCCGCGTGCTCGCCACGCTCGATCCGCTTCGCGAGCTCGACCTCCTGAGCTGCGGTGAGGAGCGGCACCTTGCCGATGTCCTTCAGGAAGAGCTGGAGGGCGTCGGTCGTGATCTCGGGTTCGGGCGCGGCCTCCGCCTCGGGCTCAGCCGCCTCGTCCGCATGGACGACTGCGATTTGCGCCTCCTCCAGCGCCGCGTAGAACTCGTCGAGCTGCGCCGGCTCGAGCTCGAGCTCGTCGAGCGCGAGCGCGAGCTCGTCCGCATCGACCTGGCCCGTGCGGTAGCCACTCTCGAGCAGCCGCTGCCCCTCGTCGCTGGCGAGGACCTCCTCGATCAGCGTTCGAGTGGTAGCGCTCTGCGTTTCTTCGGCGGCCAGACCGCCCCCCTTCCTCGTCGGCGGTCACAAGGTAGTTACGACAGCGGCGGTCGTCAAAGCCTCGGCAGCGACCGTGCGGTCAGGGGAGAGGCGCACTCTTCCGACAATGAGACGGTCATCGTGATCGCCGAGGCGACATCCGTCCGAACGACGAGCGACCGGTTCTCCGGCATCCGCTCTGCCCGCGCGCGGGTATTCCTCGGCAGCGCCCTCGTGCTCTTCCTCGAGCTCGTCCTCATTCGCGAACTCGGCGCGAAGGTCGTGCACCTCAGCTACTTCACGAACTTCGTCCTACTCGGCTCGTTCCTCGGTGTCGGCCTCGGGTTCCTCTCGAGCGAGAAGCGGCGCAACCTCGCATGGCTCTCGCCCCCGACGCTGGCCTTGCTGCTCGCCTTCGTCACGGTCGTGCCGGTCGAGATCGATCGCCGCAGCGACCAGGTCATCTACTTCACGGCGGTCAACCCGTCGGGGCCGCCGACCTGGGTCGTGTTACCGCTCGTGTTCGCCGCGGTCGCGGTCTGCGTGTTCGGCCCGGCCCAGCTGGTCGGCCGCAGCTTCCGAGAGCTCGCGCCGCTCGACGCATACCGGCTCGACCTCATCGGAAGTCTCGCCGGCATCGTCGCGTTCACCGGGCTCGCGCTCCTCAGCGCGCCGCCCCTGGTCTGGGGACTCGTGCTCGTCGCTCTCTTCATCGCATTGCTCGGCACGGCGCGGGCGGTGACGTTCTCGTGCGCCCTATTGATCGCACTGTTCGTCGCGGATCTAGGGAGCAGCAAGGTGATCTGGTCTCCCTACTACCGGATCGTTGCCGAGCAGTTCGACCTCGGCGGCGGTGAGAGCGGGCTCAACGTGCAGGTCAACGGCGTCCCTCACCAGGTCGCTCGAAGCGTCGAAGGACGGCTGCGCGACGACCCGCAGTACGGCATCCCATATCAGCGGATCGTGGACGGCTCGCCCGGGAATGTCCTGGTGGTCGGCGCAGGGACGGGAAACGACGTCGCGCTCGCTCTTGCCCGTGGAGCGACGCACGTCGACGCCGTCGAGATCGACCCGAAGATCCTGGACCTCGGCAGGCAGCTCCACCCGGACCGGCCCTACGAGGATCCGCGAGTGACGACACACGTCGACGACGGTCGGGCGTTCCTGGAGCGGACGGACGCGCGCTACGACCTCGTCCTCTTCGCCCTCCCCGACTCACTCGCGCTCGTCACGGGCGGTGGAGCGATTCGACTGGAGAGCTACCTCTTCACGCGCGAGGCGATGGCCGCGGTGCGTCGACACCTGACGGAACGCGGTGGATTCGCGATGTACAACCTCTACCGGGAGCAGTGGCTCGTCGATCGCTTCGCCGGGACGGTCGCCTCCGCGTTCGGGCACGAGCCCTGCGTCGACGAGGTGCAGCGGGCATCCGGCCAGGCGGTGATCTCGGTCGCGCGCGACGAGGCAGATCAGCGCTGCGGCACGCCGTTCAGGTACACGGCCCGCGTCGCACCCTCGACCGACGACCGCCCGTTCCCTTACTTCCGCGGCGGGTTCCTGCCGTCGCTGTACGTGCTCGCGCTCGCAGCGATCCTGCTGGCGAGCCTCGTAGCCGTTCGACTGGTCGCCGGGCCGTTCCGAGCGATGAGGCCCTACGTCGACCTGTTCTTCATGGGCGCGGCGTTCCTCCTGCTCGAGACGAAGAGCATCACGACGTTCGCACTGCTGTTCGGCACGACATGGATCGTCAATGCAATCGTCTTCGCAGGGGTTCTCGTCGCCGTGCTCCTGGCAGTCGAGACGACGCGCCGGGTTCCGAACGCCGAGCCTGCCGATCCTCTATCTCGGCATCGCCGTAGCCCTCGCGCTCGCATACGCGATCCCCAACGCGTCGCTCCTCTCGCTGTCGGTGCCTCTGCGCCTCGTCGCGTCGACTGCGCTCGCCTTCGCGCCGATCTACCTCGCGAACCTCGCATTCGCGAAGCGATTCTCGGGCACGGAGAACGCTCCGAGCGCCTTCGGGATCAACATCCTCGGGGCGATGGTCGGCGGCTGCCTCGAGTACGTCGCGCTGCTCGTCGGCTTCCGGAATCTCCTGATCGTGGCCGGGCTCCTCTACCTGGCGGCGTTCGCGCTGGTTCCGCGTCGCGGCGCGAGACCTGCGTAGCCCGGCGACGTCAGCCGCGCGCGCTCCTGATCGTCTCGAGGTAGCGGAGGGCCTCTCGGGCGAGTGGCGAGCCGGGCTGCGCCTTCGCCGCCAGCGTGAACTGGCGCTGCGCCTCGTCGATCCGTCCCGTCCACAGAAGCAGGACGCCGAGATGAAACCGAACCGTGGGCTCGTCGGGGTACGTACGCGAGAGCGGGCCGAGTCGGCCGAACGCGCGCTCGGGAGCGTCCTTGTCGAACTGCCCCACGGCGCCGGCGACCTGCGCCTCCACGTCGCGGGGATACCGGCGCGCCGCCCGATCGAAGACGCGCGCCGCCGAGACGGGCCGCCCGACCCGCTGCAGGCCGACGCCGTACAGGAGCTGCTCACGAAGCCCGCCGTGCTCGGCGGCGACGCGGAGCGCCTCGAGCTGGCGGGCGGGAGGAAGCTTCGTGATCCCGGCGGGCGCCGAGAAGGAGGGGATGAACGCCGGCAGCCCGCGCGGGAGGTTCGGGTGCAGCAGGTTGCCGGCGACGACGGCGTAGGGCGTGTCGGGCTCCGCCTCGACCACGGACCGCCAGGCCGCGGTCGGGTCGCCCTCGTTCGCCCAGAACCGGGCGAGCCCGAGGTGGAGCTGCACGACCGCAGCGTCGGGGTACAGCTTCGCGAGCTGCTCGAGCCGGTCGAGCGACCCCTCGGGCCAACCTGCGAGCGCTGCGCCGACCTTGCCCTCGAGCGAGTCGTGCTTCGCGAAGAGCGCCGCCGCAGCAGCGAGCTCGCCGCGCGCATACAGCGCCTGGCCCTTCAGCAGGTCACGCGCCTCGGGATCCGTGCGGAAACCCAGCGCGAACGAGAGCGGCGGCCGGCCCTGCGCGCGGCTTCGGTGTGGTGCTCGCCTGAGTGGTCGTCTCTCCGGAGCTCCCGTCGGAAGAGACGACGGCGACGGCGACGACAGCGACCGCCGCGACCGCGATCGCGCCGACGAGGAGCGCGACACGACGCTGCGCGGACACCGCCGGACGATAGCCAGCGTCCCAAAGCTATAGTTGCGAAAGTAATGGCGACGTACCGCGAGCTGCTGGCACAGGTCAAGACCGAGATCGACGAGGTCTCGAGCATCGAGGCGCACGAGCGCCTCGAGTCGTCGGACGAGTCGATCTTCGTCGACGTCCGCGAGCCGGACGAGTGGGACGAGGGCCACATTCCGGGCGCCATCTACACCGGTCGGGGCCGGCTCGAGCAGCGCATCGAGGGCCTCGTGCCCGACAAGAGCCGTCCGCTCGTCGTCTACTGCTCCGCCGGCAGTCGCTCCGCGTTCGCCGCGAAGGTGCTCGAGGAGCTCGGCTACCTGAACGTCGTGAACCTCGCGGGCGGCTTCTCCGACTGGAAGCGAAACGGGTTCGAGACGACGATCCCGCGCACGCTCTCACCCGAGCAGCGCTCGCGCTACAGCCGGCACCTGCTCATCCCCGAGGTCGGCGAGGAGGGACAGCAGCGACTGCTCGACGCGCGCGTCCTGCTCGTCGGCGCCGGCGGGCTGGGGTCGCCTGCATCCCTCTACCTCGCCGCGGCGGGTGTCGGCACGCTCGGGATCGTCGATGCCGACGTCGTCGACGAATCGAACCTCCAGCGCCAGATCGTCCACTCGACCGACCGGCTCGGCGAGCCCAAGGTCGAGTCCGCGAAGCGGACGCTCGAGGCGCTGAACCCGGACGTTCGCGTCGTTCCCTTCCAGGAGCGTCTGACGTCGGAGAACGTCGACCGCATCCTCGCCGAGGGCTGGGACGTCATCGTCGACGGCGCCGACAACTTCCCGACGCGCTACCTCGTGAACGACGCCTCCGTGTGGAGCGGGATCCCGGTCGTCCACGGCTCGATCTTCCGCTTCGAAGGCCAGGTGACGGTCTTCGCGCCGGGCGTCGGCCCCTGTTACCGATGTCTCTTCCCGCAGCCTCCGCCTCCCGAGCTCGCGCCGAGCTGCGCGGAGGGAGGCGTCCTGGGCGTGCTGCCGGGGATCATCGGGTCGATCCAGGCGAACGAGGCGCTGAAGCTGATCCTCGACCGCGGCGACTCGCTCGCCGGGCGCCTTCTCCTGTTCGACGCTCTCGGCACGACGCTCGACGAGGTCAGCGTCCGCCGGAATCCCGAGTGCCCGGTCTGCGGAGACCATCCGACGATCACCGAGTACATCGACTACGTCGAGTTCTGCAACGCGCCGGTGCATCACTGATGGCCGCGGTCCGGATACCGCCGACACTGCGCGCCGAGGTCGGAGGCGCCCGCGAGCTGGAAGCCGACGGCTCGACCGTCGCCGAGGTGATCGACGATCTGATCGAGCGCTATCCGCCGCTCGCGTCGCAGCTCCTGCAGGACGGCGAGCTCGCGCCGTTCGTGAACGTCTACGTCGGCGGCGAGGACGTCCGCACGCGCGACGGCCTCGAGACCGAGGTGAGCGCCGGCGACCAGCTGATCCTCCTGCCGGCCATGGCCGGTGGAAGCTAGAGCCACAGCGCTTCCGACGTCGCTCCTCGACCTCGTCGGGTCGACGCCGCTCGTCGAGCTGCCCCGCCTCTCGCCGAAGCCGTCCGTCCGTCTCTACGCCAAGCTCGAGGGACAGAACCCGAGCGGGTCGATCAAGGACCGCGTCGCGAAGGCGATGCTCGATGCGGCCGAGGCATCCGGCGAGCTCGAGCCGGGCCGCCGGCTCCTCGAGCCGACGAGCGGCAACACCGGGATCGCCCTCGCGCTCGCCGCACGCCTGCGCGGCTACCCGCTGACCTGCGTCGTCCCCGCGAACGTCACGGCCGAGCGCCGGAAGCTGCTCCGCCTCTACGGCGCCGAGATCGTCGAGTCGCCGGGCGCGGAGGGATCGAACGGAGCGGTCCGGCTCGCCATCGAGCTCGCCGAGCGTGACCCGTCGTTCTTCATGCCGTTCCAGTACGCGAACGAGGCCAACCCGCGGGCGCACTACGAGGGGACGGGAGCGGAGATCGCCGCCGCACTCGACCGGGTCGACGTCCTCGTCGCCGGCCTCGGCACGGGCGGGACGCTCATGGGCGCCGGCGAGCGCCTCCGCGAGTCGCACCCCGACGTCGTCGTCGCGGCAGCGGAGCCGCTTCCCGGTGACGAGGTGATGGGCCTGCGCTCGCTCGACGACGGCTACGTGCCCCCGATCCTCGACGTGTCGAAGCTCGACCGGAAGCTGCTCGTCTCCAACGCCGACGCGGTGTCCGGCCTCAAACTCTTGCTCGAGCGCGAAGGCGTGTTCGGTGGAGTCTCCTCGGGCGCGGTCGTCGACGCGGCGCTCCGGCTTGCAGAGGAGCTCGACGGGGGCGTCGTCGTGTGTGTGCTCGCAGACGGGGGCTGGAAGTACCTGTCCGCCGACTTCTGGGACGCGTCCGACGTCGAGAGCTCGATGGGACGTTCCGTCTGGTGGTGATCCCGGCCCCTGTGCGCGAGGCTCTCGCCGAGCACGCACGGGACGAGTCGCCGAACGAGGCGTGTGGCCTCGTCGTCGTCAAGGGCGGCGTCGCGGAGCGATACGTCGCGGGCGTCAACGCGGCCGCGTCCCCGTATCGGTTCGAGCTCGACGTCCCGCCAGAGACGTGGTTCCTCGAGGACGACGGTTACGAGCTCGCGGTCTTCCACTCGCATCTCTCCTCCCCGCCGCGCCCCTCGCGCACCGACGTCGAGAACGTCGGCCTGTGGGCCGGACGCCCCTACCTCATCTACACGGTGCGAAGCGACGAGCTCGCCGGCTGGCGGATCTCCGACGGCGCGATCGAGCCGCTCGAGCTGACCGCGGCCTAGTCGCGGGCGGACAGGCCGGCGGCCGCGATCGCGCGGCGTGCGAGGGCGTCGTCGTCCTCGCCCGGAAGCCCACTCACGCCCAGGGCGCCGACACGGCGATCACCCTCGAACGCGGCGACCCCGCCCTTGAAGAACGTGAAGAAGGGGTCGAAGCTCGCGCGCTCCGCTGCGTCGGCGCGCGCCTTCTCCGCGAGGGCCGCGGTGGAGGTCGCGTCGCTCCGCGCCGCCGTATACGCCTTGCGCTGGGCGTTCAGGCGCGTGTCTCGAGCGGCGCCGTCCATCGTGGCGGCCGCGACGACCTCGCCGTGGTCGTCCGTCGCGTACACGGACACGGGAGCCGGCGCGTTCTCGACGACGAATCGGATCGCTTCCATCGCCTGCTGGAGAGTCACGCAGCGATCTTGACGCATCTGCCGGATCGGCGACCTCTGCAGTACCATGAGCGCGCCATGAGCGCGCCTGCCGCCGTCGGCGTCGACAGGCCGACACTCCGCATCCGAGGCACCTCCTATCCGGTGCTGCTCCCGACGATCCGCGACCCGCGGCTGCATCTCGCGGCGATCATCGTCACGCTGCAGGTTCTCGGCCAGGTCGCGTTCGACTTCCAGCTCTCGATCGCGCAGATCCTCGTCTCGCTCGTGGTCGCGGGCGTCCTCGAGTTCGGGCTCACGTTCTGGCGTCAGCACGTGATCATGTGGCCGGCGAGCGCGCTCCTCACAGGGAATGGCGTCGCCTTCGTCCTGCGTGTGCCCGGGACCGAGCACGGCGACTGGTGGAGCATGAAGGGCTGGTGGATCTTCGCCGGCACGTCCGCGGTCGCGCTCCTGTCGAAGTACGTCATCCGGGTACGCGGCAACCACGTCTTCAACCCGTCGAACATCGGTCTCGTCCTCTGCTTCCTCCTGCTGGGCGCCGAGCGTGCCGACCCGCTCGCGCTCTGGTGGGGCCCGCTCTCCCCCGCGCTCGTCGTGGCGCTCGTGCTGATCGTCGTCGGAGGGTTCCTGATCCTGCGCCGGCTGCACCTGCTGCAGATCGCCGTCTGCTTCTGGCTTGCGTTCGCCGCGGGGATCGGCGTCCTCGCCGCGAGCGGACACACGATGACGGCAGCCTGGCACGTCGGGCCGATCGAGGGCGCGCAGTTCTGGTGGCTCCTCGTCTCCTCGCCCGAGATCCTCGTCTTTCTCTTCTTCATGATCACCGACCCGAAGACGACGCCCGCGAGCAACACGGGACGGCGCGCGTATGCGATCGGAGTCGGGCTCCTCGCGACGCTCCTGATCGCGCCGCAGACGACCGAGTTCGCGACGAAGGTCGCGATCCTCGCGTCGCTGGCGATCCTCTGCGCGACCAGAGGGCTGGTGGAGCTCGTCGGCGCGGCGCGCCTGGCGCAGCTCGTGCGCCGGCCGTTCTGCGGCATTGCCACGACCCGCCGCCGCCGGCGCTGCGCTCGTCGGCGCGCTCGTGTTCGGCGCGCTCGTTTTCGCGGCCGGGATCCCGGCTCGACCGGACTCCGAGGAGGCCACGACGGCGGCTGGCCCGCTGCCGGAGATCGTCGTCGCGGGAGGGAAGGGTGTCGCACCGATCGCCGACTCGGCTGCGCAGGCCATCGCGCGGGACGTCCTCGCCGACCTCCGCCTCGAGTCGGATGCCTTGCGGCGCAAGGATCTCGACGGCGCCGCAGCGGCCGCCAGCGGAGCATGGCTCGCGCTCGCTGTGGGGCCAGATCCGGACTCCTGCGGCGGAGACCACTGTCGCCCGCTACGACGTCGACCGGATGGTGCTGACGCTGCATCGAGGCGCGTTCCAGGGCCCGCCCAGCGTCGTCGCCAACCTCCAGGGAACGTACGTCGCGTCGACGTACGGCCGAACATCGGCCGCGCTCGCCGAGCCGGCGGGATCCCGTGCGCTTCCGGCGGACCGTGGAGCTCCAGCTGGACGGCGGGAGGTACCGCATCGTCCGCTCGGACGGAGGTCTCGCGCTGGGGGCACCGTCGGCCGCCCCGCCGACCGGCACGCTCGGCGGCACCTCGTTCGTGGACGTCTCCCGCCAGGTCGGGCTCGACTTCCGCCAGGGTGCGTTCCACTACGGGATGTCCCTGGACACGACGGCGATGATGGGCGGCGGCCTCTGCTGGCTGGACTACGACAACGACGGCTGGCTCGACCTCTTCGTCGTCAACTCGCACGCGGACGTCGACATCGTTCCCTCGGACACCCACGGCGGCCTCCCTCGGACCGCGCTCTACCACAACGTGGGGGGCCGGTTCGTGGACGTGTCGTCGCGCGCCGGCGCCGACCTCCCCATACGCGGAGACGGCTGCGTGGCAGCCGACTTCAACCTCGACGGTCACACCGACCTCTACGTGACCAGCGCCGGGTACAACGTCGCGACGGACTCCTGGGACGCGCTGCTCTGGAACAACGGCGACGGGACCTTCACGGAAGGAGCCGTCCAGGCCGGCATCAACGGAAAGGCATGGCACTCGGCAGCCGTCGTCGGCGACGTCAACGGTGACGGGCGGCCGGACCTGTTCGTCTCGTCGTACACGGATCCGAACTTCGTCGTCGACCCAGCGTCCGGCTTCCCATCCGACCACGCACCGGTCCGCGATCTCCTCTACCTGAACGAAGGCACGGACGAGAACGGGCATTCGACGTTCCGCGAGGTCGCTCGACCCGCCGGGATCGAGAGGACGAAGGTCGCGCACGGCCTCGGGGCGATCTTCACGGACTTCAACCACGACGGGCGTCTCGATCTGTACGTCGCGAACGACGCGGATCCCAACCAGCTCTACGAGAACGTCGCGCTGAAGGGCGGCGCCGAGGCAGATCCCGTGCACCTCGGATTTCGCTTCGAGGACGTCGCGAAACGCGAGGCCGTCGCCGACCCGAACGCGGGCATGGGAATCGCGGCACAGGACTTCTCGGGCGACGGACGGACCGACATCTTCGTCACCAACTCGCGTAACCAGCTGCACGCGGCCTACCGGAGTCTCAGGGCGGCCAAGGGGCCGTCGTTCGCCGATGCGCGCCCCGAGTTCGCAGCTGCAGTCGGCTCGCACCCGGCGGGATGGGGAGTGTCGTGGGCCGACCTGGACCTCGACGGCGATCTCGACCTCGTCCTGGCGAACGGCGCAATCCCCGTCCTGAACCTCGCGAAGGACGCCCGACGCGTGCAGATCCTCGAGAACGTGTCGGGGCCGGGCAAGGAGCCGCGCTTCGCGCTCGTCAAGGCCCCGTGGCTCGCACGCACGCCCGCGGTGAACGGACGCGGCCTCGCGACGGCCGACTTCGACAACGACGGCGATCTCGACGTCGCCGTGAACTCGATCGGCGGCAGGCTCGTCCTGCTCCGGAACGACGCGCCGAACCGTCACTGGCTCGAGGTTCGCTTCCGTTCGTTCGCACCGGGAGCGGTCGTGACGGCGAGGCTCGGCGATGGCCGGAAGCTCGTCCGCGAGGTGCAGGCGGGGTCGAGCTACCTCTCGTCCGAGGACCCGAGAGTGCACTTCGGCCTCGGCAAGGCCGCGCACGGTCGCGCACCTCACGATCCGGTACCCCGACGGCACCACGACGACCCTCGAGAACGTCGCCGCCGACCGGATCGTCGACGTGGGCTAGGGCTCGCGGCTCAGCGGCCCGAGCGTTCCTGCAGTCGCCGGGCGACCGAGTCCAGCGTGACGGCGAGCAGCAGGATGACGCCGGTGACGATGTAGATCGCGCCCGTCGAGTAGCCGCCGATGTTCAGGCCGTTCGCAACCGTCGCGATGACGAGCGAGCCGAGGAGCGCTCCGCGGACCTCTCCTCGCCCGCCGAACAGGCTGACGCCGCCGATGACGGCGGCCGAGATCGAGTCGAGGAGCAGCGTCCCGCCACCCTGCTGCAGGTTCACCGACTGGAGCCGAGCGGCGAGGACGATCCCGCCGACGCCGGCCATGATCCCCGAGATCGTGAAGACGAGGATGCGGATGCGCGGGACGTTGATGCCCGAGCGGCGCGCGGCCTCCGCGTTGCCGCCGACGGCATAGACGTGGCGCCCGAACGTCGTGCGCTTCGCGAGGAACGTGAGGCCGACGAGGAAGATCAGCATCAGGAGCGCCGCGAGCGGCAGACCCATCGGCTGCGTGCAGTTCACCGTGAGCGGCGTGCCCGGCGCGCAGGCGGCGGGTCTCGTCGCGTGGTTGCAGATCGCGACCGTGCCGAAGCACGCGACCGCAACGCCCACGAGCTTCGCGATCGGGATCCACGGGCTGACCGACAGCCCCGCGCGTCGCTGACCTATTGCGCAGCCCAGCTCGACGAGGGCATATAAGCCCGTGATGGTCAACGCTATTAGCCAGCCGACGTTCGCGGAGAAGTAGTAGGTCGCCGCATCGTTGATCCAGCTGCTCTCGATGATGATCACGCCGCGCTGCTCGAGGATCTTCAGGATGACGCCCTGCCAGATCAGGAGGCCGGCCAGCGTGACGACGAACGACGGCACGCCGACCTTCGCGACGATCGTTCCCTGCGCAGCGCCGATCACGGCGACGACCGCGAGCCCGATCAGGATCGCCAGCCATCCCGGGTAGTTGCGCCCGGTCGCGAGCTGCATCTCCGCCGCCGTGACCGCCGCGATGCCGCTCAGGTAGCCGATCGAGAGGTCGATCTCGCCGAGAAGCAGCACGAAGACGACGCCGAACGCGATCATCGTCACCCCGGCCATCTGGAGGATGACGTTCACGAAGTTCCCGGCGGTGAAGAAGTTCGTCGCGGTGAAGCCGAAGTACGCGACGATGAGGATCTCGCCGAGGACGACCGGAAGGACGCCGAGGTTCCCCGACTTGATGTTGACGAGCGTCCGCTGCCAGAGGCCCTGCCGCTCCTCGGCGTCGCCTCCCCCGGCAGCCCGATGCCCGGCGCGACGATCTCGGCGTCGGTGCTCACGCGACGACCTCCGGGGCGGTCTCCGCGATGCCCGACACCTTGGTCGGAATTCCGGCGGTGATCGCCTGGACGACCTCCTGCTGCGTGGTCGTCGCGCGCTCGTAGATCCCGACGTTGCGGCCGAGGCGCAGGACGGTGATCCGAGTCGCGGTCTCGAAGATGTCGTGCAGGTTGTGCGAGATGAGGACGACGGCGAGCCCCTGCTCGGCCAGCCGCCTGACGAGCGCCAGCACCTGCTCGGTCTGCGCGACGCCGAGCGCGGCCGTGGGCTCGTCGAGGATGACGAGCTTCGAGTTCCACATCACGGCGCGCGCGACTGCGACCGACTGGCGTTGTCCGCCCGAGAGCGTCGCGACCGTCTGACGGATGGACTTGATCGTGGTGACGCGAAGGCCCTTGAGCGTCTCCGCCGAACGCTGCTCCATCGCCGGCTCCTTGAGCCGGAAGAGGAAGTCCCGGATCTCGCGCCCCAGGTACATGTTCTGGACGACGTCGAGGTTGTCGCAGAGCGCGAGATCCTGGTACACGACCTCGATCCCGAGCTTCGCCGCGTCCTTCGGCCCATGGATGGTGACTTCCTCGCCGCCGAACAAGATCTCGCCGGAGTCGTAGCCGTGGATCCCGGCGATGCACTTGATGAGCGTCGACTTGCCAGCGCCGTTGTCGCCGACGAGCGCCATGACCTCGCCGGACGCGTACCTCGAAGTCGACGTCCGTGAGGGCTTGCACGGACCCGAACGTCTTCGAGAGGTCGCGGATCTCGAGGAGTGGCGTATCGCTCACGAGTGGCGGGTCCTGGAGAAGCCGTGGAGGCGTGCTCGAGGCACGCCTCCACGGCTGTTCAGACGCTTACTTGCAGTACTGCTTGTAGTCCCCGGAGCACACATCGCTCCGCTTGAGGAACCCGTCGCGAAAGAGCTGCGTGTAGTTCGCCTTCGTGATCGTCGACACGGGGACGATGTAAGCAGGCTTCCCCTTGCTCGTTCCATTGAGCCTCGGCTTCGCCCCCTTGTACAGGGCGATCGCCGCCGCCGCGGCCGCGTTGGCCTCGTCGGGCACGTACTTGTAGACGGTCATCGTCTGCCAGCCCGAGATGATGTTCTGCACGCCCTGGACCGTCGCGTCCTGACCCGAGAGCGGGATGGGCTTGAGACCCTTCGCCTTCAGCGTCGCGACGACGGCGCCCGCGATGCCGTCGTTCGCCGCGACGACGCCCTGGATGTTGTTGCTCGTCTGGACGAGCATCTGCTCGAAGATCGTCTGTGCCTTGCCGGCATCCCAGAGCGGCACGAACTTCGCCGGGCCCCTCTTGATCTTCTTCGCCTTGAAGAGCGGGTTCAGGACAGCGTCGTTACCGCTCTTGAACGCGAACGCGTTGGCGTCGGTCGGGCCGCCCCAGAGCTGCGCAACCGTGCTGTTCGCGTTGTACGTCCCGTTCTTCTTCATGGCGCCGAGAACGCCGAGCGCCTGCTGGCGACCCACGCTTGGGTTGTCGAACGAGATATAGACGGAGCCGGTGCCGCCGATGATCTGACGGTCGTAGTCGATCGTCTTGCCACCCACGGCCCTGAACTTCTTCTGGATGGAGATCGACGTGCCGCGGTCGATATCGGTGATGATCCCGACCTTGGCGCCCGCGGTAATGCACTGCTCGGCCTGCGCGAGCATGCTTCTGCGGCTGACCGAGCGCGTTCACGACAGTCGCCTTGACGCCCGCCTTCTTGAAGGCGCTCTTGAAGGCCGGAGCGTCAAACTGCTGCCAGCGGACGGACGTCGTCGTGTCCGGGAGAAGGACGCATACTGAGCCCGTCTGAGCCGTGCGCGCGGTTGCGCCGCTCGCGGCGATCGCGACGGCGACTGCGGCCGCGGCGACTCCGACGAGGAGCGTCGCTGACCTACGAGAAACTGCCTTCACTGCAAATCCTCCTTGACGAGGGATGCCTGCGGGGAGACTCTAGTACGAATCGGGTGCCGGTCAATGCGTTACCGCGTCCGATATTCGACCGATTCACGTCGCCCGGAGTGGCCCGAGCGCACGATCGCGTCGCACACCTCGGCCGCGCGATAGCCGTCCTCGAACGTCGCTCCGTGCGGCGCGACGTCCGAGTCGTCCGCGATTGCCGTCAGGAAGTGGTGGAGCTCGTGGACGAACGTGTCGCCCCAGCCGACGATGTGACCCGGCGGCCACCAGTGCTCCCAGAACGGATGAGTCGCCTCCGAGACGAGGACGGTCGTGAACCCTCGCGTGCGCGGGTCGCCCGTCTTGAAGACCTGCAGCTCGTTGAGCCGCTCCATGTCGAACGCGAGCGAGCCCTTGGTGCCGTTGATCTCCCACTGGAGGGCATTCCGGCGCCCGAGGGCGAGCCGCGTGGCCTCGAGCGTGCCGACGGCGCCGTTCGCGAAGCGGACGGTGGCCTCGACGGCGTCGTCCACCTCGCGGTTCGCGATGAAGGTCGAGAGGAAGCCGCCCACCTCGTCGATCTCGCCGACGAGGTAGCGGGCGAGATCGATCACGTGCGCTGCGAGGTCACCGAGCGCTCCCGAGCCGGCCGCGGCGGCGTCGAACCGCCAGACCTGCGCGTCCGTGTCGCCCCAGTCCTGGAGGTAGCGCCCGCGGAAGTGCCGGATCTCGCCGAGCTCGCCCGCGTCGATCAGCTCGCGCGCGAGGCGGACGGCGGGAACGAACCGGTAGTTGAACGCGCACAGGTGCTTGACCCCGGTCGCCGCGACGCGCTCCCAGATCTCGAAGCTCTCCTCGGCGGTGCGTCCGAGCGGCTTCTCGCACACGACGTGCTTTCCCGCCTCGGCGGCGAGGATCGTGGGCTCGGCGTGGAGCGCGTTCGGGCCGAGGTTGTCGAACAGTCCGATCTCCGGGTCGGCGACGACGTCCTGCCAGTCCGTCGTCCACCGCTCGAAGCCGTACCGACCCGCTGCCTCGCCGACGGCGTCCTCGTCGCGGCCGGCGATGGCGACCAGCCGAGGCATGAGCGGCGGCGGCCACGTCATGTATCCGATCTTCCTGAAGCCGTTCGAGTGCGCCTTGCCCATGAAGGCATACCCGAGCATCCCGACACCGATCTCGCGAATCCCGTCCGCGCTCACGCGCCCTCCTTCGTCGGCTTGCCCCGATCCCGTGCGAGATACTAAGCCGCCCGCAAGGGAGACATGACACCGACCACGCAGGAGGCATCCGCATGAAGACCTCGCTCGGAATCTGGGCTCTCGGGTCCATGGTGACGCGGTTCGTCCCGGGCGGGTACCGGCCCGAGCACGCAGGAGAGTCGACCGCAGCGAAGGTGTCGCGCGCGGTCGCCGGGCTCGGCGAGCTCATGGACGACTACGAGTTCCACTACCCGCAGGAGCTCTCCGAGGACAATCTCGAGGAGGTCCGTGCGGCGCTCGACGGCCACGGCATCTACGCCGTCGCAACCGGGACGCACCTGAACCCGCTCTTCGGCAGGGGCGGTCTGTCGTCACCGGACGACTCCGTGCGCGACGTGGCGCTCGCAGAGGGGCTCCGCGCTGCGGACTTCGCGGCGGCCGTGGGCGCGCAGATGATCCTCTGGCCCGGCGTCGAGGGCTACAACTACCCCTTCCAGACGCCGTACCAGGACGCGTGGGCACGGTTCGTCGACGGCGTCGGAGAGATCGCAGAGCGTTGCCAGGAGAAGGGCGTCACGCTCTTCCTCGAGCACAAGAACTCCGAGCCGGCGATGAAGATCTTCATGCGGAACATCGGGATGACGCTGCATGTCATCCACACCCTGCGGACGCGTGGCATCACCAGCGTCAAGGTGAACATGGACTGGCAGCACCTGCTCATGAACGGGGAGTCGCTCGCCGAGTACGCCGCTCTGCTCGCGGCCGAGGGACTTCTCGGCCACCAGCACGCGAACTCGGGCTGGGGCACGTTCGACGACGACAACATGGTCGGCGCCACCGCGTTCATGGAGACGCTCGAGCTCGCGGTCGAGCTGCGCCGCGCCGGCTACGGCGACAACGGCGAGCGGCTGGGCTTCGACCTCTATCCGTACACCGAGGACGCCGTCGAGGCCGTGCGCCGGAGCGTGCTGCAGTGGCGCTTCATCGACTCGGTCGCGGCCAAGATCGACGACGCGGCCCTTAGCGAGGCACAGGCGCAGAAGGACGCGATCCGCGCGTACGAGCTCGTCTACGCCGCGCTCGGCGCCTAGGCGATGACCGTCGCCGTCGGGCTCGACGTCGGGACGACCGGCGTCAAGGCGCTCGCGGTCACGCCCTCGGGCGACATCGCGGCACAGGCGGAGCACGGGTATCCGCTGTCGACCCCGCATCCGGGATGGTCCGAGCAGGATCCCGAAGACTGGTGGCGTGCTGCCGAAACGGCGCTCGCGGAGGTCTCCGCCGGCCACGAAGTCGTCGGAATCGGGCTCTCGGGACAGATGCACGGACTCGTCGCGCTCGACGACGGCGACCGTCCGCTGCGCCCGGCGATCCTCTGGAACGACCAACGGACCGGCGCAGAATGCGAGGCGATCGAGGCGCAGGTCGGCCTCGAACGCCTGATCGAGCTGACGGGCAACCGAGCGCTTCCCGGCTTCACCGCTCCGAAGCTCCTGTGGCTCCGTCACCACGAGCCCGACAGCTACGCCCGCATCTCGCGCATCTGCCTGCCCAAGGACTACGTGCGCCTCCGTCTCACAGGCTCGTGGGCGATCGACGTCGCCGACGCCTCGGGAACGTTGCTCTTCGACGTCGCCGGGCGTGGGTGGAGCCGCGAAGTCGTCGACGCGCTCGAGATCCCCGAGCAGTGGCTCCCGCCCGCTCTCGAGTCACCGGACGTCTCCGGCGAGACGGCGACCGGCATCCCGGTCGCGGCGGGCGCCGGCGATCAACAGTCCGCGGCACTAGGGGTGGGGATCACGGGGCCCGGGCCGGCCTCGCTCGTACTCGGGACCTCCGGTGTGGTCTTCGCCGCTCTCCCCGAGTACCGGACGGACCAGCGTGCACGCGTGCACGTCTTCTGTCACGCGGTTCCCGGTGCCTGGGAGGCGATGGGGGTCATGCTCTCAGCGGCGGGGTCGCTCCAGTGGCTCCACGACACGATCGCCCCGGATCTCCCGTTCGACAGCCTGCTGGCCGACGCCGAGCGCTGGGCTCCGGGGGTCGAGGGGCTCCTCTTCCTTCCGTACCTGCAGGGGGAAAGAACGCCCCACGCCGACCCCGACGCGCGCGGCGCATTCACCGGCCTGCAACTGCGTCACGATCGAGGAGCGCTCGTGCGCGCGGTGCTCGAAGGAGTCGCCTTCGGGCTGCGTGACTCCCTCGACCTCCTGCGCGACCTCGGCGTCGAGGTCACGAGCGCACGGGTCTCGGGCGGCGGCGCCCGCTCGCAGTTCTGGCTCGAGATCTGCGCTTCCGTCCTCGGGCTGCCGATCGAGCGAACGGTCGTCGAGGAGGGCTCGGCGTTCGGTGCGGCGCTGCTCGGCGGTGTGGCCGGCGGCATGTTTGCGGATGTGCACCAGGCGGTGAAGGCGACCGTGCGAACACAGGAGGTCGTCGAACCCAACGGGGACTGGCAAGAGGTCTACGCGGAGCTGAGGCCGAGGTTTCGCGCGCTCTATCCCGCACTCCGCGGCGTCGACGGCGCTATCGTCGAGCCATGAAGGCCGTCGTCATCGAGCGGCCGCACGAGGTCGCTCTGGTCGAGCTCGAGACACCGAGTCCCGATCCTGGCGAGGTGCTCGTGAGGAGTCACGTCGCCGGAGTGTGCCGCACCGATCTCGAGATGCTCCACGGTGGCCTCACGGACCCGCGCTGGGTGCACTTCCCGCTCGTGCCGGGCCACGAGTGGAGCGGCACCGTGGCCGAGCTCGGCGATGGCGTCACCGATCTCGAGGTCGGGGAACGGGTGGTGTGCGAGGGGATGATCCCGTGCAACCGGTGCCGGCGGTGCAAGGAGGGCAACACGCAGCTCTGCCTGAACTACGACCAGATCGGCTTCACGAGGCCGGGCGGCTACGGCGAGTTCGTCCGCGTTCCCCGCCACGTCGTGCACCGGCTCCCGGAGAGCGTCTCCTTCGCGGCGGGCACACTCGTCGAACCGGCAGCATGTGTCCTCCGCGGGCTCGAGCGGGGACGACCGCGCCCGGGCGACACGATCGGCGTCATCGGCGTCGGAACTCTGGGCTCGCTCGCGGTGACGCTCGCGAAGCTCTACTCGCCCGGCACCCTGGTTGCCTACGGCGTCCGCGAGGAGGAGCTGACCTTCGCGCGCGCGCTCGGCGCAGACGCAACGGCGCACGTCACCGAACAGGACCCTGTGGCAGCCACTCACGAGCTGCTGGGTGGCGGGCTCGATCTGGTGCTCGAGACGGCCGGGGCCGCGGCAGCGGTCGATCTCGCGACCCGGCTCGTGCGGCCCGGCGGTCGGGTCGTCCTGCTCGGGATCGCAGGCGAGGGGAAGATGCTCGAGATCCCGGCCGACCGGATCATGTTCGCCGACATGGACGTCGTCGGAAGCTGTTCGTACCCGACGTCCGCCTGGTCGAGCGTCGTCCGCCTGCTCGAGCACGGGCTTCTCGACCTCGACCAGATCGTCACGCATCGCTTTCCTGCCAACCGCTTCGAGGAAGCGTTCGCGCTCATGGACAACCGCCAAGGCCTCGTCGCGAAGGTCGTTCTCGAGCACCAGAACGACTAGCGCGGCGGCCTGTTTCGGCCTTTCGTCATACGATAACCATAAAGCTGGACACTCGAACACAAAGGTGTTAGGTTCGCCCTCGTTGTCGTCGCGTCGACGAGCAAAGGAGGGTTCAGTGGAGTCAGAAGACCTCGGCGCTCCAGAGCCGAAGGGCATGGACGCCGACGAGCGGCGCGAAATGATCGTCGACCGCCGCCAGATGCTCAAGCGAGCAGGCCTCGGGGCAGCCGCGCTCGCAGTGCCGGCCGCGGTTATGGCTACGCCGTCGATGGGGGCCGTCGCGGACGCGCTCG